>NZ_CP104877.1:1468165-2936331 GCF_025452095.1 Paenarthrobacter sp. JL.01a
TCTGCGGGACCACGCCGGAGGCGTGGACATTGTTGCGGAAGATGTCCGCGAACATGGCCAAGGAGGCGACGCCTTCCTGGATTCGTGCGCCGCCGCCGTCGTTGATGCCGACAACCGGGCAGCCGTTACGGAGGGCGAATTCCTGGACCTTGACGATCTTTTCGCCGTTGACCTGGCTCAGGGAGCCGCCGTAGACGCTGAAGTCCTGGCTGTAGATGGCAACCAGGCGGCCGTCCACGGTGCCGTATCCGGAGACTACGCCATCGCCCAGGGGCTTCTTCTTTTCCATGCCGAAAGCGGTGGAACGGTGGACGGCGAGGGCGTCGAACTCGACAAACGAATCGGGGTCGACCAGGAGGTCGATGCGCTCACGGGCGGTGTTCTTTCCGCGTGCGTGCTGCTTTTCGATCGCTTCCGGGCCGGAAGGCTGCTCTGCCCGTGCCTGGCGGTCGCGGAAGTCGGCAATCTTTCCCGCTGTCGTTGTCAGATCGTGGCTCATCAAGTGTCTCCGGCTCTGTAGCTGATATTCGCTGGCGCAGTCCTGAGTGCGGACAAGTAGCTGACTTAAGTAGCTTCCGTACAAAGAACAGGCCCCGCAGGCCAGTCTAGTGACGCGTTTGCCGCGAACCGCTGTAGAAACCCTACAATTTTCCGCGGCGTAGCCAAATCGACCACTATGTTACCCGTGAGTAACATAGTTGGGTTAGAGTGTCCCCATGACTTCAAGCAACGATGCTTCCAGCACACTTTCCCAAAGCGGCAGCCCCTACGTCGCCAAGGGTTCGCTCAAAGGCAGGACCATCCTGATGTCAGGCGGCAGCCGCGGCATCGGCCTGGCCATCGCCACCCGCGCCGCACGCGATGGCGCCAACATTGTCCTCATGGCCAAGACCGGAGATCCGCACCCGAAACTCGAGGGGACCGTCTTCACTGCGGCAGAACAGCTGGTCGCCGCAGGCGGGCAGGCCCTCCCGCTGGTCGGGGACGTCCGCAACGATGACGACGTCGCCGCCGCGGTTGCCGCCGCCGTCGAGCGTTTCGGGGGCATCGACGTCGTGGTCAACAACGCCTCGGCCATCGACCTGTCCGGCACCGACGCCGTAGACATGAAGCGCTACGACCTCATGCAGGACATCAACGTCCGCGGCACCTTCCTGTTGTCGAAGCTGTCATTGCCGGCGCTCCGGGAGTCAGGGAACGGTCACATCCTGACGCTCTCCCCGCCGCTGAACCTTGACCCCAAATGGGCGGGCATGCACTTGGCCTACACCATGGCCAAGTACGGGATGAGCCTGACTACCCTGGGACTCGCCGAAGAGTTGAAAGACGACGGCGTGTCGGTCAACTCGCTGTGGCCGTGTACCTTGATCGACACCGCTGCGATCCGGAACATGCCAGGTGGCCGGCAGATGGTCCAGGCCGCCCGCGGACCGGAAATCATGGCCGACGCGGCCCATGCAGTGTTGACGGGTTCAGGGGCCACAGGGAACTTCTACACCGATGAAGAAGTCCTGCGCGCGGCCGGCGTCACTGATTTCGCCCCCTACAGCCTGGGTGCTCCGGAAGACCGCTTGGTGCCGGACATCTTCCTCTAAGCCTATTAACGGGTTCTTTTCAGGGCAGCGGGCCTTCCCGGACGGCGCAACTGGATAGGATTCAGCTATGGATGCCGAACAGCCCAACAGCAGCGAACCGCACGTACCCTCCGGAGGCACGGAACGGCCCGCCCTGGATCGCGAAGCGTTGCAGCAAGCGGACTTCCTGTCCGCTACCGGCATCCCGCAGCTAGAAATCGTCGACTCGACCGGCTCCACCAATGCGGACCTCATCCGTGCAGTGACCGTTGAGCCGAAAAAGTGGGGCGATCTCGCCGTACTGACGGCCGAGCACCAGACGGCGGCGCGCGGACGCCTGGACCGGCACTGGGAAGCGCCCGAACGGTCGGCGGTATCGGTCTCCATCGTGCTGCGGCCCGTCACATCCCAGGGCATGCCGGTTCCCACCCAGAGCTACTCGTGGTTGTCACTGCTGGCAGCAGTCGCCTTGCGCGAAGCGTTGCAGGAAACGGCCGGAGTGACTGCCGAGATCAAGTGGCCCAATGATGTCCTGGTCAAGGGCCGGAAGGTTGCAGGCATCCTTGCCCAGATGACGCCCCTCGGGGACGGCTCCGTGCCGGCAGTGGTCCTGGGTGTCGGCCTTAACGTCTCCCTCGCCGAGGACGAGCTGCCGGTTCCGACGGCGACGTCCCTCGCCGTCGAAGGGGCCACGACGACGGACCGCACCGCACTGCTGAAAAGCTACCTTTCGCGTTTTGCCCGGTTGTACCGCAGTTTCTGCAACTCCGAAGGAGACCCTGCCGCGGGTTTGGCCGGCGGAGCCTCGCTGCACAAACGGGTTGAATCGGCCATGGTCACCCTGGGGCGGGAAGTCCGGGCGCACCTGCCCGGCGATCTTGAACTGGTGGGGCACGCCTCCCGCCTGGACGAGCACGGTTCCTTGCTGGTGGTTGACCATGGTGGCCGGGAACATGTCATCACTGCCGGCGATGTGGTGCACCTGCGCGCCACAGAAAGCGGTTATGCGTAAAGAGTTGCTTCCGGGGGAGCAGGTCATCACCATCACGCGTCAACAGGCCCGCTCCCTCTTCTTTCCCGTGCTGGCCTGCATCGTTGTTCCTGCCGTCGCTGCGTATGCGTGCGCATGGATCGTCAAAGGCAACCCGCAGCGCCTCATTCCTTTTGTTTCGTCCGAGTGGACGCCTTGGCTCTTGGGTGCGTGTGTTCTGCTGGCGGTGTGGTTCCTGGCGGCGTACAGCCTCAAGCGCGTCCTGAAGTGGCGGTCCATCCGCTACATCCTGACCAGCCGGCGCATACTTGCCAGATACGGAATGTTCCGGCGCAACGATTGGCAGGTATCCCTGGCGTCCATCCGCAATGTGGGAGTCCACCAAAGCCTGATCCAACGGTCATTGCACTCAGGGAATATATCCTTGGATACCGGGCACTCCGGAGCAGCGTTGCTGACCGATGTCCCTGAGGCAGGCAAATTCAGGGGTTTCATTCTTGACGCGATGGACGAACTCCCGCAAGGTGAGCCTTTTGAGGGCGAAGTGCTGGACGACTATGAAGAATTGCCGTGGGAATTGAGAGAAGGTGGATGGGATGAGCGTTGAGGATCAGCAGTCCGGCGAGGACCTGGACCAGGAGTTCGACGCAGCACCCGAACCTTCGGACGCCGCAGCGGACACTCCAGAGGACGACGACGCCGAGCCGGGCCCCGTCCGGACGAGCGTGCCGACGGGTCCTCCGACTGGCGTGATGTCGGCGGAGCGGCTCGCCATCAAAGCCTTGGAATCGAAACTGCTGGGCGGCGAACGCAAGCTTCGGCGACGTGAGGTGGCTGCCGGCGCGGGCGTGTCCATCCTGTCCGCCCGCAAGGTGTGGCGGGCACTGGGTTTCCCGAACTTCAACGATGAGGACGTGGCGTTCACCGAACGCGACCAAGCAGCGCTGTCCCGCATCCTGGACCTGGTGCGGGCGGGTCTGCTGACCGAAGAAGCCGCCATCTCCGTGACCCGTTCCATTGGCCAGATGACGGACCGCATGGTGGTCTGGCAGATCGAGGCTCTGGTAGAAGACATGGTCTCTGAGCAGGGCATTCCGGACGCCGTGGCCCGCAAACAGTTGGTGGGCCGCTTGCCCTCCCTGGTGGATTCCCTCGAAGAGATCCTCGTCTACTCCTACCGCAGACAGCTCAATGCCGGCATACAACGGTTGGCCGTGCGTGCCGAAGCAGGGCTCCAGGCCAGCGAAGAAGGCCGTGAGGGTGACGAGGACGATTCTCCGTTGCCCTTGGCGCGCGCCGTCGGTTTTGCCGACCTCGTCTCGTACACCAGCCTTTCGCGGCGCATGAATGAAAAAACGCTGGCCCAGCTGGTGCAGCGCTTCGAGAACAAGTGTGCCGAAATCATCTCCGTTGGCGGTGGTCGATTGGTTAAGACCGTGGGCGATGAAGTGCTGTACATTGCCGAGACCCCGGCTGCCGGGGCCGAGATTTCCCTCGCATTGGCACAGGCCTTCACTGAAGACGAGATCCTGCCCCAGTGCCGCGTGTCCATGGTGTGGGGGCGCATCCTTTCGCGTCTTGGCGACATTTACGGACCCACGGTGAATCTGGCCGCCCGCCTCACAACGCTGGCCCAGCCGGGCACGGTCCTGGTCGATGCCATGACCGCTGCGGCCCTGGGGCAGGACGACCGTTTCGTGCTGGTGCCGCAGAAGTCGGAGAACGTGCGCGGCTTCGGCGAGATCCACCCGGTCATGCTGGCCCGGGGCCGGGGCAAGGGCCTGGTGCTGGACTAAGGCCTACCCAACGCCCCGGAAAGCCCACCTCCCTTAGTGTTGCGCGCGTCCTGCTTCATGTTGCGCGGCCTTGGCTAATCGATGGATTAACCCGGTACTCTTAGCTTGTTTGTGTCGTGATGGCCGGAGTTCGGTGCTGGCTGCCTATTAGTGGGGAATGTGGATGGCTCTGACCGATGGGTCCGGGAATCGCCGTGTCAAGATTCGTCGGCGGAAGATCATCACGGCCACCGCTTTCACAGCCGCCGCCGCGGTCCTGGTGACCGGCGCGATCCTCTACCCAGGGTTTAAAACCACCGAAGTGGACCTCAATGACGGCGGCGTCTGGGTGGTCAGCAAGTCCAAGGGTGCGGCCGGCCGGCTCAACTATCCGTCCAAGTCCCTGGACGGCGCCGTTACCCCGGCGAGCAAGGACTTCGACATCCTGCAGCAGGCCAGCGACGTCTTCATCGACGATGCCGACGGCGCCACCATTAACCCGGTCAGTGCAGCCAACATGCGCCTCGGGGGCGACCAAAAGCTTCCCGGATCGGCCGAGGTCAGCTTCGGCAACCGGGTTCTGGCAGTCACTGACACTTCCAAAGGCAAAGTCTGGGCACTCACGGCAGGATCAGTGGGCGGGTTCAGCGACGAATCCGAACCCGTACTGGAGCAGTCCACCGGCATCGTTTCGGTGGTTGGCGTGGACGACACCATCCACACCGTGGACCCCGAAACCGGGAGCCTGACGGACACCAAGGTCGATGCC
Source organism: Paenarthrobacter sp. JL.01a (assembly GCF_025452095.1). Taxonomy (NCBI): domain Bacteria; kingdom Bacillati; phylum Actinomycetota; class Actinomycetes; order Micrococcales; family Micrococcaceae; genus Paenarthrobacter; species Paenarthrobacter sp. JL.01a. Next base: position 1,473,275 of record NZ_CP104877.1, read on the forward strand.
AACGGCCAGTCCGTGGACTCGCAGGTCCGCAAGGATGACGCCCTGAAGGCATCCGGCGACCTGCAGCTGACGGCGGTGGGGGACAAAGCAGTGGTCCTCAACGAGGCCACGGGCAACATCGTCCTGCCCGGCGGAGCGAGCGTTCATCTGGACGATGCCCGGGACGCCAAGCTGCAGCAAAGTGGACCCGCTGCGGATTTCGTGGCAATTGCCACCACCAAGGCACTCTTGCTCCAGCCCCTCGATGGAAGCACAGCCAAGACCATCTCCGCCGAGGGCCAAGGTGTTCCTGCCGCGCCTGTCCACTTGGGCAGTTGCACGTACGGGGCGTGGTCCGGGGCCAACAAGTACCTCCGCGAATGTACCAACCAGGCTGACAGCCGCCGCGCCGACGTGCCCAAGGCGAGTGCGTCGCCGTCGTACGTTTTCCGGGTCAACCGCGATCTCGTGGTCCTCAACGACGTCAACTCCGGCAACGTCTGGATGGTCAACCAGAACATGCAGCTGGTCAACAACTGGGACGACGTCATCCCGCCGGAGCAAACATCGGACGACGCCGACAAGGACTCCGCCGATGAAGTCCAGCAGACGGTCCTCCCGGACCGCAGCAAACCGAACACTCCGCCGGTCGCGAAACCGGACGCTTACGGCGTGCGCGCGGGCAAGACGACCCTCCTGCCCGTGTTGGACAACGACGCCGACTCCGACGGCGACGTCCTGACCGTTTCTGCCGACCAAGCCCTGAAGTCCGGGGCGCTGGCTCCCGTTTACGGCGGGACGGGCTTCCAGATCACTGTTCCTCCCGGTCAGTCCGGATCGGAATCGTTCAAGTACTCCGTAGATGACGGCCGCGGCGGTACTGCTTCGACGAACGTGGACCTCAGGATCGTTCCGCCGGGTGAAAATGCCGCTCCCCAACAAAAACCCAACAGGAACAACGCCCTGGTGGTGCAGACCGGCAAAATCGCCAACCAGTACATCCTCACTGACTGGATCGACCCCGACGGCGACGACCTCTTCGCCGTGGCAGCCAGCAGCAGCGATCCCGCGGACCAGGTCCGGATCCGGCCCGATGGACTGTTGACGTTCCAGGACTCCGGCGCGGGCCCCGGAAAGAAAACCATCTCCGTTACGGTCTCCGACGGCACGCTGAGCACCGAAGGACGGATCAGCGTCGATGTCCGGGCTCCGGGAGCCCTGCCGCCCATCGCCAACGCCGACCACGTGGTGGCGGTCGCCGGCCAGGACACGGTGATCGCTCCGCTGAAGAACGACTCCGACCCCCAGGGCGGCACCCTGCGTCTTGCCCAAGCACAGCCGGACGAGCAAGCTACGGCAGTGATCGGCCCGGACCAGCAGACGTTCACGTTCAACTCCACCAGCGTCGGCCCGCACTACGTGACCTACATGGTCACCAACGGTCCGGCGAGTGCCCAGCAGTTGGTGCGCGTCGACGTCGTGTCCGGCAGCAACGATGGCGCTCCTGTCGCGGTCCGGGACATAGCGCTTCTGCCCAGCGGTGGCAGCACAGTGGTGGACGTGCTGGGCAATGACTCCGACCCCGCCGGCGGCGTGCTGGTGGTCCAATCCGTGACGGCAGCCGACGGACTTCCTGTCTCGGTGGCGGTCCTTGACCACTCGGTCGTCAAGATCACCGACATCCATGCCACGGGCCAGCTGTCCTTGAAGTACACCATTTCCAATGGCAAGGCCTCGGCCACAGGTGACATTTCCGTGCAAGTGGTCCCGGCCCCCAGCAAACTCCAGGCGCCGCAAGCCAAGCCCGACGAAGTGTCAGTGCGGGTGGGCGACGTGGTCACCATCCCCGTGCTGGCAAACGACTCCGATCCCAACGGTGGCGAACTGAAGCTCGATCCCGTCCTGGCCCAGCAGCCCGACGCCGCCGACGGAAGGATGTTCATCGCGGGCAACTACCTGCGCTTCATCGCGGGCGAGGTTCCCAAGACGGTGTATGCGATCTACAAGGTCAGCAACTCCTCGGGACAGACCGATTCGCAGCAGGTGACCATCCGCATCCGCGCACGTGACGACGCCACCAACACCCGGCCCGAGCCTCGTAACCTGACGGCCCGGGTTGTGGCGGGCATGACCGTCAAGATCCCGGTTCCGTTGGATGGCATCGATGCCGACGGCGACTCCGTGCAGCTCATCGGCGTGGACAAGGCGCCGGCCATGGGCACTGCAGTGGTGCGGGACGGCTACATTGAGTTCACGGCCGGGGGAAAGTCTGCTGGAACGGATACCTTCAGCTACCGGGTCCGGGACCGCATTGGCGCCGAAAACACGGGAACCGTGATTGTGGGCATCGCTCCGGCAGAGGCAAACAACCAAAAGCCGATCGCCGTCGACGACGCCGTCGATGTCCGGCCGGGCCGCCGCATCGCGGTGGACGCCTTGAAGAACGACTCCGATCCGGACGGCGACCCCATCGCCCTGGTCAATTCCTTTGAAGCCAACCCCGGCCTGCAGGTCGAGGCTGCCTCCGGCAAGGTCCTGCTGACCGCACCCGGTGCGGCCGGTGTCGAGAGCATCAGTTACCGGATCCAGGACGACAAGAAGGCCGAAGCCAGCGCCGTGGTCCGGGTTCAGACAAGCCCGACGGCGCCCCTCCACGTGCCGATTGCCGTGGACGACCACGTCACGCTGGCTGAGACGCTGGGCAAGACAGCTGTCGACGTTCCGGTCCTGAAGAACGACTCTGATCCCGACGGCGTGGCTGAAGACCTCACGATCACGTTGCCGGACGCGAACCCGAATGCACGCGTCGGTACCTCGGGCAACGTGGTGGTGACCCTCGGTCCGCAGGATCAGCTGATTCCGTACACCGTCACTGACATCGATGGTCAGTCCGCGACTGCGGTGATGTGGATTCCGGGCCAGGGCCTCCAATACCCGACTTTGGCCAAGACGGACCCGGTGGAGGTCATGTCCGGCAAGGACGTCACCTTGTCACTGCAGGAGTATGTCCGCGTCCGGGATGGCCGGCAGGCACGCATTACCGTGGCAGACAAGATCCGTGTGCAGGGTGGAGATCCCACCAACGTCATCGCCGGCGATGGAAACGCGTTGCGCTATGCTGCGCAAGCCGATTACGTCGGTCCTGGTTCCATCACCTTTGAGGTCACCGACGGTTCCGGTCCGGATGATTCCCAAGGGCTGAAATCCACGCTGACCATCATGACCAAGGTGATCCCGGACCCCAACGCCAACCACCCGCCCACCTTCAGTGGCGCTTCGGTAGAGGCACCCAAGGGGGAGACCACCGACGTTGAGTTGGCCAACTTGGCCAAGGACGTGGACGAGCGCGACCAAGGCAACCTCAAGTTTGACCTCGACGGGGAACAACCAACTGGTTTCCAGGCCAAAGTTGAAGGCTCCGTCCTCAAGATCAGCCCCGATCTTTCCCTCAATCCCGGTGCCGTGGGTACTTTCCCGCTCAAGGTCACCGACGGCCGTTCCGACGCCGTACGGGCAATCGTGACCGCCACCGTGGTCTCCTCCAACCGGCCGCGCCCGGTGGCGAACGACGACTCCGTGGACAAAGCCAACGCAGGCCGCCCGGAAACCGTCAATGTCCTCTCCAATGACTTCAACCCCTTCAACGATGCGCCGTTGACCATCGAAAACGCTGCTGTGGAAACAGGATCTGCCGCCGGTCAGCCGACGGTCTCCGGTGACTCGATCACCGTCACCCCGGCCGACGGTTTCAAGGGTGTGATGGTGGTCCGCTACACCGTGCTGGATAAGACCAAGGACCCCTCAAGGCAGGCCACGGGCCGTGTCCGTATTACGGTGCGGGATAAGCCTGACGCTCCGTCGGCACCGGTTGCCACGGACGTACGGAGCCGGACCGCTGTGCTGAAGTGGACACCGCCGTCGGACAATGGCGCAGCCATCACCAAGTACACGGTGAAAGCGGCAGGCTTCGAGCAGGTGTGCCCCACCACCACCTGCACCCTGTCCGGGTTGACCAACAACGTGAAATACGTGTTCACCGTGTTCGCCACGAATGAGGTGGGCGATTCGCCGGCATCTGCGGCTTCCAACGAGATCAAGCCGGATGAGAAGCCGTCACCGCCCGATGCCCCCGCCGTCAAGGCGGGCGATAAGAACATGGCCATCACCTGGACTCCTGCCAGGACGGAGGGGTCCCCGGTAAAGCACTACAACCTGGAAATCTCGCCGCCTCCTGCCAACGGCATTGCCGTGAAAAACGAGGTCACAGGCCTCAGCTACACCTGGCCCGGTCTCACCAACGGCGTGAAGTACAAGGTACGGGCCCAGGCAGTGAATGACCTCGGCCCCTCGGACTGGGGCATGTACTCCATTGAGGACAACCCTGCCGGCCTTCCCGGTGCCCCCGCTGCACCCACCACCGCCGTGGTGCAGTCCGTGGGGACCCAGAACCAACTCCGTGCCGACTGGACCGAGCCGGACACCAACGGTGATCCGATCAAGGCGTACTACGTCACCATGAACGGCGGTAACGGAGTGCCCCAGACGCAGACGATCCCCGGCAACGTTCGCTCCGCAGTTTTCACCGCGCAGAATGACGAAAAAGGCTACACATTCACGGTGCAAGCGGAGAACAAAGCCGGAAAGGGCAGCGTCAGTGCACCCTCGGCGCCACGGCGTGCCACCGGCATGCTGGGCCAGGTTAACAACGTCTCAGCGACACCCGCCAATACCGGGGGAGCCGGTCGGGCTGTGACCATCAATTTCACAGCCCTTGACCAAACGCAGCGCAACGGATCCGCCCAAAGTGAAGTGAGCTACCGCTACGTCGCAAGTACCGGACAATCAGGTCCCATCAGCCCCGGGCAAACGGTCAGTGGCTTCACCAATGGGCAGGCCACCACTATCACTGTCAACGCTGTATCTACAGTGGCACCCAGTTCGAATCCCAGCGCCCCGGCTACCACCACACCGTACGGTTCCCCGGGTACGCCGTCGGCCTCCGGCGCCAACGGTGGCCAGAACCAGACCACCCTGACCTTGAACTGGTCCTCACCTTCCACGGCCGGCAACGACGTTGCCACCACGAAGATCAGGATCACGGGCGGCGGAACGGACACCGGCTGGATCAACGAATCGGCCTCCGGCAGCCGGGTGGTGAACACCGGCGGTTACAACCAGACACGCACCATTGAAGTCCAAACGTTCAACTCGGTGGGCCAGGGTGGGCCGGTTGCTTCTGCAAGTGCCCAAAGTGGACCGCAGAAGACGTCGTGGGACGCTACGCTTCCGGCCGGAAGTTTCCGTACCTGTACGGACACAGCGGCATCGGGACAGACGTCCTGGGACCCGAACACACCGGGCCACCGCTGTGACGGCGTGGTCTACGGTACTCCGTGGCAGTACGAGTCAAACGGTTCCTTCACGGTCAACTGCTACATCAACCGCAGTACCCCGTACCTGAACTACGCGGCCTGGTACCGCCTGACCAGTGGGCCGAACGCAGGCCGCTACATCGCGCAGGGCAACACCACCCTGGGCGATCCCGGACCCCACCAGATTCCGCAATGCTGAGGCCATCAGCTGCGCGGTGCGGGGAAGTTGTCCCCATCGCCTCCCACGGCGGCAGCACTGTAGGCTGCCATAGCCAATGGAGAGCCCGCTCGCGGTTTTCCTTGGCTGGCCGTGGGGCGCGTGGGATAGTCTTAGGGACTGAAAATTCCGCCGCCGTTCGGGGGTACTGCGGATTGTACGGCCGCCGGCACATGCCGGTCGGCTTGGAAGCCACGTGGGGGCGGCTTAAAACAAAGGGAATTCTGGGGCTGTGACAACTTTCTTCGGCAAGCTGGGGCTGAAAAAGCGTCAAAACAAGAGAATCATCACGGGCACCGCTGCGACTGCGGCTGGCGCTGTGCTGATCGCGGGGGCTGTGTTGTACCCGGGTTTCAAGACCACGGAGGTGGACTTGAACGACGGCGGTGTGTGGGTTGTGAGCAAAACCAAGAACGCCGTCGGTCGGTTGAACTATCCCTCCCGTGTCCTTGATGGCGCGGTGACGCCTGCCACCACCACGTTCGATGTCCTGCAGCACGAGGGCAACGTCTTCGTCGATGACGAGTCCGGCTCGACCATCAACCAGGTCTCTGCGGCGAACCTGAAGCTCGGTGGCGACAAGCAGCTCCCGTCGTCGTCACAAGTGAGCTACGGTTCCACCGTCCTCTCCGTGACGGACCCCGCCCGGGGAAAGGTGTGGGCGCTTTCTCCCTCGACTGTCAACGGCTTTGATGAGGAGGGAACTGAACCCGTTTTGACCGGGGACCAGGGATTGGTCTCAGCGGTCGGCACGGACAACCGCATCTACACGGCAGACCCCGGCAAGGGCGAAATCTCGGTCATCACCGTTGACGCTGATGGCCAGCGCACCAATTACGAGGTCACCAAGGTTGACGAGCTCAAGGGCGCGGGTGATCTCCAGCTTTCCGTGGTGGGGGACAAGCCTGTGGTCCTGGACGCGGCCTCCGGCAACCTGTTCCTTCCTGGTGGCCGCAGGCTGCAGCTGCAGGATGCCCGCGAAGCAAAACTCCAGCAGACCAGCGAGGACAGCAGCTACGTGGCCATCGCCACCCGCAAAGCACTGCTGAAGCAGCCGTTGGACGGTTCCACTGCCGCAACGGTCAACACTGACGGTGAGGGCGTCCCCGCGGCCCCCGTCCAGGTCAGCAAGTGCGTCCACGCCGCTTGGGCCGGCGCCAACAAATACCTCCGCGACTGCGACAACGACGCCGACGACAAGAAGAATGACGTCCCCAAAGCCAGTGCGTCTCCGAGCTATGTCTTCCGCGTCAACCGTGACCTCGTGGTGCTCAACGATGTGAACTCGGGCAGCGTCTGGTTGGTCAACCAGAACATGCAGCTGGTCAACAACTGGGACGATGTTGTCCCGCCCAAGAACCAGTCCGATGACCAGGACCAGGAGTCCGCGGACAACAACACCATCAACGTCCTGCCGGACCGCACCAAGCCAAACCGTCCACCGGAAACCAAGCCGGACGAATTCGGTGTCCGCCCGGGCCGCACCTCCATTTTGAGCGTCTTGGACAATGACTCGGACCCCGACGGCGATGTCCTCACCGCGTCCGTGGGAGCCAACGGCCCCAAACTGGGCACCCTGGAAAACATTTACGGCGGCTCCGCCTTCCAGATCAAGGTGCCCGCCGATGCCAAACCGGGAACGGAAGTCTTCGACTACAACGCCGCGGACGGACGCAGCCTGTCCGCCGGCGGGAAGGTCACCCTCCACGTGGTGGCCCCCGAAGAGAACAAGCCTCCGTTCTTCAAACGCGGCGAGCCCACCACCATGGTGGTGGAACAGGGAAAGTCGGTCAGCCAGAACATCCTGACCGACTGGATGGACCCCGATGGCGACGATCTGGTCCTGCTGGACGCCAAGACCGACAACGACCAGGACCAGGTGAAGGTGCGCCGCGATGGCCTGCTGACGTACCAGGATTCCGGGGCCGCGCCGGGCAAGAAGAACGTCACCATCACCGTGTGGGACGGCCGCGCCACCACGACCGGACGCATCGTGGTCAATGTGCAGCCCCCGGGCGCCCTGGCGCCGGTGGTGAACGCCGACCACGTGACAGCCGTGGTGGGCCAGGACCTGGTCATCGCACCGTTGAAGAACGACGTCGACCCCAACGGCGGCGCACTGCGCGTGGCCCACGTCGAGGCGGCCGGACCGGCCGAACTCGGTCCTGTGACCGACGGTGGTACCTTCACCTTCAGGAGCACCACACCCGGGCCGATCTACTTGACGTACATCGCCAGCAACGGCCCGCAAAGCAGCCAGGGACTCATCCGGGTGGATGTGGAATCCGGCAAGGATGCAGGGGCGCCCGTTGCCGTCCATGACGTAGCGCTGCTGCCCGTGGGCGGAAGCGTCCTGGTGGATCCGCTGGCCAATGACTCCGATCCCTCCGGCGGCGTGCTGGTACTGCAATCGGTCACTGTTCCGGATGGTTCGTCCGCTTCCGTCAGCGTGATCGACCACAGCGTCCTTCGGGTCACGGACGTGCTCGGTTCCAAGGATCCTTTCGTCTTCAGCTACACCATGTCCAATGGCCGCGCCTCAGCCACCGGAACGGTCGGCGTCGTCCCGGTGCCGGCCCCCGCCGTCGTGGAAGCTCCGCAACCGAAACCGGACGAAGTGAACGTGCGTGTCAACGACGTCGTCACCATTCCGGTCCTGGACAACGACACGCATCCACAGGGTGAAGAGTTGTCCGTGGACCCTGTCCTGGCGCAGAACATCGCCGCGGAAGACGGAAAGGCGTTCATCTCGGAAAAGACCCTGCGCTTCATCGCAGGTCCCACGCCCAAGACCGTGCGTGCCATCTACAACGCCGTTGATCCGCAGGGCCAGAAGAGCGCGGCCGCGGTGACCATCCACATCCTTCCGCTCGAAGGCACCCAGAACTCGCGGCCCCAACCGAAGAACCTGACCGCACGTGTCGTGGCCGGGGGCAGCGTCCGGATTCCGGTTCCGCTGGACGGCATCGATCCCGACGGCGATTCCGTCCAGCTCACCGGCATCGACAGCACCCCCACCATGGGAACGGCGACGGCGGGGAGCAGCTTCATCGACTTCGTCGCCGCTGGTGACGGCGCGGGTACGGATACGTTCCGCTACAAGGTGATTGACCGCCAGGGCGCGGTCAATACCGGAACTGTGACTGTCGGCGTCGCTCCCCGCGGGGAGAACAACCAGAAACCGGCTCCCGTGGATGACGAAGTGAAGGTTCGGCCCGGCCGGCAGATCGCCGTCGATGCCATCGCCAACGATTCCGACCCCGACGGCGACATTATCCGTATCCTCTCGGACAGCCTCGAAGCCGATGCCGGCCTGGACGCCCACGTCAGCAAGACCAGCGGACGCGTGCTGGTGAGGGCGCCGGCAGCAGAAGGCACCGTGAACGTCCGCTACTCCGTGGCCGATGACCGTGACGCGGTGGGACAGGCCAGCATCCGCGTGGTGGTCAAGAACGACATCCCGCTCCAGGCGCCGATTGCCCGTGACGACCGGGTGACATCGGCCCAGACGCTCGGGAAAACCGCCGTGGACGTTCCCGTGCTCAAGAACGATGAAGACCCCGACGGCGTGGGGGAGAACCTCAAGGTCAGCACGGAGGTGACCACTGCACGTCCCGGGCCTGAGGGCAACGTGATCGTCGAGCTCACTGAACAGCCGCAGCTGGTTCCCTACACCGTAGAAGACGTGGATGGCCAGAAGTCCACGGCCATCATCTGGGTTCCGGGCATCGGCCAGCAGGTTCCCACCCTTGCCAAGGACGAGGTCATTGAGCTGGTTTCGGGCCAGTCGGTAACGGTCGACCTCGCCGAATGGGTGAAGGTCCGCGACGGCCGTTCACCCCGGCTTACTCAGACCGACCGGATCAAGCTCATTGGCGCCGACGGAGCAGATCCTGTAGCCAACGGTGGTACCGGTCTGAAGTACACTGCCGGAGCCGAGTACGTCGGTCCTGGCTCGATCAGTTTCGAAGTCACTGACGGAACCGGTCCGGACGATCCCAACGGATTGAAGTCCACCTTGAGCATCCGGACCAAGGTTTTGCCCGATCCCAACAAGAACAACCCACCTGTCCTGCTCGGCAGCGACGTGGACGTGCCAAAGGGTGATTCCGCGAGCCTGGATCTCGAAAAACTGACCTCGGATCCAGACTCGGACGATGTCCAGAACATGAACTACGAGCTGACAGGTGGAGCCACCGGAGGCTTCAAAGTCTCCATTGAAGGGAAGACGCTCAAAGCCTCCGCGGACGATTCCGTCCAGATCGGACAGTCGGGCACGGTGCAGGTGAAGGCCAAGGATCGCCGCGGGCTTGAAGCCGTGGCCACCTACAAGCTCTCACTCTCGGCGTCGAACCGACCCAAGCCGGTGGCAAACGACGACGCCGAGCCGGACGCGCAGTCCGGCAAGCCCGTCACGGTCAACGTCCTGGCCAATGACTCGAACCCGTTCCCGGACACGCCGTTGAAGATCGTTTCGGCCGTCACGGAGACCGGCCAGGGCACGGCCGAGCCGGGTGGTGACAGCGTTACTGTCACTCCTGCTGGTGGTTTCACCGGCACCATGGTTGTCGCGTACACAGTGCAGGACAAGACGGGCGAGCTCTCCCGCTATGCCACGGCCCGCATCCGTTTGACCGTCAAGGACAAGCCAGCGGCGCCCAGTACACCCTTGGCCCAGAGCGTGGGCGACCAAACGGCATTGCTCACGTGGAACGCCCCGGCTGACCGTGGTTCGCCCATCACCAAATACACGGTGTACGGCGAGAACGGCTTCAAACAGGATTGCCCCGCCAACACCTGTACGCTGACTGGCCTTACCAACAACGTGAAGTACCACTTCGCCGTCACGGCAACGAACGCCATCAACGAATCCGAGCGTTCCCCGGTCTCGGCCGAGGTCCGTCCCGACGTCAAGCCCGACACCCCCGTGGCTCCCACGTTGAAGTTCGGCGACAAGCAGCTCTCGGTCGCCTGGGTTCCCCCGGCGAGCAAGGGTTCTCCCATCAAGTCCTATGACCTAGAGATTTCGCCTGCCCCGGCAGGTCAAAATCCCCAAATCCAGAACCTGACGGGTAACAGTCACGTGTGGACCGGCCTGACCAATGGTGTGGCCTACAAGGTCCGGGTCCTGGCCCGCAACGACGCCAAGGAACCGTCGGAGTGGAGTACCTACTCGGCCGCGGAGACTCCTGCCGGAGTTCCGGCGACACCGGCTGCCCCGTCCGTCGCGGGCGCCGGGTCCGTGGGCAATCAGAGCCAGTTGCAGGTCAGCTGGACCGCACCAAACAACAATGGCGACGCCGTGTCCAGCTACACGCTCACCACGTACCGTGGTGGCGCGGTGGTTGGTTCCCAGGCAGTGGCAGCTACCTCCCAGAACGTGACAGTGGACAACTCGGAAGCGGACTACTCATTCACGGTCTCGGCCACCAATAAGGCCGGCGTCAGTGGCGTGAGCCAGCAGTCCAACGCCATTCGTGCCGCCGGCAAGCCTGGAATGGTGGGTGCACCCTCGGCAGCACTGGTGGAGACCAACGCCGACGGCGGCAAGATCCGTGTCGCGTTCAACCCGCTCTCCGCGGCGGAACGCAACGGTGCCAACGCCAACGAGATCAGCTACCGCTACGCCCTGACCTCCGGCTCGGGCACCGGTGCGATCCCCGCCGGTGGCGGAGTTGTGGCAGCCCCCAACGGCGCCGACACAGCCGTGGTCGTGTGGGCCATTTCCTCCCGGAACCCCACGCCCGGTGACCGCAGCCCGGCGTCGAATACCGTGAATCCCTACGGCCTTGCCTACGCTCCGACCGTTACCGGCAGCAAGAGCAGCGGCGTGGGGGACAAGACGGTGTCCTGGACCTGGAACGCTCCCAACGGCAACGGCCGTCCGGTTACCGGCTACCAGTACAGCCTCGACGGCGGGGCGTGGCAGAACACCGACCAGCGGAGTTTCTCCAAGACTGTCGGCTTCAGCGAAACGCACACCCTGCAGGTTCGCGCCGTCAGCGGGGGACAGGCAGGACGTGTGGGCAGCGACACCTCGCGCAGCGGTGCCGAGCCGCCACCGCCGCAGCCTCCGGCAGGCGAGGTCAGGGCCCACAACAACACGTGCCCCGGCCAGCCTGGAAGACCGGACACTTACAACCCGAGCGGCCCGAGCTGCGGCGTTGGCTGGGTCTCCAACTCCGAAGGGTGGTTGAACGTCAACTGCACCAAGGACATCTACAACAACGGCACGCCCTGGTACCGCGTCACCCAGGGCAGCCACCCCGGCTGGTTCGTAAAGTCCACCACCGTGGATCTGCGCGGAACCAAGCCCGGCGGGTGCTAGCCACGTCCGGCCGGCACCAGCAACAACTTCATCCCAACACCCCGACACAAGGAACAGGATCAACCGATGACCATGACAAGCGAGCAGGCCGCGTGGTTTGCAGAAACGTTCGAGAAGCTCGTTGCCAACGTGGGCCAGGCCGTCCTGGGCAAGGAACACGTCATCCGGCTGACCTTCACCGCGATGCTGGCCGAGGGCCACGTCCTCTTCGAGGACGCACCGGGCACGGGTAAGACCTCGCTGGCCCGGGCGTTGGCCGCCACGGTCCAGGGATCGCACAACCGCATCCAGTTCACCCCCGACCTCCTGCCCTCCGATGTCACCGGTGTGACCATCTACGACCAGAAGACGCAGAAGTTCGAATTCCACAAGGGCCCGGTCTTCAGCAACATCGTCCTGGCCGATGAAATCAACCGAGCCTCGCCGAAGACCCAGTCCGCCCTGCTCGAGGTCATGGAAGAGTCCCGCGTCACCGTCGACGGAACCACCTACGAGGCCGGCCGTCCGTTCATGGTGCTGGCGACGCAGAACCCGATCGAGCAAGCCGGTACCTACCGTCTTCCCGAAGCCCAGCTTGACCGTTTCCTGATCAAGACCTCCATCGGCTACCCGGACCACGCTTCCACCGTGCGGCTGCTGGGCGGCTCCAACCTGAAGGACCGCTCGAAGGACCTGGCAGCCCTGATCACCACCCAGGCCGTGGCCGACATGGCGGACCTTGCGGCGACAACCCACGTGGACACCGCGGTGCTCGAGTACATTTCGCGCCTGTGTGAGGAAACCCGCAACGCTTCCGAAACCCGGCTCGGTGTTTCCGTGCGTGGTGCCCTGGCCATGGTCCGTGCCGCCAAGGTGTGGGCAGCCGGACAGGGCCGGAACTTCGTGCTGCCGGACGACGTCAAGGAACTTGCACCCGTGGTGTGGACCCACCGTCTGGTCATGGATCCTGAGGCTGAATTCTCGGGCGCGACGCCTGAGGTCGTGCTCGCGCGGGTCCTCTCCGAGGTCGCTGCCCCGCAGCAACGCGCCACGGCTTAAGCCTGCACAGCCTCAGCACTTCCCTTCCTCGCACCAGTTCGAACAAAGGCCCCCACATGTCCTCCAGCAAACCCCTGAGCCGGGCTGCTGATTCGCTTAAGCGCGCCACGTCAGCGCTTGGCGGTGCCCTGCGCGCCGCGCGTGGTTCCGGCAACGACGCGGGCAAACGCCCGGGCAGCCCGAAAAAGCCCGCTAACACCAGGAAACTGCACCCCGCGGCCGTATGGGCCGAGGCCGCCGGAGCAGCAGGGGAGATCCTTTCCCCGGCGTGGGAGAAATTCCGTTCCCTTTGGCTGCGCTACGCGTGGCCAATCCTCTCCGTCGTCAGTCTGCTCGGCTGGGTGGTGCTGGCGGCGTCGATCGGGCTCTGGTGGGCCGGGCAGGCATGGGGCTGGCAGGAAGCCAAGTCAGCGGCTTTGGTGGCATTCCTGCTCTTCCTGCTGGCCATCGGCTTTATTGTGGGCCGCTCGGCGTATTGCGTGGTGCTGGACCTGGCCCGTACCCGTGTGGCGGTGGGCGATGACGCCGTGGGAAGCATCGCGGTCTCCAACGTCTCGGCACGCCCGTTGCTGCCTGCAGCGCTGGAGTTGCCTGTGGGTGCCAACGCCGCCGTGTTCCACCTGCCCCGCATGAAGCCCGCACAGGTGCATGAGGACCTGTTCACCATCCCGACGGCCCGCCGTGCCGTCATCGTCGTCGGACCCGTGCGCTCGGTGCGCGCCGACCCGCTCCACCTGCTGCGCCGGCGCGTGCTCTGGACCGAACCCGTGGACCTGTTCGTGCACCCGCGGACCGTGGCCCTCGGCGGTTCAGCGGCCGGCTTCATCCGCGACCTTGAGGGCATGCCCACCACTGAACTTTCCAGTGCCGACGTTTCGTTCCACGCGCTTCGTGACTATGTGCCCGGCGATGACCGTAGGCACATCCACTGGAAGACCACGGCCCGTACCAATAAACTCATGGTCCGCCAGTTCGAGGAAACGCGCCGCGCCCACCTGGCTATTGCCCTGTCCATCAACACCGATGAGTACGATTCCGAAGCGGAATTCGAAATGGCCATCTCGGTGGCCGGGTCCATTGGCCGCCAGGCGATCAGCGAACAACGCGACCTCGATGTCCTGACCCAAAAAGGTCCCCTCCGCTGCGAAACCGGCCGTAACCTGCTGGACGACATGACACGGATCATCGGCGCACCCTTGCGCAAGACCGCCGTCGACCTCGCCCGGACCTTGTCCGATACCGTCCCGAATGCCTCCGTGGTGTTCTTCGTGGTGGGCAGCCACGTCACCGCTACGCAACTGCGTTCGGCCGCGGCCTCGGTCCCGCCCGGAGTCCGCAGCCTGGCCGTCCGCGTCCAACCCGGCGCCGCGCCGTCGAGGGCCAATATCGCGGACCTGACCGTCCTCACCGTTGGCGACCTCGACGATCTCGCCATCGTTCTTCGAAAGGCGGCAGCATGAGCACCGCGCCCAACGTCCGCGTCCGGCCGCGTGCGGAGAAGTCCGCGAAGGCCAATGCCCGCAAACGCGCCGCTGGTGCATCCATGTTCGCCGACGACCGCCCGATGTGGCACTTCTTTGTCGACTGCGGCGCCCTGGTGGTGCTGCTGTTGCTGGGCGTCCTCGGATTCACGCTGAGCTTCGGCGGCGACGCACGGTTCCTGGTCGCAGGACTCGGCGGGGTGGTCCTCGGGCTCGGCATCGCCGTCCTCAATGCCCATTTGCGCCTTGGTCTGCTGATCACGGCAGCTGCGACTTTTGGTGCCTACATGCTGTTCGGTTCCGCGCTGGCGGTTCCGGATTCTGCCGTGCTGGGCGTCCTGCCGTCCCTGGATTCCCTGCGGACGCTGCTGCTGGGCATCGTTTTCTCGTGGAAGGACATGCTGACCGTCGGTGTTCCCGTGGGCACCGCCAACGGAACGCTGATTGTGCCGTTCCTGAGCGCGCTGCTCATGGCCCTGGCGGCCGGACTCCTGACGTGGCGGATGAAGAGCCCCTATTGGCCGTTGCTTCCCGTTTTGGTCCTCTTCGTCACCGGCATTGCCTTCAGTACCAGTTCGGGCTTCCTGAACGTGGAGCGAGGCGTTTCCCTGACGATCATCTCGATTGTCTGGGCGACGTTCCGCCGTGAGGTACTCCGCCAGCGCAGCACCAGGACCGTCTCGGCCAACAGGCCGGATTACGACGCCGGTACAGCCCGGCGCGGCCAGCTGCGCCGCCTCGGGACTGCCGCAGCTGTCATCGCCGTCGCCGTGGGCGTGACGGCCATTGCTTCTCCCCTGGTAACAGCCAGCGACGACCGGAAAGTGCTGCGCAACACTATCGTCCCACCGTTCGATCCCAGGGATTACATCACCCCGTTGGCGAGCTTCAGGAACTTCGTCAAGGACGAGAAGGACGCCACCTTGTTCACCGTCAAGGGCCTGCCCAAGGATGCCCGGGTGCGGTTGGCGGCGTTGGACGCGTTCAACGGCTTGAACTACACCATGGATCCGAACAGCTCCGGCAACTTCAGCAAGGTCGGCGACGCGAAGTCGCTGAACACGCTGGCCGATTCCGGGAGCCCGGTGCAAGGCACCAACTACACGTTGGACATCACGGTTGAGGACTATCAGGGCTACTTCGTTCCGGGTGGCCGCCACACTACAGGAATGAGCTTTGCGGACACCTCGGGAGCAGCGTCAGGGCTCTACTTCAATGCCGGCACCGACACCGCGGTGACCACCAAGGGCCTGGGCAAGGGCGAGAACTACACCGTCCAGGTCTCCGATCCCGGAACGCTGGAGCACGGACAGCTCACCCAGTATGACTTCGCCAAGCTCACGCTGCCCGAAGCCGAGGAAGTGCCGCCGATCGTCGCCTCACAGGCGAACGAGTTGTCCGCGGACGCGCCCACCGCGATCGACCGCGTCCGGCAGATCGAGGCGCACTTCCAGAAGAGCGGCGCGTTCAGCAACGGGCTTGTGGCAGAGGGGCAGCTCCCCAGCCTCCCCGGCCACAGCGCGGCCCGCATCCGCAACATGCTCTCCGCCAAGCAGATGCTCGGCGACGACGAGCAGTACGCGGTGTCCATGTCCCTCATGCTCCGTCATTTGGGCATCCCGTCGCGCGTTGTCATGGGCTTCTACCCGGATCCCAAGAGCCCTGAAAACGGCGCCGGCGACATCAAGATCACGGGCAAGGATGTGCACGCCTGGGTAGAGGTGGCCTTCGACCGCGTCGGCTGGGTTTCGTTCGATCCCACCCCGCCCAAGGACAACGTCCCGATCCCGCCTGACCCGCAGAACAAGTCCAAGCCCAAGCCACAGGTGCTGCAGCCGCCGCCCCCGCCGCAGGAACCCGCGGACCTGCCGCCGGATTCCACGCCGGACGCTTTGGATGCGGACGAGAAGAAGAACAATCCGTGGCTCTTCTGGGGACCGTTGCTTGCCGCTCTCGGCGTGGCGTTGATTCCGTTGGCGATTCTCGCCGTGCCTCTGCTGCTGATCTTGCTGTTGAAAGCACGACGCCGGAAGGCACGTTTCCGTGATGGCCACCCCGCCCAGCGGGTCGGCGCGGGATGGAGCGAAGTAGCGAGCCTCGTCACCGATATGGGTGCCTCGATCGACGCCAAGTCCACCAGGCGCGAGTCTGCCTCGGTGATCGCCGAAGCGTTCCCCACCGCCGGGAACACCACCACCATGCTTGCCCACCGGGCTGACGCAGCGGTGTTCGGTGCGGGGCAGCCGAGTGAGACAGAGGTCAAGGAGTACTGGGAGATCGTGGACACATCGCTGACCGACATCACCGGCAGCGTTGGCTTCTGGAAGCGGCAGCAGGCACGGTTCTCACCGCGGTCGTTGCTGGCGGACGCCCGGGCTGCCCTGCGTCGCCGTCAACAAGGTCCAGGTGGGACCCAAACTCCCGGTGAACCGCGGTCGCGGCGCTTGAAGTTGCCCTTCACGAAGGACAGCACGGATGAGCAGTGAGACCGAACTTTGCCCGGCCTGCCGGCATGCCGTCCGGCCCGGCGCCGCTTTCTGCAATCAGTGCGGATCGCCGCTGAACAACCGTGGTGCCCGCAAGGAAGCCAACATCAACCATGCCCAGCGGGCCGCACTGGAATCGGCTGCCCGGCAGGGTCTGGCCGATCCCGGTAGTATCTCCGTAGTGTCGGCGCCAGCGTCGCCGGCGCATCCGGGGACAAGCACCGTCCCGGACAGTACGCCTGGGCCAGGGGGAGGGACCACTATGACCACCAAGCTCGATCTCGTTCCCGCTTCTGCGGGAAAGCGGCTGGGTGCGGCGGTGTTGGACTGGTTGGGGCCGGTGGCTGTCCTTGCCACAACGTTTGCCATAGGCATCGCGGGCATCACGCAAACGCGCCGGAACGGCTTCATCGTTTACGACACCGGTCTTCTGGTCCTCCTGGGCAGCATTGGCCTGGCCGTGACCGTGGTGTACATCTTCGTGCTGTTGGCCCTGGAGGCGAAGTCGGGAAACACCATCGGCAACCAGCTCATGGGAATCCGCAGCGCTGACGCCGATGGCTACGCTCCAGGAGCCGGCGCAGTGTTTGTCCGGGGCATCCTGACCGGTGCTGTCCTGATCGTCGGATTCCTGGCCGCCGTCATCCTGTCGGCCGTGGGCCTTCTCGGACTTGTAGTCTGGGTCGCTTTGCCGCTGATGGTGCTGGGGGTTGTTTGGGCCATCCTGGTGGTGGTCTCCAATGCGTGGGATTCGGACGGCAAAGTGCGCGGCTGGCACGACAAGGCTGCCAAGTCCTTGGTGTTCGACGTCAACGCCGGCCGCAACCCGGTGACGACCGGAGGCATCCAGGGACCCTACAGCTTCGCGCCCATGGACCTGCCTCCGGTACAGGCTGTCATCTCCCCGGTGCCCTCGGGTCGGCCATCCAGCCCGGTCGCGCCGGCCCAGCCCGCACCCGTACAGGGGAACCCCGCACAGGCGACCGCCCAACATCCGGCCGCACCGGCGTCGTCCGTTGCCCCGGCCGTGCAGCCGGCACATGATCCCAACCAATGGCGACCGCCGACGCCACGCCAGGCGCCCGCCCAACAGCAGGCGCCGGCTGCGCCTCAGCAAGCGCCGGCCCAACAGCAAGTGCCGGCTGCGCCGCAGCTTCACACGGTTCCGGCGCCCGGGGTGGCCCATCCGGACGACGACGTCGAACGCACCCGGATGCGTCCAGGTGCGGCCCGCGCGCAGGCCGTCCTGCGGATCCGGGTCGACGACGGCCAGGACGTCCAGCTCGGCGGAAGCGTTCTTCTTGGCCGGAACCCCGCTGCGCAGCCGGGGGAAGTGGTGGAGCAGCTCTTGCCCGTTTCAGATCCCGGCAGGTCCATTTCCAAAACCCATCTGCACCTTCGCGTGGACGGGGATGGCGTGTGGGTGACCGACCGCAACTCCACCAACGGCAGCGCCGTCACCACCCCTGACGGCTTGCAGACCAGGCTCACCCCGGGCGAGGCATCCTTCGTCCGGCCAGGTTCCACTGTTCATTTCGGGGACCGTTCCTTCCACCTAGGACAAGCATGAATTCACAGCCGGCCACCAACGCCAACGCCGACGCGGTCCCCGCTTCGGCCGGTTCCTCGTTCCGCCTGAGCTACGGCTACGGAACGGACCGTGGACTGCGTCGGGAGCTGAACGAGGATTCGTTCATCGCCGCCGACCCGGTGTTCGCCGTCGCTGATGGCATGGGTGGCCACGAGGCCGGCGAGATTGCCAGTGGGATGTGCGTGCGCACCCTGGGGAGTGCTCCGGAGCTCGCCTCGGGTTTGCGCACCGCCTCTGCCGCGGAGCTGCAGGCGTGCTTGTTGAAAGCCGACGCCGCCATCAGGGACGCCACCGGTGCCCGCGCCGGGACCACGCTCTCCGGCGTGGTGGTGGTGGAACAGATGGGTTTGCCCTACTGGCTGGTGATGAACATCGGCGACTCCCGGACCTATCGGCTGAGCCAGGGTGAGTTCGCGCAGATCAGTGTGGACCACTCCGAAGTCCAGGAGCTTGTCGATTCCGGGGACATCACCTCGGAGCAGGCTGCCGTCCACCCGCGCCGTCACGTGGTCACGCGTGCCCTGGGCACCGGCGATGAGACCGAGGCCGACTTCTGGCTCCTTCCCATCCAGGAGGGCGACCGGATCATGGTGTGCTCGGATGGGCTCAACGGCGAACTCGGCGATGACCACATGTTCCGCATCCTCAGCACGGTGGCCCACCCGCAGGACGCCGTGGACGCGCTCATCCAGGCTGCGCTGCGAAGCGGCGGACGCGACAACGTCACAGTAATTGTGGTTGACGCCAAGAACGTACTGAACGACGCCGGTATCGCCATCACCGCGCCCCGCCCGGAAGTCGGGACAGACGTGGAGGAGGACACCCTTCCCAAGGCCTGGGTAAACGGCACCGACCACGAGGAAGACGCCGATGGCAAACAGTAGCCTCCTGTCCCACACGCGGTACCGGCAAGGCGGGTGGTTCGGCGTTGTCCGCAATGGAACAGCTGTACTTCTCGGTCCGGAAACTCCCCATGCCCTGATCGACGCTGTGTGGGAATTACTGGCTTCATCGCCCGAGGCCCACGAAGTCCTGCACGAGGTGACAGAGGCCTTTGGTGTTTCGCTCAGCAGGATCCCGCCGTTCGGAATCATTGATTCGAAGGACGCACTGCGTGTCTTCCTCAGGGGCGAGCTCGAATTGGTGGTGCAACTGGCAGGCCGCCAGGAACACCTCACCGGCCGTGATGTCACCACCTGGACTGAGCGCCGCATCGTCGGAGCCACCTCTTTGAGCATCCACATCGGGACGGAAGCTGCCGACGGAGTTGGCGGCCCACGGCTGGATACCCTTCCGGTGAAGGACGGCGTGGTGCTGTTGGCCTCCCTGGAGGCCGGCGGACAAGTTACCGCCGTGGAGGAGCCCGCGACGGCGGAACCGGCCTCCGAGCCGGCGGTGGCGGTCGCGGTGGGGGAGCCCGTGTCGGCGGAACCGGCAGAAGCTGTGGAACCGGCGGTATCGGTCTCGGACGAAACCATGATCGGATACCACGAGACCGACCTCGGCCTGACGATTGCCCCCGGACAAGCACCGGTCATAGACGGGCTCCAAGCCGGCGCCTCCACTTCTGACGACGAAGCCGCGCCTGACGACGAAGCCGGTTCCGACCACGAATCCGGGACCGGCGAACCGGAGGCGGCTGGAATCGACGCCCCCGAAGGTTCTGCGGAATCCGCTGCCGGGGAGCCTGCCGCGAAGCCTGCTCCAGGAGAAAGCGCCGATGACGTTATCGCGGACGACAACGACGTCGCGGTCCACACCAGCACCACGGATCCGTTGACCCCCTCGCTGGAAAACACCACAAACTACGATCACCTGTGGGACAAGACGGTGATGCGCAACATCGAGGACGCCGCAGTCCGCCTGGACGGCGATGCCGATGACCACGACGCTCCGGTCAGCCATGCACCTGCTCCACAACCGCCGTCGGCTCCGCAACCGCCGTCGGAAACGGAACAAGCTGCCCCGGAACCGTTGACGCCGGGGCCCGCGCCGACGTCGGACGCCGGTCATTCCGCCCCGGCGGCCGCATCCGGCGGCCTGATCGATTCCGTGCCCTGGCTCCGCGGAGCGCCGTCCACGCCGCCGGTGGCCCAGCCGGCACCGCAGGTTCCGGCTGCCTGGACGCCGGCCCCGGCACCGGCGCCCACGGGTGGCACGGTGGACGAGGACTCGGACCACGACGGTCAGACCATCATGAGAAGCAGCCTTCCCCCGGCCGATGGCGCACAGAAAGAGGGGTCTGCTGCAGAGCCTGCCGCGGTCAACGGCCCGAGCGTTTTGGCCCGGGTCTGCCCGCAGGGGCACGCCAACCCGCCGACCTATCCGTTGTGCTCAGTGTGCGGAGCTCCCATCAGCGGGGATGCCCTTCACGTTCCGCGCCCGCGTTTGGGCCGCATGCGGCTTTCCACCGGGGAGCTGATCGACCTGGACCAGTCGCTCATCATCGGCCGCCAGCCCTCGGTTTCGCGTGTCCAGGGAGGCACCATGCCGCGCCTGGTCCAGGTGGAGAGCCCCGGCGGAGACATTTCCCGGTCCCACGTGGAGGTCCGGCTCGAAGGGTGGCACGTGATGCTGTGCGACCTCAAGGCCACCAACGGCACCGTGCTCATCCGCGAGGGCCAGGCGCCCCGCCGACTTGCCCAGAATGAGATGGCCATCCTGCTGGACGGCGATATTGCCGAAATCGGCGACGACATTTCATTGCGTTTTGAGGAGATTCTTTGAGTTCCAAGAGGCCCCCCGCGCCGCCTCCACCGATCCCGGGCTTCAAATACATCAGCCTGCTCGGCTCGGGTGGCTTTTCCGACGTCTACCTTTACGAGCAAGACAGGCCGCGCCGAAAAGTAGCCGTCAAGGTGCTGTTGTCAGACCTCAAGACCGAGGGTGCGCGCCGCCGCTTCGAATCCGAGGCCAACCTGATGGCGCAGCTGTCCTCGCACCCTTACATCGTGACGATCTTCGAAGCGGAGATCACCGAGACCGGACACTCGTACCTGGCCATGGAGTACTGCTCGCGGCCCAGCCTCGATGTGCGGTACAGGCGCCAACGCTTCAGCGTCGATGAGGTCCTTGCTGTCGGCATCCAGGTGGCGTCCGCCGTCGAGACCGCCCACCGGGCCGGAATCGTGCACCGGGACATCAAGCCGGCCAACATCCTGGTCACCGACTACAACCGTCCGGCACTGACCGACTTCGGCATTTCGGGCACCATCGGTGCCGACTCCGAGGACGACGCCGGCATGTCCATCCCATGGTCGCCGCCCGAGCAGTTCCGCGGTGGCGCAGTGGACGGCGTACCGGTCGACATCTGGGCCCTGGGCGCCACGCTCTATACGCTCCTGGCAGGCCGCTCGCCGTTCGTGCTTCCCGGGCAGGACAATTCGCAGCGGGAACTGATCTCACGCATCACCAACGCGCCCCTTCCCAGGCTTGGCCGTGCGGACGTTCCGGAATCCCTGGAACTCGCACTGGCAACTGCCATGGCCAAGTCTCCCGGATCCCGCTACTCCTCGGCGCATGCCTTTGCCTTGGCATTGCAGCGCATCCAGACCGAGCTGAACCTGTCGGTGACTCCTTTCGAAGTGCTCGAGGAGCCAGGACACGGGGAGGACCAGCACCCCGATGACAATGTCGAGGAAACCCGGGTCCGGAGCATCGCATCGATCGATCCGGACGCCTCGGGCACTGCCAGTACCGGCTCCGCCCCTACGTTCCCTGCGCGGACGTTTCCGTCCACTGTTCCGGCCAACACGTCCCAGGGCACACACACGTCGGCACCCGCCCCGCAGACAGTGCAAAGGCCCGCCGCCTGGCAAGCGCCTGCCCCGCAGACACCCCCGCAATCGGTCCCGCAATTCCAGCCGCAACAGGCAGCAGGGACAGACACCGACTCCGGGGAGTCCACGGTCCTTCGCGGCTGGCAGCCATCGGGCCGGCAAGCGAACGTTGACGATACTGTCAGCCGCACCGCATCGAGGGCAGCCACCGAAGCCCCGGAAGAAGAAACACCTGTTGCCGACCACGGCAAGCGCAATCTGTGGCTCGCGGTGACCGGTGCCGCGGTTTTGGTGGTCGCGGTAGTCGTCGGGGTTGTCCTCGGCGCCAATGCGCAGCCGAAGGTCGCGCCGACTGAGGCGGCGAGCGTAAAGCCCGCGGATCCCCTCGGCGATGGCGGGGTACCTGAGGTGGAGGGCCTGAACGGCACGCGGGACCCGGCGAAGCCGGACTTCGCCGACTTCAGCTGGACCAATCCGCAGCCCAAGCCCGGAGACACGTACAAATGGCGATACCGCACCGCCCTCATCCCGGAAGGCGAATACGAGTCCGTCAAGGAGCCGAAAGTACGTGCTTATTTCGGCAAGGAAGAGAAGCTCTGTATCCAGGTCATCATTGTCCGTACTGACGGTTCGGCATCTCCGGGAGACAAGGGCTCCATCGCCTGTGTGCAGTAGCCACCGGCCAACGCAACAGAAACACCGCCCACTGAGGAGGCAAAGATCATGGGGGATCTAGCAATAGATTTCTGTGGGGAATGGTACGAACCATCCGACGAGGACGTCTTTGACATCGGCCGCGAAGGCGATCTTGAAGTCGACGACAACCCGTACCTGCACCGTCGCTTCCTGCAGATCGCCCGCTACGACGGCATCTGGTGGTTGAGCAACGTTGGCAGCATGCTCTCGGCCACCATCGCGGACGGCTCGGGCGGCATGCAGGCGTGGCTTGCACCGGGCGC
Organism: Paenarthrobacter sp. JL.01a; assembly: GCF_025452095.1. NCBI lineage: Bacteria > Bacillati > Actinomycetota > Actinomycetes > Micrococcales > Micrococcaceae > Paenarthrobacter > Paenarthrobacter sp. JL.01a. The sequence continues at coordinate 1,496,505 of NZ_CP104877.1, forward strand.
CAGGATTCCGTTGGTGTTCAGCCACACCAACGTCATCTTCACCGCCGGCCCCACCACGTACGAGTTCGCGGTGCACCTGAAGACGCCCTCTTTCCGGCACGAGGCCCGGGACGATGACCAGGCCGGCGATACCACCATCGGCCCCGTGGTCTTCACGGACTCGCAAAAGGCGCTGATCGTTGCCCTGGCCGAACCCATGCTGCGGCGGGAGGGGACCGGGTTCAGTGCGATTCCGTCCTCCGCGGAGGCCGCCAAGCGTCTGGGCTGGGCCCTCACCAGGTTCAACCGCAAGCTCGATAACGTCTGCGACAAACTGGACCGCGTGGGCGTTGTGGGCCTGCGCGGCGGAGCCGGAAAACTTGCCACCAACCGCCGGGCCCGCTTGGTGGAGCACGCCGTGACGTCCCACTTGGTAACCCCTGCTGACCTGCATCTTCTTGAGAAAATGAGTGGAGTCGACGAAGGATGAAGTTCCGCCTGACACTGCGGCGTGACCCTGCGGAAGCAAAGGACCTCGCCGTCACGGTGGATGGCCGCGCCACCGTGGCCGATATCGCCACCGAATTGTGGGCCGCCGACCCCGCACGAAAGGGGACCGAACCGCCGTCGAACCTGTCCATCAGCGTGGACGAAGCGTTCGTTGGCGGAGGCCTTTCCGGCCACGTCCTGCGGCCCACCGCCAACCTGCTGGAGTCCGGCCTTCGTCCGGGTTCGAAGGTTTCGCTGGCCCACGTCAGCGAGGAATTCGCCTCCACCGGCCACGGCGCCAACAGGGGACCTGCCGCGGCAACGTTGCGCGTCATGTCAGGGCCCGACGTCGGCCGCGAATTTTCGCTGCCGTTCGGCACCAGCTACATCGGCAGGGACCGGGACGCAGACATCCGCCTCTCGGATCCCCTCACCTCCAAGCGCCACGCCCGCATCACGGTGGGGGAGACGGTGGAAATCGTGGACACGAACTCCGCCAACGGCCTCCTCATGGACGGACTGCCGGTCACCCGGGCGACACTTGCTTCCTCTGACACCGTGACGCTGGGCGATACCACGGTGGGTGTCGTCTCCCTGTCCCGCAACCATGGTGGGGGGCCGTCCTCGCCGCTGGTTGACTTCAACCGTTCGCCGCGCGTCCTGCCACGGTTCGAATCACCCAAGCGGGTGCCGCCGGCTGGCCCCAAACGGCCTGAACACCAACCGTTCCCGTACATCATGTTGGTGGCGCCGCTGCTGATGGGCGGCGTTCTCTTCGCCGTGACGCAGAACCTGCTGTCCGTGCTGTTCATGGCCATGATGCCGTTGTTCATTGTGGGTCACTACGTGGACCACAAAATGCAAGGCAAGCGCCAGGCGAAGGAAGGCCACAAGCAGTTCAAGGCCTCCATGCTGGCCTTCCGCGAGGACATCGACAGGCAGCAGAACATCGAGCGGGCCGTCAGGTTGCAGGAAGCGCCGTCGGTGAGCGACACCGTGGACGCGATCTACAAACTGGGTCCTTTGTTGTGGACCAACCGCCCGGAACACCAGCACTTCCTGGGGGTGCGCTTCGGCCTGGGCTCCGCGCCCTCGCGCATCCCGTTCGATGAACCTGCGGCCAACGAGACAGAACCGCAGTACATGCGCGAAATCCAGGAATGCCTGCAGCAGGTCCGCGTGATCGACGGCGTGCCCATCGTGTCGCAGCTGCGCACCTCCGGTTCCTTCGGGGTCGCCGGCGACCGCAGCGTGGTCGATGATGTGGCCCGCGGCATGGTGCTCCAGTTGGTGGCCCTCCACTCGCCCGCGGAGGTGGTCCTTACGGCCCTGACATCGCCGCGTTCGCGTGAGCGCTGGGATTGGCTGCAGTGGCTCCCACATGTAGGTTCAGGCCACAGCCCCTTGTCCGGCGACCACCTTGCCGCCGGCCCGGGGGCGGGTGCTGCCTTGTTGTCCCGCCTGGAGAACCTCGTGGAAGAGCGCGAGTCCTTGTCCAAGGAGCCCGGCCCGCAGCCGCGTCCGGCCCTTAAGGACGAGAGTGCAGAGATTCCCTCCCCGGTGGTTCCGGCCGTTCTGGTCATCGTGGAGGATGACGCTCCGGTGGACCGCGGCCGCCTGACGCGGCTGGTCGAACGCGGGCCCGATTACGGTGTGCATGTCATGTGGGTGGCGGCGGATGTGCAGTCTTTGCCTGCCGCGTGCCGCGACTTCCTCTCCGTCGACGGCGACCACGGCACCACCACCGGCCAGGTCCGTTTGGGCCGCCACACCTACCCGGTGAGCTGCGAAAGCCTCGACGCCGACCTCGCCAGCCAGCTGGCGCGCATGATGTCGCCGCTGGTCGACGTCGGAAACCCGCTTGAGGACGACTCCGACTTGCCGCGCGCCGTCTCCTACGCCACGCTGATCGGCAAGGAATTGATGGACAACCCGCAGGCCGTGGCGGAGAGGTGGCAGGAAAACAACTCCGTCCACGCCACGGCGGTTCCCAACCGCAAGGACAACGGCAGCCTCCGTGCTCTGGTCGGTTCCAAGGGCGTGGAGCCGTTCTACCTCGACCTGAAGAACGAAGGCCCGCACGCTCTGGTGGGTGGAACCACCGGTGCCGGTAAATCCGAGTTCCTGCAGTCCTGGGTCATGGGCATGGCTGCTGCGTACAGCCCGGACCGCGTGAGTTTCCTTTTCGTGGACTACAAGGGCGGCGCGGCCTTTGCGGACTGCCTGCACCTGCCGCACACCGTGGGCCTGGTGACCGACTTGTCCCCGCACCTTGTCCGCAGGGCTTTGACCTCTTTGCGGGCCGAACTGCATTACCGTGAACGGCTCCTGAACCGGAAGAAAGCAAAGGACCTCCTGGCGCTCCAGCGCGAGGCCGATCCCGAGGCTCCGCCGTACCTGATCATCATCGTGGACGAATTCGCGGCCCTGGCCACCGAAGTTCCCGAGTTCGTTGACGGCGTCGTGGACGTCGCAGCCCGCGGCCGGTCCCTTGGCCTGCACCTCATCCTTGCCACCCAGCGCCCGGCCGGTGTCATCAAGGACAACCTGCGGGCAAACACCAATCTCCGTGTGGCCTTGCGCATGGCCGATGAAGTGGACGCCGTGGACATCCTCGGTGTCCCCACCGCGGCCTACTTCGATCCCTCCATCCCCGGCCGTGGAGCAGCCAAGACGGGTCCGGGCCGGATCCAGGGCTTCCAGACCGGCTATGCCGGTGGCTGGACCACGGAGAAGCCCCAGCGTCCCCGGATCGACATCGTGGAGATGGCGTTCGGCTCCGGAGCGGTGTGGGAGCCGCCGCTGGAGGCACAGGTGGAAGAAGAGCCTGCCGGGCCCAACGACATTGCCCGGATGACGGCCAACATCATCCGCGCCGCCGACGTCCTGTCCATTGAGCCGCCGCGGAAACCTTGGCTCAACGAACTCGCCCTGACCTACGATTTCTCCAAGCTCCCCAACCCGCGCACCGACGAACGGCTGCTGTTGGGCGTCGCCGACGACCCCGCCCACCAGGACCAGCCAACTGTGTTCTACGAACCGGACAAGGACGGCAACATGGCCGTCTACGGCACGGGTGGATCCGGCAAATCGGCAGCATTGCGGGGCATCGCCATTGCCGCGGCCGTCACTCCCCGCGGTGGTCCGGTGCACGTGTACGGCATCGACTGTGGCTCATCGGGCCTGAAGATGCTGGACGGACTTCCGCACGTCGGCGAAATCATCAACGGAGACGACGTCGAGCGCGTCGGCCGCCTGTTGCGCTGGCTCAAGGAAGTGGCCGACGACCGGGCGGCACGGTTCGCCGAAGTCCGTGCTTCCACCATTGTCGAGTACCGGAAACTGGCCAACCGGCCTGACGAAAAGCGCATCTTCGTCCTGGTGGACGGCATGTCATCTTTCCGTGAGGGCTATGAGTACAGCAACCTCTCAGCGCTGTGGGACATCTTCCTTACCCTGGCTACCGATGGTCGTCCCCTCGGCATCCACCTTGTCGTCAGCGGTGACCGCACCAACTCCGTACCGGCGTCGCTCCTTGCCTCCATCCAGAAGCGGCTGGTGCTCCGGCTCAGTTCCGAGGACGACTACATGACCATGGACGTCCCCAAGGACGTCCTCAGCGCCGCCTCGCCACCCGGGCGTGGCTTGCTCGACGGACTGGAAGTCCAACTCGCCGTCCTCGGCGGGAACTCCAACCTTGCCCTCCAGGCACGTGAAGTCGCCAAGCTGAGCCAGGCGATGGTCCGCCAGGGCCTGGAACAGGCTCCGCAGATCCAACGCCTGCCCGAGCTCGTGGACCTGGACATTTTGCCCACCGGTTCTGCCGACAACCCGGTAATTGGTGTCGACGACGAAACGCTGGGTTCCGCGGCCATTGCCGCCAAAGGCTCGCTCCTGTTGGCAGGTCCTCCGGGCTCCGGCCGGACCGTTGCGCTTGTCACCCTGGCGTACGCCTTGCGGCGCTCGAACCCGCGTACCGACCTGATTTACATCGGGTCCCGCCGCTCGGCCGTGGCCTCCTTGAACATCTGGAGCCGCTCCCTGGTAGGACCCGATGAGGTCTCCGACGTCATTGACGACCTCATCGACAAGGCCTCCGACAACCCGGGCAGCATGGCGATCTTCATCGAGGGTCTGACCGAGTTCACGGACACTCTCGCGGAGTCGGGAGTGGGCCGCCTGGTCACGGCAGCCATCAAGGCGGACCAGTGGGTGGTGGGCGAGTCCGAAACCTCCACCTGGTCCCAGGCCTGGTCCTTGGCGCAGCCCTTCAAGTCGGGACGCCGAGGTCTGTTGCTCAACCCCGGGGACGTGGAGGGCGACACCCTCCTTAATACCTCGCTGGGCCGCATCAGCAAGGACTTCATTCCAGGTCGTGGATACATTGTGGGCCGGGGCAAGGTCCGCAAACTGCAGATCGCCATGCCACCGGAAAACCGAAGCTAGGGAAGCTGGTGGGCCAGAATGTCGGTGCCTTGCGGCAAGATAGAGCTGTGAGCACACCAGAGAATCCGGATCCGGTCGACACCACAACCCAAGAGGCGGCTGCGGCCATCGCCGCAGAGGAGGGGACCCCGCCGTCGGGGTCCCTCAGGGAGGAATACGATGAACTGGCGGACCTCGTCCGCAAGTACCGGTATGCCTATTACCAGGAAGACTCGCCCACGGTTTCCGATGCCGAATTCGATGAACTCTACCGCCGGCTGGAAGAGCTCGAAGCCCTCCACCCGGAGCTGGTCACCAATGACTCGCCCACGCAGGAAGTAGGTGGCGAAGTCTCCTCGGCTTTCGCCGCGGTCGAACACCTGCAGCGGATGTACAGCCTGGACGATGTTTTCTCCTTGGAGGAGCTCGAGGCCTGGGTCCGCAAGGCTGAGGCGTCAGTGGCAAAGCTTGGGGACTCCGTTCCACCCATCGCGTGGCTGACGGAGCTGAAGATCGACGGACTTGCCGTGAACCTCCTGTACCGGGACGGCAAGCTCGTCCGGGCGGCCACGCGGGGGGACGGCACTACCGGCGAAGACATCACGCACAACGTGCTCACCATCAAAGAGATCCCACGGGAACTGAGTGGTTCAGGGTATCCGTCGGAGGTCGAAATCCGCGGGGAAGTGTTCATCCCTTCCAAGGCGTTCGTGGAGTTCAATGAGACTTTGGTGGCCGCAGGCAAGGCTCCGCTGGCCAACCCCCGCAACGCCGCTGCAGGTTCGCTGCGCCAGAAGGACCCCGCTGAAACTGCCAAGCGCCCCCTGAGCATGTACGTCCATGGCATCGGAGCCCGTGAGGGACTCGATGCCAAGAGCCAGTCCGAGACGTACAAGCTGCTGGAACAGTGGGGACTCCCGGTCAGCCCCTACCTCAAGGTTTTGGGAACCTTTGAGGAAGTCCTTGAGTTCATCGCTTACTATGGGGCGCACCGCCACGACCTTCAGCATGAGATTGACGGCATCGTGGTCAAGATCGATGACTTCGCCACCCAGCGCGCGCTGGGCTACACCTCACGCGTGCCCCGGTGGGCTGCTGCGTACAAGTACCCGCCGGAGGAAGTGCACACCAAACTCCTGGACATCGCCGTCAACGTCGGCCGGACGGGGCGCGTGACGCCTTTCGGTTTGATGGAGCCGGTGAAGGTCGCGGGTTCAACGGTGGGCATGGCCACCCTGCACAACCAGGACGTCGTCAAAGCCAAGGGCGTGATGATCGGCGACATTGTGATCCTTCGCAAGGCCGGCGATGTTATTCCGGAAATCGTGGGCCCGGTGCTGGCGCTGCGGGACAAACAGGATCCTCCGGTGCGCGAATTCGTGATGCCTACCGAATGCCCCTCCTGTGGAACTCCGCTGGCTCCGGCCAAGGAAAGCGATGTGGACATCCGTTGCCCCAACGCCAAATCCTGCCCCTCCCAGCTCCGTGAGCGTGTCTTCCACCTGGCCGGCCGCGGTGCGTTCGACATCGAGGCCCTGGGCTGGGAAGCTGCGATCGCGCTCACCCAGCCTGCCGAGCCTGAGATTCCGCCCCTCACCAGCGAGGCCCGGCTCTTCAGCCTGACGCGGGAGGACCTGCGGGATGTCCTGATCCGACGGGAAAAGCGGTCCAAGGGTGTTGGTACAGGCCAATACGAGCTCGTGCCGTACTTCTACACCAAGGGAACGGCGAAGTCGCCGTCCAAGCCCTCGGCCACCACGGAGAAACTCTTCGTGGAGCTGGAGAAGGCCAAGAAGCAGCCTCTGTGGCGGGTGCTGGTGGCGCTGTCCATCAGGCACGTAGGTCCCACGGCGTCACGGGCATTGGCGACGGCGTTCGGCACCATGGACGCCATCCGCAACGCTACTGAGGAGCAAATAGCGCACGTCGACGGCGTGGGGCCAACCATTGCAGCTGCCCTCAAAGAGTGGTTCGCAGTGGATTGGCACAACGAGATCGTGGACAGCTGGGCCGCGGCCGGGGTGAGGATGGAGGACGAGCGGGACACCTCCGTACCGCGGACCCTGGAGGGACTCACCGTCGTGGTCACGGGAACCCTGCCCAACTTCAGCCGTGATGAAGCGAAGGAAGCCATCATTATCCGCGGGGGCAAGGCCTCCGGCTCCGTTTCCAAGAACACCAGCTACCTGGTGGCAGGCGAGAGCGCCGGCACCAAGCTGGACAAGGCGGAACAACTGGGCGTCCCGGTATTGGACGAGGACGGCTTCCGTGAGCTTCTGGCCAATGGACCGGCAAAGACCGAAGCAGATACCGGGTCGGAAGAAGCTGCATCGGACACCGAGGCAGCAGCGGAGGCAGAATCGGAATGACGGAGGTCACTGAACTGCTTGCTGTCGCCAAACGTGCGGCGGCCGCAGGAGCCGCCGTACTGGCCCGGCGATCCGTCAGCGGTACAGCGGGCGACGGCTTGCAGACCACCAACAAGGGTGAGGCCGGCGATTGGGTCACTGCCTTTGACGTGGCTGCGGAGAACGCGGTCCGTGAAGCCATCCTGGCCGAGCGGCCGGGCGACACCATCACGGGGGAGGAACACGGGACCACGCGGCCAGCAAGCCCCTCGGGGTACCGCTGGTCCATTGACCCGCTGGATGGGACCACCAACTTCATCCGCAACATCGTCTACTACGCCACCTCTGTTGCGGTGGCGGATTCCGACGGCGTGTGGCTGGCCGGCGTAGTCCACGCACCGGCCTTGGGGCGTGTGTATTCGGCAGCCCGTGGCCAGGGAGCCCACCTGGAAACGGCAGGAGAAACCACTGCGCTGGTGGGTCCTGTTCCCGGGCGGACCGGGCTGATCCTTGCAACGGGATTCAGCTACGATCCCGGTACCAGGGCGGACCAGTCAGCGGGCCTGGCCCAGCTCATGGATGGTTTCGCCGATGTGCGCCGGCTGGGTTCTGCGGCCCTGGACCTTTGCCTGGTCGCTGACGGGACCTTTGACGCGTACGGTGAGCGTGGCTTGAACGAGCACGATTTCGCCGCAGGGGCCCTGATTGCGGAAGAGGCCGGCTGCTGGGTGCGAAGGCCCCGGTTGACCAGCCCCTTGGACGGTGGCCCGAGTACCGAGGACCGCCTCGCCGCCTGGATGTGTGCTGGAGCCCTGGAACTTTCCGGCAAATTCCCCTTGTGATCGGCAGCCCGTGATCAGGACGCTGGCCATTGCCAACTACCGTTCCATCCGGGACCTTGCCATCGAGCTCCACGGCCTGGACGTGGTGACCGGAGCCAACGGCAGTGGAAAGTCGTCGCTGTACCGTGCCTTGCGCTTGCTTGCCGAGTGCGGGGGAGGGGACTCGGGCAACGTCGTGGGCGCCCTGGCCCGGGATGGCGGTTTGGCGTCGACGCTCTGGGCTGGACCTGAGAACATCAGCGATGCCATGCGTCGAGGTGAGGTGCCTGTCCAAGGCACCGTCCGCAAGGCGTCCGTAAACCTGAAGCTGGGTTACTCGGGGGACAACTTCGGCTATCTGGTGGACCTTGGCATGCCCGTTCCGGGAGGGACGGGATTCGACCAGGAAACGGGCCGTCCCCGTCCTTCTGCGTTCGCGCTCGACCCCGAGATCAAACGGGAGCAGATCTTCTCAGGTCCGGTGGCCAGGCCTGGATCCTTGCTGGTGGACCGCAAAGGCGGTTTGGCCAAACTCCGCGGTGTCGATGGTGAGTGGACAGAACTGTCGCGGCGCCTGGATACCTTCCAAAGCATGCTCACGGAAGTTTCGGACGAGGACCGCGCGCCGGAGGTGTTGCGGGTGCGGGACTCCGTGCGGTCCTGGCGCTTCTATGACCACTTCCGCACGGACCCGGATGCTCCCGCACGTCAGGCGCAGATCGGGACCCGCACCCCGGTCCTGCACCATAGCGGCAGGGACCTGGCGGCCGCCCTCCAGACATTGCGGGAGGTGGGCTTCGAGAAAAAGCTGGATGCCGCCGTCGGACACGCCTTCCCGGGGAGCCGGCTGGACATCGCGGTCAACGACGGCAGGTTCAGCGTGGAGCTCAAACAGCCGGGCATGCTCAGGCCCATGAAAGCCGGCGAGCTCTCCGATGGAACGTTGCGGTTCCTGCTGCTTACTGCCGCCCTCCTGACTCCACGGCCCCCGGAACTCATGGTGCTGAACGAACCCGAGACCAGCCTCCATGTCGACCTGATGCCGGCGCTGGCCGGACTGATTGTCCAGGCCAGCGCCTACAGCCAGCTGATCGTGGTGACACATTCCGAAGCCCTGCTGAGGGCACTTCGGGAGACCGGGTCTGCCCATGAGCATGAGCTCTACAAGGAACTGGGTGAAACCAAGGTCAGAGGCCTCGGAGCGCTCGAGGGGCCATCGTGGAGCTGGCCCAAGCGCTGATCAACCCACCTGCGGGGTCGGCCTAGAAGGCAGAACCAATGGACGTCAGCTCCTGGGCGGCGCTTCCCGCATAGCGGTTCGCGGGCCGCTCAAGCCCGTAGTGCCCGCGCAGTGTGGTGGCCGTGTACTCGGTGCGGAAGAGGCCGCGCTGCTGCAGGATCGGCACCACCTGGTCCACGAAGATCTCCAGACCGGAAGGAAGAACGGGCGGCATGATGTTGAAGCCGTCAGCTGCCCCGGCCTGGAACCATTCCTGGATCGCGTCCGCCACTTGTTCCGGGGTGCCGGAGAACGTCCGGTGCCCACGGCCTCCACCCAGCCGCCCGATCAGCTGCCGGACGGTCAGCTGCTCACGGCGTGCCAGTTCAACGATCAGCGTGTAGCGGCTCTTGGCTCCCTCGATCTCGTCCTCGGAGGGCAGGTCCGCGGGAAGCTGCCGGTCCAGGGGCAGGTCTTCGGGTGCAAGCCGCAAGGTCCGGGCCAGCTGTTCGCGTGCGTACTCGGGCTTGATCAGTTCATCAAGCTCACGGTCCAGCCGAAGGGCTTCGGCCTCGGTCGAAGCGATAACAGGGACGATGCCGGGCAGGATCTTGATGCCTTCCGGGTCCCTGCCTGCGGCTGCCGTTCGTGCCTTCAAATCCGTGTAGAACTGCTGTGCGCCGGCCAAGGTCTGGTGGGCTGTAAAGACAGCTTCGGCATACTGGGCCGCAAGGTTCTTGCCGTTCTCCGAGGACCCGGCCTGGACGATCAAGGGGTGGCCCTGGGGTGAACGGGGAACGTTGAGGGGGCCGCGGACACGGAAGTGCTTTCCTTCGTGATCGATGACACGGATCTTTGTGTCGTCCCCCCAGACGCCTTCGGCCTTGTCCGCGAGGATGGCGTCATCCTCCCAGCTGTCCCAGAGCTTCTGTGCCACCTCGATGAACTCGGCGGCGCGTTCGTAGCGGACAGCGTGCGCCGGCTGGTCATCCACGCCGAAGTTACGCGCGGCGTCGGGTCCTGCGGTGGTCACGACGTTCCAGCCTGCGCGTCCTCCGCTGACCCAGTCCACGGAAGCGAAGCGGCGTGCCAGGTTGAAGGGGTCGTTGTACGTCGTGGAGGCAGTGGCGATCAGTCCGATCCTCTGGGTAGCGGTGGCGATCGCCGTCAGCAGGACAGTGGGTTCGAGCTTTCCGGCCGGACGCCGGCCCACCTCGCCAAAGAGGACGGGGGAGTCGGCGAAGAAAATGGAGTCCAGCTTCCCCCGTTCCGCGGTGCGGGCAAGGTGCTGGTAGTGCTCGATCTTGGTGGAAGCAAAAGGATCGCTTTCCGGTAGGCGCCACGAAGCCTCGTGGTGTCCGGTGCTCATGAGGAAGGCGTTGAGGTGCAGTTGGCGCTTTGGCGGGGTCATGATTTCTCCTGGGGTCGGGACGGTTCGGCGCGGGTGTGTGGCAACTTAAGCACGTCGTCGAAGACCACCGCCAGCATCCCGACATGTGGCCGAAACAGCGCGAAACCGGGGTTCACCGGACGCAATGGGACGGCATTCAACGCCACGGGAGGCAATAGGAAGCACACCGTCGGAGCTACCCAACCCGGCCCACCGCCGTCGGGCGTCTTGCCGGACTGGCCGCTGGTGCAGGTGATAGTTCCGTCACGGAACGGGGCTTTTGGCCACTGGGGCATCCACACTGCGACTACCATTGGTAGGTGCTTTCGCCGATTACCGTCCGTCCCGCCCTGCCTGAAGACTACGACGCCGTTGCCCGCATTACGCAGGACTCCTACGTGACGGCGGGGTACTACGGCGACGCCGACCACCCGTACCTGCAGAAGCTCCAGGACGTCGCCGGGCGGGCTGAACACGCAGAGATCCTCGTCGCGGAGCGCAACGGCCAGGTGATCGGATCTGTCACGGCAGCTCCGGCCGGCGGTGGGTTCTCCGACATTGGCCTGGCGGACGAGTTGGAATTGCGGACGCTCGTGGTGGATCCGGCCGTCCAGCGCTCAGGTGCGGGCCGCGCCTTGGTGCAGGCCGTCGTCGACCAGGCGAAGTCCATGGACGGTATCAACGCCGTATCGCTGACAACCGGGGCGACGTGGGAAAGTGCCAACGCGCTGTACAAGCGCACCGGCTTTGACCGCGCTCCGGAGCGTGACTGGTTCGTTCCCGGCACCGACATAAAACTGTTCGTTTACAGGCTCGAGCTCGGGCAGTCATAAAGTTTCCTTCGAAGCGCCGGCCACCGGGCCGGGCGCAACGACAGGAAGGCGCAGCATGCGCAAGACATTCGGCACCGGATCGGTCTGGGAACAGACCCTTGGCTACTCCCGCGCAGTCCAGGTGGACAACACCCTCTTCATTTCGGCAACGGCTGCCTCGGGACCTGACGGAATCGTCGGCGATGACTTTTACACGCAGACCAAGTACATCCTTGAAAAGCTCGGCGCCGTGCTGGAGGACGCCGGCTTCTCCTACGACGACGTGGTGCAGTCCAAGCTGTACCTGACGGACATCAGCAAGTGGGAAGACGCCGGACGCGCGCACGGAGAAGTCTTCGGCGAAATCCGCCCGACGCTGTCGCTGGTGCACGTGCTGCCGTTCCTTGATCCCCAGATGCTGGTGGAAATCGAGCTCGTGGCGCAGAAGTCCGCCTAATCCCTCACCACCCAACTGGGGGACAGCAGGTGCTCCACTGACCACTCATTGGAGCAGTTACTGTCACCTACTTGGGTCAGCCTGGGACGCCGTAGCGGTGTTCCGGGCGGCCGGTGCTTCCGTAGCGCAGCTGGATTTCGACGGCGCCATCATCAGCAAGCGAGGACAGGTACCTTTGCGCTGTGGCGCGGGAGACGCCCACCCGCTCAGCCACTTCTGCCGCCGAGTACTGATCGCCGGGGACCAGCGATTCGAGGACCGCCGCTTCGGTGGCGGAGCGCGGTTTGGCGGCGGGGGCCACGTCCCCGGGAATCAGGGAACGCTTGGCCCGCTCTATGGTGGTCTGGTCCACGGCAGTTTGCTGCCCGAGGATCCTCCGGTAGCGGGCATACGACCTGAGCTGCTGCGACAGGGACTCGGCGGTAAAGGGCTTGAGCAGGTAGCCCAACGCGCCCCTGCGCAGCGCAACCTTGATGGACTGGGCATCGGAAGCGGCAGTGAGCATCACTGCATCCACGTCCAATTGCCCCAGGAGATCCAGGCCGGAGCCATCCGGAAGGTAGACATCCAGCAGCACGAGATCGGGGCGCAGGCTATGGATGGCTTGCAGCGCCTGGGACACGGATCCGGCCGGTGCCAACGCCATGAAGCCCGCCACCGAGTCCACATACGCTGCGTGGAGCCTTGCCACGTGGAAGTCGTCATCCACGATCAGCACCCGCAAATCCTCAGCCATCGTTGTCCTCCGTCATTGTTGCGCCGGCATCCCTGTTACCGGGTGCGTCAGTGTCCATCACGCCGGGGATGCTGGCCATGAAGACTGCTCCCGGCCCTCCCATCGTGCCGGTTTCCAGGACGCGGACGTCACCGCCGCGTCGCCGCGCCAGCTGTCGCACCAGGGCCAGCCCCAATCCTTGTCCGGCACCCGGGCGCGACGTACGGTCCGCCGTCGTGAATCCTTCAGTGAAGACCTCTTTGGGGTCCAGTTCTCCCAAACCGTCGCCGGAGTCCGCCACCACGATGTGGAGCGCACCGCCGTCATGGCTTTGCTCGTCCAGCAGCTCAATGTCCACCCAGCGTTCATCGCCGGAACCGGCGACGGCGGCACTGACGGCGTTGTCGATCAGGTTGCCGAGCACTGTGGTCACGTCCTGGGGATCGGCCACGTGCCCACGGACCAGGGTTTCGGGGCCGACGCGCAGAGCCACGCCGCGTTCGGAAGCTTCGACTCCCTTGGCACCAATGAAGGCCTGCAGATAGGGATCCTGCAGGAGTTCGGCTTGCTCCACGGGAAACTTCAGGGGCCCGGTAGCCGAAATCCTGGCCAGGTACTCCTTGGCGGAATCGTACTGGCCGATGCTCATGAACCCGGCAATCGTGTGCAGCTGGTTGGCGAATTCGTGGCGCTGGGCCCGGAGCGCCGTGGACATGGTTCCCACGGCATCGAGCTGCTGCGTCAGTTGTTGTAGTTCCGTTCTGTCGCGCAGCATGACCACCCAGCCGAGGTCTTCCTTGCGGTGCCAGGCTTTGCGTGCGCTGGCTACCAGGACCCGACCGCCGGCCACGATTTCCACGGCTTCGGCGTCCTGGGCCGCGGGCTTGGTGAGCCGTTTGAGTTGTTCAGGGACGGCTGCGGAACTCCAGTGCCGGCCCGTGGCATCAGGCATGTCCAGGAGCCGGGAAGCGGCAGCGTTGAAGACGGAGATGCGACCGTCGGCAGCGATGCCGATCACGCCGTCGTCCACGCCTTGGAGGACCGCCACCTGATCATGGACCAGGGTGCTGATTTCTTCCGGCTCCAATCCGAGGGTGAGCCGCTGGAGTCGCCGCCGGAGCAGGAAGGAGGCCAGGACGCCGGCCAGCAGGGCCCCGCCGGCGGTGAGGGCGATGGGAGCGATGTCCCGGACCAGGCTTTCCGTCAGCGACTCCACGGAGTAACCAACGCTGACTTCGCCCACTATCGTCGTGGAGCCGGGGGAGTAGACCGGCACCTTGGCCCCGGCAGAAGGCCCCAGGGTGCCGGTATTGCGGGTGGTAATTTCTTCCCCGGCAAGGGCCACAGAAGGATCGGTGCTGACCCTCTCGCCGAGCCGGGCAAGGTCCGGGTGGGCGAGCCGCAGTCCGGTTTCGTCCGTGATGACAACGAAGAGTGCGCCGGTCCTGACCCGGGCCGCCTCCGCTGCGGCTTGAAGGGGGCCGGCCGCGAGGACATCAGGTGGCGGCGTGCCCTCCTCTTTGCTGATGGCCTGCACATCTGCACGGACATCCGGGTCGGCCGCTACTGTCCTTGCCAGCGTGAGGGCCTGGTTTTCGGCTTCGTCGCCTATGCGTTCATAGACCAGCCACGCGTGGACGATGCCGCTGAGCAGCACCACCAGCAGCACCACCCCGAGCTGAAGGAGAAGGGTTTGGGTGGAGAAACGCATGCTGACTCTGCTGTTACGGGGCACCGTCACTCCTTTCCTCCAGATCCATTGAAGCATTGAGCACAATGCGCAAAACGTTCGCAACGAGCAGTAGTCCGATCAATTCCCACAAACCCCTGCCCGTGACGGACGCCACCCTATTGTCTGTAGTGCGCATCACACCGACGTGGCGCCATTCACAGTAGTAAGGAGCCGGCCGTGCTGGTTTTGCTTGGATTCGCAATGATTGCGGTATTCATGGTCCTGATCATGACCAAAAAACTGACGCCAGTCCTGGCGTTGATCATCGTCCCCACCGTTTTCGGTCTCTTCGCCGGCGCCGGGCTCGGAATCGGGCCCATGGTCATGGATTCCATGAAGTCCATGACCTCCACGGCCGCGCTCCTCATGTTCGCGATCATCTACTTCGGGTTGATGATCGACGTCGGACTCTTTGATCCGCTGGTCAAGTTCATCCTCCGCAAGCTGGGCAACGACCCCGCCAAGGTTGTCCTGGGCACTGCGATCCTGGCTGCCGCTGTTTCCCTCGACGGCGACGGCTCCACCACCTTCATCCTCACCACGGCCGCCATGCTCCCTGTGTACCTGCGCCTGAAGATGAGCCCTGTGGTCCTCACCTGCGTGGCGGGCCTTGCCAACGGCACCATGAACATCCTGCCGTGGGGCGGACCCACCGCACGCGCCGCTACAGCACTGAAACTTGACGTCAACGACGTCTTCGTCCCGATGGTCCCCTCGCTCATTGTCGGCCTGATCGTTGTGCTGGTCTTCTCCTGGCTGCTCGGCCTGCAGGAACGCAACCGCCTCCGTACCGTGGCTCCCGGGATCTGGGGCGACGTCGCCGATCCTTCCGAGGCGTTCGACGGCGGCAACGGCCGCGGCGGTGCTGTTGCAGCCGGTTCCAGTGCCAGTGGATCCGGCAAGGGCGGTTCCCGCACCGCAGGCAAGCCGGGCACCGGCGGAGGCGCCGGCGTCGTGGTCCTGGAACGCACCGAAGAACTGGTGGACGAACACGACACCGCCATGGCCGACACCGCGCTGGACCCCAACCGCGCCACGCTGCGTCCCAAGCTGTTCTGGTTCAACCTGGCACTTACCGTTGCCGTCATGGTGACGCTCGTTGCCAACATCGTTCCGTTGCCGTTCGTCTTCATGGTCGGTTCGGCCATCGCGCTCCTGGTGAACTTCCCCAAGGTCAAGGACCAGGGTGCACAGCTGATTGCGCATGCGCCGTCGATCGTCGCCGTGGTCAGCATGGTCATGGCCGCCGCCGTCCTCACCGGCGTGCTGAACGGTACGGGCATGGTCAAGGCAATGTCCGAATGGCTGGTCCAGATCATTCCTGCGGACATGGGCCCGTTCATGGCGGTCATCACCGGCCTGCTGAGCATTCCCATGACGTTCTTCATGAGCAACGATGCCTTCTACTTCGGAGTACTGCCGGTCCTCAGTGAAACGGCCGCACACTACGGTGTCGGGGCGGCGGACATGGCCCGCGCGTCCATCACCGGGCAACCCTTCCACCTGCAGAGCCCGCTGGTTCCGGCCATTCTCCTGTTGGTCTCACTGGCCAAGGTTGAACTCGGCGACCACCACAAGAAAGTTCTTTGGCGCACCGCGGTCATCTCGATCGTCATGCTGGCCGTCGGTGTCCTGACGGGAGCCATCGGCATCGGCTGACAGCCTGCCGCCACCGCCGCGCGGGAACGCCCACGCGGCGGGAACACCACAGCCCATGATCAGCCTGCCGGGTTAGTTGCCTGGCAGGTCTGGTCATTTGCTGTTTGGCTGGGAATGCTTCCCTGGGCCGGAGCAGGGGCGGGCTTGTCGCCGGTGGCGAAGTCCTCCCCGGCGTAGAGCTGGACGCCCTCGATGCCGGTGACCTCCTGGATGCCGGTCGCCGGCAAGCCAAACAGGGCGGCGATATCGCTTGCCACGTCATCGAAACCGGCCTGGTAATAGACCATGGTCTGGGGCCGCGGCTGGGCCTGCAACCGGGTTGTCTTGGTGTAGCCGGCAGCAGCCAGGGTCGCAGCAATGGCGTTGCTGCGGCCCGTCACGGAGGTGCCGTTGGCGACGGAAACCGGCTGGAGTGCCTTGTCGAAGGACGGCTTGGCCGGGGCGCTGGATGCATCGGCCGGGGGAGTGGTGGCTCCCTGGCTGAGGTCCGCGCTGTGCTGGAGGGCAGAGAAAAGCTGGGAGGCCGCAGGCTCTGCCAACGCCAGCCTGTTGGGGTCCGAGGGCGCAGGAACCGTTGGGACAGTGATGAAGTTGACCTTGGCGGGGTCGATGTTCTTCAGCCGGTCCGCGATGGTCAGCAGGGCCGGAACAGAAGACAACCCTGTATCGACGGTGAGGTTGCTGGTCATGGTGTCCGCAATGTCCAGCACTTTTTGCGGGTTGGTCAGTGTCCCTTCGGACTTGAGCTTGCGGACCAGGGAACCCAGGAAGGCCTGCTGGGCCTGGATGCGGCCGAGGTCGCCACCGTCAGCGAAAGCGTGGCGGGTGCGCAGGAACGCAAGCGCCTGGTCACCTTGCACCTGGGAAGTTCCCTTGGGCAGCCGGAGCCCGGAGTCGGGATCGAAGACGGCGGAGTTGACGCATACGTCCACGCCTCCCACCTTGGTGGAGAGCTCCTTGACGGCATTGAAATCCGCCATCATGAAATGGTCGATCTCCAGGCCCGTGAGTTTGTTCACGGTATCCACCGCACAGCCGATGCCGGCTTCGGCCATGGCACTGTTGATCATGGCGTCCTCGCGGGCTGCATGTTGCTGGTTGGTGGCTTGGTCCTTGCATTCGGGAACGTCGACCATGAGGTCCCGGGGAAAGCTGATCACGTTGACGTTGTTGTTGTCCGCTGAGATATCCACCAGCATCATGACGTCGGATTGGCCGTAGCCGGATGACTGGTCAGCAGTACCGTACTGGCTGTTCTTGCCGCTGCGGGTGTCACTTCCCAGGACCAGGATCTGGAGCCGGTCCTTGCGGTCATCCACCGGACCCTCGGTGCGGGAACCTCCGGCACCCAGGGCGCTCGTGGAGATGTTGGACTGCAGCCGCCACAGCCAATACCCGCCGAAGCAGAGCACTCCAAGCAAGACTGCAGCTATGACGATGACGCCGAGCCTCAGCCAGCGGCGTCGTCTGCGCGGTGGTGTGCTGAGGCTGCCATCAACCAGCTTTCCCTGCCCGGGGTAGGCAGCAGCAGCTGGATCGGGTCGGTTGGGGTCGGGACTTTCGTGACGACCTTGCACGGGGCCGGCCTTTCCTAGGGGTCAGAAGCGGCTTATGTTACTGATCGAATCTGGGAACTTCCCCTACCAGCTTGCTGGATTATTATGGCCCGGTGCCGCCCCTTGAACTTCTTGGCAGCGCCTGGCGAATCGACTGGGCAGCCCTCGCAATGATCATCACGTTCGGCGTGCTCTATGGCCTTGGGATCAGGGCCGCCGCCGGGAAGGGCCGTCGCTGGCCGATCTGGCGGGCCATTGCCTTCTACGGTCCGGGCTTGGGTTCCATGGTCTTCCTCACCTGCGGCTTTACCGGCGTCTACAGCGCGGATCTCCGGTGGGCTTTCACGCTGAAGGTCTCGCTGCTGCTGTTCGTTGTGCCCCTCCTGCTGGGACTGGGCCGGCCCATCGCGCTGGCCCGCGCGGCCTTTTCCGGCAGGGGTGCGGAAGTGCTCAACGCCGTGCTGGCTCACCGTGTTGTGCGCTTCTTCAGCAATTCCCTGGCCGCCCCGCTGCTGGGGCTGGCGCTCTTTTCCACTTTCCTGACACCGGCGTTCCACGCATTGCGGGCCGATCCCTGGGCCGAGGCCCTGGTGACGGTCTGTGTTCCGTTGCTTGGCCTCCTGATGGCCTTGCCGATCATCGAAGAAGGCGATTTCCAGCGCTCCAGCGCCTACATCACCCTTGAGTTCGTCTTTGTTTTCATCGAGCTCCTGCTCGATGCCGTCCCGGGGATCCTCCTGCGCCTCAACGGCCAGGTGCTGGACCACGTCATGACCACCCAGGCCATGGCGCCGTGGTTCCCGGATCCGCTGCGCGACCAGCAACTGGCAGGGGACGCCCTGTGGTTCATCTGCGAAATCGTGGACCTGCCGCTGATCATCCTGATGTTCGTCCGGTTCGCCCGCAGCGACAAACGCGAGGCCCGTGGTTTCGATGAACTGACGGATGAACAACTGGAGGAACTGAACGCCCAGCACCTGAACCGGCGCTGAAGCCGGTTCGCAGCCAAGTAGACTGGTTCGGAAAACCAATTGAACTTTGCAGGGGAGATCCATGGCTGCGATCAACCGTGACGACGTCGCGCATCTTGCGCGTCTGGCTCACATTGAAATGAGTGCCGAAGAACTGGACAGGATGGCTGTTGAGCTTGCCGTCATCGTGGATTCGGTGAAGAGCGTGAGCGAGGCTGCCGGTGACGACGTCCCGGCCACATCCCACCCGATTCCGTTGACCAACGTGTTCCGCGAGGACGTCGTGGGGCACACGTTCACGGCAGAGCAGGCATTGTCCGGCGCACCGGACGCTTTCGAGAACCGTTTCAAGGTCCCGGCAATCCTGGATGAGGACTAGTCACCATGACTGAGCTGAAAAACGAACTCATCCACCACTCCGCCGCCGACCTCGCTGCAAAGCTGGCCGCCCGCGAAGTTTCCGCCGTCGAAGTGACGCAGGCGCACCTTGACCGCATTGCCGACGTCGACGGTCAGGTTAATGCCTTCCTGCACGTCAACAGCGAAGAGGCTTTGGCTGTTGCCGCCGAAGTGGACGCTGCCCGGGCCGCCGGCGGCGAAGGACTGCACGCCCTCGCCGGTGTGCCGATCGCGGTCAAGGACCTCATCGTCACCATCGGCCAGCCGACCACCGCCGGTTCGAAGATCCTTGAGGGCTGGCACAGCCCGTACGACGCCACCGTGGTGAAGAAGCTCCGCGCGGCAAAGATGCCCATTCTGGGCAAGACCAACCTGGACGAATTCGCCATGGGTTCCTCCACGGAACACTCGGCCTTCGGACCTACCCGCAACCCGTGGGACCTGGACCGTATCCCCGGCGGTTCGGGCGGTGGCTCCGCTGCCGCCGTCGCCGCTTTCGAAGCGCCGCTGGCGCTCGGCACGGACACCGGTGGATCCATCCGCCAGCCCGGCGCCGTCACCGGGACCGTAGGCATGAAGCCGACGTACGGTGCTGTTTCGCGCTACGGCGCTATCGCCATGGCGTCCTCCCTGGACCAGATCGGCCCGGTATCCCGTACGGTGCTGGACTCCGCCCTGCTCCAGGAAGTCATTGGCGGTCACGATCCCTTTGATTCAACGTCCTTGACGGACCCGTTCAACAACCTGGTCGCTGCTGCCCGCCTGGGCAACGTTGCCGGCATGAAGATCGGCATCATCAAGGAACTGCACGGCGAGGGCTACCAAGCCGGTGTCGAGAACCGCTTCAACGAGTCTCTTCAGCTCCTGAAGGACGCCGGCGCGGAAATCGTCGAGGTTTCCTGCCCCAACCTCAAGTACGCCCTGGGCGCGTACTACCTCATCATGCCCTCCGAGGTCTCCAGCAACCTGGCCAAATTCGACGGCGTCCGCTTCGGTCTGCGCGTCCTGCCCAAGGACGGCCCCATGACCATCGAACGCGTCATGGGGGCCACCCGTGCCGCAGGTTTCGGCGACGAGGTCAAGCGGCGCATCATCCTCGGTACCTACGCCCTGAGCGCAGGCTACTACGACGCCTACTACGGTTCGGCGCAGAAGGTCCGCACCCTGATCCAGCGCGACTTCGACGCCGCCTTCGCCCAGGCGGATGTCCTCATTTCCCCGACGGCGCCCACCACGGCGTTCAAGCTGGGGGAGAAGCTGGATGACCCCTTGGCCATGTACCTGAACGACGTCGCCACGATTCCTGCGAACCTCGCAGGCATCCCGGGCCTGTCCCTGCCGGGCGGCCTTGCCGATGAGGACGGCTTGCCCGTAGGCATCCAGTTGCTGGCTCCTGCCCGCGAGGACGCCCGGCTGTACCGCGTGGGTGCGGTCCTCGAATCCATCCTTGAAGAGAAGTGGGGCGGCCCGATGCTGGCACAGGCACCGGCGCTCGGCTCAGCTTCAACCACCGCCGGAGGTTCCAACTAATGTCCGTCGACGCAATCCTGAGCTTCGAAGAGGCCATGGAGAAGTATGATCCCGTCCTGGGGTTCGAGGTCCACGTGGAACTCAACACCAAGACAAAGATGTTCTCCTCTGCACCCAACGTCTTCGGCGATGAGCCCAACACCAACGTCAACGAGGTCGACCTCGGCATGCCCGGCGTCCTCCCCGTGGTGAACAAGGCCGCCGTCGAATCCTCCATCAAGATCGGCCTTGCCCTGAACTGCAAGATTGCCGAATCCTGCCGCTTTGCCCGGAAGAACTACTTCTACCCGGACACTCCGAAGAACTTCCAGACCTCGCAGTACGACGAGCCGATCGCCTACGACGGCTACCTCGACATCGAGCTCGAGGACGGAACAGTCTTCCGCGTGGAAATCGAACGCGCCCACATGGAAGAGGACGCCGGCAAGCTGACGCACATGGGCGGCGCTGCAGGGCGTATCCAGGGTGCAGACTACTCGCTGGTGGACTACAACCGCTCGGGTGTGCCGCTGGTGGAAATCGTCACCAAGCCGATCGAGGGCGCTGGGAGCCGCGCCCCCGAACTGGCCAAGGCCTACGTCGCCGCCGTTCGCGAGATCGTGAAGAACCTCGGCGTCTCCGATGCCAGGATGGAACGCGGCAACGTCCGTTGCGATGCCAACGTTTCCTTGCGCCCGCATGGCCGTGAACGCTTCGGCATCCGTTCGGAGACCAAGAACGTGAACTCGCTGCGCGCCGTCGAGCACGCTGTCCGTTACGAAATCCAGCGGCACGCCGCCGTCCTCGAGTCCGGCGAACCGGTCATCCAGGAGACGCGCCACTGGCACGAGGACACGCGCTCGACGACGTCGGGCCGGCCCAAGTCCGACGCTGACGATTACCGCTACTTCCCTGAGCCCGACCTGGTTCCGGTCGTAGCCTCGCGTGAGTGGGTGGAGGAACTGCGCGCAACGCTTCCCGAGCCCCCGGCCGAGCGCCGCAAGCGGCTCAAGGAAGCCTGGGGATATTCGGACCTGGAGTTCCGCGATGTCGTGAACGCCGGGGTCATGGATTCGATCGAGGAAACCATCGCAGCCGGCGCCTCCGCCGATGTGGCGCGCAAGTGGTGGATGGGTGAGATCGTGGGCCGCGCCAAGGTGGCCGATGTCGAGCCCGCCGAACTCGGTGTGACTCCGCAGCTGATTGTCGAGCTCAACAAACTCGTCGAAGGCGGCAAGATCAACAACAAGATGGCGTCGCAGGTCCTTGACGGCGTCCTTGCCGGCGAAGGAACGCCTGAGGAGATCATCGAAAAGCGCGGCCTGGCCGTGGTTTCGGACGATGGTCCGCTCCTGGAGGCCATTGACGCTGCGCTGGCGGCCCAGCCGGATGTGGCCGAGAAGATCCGCGGCGGCAAGGTCCAGGCCATCGGTGCCATCGTCGGTGGCGTCATGAAGGCCACGCGCGGCCAGGCCGATGCCGGCCGTGTACGCGAACTCATCCTTGAGAAGCTCGGGGTGGAAGGCTAAGCAGCCAAACACCCATTTGGGTCGCAGTTGGTGCCGTTCCGAATTCCCGGAAAGGCACCAACTGCGACCCACTTTTTATTGGTCCGGGCGCACAATTAAGCCATGGCCACTCTTTCGCCGGGCCTTCGCAAGGCCCTTCTGGCAAGCGGGATCGCCGTCGCCCTGACCGGTGCCGGGGGCGCCGCCGTGTGGGCCGGCACCCAGCCCAACCCCACGCCGTCGGACATGTCCTCCAGCACCCCCGCGCCAAGTCCCTCCGCGTCAGCCAAAGCCGGGCACCAGCAGGTCCGCGGCCAAGGGATCAACGGAGAGAACGTCGTCAAGCAGCCGGACGGGAGCTTCCGCACCGTTGTGACGCAGGTGGGAACCATCGAGTCAGTCAGCGGCTCTGACATCACCGTCAAGAGCGAAGACGGCTTCACGCAGCGCTACGCCATCAATGGCGATACGAAGATCAGCAAGGTCCCGGCAGACGCGGCTCAACTACGGAACGGCAGGGGCAAGCCCACGTTGCCGTCGGCCACTGCGGCCGAGCTGAAGACCGGAGATACCGTGCACATCAGCGGCACGAAGGCCGGAGATGCGGTCACCGCCGACAGGATCGTCTCCGGAGAACTGCCGGCCGGCGTCAAGGGCCACGGCGTGAAGCGCGGGCACGGGCCCATCTAGTCGTTCACAGGCTAGCTTTCACGGGCGACGCACCCCTTTCCGCCGCACGCGCCAGTAGCTCATCAGCCCCGCGCCCTTTTGCGCCCTTCGCACCCGCGGTTCCAGGTGCGCGCCGCGCAAAGTGGCGCGATGACGGCCGCCTGGTTTTCCATGTGTGATGGAAACTGATTTCTGAGACTAGTTTCAATCATCTTCTTGCAAAACTCTGCTAGCACCTTTATGGTTTGTTAAACGGTTAACGAGCGTGGTGCGAATCACAATGACGGATTCGCGCTCAGCACTTGAGGAGACAGCATGAACTCGACGACGGAACAAGCTCCGGCATTGCCCGAAGCCCGCCGAGTCCCACCCGGCACGGGTGGAAACGCCCTCGGAACCGGTGCGAAGAAGCGTAAGAAGAACAGAGCTCCGCAGAAGAGCTTCCGGTCCCGCCTGCGGCGGGACAAGCAAATGCTCCTCATGATGGTGCCGGGCGTTTTGTTCCTGTTGCTGTTCTTCTACATCCCCATCCTGGGCAACGTCATCGCCTTCCAGGACTACCAGCCGTACCTCGGCATCGGAGACAGCCTCTGGGTGGGCTGGCAGAACTTCGTGGACTTGTTCGGCAACCCCGACTTCATCCACGCTTTCTGGAACACCCTGTACCTGGCCGCCTGGCAGCTGGTCTTCCTGTTCCCCGTGCCGCTGGTCCTGGCACTGATCGTGGACTCCCTCATCAGCACCCGGGTCCGGAAGATATTCCAGAGCATCGCCTATTTGCCGCACTTCCTGTCGTGGGTGCTTGTGATCGCGTTCTTCCAGCAGATGCTCGGCGGGGCGGGCTTCGTCAACAACCTCCTCCGGGACTGGGGCATGGAACCCATTCCCTTCATGACCAACCCGGAAACCTTCCCCGTGATGGTCGTGGTCCAGATGATCTGGAAGGACGCCGGCTGGGCCATGATCATCTTCCTGGCAGCCCTGGCCAGCATCGACGCCTCGCTCTACGAGGCAGCGGCCGCCGACGGCGCCGGGCGGTGGCGGAGGATGTGGCACATCACCCTTCCCGGGCTGCGTCCCGTCATAGTCCTGCTCCTCATCCTGCGCATCGGTGACATCCTTTCGGTTGGCTTCGAGCAGTTCATCCTGCAGCGGGACGCTGTCGGAGCAGGTGCTGCCGAAGTCCTGGACACCTTCACGTACTACACCGGCGTAGTGGGAGGCGGCTGGAGCTCGGGAGCTGCCGCCGGCCTGGCCAAGGGCGTGGTCAGCGCCCTGCTGATCTACGGCGCCAACAAACTTGCCCACCGCTTCGGCGAAGACGGAATCTTCGCAAAACAAGTGCGCTGAAAGCCACGCTGAGCCGCGCGCCCGCCGCACAAGGAGAAACCCATGGCAACAACACTTTTTGCAAGGAAACCCCGGGAACTGACGTACAACCCCAAGCGCCCGGTGTGGAAGGAAAGGCCTTCCGCCCTCTATCAAACGGTCAAAGCAGTAGTCCTGATCGTCTTCAGCCTGTCCATCCTCACACCGATCCTGCTGGTGGTCTCAACATCCCTGGCTGATACGGAACAACTGGTCAAGGCCGGCGGTTTCGTGCTGTGGCCCGAGCGGCCCACGCTGGAGGCCTACGCCACCATCTTCAAGGGCCCCATGGTCCTGCAATCGCTCGGGGTGAGCATTCTGATCACCGCCGTTGGCACCATCCTGGCGCTCTTCGTCACCATCACCATGGCCTACGCCACCAGCCGCCCGGTGCTGTTCGGCAGGCCGGTCATCCTGGCCGTGCTCTTTACCCTGCTCTTTGCGCCCGGGTTGATCCCATCGTTCCTGATGATCCGTCAACTGGGGCTGCTGGACTCCCTGTGGTCGCTGATCCTTCCCGGAATCTTTGGAGCCTTCAACTTCGTGGTCATGCGCTCGTTCTTCATGAACATCCCGGGCGAACTGATCGAAAGTGCCAGGATCGACGGCGCCAACGACTGGCAAATCCTGTGGCGCATCGTGATGCCGCTGTCCAAAGCCGTGATTGCAGTGGTGGGCCTGTTCTATGCGGTGGGCTTCTGGAACTCCTTCTTCAACGCGCTTCTCTACATCAACGACCACAGCAAATGGCCCATCCAGCTGTTGCTGAGGAACTTCGTGGTGCAGGGGAGCGGGGCCGCAGACCAGCTCGGCATCACCACCACGCCCCCGCCGCAGTCGATCCAGATGGCCGTCGTCGTGGTGGCATTGGTTCCCATCCTGATGGTCTACCCCTTCCTCCAAAAACACTTCGCCAAGGGCGTCATCACCGGCGCCGTCAAGGGCTAAGCCCGACAACCACCTACACACACCAATGCACGTAACCAGAAAGGGTTATGCCATGACGAGCACTACCTCACAGACTGGATTCAGCCGCCGCGGTTTCCTTGGCCTTGCAGGCCTGGCCGTGACCGCCGTCGGTTTGTCCGCCTGCGGTGGTGGCGGGGCCGGAAGCAACGGAGGCGCCGCAGCCTCCGCCTCGGTCAAGTTGCCCACCTACAAGGAATTCACCGGGGTCACCCCGGACATTGCAGGCAACGCCCAGGGCCTCCAGGCCGGTTATTTCAAACTGCCCACTCCTGTGCAGTCTGTGAAGACGCCCCCGCTGAAGGGGAAAGTCACTGGCCTGACCGAAACGTTCGACACCATGAGCCCGGGCCTGAAGGACAACCCTTTCTGGCAGCGCCTCAACGCCAAGCTCGGCGGCGACCTGGAACTGCAGATCGCCGAGGACATCGGGGACGGCTACCCTGCCAAGTTCGCCACCGTCCTGGCCAGCAACGACCTCCCGGACATGATGTGGGTTCCGCCGAACCAAGGCATTCCCAACGTGGGTCCCATGCTGGAGGCGAAGTTCCAGGACCTGACGCCCTACCTTTCCGGTGACGCCGTCCTTGAGTACCCCAACCTGGCCGCGCTCAAGCCCGATTCCTGGAAGACCGCCGTCGTCAACGGGAAAATCTGGGGAGCGCCCATCCCGAGTACCCCGTTCGGCCAGGTCTACCTGGGCAACCACGACATGTGGGCCAAAGTGGGTGGCTTCGAGGCTTCCAGCGCTGATGAATTCCTGGACAAAGCCAAGGAACTGACACGTCCTGGAGACCAGCAATACGCCCTGGAACCGGCCTACATCAACGCCCTGCACCTGGTGACCGAGTGGTTTGGTGCCCCGAACAGCTGGGCCGTCAACAAGGACCGCACGCTGACCCACCTTTATGAGACCGACGAGTACATGGCCGGCGTGGAGTTCACGGCAAAGATGTTCGCTGCGGGTGTGTTCTATCCGGACTCCAAGGCCACGGACATCCGTTCCCGTGTAGCCAACGGCAGCGTTGCGGCCCAGGTAGTGGTGGGCCCTCACGACCTCCGCAGCTACCGTGCCCTGAACAAGACCGCCCGCTTTGACGTTCTCATTCCTTTCAGTGCCGACGGCAAGGTCAAGCCCACCTACGACATGGGCTACGGCACGGTCGGCTTCACGCCGTTCAAGAAGGCCGACGAAGGCAAGATCCGGGAACTCCTTGCTCTCATCAATTACTTGTCGGCGCCTTTCGGGACCGTGGAGTACATGCAGAAGAACTTCGGAGAGCCCGGGCAGGACTACACCATCGACGCCGCCGGCAACCCGGCCCGCACCGACACGGGAAGCACCAACGCCCCGGGCCTGGTCTCGGCGCTGAACATCATGGCCAGCCCCGAAAACGTCATCTTCAACCCGGGATTCGACGACGACACCCGTTATGTCAGCGAGCAGGAAAAGAAGCTCCTGGAGATCGCCTGGCGCAACCCAACCAACGGTTCCTACTCGGACACCAACGCAAAGGTGGGCGCCAAGATCACCAAGCAGCTCCGGGACAAGGTAGTGGACATCATCACCGGCCGCGCCAAGATCGACGAACTCAAGGACGCCGTCAAGCGCTGGAAGAGCGAAGGCGGGGACAAGATGCGCGATGAGTACCAGGCCGCTTTGGATCCCAACGCGCCAGTCTTCCGGAGCTAGGACTCTCGTTGTGGGGCCTGCTTTGCGCACTTTGGCTCGTCGAAAACACGCAAAGCGGGCCCCGCAACGCAATACGATCGAGCAAAAGAACGCGACGCGCACACCAACAGCAGGGGGAACCATGGCTAAAGCAGGCAGCACCGGAGTCCGGCCCACTATCCGGATGGTGGCCGAGCTGGCGGGCGTGTCGACGGCCACGGTTTCGTATGTGTTGTCAGGCCGCCGGGGCGATGGCGGACCGGGCGTTTCAGATCCGACGGCGGAGAAGGTCAAGGCTGCCGCGGAGCGGCTGGGCTACCGCCCCAACCAGGCAGCCCGGGCCATCCGGACGGGCCGCACCAACACAGTGATCCTGTCGTTGACCATGCTCTCCGATCCTTGGTCGTTGTCCGTCATCGAGGCCGTGCAAAAGGCTGCGGTACCACTCGGGATCACCCCGATGATCCTCGGCGATGCGGACTGGGTCAAAGTGCTCGGAACGCACAATGCCGACGCCGTGTTCGTCGATGCTGTCCGCCATGACCAGCGCGAGGACCTGCGAAAACTTGCCGAGCGCGGAACCACGTTGGTGGTCTTCGATGAAGAGGTCGAACCCGACGGTTTCGATGTGGTCCGTTCCATTGCCGGTCCGGGCTGCCGCATGGCCGTGGAGCATCTGCTTCACGGCCATGCAAAGGTCGCCTGCCTGACTCCGGCCACGGCCGCCGGTACTTCCGGGGGGACGCGATACCGGGCCTTTTCCGAAGCGTTGGCAGCGGCAGGCATCACGGAACGGCCGGATTACGTAGGACTGTTCGATGGTACGAGCGCCGGCGCCTATGCTGCTGCCACCCGGCTCCTCAGCCTGCCGGAGCGGCCCACTGCCATCTACGCCACCACCGATTACGCCGCTGTCAGCGCCATCAACGCGGCCCAACGCCTGGGCCTGGGGGTCGGCTCGGACGTGGACATCATTGGTGTGGGCAACACCGTGGAAGGCGAGCGGATGTCGCCTTCGCTGAGCACCGTAGGTCCCGTGGACTTCTTCGACAAACTCGCCCGGCGGCTCCTGACACGGGCAACCAGCCATGCAGACCCTGCCGTCCTCGACTTCCCCTGGCACCTGTTCGTGCGCGAGTCCGCGCCGCACCGCAGTGCCGCCACCAGACTTAGATAAGAACCAGTAAAGGAACATGCACACCATGGAAAAGGATTTGAAGGTCGGCATCGTCGGCTTCGGCCTGCGCGCGGGGTTGTGGAAACACGCCCACAAGCCTGGCCAGGGCTCGGAGGTTACCGTCATCTGCGATCTCAGCGAACGCGGGCGCGCCGATGCCGCCGGGCGCGTGCCAACGGCCCGCATCACGGACAACCTCGAGGAGTTGCTGGAAAGCGGCCTGGACGCCGTGCTGGTCCTGACCCCGGACAGCCAGCACGCCGCCGTCGCCGTCCGGACCCTGAAGGCAGGCATTCCGACGTTCTGCGAGAAACCCTTGGACATCACTGTCGAGGCCGCCGACCTGATCCTGAAAACCGCCTACGAAACCGGTACGCGCCTGTACGTCGGCCACAACATGCGCCACATGCCCGTTGTAGTACAGATGCGCCAACTCATCGAAGAGGGCACCATCGGCGAGGTCAAAGCGATCTGGTGCCGGCATTTCGTGGGCCACGGCGGCGATTACTACTTCAAGGACTGGCACGCGCAGCGGTCCAATGTCACCTCCCTGTTGCTCCAAAAAGGTGCCCACGACATCGACGTCATCCACTGGCTGGCGGGCGGCTATACCAAGCGGGTTGCCGCCGTCGGCGATCTGGCCGTCTATGGCGAGGTGGCCAGCCGCTCCGATAACACCGGCAGGCGCATGGGGGACTGGTTCTCCCTTGATAATTGGCCGCCGACTGAGCAGAAGGACCTGGCGGAGGTGATCGACGTCGAGGACATTTCCATGATGAACATGGTCCTGGACAACGGGGTGTTGGCCTCCTACCAGCAGTGCCATTTCACTCCGGATTACTGGCGGAACTACACCATTATTGGCACCAAGGGCCGGATCGAGAACTTCGGTGATGGGCCGGGGGAGACCATCAACGTCTGGACCTCGCGGACGTCGGGGCGGGGGGAACCTGACCGGGTTATCACCATTCTGGACGGCGAAGGGGGCCATGGTGGCGCCGATCCGCGACTGATCGAGGAGTTCCTGCGCTTCGCCTCGGAGGGCGGGACCACCCAGACCAGTCCCATCGCGGCCCGGCAGGCCGTGGTTGCGGGTATCCTGGCCGCGGAATCGTTGCGCGGTGACGGCTCGGCGCGGGAAGTGCCGGAACTGCCGGCGGACCTGGTGGAGTATTTCGACGCCGGACAACCCGCGTTGGTCCGCGACTGACCCCAGCCGGTGGCCCCCGCCCGCCGCCGCTGACCCAACTGGGGGACAGATAACGCTCCATTGAGCCCTCAGTAGAGCATGTGCTGTCCCTTAGTTGGGTGAGGTAAGCCCGGTCATGACGGTTTGAAGTGACTCGCAAACCGTCATGACCGATTTCCGTTTCAGGGTCTCGGGCCGGGCCAGGATGTCGATCTTGCGCACGGAATTCACGCCCGCCAACGGCCGCAGCACCACGCCTGCGTCCAGCACACGCCGTGCCGTAAAACGCGGCAGCAGGCCGATCGCGCCGCCGGCCGACACCAACGCCGCCACCGTCGAATAGTCGTTGATGCGGTGCAGGACTTCCGCCGGGCGCCCGCTGACGGCGACGACGGCGGACAGGACGTCCGCGGGGGAGTAGCCGTCGCGGCTGGTCACCCAGGCTTCATCCACGACGTCGTTCGGCTCCAGTTCGACGCGGGAAGCCAAGGGGTGCGCCGCGGGCAGTGCGATGTCCAGGGGCTCGTCCGCCAGGGGTATCACCGCGACTTTGTCCTCCGGCCAGGGCGGGCTGTTGTCCATCCGGTGCGCCAGGACAAGGTCGTAGCGCGCCACCAACCCGGGGAAATCCTCCTGGGCCACGTCCTCATCGGAGAGGCGAAGCCCCGGCGACGTGCCGCCGTCGGACGCTTTTCCGGATGCCAACAGCGCCGCCAAAGGGGCGAACAGCGCTTGTCCCGCGCTGTGAAAGGCGCTGACGCTGACCGGCGCGTCTGGAGCGTCGTGGTACGCGCCGATGGCCGCCCGCGCATCCGCCATGGCGTTGACGACGGCGGCACCGGCCTCGGCGAGCACACGGCCGGCGTCGGTCAGCACCAGGGCCCGGCCCTCTTTGCGCGTCAACGGAACATCGACGGATTTCTGCAGCAGAGCAAGCTGTTGCGATACAGCCGAAGGGGTGACCATGAGGGTCTCCGCCACGGCTTTGACGCTGCCGAGGTCGCCGAGTTCCCGCAGCATCTGCAATTGGTGGATTTCCATTAGCAAATCCTAAATCGTTGATTGAGAAGAATCTAGTTGTGCTAAATCGTTGGCGGGCTTTCAATGGAAGTCAGCAGCAGCGAAGCAGCATCAAGCCAGTGAGGAACCCCATGAAGGCTCTCTACAAATCCGGACCCCATGCAGGGTTTGAACTCGTCGACCGTCCCGAGCCCGAAGCAGGCCCGTCGGAGGTCAAGATCCGGGTGATGACCACCGGCATCTGCGGCACTGACCTCCACATCCAGAGCTGGGACGCCTGGGCCCAAAGCATCATCGAAACCCCCTTGATTGCGGGCCACGAGTTCTACGGCGAAGTGGTGGAAATCGGCGAAGACGTGCGCGACGTCAAGGTGGGGGACCGCGTCTCCGGTGAAGGCCACGTGGTCTGCGGGATCTGCCGCAACTGCCGGGCCGGCCGCCGCCAGATGTGCATCCACACGGTCTCGGTCGGCGTGCAGCGCGATGGTGCGTTCGCCGAATACGTCGTCATCCCCGAGACCAACGTCTGGGTCCACCACGACGAATCCGTTACGCCCGAACTCGGCGCCATCTTCGACCCTTTCGGCAACGCAGTGCACACCGCGCTGAGTTTCCCGCTGGTGGGGGAGGACGTGCTCATCACGGGCGCGGGTCCGATTGGATTGATGGCCATCGCCGTGGCCCGGCACGCCGGTGCGCGCAAGATCGCCATTACCGATGTTTCCGCACCCCGCCTGGAGCTGGCCAAGCAGATGGGTGTGGACCTCGCCGTCGACGTCTCCAAGATGCGCGTCCGTGAGGCGCAGCAGGAATTGGGCATGCGCGAAGGCTTCGACATCGGCCTGGAAATGTCGGGACACCCCACGGCACTGCCTGAGATGATCGAGAACATGAACCACGGTGGACGCATTGCCATGCTCGGCCTGCCCAGCCAGTCCATCGACATCGACTGGGGCAAAGTAGTCACGCACATGCTCACGCTCAAGGGCATTTATGGTCGCGAGATGTTCGAAACCTGGTACGCCATGAGCGCCATGCTTTCTTCAAACCCCGTGCTTCACCGCAACATTTCCGCCGTCGTCACCGATAAGCTGCCCGCCACCGAGTGGGAGAAGGGCTTCGAGATCGCCCGCAACGGCGTGGGCGGCAAAGTGGTCCTTGACTGGACTGAACTCTAGGAACCTCAGGAGCGATTCAATGTACTCAGCCATCAAAGACCAACTCCAGGGCGAACTCGATGAGATCCGCAGCGCCGGACTCTTCAAGACCGAACGCCACATCGATTCCCCGCAGGCAAGCCACATCGCCGCGGGCCAGCTCGGCCAGCCGGCCCACAAAGTCCTGAACTTCTGCGCCAACAACTACCTTGGCCTGGCCGACCACCCGGAGATCATCGCCGCTGCGAAGTCCGCCATGGACGAGCGCGGTTTCGGCATGGCCTCCGTCCGGTTCATCTGCGGCACCCAGGACCTGCACCTGGAACTTGAGGCCCGTGTTTCGGCCTTCCTAGGTACTGAGGACACAATCCTGTTCTCCAGCTGCTTCGACGCCAACGGCGGGGTGTTCGAGTCCCTCTTCGGCCCGGATGACGCCATCATCTCCGACTCCCTCAACCACGCCTCGATCATCGACGGCATCCGACTGAGCAAGGCCAAGCGCTTCCGCTACGCCAACCAGGACATGGCCGACCTCGAAGCCAAGCTCGTTGAGGCTGCCGGTTCGCGGCGCAAGATCATCGTCACCGACGGCGTCTTCTCCATGGACGGTTTCCTCGCGCCCCTGGAAGCGATCTGCGACCTCGCCGAGAAGCACGACGCCCTGGTCATGGTGGACGACTCCCACGCCGTGGGCTTCATGGGCCCCACGGGTGCCGGAACTCCCGAGCACGCCGGAGTCTCAGACCGGGTGGACATCTACACCGGTACCTTTGGCAAGGCGTTGGGTGGCGCGTCCGGTGGCTATGTTTCCGGCCGCGGAGAGATCGTCGCGATGCTGCGCCAGAAGGCCCGCCCGTACTTGTTCTCCAACTCCCTGGCTCCTGCGATCGTTGCAGCCACCATCAAGGCACTGGAACTGGTGCAGGGATCCGGTGAACTGCGCACCCGCCTGTTCGAGAACGCCGCGCTGTTCCGCCGCCGGATGAGCGAAGAAGGCTTCGAACTGCTCGACGGCGAACACGCCATTATTCCGGTGATGTTCGGTGACGCCGTGGTTGCGGCGAAGGTTGCCGATGAGATGCTCTCCCATGGCGTCTTCGTCACGGCGTTCAGCTACCCTGTGGTGCCCAAGGGTGCCGCGCGCATCCGCGTACAGCTCTCGGCCGCCCACAGCACGGACGACGTCGAAGCGTGCGTACAGGCGTTCGTCAAGAGCCGCGCCGTCGTCGCCTAAGCCTGACGCTCGCTCACGTCCCGCGTGCTTGAGCCGGACGCTCGCTCACGTCCCGCGTGCTTGAGCCGGACGCTCGCTCACTATCTCAGGGATAGTGAGCGAGCGTTTGGGTTTAACGGTTGGGATGTGAGCGAGCGACGCGGGGAAGGGGCTGTTTGGTGAGAGAGCGTCTGGAAGGATGGACCCATGGCTTCGAATTATGACGTAGTAATCGTTGGCGGCGGCATAGCAGGGCTGTCCTTGGCGGCGGCATTGGCCGGCAAATGCACCGTGGCCTTGGTCGAGGCCGAGCAGTCGCTGGCTTTCCATACCTCTTCGAGGTCGGCCCGGCAGCTGATCCCCAGCTATGGACCGCCGGTGGTGCAGGACCTCACCGTGAGGACGCTGGAGTTGCTGGCCGCCCGCGACGCCAAGGCAACGGAACCGATTCTCACCCCGCGCGGCTTCATGCTGGTGGGCGACGAAGAAACTGTCCGGGCTGAAGCCAGCGGAAATATGCACCTCATCAGCCACGCAGAGGCCATGGAGCTCTGCCCCGCCCTCAATCCTGATTCCTTCACGGCGGCCGGTCTGGATAACGGCTCCTTCGGCTGCAATGCTCCGCTTTTGCTGGAGGAACATCGACAGAACGCCGCAGCCGCTGGCGTGGACATCATCACCGGAGCAAAGGTCCACTCCGCACAGCGGTTGGGGGCCGGCTGGCAGGTGGGGGCAGGAACTGAAGGGTTCCAGTCCGGCGTCGTGGTCAATGCGGCAGGTGCCTGGGCGGACGAACTGGCCGTCATCAGCGGCGTGGAGAAGCTTGGGCTCCAGCCCTACCGCCGCACGGCGGCGATCGTCAACGTCGCCAACCCGCTCCCGCGGCAAACCCCCATGGTGTGCGCGGCCGACGATTCCTTCTATTTCCGGCCCGAAGGCAACCAGGTCCTGATCTCGCCGTCGGAACATGTGCCCAGCGGGGCCGAGGACGCCAAGCCCCACCCTGGGGACATCGACGCACTGATCGGAAACCTCAACCACCTCACCACGCTGGGCATCCGCTCCGTGGACCGGGCCTGGACCGGACTGCGGACCGAGGCAGCGGACGGGATCCCCGTGGTGGGATTCGACGCCGAAGCACCCGGCTTCTTCTGGCTGGCCGGACAGGGCGGCTACGGATTCCAGACATCCTCGGCCATTGCGGAGTTGGCGGCGGCCCTCATTCTGGGGACCGTCGATGCCGAGAGTCCGGAATCCCGGACAGCGGAGCAGCTGGCGGCCACCCGCTGGTCCATCCGGCGCTGAACAATAGCCTTATGAGCGGAATCACACCACCCAGCACACTCATCACCAACATCGGCGAGCTGATGACCCAGGACCTGGAGCACCGGGTCCTCAAGGATGCGGCGATCGTCCTTGAGGGCGAGCGTATCTCCTGGATCGGGTCGAGTGCAGAGGCGCCGGCAGCAGACAACCGGGTCGACGCCGAAGGCCGCGCCGTCCTGCCTGGCTGGGTTGATTCGCATTCCCACCTCGTTTTCGCCGGGGATCGCACAGCCGAGTTTGAGGCCCGGATGGCCGGGCAGAGCTACAGTGCCGGTGGCATAGCCGTCACCACCGGAGCAACCAGGAGCGTCAGCGACGACGAGCTGACCCGACTCGTGCGGGACAGGGTGGCCGAAGCGGTTTCGCAGGGAACCACCTACCTCGAGAGCAAGACCGGCTATGGGCTGGATGTGGAGAACGAAGCCCGCAGCGCCCGCATTGCAGCAGCCGAGGTGGACGAGGTCACCTACCTCGGCGCGCACCTGGTCCCCGCAGGCTCCGATCCGGAAGAGTACACAGACCTGGTATGCGGCGCCATGCTCGATGCCGTCCTCCCGCACGTCCGCTGGGCAGATGTCTTCTGTGAGCGCGGTGCATTCACCGAAGACCAGTCCCGTCGGGTCCTGACGGCAGCCCGCGACGCTGGATTGGGCCTGAGGGTCCACGGGAACCAGTTGGGTGAAGGTCCGGGCGTGGCTCTTGCCGTGGAGTTCGCCGCTGCAAGCGTGGATCACGTGAACTACCTTTCGGACAAGGATGTCGCCGCCCTCGCCGCCACGTGGGCCGGCTGGGACCCAGCGACGGGCCAAGGGACCAGGGGCACGGTTGCTACGTGCCTGCCTGCCTGCGACCTTTCCACCCGCCAGCCCCTGGCCCCCGGCCGGGAACTGATCGACGCCGGCGTGCAGATCGCGCTGGCAGCCAATTGCAATCCCGGCACTTCGTACACCAGCTCCATTGCGTTTTGCGTGACCACGGCCGTCCTTCAGATGCACCTGAGCGTGCACGAAGCCGTTCGGGCGGCGACCTACGGCGGCGCCCTGGCGCTGGGCCGTGAGTCCGGGAACGACGTCGACGGCGAACGGGCGGTGGGTTCGCTCGCCGTCGGACATCGCGCCGACCTCCACATGCTGAAGGCGCCGTCGGCCACCCACCTGGCGTACCGCCCCGGGATCCCGTTGACGCATTCCGTCTGGCGGGCGGGCGTGCGCGCGGTCTAGTTAACGCAACGCGGGGTCACTTATGGCCGGAAATCCCTGGTGGGATGGGCCATAAGTGACCCCGCGTTGCTTTTAAGCGCAGGTGAATTTGGCGCCGGCCCAGTCTGCGTGGTCGTTGCCGTTGGAGTCGCCCGCGTCATCTGCCACGAGCTCCACGTACTGGGCGCCGGTGACATCAACGGTGAGCGGCCGGGGAGCGCTGGTGGCTCCCAGTACCGGGGTTGTGAGCTTGGTGGTGCCGTCAGCCACCACGGAGAACTTCACGCTGCCCCGCGTCGGCTGGGCGTCGTCGATTCCAACGGTGGCGTTGAAGGCGGTGCAGCGGCCTCCCAGGAAGTAACGGATGGTGCTGTTGGCATGGGCGCCGAGTCCCTTGGCGAAGACTGTTCCGTTCAGCGTCAGCGGCTTGCCGTCGCCGGCGCCCTGCTCTCCGTTCGACATGTCTTTCTCCACTGGTCCCCAGCCATTCGTTGCGCTTACCCAGGGGTGGTCGCTCGCGTAGACGCTTGCCTGCGGCGGTTTGGGGAGCGTCCGGACAGCGGTGGTGGTGCTGATGGTACGGCTGCCTGCGGGGGCTGTGGTGGTGGTGTACTTTGCCGTCGCCGTGAGCGGGTAATCGCCGTCCGCCGAAGCGGGTGCAGTGACTTTCCAGGTGGTGGCGAGACTTCCACCGGCGGGCAGGGTTGCTGCCGTTGCCGGCGTGGCCGGCGTCGCCGTCCAGCCCTCGGGGAGGGCAAGTTCAACGGACACATCCTTGATGGCCGCCGGTTCGTCGGAGACAAACGTCGTGACCAAGTCCTGCGCCTTGCCCTGCTGGACCACGTCGCCTTGAAGTTCGGCGGAGAGTTGCGCACAGGCCGGGACGGCGTCCGAGGCACCGAGGTCCTCCACCAGGACATTGTCCAGGGTGAAGTCGGAGCCGTTCGCGCTTCCTGTCCGCTGCAGCCCCACGAAATAGTCCCCGCAGAATCCGGTATCGAGGATCTGCTCGAACCTGGCGGTGGTGGTTTTTGCATCAATCGGCTGGCTGCCCGTGACAGCGGGGCCTGCTTGGGAGTCGTAACCGGAAACCCAGGCGTATTGACCGGCTTTCGAGTTCTGGTAATCGAAGGACACCTTGTATTTGTGTCCTGCCAGGAAGGGCACTGTGGCTTCTGTGGTGCGGTACACCATGCCAGGTCCGCCGTCAGGGGCAGTGTTTTCGTCGTGGGCGATCAGGGACCACCTGCCATCCAGGACCTCGTCGATCACATTGGTGTCCCAGCCCTTCTGCGTGAAAGGCTCGTTGCGCTCGGTGATGTGGGTCCGGGGGTCCGTGGAACCACCGGCATTGCCCTTGACGAAGGGTCCCCAGCCTTGGTCGACGTTCTCGAAGTCTTCGCTGAGCACGCCGGTGGTGGGAACGCGGGTGGTCTTCACCGCCCTGAAGTCGTCCACGCGTACGGTGCCTTCGCCGTCGGCGGTTGTGACCGAAACGGTGGCTTTGGTGTTGTTCCGTGGTACGTCCACCAACACGCGAACGCGCTGGAAGGCTGTCCCGTGCTTCTCGTCGCCGGCCACGTAGTTTTCTGCGTTGGACGAATCGACGGTGATGCTTTCGGTCTTGCCGTTGATGTCGACGGACAGGGTAGTGGGCCGGACCTTGCCGGGTTGGATTTCAAGCCACGCACTGACCGATTGGGTTCCGGCGTCGAGTTTTACTTCCTGGCTGATCGACGACGGCGTTGCCGCCATTTCGGCGAAGCGGCGCCCCTTGTCGTCGCGCACTTGGGTGACGTTGCCCGTGGGGTTCCAGGGGGAGAGGTCGCTGCCGTTGAACCCGGGATCGTTGAACGGCGTGCCTTCGCCGAAGAGTGCCTTCTTGGGAAGGGTGTTGCCCTTTGTGGTGAGAACATAGGGCTGGTTCGCCTCGGCGATCACAGTTACCTGGCCGTTGACGACCGGCACATCAGCTACCTTGACGCGCCCATTGTCGGTCAACCTGAACACTTCAAGCGAGGTGGACTTGGCGAACTCTTTGGTGAGCGTCCAGGTGCTGGCGCCTCCTGCAGGGTTGTAGTGGTAGAGCTTGTCGGCCTTGCCGTCTTCTTTTGACGACCATGGCATGAGGTAGGTGCCGCCGGAGAGGACGGTTGCTCCACCTACGGTGATGTTGCGTGCTTCGGCGGTGTTGCCTGTCACCGACACGCCATCGGCAAGGTCGATCCGGTCCGGTGTCCATTTGGTGATCGGGTGGTGCTGCAGGAACTTGGCCGGGAGGTTGGCTGTCCAGACATTCTCGCTGAAGGCGTTGAAGTCGTTCTGCCCAGTCCAGCCCTCGAACTCCACAATGTGGCTGACGCCGAGCTTGGGGTCCGGGTTCCACACATCCGATTGGCTGTTGTTGATGAAGCGCAGGATCTGGGAATTGACGCCCTTGTTGGTGGAGCCGCCGTACTTCTCATCGTTGGCCCAGTGCGACCACGTGTTGTTGCGGGACAGATGGTCGGCCCACTCCGATCCCACACGAAAGCCGTTCTTGACCAGTTCCTGCTGCAGCCGCTCGGCGAGCCAGCCGAATTCGTAGTAGACGTCCACGTAGACGAAGTCCAGGTTCTCGTCCGTGGCTTCGCGGAGTTCTTTGATGCGCTGGGCGAGCTTGCCGGAGTTGATGTCTTGGCGCTGGTTGATGTAGTACGACTGGTCCAGCCAGTTCCAGCCGAGACCCTTGTCGGCCCGCAGCAGGTCTTCGCTGAAGGACTTTGCTTCGGGATAGATCTCCGTGGCGTTGATGTGGACGCCGAAACTGGCGTTCCAGTCCTTGCCCTCCTTCACCAAAGTGTTGAGGTCCTCCAGCCCGCCTGCGCGGGTGTTGAAGTTGTTCCCGTAATCGGTGTTGGCCGAGTCGTGGCCTTCGCTGGTGTAGCCCTTGAGCATGGCCACCTGGCCCAACCCATCCGTTGCGAGGGAGATGCGCTTGACGTCGTCGAGCGTGCGGAGAAACGGGTGGGTTGCCTGTGAGGCAAAGTTGAAGGGGATGTGGGTGATGACGTTGTCCGGGGTCTGTTCGCCCTTGTTGGCGGACACCTGGATGGATCTCATGGCTATCGCTGCGTCCTGCCAGTCCACGCCGCCGTCGGCATTCGCGTCGGCGGTGATGGCAACCCTGGTCCAGGGAAGTTCCTCCGTGGTGGTGGAACCATCGGCCCGGTACAGCCACTGGCCACTGGCAATGCCCATGGAAACCCCGCCCGCGCCGTCGCTGACGGCTTGACGCCAGAAGCGGCCCTTGTCCTTTGTGCCGGGGCCGGAGGAGGTGTCGTAAAGGGCGTTGGATTCGACGGCGGCACCCAACGCAGCGGTGTTGGCCAGCGCGTACGCCGAGCTCCTGGGTGCAGTATCCAGGGGCGTCGCGGCAGTAATTGGCGTGAATTCGTCGCCACTGACGCTGCGGTCAACTGACAGATTGGCCGTGGAGACCTGGGCGCCCGGCTGTACGGAGCCAACAGTGACCAGGTTCAGGCGGGGGAGTTGCAAGGTCTTGACGAGGTGTTCCGCGGAGTCCTTGATCTCCGTGACGTTGAAGGAGACCACATTCTTTGTGACGGACAGCCGGGCCTTGATCACGGCGTTGCCGAAGTCGGGCACGGTGAGGACGTAGTCGCGTGCGTCCTTTCCGTGGGCAGTGGACGATCCCGTGACGACGTACTCCACGCCGTTGAGGGTAACGGTGTTCAACCGGCTCGTGGTGCCGTCGAGGCGGGATGACGAAGCGATGTCGGTGTAGCCAAGGACTTGGGGGAAAGTAGTGGCGACGTCTACGCGGAGGGCGGCGGAGGTGAGAGTGGCAGTGTCGCCGGCGTTGACGACGTCTGTGGGCAGGGACAACGGGACTGCATTGGCGGGTTCGATGGCCAGCAGCCCCAGCGAGGAGGAAGCGACGACGCATGCCATGCTCAGCGAGGCAAGGCGTCCAGGGGATGTAGAGCGGGGCATGATGCTCCTTATTGATTATTTCGATGGAGTAATAATCACTTTCTTGCGGACTTATCCAACACTGCTGCACGAACAAGAAGATGACAAGAGTTGACAGAGACTTAACTTAAAAGCACAGACTGGAACACCGAGGCGCCGCGATCGTTATGCCGCGCTCCCGAAGGTGCCAATGCGCATCTTCTCCAGTAGATGATCCTTGTGAGATTGAAAATGATCGTTTAGTGTTTCTATAGATCAAAAAACGTCATTACATGAGCGGGAGCGAAACACACGATGAGCGAGAACATTCTGGGCGCCTTCATGGAGGAAGAGCTGCTCTCCCAGCCGGTGGTGTGGCAGCGCGCCGTGGAGCAGGCCAACGCCGAACAACTGCTTCCCGCGGATGGAAAGCGCATCGCAGTCATCGGCTGCGGCACGTCCTGGTTCATGGCCCAGAGCTACGCCGCCGCCCGCGAGTCTGCCGGCAAGGGTGTCACCGATGCTTTTGCCGCTTCCGAGGCTTTCCTCAACAGCAACAGCGCCGACCGCCAGTACGACGCCGTTGTGGCCATCACGCGCTCAGGCACCACCACTGAGGTACTTGAGATCCTGGCCGGGTTGAAGGGAATCGTTCCCACGGTCGCCATCATCGGCGACACCAGTTCCCCGATCGTCGGGCTGGCCGACACTGTCATTGGCCTGCAGTACGCGGACGAGCGTTCCGTGGTGCAGACCCGTTTTGCCACAACGGCCTTGGTCTACCTCTTGGCGAGCCTTGGCATCGACGTGCGCCAGGCCATCGAAGACGCCCGTGAAGCCGTGAGCGCCCCGGTGCCGCAGGAACTCCTGGAGGCCGAGCAGTTCACCTTCCTCGGAACAGGATGGACCGTTGGCCTGGCCCATGAAGCCGGATTGAAGATGCGCGAAGCTGTCCAGGGCTGGACCGAGTCATACCCGGCCATGGAGTACCGCCACGGGCCGATTTCCATTGCTGCCCCCGGCCGGGTCACCTGGCTGTTCGGCACCCAGCCCGAGGGCCTGGACCAGGACATGGCGGCCACCGGAGCCCTGTACATCCACACAGACAAGCACCCCCTGGCCGAACTGGCCCGGGTCCATAAGGTGACACTGGAGCGTGCACGGGTCCGCGGTTTGAATCCGGATCTGCCACGCAACCTGACCCGTTCGGTCATTCTCGACGCCTCCGCCTAGGCCCCCGCAATGGTTCTTGGAGCCGCAGAATCACCGGTCCTGTCCTTCGACGTTGGCGGGACGGACATCAAGGCCGGATTGGTCGATGCCAAGGGCGTCGTGCTGGGCATGCGCCGGGTTCCCACGCCCCTGGACCCGGCCCGGCCCGGCGAAGCTGTGCTGGATCGCCTCGTCGAACTGGCCCTGGAGCTGGAAGCCGAATTCCCGGGCACCCCTGCCAAAGCCGCCGGTATCATCGTCCCCGGCATAGTCGACTCGGTGGCAGGGGTGGGCGTCTACTCTGCCAACCTCGGATGGCGGAACTTTCCTTTCACGGCCGAAGCTGAAAAACGGCTCGGCATTCCGGTCGCCTTCGACCACGACGTCCGCTCCGCCGCTGCCGTTGAGCACGCACTTGGTGGCTCGAAAGAGTTCAGCGAAGTGGTGGTCATGGTGGTGGGCACCGGAATCGCGGCCGCAGTCTTCTCCGGTGGCAAGGCCGTGACGGCGGGTGGTTTTGCCGGCGAGCTCGGCCATGCACAGGTTCCGGACCCCGACGCCGTTCCCGGCACCACCGCTGCCACGATCCTGGAAGCTGTCGGTTCGGCCGGCGCAATAGCCAAGCGCTACCAGCGGGCTACAAGCAACCCGGTGCAGGGTGCCCGCGATGTCCTGGCCCGCGCCGATTCCGATGACACAACCGCGCAACGCATCTGGGCGGAAGCGGTTGATGCGCTCGCATTCACCATCTGCCAGTGCGTCAACATCATCGGCACCGAAGCCGTGGTCATCGGCGGCGGACTCGCTGAGTCCGGCGACAAGCTCCTGGAGCCACTGCGGGCACGGGTGGACCAGATCCTCGATTTCCAGCGCCGTCCCCGCCTCATCAGGGCCGAGCTGGGCCAGGATGCGGGCTTGCTCGGTGCCGCGCTGAATGCCCGGGTGCTGTTGGGAGCCGGACGATGAAGCGGGCCGCGGTGAACCGCATCATCACTGTGACGCCCAACCCGGCCATCGACATGACCTACACGGTCCAAGGCATCACGGAGGGTGCAAGCCACCGGGTTCCCACCCCGATCAGCCGCGCCGGCGGCAAGGGGATCAACGTTGCCCGGGTCACGCACCAGCTCGATTACCCCGTCCTGGCCATAGCCCCGACAGGAGGAGCTGCAGGACAGACGCTGGCTGACGAGCTCTGGACCAGCGGCGTCCCGCACCTCCTGGTGGGCGTTGCGGCGGAGACGCGGCGCAGCATCGCCCTGGTGGACACGCTGGCCGGGGAAACCTCCATTTTCAACGAGGAAGGCCAGGCCCTGCTTCCTGATGAATGGCGTTCGCTCAGGACCGCCGTGAGCGAGGCAGTCACCGGCAACCGCAACCTGCCCGCCTCAGTGGTGGTGGGATCGGGAAGTCTGCCCCAGGGCGCACCCGCGGACTTCTACCCGGAGCTCGTACGCATGGCCCACGACGCCGGTGTCCCCGCCATCATCGATACTTCCGGTCCCGGGATCGTCGCTGCCGCCAAAGCGGGGGCCGACATCCTCAAGCCGAACCATCATGAACTGGCTGAAGCGACGGGGGAGTCCAGCCTTGAAGCCGCGGCCCTCTCGCTGATCGACATGGGGGCCCGCACGGTCCTCGTCAGTGCCGGAGCTGACGGCATGCTCGCCTTCGACCACGCAGCCCCGGGCGGATACTGGAGTGCGCGCCTGCCGGAACCGCTCAGCGGCAACCCCACAGGGGCGGGCGACGCCGGTGTGGCGGCTGCCGCCGTCGCACTCGCCGAAGGCATCACCGAACCCCGAGAGATTC
Organism: Paenarthrobacter sp. JL.01a; assembly: GCF_025452095.1. NCBI lineage: Bacteria > Bacillati > Actinomycetota > Actinomycetes > Micrococcales > Micrococcaceae > Paenarthrobacter > Paenarthrobacter sp. JL.01a. Next base: position 1,538,428 of record NZ_CP104877.1, read on the forward strand.
TGCGCAGGGCCACCGCCTGGTCCGCTGCTGCCGTGCTCATGCCGGCCGCGGGCGAGATTTCGCCGCGGTACCAGGAGCTCCAGGACCAACTGATCGTTATATGGAAGGAGACCCGGTGACCCTGGTCAATACGCGAGAACTCATGGACAAGGCCGCCGCCGCGGGCATCGGCCAAGGCGCGTTCAACGTCATCCATATCGAAACTGCCGAGGGCCTGGTAGCCGGGGCTGAGGCCGCGGGCGTTCCGCTGATCCTCCAGGTCTCCGAGAACTGCGCGAAGTACCATGGCGGCCTGGAACCGATTGCGTCGGCGGCCCTCGCGATCGCCCGTTCGGCCTCCGTGCCGGTGTCCCTCCACCTGGACCACGCGGAGTCCGAAGACCTGGCGCTCGCCGCTGTGGACCTCGGCTTTGGCTCTGTGATGTACGACGGCGCGCACCTGCCCTACGAGTGGAACGTCGAAGTCACGCGCCGCGTTGCTGCCTACGCCCATGAACGCGGCGTCTACGTCGAAGCCGAACTGGGGAAAGTTGGCGGCAAGGACGGAGCCCATGCACCGGGAGTCCGGACCGACCCGGCTGAGGCAAAGGCATTCGTGGAAGCGACAGGAGTGGACGCACTGGCGGTGGCTGTCGGGTCCTCACACGCCATGACCGAACGCAGCGCCGCGTTGGACCTGCACTTGATCACCCGGCTGAAATCTGCCGTCGGAAAACCACTGGTCCTCCATGGCTCCTCCGGTGTCACAGACGACATGCTCGTAGCTGCTATCGGCGCTGGTATGACTAAGATCAACGTATCCACACATTTGAACGGGTTCTTCACCCGCGCCGTCCGTGAGTACCTCGATGCCAACCCCGCAGTGGTGGACTCCCGGAAGTACATCAAGGCCGGCCGGGAGGCCCTGGTGCTGGAGTCGGCACGTATGCTGACGCTGTTCGCCAAAGCGAAATAGCGTCGAAACCGCGAAAGGCTAGTCATGACCCGCACCGATCGGCTGACCGCCATCCTCGATCTCCTGGCCGAGTCCGGCCATGTGGAAGTAGAGGACATCGTGACGCGTCTTGGCGTGTCACCTGCCACGGCCCGCAGGGATCTGGACAGCCTGGCCAAACAGCGTTTGCTCAGCAGGACCAGGGGCGGCGCCACGACAGGATCGGTGGCCTACGATCTTCCCGGGCGGTACAACCGGGACGACCACGCGGAGGCCAAGCAGGACATCGCCGTGGCGGCGTCGGCGCTCATCCGTCCCGGTGCGGTCATCGGGCTGAGCGGAGGGACCACCAACACGGCTCTCGCCCAGCTGTTGTCCACCCGTGAAGACCTCAACGCGCCCTCGAACAGGCCCACACTGACCGTGGTGACCAACGCGATCAACATTGCGTCCCAACTGGCTGTCCGCCCCAACATCAAGATCATGGTCACCGGCGGCATCCTGAACCCCCGCTCCTACGAACTCGTGGGACCCTACACAGACGTCATCATGCAGAAGGTTGCTTTGGACATCGCCTTCATCGGCGTCAACGGCGTGGATCCGGACCTCGGACCCACCATTACTGATGAAGGCGAAGCCATGGTGAACACGGTCATGGCGCGCAGGGCCACTGAATCCTATGTGGTGGCCGACTCCTCCAAGGTGCGCCGGCGGTCCTTTGCGGCCATGGCAGGATATGACTTCAGGCACCTCATCACCGACTCCGGGATCAGCGCCGACGACAAAGCCGCGTTTGAAGCGAAGGGGACCGAGGTCATTGTCGCTCCGGCGAGCTGAGGGCGGCGCCTAGAACCGCATCCTTGGCGCGTGGAGAACCGAGTCGTCAACATCCCTGGGCACCCACTGGCTGAACGGCAGATCCAGGCTGTACTGGCCGTCGTCGTTCTTGATCAACGTGCGCAACTCCGCGTTCCCGGGGTTGTTCAGCGACTCGAAGTACTCCACTGTCCAATGAAACCAGCGCATGCAGAACAGGCGCATGGTCAGCCCGTGCGTCACCAGCAGCGTGTTGGGGGCGTACGTGGGCTTCTGCCAGTGCCGGTACAGCGTCTCCATGAACGAGGACACCCGGTCGTAGACATCGGAGCCTGACTCGCCCTCACGGAACCGGTAGAAGAAGTGGCCGTAAAGATTCCGCAACTCCTTCTGGTCCTCAATGTCCCCGGCGATCTGGAAGTTGGCCCAGTCCTGTTCGCGAAGCCTCGGTTCTTCGATGACCCGCTCGATCAAGGGCCCCAGGTTGAGGGCTTCGAGGGTCTGGTAGGCGCGCAAGTAGGGGGAGACGTACACGCAGACCTGCTGTCCGTCGAGCTTCCGCCGCAGGTCCTCTCCGGCGATCCTGGCCTGCTCCACGCCCTGCTCCGTCAACGGAATCCGGTAGTCCGGCACGCGGTTGTAAATGGACGTATCTGCGTTCGCGGCTGACTGTCCGTGCCGGATCATGAATATTCTCTCTGGGGCACCCATCCCACCAAGCATAGGGTGGGTACATGTTCCTTGCTTCCCGTCGGCGCCTGCGCGCCGAAGTGCTCATCGTGCTGGGCCTGTCACTGGGCCAATCGGCCGTCTACTCCGTAGTGCAACTGCTTGACAAGTTGAGCCGTGCACCGCTGTCCGAAGCTACCTCGACGTTGAACAGATCGCAGAGCACGCGGGAGTATTTCGATCTCACGTACCAGCTCCTGGACATCTTCTTCGCCTTGGTTCCGGTGGCCCTGGTGTTCTATTTCCTCTCGCTTCACATCCACGCGAACCGGGATGGCGAGGGCGGTTCGGCCTTCACCCGTTTGGGCTTCAACCTGGCCCGGCCCGGAAAGGACCTGCTCCAAGGGCTGGGGCTCGCGGCGTTGATTGGCATCCCTTCCCTTGGCCTCTACGCCGCAGGGCGGGCCCTGGGAATAACCACAGCCATAGTGCCCAGCGGCCTGGACGCCTATTGGTGGACCGTGCCTGTGCTGATCCTCTCCGCGATCCGCCATGCGATGGTGGAGGAAGTGATCGTGGTGGGCTACCTCATGGACCGCTTCGGAAAATTCGGCTGGAGCACTCCGGTCGCGATCCTGGTCAGTGCGGTCCTGCGGGGCAGCTACCACCTGTACCAGGGCTTCGGGCCGTTCGTGGGCAACGTGGTCATGGGGCTGGTCTTCGCCTGGCTCTATACCAAGACCAAGCGGGTGATGCCGCTGGTCATCGCGCATGCCCTGCTGGACATCGTGGCCTTCGTGGGATTCAGCCTTTTTGGCAAGGCCGTTGGACTCGGCTGAGCGGTTAAAAGTATTCGGCCGCCATCGGTGGGTGACGTCATTGGCACCCGCTGATGGCGGCCGAAGCTTTGTCTGGACAACAATGTCCGACGCCGGGATCTCCCCGGATCAAGGGTACGGTCAGATGGTGACGGCTCCGGAGGCGGTTTCGAACGTGACGGCCAGGATGCCCGGCGTGCCATGGGGAGCCATCCACTGGACTGCGACATCCTCCAGCGGCTTCTCCACCGGTTCACCGAGCCATTCGGTGACGCGTTCCGCCGAGCCCGCAATGGTGAGGCTGGACATCTTGACGTCGCTCTCGTAGACCTTGGACGGGTGCAGGGAGGGATCACCTTCCCACTTGAGGAGGTAGGGCACCTGGGGGTCGGCGATCAAGCCGAGGATGCCGATCTGCTGCCACACGAGTTCACGGCCGTCAGGGAACTTGCGGTTGCCGGGAACTGCGGCGCGGCCGAGGCGGTCCTCGAAAGGTGCGAGGTCGTCAACGGCCACGCACCAGCCCATCCAACCGCCGCCGGCTGCTGAACGCGCACGGACCGCTTGGCCAAAGGGTGCTTTGTCGGAAGCGGGGTGGTCAAGGACCTCCACAACTTCCAAGTACTTGTTGTCCGCCAGGGGAATGATCATGTTCCGGGTGCCGAAGCGGGGGTGCACTCCACCCCGGACTGCGTCCACTCCCAGAGCCGCGGAAATTCGTTCGGTAGTGGCCAGAAGGCCATCTCGTTCACAGGCGTAAGAGACGTGATCCATGCGCATGGCTTCATCTTGGCACTTTGTGATCGGTGTCTCAGCTAAGTCAAGCCTAACCAAGGTGGGATCTTACGCCGGGCGTCACGAAAGGCAGCAAAAGACCCTAAAAATTCAGGTGACGTCACAAAGCTGTCCAAGCGCACGGACACTTCCTAGACTGGCCGCAGTTTGCTTCCCACTGATAGTCCGCCGATCACATGCATCACGAAGAGGAGAACTCCATGTCCCAAGGATGGTCTTTCGAAACCCGCCAAATCCACGCAGGCCAAGAGCCGGATGCCGCCACGGGGGCGCGTTCGCTGCCGATCTACCAGACCACGTCCTTCGTCTTCCCGAGTGCCGAGAGCGCCGCCAACCGCTTCGCCCTGGCCGAGCTCGCGCCAATCTACACCCGCATCGGCAACCCTACCCAGGACGCGGTGGAACAGCGGATCGCCAGCCTTGAAGGAGGCCTGGGTGCGCTGCTGCTCAGTTCGGGCCAGGCGGCAGAGACCTTTGCCATCCTGAACATCGCAGAAGCCGGGGACCACATCGTGGCAAGCCCCAGCCTCTACGGCGGCACCTACAACCTGTTTGCCCACACCTTGAAGAAGTTCGGGATTTCGGTGACCTTCGTCGAGGACCCGGACAACCTTCAGCAGTGGCGCGACGCCGTGCAGCCGAACACCAAACTCTTCTTCGGCGAGGTTGTCTCCAATCCCCGCCAGGACGTTCTGGACATTGAAGGCGTTGCCGGGGTGGCCCATGAAGCAGGCCTGCCGCTGATCGTCGACAACACCCTCTCCACCCCGTATCTGATCCGTCCCATCGAGTGGGGCGCGGACATCGTGGTCCACTCGGCCACCAAGTACCTGGGCGGACACGGTTCAGCCATTGCAGGGGTCATAGTCGATTCCGGCAACTTCGACTTCGGCAAGGACCCGGAGCGCTTCCCGGGGTTCAACACGCCGGATCCCAGCTACAACGGACTGGTCTACGCCCGCGACCTTGGCAAGGACGGGGCGCTTGGTGCCAACCTTTCCTACATCCTCAAGGCCCGCGTCCAACTGCTCCGCGACCTCGGATCCGCCGTCGCACCCTTCAATGCCTTCCTCATCGCCCAGGGCCTGGAGACCTTGAGTCTGCGCGTGGAACGGCATGTCTCCAACGCCACCAAAGTGGCGCAATGGCTGGAAGCCCACGACGACGTCGAATCGGTCGCCTACGCCGGCCTGCCGTCCAGCCCTTGGTACGAACGGGGCCAAAAGTACGGTCCCCGGGGCACGGGCGCAATCGTCGCGTTCAACATCAAGGGTGGCGTCGAAGCCGGCAAGCGCTTCGTGGACGGGCTGGAGCTGCACTCCCACGTGGCCAACATCGGCGACGTCCGCTCCCTGGTCATCCACCCGGCGTCGACTACGCACAGCCAGCTGACTCCCGAACAGCAGCTCGTCGCAGGCGTCAATCCGGGCCTGGTCCGCCTGTCCGTCGGCATTGAGCACGTCGACGACATTATCGCCGACCTTGAGGCGGGTTTCCGGGCAGCCAAGGGCGCCTGAGCCCGTGCTCCCAGTAGCGGGCTGATACATCGGGGCTGCCGTCCGGATCGACGATTATTCGCCGGACGGCGGCCCCGGGTGCACTTTGGTGAATCAAAACGGCACCTAACGTCACACTGATGTCACATTCTTCGCCAGAAGGGTGGAGTTTTTCCTAGACTCTACGTATTAGGTCATGAGTGCCAGCAGATAGCCCCGGCTTGCTGGCCGGCAACCCTCCTTCCGCGGTGGGGTGCCCCGGGTGAGGACCTGGCCTGTCCGCACGCAAGGCGACAGGCAAGCGCGAGGTTAGGTATCAAAGGAATGACCATCACTGCTACAGCCCTTCCCAAATCCGGTGAAGCCGACGGAACAGTCAAGTACGCGGGCGTAGGGCCGCTGGCCCTGGAAGCCGGTGGCTATCTTCCCGATGTCGTGCTGGCGTACGAAACGTGGGGACAACTCAACGCGGACCGCTCCAACGCTGTCCTGATCCAGCACGCCCTGACGGGCAGCACCCATGTCGCCCGCGGGGCCACCGATGAGGAAGGGTGGTGGGAGCAGCTCGTTGGGCCCGGTGCCACCATCGACACCAACCGGTACTTCGTCGTTTCCATCAATATCGTGGGTGGCTGCTACGGGAGCACCGGCCCTTCCTCGACCGCCCCCGATGGAAAGCCGTGGGGTTCCCGGTTCCCGCTGGTCACGCTGCGGGACAGCACGGAGGCCGAAGCCCGGCTCGCGGACCTGCTGGGTATTGACGCTTGGCACGCTGTACTGGGCGGCTCCATGGGAGGAGCCAGGGCACTTGAATGGGCCGTCACTTTCCCGGAACGGGTCAACCGTTGTGCGGTCATCTCGGTGGGCGCTTACAGCACGGCCGAACAGATCGCGTTCGCCCAGGCCCAAACCCTGGCCATCCGACAGGACCCGCACTTCAACAACGGGGACTACTACGACGGCCAGGCACCGGAGCATGGACTGGCGCTGGCCCGCAGGATCGCGCACATCACCTACCGTTCCGCCCTGGAACTGGACCTGCGCTTCGGCCGGGAGGCCCAGCACCAGGAGACGCCGCTCGCTGCTGCGGTGCTGGGAGAGCGCGGGCGCTACCAAGTGGAAAGCTACCTTGACCATCAGGGCACGAAGCTTGTCCGCCGCTTCGATGCCAACAGTTACATCGCCATCACCGAAGCCCTGATGTCCCATGACGTCACGCGTGGTCGGGGCACCCTGCAGGAAGCTCTTTCCCGTGCAACCGCCGACTTCTTCGTGGCCGCCGTGAACACGGACCGGCTGTATTTTCCGGCCCAGTCGAAGGAACTTGCGGCGGCTCTTCCGGGCGATGTTCCCGTCCACACCATCGACGCGCCGATCGGCCACGACGGCTTCCTTACCGAAATCGGCCAGCTGTCCGGGCAGCTTAGAGGGGCTTTCTTCTCCTGAGCCTCAACGGCTTCGATGGGTCTGGAAGATCACGTGTGCGGCTGATCAGCCGTTCATGATCTCCTGGCGCTGCTTCATGTAGTCCTCCATGGCGATCTGGCCGTTGGTGAACTTCGCGTCCAGTTCGGCCAGTTTCTTCGCACGGTAGCCTTGGGGCTCCGCCGCTGCGGTGGGGAATGATGCGGGAGATGAAGGGTTCGACGGCGGTGCGGCCTGCGGTGCCTCATCCGCGGGGCGGATGATGGCGGGCCCGGGCTTATACCCAGGGTAGTTCTGTGCGGGGTAATTCTGGCCAGGGTAGCCCTGGGGCGGGTAACCCGGGCCGGGAAGGCTTTGCTGCCGATAATCCGGACCCGGGAAATTCCCGTTCTGCAGGCGACGCGCCTTGGAACGGTTGTACATGCGGATTCCCATGGGAATCAGCCACGAGCAGACGATGATCCAAAAGAACAGATTGTTCACAGTGCATGCCTCCGAAGTCTCAACCCCAGCTTAGACCCGCCGCGTCACAGCTGCTTCACTGTCGCACCAGCTTCGTCTCCATCCCCAGGAACGTGCCGTAGCGCGCTGCCTCCGCTTCCAGTGCGGCCTGTTCTTCCTTCGTGGCCGGCGTATTCATCCGCACGTCCAGCTCGCAGGCGCCGCCAGTGAAGCTGTGCCGCCACCAGCCTGCCAATCTTCCGTCCAGGAGGACCACGTGCATGGGGCCGTTGTCTTCGGGGAAATACGGAGCGGTACCGCCGAGGTAGTGGCGCGACTGTGAGTAGCCCATTACGTACTCGTCGTAGCACTGGATGAGGTCGATGCGGGGCGGTATGGGTTCGTTGGTGCCAGGGAGTGCCCCAAGGGCCTCTGCATGAGCTGAAGGCAGGTAAAAGTCCACGTCGTCTGCGGAAACCGCCGCCAAAGCACCGGGCGCGAGGTCCGAAGCGACGTGGAGGCCCAATTTCACGTCCTTCATGGTCAACCCGGACCAGGCCGAGCAGTCCTTCACTGTGGCAGGCCCCCGACTACTGAAGTACCGCAGGGCCAACTGCCCCAAGGCTTGCTCCCGCTCCGTGCCGGTGAGCGGACCGGCAAACCTCCCGGTCGCGCGTTCTTCGAACAAGGCGTATGTCTGTTTAAGGGCACCGCCCGCCGAACGCACGGGAGCGCCGCTGACCAGGATGCCGCTGATTTCCGCGTGCATGAGGTGGTAGACGAAGCCCAGGCCCTTGCCGGGCAAGCCTGCTTGTCCCAGAACGTCAGCCAACTCTTCGCGGGTCTTGTGCGCGCCGCCCGCTACCGCCGCCGCGAGGATCCTGCCGCTGCGCGCGGCGGTTTCTTCATCCACTCCGGTCCGCCGGTACATTCCTTGGTTGCCCCTATCGAGCCGGTCGCTCGAGAGGCCCATCAGCCAGCCAAGATCGTCCCGGTGAACAAAATGCCACGTGGGCCGCAGGATGTGGGTCCGCAGGATGGTTCCGTCCGCCACGTCCTGCTCAACGATCGCGGCAGTGCTCGCGGGTGTCCGCTGCGCCACAGTCCACCGGGCGTAGGGGAATTCCTGCGCCTGGACGGCAAGGAGGTTGCGCACGGCGTCCCCTGGACTGCCGGCAAGGGGCGGTCTCAACTGCTGGCGCCGCAGACGAAGCTGGCGGATCTGCTCTACCCGTTGCGAAGGATTAGTGGCCACGCAAGCCTGCCGAACCTGTCATTTCCACCCTCGCTGCTCTGTCCCTGCTAGCTGCGCGGCATCAAGGTGCCGCCGGCGCCGAAGACGGGCCCCGCCGTCGGGCGCTTTGGCGTGATGCCGTCGCCGGAGGACTGGTGCCTCAATCGGCGGATGACCCACGGAACAAAGTACTCACGGGCCCAGACGAGATCCGAGGAGCGGGCTTCGCGCCACGTCCGTGGCGGGAGGGGCTTGGGCATCAGGGGCTCCAGGGTGTGCTGGACGTTCAGCGCGTCCAGGACCATCATGGCGATGGTGTGGTGGCCCAGGGGCGAAAAGTGAAGACGGTCCGCGTCCCACATCTGGGGATCGGACAGCTGCCGCAGGGACCACATGTCGGCGATGATGGCGTCGTGGCGGGCAGCGACAGTCCGCAGGTTCTCGTTGTAGATGGCGACCTTGCCCCGGATCCGGCCCAGGACCGAAGACGCCGTGTCGGGGCCGTTGAACAGGACCACGGTGGCACCACCGGAGCTCAGCTCGCCTACAGCGGCGTCGAGCTTTTCGGCCAGGAGGTCCGGATCGCCCCCGGGCCGGATGAGGTCATTGCCGCCGGCTGAAATGGAGATAAGGTCTGGTTGCAGTTCCAGGCACGGGCCCACCTGCTCATCCACGATCTGCTGCAGCAGCCGCCCACGGATCGCCAGGTTTGCGTAGGCGAAATCCTCGTGTCCACGACCCAGCTCTTCGGCCACACGGTCTGCCCAGCCGCGGTTGCCGCCGGGATTTGCAGGTTCGGGATCGCCGATGCCTTCTGTGAACGAATCACCCAGTGCCACGTAACGGCTCCAAGGGTGCGTTTGAACAGGTTCGCCAGGTTCCACTAAATGATTGTTCTCACTCACGCTCATATCCTGCCCCCTGACGCCCGACCTACGCCACCGTAGGTTGTTACTTGGGAGTAACTGCAAGAATGGAGCCATGACTGAAGCCCCCGTTTTTCCCGCCCCCGTAGTCCTCTGGTCCCACGACGAAGCCGAGCGCGCCGGCAAGCCCCTGCTGGTCCTGCTGCACGGCTACGGTTCCAACGAGGAGGACCTCTTCAGCCTGGCAGGGCTCCTCCCGGATGGCTTCGTGGTGGCAGCCCTCCGCGCACCGATGCCCACGGGGCCGGGCTTCACCTGGTTCCCGTTGACGGCATCGATCGATTACTCCCTGGACGCAGTGAAGCTTGCCGCCGAGTACGCCTTGGACTGGCTGGACACGGTCAAGGCCAACCACTCCTCGGTAACGCTGCTTGGATTCTCCATGGGCATGGCGATGGCGACCACGATGCTGCGCTACCGACCCGCGGACTTCGCTGCCGTCGTCGGGCTTTCAGGCTTTGTGGTGGACGCCGGAGCGGACGCGGCCTTCCGCGATGACGAACTGGACGGCTCTGTTCCCATGTTCTGGGGGCGCGACCAGCAGGACCCCGTCATTACGCAGGACAAGATCGAATACACGATGGGCTGGGTCCGGAAGCACGTGGACCTCACCAAGGTGCTCTACACAGGGATGTGGCATGGGATCAACCAGCAGGAAATCGGCCACGTAGGGGAGTTCCTCACCCACAAGGTCCTCAACGGTTGAGTTTTTGTACACATAACGCCCCTAAAAGGGGTTCTTAAGGGCGTTATGTGTACAAAAACTCCGGAGGGTTAGGCGGTGGTGATCCGGACCGTCTGTCCGTTGACGGTCACGGTATCGCCGGCATGGAGCTGGCGGCCGCGTCGCTCGTCGATTTCTCCGTTGACCTTGACCAGGCCGTTCTTGATGAGCTCCGCGGCCTCCACGCCGTCCTCCACCAGGTTGGCGAGCTTCAACAGCTGGCCCAGGCGGATCATGTCGTCGCGGATGGGAATCTCTTCGATTTCGGGGTTGCTCATACAGCAATGATGCCTGAAGTAGTGTGGTGACGGTGCCGCAGCCTTCGTCCCGTCCCGCCCTTCCTTTGGCCGTCGGCCTCATCCTCGCACTTGTCACCGGCTTGGTGCTCCCGATTCAGGGACGCATCAACGGGGCACTGAGCGCTGTCCTGAACGACGGCATTGCCGCTTCCGTAGTGAGCTTCACCACGGGCCTGGCAGTGATTGCCGTGATTTCCCTGAGCACACCAAAGGGCAGGACCGGGCTGCGGAGCATCGTACCCGCCGTCCGCAGCCGCAGCTTCCCGCCCTTCTACGTGATGGCCGGTGGCGTCGGAGCTTTCTTCGTTTTCGCACAGTCCTACACCGTGGGCCTTCTGGGCGTGGCCGTGTTCACGGTTGCCTCGGTGACCGGCCAGACCCTCAGCGGTCTGTTGGTGGATCGGCTCGGCATTGCCCCGGGCGGCAAACGCTCCATCACGGGACTGCGGGTGTTGGGCAGTGTCCTCACTGTCGCGGCGGTCGCGTGGGCGGTGTCGCCGCATTTCGGCGTCTCCACCGACGTCGGAATGATGGTGTTGCCGATCTTGCTGCCGCTTTTGGCGGGTTTCCTGATGAGCTTTCAGCAAGCCATGAATGGTACGGCCACCGTGCACTACGGCACGCCCCTGGCCACGACGGTGGTCAATTTCCTGGCAGGATCGGTGGTGTTGTGGATCGCCTGGCTGATCAAGGCGTCGCTCGTGGGAACCGGCAATCCGTTGCCCGCACAGTTGTGGTACTACCTTGGCGGCCCACTGGGCTGCGTTGCGATCGGCCTGGCGGCCCTGCTGGTCCGCAGCCTCGGCGTTCTTATCACCGGCTTGGGCATGATTGCCGGGCAACTGCTGGGGTCGCTGATGCTCGACGTCGTGATCCCCACTTCCGGTACGGTGGTCGCCTTGCCCACGGTGCTGGGCACCCTGCTGACCCTTGCCGCGATCATCGTTGCCACTTTGCCGTGGCCCAAGGGAGCATTCGCACGGAGAGGTGCGGCGAAAGGCCGGTAGGGTAGGAGTCAGCAAATTTTCCCCAAACACCCCGCCGGGCGACCTTGTCCGGAACCGGGGCCAACCACCCGCGGACCGCACCCAGCGGCCCTGTAGAACAAATGGAGTTACCCATGGCAGCAAAATCCGTCCTTGACCAGGTCATTTCCCTCTCCAAACGAAGGGGCTTTGTCTTCCAGGCCGGTGAAATCTATGGTGGCTCCCGCTCTGCATGGGATTACGGTCCCCTCGGTGCGGAACTGAAGGAAAACATCAAGCGCCAGTGGTGGCAGAGCATGGTCCGCGGCCGCGAAGACGTCGTTGGCCTTGACTCCTCGGTGATCCTTCCCCGCCAGGTATGGGAAGCTTCCGGCCACGTCGAGGTTTTCTCGGACCCCCTGGTTGAGTGCCTTTCCTGCCACAAGCGCTACCGCGCGGACCACCTTGAAGAAGAATACGAGGAAAAGAAGGGCCGCCCTCCCGAGAATGGCCTGGCTGACATTGTTTGCGCCAACTGCGGCACCCGCGGACAGTGGACCGAACCCCAGGAATTCTCGGGCCTCCTGAAGACCTTCCTCGGCCCTGTAGCCAGCGAAGAAGGCCTGCACTACTTGCGTCCGGAAACGGCACAGGGCATCTTCGTCAACTTCAACAACGTGCTCACCACTTCGCGGAAGAAGCCGCCGTTCGGCATCGGCCAGATCGGCAAGTCCTTCCGTAACGAAATCACGCCCGGTAACTTCATTTTCCGCACCCGTGAGTTCGAACAGATGGAGATGGAGTTCTTCGTCGAGCCAGGCACGGACGAAGAATGGCACCAGTACTGGATGAAGGAGCGCATGTCCTGGTACCGGGACCTGGGCATCCGCGAAGAGAACCTCCGCTTCTTCGAGCACCCGCTTGAGAAGCTCAGCCACTACTCCAAGGGCACCACGGACATCGAGTACCGCTTCGGGTTCCAGGGCTCCGAGTGGGGCGAGCTCGAAGGCATCGCCAACCGTACGGACTTCGACCTCTCCACGCACGCCAAGGCTTCCGGCACGGACCTTAGTTACTTCAACCAGGCCACCAACGAGCGCTACACGCCGTACGTGATCGAACCCGCCGCCGGCCTGACCCGGTCCTTCATGGCGTTCCTGATCGACGCGTACACCGAGGACGAGGCACCCAACGCCAAGGGCGGCGTCGACGTCCGAACCGTACTCAAGCTCGACCCGCGACTGGCCCCGGTCAAGGCCGCAGTCCTGCCGCTGAGCCGCAACGAGGACCTCTCGCCGAAGGCCAAGGCGCTGGGCGCCCAGCTGCGCAAGAACTGGAACATCGACTTTGACGACGCCGGTGCCATCGGCCGCCGCTACCGTCGCCAGGACGAAATCGGCACCCCGTTCTGCATCACCGTGGATTTCGACACCCTCGAAGACCAGGCCGTGACCATCCGCGAGCGCGACACCATGAGCCAGGAACGCGTGTCCCTGGACAAGGTCGAAGGCTACCTGGCCGCACGCTTGATCGGCGCCTAGCCGTGGCATTGGAATACCGCGAATGGAAGGAAGGCGACGACCTCGCCCTCCTGGAGATCTGGGGTGGTCCTGAGACCCTCCCGGCCGAGCAGTTCCGTGCTGCCCTCGCGCCCTCGAGCAACCAGCCCTGGCGGCGGTGCATCGTGGCCGAAGACGTGGTGGACGGCGTGCGGATTCCTGTTGCGGCGGGTGTGGTCCACGAGGCCTCGCTTCACCCGGAACGGCTGTGGGCCTACATCGAGGTTGCCAAGGACCACCGCCGCGAAGGTGTCGGTGCAACCTTGCTGACCATGCTTCGCGCCGAAGCCGGCAACGCGCCGTCGGGCGTTTCGAAGCTGCGCAGCAAGGTAGAGCCGGACACTGCCGGTGCGGCGTTCGCCGCCGCTGCCGGTCTTGCACCGATCCAGCGCTCCCAGCTGGTGGTCGTGGACCCGGAGCCGCTCCCGCTTCCGCGGTTCGGCGATGGCTCCGAGGAAGCCGCGTCCGAGCGCGTGGAGGACCTGGCAACGGGTTCGGTTGAGTTGAGCGAGGCGGTGGGCAAGTACTACACCCACGTCCACCACTGGGACAGTCCGGGGGAGCTCAGCGTCGCCACTGTCCAGCGCCTGTTCCTGCATGACCTGACCGGCGCCCATGGTGCCATTGTGCTGCGTGCGCCCAAGGCCAGTGCCTTTGGCCAGGGTGTTCCGGCCAGCCGCAAGGGAAAGATCCAGGCGTTCGCCATCAGCTACGCGCAAGGTGACTCCGAGGAGCCATCGGACGTCTTTCTGGGCCACGACCCCAGCCTGTCGGCCGAGGAAGCCGCTTTTGCCGTTCGCGACCTGTTGGCGCTCATTGCCTACCAGCACCCCGTGCTGCTGGAAGTTGACGAGTCCATGACAGCCCTGCGAACAGTCCTTGAGCCCTTGCTGGAGTCCGGCAAAGCCCATGTCCGGGGCGCGGACACGTTGATTGTGAGCGACTGACCGGTTCCCCACCACAGTCATCGAGCACTGCTGATCCTGTCCGGCCCATCGTTCATGGGACGGGCAGGATTTGCTGTTTCCGGGTCCTTGCCAAAGGTTCTTGACGTGGCCAGGGCTCAGGAGTAGTCCTATCGAAGTAAGCCCCCACGCCGTCACGAACAGGGGGACAAGCGTGAGGAAAGTCCGGTCTCACGTCTGAATCGATGGTAAGCACTATGAACCCAATCGCCCTCGACGGGCTGCGGGAACAGTTGCGTGGGCAACTTGTCACCCCCGAAGATCCTGACTACGACGCAGCACGCGCCGTCTTCAACGCGATGGTGGACAAACGCCCTGCCGGTGTCATCCGCGTAGCGCAGGTTTCCGATGTCATCGCCGGAGTGAACTTCGCCCGGGAAAACTCCATGCCCCTGGCTATCAGGGGAGGTGGCCACAGCGCTCCCGGATTCGGCACCTGGGACGATGCCCTTGTGCTGGACTTCGTTAATCGCACTGGCGTCCGGGTGGATCCACAACGTTCCAGGGCGCGGGCCGAGGGCGGCGCGACGTGGGCCGACTTCAACCACGCCACCCACGCTTTCGGGCTGGCGACCACCGGCGGCATCGTCGGGTCCACCGGTGTGGCGGGCCTGACGCTGGGCGGGGGGATCGGGTACCTCGCCAGGAAGTACGGATTGTCCTGCGACAACCTTGTCTCGGCGGATGTCGTCACCGCGGACGGAAACTTCCTGATCGCCAGCGATGAACAGAACGAGGACCTGTTCTGGGCGATCAGGGGCGGCGGCGGCAACTTCGGGGTGGTGACGTCCCTGGAGTTCGAACTCCATCCCGTGGACATGGTCCATGCCGGGATCATCATTTATGGTGCGGAGAACATCCCTGCAGTGGCCAGGTTCTATCGTGACTATATAGCTTCCGCACCCGAAGAGTTCGGGGCGTTCCTGGGCTTCCACCAAGGACCGCCGGTGCCTTTCCTCCCCGAGGAATGGCACGGAAAGGCCGTCTGCGTGGTGGTGGGAATGTGGACGGGCGACCCCGCTGAAGGGGACGCCCGCTGGCAGCCGTTCCTGGAGGCCGCTCCAGTGGCGGGATCCATGGTGGGACCCATGCCCTATCCGGCGTTGAACGTGGCTTTTGACGGACTTAATCCCAAGGGCATGCAGGGGTATTGGAAGGCCAATTTCCTGCGCGAACTCAACGACGGTGCGATCGCTGCCCACGCCCAGTTCGGGGCCACCGTGACCAGTATGAACACCGCGGTCCACGTCTACCCCATCGATGGCGCGGTGTCCCGGGTGGGCATCCAGGACACTGCGTTCGCCCACCGCGACATGAAGTTCTCGCCGGTCATCGCAACCCAGTGGCCCGATCCCGCTGACAACGAAGCCAATATGGCCTGGGCCCGTGGGTATGCGGCAGCGTTGGCGCCCCACTCCGAAGCCGGCGGTTATATCAACTTCATGGACTCGGAGGACCAAAACAGGGTGGCGGACAATTACGGACCCAACTGGGAGAAGTTGGTGGCCGTCAAAGCGAAATACGACCCCGGCAACCTCTTCCGCGTCAACCAGAACATCCCGCCGGCCTGAGCAGGAGCGCCCTGCTGTCCACGTAGGCTTAACCCATGAGGTTTTGCAGCTGATGGGCCACAGTCACTCCCACGGTCATTCTGAAGGTTTGGAACCAAGCCCGCAGGCAGTCGCTTCCCGTAAACGGGCCAACTGGCTGCTGGCCGCGGTGCTCGTGCCCCTTGGGGTGTTGACGCTCGTGGCGATGCTGCTCATGTGGCCCTCGGGCAGCAGGGAAGGGATCAACTTTTCAAGTCCCTACCAGGCAGCCCCCGGGGTGACTTTCGATACCGGCAGGATCCAGAGCGTGGTGGTGGAAAGCTGCACCCAGACGGGCCAGAACAGCAGCGCCCAAAGCCAAACCGGCCAAAGCCAAACTGGCCAGAACCAGGCAGGCGGTTCCCAGTGCACCTTCGCTTTCACCGTGCCGGACAAGGGCGGGGAAGCGGTGAAGGTGGTGATCAACCCTGATGTTGCCATGTCGCACGGCGTGGATGTGGGCGACTCGATCCGTTATTTGAATCTTTCCGGTGTCCAAGGCAGCAACGCGGGCAACGGGGCACCGGCGTACGTCTTCGTGGATTTCGTCCGCAACATCCCCATTGCGGCCTTGGCTGTCTTGTACGCCGTAGTGGTGATTGCGGTGGCCCGTTGGCGTGGCTTCCGTGCCCTTCTGGGCCTGGTGGGTGCCTACTTCGTCCTTGTCAGCTTCATCCTGCCTGGCCTCGTTGAGGGCAAGCCGCCGTTGTTGTTGGCGTTGGTGGGGTCCACAGTGATCATGATCGGTGTCCTCTACTTCGCCCACGGATTCTCAGCGCGGACATCCACGGCGTTGCTCGGGACCATTTTCGGGCTCGGTATCACCGCATTGCTTGCCGCCTGGGCCACCGACGCAGCCAACCTTGCCGGTGTAGGAAACCACGACGCCGCGACCTTGGTGAACATGTCGCCCCAGATCTCCATCTCGGGAATCATCCTTTGCGGACTCATCATTTCCGGCCTTGGTGTCCTGAACGACGTCACCATCACTCAGTCCTCGGCGGTGTGGGAGCTCTACGAACTCGCACCGAACACCAGCGCCCGGAAGCTCTTCTCCTCGGCCATGCGGATTGGCCGTGACCACATCGCGTCCACCGTGTACACCATTGCGTTCGCCTACGCGGGAGCGGCACTTCCTATCCTGATCATCGTGATGCTATACGACCGCCCCCTCGCCGAAGCCCTCACCAGCGCCGAGCTGTCGGAGGAAGTCATCCGCACCCTGGTGGGCTCCATCGGCCTGGTCCTCGCCATTCCCGTCACAACCCTCATCGCCGTCCTGGTGGTCAAAGCCACCGGCATGAAGCGCCTTGCCGCCGCCAGCGGACCGACCGTCAGTGCCGACGACCTTGACGATACCGGCGCGCTGGCCGCGGCCGCCGTCGTCGTGGGTTCCGGGCAGGACGACAAGAACGACGCCGGTGTGCGGCCCGGTGCCTACGGCAGGACAGGCAGTGATGAGGGTCAGGACGCCCAAACGCCGGCGCGGCCGGGAAGCCGCCGGGCGCAACGCGAAGCCGAGCGCCGGGGGAGCGATTGACCCGATGACATTTGTCATCTCCAACTGATGACACCCGCTACGGGTGCGCGGACGGGCCTGGGGCTTGAATGGATGTACAAGACCTATTCCAGGGGGAGCCATGACAACATCGGGAGTGCCGGCCGTTCACGCAGTCGGACTGCATAAGAGTTTCGGGAAGGTCCAGGCCGTGCGTGGCCTGGACCTGACCGTGCAGCAAGGGGAGGTGGTGGCTTTCCTCGGGCCGAACGGGGCGGGCAAGACCACCACCATCGACATGATCCTGGGGCTAAGCACGCCGGACCAGGGTGAAGTTTCCATTTTCGGGCACACCCCCAGGGGCGCCATCGCCCGGGGCCAGGTAGCGGCCGTCATGCAAACCGGCGGACTCCTGAGGGACATCAGTGTCCGCGAGACCGTGCAGCTCACCGCGGCCATGTTCGAATCGTCGCGGCCGGTGGAAGAGGTATTGAAGCGGGCGGGCATCCAGGACATCGCCGATCGCCGCGTGGAAAAGTGCTCGGGCGGCCAGCAGCAACGCCTGCGGTTCGCCATGGCGTTGGTCTCGGATCCGGGCTTGTTGATCCTGGACGAGCCAACCACCGGTATGGACGTGGCCGGCCGCCGCGATTTCTGGTCCGCGATCCGCGCGGATGCCACCAAGGGCCGGACCGTCATTTTCGCCACGCATTACCTGGAGGAAGCAGACGCCTACGCGGACCGCATTGTCCTGGTCCGGCAGGGCACCATCGTGGCCGACGGAACCGCGGCCCAGATCAAGAATCTGGCCTCCGGCCGGACGGTCCGGGCTTCCCTGCCACCGGAGGACCGTGACCTGCTCGCCGCGTTGTCGCCGGCCGACGCCGTGGAGTACGACGGCGGCCGCGTCACCGTCCGCACGTCCGACTCGGATTCCGTGGTCCGGTTCCTCCTGAACAGCACCCGCGCCCACGACCTTGAAGTGGTGGCCCACAACCTCGAGGAAGCTTTCGTGGCACTGACCGGCGAAGCGCCAGCCACAGAGGCAACCCCGGCATTCGAAGGAGGCCGGTCATGAGCCAGGCAACAGCAATCCAGGACCGGAAACCCTCGGCAGGCGGAGTCAACGCCACCTTCCTCTGGATAGAGATCAAACGGATGCTCCGGAACCGGCGGACCGTCATGTTCACCGTCCTGATGCCGGCCATCTTCTTCTTTATCTTCGGCCTGTCCAACAAGAACCAGCAGCTACCCAACGGCCACAGCTACGGCCAGTACATCCTGATCAGCCTCACCGTCTACGCGGCCATGACGGCGGCCACAGGTGCCGGCAGCCAGGTGGCTGTTGAACGCGCCCAGGGGTGGAGCCGGCAGCTTCGGCTGACCCCGCTGCTTCCCGGGGCCTACATCGCGGTCAAGGCAGCGGCTGCCCTCACACTGTCCCTGGTGGCCGTGATTGCCCAGTTCGTCATCGGTGCCATCTCCGGTGTCACCATGGACCTGCAGACCTGGCTTACCGCGGGGATCGTCGCGTGGTTGGGCTCCCTGGTGTTCGCTGCCTTGGGATTGTTCGTTGGGTACCTGATGCCCAGCCAGAACGTCATGCAGGTCCTCGGGCCCGTCCTGGCGATCCTGGCGATGCTTGGTGGACTGTTCATGCCGATCGAGATCATGGGCGATACCTTTGGCCAGATCGCCAAGTTCACGCCGGCCTACGGGATAGGACAGTTGGCGCGCAGCCCCATCACCGGAGAGTTCGATGCCATGTGGATAGTGAACGTCCTGGTCTGGCTGGCGATCTTCGTAGGCGGGGCGGCCATGGCCTTCCGCCGCGACACCAACCGCGTCTGAGCTGCCCTGCGTGACTAAGGTGGGAGCCATGAGCAGCCCGTCCCTGTGGGAAACCCTCCGCGGTCCTGGTCCCCGGCGTTGGTACCTCGGGGCAGGCTTGTCGATCATGCTGTGGGCCTGGCCCACTTGGAACCTGGTTTGGTCCGTGGACGAGCCGGCAGCCTGGAAGGTGCTGGCTTCGGCGTCCTTGGTGGCGTTCTTCGCAGCTTACGCGGTCCTGCCCATGATCAGCCGCAGACGGGATGCCCGGACGGGCTTGGTGTGCGTGGCGGTACTCTTGGCGCTGAACGGACTGGTCATCCTGCTGGTGGGCAGGGAGGCACTGTGGACGTGGCCGTTCCTGGCCTGCGCCATTGGGATGACCACCCTGCCGCCGCGCGTGGATTTCGCCCTGATCATGGGGCTTTCCGGGATCTCGCTGGCCTCGGAGCTGGCGGAAGGAAAACCTGAGCAGGCAATCTTCCAGCCGGCGCTTATCTTGTCCCTCGGCTTCATGATGTCCTCGTTCGCCCGGACGATCCGCCAAACGGTTGCACTCCGGGCCGCCCAAACCGAGTTGGCCGATGCCGCCGTCGCAGCTGAACGAAGCCGTGTGGCCCGGGACATGCACGACATCCTGGGCCACTCACTCACGGTCATAGCCGTCAAGGCGGAATTGGCGGGGCGACTGATGGAACGCGTGCCGGAGAGCCCCGCCAGGGACAAGGCCGCCACTGAGGTTGCCGAGGTCCAGGAGCTGGCCCGCAGCGCGCTCGCCGATGTCAGGGCCACGGTGGCCGGCTATCGAGGAGTCAATGTCCTGGCCGAACTCGCGGCAGCGCGGACGGCTTTGGAATCGGCCGGGATACAGGCCGAGCTTCCCCTCACGGTGGAGCAGGTGCCGGCAAAACACCGCGAGTTGTTCGGATGGGTGCTGCGCGAAGGCATCACCAATGTCGTGCGGCATTCAGGCGCCGGGCATTGCCGGGTCCGGTTGACCGCCTCCAAAGTTTTTGTGGAGGACGACGGCGTGGGGCCGTGTTCGGGTATCAGCGGCAACGGCTTGACGGGAATCCGTGAGCGAGTTGCCTCGGCCGGCGGGACCGTAAGCATTGGACCGAGCGACCTGGGAGGGTTCAGATTGGCTGTTGAGGTATGACCATCCGGTTGGTGATCGCGGACGACCAAGCCTTGGTCCGGGGTGCGCTCGCAGCCCTGCTGGGGCTCGAGACGGACATCGAAGTGGTGGCCGAACTGGGGGATGGAACCGGCGTGGTGTCCGCCGTGCTGGAGTATTCCGCGGACGTGGCCATGCTCGACGTCGAGATGCCGGGCCTGGACGGCATCTCAGCGGCGGCGGCCGTCCGCAGCGCGGCTCCTTCCTGCAGGGTCCTCATGGTCACCACGTTCGGCAGGCCGGGGTACCTCCGGAGGGCCATGCAGGCGGGAGCCTCCGGCTTCGTTGTCAAGGACACCCCGGCGCGGCAACTGGCCGAGGCCGTCCGGCGCGTGCACAACGGCTTGCGGGTGGTGGACCCCTCGCTCGCGGAAGAGTCGTTGATGTCCGGCGACAGTCCTTTGACCGAGCGCGAGGCTGAGGTGCTGAGGGCGGCGTCCGACGGCGGCACGGTGGCCGATATTGCCAAGGCGGCGGCGCTTTCGGAAGGGACAGTCCGGAACTACCTGTCGTCGGCGATGGCCAAGACGGGTGCGCGGACACGGGCCGAAGCGGTGCGCCTGGCAGAGGAGAACGGTTGGCTGTTGTGAGGGTGCCACCCACCGATTTGCCCTGATTTGCAACAATGGATGGGTGACTGTAGTAGCAACGCCTCCCACTCCCAAGCTCGAGCTTCCGCCTTTGCAGCTCGGCGGGATCACCGTGGACACCCCGGTGATCCTTGCTCCCATGGCCGGAATCACCAACTCTGCCTTCCGCAGGCTCTGCCGTGAGTACGGTGGCGGCCTGTACGTGGCTGAGATGGTGACCTCGCGCGCCCTGGTGGAGCGGACGCCGGAATCGCTGCGCATCATTTCGCACGACGACGACGAGAAGGTCCGCTCCGTGCAGCTCTACGGTGTGGACCCTGTGACGGTGGGCGCCGCTGTGCGCATGCTCGTCGAGGAAGACCGCGCTGATCACATCGACCTCAACTTCGGTTGCCCGGTCCCCAAGGTCACGCGCCGCGGGGGAGGCTCGGCTCTGCCGTGGAAGATCGACCTCTTCACTTCCATCGTCCAGACCGCAGTCAAGGAAGCGTCCAAGGGCGGCATCCCGCTGACCATCAAGATGCGCAAGGGCATCGATGAGGACCACCTGACGTACCTTGACGCCGGCCGGATTGCCCGTGACTCCGGTGTCGCCGCCGTCGCCCTGCATGGCCGCACAGCCGCGCAGTTCTATTCCGGCCAGGCCGACTGGTCCGCCATTGCCCGCCTTCGTGAGGCCCTCCCGGACATCCCGGTGTTGGGCAACGGCGATATCTGGTCTGCCGAGGACGCCGTCCGCATGGTCCGGGAGACCGGCGTCGACGGCGTCGTAGTGGGCCGCGGCTGCCAGGGCCGTCCTTGGCTCTTTGGCGACCTGCAGGCTGCCTTCGAGGGCAAGGATGAACGGCACCGTCCCGGACTGCGCGAGGTTGCCGAGGGCGTCTACCGTCACGCCGAATTGATGGTGGAGACGTTCGGCAACGACGAATACAAGGCGCTCCGGGAGATCCGCAAGCACATGGCCTGGTACTTCAAGGGTTATGTGGTCGGCGGGGAGCTGCGCGCCAAGCTCGCCACTGTCCCCACCCTGGAAGTGCTGCGTGAGTTGCTCGACCAACTGGACCTGGATCTTCCCTATCCGGGCGTCGATTCCGAAGGCCCCCGGGGCCGTGCTGGCTCCCCGAAGAGGCCTGCCCTGCCGAAGGACTGGCTTGAAAGCCGTCAGCTGAACGCGGAACAGAGTGCGGATATCTCGGCGGCAGAGCTGGACGTTTCGGGCGGCTAGCCTCACACGTGTAAGACTGGCTCAAGAAGCTCCACACCCCGGCGCTTGAAGGAGGCAGATACCCATGGGAACCGAAGCAACGCTTGGCCGCAGCGGAACAAGCCATGATTTCATCCTGGCCATCCCCGGATACTCCGAGGCAGACTCTGCCCGGTGGGTTGAAGAGCCACGCAAGAGCAACTACCGCTCGGACTTTGAGCGGGACCGCGCCAGGGTCCTGCACTCCTCGGCGCTGCGCCGGCTCGGCGCCAAGACGCAGGTCGTGGCTCCGGATACAGACGACTTTGTCCGTACCCGGCTCACGCACAGCCTGGAAGTTGCCCAAGTGGGTCGCGAACTGGGCCGTTCCCTGGGCTGCGATCCGGATGTCGTGGATACTGCGTGCCTGAGCCATGACCTCGGACACCCTCCCTTCGGCCACAACGGCGAATCGGCCTTGAACGAGGTTGCACACACCATTGGCGGCTTCGAAGGCAACGCCCAAACGCTCCGCCTGCTGACCCGTCTCGAGCCCAAGGTGCTCGCCGCCGACGGCAGGCCGGCAGGGCTGAACCTGACCCGGGCCAGCCTGGACGCTGCGTCCAAGTACCCATGGTCCGCCGTCGACGCCCCCGTCATCCATGGCCACCGCACCAGCAAGTTCGGTGCGTACGAGGACGATTTGCCCGTGTTCGAGTGGTTGCGCGAAGGCGCTCCTGGAAACCGCTCCTGCATCGAGGCCCAGGTCATGGACCTCGCCGACGACATCTCGTACTCGGTCCATGACGTTGAAGATGCCATCGTGGCCGGGCACTTCCAGCTGAAGTGGATGGAGAACCCGGACCACCGGGCCCGCGTGGTGGGCTACACCAAGCAGTGGTACCTCCCGCACAACGATCCCGCGGAAATCGATGCCGCGCTGGCCCGACTGGAGGCCACCAACGTCTGGGTCCGCGAAGCCGATGGCAGCCGCAAATCCATGGCTGCGCTGAAGGACATGACCAGCCAGTTGATCGGCCGTTTCTGCCAAAGCGCCATGGAAACAACCCGTGACCACTTCGGCCCGGCCAATCTCACCCGCTATGACGCCGAGCTCATGGTCCCCGAGGAAACCGTCACCGAGATCGCGGTCCTGAAGGGTCTGGCCACCACGTTCGTCATCTCCACCGACCACCGCCAGCCGGTGTACGAGCGCCAGCGCGAGGTACTGCACGCGCTGGTGGGCGTTTTGAACGCCACCGGCGACCGCCACCTGGAGCCGATGTTCGCCGCTGACTGGCGGGACGCCGTCGACGACGGCGCGCGCCTGCGCGTCGTGATCGACCAGGTGGCCTCCTTGACGGACGTCTCTGCCCTGGCCATGTACGAGCGACTGGTCGGCAGCCTCCCGTCGCTGTGGTAGGACCTCTGGGCGGACAGACTAGGATGGACTAGTGGCTGGCCTGATCAAACGTGAAGATATCGACGAAGTACGCCAGCGCACGGACATCAAGGAAGTTGTTGATGGCTACGTCACCCTCAAGGGTGCCGGGTTGGGCAGCTTCAAAGGACTGTGCCCTTTCCACGACGAACGCTCACCCTCCTTCACCGTCCGGCCGCAAGTAGGCCGGTACCACTGCTTCGGCTGCGGTGAGGACGGCGATGCCATTTCCTTCATCCAGAAAATGGACCACAGCTCCTTCCATGAAGCCGTGGAAAAGCTCGCCGCACGAATCGGTTACGAACTGCGCTACGAAGACGGCGGCACCGGTCCCAGCCGTGAGGAAGTGGGCAAGCGCCAGCGCCTGTTGGACGCCCACAAGATCGCCGATGAATTCTTCAGGGCCCAGCTTCTGACTCCGGGCGCCGCCGAGGCCCGGAACTTCCTGGACGGACGCGGCTTCGACCGCGCTGCGGCTGAGCACTTCTCCGTGGGCTACGCACCACAGGGCTGGGACTCCTTGCTCAAGCACCTGCGCGGGCGTGGCTTCACGGATGCGGAGTTGAAGCTCACCGGCATGTTTTCCGAAGGCAACCGCGGTATCTATGACCGCTTCCGTGGCCGCCTCATCTGGCCCATCCGCGACATCGCAGGCGACACCATCGGCTTTGGCGCGCGCAAGCTCTACGAGGACGACCAAGGCCCCAAGTACCTGAACACACCCGAAACCACGCTCTACAAAAAGTCCCAGGTCCTCTATGGCATCGACCTCGCCAAGCGGAATATCGCCAAGGACCGCCAGTTGGTTGTGGTTGAGGGGTACACGGACGTCATGGCCTGTCACCTTGCAGGAGTCACGACGGCGGTGGCGACCTGCGGTACTGCCTTCGGTACCGAACACATCAAGGTTGCCCGGAGGCTGCTTTCGGACGACGGCAGCGGGGGAGAAGTCATCTTCACCTTCGACGGTGACGCGGCAGGCCAGAAGGCGGCCCTGAGGGCTTTCGAGGAGGACCAGCGCTTCACGGCCCAAACATATGTGGCGGTGGAACCTTCCGGAGCCGATCCCTGCGATCTTCGCCAGCTCAAAGGTGATGCCGCGGTCCGCGAGCTCATCGGCACCCGGAAACCGCTCTTCGAATTTGCCATCAGCGCCACCCTGAGGCGGCACAACCTGGACACTGTCGAAGGGCGCGTGGCAGCGCTGAGGGAGGCCTCCCCGGTGGTTGCCCAGATCAGGGATTCAGCCGCGAGGCCCGAATACACGCGCAAACTTGCCGGTTGGCTCGGGATGCCCATAGAGGAAGTCAGCCGGTACGTTGGTGCCGCCGCAAAGCGCGGAACCGCCGGCAACGGCGCCGCTCCCGCCGGGCAGGCGCCAGCCGCGGCAGCACCGCCGTCGGGCATGCCGGTTTTCCAGCGCCCCAACCCCGGTGACCCGGTGGCGGGGATGGAACGACAGGCCCTCGAAGTGGTGCTCCAGGATCCTGCTGTCCTGGGAGGAGTGGCGTGGGACCGCTTTGCGGCCTCCCTCTTCTCCACTCCGGCCTACGCGGCCATCCATGCTGCCATCCGCGCCACTGGACTTGCCCACGCGGCCGACGCTGTCTCCTGGGTGGAGCAGATCCGGCAGGAAGTACCTGAACCATTGCGGAACCTGGTGTCCGAGCTCGCGGTGACTCCGCTGCCGGCCAGCACACCCGAAGCCATGCAACGGTACTGCCGCGATATTCTGGCCCGCCTTTTCGAACTCCAGATCACCCGCATCAAGGCCGACAAAATGGGGCAGCTCCAGCGGCTCGATGCCGCAGCGTTCCCGGAGGAATTCCAGCGGCTGAACCGGGAGCTGATGCAGCTTGAAATGGAACGAAGGGCCTTGCGTTCGGAGGGCTGAGAACCCCGATTTCGTTTTCCGGCAGGCCCCTGTTAAGCTAGTAACCGCTTCATTCCTCCGTAGCTCAATTGGCAGAGCATTCGACTGTTAATCGAAGGGTTACTGGTTCAAGTCCAGTCGGAGGAGCGCACAATACCCCCGTTCCGGTCAGCCGGAACGGGGGTATTTTTTTATACCCCCAGGGGGTATTTTCGCTCGATTTCACATCCCGTAAAACCTTTGCTAAAGTCATAACCGCTTCATTCCTCCGTAGCTCAATTGGCAGAGCATTCGACTGTTAATCGAAGGGTTACTGGTTCAAGTCCAGTCGGAGGAGCAAAAGGACCCCGTACCGGCTTCACTGCCGGTGCGGGGTCCGCTGTTTAAACGAAATCCATCTCCACCTGAAGGAAGCGCGAGGCTTCGGCCACGGCTGCCATGAAGGAATCCTGCTCGGTGGGCGGGGTCCTCGGTTCGCGTGGATGCCATTCATGGGGTGCTGAGTAGACCCTGGTGAAACCTCCGCCGGGGGGAGCGTAGAAGATCCCGAACCGCTGCACGGGCCACTCCGGTGATGTTTCAGGCGCGACCAGCAGTGCGGCATCCGTTTCCGGGTTGTACCACTGGGCAATGGGCCTGCGCCGGTCGTCCGTGAAGAGGCCGCCGGCATACAAAGCGGCCGACGGCGGACTGGTCACCGAGCACAGGCGGTCCCACCACAGCGGAAGGATGCGGTCATCCTTGCGCTGCCACGGTGCCGGAAACGGCTTCACCTCTTGCCAATGTGGCACATCTCAACTTTATCGCCGGTATGTTGCCGCGAAAAGGGCAGCGGTCAGCGGGAGAGCCCCAGGCGTGGGTACAGCACATCAAAGCCCTTCTCCAGGCCCGCATTCAATGCAAGGCCCACGTGTCCGCCGTTGGGCACTTCGTAGTACGTCACTGTCATCCCGGCCTTCTGTGCCGCGGCTGACACCGCTTGTGCGGCAGCGACGTAGACGAGGTCGTCCGAACCCGCGGTGAAGACGGCCGTGGT
Organism: Paenarthrobacter sp. JL.01a; assembly: GCF_025452095.1. Classification (NCBI taxonomy): domain Bacteria; kingdom Bacillati; phylum Actinomycetota; class Actinomycetes; order Micrococcales; family Micrococcaceae; genus Paenarthrobacter; species Paenarthrobacter sp. JL.01a. Next base: position 1,564,711 of record NZ_CP104877.1, read on the forward strand.
GTCCGGGAAGTGCCTGCCCTTCATGATGTTGATGGGCTTTTGGGCATCGTACTCGGCCTGGTTCCCGGCGAAGATCTCTTCCAGGTTCCCTGCCGGGTCTTCGGCTCCTGGAAACTCCTCGCCCGAGATATCCACGATGTTGCCCCACATTTCCGGATATTTGACCACGAAGGAAATGGCGCATTGGCCGCCATTGGAATAGCCGGCGATGGTCCAATGGTCCCTGTCGGGAAGGATATTCAAGTTGGCCCTGGCCCAGTCCACCACGTCCTGGTTGATGTACTTCTCCACGTTTCCGTACTTGGCGGTGTCCAGGCACAGTGTGTCGTCCTGGTCCGGACCGATCTGGTCGGCGACGATCGCGATGGGTGCCAGGCCGTTGTTCCTGGCAGCGAAGTCATCGAGGGCTGCCGAGACGTATTGCGGGTCGGGAAGGCCTGGCTGGCCCATCATGAGGACGAACAGGGGCAGCCGTGGGGGATCCGCGGTCAGTGCGGCCGGCGGGAGGTATATTCCTGCGGGGCGGGCATTGAAACCCGAAGCTGTAGCCGGGATGACCTGCGTTCCCACCTTGCCGTGGGCCGGCATGTCCGCCGGAGGAGACCAGTGCTGCCACAGTGGTCCGGTGGGGATGGCGCTGTCAGGGTTCGGTTTGTTCAACTCGATGGCGTCCTGGGTGGAGATCCCCAGGGCTGAGCCCAAGGTGTTGTTCAGGCCGAACTCCGCGTTGATGCCCAGGGATGCCGCGACGACGAAAACAGGTACGGAGACGCCGGCAACCACCTTGCGCCAGGGCCTGCTGCGGACGAAACTGACAGCGGCCAAACCCAGTGCGGCGAAACAGCTGATGGACCAGAACCACACCCGCGGCGTCAGGCCCACGTGGAAAACGTCCATCACGTCCTCCACGATCCACACGGTGAACCACCCCAGCAACCCGGCCACCACAATGGCAGTCATGGCCGTGCGCACCCAACGCGCGGACGGCCTCAGGAACAGCACCAGGAAAAATGCCAAGGCAACAGTCCCGGCCACGACCAGGATGAGGGGACTGGTGATCTCCAGTTTCAGGACGTCATTCATGGGCGCGCTGTCCGGTCATGCTTCATGCGGCAGGCTCCTTGGCCACCATCTGCCGCAGCAGGCCGGCGCTCTGGGTGGGAGACAGTCCGGGAAGGTAGGCCGAACCGACAGCCAGTCCGATCGAAGGCAATGCAAGAGGATCCTGGTAGTACATGTACAAGGTGCGGTGCTGGGGCTGGAAGCGTGACTTGAAGGCCGCCAAGGACTTGAAGCCATACATCGGCTCCAGGGCGTTCCCCAGGAGCGCCAGGACCCGGTCCAGGGAGCTGCGGTCACCTTCGACATTCCCGGCGCCGGCATTGGCCAAGGGAGAGCCGGAGAGGGAGATCTGCGGAACCTCTTCCTTGAAGTGCGTCACGGCGGAGGCAATGAGGAATTCCATGACGCCCTTGAAACCCGCGGTCCGGCGCCTCATGAAGTCCAGGGTCCAACCGGAGATGCTGCCATCGCGAAACACGGGAAGCCAGCTGGTCACTCCATGGACCAAACCGTCGTCATCCACCGCCACGCAGCACAGGACTTCCGGATCCTTGAGCTCGTTCAGTCCGCCCAGGGTGAAGCCCATCTCCGGGAGCGCTTTGTCGGACACCCACTCTTCGGAGATCTCAGCCAACTGGGCCCTGATCCCCGGCGGCATGGCGCCGTAGTGGTACCAAAGGTCTTTGATGGAGAGCTTGTCTGCCCGGTTGAGGGCGGTCCGCACGTTCTGCCATTCCTTGCCCTTGAATGTCATGGCCTGGACATTGAGCAGCGTCTCTTCGGCGACCTCCAGTTTCCTGAAGCCGTGGGGGAGCAGCGGCCCATCCAGGCCGGAATCAGCGGAGTAGAAGCAAGGGACCAGGCCCAGCGCGGAACAGTGCGACACGAACCCCAGGGCTGCTTCGTCGTGGTGGGTGGCGGCACCGTAGGGCCCTGCAACCGTGAGGGCTACCCCGTTGTGGACCTGATAAGCCACTCCTGCGTTCCTGTCAGGGGTGAACCAGTACTGGTTGTTGTCCCACAGCGCCATCCAGGACAGCGTGCCGCCGCCTTGGTGCAGGAGCTCGCGGGTATGGCCCAGATCGGCTGCGGGATCGGTGGTGATCAGCTTGAAGCGGCGGTAGTTGTTCAGTACCAGCACCAGGATCACCAGCCAGATGACCACCCCGCCCAGGCCGTACAGGACCGTGCTCACCAGCCCCTGGGGCAAAGCCACGACGAACGGAACGGGGAACGGGACCAGAATGTGCGTCAGCTGCCCGGCAAGGTCCCACAGAGTGGATTGGTCCGCATTGCCCTCCAGGAACCAGAACGCTGCGTAAAGGGCCACAGCGGTGACCGCCAGAACCAGGGCGGCACGGCCCAGGGTGCGGTATCCGGCGTCGCTGGACTCCACCCTGAAACGGTGCCTGTTGGCCACCAGCAGAGCCACGATGATGATGGGCGCGAGGACCGCCGGGATGACGTACAGCAACAGGTAGCCAACGTCCTCATTTCCGAGGGTGACTTCCGGATCTGAGACATACTGGACAATCGCCAGGATGGTCACCGCCGCCAGGTACAGCTGGATGATCAACGTCAGGCGGTAGGCGAGGCGGCGGCCACGCCGAAGGCCTTCCGCGCAGACCAGCAGCAGGAGGACGGGGATCGTGGTCAGAATGGCCGCCCCAAAGCTGCGGACGCCCACGACGTTTTGCAGGGCCACGCAATTCGACTCGTTCCTGCAGGCTTCCTGAACTTCGTCGACGTCGGGGCTGGCTTGGAGCATCACCTCCGAGACCACCGACAACGGACCTACCTCCCAAGTGCCCGTCAGCTGCGTCAGCAGGGGTCCCAGGGCGAACACGCCCACCACCGTACCCACGAGGAACCGCGTTTCACGCAGGCTCGAGGAACGGAAGGACCCTCCGCTCCTGCCGAACACAGCTGACTGGACTGCCCACCCGGCGGCGACGCCGATTACGGCCCCGGCAAGCGCCTGCAGGGTTTGGGCGACACCAACGAACAAAGCGAACATCAACGTCGCGGCAAGCAACCACGTGCGGAGGCGGCGACGCCACAGCGAATCAAGTGCCGCCGTCGAAAATCCCAACGCTGCCGCAGCACCGCCGTAGGCGCCCACTGCGTACTCGCCGCCCAGGAAGCTCAGCCATTGGTCGCTGTTGTCCGTGCCGAAGGCCACCAGCGCCACCAGTACGAGGGCGCTGAGGGCGGAGCCGCCAATGAAGGCAGCCAAGGCCGCCCAGTGACCGATCACCCTTTCGGCTATGCCTGCCCCCAGCAGTATCGCCGCGGTGCAGGCTACGTAGTCCAGAAGGGAGGAGCCGAAAAACGAGGACGTGAAAACCGACCACCACGGTCCGGGCTCCACCGCCAGCCCGAGTCCCACCTGATCCAGGAGTGCTTCGTCCGGGCCGTTGAGGACACTTCCCGTAGCCAGTCCAACGCTCCAGAAAACAGCCACCAGCGCGAGCGTCACCGGCAAAGTCCGCACCGCGGACAGTCCCCGCAGGGTGCCTCGAAATCCGACGGCCGTGCTCATGTGATGTCCCCTTCACCGGTTGGTGCCGGTAAGACCGGCTGGCCACCATTCTGCCCTGCAGCCGTAAGTTAGGGGAGGGTTTGGAACGTTCCACGCCGGAGGTTCGGCCCAGGCGGGACGCTTAGTCACGCTCCCAGGGACCGGGGTTGACGCGGTAAAGGACAGCGGCGCCGACCACGGCGCCCACCAGCGCACCGAAAACCGCGCTTCCTGCGGCGCGTCCAATCAGTGCCCCGGCCACGGCGCCCAGCAGGGCACCAAGGAAAAGTCCCCTGCCGTTGCGGTGCGGTTTCTTGCTCATGGAGACAGCCTACGTGTCGGTTAGTGGATTGACGGCACGGTACGGGGCCGTACCACCAGCCACAGGGCAGTCATCGAACCAGTGATGCAGACCGCCATCACAGCGCCCATCGGGACAGCGGAGGTGACGCCCAGCCAGCCGACCACCGGGGGAACGATGCCGGCCATCATGAACTGTGAAGCACCCAGGAGCGAGGCAGCCGTTCCCGCCTGGGCTCCGTGGTTGGCCAGCGACAAAACCTGGACGCAGGGGAACATGAAACCGGTGGCGCAGATGTAGAACCACAACGGAACCAGCGTGCCCCACAAACCCACATGGAACAGGTCCAGCACGATGATGAGAACCGACATGCACACCATGAACAGGGTTGCGCCAGCGACGATCCATTGGGGAGCAACGCGCCTGATCAAGCGGGAACTGATCTGGACGCCGGCCACGATGCCCAGCGAATTGATGCCGAAGAGGACACCGTATTCCTGAGGCGAAAAACCGTAGACCTTCTGGAAGAGGAAGGTGGAGGCCGAAAGGTAGGCGAAGAGGCCGCCGAAGTTCAGGCTGCCCACCAACACCATGCCAACGAAGATCCGGTCGGTGAGGACCTTTTTGTACCGTTGCCCAACCGTCGCTGTGGACTTACCACGTTGATCGGCCGGAAGAGTCTCGCGGATGAAGAAGATCGAAGCGACGATGACCAGCAGTCCGTAAGCGGCCAGGAAGTAGAATATGCCGGGCCACGGGAAGACAAGCAGCAATTGCGACCCGATGACCGGGGCAAGGATGGGAGCGAGCCCGTTTACCAGGGACATGCGGGAGAACATCCGGACCATGGCGTAGCCGTGGAAGAGGTCCCTGACCATGGCCATGGCCACCACGCCGCCGCCGGCCGCTCCGATGCCCATGAGGACGCGGAAAACGGAGAGCATGCCGATGTCTGTGGCCAGGGCCGCACCCAGCGAGGAGCTGATGTGCAGCGCCGTGGCAAGGATCAGCGGCAGCCTGCGGCCCACCTTGTCACTGAACGGACCCACCACAAGCTGGCCAACCCCGAAGCCGACTGTGGTTCCGGTCAGGGTGAGCTGGATTGCCGCTTCCGAGACGTTGAAACTGGACTCAAGGGCAGGGAACGCGGGGAGGTAAAGGTCGATGGTGAAAGGCCCAAGAGCCGTCAAAGCACCCAGGAGCAGAATGTAGACAAGTTTTTCGCGTCGGCTCAGGGAATCGCCCGGAGCAGTGGGAGGGGTCACGATCATCTATCCTATGGGCCAGATCATATTTATTGCAGGTATGACGGGCGCGCCGCAGCGTGGCCCCGAAAGTTCAGTCGGAACCTGAATGATAGCTTTGAGGACAGGTGTCCGCAGCGGTCTTTTCCGAGGCGTTCGCCCGACACGATGCCCAGAGGAAGCAGTTAGGCGGAACCCATGAGTGGACGTCACACCGGCCGGACCAGTCAAGGACCAGCCATACGTACTTTGCCGAAGACCCTCAAGCTCGTTGCACGCTTGGCCCCACGGCAAATCAACGACGAGATCGCCCTTGCCAAGGTAGAACTCAAACGCAAGGCAAAACAGCTTGGCGTGGCCGGTGCCTTCTTCGGCGTCGCCCTCGTTTTTCTTGCGCTGCTGGTCATCGCGGCAGTAGTCGCAGTGATTTTGGGCCTGGCAACCATCATGCCGGGTTGGCTTGCGGCCCTCATTGTTGCGGCCTTCTTCCTCGTGGTTGCCGCCATTGCAGCCCTTATAGGTATCGCCAAGTTCAAGAAGGCCATGCCGTTGGCTCCCGAGGACACCATCCGGGGCGTCAAGCACGACCTCGGCATCGCCAAGGAGGGCTCGGCCTTCGACGAGTCGATCCTCGACCCGAATTCGCCGGCCGCCAAGGCCGCCAAGGCCGAGAAGGAAGCCGCAGCGCAGAAAGCCAAGGCCGAAAAGGCGGCGAAGGAAGCTGCCAAGGAAGCCGACGCCGTCAAGGCGCCCACCGAGGCAGAGCTTCGCTCCCGCTTGAGGAAGCGCCGCGAGCACCTGACCGGGGTGCGGGACGAACTGGGCGAACAGCTCGACGTCAAGAAGCAGGGCCAGGCGCTGCTGGAAAGCGCCAGCATCAGGTTCCAGGAGGGCAAGGAATTTGCCGCCGCCAAGTTTGCCGGCGTGGGCGACTCCGTTCCCGAAAGCGTCAGTGAGCGCATGGCCGCGCACTGGAAAGACCTCGCAGCGTTCGCCGCTGCCGCCGTGGTCTTCGTGGTCGCACTCAGGAAGTTGCTGAAGAAGTAGCAGCATCCTGCGGTACCGGAACTGAAGGCAAGGAAGGGGGACATATGAAGCTGATTGGTGCTGGATCGCACCCTGATCGACCGCAAGTCGATCACGACCTCATCTTCACAGTCCCCAACATCCTCACTGTCCTGCGTTTCATGGGCGTGCCCCTGTTTGTTTGGTTGGTCCTCTCCAAACAGGAGTACGGCTTCGCGGTCCTGGTTCTGGTGGTCATGGGCAGCACGGACTGGGTTGATGGCTACATCGCCCGGCGGTTCGACCAGACCTCCAAATTGGGCAGGATCCTGGACCCGATGGCCGACCGGGCCGCCCTCCTGGCCGTCGCGTTCACCTTGGTGATTGCCGGCGTCGTGCAGTGGTGGTACCTGGCCGCCCTGCTGGTGCCGGACGCCATCCTGGCAATAGCCTCCTGGGTCTACTTCCGTGGCCATCCGGACCTTCCCGTGAGCATCATTGGAAAGATCCGTACCGCGCTGCTGCTGGTGGGAACGCCACTGCTGGTCCTGTCCAAACTTCCGGTTCCCCTCACCGAGGTGTATTTCGTGGCAGCCTGGACGTTCCTGGGACTCGGCCTGGTGGGACACTGGATCGCGGCATACAACTACTTCTGGGCCATCCTGCGTAAAGGAAAAGAATTGAAAACCGACGACGGCGGACACGGCTGATGGTCTTGCTTGCGGTTTTCCTCGCAGTAATGGGCGCGTTCTTCCTCGCCATAGGCGCCCAGCGTCAGGGCAGCGCCGTGAAAGCGGACACCGGCGGCCTTGCACTGAGTTCGAACGGCTTCCTGCGGTTGCTGCGGAATCCACGCTGGATGCTTGGGCTTTTGTTCCTTGCCATGGGCATGGCGATGAATGCCATTGCCTTGGTGTCTGCTCCTTTGACTGTGGTCCAGCCCATTGGCGCCATTGCCCTGGTCATCACCACCGTGGTCAACGCCAAGGACCAGGGGCTGAGCATCAACAGGGCAACCGTTGTCGCCATCAGCGCCTGCGTTACGGGTTCGGCACTGTTTGTGCTGCTGGCTGTCTTCGTGACCCAGGAAAACCACCACGTCAGCAGCGAGGATGAACTGACGATTGTCCTGCTCCTGGCACTTGCGGTGGGCATTTTCGGCACCTTGGCCGTCTTGTTCAAACACCGGATGAGCGCTTTTATCTACATTCTCGGTGCCGGCGTCCTGTTCGGCTTCGTGGCGGTGCTGACGCGCATCATCGGCAAGCACCTGCTCGATCCCAACGGCATGTTCCTGCTCAATGTGCAGTGGTACACGCTGATAGCCATCGCGGCTGCGGGCGGTCTGGGTTCATGGTTCGTGCAGAGCGCGTATTCAAGCGGTCCGCCCGACCTCGTCATCGCCGGACTGACGGTGATCGACCCCATGGTGGGCATCGCAATCGGCATCGTCATTCTTGGTGAGCTTCGTCCCGATGTCCACGCCGTCATGGCAATCGCCATGGCAGCGGCCGCTTCGCTTGCTATCGTGGGGGTTATTGCCCTGAGCCGGCACCACCCGGAAGTCACCAAGCGCAAGAAGGATGCGAAGGCGGCTGCCAACCGGAAGGCCTAGGGCAGATCTGTACCTTGCGCCACTGCCTTTGCAGCTGGCAAACCGGCGACACCGCAGCATTGCCACAAGCAACGCTGTCCGCACCGTGACCATCAGGAGTTCTCCACGTGACCATTCCCGACACCACCAAGCCCCTCACCATCCTGATTGCCGCGGACACCTACCCGCCGCACGTCAACGGTGCTGCCCAGTTCGGCTACCGACTGGCCAAGGGAATGACGGCACGCGGACACAACGTGCACGTACTGGCCTGCCGGCAGGACAAGGGCAAGAGCTTCACGGAGTTCCGGGACGAGGCCACGGTCCATCGCCTGCGCTCCCACAGTGTGTTCACCCACGAGTACTTCCGCATCTGCTTCCCTTGGGAAATCAAGAAGGAAATCAGCCTGCTCTTCGACAAGGTGCAGCCTGATGTCGTTCACATCCAAAGCCACTACATGATTGGCGAACACGTCCTGTACGAGGCCGTGAAGCGTGGCATCCGGGTTATCGCCACCAACCACTTCATGCCCGAGAACCTGAACCCGTTCCTTCCCTTCCCGCAGTGGTTCAAGGACATCGTGGGCCGCATTTCCTGGAAGGACATGGGCAAGGTGATGGGGCAGGCCGACGTCGTGACCACTCCCACACCGCTGGCCGCCAAGGCGATGCACCAGCATGCATTCCTGCGCAAGGTCTTGCCGCTCTCCAACGGCATCGATTCCTCTGCCTACGAGCTTCACCCCGGTGAGGTGATCGAGCCGCACCACAATCCGACGGTCCTGTTCGCCGGACGCCTGGCTGAAGAAAAGCACGTCGATGTCCTGATCGATGCCATAGCCAAAACACCGCGTGAGCTGAATGTGCACCTGGAGATCGTCGGCGGAGGAGAAGTCCGCCCGGCACTGGAAGCACAAGTAGCCAGGCTCGGTCTTCGCGACCGTGTGAAGTTCCTGGGGCTGGCCAGCGACGAAGAACTGCGCGAGGCCTACATCAGGGCCGACATCTTCTGCATGCCCGGTACCGCCGAACTGCAGTCGCTGGTGACGTTGGAAGCCATGTCCGCATCCACCCCGGTACTGCTAGCAGATGCCATGGCGCTGCCGCACTTGGTCCGGGAGGGTGAAAACGGATACCTCTTCACACCCAACGACAGCTCCGAACTCGCGGCCAAGATCACCAAGCTGGTGCAGCTTCCCAAGGACGAACTCGAAGCCATGGGCAAGATGAGCCGCGAAATGGTGGAGCCGCACAGCATCAACGGCACGCTTCAGACCTTCGAGGACCTCTACCGGGGCGCCTCCTACGAGGACAAAGTGGTGTGACCGCAGCACTGCTCTCTAGCTATTAGTATTGCTAGAGTGCTTTGCCCGGAACGGCTGATTTGTTCCGGGCATCACGGGGCTATAGCTCAGCTGGTTAGAGCGCGGGACTCATAATCCTAAGGTCCTCGGTTCAAGTCCGAGTAGCCCTACCATCACCCAGGAATCCCTCCCGCCGACGCATGGTCGGCTGGAGGGATTTTTGCGTTCCACGGTCACGGACTTGCGTGTGTTCCGTCCTGGATGCGGTGCGAATCCACCGTTGCGGCGGGTCTCTTTCTGGGGTAAGTTACTGATCAGTAACTTACTACCCGCCGGTAACTTGGTCGCCCTGAAGCCCCCAGGGGCCCGCAGCGCAGTTGCCGGGGTCATGACGTGGTCGCAGGTGACCACCCTTGAAGGAGCGCACATGTCCAACACCGCATTCGATGCCGGCAGCCTTCCCTACGCCGACGGCGACTTCTACGCCTTTGAGCAGCTGCTGACAGCCAAAGAGCAAGACCGGCTGGCGGAAGTCCGCGAGTTCCTTGCCCGCGAGGTCAAGCCCATAGCGGTGGATTGCTGGAACCGCGGCGAATTCCCCATGGACCTCATTCCCAAGCTCGGAGAGCTGGACCTTGTCAGTCCAGTGCGGCGCCAAGGGTACTCAAACCTGTTCGCTGGCATGCTTCACGCTGAGGTAACCCGTGCGGACGCCTCGATCGCCACCTTCATGGGTGTTCACGACGGACTCTTCACGGGTTCCATCGAGGCGCTGGCATCCCAGGAACAGAAGGATGCGTGGCTTCCCGACATCTACTCCCTGAAGAAGATCGGGGCCTTCGGGTTGACCGAGCCCCTGGGCGGTTCTGATGTCGCCGGCGGCACCCGCACCACTGCCCAGCGTGATGGTGACAACTGGATCCTCAACGGCGCCAAGCGCTGGATCGGCAATGCCACGTTCTCGGACTGGGTAGTGATCTATGCCAAGGATGTTGAGGACAACCAGGTGAAGGCGTTCCTGGTGGACACCACGTTGCCGGGCTACTCCGCCAGCAAGATCGAGAACAAGATCTCCCTCCGCACAGTGCAGAACGCGGACATCACCCTGGACAACGTGGTTGTTCCCGACTTCTTCAAGCTGGCCAACGGCAACAGCTTCCGGGACACCAACAAGGTTCTCAAAGTCACCCGCCTGGCCGTAGCGTGGCAGGCGGTCGGGCTCCAGATGGCAGCCTTTGACGTTGCGCGCAGCTACGCCGTGGAGCGCCAGCAGTTCGGACGGCCGCTCGCTGCCTTCCAGCTTGTGCAGAACCAGCTGGTCCAGATCCTGGGCAACACCGTTGCCTCGATGGGCATGATGGTTCGGTTGGCGCAGCTGGAGGACGCCGGGGTTGCCAGGGACGAACAGTCGGCGTTGGCGAAAGCCTTCACCACGGCCCGGATGCGCGAGAGCGTTGCCCTGGGACGCAGCATCCTGGGTGGTAACGGCATCGTGACCGATTACGGCATGGCCAAGATCTTCTCCGACGCGGAAGCGATCTACTCCTACGAGGGCACGCACGAGATCAACACGCTGGTGACCGGGCGCGCCATCACCGGCGTTTCTGCCATCGTCTAGGACTCCGCGGTCCAGCGCGGCGGGTCAGCCCAGTGGCAGCAGCACTGACGGCCTCAGGTCTGCCACGAAGCCCAGGGGATTGACGTACTCTCCGTCGCGCCGGACGCCCCAGTGCAGGCACGTGATGCTCCCGCAATGGCCGGGCTGCACGGTGCCTACAGTTTGTCCTTTGACCACGTGGTCGCCCTGTTTCAAGTCGCTGGTGACGGGTTCAAAACTGCTTTTGAGTCCGTTTCCCTGGTCGATCGTGAGGACAGGGCGGTCAACTACGACGCCGGCAAAGGCCACCACGCCATCGGACGGCGCGGTGACCGGTCCGCCGTCGGACGTCGGGCCCAAATCCACGCCGCGGTGTCCGCTCAGCCACGGCTTGTCCGGAGGGTCGAACGCCCGCAGGACGGTCGGCCTGGGGGAGAGCGGCCAGCTCCACTTCCCTCCGGGAGTGGGGTCGGCCGCGCCGGGACCTGCCAGGACGATGAGGGTCATAACAGTGAATAGGGCGGGTTTCAGGAAAGGCATGGGTCCAGCCTTCCGTGGGTGCGGACTCCGGGCGATGGCGGAGATCCCGTATGTGGACAACCGGTGGCGATGCGCGGTCATCCTGGCGGGCTCGCTGTAGTACACTTGGTGGAGCAGTTTGCTGTGCCCTCATGCTTGTTCAGGAACATGTCTCATTCAGATATGTGAGGGCCCCAGGCTGACTACGCGTATCCAGCCCTCCTCCAGCGAAGCCCAGTCTTCAGGCTGCGGAGGATTGTGCCTCTTGCGGTCCGGCGGAACCTTGGTTCCAGCCCGGATGAGAAGCGCAATGGATGCCAGGAGCCTCACCCGTCCGGGCAAAGGCTAAACAACCGTCAACTATTGGCAGGGTAAGAGCAGCCCTATGGGCTCTCTCATGAATGACCTGCCGGAAGGAGCGTCGGCATGCCCGTCGTAACCATGCGCCAGCTGCTTGACAGCGGCGTCCACTTTGGACACCAGACCCGTCGTTGGAACCCGAAGATGAAGCGCTTCATCTTCACGGAGCGCAACGGCATCTACATCATTGACCTCCAGCAGTCGCTGTCCTACATCGACCGCGCCTACGAGTTCGTCAAGGCTACTGTCGCCCACGGCGGCACCGTCCTGTTCGTCGGCACCAAGAAGCAGGCTCAGGAAGCAATTGCCGAGCAGGCTACCCGCGTTGGCCAGCCGTACGTCAACCAGCGTTGGTTGGGCGGTATGCTCACCAACTTCCAGACCGTTGCCAAGCGTATCCAGCGCATGAAGGAACTCGAAGAGATCAACTTCGACGACGTCGCCGGTTCTGCTTACACCAAGAAGGAGCTCCTGCTCCTCAAGCGTGAACTCACCAAGCTCGAGTCCAACCTCGGCGGTATCCGCAACCTGACCAAGGCTCCCTCGGTCCTCTGGGTTGTTGACACCAAGAAGGAACACCTTGCTGTTGACGAAGCCAAGAAGCTGAACATCCCGGTTGTTGCCATCCTGGACACCAACTGCGACCCCGACGAAGTTGACTTCCCGATCCCGGGCAACGACGACGCCATCCGCTCCGTCAACCTGCTCACCCGCGTTGTTGCCGACGCCGTAGCTGAGGGCCTCATCGCCCGCAACCAGCGCGCAACGGGCACCACCGAAGCTCCGGAAGAGCCGCTGGCCGAGTGGGAGCGCGAGCTCCTCGAAGGCAGCAAGGCCGAAGAAGCAGCAGCAGAGGCTCCCGCAGCCGAAGCTCCGGCTGCTGACGCAGCAGGCGAAGCCGAAGCCAAGTAAATCTTGACCTTCGCCGGCTCCGGAAACGGAGCCGGCGACAACTGACAGGATGGCGGCTCACAGGGTGGGCTGCCGTCCTTCAGTCACGTAAACACACAAATTTCTAGACAGAGGGGTTCACATGGCGAACTACACTGCTGCTGACATCAAGGCCCTGCGCGAGCGCACCGGCGCCGGCATGATGGACGTCAAGAAGGCTCTTGACGAAGCCAACGGTGACGCTGAGAAGGCCATCGAGATCATCCGCATCAAGGGCCTGAAGGGTGCTACCAAGCGCGAGGGCCGTTCCACCGCTGAAGGCCTGGTTGCTGCCAAGGTCAACGGTGGCGTTGGCGTAATGATCGAGGTCAACTGCGAGACCGACTTCGTGGCAAAGGCTGACAAGTTCATCCAGCTGGCTGACAAGGTCCTTAACGTTGCAGTCGAGTCCGGCGCTGCCGACCTCGAGACCCTGCTGGCCACCGAGGTCGACGGCAAGCCGTTGTCCGAGGTTGTTGTCGAAGAGGGCGCTGTCCTCGGCGAAAAGGTTGTTGTACGCCGTATCTCCCGCGTTGAGGGCACCACGGTTGACGCTTATCTGCACAAGACGTCCAAGGACCTCCCGGCCCAGGTTGGCGTTCTGTTCGCTGTCGACGGTGAAGGCGAAGCCGCTGAAACCGCCGCGCACGACATCGCTGTCCACGTTGCAGCCATGGCTCCGAACTACCTGACCCGCGAAGACGTTCCGGCCGAACTGGTCGAGTCCGAGCGTCGCATCGCCGAGGAGACGGCCAAGGCTGAAGGCAAGCCGGAAGCTGCCCTCTCCAAGATCGTCGAAGGCCGCGTGACGGGCTTCTACAAGGGTGAGGTTCTGGTTGACCAGGCATTCGCCAAGGATTCCAAGAAGACCGTTGCACAGGTCCTCGAAGAAGCCGGCGTCAAGGCAACCGCAGTAACCCGTTTCCGCGTCGGAAACTAGTAATTCATGAGAAGGGGTGGTCGCTTCGGTGGCCGCCCCTTTTTCATGCACGCGTTCGGGTAGTACCAGCGCGGACCAACAGCACGATAATCTAGCCAGAGTCCACCAACGGGAAGGCACCATGGAAACCGTCAACACTGCAATCCAGCCCGAGAAGACCCGCCGACGTGTACTTCTGAAACTTTCCGGCGAGGTCATCGGCGGAGGCAAGCTCGGCGTCGATCCCGAAACCGTCCGGGCCATTGCCAAGCAGATCGCAGCCGGTGTGGCCGACGTCGAAGTAGCGATCGTTGTTGGCGGAGGCAACTTCTTCCGTGGCGCTGAACTCTCCCAGAGCGGCATGGACCGCTCCCGCGCCGACTACATGGGCATGCTGGGGACCGTCATGAACTGCCTCGCGCTGCAGGACTTCCTCGAGCAGGCAGGCGTGGAAACCCGTGTCCAGAGCGCCATCACCATGGGACAGGTGGCCGAGGCCTACATTCCCCGCCGCGCCATCCGCCACATGGAAAAGGGCCGCGTGGTCATCTTCGGTGCCGGCGCGGGCCTGCCGTACTTCTCCACCGACACCGTGGCCGCGCAGCGGGCCCTGGAAGTACACGCCGACGTCGTGCTGATGGCCAAGAGCGGCGTTGACGGCGTTTACACCGCCGACCCCAAGAAGGACCCCACGGCCGAGAAGCTGGATGTCCTCAGCTACGACGACGCCCTGCGCCGCGACATCCGCGTGATGGACCAGACCGCCATGACCATGTGCAAGGACAACAACCTCTCCATGGTGGTGTTCGGCATGGAAGGCGAAGGCAACGTGACCCGCGCGATCCTGGGCGAAACGCTGGGAACCCTGGTAACTCCCTAGCAAGGGCTAGGATATTTCTAGGACCGTCCGCCACTGGTGGCGGATCTTTACTGTGCATTGCGGCCTGCAGTCGGGCAGCAACTATTTTCTGAGGAGAAACCCGTGATCGATGAGACCTTACTCGAAGCCGGCGAGAAGATGGACAAGGCCGTGGAAGTAGCCAAGGACGATTTCGCCACGATCCGTACCGGCCGGGCGAATCCCGGTCTCTACAACAAGGTCATCGTCGAGTACTACGGCACGCCCACTCCGCTCCAGCAGCTGGCCTCCTTTGGTGTGCCGGACGCACGGACCATCCTGATCACCCCTTACGACAAGACGGCCCTGCGCGACATCGAAAAGGCACTGAGTGACTCCGAAGTCGGAGCCAACCCGTCCAACGACGGCAACGTCATCCGCGTTACCATTCCGGAACTCACCAAGGAGCGCCGCAAGGAATACGTGAAGATCGTCAAGGGCAAGGGTGAGGACGCCAAGGTCTCCATCCGCAGCATCCGCCGCAAGGCAAAGGATGCCCTGGACAAGCTCGTCAAGGACGGCGACGCCGGTGAAGACGAGGGCGCACGGGCTGAGAAGGAGCTCGATGCCCTCACGAAGCAGCATGTCGACAGCATCGACGAGCTGCTCAAGCGCAAGGAAGCCGAGCTGCTCGAGGTCTGATGAACCAGGCTGAGCCGGCGCCCGCTGGACGGGTCCCGACACGCGATAACCCCAAGCGCGCCCGGCGCGTAAGGGCGAACCCCACACCCAAGGCGGGCCGAAACCTGCCGGCGGCGATCGGCGTCGGCCTTGCCATGCTGTTGGCCGTTTTGGGAGGGCTGTTGTTCCTCCCGCTGGGGTTCGTCCTGCTCACGACAGCCTTCGCCGTCCTGGGAGTGTGGGAAGTTTTCCGCGCCCTTGAAGCCCAAGGCACCAGGATGCCGATCATTCCAGTGATGGTCGGCAGCCTGGTGATGCCGGTTTCGGCCTATTTCGGCGGTCTCGAAGGCCTGCTCTTCA
Source organism: Paenarthrobacter sp. JL.01a (assembly GCF_025452095.1). Lineage (NCBI taxonomy): Bacteria > Bacillati > Actinomycetota > Actinomycetes > Micrococcales > Micrococcaceae > Paenarthrobacter > Paenarthrobacter sp. JL.01a. Next base: position 1,579,946 of record NZ_CP104877.1, read on the forward strand.
CCATGACGGCAAGCTCGGTGGCGGTGCTGCTCTGGCGCTCCATCGAAAGCGCGGCCGGAGCGCCCCGGAGTGTCTTTGCCGGGGTCTTCACGCTGGCCTGGATCCCCTTCCTGATCAGCTTCGCTGCGCTGCCGCTGCACGCGAGTGGTGGGGCCACTCCCGTGGGTTTCTGGCCCCACGGAATCCCGGACGGTGCCTGGCAGATCGCATCGATGCTGCTGTTGGTGGTCTCCAATGACACTTTCGGCTACATTGTGGGAGCTTCGTTCGGCAAGCATCCCATGGCCCCGAAAATCAGTCCCAAGAAGTCCTGGGAGGGCTTCGCGGGATCTGTCGGCGGTGCCATGCTGATTGGCGTCCTTGCCTGCATCTTCCTGCTGGACAGGCCCTGGTGGGTTGGTCTGGTTCTTGCTGTTGGAATGGTTGCTGCGGCAACGGCGGGGGACTTGGCCGAGTCCATGGTCAAGAGAGAACTTGGCGTCAAGGACATGAGCAGCATCCTGCCTGGCCACGGTGGCGTGATGGACCGTCTGGACTCCATCGTGTTCGCGGCTCCGGTGGCCTATGTTTTGTTCGCGCTGTTGAGCGGCGTTTGACAACCGATGAAGGAAAGAAAAGTGGCCTTGGATATTCGACGCCAGATTCCCGCGACGTTTGACCGCGTGGAGCGCAGCAAATACGGCTATAACGCCAAGCAGGTTGATGAGTTCCTCCAGCGTGCAAGGACGTCGTTCGAGAACCCTGTAGGCGCCACGGACCAGGTTGCCAGCGTGGATGTCCGTGAGGTGGCTTTTGATCCCGTCAAAGGTGGTTATGACGCCCACAGCGTCGACGCCGCCCTGGACCGCCTGGAGGATGCCTTCGCGCGCCGGGAACGCGACGATCTGATCAGCCAAGAGGGCGAAGAAGCCTGGCTGCGCCAGATCGGCAAACTCTCCGGGATCCTACGCGGCAGGCTGCATAGGCCTGATGGCGAGCGTTTCCGCCGCCCGACAAGAAAGAGGACCCGCAGCTACAACGTCCAGGACGTCGACGCCCTCTGTGTCGAGTTGATCGGGTACCTGGAGAATGACCAGCCACTGAGCGTCGATACCGTTCGTCGCGCCGTGTTCCGTGCGGCCAAAGGCGACGAAGGCTACGAAGAGGCACAGGTGGATGCCTTCCTTGCCCGCGTCGTTGAACTGATGGCGGCAATCGACTAGTTCGGGCCAGTACTGGGGAAGATCGGTTGGTTATTCTTCCACACGTTGAGGTAGCGGCGCCTGCCCCGCTCCAGCGAGGTAGCGAAGAATGCCAGGGCAGCGACCACCGCGACGCCTGCTGCCAAGGGCACTGGAACCGCGAACGTCAACAGCGCCGATCCCACAAGCAACGCTATCAAGGCGGCGTTGACGGTTCCCATGAACACCATGCTGCTGCCGGCGACCTGGCTGAAGTCCGTTCGGCCACCGAGGAAGTAGTAGGTCTTCTTCGCGCCTTCTTCGTCATCCCTGTAGCCGGCCATCAGATAGGGCGCAACACCAGGATCCAGCGCCACATACGCTGCCCTTAGCCGGTTCATGGCAATGACGTACATAAGGTCTTCCATGCCAACGCTCATGACGCGGATATGCGTGAGCAAACCAACCACCACGTCGATGCTAAGAATTGTCAGGGCAAAGGCCCGGAAGGCATCGGAAAACTGCGTGGCGTTGCCCACCAGCGCCACGCTCAGCAGGCTGGCCGACGTGAACGTCAGGAACATGCTGATCCGGGTAAGGACTTCCCCTTGGGTGGTGCTGCGTGAGGCGAGCAGGCTCCAATGTTCAGTTGCCAGCAATTGCGCGCGAACGCTGGGCGACAACTCCCGCGGCCCGGCGGCAGGCGGCTCGTGGCCGGCAGATGGTGCTTCCTCCGACATGTCGACATTGTCCTCCTGGCCCGGGGCGCGGACAACAGGCAACTAGCGCTCGGTGGCTACAGGCCGTTCCGGAACATGCAGCCGGGACATCACGCGGTTCACTGACGCCGGCACCCGGTTCCGCGTCAGGAGCGAGACAAGCACCGTCATGGCGAACGCCGCCGGGACGGTCCACGCGGCCGGCTGGGCAAGCCAGGCCGGTGCGTTCCCGCCGCCCGTCAGGGTGCCGGCCACCATGGCGCCACCACAAAGCACAGCGCCGGTGGCCATCCCGGCTATGGCACCCACATCCGTTAGTCCCCGCCACCAGATACCCAGCAGCAGGACGGGGCAGATGGTTGAAGCCGTGAACGCGAAGACAAGGCCGACGCTCCCCGCCAGGGCCAGGGTGTCCGTCATGAAAGCAAAGCCCAAAGGCACGACGGCGGCCATCACCGCGGCGAGGCGGAACCCTCTGACGCTTCCCCCGAAAAGGTCCTGGCTGATGACACCGGACAGTGACACCACCAGCCCGGAGGTGGTGGACAGGAACGCAGCGAAGGCACCAGCGACCACCAGGGCTGACAACAAATCACCCGCGACGCCGCCGATCAGCTTGCCGGGGAGCAGCAGGACCAAGGCGTCGGCTTGTCCGGACTGGGCGAGTTCGGGTGCGAACATCCTTCCGACGGCGCCGGAGAGGGTGGGGAAAAGGTAGAAAACGGAGAGGAGCCCCAGCACGATCAACGTGGTCCGGCGAGCAGACTGGCCATCGGGGTTGGTGTAAAACCTGACCAGGACGTGCGGCAGTCCCAGGGTTCCGAACAGGAGGGCTACCAAAAGGGAGATGTGTTGGTAGACACCTGCGGGGGCCTGGCCGGTGGGATTGACCGGCAGGGGAGCTTGCGACGGGGTGTCGTTGCCTGCGAGCACCAGCAGGATGAACACCACGGGCACTGCCAGCGCGGTGAGTTTCAGCCAATATTGGAAAGCCTGCACAAACGTGATGGAGCGCATGCCGCCTGCCACGACCGTGAGGCACACGACCGCCACGACCGCCGTCGAACCTACCCACGACGGCAGGCCGGTGGTGATACGGATGGTGAGCGCCGCCCCGTGCAGTTGCGGAACGATGTACAGCCAGCCCACAGCCACCACCACCAGGCTGGTGACTCGGCGCACCACAGCGGAGTCGAGCCGGGCTTCGGTGAAATCGGGGATGGTGTAGGCACCCGAGCGGCGCAAGGGCGCGGCTACGAAGAGCAGCAGCATCAGGTAGCCGGCCGTGTAGCCCACGGGGAACCACAGGGCGTCCGTGCCGGAGAGCAGAATCAACCCGGCAACACCCAGGAAGCTCGCGGCCGAAAGGTATTCACCGCCGATGGCGGAGGCGTTCCACCACGGAGGGACGGTGCGTGAGGCGACATAGAAGTCGCTGGTGGTCCGCGATACCCGTAATCCATAAAACCCGATCACAGCGGTCGCAACTGAGACGGCGAGGAAAGCGAACAAGCCGACGGCCGGGTTCATTTGTCCTCCACCAGGTCCCTGTAGCGGGCTTCGTTGCGTGCGGCGGCACGGTTGTACAGCCAGGCGCTCAAACCGATGACGGGATAGATGCCGACCCCCAGGGTCAACCAGTCAAGCGGGATGCCGAAGACGCGGGTCCCTGCTACCCCGGGCCCATAGACGAGGATCGTCGCAAACACAGCGAGGATGATGAGGAATCCGCACGCGACCACCAGTGCCAGGCGCAATTGGGAGCGGATCAGGGAACGCACAAAAATCCTGCCGGCATCGGAATCCTCGGCAGCCTCCTGGGAGTGCAGCACGCGGCCGGAGGCCGGCGCTGCCTGCTGCCGGGGCGCAGTGACGCGGACGCGGGTCATGCCTGCGGCCGGATGCGGGTGGACTGCAGCTTGTCCCGGACTGACGGCAGATGCCTCCTGCTGATGGGTAGTTCGGCACCCGAAACGGCAACGCTGGGACCGGTGGTGGACAGCTTCAGGTGCTGCACGTGGTTCAGCGCAATCAGGTAGGAACGGTGGATGCGGATGAACCCGGCATCTGCCCATTTTTGCTCGAGGTCGGTCAGCGGAACCCGGATGAGATAGCTCGCCTCAGCCGTATGCAGCCGGGCGTAGTCGCCCTGTGCCTGGACATAGGTGACGTCGTCGCGGCGGATCATGCGGGTGGTGCTGCCCAGGTCGACTGTGATCATTTCAGGAGCGGGCGTTCCGTCCTTGATGAGTTCGCTGATCCGGTCCACCGAACGCGCCAGCCGTTCTGCCCTGAGCGGCTTGAGCAGATAGTCGACGGCGGCGAGGTCGAACGCCTCCAGGGCGCAGTCTTCGTCCGCGGTGACAAAAACGACGGCGGGCGGGTTGCTGCTGCGGGAAATGGCGCGGGCGATGTCCAAACCCGACAGGGCAGGCATGTGGATGTCCAGGAAGACGGCGTCCACCGCCTCGGTTTCCAGCTTGCGGAGCGCTTCGGTTCCGGAGGACGCCCGGTGGATGGCGCCAATCCTTGAATCCCGTCCGAGGAGGAATGCAAGTTCTTCCACCGCGGGTAGTTCGTCATCAGCGACGAGCACGTTGATCATGATTAAAGACTAACCGTCACCTCAGGCGTCGTGTCCGGGCTGGGACTTGGGCACACGAAGGGTGATCAGCGTGCCCTCGCCGGGAGCGGTGTCGATCACCAGGCCATGTTCATCACCGTAGACCTGCCGCAGGCGCGCATCAACGTTCCGAAGCCCCACATGGTCGCCATCGGTGTGCCCGGCGAGGACCGACCGCAGATGTTCCGGGTCCATACCCACGCCGTCGTCCTCTATGGTGACCTCGGCGAAAGCACCCGAGTCGTTGGCACAAATGGTGATGTGCCCCGGTCCTTCCTTCGCCTCAAGGCCGTGCCGCACAGCGTTTTCCACCAAGGGCTGGAGGCTGAGGAAGGGGATGACGGTGCTCAGGACTTCCGGCGCGATGCGAAGGCTGACCTGGACGCGCTCGCCGAAGCGTGCCCGCTCCAGCAGCAGATAGCGGTCGATGCAGCGCAGTTCCTCCGCCACGGTGGTGAAGTCGCCGTGACGACGGAAGGAGTACCTGGTGAAGTCGGCGAACTCCACCACAAGTTCCCTGGCCCGGGCCGGGTCTGTGTTGATGAATGATGCAATGGCATTTAGGGAGTTGTAGATGAAGTGCGGGCTGATCTGGGCCCGCAGCGCCCTGACCTCTGCTTCCATCAGCAGCGTTCTGGAAGCTTCCAGTTCTGCCAGCTCCAGCTGGGCCGCGACCCAATCAGCAACTTCACTGGTGGCCCGCACCAGGCCCGCACCGGCGGCCGGTGCCAGGGCTGCCACCGACCCCACAACCCGTGATCCGGCGCGGATCGGGGCGATGACGGCACTGAATGCGGGTCCGGACTGGTTGGTTGAGTGCCCAACGTGCGGAACAACGGCGGTCCGCCCCGTCGCCAGGACATCGGCCGCAATCCCCATCAGCGAGGCCCGGAGGTCCTCACCGGCCCCATCCCAGGCAAGTACTGAACTGGTGTCTGTCATGGCAAAAGCGTCGCACCCGAGCAGGACGCGCAACTGCCTGCTGGCTTTGGCCGCGCCGGCAGGTTGGAGGCCACCGCGCAGGTGCTGCCCGGCCCGCGACGCTGCATGCAGCGTGTTGTACGTAGCGCGTTCGGCGTCAGTGCCAAGGTCACGGAAGGACCGGATCACCTTCAGGCCAACGCCCACGACGACGGCGACAGCCAACGCGATCACTGCGATGGCGGCGGCGGTGAAGAGCGGGGAGTCGGGCATAAGGCCAGAGTAGCCCGAGGTGCCCGGCATCCCTGCTTCCACCTGTGCTTTTACCTCAAAGCCACCGTTTGGCGCAGTGGCACAGCCGCTGGGCGATGACCGCTGCTGAAGTTCTGGAAGGGAACCCGGAGCGCATTCGATAGTGATTGCAGTCACATCAGCCGCGCGTGGGAGCTGACGTGCTCATCACAACAGGAGGAACCATGGGTAATGAGGCCCAACCCCAGGACGCAACTGCGTCCGTGGACTTCCAGGAAGTCCAACAGACGGAACGGTTCAGAACGCTGCGGAAGCGGCACCGGAGCTTTGTCTTCCCCATGGCAGTCATTTTTCTGCTGTGGTATTTCGCGTATGTCCTGCTGGCCGACTACGCCGTCGCCTTCATGTCCATCAAAGTCTGGGGCAACATCAACGTCGGCCTGATCCTGGGCCTGCTCCAGTTCGTCACCACCTTCGGTATTACGGCTTGGTACGTGAGCTATTCCAACAGAAAACTCGACCCCATCGCGGCAGAGATCCGCAATGAGATCGAAGGCCACGAATTCGACAAGGACAGCAGCGTGACGCACGGAGGAGCCAAATGAACACCACAATGGTCCCCGCAGTCGAAGTCGCTGCGTTGAAGGACACCACGCTCCTGAACATGGGTATCTTCGCCCTGTTCGTCGCGGTCACCATGGTGATCGTTTTCCGGGCCAGCCGGAACAACAAGACTGCCGCCGACTACTACGCAGCCGGCCGCTCCTTCACCGGATCCCAGAACGGCACTGCCATCGCCGGTGACTACCTCTCCGCGGCATCTTTCCTTGGTATCACCGGTGCCATCGCGATCAACGGCTACGACGGGTTCCTCTACTCCATCGGCTTCCTGGTTGCCTGGCTGGTGGCGCTGCTGCTGGTGGCCGAGCTGCTCCGCAACACCGGCAAGTTCACCATGGCCGACGTTCTGTCCTTCCGCCTGCGGCAACGCCCGGTGCGGATCGCCGCGGCACTGTCCACACTGGCAGTCTGCTTCTTCTACCTGCTCGCCCAGATGGCCGGCGCGGGAAGCCTTATTTCGCTTCTGCTGGGAATCAGCGACTGGGGCGGACAAGCTCTGGTGATCATCGTCGTCGGCGCTTTGATGATCATGTACGTGCTCATCGGCGGCATGAAGGGCACCACCTGGGTCCAGATCATCAAAGCCATCCTTCTGATTGCGGGTGCCGCGGTCATGACCGCAATGGTGCTGGCGATCTATGGCTTCAACCTGTCCAGCCTGCTGGGCTCCGCCGCTGAGGCCGCCAACAACCCGAACGTCCTGAACCCCGGCCTGCAATACGGCAAGACGGAAACATCCAAGCTGGACTTCATGTCGCTCGGCCTCGCCCTGGTCCTTGGAACGGCGGCCCTGCCCCACGTCCTCATGCGCTTCTACACGGTTCCAACCGCAAAGGAAGCACGGAAATCCGTTGTGTGGGCCATCTGGCTTATCGGCTTGTTCTACCTCTTCACCTTGGTGCTGGGCTACGGTGCAGCAGCCCTGGTGGGTGCGGACACGATCAAATCAGCTCCCGGCGGCGTCAACTCCGCAGCACCGCTTCTGGCGTTCCACCTCGGCGGGCCGTTGCTCCTTGGTTTCATCTCGGCAGTGGCCTTCGCAACCATCCTGGCGGTGGTGGCCGGCCTGACCATCACGGCGGCAGCCTCATTCGCCCACGACATCTACGCAAACGTCATCGCCAAGGGTAAAGCGGATGCGACCACCGAAGTGAAGGTGGCCCGTCGCACGGTGGTGGTGATCGGTGTCCTCGCCATCCTGGGTGGCATCTTCGCCAACGGGCAGAATGTGGCCTTCCTGGTGGCACTGGCCTTCGCTGTTGCGGCGTCGGCCAACCTGCCAACCATCGTGTACTCGCTGTTCTGGAAGAAGTTCACCACGCAGGGCGCAGTGTGGAGCATGTACGGCGGCCTGGCTGCTGCCATCCTGCTGATCACGTTCTCGCCCGTGGTCTCAGGCGCCAAGACGTCCATGATTCCCGGTGCCAACTTCGCCTTCTTCCCGCTGAGCAACCCGGGTATCGTCTCCATCCCGCTGGCGTTCTTCCTGGGCTGGCTCGGTACCGTCCTGGATAAGCGGCGCGAAGATCCGGCCAAGCAAGCGGAAATGGAAGTGCGCTCGCTGACCGGTATTGGAGCGGAGAAGGCAGTAAACCACTAAACAGCACAAGAAAAGGGCTCCCCTGGAAACCGTCCGTTTCCGGGGGAGCCCTTGTGTGCGGGGTTATTTCTTCAGGCTGAGCCACTCCTGCAGCCGCGCCAACGGCCACGTGGTAACGATGCGTTCGGTGGGCACCCCCAGGGCTTCGGCGCGCTGGGCACCGTATTGAAGGAAATCCAGTTGCCCGGGGGCGTGGGCATCACTGTCGATGCTGAACAGGCACCCAGCGTCCAGGGCCAGCTTGATCAGGTCATCCGGTGGGTCCTGCCGTTCCGGACGCGAGTTTATTTCGACGGCGACACCCCAGTCGGCGCACTCCCTGAAGACTTTGGGGGCGTCAAACTCCGATTGGGGACGGGTTCCGCGCGACCCTTGGACGAGCCGCCCGGTGCAATGTCCCAGGACGTTGGTGTGGGGATCGCTGATGCCGCCGAGCATCCGGGCAGTCATGGTTTTCTTGTCGGCACGGAGCTTGGAATGCACGCTGGCCACCACGACGTCGAGCTTGTCCAGCATGTCGGGGGTTTGGTCCAGGGTGCCGTCCTCCAGGATGTCCACCTCTATGCCCTTGAGCAAGCGGAAACCGTTCCGGGCGGAATTGATTCCGTCCACTATGCCCAGCTGTTGCTCAAGCCTTTCGACGCTAAGGCCATTGGCGATCGTGAGGTTGGGGGAGTGGTCGGTCAGGGCAAGGTACTCCCGGCCGAGGGTTTGGGCCGCGGAGACCATGGCTTCAACGGGGGAGCCGCCGTCGGACCAGTTGCTGTGGCTGTGCAGGTCTCCGCGCAGCGCGGCTTTGATGGTCTCTCCCCCCGGGGCAAGCGCCTCGGCGCCCTTCTCGCGGAGGCCGGCCAGGTAGTCGGGGACCCGGTCTTCCAGTGCCTGGGTGATGACCTCAGCGCTGCGGCTGCCAACGCCCTTGAGGGTGGTGATCCTTCCGCTTGCAACCAACCGTGCCAGATCGTCGGCCGGCAGCTTCCGTACGGCGTCGGCCGCTTTCCGGAAGGCCTGGACCTTGAAAGTGGGGGCCAGGCTGCGTTCCAGCCAGAAGGAAATTTCGTCGAGCGCCTCAATGGGATCCATGGCTCCATGATCCACGAACCTGGCGCACCATCAACAGTGGGCAAGTCATCGATGGTGCGCCGGTCCGATGACCACCGCCTAGTGGTGGTGGCCCGGGTCCAGGGCGGGATTGGAGCCCTGGCCGCTTTCTCCGCCGGGGGCCTGGCCGTGTTCCCCGTGCGGTACGGCGTGCTGGCCGGCCATCGATGCGGCCAGGCCGGGTGTGGCGACTGAAGCAACAACGACGGCGGCTCCGAACGCGGCTGCCAGAAGCCGCCCGGTCCTTGGCTGGCCGTGGGTGCCGCCGTCGTTGGTCTTTTGCTGCCGCCTGAGCCAGCCCGCTCCGGCGAGTGCCATGAGGGTCAGGCCAAGGGCGGCAAAGTGGCTCACTTCAAGTGAGCGCCGGGTTGCCAAGTCTGTGGCAGCGACTGCTACATGCGCGGCCGCCGCCGCAGCGAGCACCGGAAGCGCGCAGCGTGCCATCACGAGCGAGTTGCGGTGCAGCCCCCACAGCGACCAAGCCAGGAAGGCAAGGCCTGCTGCAAGGGTTGCAACGCCGGCAACCACCGTGCCGATGGAAGAGGATCCAGCACCGGCGAGGTAGCCGGCAGCAAGAGACAGTTCAACCATCCCTGCTGCCATCGCAGCGAAGTAGACGTACAGCACAACTGCTGCCCTCAGGGTGGGGTGTTTCACTCGATCCATGGCGGTTACCGTCCTCTGCTCGTTGGGCTCTGGCGTTACGGGCTGGCGTTACAGGCCGTTGCTCAGGCGCGGGCGGAGGCTACGGCTGCCTTGTCCTGCGACAACGCGACTCCCAGGAGGACGACGGCACTGGCGAGGTGGAGGACGTTGTCGGCGCCGTTGAGGGCGATGATGTTCAACGAGCTTCCGACGAGGAAGAGGCCGAGGATACCGACCAGCAGGTACACGCCGCCGACTGCGGTGTTGATGGACTTGGACAGCGTGACGCCGTTCAGGCCGGCGTACAGGAGGGCTGCGCCAATGGCCAAGTGGATGATGTTGTGAAGCGGGTTCACAGCGAAGATGATCAAGTTGGCGCCCTCGGTGGCGAAGAAGCCGATTCCCGAGGTGACGAAGAAGCCGAGCACGCCTACCAGGAGGTAGACGGCTCCGAAGATGGTGGCGATCAAGCGATTGGGCGAAGTACGCATTGGTCCGAGCCTTCCAGTGATGGCCGGGATTTCCGGCCGACCTGCTGAGCCCCGGGTGGGACTCTCATGCAGTAATTCGGACCAGGCGTTTGAGCGGATGGGTGGGCGGTGGATTATTTTTTCCCGGGTCAGGGCCGCAGGCGGATGCTGCTCATCTTGAGCTCGTTCGTACCCTCGAAGACGTACTGGAGATCGATGGTCTTCCCGTCGCACTGCAACGTGCCTGCGAGGTTCGCTTTGTTGTTGCCGTTCTCCGAGTTGACGCTGACGGAGTTGTAGTTCGGCTTGCAGGAATTGTCCAACTCCAGGCTCGCGATCCCGTCTACGAAAGACTGCTTGTCCAACTCATCCTTAAGTGGCTGGCTGAGGTAGTTGTCGTAGGCCTGTTCCGATTGTCCAGTGACTACCAGGTTGGTGAATTCATCCGCCAGCGAGCGTGCCTTCGATGTAGCGTTGCCCACCACGTTGACCAATATCACGACGCCAATAACCGCGAGCACGATGACGCCGGCCACGATGCCCAGCACGATCCACAGGACCTTTCGGTTCTTTCGGGGAGGCTGCTGGCCGTACGGGCCTGGTTGGTATTGGCCGGATTGGTAGTGTCCGGGCGGGTATTGGCCTGCTTGGCTTTGACCGCCGGGATAGGGGTTTTGCTGGTACGCGCCCGGTGCGGCGTGCTGAGGGTCTCCAGCCTGGGCAGAAGCGGACGACGGCGGCTGTTGCCACTGCGGCGGGGCGCTGTTCTGAGGTGGATAAGAGGGTTGCGGGGCGCCGTTCTGCGGTGGGTACCCGGGCCCGGGCGGAACAGGAGGCGGGTAATGGCCGGGTTGGTTTTGATCTGGTTGCTTTTGACCGCTCTGGTCGTGACCCGGTTCTTGCGGATTGCTCACGGTAGTGCCCCTTTCGGCAGCCTTCGGCAGCGCCACCACCTGCCCGGGATCCTCTGGGCGGCCCCCGGTGCGTCCTCTTGAATCAAAGCGCATCCCTGCTTCCTTGGGCAAGAGGCCCGCCGAACCGAGCGGGTAGACGACTGATTCACGCCTCGGAACGGCGCCCCAGAAGCGGCTGCACGCGGTAGGGAATCATTTCCCGCATGGCCAGCGCGGTGTCCGTCCTGTCCACTCCGTCGCACCCGAGGATCTTTCCGTTGATGCGGTAAAGATCTTCGGCATCCAAGGCCACAACGCGCAGCAACAGGTCTGCCGAACCCGTAAGCCCGAAGCCTTCAAGAATCTCCGGGATGTCGGCAAGATCCTGGGCCAGGGAAGCGAGCTTTTGCTGTTGTACGTGGACTGTGATGAACGCGGTCAGCGGGTAGCCCAGGGCGACAGGGTTGATTCTCCGTTCGAATGACAGGAACGCGTGCTTCTTCTCAAGCTGGGCCATGCGGGCCTGCACGGTGTTCCGGGACAATCCCAGCTTCTGGGCCAGAGCCACCACGGTGCCCCGTGGATCCTTGGCCATTGCTGAGAGGAGCCGGGTGTCAGTGCCATCCAAGGGTTGCATAATGCGCAAGATTAGCACGCTGCCGATGCGGGAAATAGTGCACAATGCTCAATTTTCCGACAGGTAGTTGTACGTGGTGCCTTGCGTGAGTAGGGTCACATTTAACTCCGGCGAAGGCGCCGGAGGGCCGGCGTGCGGCAGGACCACAAGTCCCGCGAGCGCCGACGAAAACGAGCCGGAAGGTTGCGATCACCTGTGTTAACGGATCAGGCGGGCAAGGGAGTGCATGATGACGCTCCGGGCCCTGGACTAAGTGCACAAATTTCCCTGCGGACTGGTGGCGATCTGCTCCAGTTGGTGTCCCCGGACGGCGAGCGCATCAGCCATCCCGAGTTCGATGTATGGGTCAAAGATGTCGGCGACGAACAACTGTGCTCCCTGTATGAGGACATGACCGTCATCCGCCGTATCGATGCAGAAGCAACGGCGCTCCAGCGTCAGGGCGAGCTGGCACTCTGGCCTCCACTTCTGGGCCAGGAAGCAGCCCAGATCGGTTCAAGCCGGTCCTTGCGCGACGACGACTTTGTCTTCCCGAGCTACCGCGAAAGTGGCGTTGCCTATGTTCGCGGCGCCCATCTTTCCGAGATCGCGCGCGTGTGGCGCGGAAATGCTTCGTATGGCTGGGACCCGCAGCGCATCAACCTGGCGACGCCGCAGATCATCATCGGATCCCAAAGCCTGCACGCTACCGGCTACGCCATGGGTGTGCAGTTGGACGGCGCCAACACAGCGGTCCTTGCCTACTTTGGCGACGGAGCCACCAGTGAGGGCGATGTGAACGAGGCTATGGTGTTCGCAGCCAGCTACCAGGCGCCGGTGGTGTTTTTCTGCCAGAACAATCATTGGGCCATCTCGGAGCCTGTCCGTATCCAGTCGCACGTGCAGTTGGCCGACCGGCCCACCGGATTCGGTATCCCCAGCATGCGCGTGGACGGCAACGACGTCCTGGCCGTCATGGCAGCCACCCGTGTGGCTCTGGACCGTGCCCGGAAGGGCGGAGGACCAACCTTTATCGAGGCCGTCACCTACCGCATGGGTCCGCACACCACTGCGGACGACCCCACCCGCTACCGTGACCCCATCGAGCTGGAGGACTGGGCGGCCAAGGACCCCATTCTCAGGCTCCGGAAGCTCCTCGAGGCGAAGGGCCTGCTCACGGACGACGTGGAGGCACGCGTCAAAGCCAAGGCTGACGACGTTGCCGGGGAACTCCGCTCCAGCTGCATCGGCATGCCCGACCCGCAGCCCTTGGACGTCTTCAACCACGTCTACAGCACGCCGAATTCCTGGATCGAACGCCAAAAGGACCACTACTCCCGCTACCTGAACAGTTTTAGCCAGCCAGTCGAGTTTAGCCAGCCAGTCGAGGAAGGTGCACGCTGATGTCCAAGCTCACGTTTGCCCGGGCCATCAACGCCGGCCTCCGGAAATCGCTCGAGAATGATCCCAAAGTGGTCCTCATGGGGGAAGACATTGGCTCCCTTGGAGGTGTCTTCCGTGTGACGGACGGCTTGCAGAAGGATTTCGGAAAGCACCGCGTCATTGATTCCCCTCTTGCCGAGTCGGGCATCATCGGCACCGCAGTAGGTTTGGCGTACCGCGGATACCGGCCGGTGTGCGAGATCCAATTCGATGGGTTTATCTACCCGGCGTTCGACCAGATCGTCAGCCAGGTTGCCAAGATGCACTACCGCACCCAAGGCCGTGTCAAAATGCCTATTACCATCCGCGTTCCCTTCGGCGGCGGGATCGGGTCCCCGGAGCACCACTCCGAATCGCCCGAAGCGTACTTCACCCACACCTCGGGGCTGCGGGTGGTTGCAGTGTCCAATCCCCAGGACGCCTACACGATGATCCAGCAGGCCATCGCTTCGGACGACCCCGTTCTTTATTTTGAGCCCAAACGGCGGTACCACGACAAGGGCGATGTGGACGAGTCGATCGACCTCTCCAGAGCATTGCCGCTGGACAAGGCCGCAGTGGTGAACGCCGGCGACGACGTCACCCTGGTTGCGTACGGCCCGCTGGTCAAAACCGCCAAGGATGCTGCCATGGCCGCCGCTGACGAAGGCATTTCGGTGGAAGTGATTGACCTCAGGTCGCTGGCTCCCGTTGATTACCCTGTGGTGGAGGCCTCGGTCCGAAAGACAGGGCGGCTGGTCATCACCCATGAAGCCGGGCAATCCGGCGGCCTCGGAGCTGAAATCGCCGCGAGCATTACCGAACGCTGCTTCAACTACCTCGAGTCTGCGCCCGTCCGAATCACCGGCTTTGACGTTCCGTATCCTTACTCAAAGCTCGAAATGCACCACCTGCCGGATCTGGACAGGATTCTTGACGGTGTGGACCGCGCCCTCGGCCGCCCCAACTCCCTGAGTGGACTGGAAGGATGACCGCCACCATGATCAAGGAATTCAGGCTCCCTGACCTCGGTGAGGGACTGACCGAATCGGAAATCCTGAGTTGGAAGGTGGCAGTGGGGGACACTGTCACGTTGAACCAAGTCATTGCCGAGGTCGAAACCGCCAAAGCCGTGGTGGAGCTGCCTTCGCCGTTCGCTGGCACTGTGGCTGCCCTCCATGAGCAGCCCGGGACCGTGGTGGAGGTTGGGAAACCGATTGTCTCCTTCGAGGTTGACGACGCCGGAATCTCCAACGGGAATGGCGCGCCTGTTGCCGGCGGCACCTCCGCAGACGGCGGTTCTGATGACGCCGACCAAGCGAGTCCGGCGAAACGCGAGCCGAACCTGGTTGGCTACGGCGCCGTCGTCGAACACTCAGGCCGCCCTGCAAGACGGGCCCGCAGCCAGCAGCAGCCTGCAGGCCCGGCTGCTGAACCGGTGATCCCGCAGCGGGCCGAGCCCGCCGCTGAGCGGCCGCGCTCAACGCCTCCAGTGCGCAAGCTGGCCCGCGACCTCGGGATCGACCTTGAGCAAGTTTCCGGAACCGGACCCGGCGGCTTGATTACCCGCGAAGACGTTCAGGCCTTCACCGGAACAACCGAAGCACCTTCGGCGCCCGTTTCCCAGGAGGGGCGCGAAACCCGTACGCCTATTAAGGGTGTCCGCAAGTTCACCGCTGCGGCCATGGTCGCTAGTGCCTTCACCGCCCCGCACGTGACGGAGTTCCTGACCGTCGACGTGACCGCAACCATGGAGTTGCTGGCGAGGTTGAAAGGCAACAAGGCGTTCGAGGGCTACAAGCTGACGCCGTTGACCATCGCCGCGAAGGCGGTCCTGGTAGCGCTGCGGAACAATCCGACACTGAACTCCCGTTGGGATGAGTCAAGCCAGGAAATAATTCAGTTCAACTATGTGAACCTGGGCATTGCTGCGGCGACCCCGCGTGGCCTGACGGTGCCGAATATCAAGGACGCCGACCAGCTGACGCTTCGTGAGCTTTCCACCGCGCTGACGGAACTGACGGAGACCGCTCGAGCCGGGAAGACCTCGCCCGCGGATCTCTCCGGCGGCACCATATCAATTACCAACATCGGAGTCTTCGGGATCGATGCCGGCACCCCCATACTGAACCCAGGAGAGGCGGCGATTCTGGCTTTGGGCGCCGTCAGGAAGGCACCGTGGGTTGTCGATGATCAACTGGCGGTTCGGCAGGTGATGTCGCTCAGCTTGTCGTTCGATCACCGGCTGGTGGACGGTGAACAAGGCTCGCGATTCCTCGCTGACCTCGGCGCCATCCTGGGAGACCCCGCCATGGTCATGACCATGATCTAGTTGCACAGGCTGCGTCGGCCCATCCCTTTACGAGTGCTTGCAGGAAACTGCTGTCAAGGGGTGGGCCGACGTGCGTCAAGGGCAGTGTCGGTCAATCCTCGGTCGGCGTGGTCCTGTTCGAGTGGACGCTTCGCCAGCTGTGCTCAGGCTCGTAACCGAGCACCCTGCGCGCCTTGTCGATGGAGAGCATGGTCTCATGTTCGCCCAGCTCCTTGACGACCTCGACGCCGGGAAAGACTTCCGCTGCCAATTCGGCGCTGCTGCGGCTCATCACGGTATCGGCGGCCGCAATGATGAACGTTTCGAACCCAGGTTCCACGTGCTCGAGAGTGCGCACGACAGCGAGGGCGCCGTCACGGGCATCGATGTAGCCCCAGAGGTTCCACTTGCGCAGGGCGGCGTCGGCATCGAAGGAGGGAAAGGCCTCGTAGTCCTCCGGATCCATTACGTTGGAAAAGCGAAGCGCCGTGATGCTCAGTTCCGGGTCCCAGCGCGTGAGCTGGATGGCCATCTGCTCCTCGAGGTGTTTGACCAGGGAGTATGTGCTCTCCGGTCGTGCCGCGTACTCCTCGTCCACGGGGATGTAGGGAGGGTCGATGTCGAAAGGCAGGCCCAGGACGGTCTCACTGGATGCGTAGACGATTTTCTTGATTCCGGCCCGACGTGCAGCCTGGAACACGTTGTAGGTGGAGACCATGTTGTTTTCGAAGATCGCGGCGTCGGGAGCCAGCCCCGGTGCGGGGATGGCGGCCAAGTGCACGACGGCGTCCAGGCCATCGTGTCGGTCGTCCAAGCCGAGGATGACGTCCACAACCTGTCCGTAGTTTCGAAGGTCGACGTTGACGTAGCCCCGGTCGCGTGTGCCGACCCGGTCCAGATTAAGCACCTGATGGCCATCCTGCGTCAGCCGCCGGACCACGCTCCGGCCCAGTTTTCCGCTTCCGCCGGTGACGGCAATTTTCATTGTGTGCTCCTTGTGGTCGTTTCAGGGGTCATGAAGGGACGCCTTGCTTCCAGCGTAGGTGTGACATGGGCCGCAGCCCACCCTTGTGGCTGGCCCTGGGAATCCTAGGTATGCCGGTACCAGCCATGCGTTGGAGGTCAAGGCAGGGTTGTCCTTCTCGGTTGTCCGAACAAGCGTCGGGGCCTGTTCCTGCTCTTGTTTATGTTCGTTGTGGTGTGTGGTGGTGGTTGCGGCGGGGTGTTTGGTGGGGGTCGATGTGGGGTGGGGGGATGAACCAGGGTGTGCCGGTGTGGATGGTGATGCGCCATTGTTCTTTGTGGATGAGGTGGTGGTGGTGGGAGCAGAGGAGGGTGCCGTTTTCTGTTCCTGTGGTGCCGCCGTGTGACCAGTAGGTGATGTGGTGGGTTTCGCACCAGGGTGCGGGCATGGTGCAGTCGGGGAAGGCGCAGCCTTGGTCGCGGGCGGTGATGGCTTTGCGGATGTGGGGTGGGAAGAGGCGGGTGGCGCGGCCGATGTCGAGGATTTGGGAGTCGGTGCCGAGCAGGACGGGGATGATGTCGGCGTCGCAGGCGATTTTGCGGATGGTGTTTGGGTGCAGGGGGCCGGTGAACGTCGCTGTCCCGGTGCTGATGCCGGGGTTGCTTGGTGAGCCGGTGTGGTTGTAGCGCTCGATGGTGTTGAGGAGGTCGCGGTGGTCGATGGTGACGGTGAGTTGGGGTCGGAGTCCGCCGTTGGTGGGTAGTTTTCCGGTGGTCATGGCCACGGCGCAGGCTCCGACGAGTCCGTCGAGGAGTTTCTGGGCCCGGGAGCGCCGGTCCAGTACCGGACCGTGGTTGGCTTCGGGGGCAGTGTCTGGGTCTGCTGTGCCGGTGCTGGTGCCGGGTTCTGTGGTGTCGGCCCCTGTGGTGGTGAGTCGGGGGTTGGTGGCGGTGTTCATGGCGGTGGTGAGGGTTTCGTATTGTTCGGCGGTGGCGAAGATTTCGAGGTGGTGGAGTCCGTAGCGGCGTCGGCGTCGCAGGAATGCGCCTTGGGTGTGGCGGAGGGCTTCTTCGGAGGGTTCGGGGCCGTCTTGGTCGATGCGATCGGTCCAGCGTCGGGTCATGGTGGTGACGAAGTCGGGGTCGGATTGGGTGGCTGTGCGGGTCAGGGCCTGTTCCATCCGGGTGATGGTGTCCTGGTCGGTGAGGTGTTGGATCTTCTCCAGGGCGGTGGCGATGATCGTGGCGGACCGGGAGGGTATCTGGGCTAAGGCGAGGGCTTGGGCGAGGTGTTCGCGCCGGGCGGGGACCTGTTGGCCGGTCATTCCGGTCCCGGGCAGGGCATCTGCTGAGAGAGCGAGCCTGCGCCGGGCTTCGCCGATGCCGATCCGCAACCGTGCCCGAAGGAACTCCGCCGCGTTCCGGTACCCATCATCAAGAACACTGCCCGCACCAGCACCAGCACCCACGCCCGCGGCAAGGCCTGCACCGGCACCCAACCCTGATCCGACCACGGCACCTGGCCCGGGGACGGCTTCCGATTCTGACGCGGAATCCGGGGCGCGTTCGGCGGGTTCGGCGGGTTCGGTGGGTTCTGCCCAACCGGTCAGCCACGGGGTTCCGGTCTTTTCCGGCGCGGCCGCCACCGACGTTGCTCCCGGCGCACGTGTCCGTCGGGTCACGGCCAGTTGTTCCTGGTTACGGGTTCGTTCCACGGCCTGCGCCGCAACGATCTGCACGTAATCCAGCGTCCGGGCCAGCTCCTCGACCCTGCTGGCGAAATCCGCAGCCTCCACAAACCCAAACAACAGCACATCCGCCGCAGCTGAAACACGCAGACCGGCCAACGCCTCCAACGCATCGTCAAGGAAAACGCCCACCTCCAAGGCAGAGCCCTCATGGAGCAGCGCTGGCACCTCCGGGGCGACGCGGCCTAAACCAGACGTGGGTTTGGCACCTTGACGAGGTCGAGGTGTGGCGCCTTCCACGTTCGAAAACGCCGAAGCTTTATCCGACTGGCGGGACGCGTCGGGCAGACTGGGCTTTGGCGTGAGTACCTGCCCGCTTGTTTCCATACACAAAGCCTGTCACCGCCCAGCAACGGTTGTTAGCACCGTCTTGAGCTATGTGGAAAAGTCCTCAAGCAGTGTCCGGCGCCAGCTTCAAGCGCCGTCGGCCAGCGCACGAAGCTCCCCCGTAGTCGCCACCCGACGCGCCCCTCCCCAAGCCAACGCTGATCACCCGGGGCCCACCGCCTCAGTCATTCCGACGTCAGCGCCGCGTACGCCATCTGCTCAAGGATCGGCCGGGCCGACTTCGCTGCGATCTTCCTCCCGTGCTGACGTACGGAGTGCGGCGTGGAGTTGATCAGGCCAAAGGCGGCATGTGCCCGGACCCGGAGTCCGGAGGGATCCTCCCCGTCATGGATCCGCGCGAGGACATCAACCCAGGTCTCCACATAACTGCGCTGCAGCGACCTCACTTCTGCTTGGTCGGTGGCGCTGAGGCTGCTGAAGTCCCTGTCCTGAACGCGGATGACGTCGGGATTGCTCAGGGCGAAGTCCACGTGGAACCGGATCAGGCCCTTGAGCGCGGACAGGGGATCGCCGGATTCCGATACCACCCGCAATCCGCCATCCAGCAAGTCGCGGCTGACGCTGAGGAGCAGTTCACCGAGTACTGCCTGTTTACCCGGAAAGTGGCGGTAGACGGCGGGGCCGCTGACGCCGGCAGCCGCGCCAAGATCCTCGAGGGACACGCGGCTGAACCCGTTGTCGGCGAAGAGGCCTGCAGCGGCAGACAGCAAGGCCAATCGGCGCAGCTCTTTCGCCTGGCTTCGTTGGGTAGTGGTGGCACGGGGGCCTTCGATGTTTGCTTCCGGGCCTGCTGTCACGTTGTCCTCCTTGGTGCTGATGCCGGCAAGTGGGCCACGGCCTGTTGTGCTGGACATCACAGTTAATACAGACTAACCTAAATTTCAGTTACGTGGCACTAACCGAAATGGCTTGTAACGGGGAATGGAACAGGGGTCGATGGAGACAATTGCCAGCCTGAAGGGAGCCGCGACCGGCACCTTCGAGGCCAACGAACGGGCGCAACTGGCTCTGGTGGAGGAATTGAAGGGCCGTCTAGCTGCAGCCGCCCTAGGCGGACCGGCCAAGTCCCGCGAGCGGCACCTCGCGCGGGGCAAGCTTTTGCCCAGGGAGCGTATAGATTACCTTTTGGATGAGGGCAGTCCTTTCCTGGAAATTGCGCCGTTGGCCGCCAACGGCATGTACAACGATGATTCCCCGGGTGCCGGCGTGATCGCGGGCATCGGGCTGGTGCACGGACGCCATGTCCTCGTCATCTCCAATGACGCCACGGTCAAGGGCGGCACCTACTATCCCATGACCGTGAAAAAGCATCTCCGGGCCCAGGAAATCGCGTTGGAGAACAAGCTGCCGTGCATCTACCTGGTGGATTCCGGGGGAGCGTTCCTGCCCAAGCAGGACGAGGTTTTCCCCGATAAGGAGCACTTCGGACGGATCTTCTACAACCAGGCAAGGATGTCGGCGGCCAAGATTCCGCAGATCGCCTCCGTGATGGGTTCATGCACTGCCGGCGGGGCCTACGTCCCGGCCATGAGCGACGAAACGGTCATCGTCCGGAACCAGGGAACGATCTTCCTGGGCGGTCCGCCGTTGGTTAAGGCCGCCATCGGGGAAATCGTCACCGCCGAGGAACTGGGTGGCGGTGACGTGCATTCGCGTATATCCGGAGTCACCGACCACCTGGCCGAGAATGATCAGCACGCGCTGGAGATCGTGCGGGACATCGTGGCGACGTTGCCGAAGCCGGCGCAGCCGGCCTGGGAAACGCTCGACGTCGTCCTGCCGCCCGTCGTCGAGCCTTCAGAGCTTTACGGTGTGGTTCCGGTGGACGTCAACGCCCAATACGACGTCCGCGAGGTGATCGCGAGGATTGTCGACGGATCCGAATTCCATGAATTCAAAAAGAACTACGGCACCACCCTGGTGACCGGCTTCGCGCATTTGCACGGCCACCCCGTGGGCATTGTTGCCAACAACGGGGTCCTTTTCAGCGAATCGTCGCTCAAGGGCGCCCATTTCATCGAGTTGTGCGACCAGCGTGGCATCCCCTTGATTTTCCTCCAAAACCTTTCCGGCTTCATGGTGGGCAAGGACTATGAACAGGGCGGTATCGCGAAGAACGGCGCCAAGATGGTGACCGCTGTAGCCACGGCCAGGGTGCCCAAATTGACGGTGGTCATTGGTGGGTCGTTCGGTGCTGGCAACTACTCCATGTGCGGCCGGGCCTACTCGCCACGCTTCCTGTGGATGTGGCCCGCGGCCCGCATCTCCGTTATGGGCGGAAACCAGGCCTCGAGTGTCTTGGCCACCGTCAAGCGGGACCAATACGAGGCAGCTGGGGAGGAATGGTCGGCTGAGGACGAGGAAGCCTTCAAGGCCCCCATCAAGCAACAGTACGAAGACCAGGGATTCCCGTACTACTCCACCGCCCGGCTGTGGGATGACGGCATTATCGACCCCGCCGACACCCGAAGGGTCCTCGGAATGGCCCTTGATGTCGTCTCCCGCCAACAACTGCCCGAGACCTCCTTCGGCCTCTTCAGGATGTAGCCATGACAACCCCAACAACCAGCACGCTGCCCCATACCGCGGCAAAACCCTTCAGCGCCGTCCTTGTGGCCAATCGCGGGGAGATCGCCTGCCGGGTGATCAGCACGCTCAAAGCAATGGGTATCCGCTCCGTTGCCGTCTACTCGGACGCGGATAAGGACGCCAAACACGTGGCACTGGCCGATACCGCAGTCGCGATCGGCGGCACGGCGCCCTCGGAAAGCTACCTCAAGATCGACGCCATCATTGACGCCTGCCATCGCAGCGGCGCCCAGGCAGTACATCCCGGTTACGGCTTCCTGTCCGAAAACGTGGAGTTCGCCAAGGCGCTTGATGCTGCGGGGATCACCTTCATCGGTCCGGGCATCGGCGCCATCGAAGTCATGGGCGACAAGATTCGTTCCAAAAACCACGTAATGGCCTACGACGTGCCGTGCGTGCCCGGAATTGCCCGGCCCGGCCTAACCGACCAGCAACTGGTCGAGTCAGCACCCGACGTCGGCTTCCCGTTGCTCATCAAGCCATCGGCAGGTGGCGGCGGTAAAGGCATGCATGTGGTCGAACGCCTCGAGGACATGGCTTCCATCCTGCAAACAGCCCGGCGCGTGGCTGCTTCGGCGTTCGGGGATGACACCCTCTTCTTGGAGCGCCTGATCCGGACCCCCCGCCACATTGAGGTCCAGGTGCTGGCTGACAGCCACGGCAACGTCATTCACCTCGGCGAGCGCGAGTGCTCCCTCCAACGTCGGCACCAAAAAGTTATCGAGGAAGCCCCGTCGGCACTCTTCGAGTCGTTGCCGGACGGCGCTGTTCAGCGGGCGCGGATCGGCGAGGCAGCCTGCAATGCCGCGCGCTCGGTCAATTACAGCGGTGCAGGAACCGTGGAGTTCCTGGTCTCGGATGAGAACCCCGACGAGTTCTTCTTTATGGAGATGAACACACGGCTGCAGGTGGAGCACCCGGTTACGGAGATGGTCACCGGAATCGATCTGGTCGAATGGCAGGTGAGGATCGCCGCCGGCGAGATGCTCACCGTGGCGCAGTCCGACGTCGAACTTAAAGGCCACGCGGTCGAGGCGCGCGTCTATGCAGAGGTGCCGGAGCGGAACTTCATGCCTTCCATGGGCAGCGTCGTGGCGCTGGCTGAATACGGGGCCGGCGAGCCCGGCGTGACAGGGGTGCAGCAGGGACAGGCAAACGTGCGGATCGACTCGGCCATGCGGGACGGACTGGACATCACCGGCGACTACGATCCCATGCTCGCAAAGGTCATCTCCTGGGGCGAGGACCGCGCCGCCGCGTTGGACACACTCGATGCCGCGCTTGGACGGTACACACTGCTGGGCGTCGACACCAACGTGGAGTACCTGCGACTGCTGATCAACGACCCCGAGGTGCGCGAAGGCCACCTCGACACCGGCCTCATCGAACGCAAGCTGGCGTCCATGCAGTTCAGGCATCCCGGAGACCGGGAACTGACCGCGGCAGCCATCACGCTGTGGCTTGAGCGCCCCGGCTCGCCGTCCGCGGGCGACGCCTGGAGCGCACCGGACGCCTGGCGTGTGGGGGCTCCCGCTGCATGGACGGCAACCTTCGGTCTTCCCGGCGGTTCGGCCGCAGCCGTGTCCATCACGGACCGCCATGGTTTCGTTACGGCAACCGTCGACGGCGGAACCCCGGTCGACGTCCGGCTGGCCGGCAGGACTGCGGACAGCATCGTCCTGGAGTTCGACGGCGCCCCGGTCACCTACGCGTTTGGCGTCGCTCCCCGTGGGCGGGGCGGAATCCGTGAGCTTTTCCTGGGAAACAACGGGTGGTCATGCCGCTTGGAGGTCCTGGACCGCGCCGAACGCCTGCGCCGGATGCTCGCCGGTATCCAGCGTGTTGAAGGAGCAGCCGATCCCGAAGTGCGCTCGCCGATGCCGGGCACGGTCGTATCCGTCTCCGTCAAGGACGGTGATGCTGTGGAAGAGGGGCAAGTCCTCCTGGCCGTCGAAGCAATGAAGATGGAGCACCAGTTGGTGGCATCCGTCGCCGGACGGGTCCACCTGACCAGCAAAACAGGCGACCTGGTCAAAGCTGACCAGGTGCTCGCCACCATTCACGTAGAAGGGGCCGCTGAAGAACCGGCGGCCGGAAACCCCACAGACAAGGAAGTCCCAGTATGAGCACCTCCGACCTGAACAGCACTTTCGGACTCACCGAGGAATACCAGGACCTTAGCGA
The DNA here is from genome assembly GCF_025452095.1 of Paenarthrobacter sp. JL.01a. Lineage (NCBI taxonomy): Bacteria > Bacillati > Actinomycetota > Actinomycetes > Micrococcales > Micrococcaceae > Paenarthrobacter > Paenarthrobacter sp. JL.01a. The sequence continues at coordinate 1,603,132 of NZ_CP104877.1, forward strand.
TTCGGTTCGTGAGTTTGCCGATGAAGTGGTGGCTCCAGTGTCCGCGAAGCACGATGAAGAGCACAGCTTTCCCTATGACGTGGTGAAGCAGATGGGGGAGATGGGACTCTTTGGCCTGCCTTTCCCCGAGGAGTACGGCGGCATGGGCGGCGACTACTTCGCCCTGGCCCTGGCCCTGGAGCAACTGGGCAGGGTGGATCAATCGGTGGCCATCACCTTGGAAGCGGGTGTCTCGCTTGGAGCAATGCCCGTGTACCGTTTCGGCACCGAGGCGCAAAAGGAGCAGTGGCTGCCGCAGCTGGCATCCGGGCGGTCCTTGGCGGGCTTCGGACTGACCGAGCGTGAGGCCGGTTCGGACGCCGGGGGCACCAAGACCCAAGCCCGCCTGGAAAATGGCGAGTGGATCATCAACGGCAACAAGGAGTTCATCACCAACTCCGGCACCGATATCACCACCTTGGTTACGGTAACGGCAGTAACCGGCCAAAAAGAGGGCGCCGATGGCCGTACCAAGAAGGAGATCTCGACAATCCTGGTTCCCACCGACACGCCCGGCTTCACCGCCGAAAAGCCCTATAACAAGGTCGGCTGGAACGCCTCAGACACCCACCCCCTGACCCTGGACGACGTCCGCGTGCCGGAGGAGAACCTCCTGGGCGAGCGTGGCCGCGGTTATGCCAACTTCCTGTCCATCCTGGATGAGGGCCGCATCGCGATCGCAGCCCTGGCCACCGGTGCTGCGCAAGGCTGCGTCGATCTGTCAGTGAAGTACGCCAAGGAACGCAGCGCTTTCGGACAGAACATCGGCAAGTACCAGGCCATCCAGTTCAAGATCGCCCGCATGCAGGCAAGGGCCCACACAGCGCGGCTTGCCTACTACGACGCGGCCTCCAGGATGCTGGCGGGCAAGCCGTTCAAGACCGAAGCGGCCATCGCTAAGATGGTCGCAGGCGAGGCAGCCATGGACAACGCGCGGGACGCCACCCAGGTGTTCGGCGGCTATGGCTTCATCAACGAATTCACGGTGGCACGCCATTACCGCGACTCCAAGATCCTTGAAGTCGGGGAGGGCACCACCGAGGTCCAGTTGATGCTGATCGCCCGCGAACTGGGTCTGTAACCCCACGTTGTATCGGCAGTGGCAGGGAAGGATCAAGGATGATTGACAAGGTTGTTGCCAGCGCCGCGGAAGCGGTGAAGGACATTCCGGACGGTGCGTCCCTGGCCGTGGGCGGGTTCGGCCTCTGCGGGATCCCGGTATCGCTCATCGAGGCCCTGCACCAGCAAGGCACCACGGACCTGGAAACCGTGAGCAACAACTGTGGCGTGGACGATTGGGGGCTCGGCATCCTCCTCAAGGACGGGCGCATCCGCCGCACCATCAGCTCCTACGTAGGCGAGAACAAGGAATTCGCCAGGCAATACCTGGCCGGCGAACTGGAAGTGGTCCTCACGCCGCAAGGCACGCTCGCCGAGAAGCTTCGTGCCGGCGGTGCCGGCATCCCGGCCTTCTACACGAAGGCCGGTGTGGGAACCCAGGTGTCAGAGGGTGGCCTTCCGCAAAAGTACGACGCCGATGGCACAGTGGCGATCGCGTCGGCACCGAAAGAGGTACGGACGTTCAACGACGGCGATTACGTCCTGGAGGAGTCCCTGACCCCGGATTTCGGATTGGTTCATGCCTGGAAGGGCGACCGCCACGGCAACCTTGTCTTCCACGCAACGGCCATGAACTTCAATCCGCTCTGCGCAATGGCGGCCCGGCTGACCATCGCCGAGGTCGAGGAACTCGTGGAGCCGGGCGAACTGGATCCTGAGCACATCCACACGCCCGGAATCTTCGTCCAGCGGGTGGTGCTGGCCGGGAACGGCGAGAAACGGATCGAAAAACGCACGGTGGCGTTGACTTCGACTGAACAGGCGGGAGCCTCACGATGACGGACAACAGTTACCAGGACATCCCGCCACGTCCGGAAGCCGTGCGGCACGAATACCGGCGGGCCGACGTCGACCATCACGAAGCCAAAGGCTGGACCCGCAACGAACTGGCGGCCCGCGTCGCCCGGGAACTGGTCAACGGCCAGTACGTAAACCTCGGAATCGGTATGCCCACGCTGATCCCCAATTACATTCCGGACGGTGTGGAGGTAATCCTCCACTCCGAGAATGGAATCCTCGGCGTTGGCCCTTACCCTTCCGAGGACAAGGTTGACCCGGACCTCATCAACGCCGGCAAGGAGACGGTCACCACGAACGCGGGTGCCGCCTTCTTCGACTCCGCGGCCTCGTTCGGCATGATCCGCGGTGGGCACGTCGATGTCGCTGTCCTGGGTGCAATGGAGGTGGCAGCCAACGGCGACCTCGCCAATTGGATGGTTCCCGGCAAGATGGTCAAAGGCATGGGAGGTGCCATGGACCTCGTGTTTGGTGCCAAAAAAGTCATTGTCATGATGGAGCACGTGGACCGGAACGGCAGGCCGAAAATTGTCCAGGACTGCACCCTTCCGCTCACCGGAAAGGGATGCGTGGACCGGATCATCACGGACCTGGCGGTGATCGACGTCGTTAAGGGCGAAGGTGACCCGCGCCTGGTGCTGCGCGAACTGGCGCCTAACGTCACTCTTGACGACGTCTTGGCGGCCACGGGCGCCGAGCTTTTCGAAGAAGACCAGGAGCTCACTGTATGACACGGGTTGTGGAACAGCGGGGCCTCTATTTCGACGAACTTGAAGAAGGCGTGATCTACGCCCATAGGCCGGGCCGTACGGTCACGGAGACCGACAACGTCCTTTTCACCACCATGACCATGAACACGCAGGCACTCCATCTGGATGCAGCATGGAGCGCCACCCAGCCGTTCGGACAGCGGCTGATGAATTCGATGTTCACGTTGTCCACAGTGGTGGGGCAGTCCGTCCCCCAGCTGACGCAGGGAACCATCATTGCCCAGCTGGGGCTGACGGATGTCAGCTTTCCGCACCCGCTCTATCACGGGGATACGCTGTACACGGAAACGGTGGTTACCGGAAAGCGATTGTCTTCATCCCGGCCAGGTCAGGGCGTGGTCACCATGCAGCACACCGGCCGCAACCAGGACGGTACCGTGGTGGCCCTGGCTACGCGAACCTGCCTGATGTGGACCAGGCAAGCGCACGCGGCAACCGTTTCGGAACATCAGTAGGCCCAACAGCAAGGAACTTCATGCACTCTCCCTTCACCATGGGCCCGGCCCTTCTCTTCTGCCCTGCCGACCGACCGGAGCGGTACGCGAAGGCCGCGGACCGCTCGGATGCGGTCATCCTGGACTTCGAGGACGCTGTGGCTCCCGCGGACAAGGCGCGCGCCCGTGATGCTGTCCTGAAACAGGCAGGAGCTGACGGACTGGACCCCAGCCGGACCATCGTCAGGGTGAACCCCGTTGGCACTCCTGACTTCGACCTTGATCTTCTGGCCTTGGAGAAGACACCGTACCGGAATGTCATGCTGGCCAAAGCGGAGAGCGCGGAGCAGTTGCGGGCTTTGGCTGGGTTCAGTGTGATCGCACTCTGCGAAACAGCAGCGGGGATTGTGAATGCTTCCGCCATCGCCGCCGAGCCCAATGTTGCGGCCTTGATGTGGGGAGCTGAGGACCTGCTGGCGTCGCTGGGCGGGCTCTCCAGCAGGAACGACGACGGCGGGTACCGGGCCGTCGCCCTGCACGCAAGGTCCTCTGTACTGCTTGCCGCCAAAGCTGCAGGTAAGGAAGCCATTGACGCGGTGTATGTGAACATTCCCGACCTCGATGGCCTCGCAGAAGAGTCCCGGGATTCTGTTGCCAGCGGTTTCGGAGCCAAGGCGTGCATCCATCCGAACCAAGTTGCCGTGGTCCGGGAAGCCTATGCCCCCGCCCCCGAAGCCGTCTTCCACGCCACGGAACTCCTGGAAGCAGCTGCCTCGGCAGGCACAGGCGTCTTCCAGTTCAAGGGCAAGATGATTGATGGGCCCATCCTGAAGCATGCGGAGGCCACACTCCGCAGGGCCGGGCACCCGCAGGACGGCAGTTAATGACAATGTTCCCCCAAAAAATTGTCATTAACTGCCATCCCGACGGAGGTTTGGAGCCCTAGGCGTGGACCGCCGTCGCGAGTTCCGTGAGTTCCACCGCGGCGGGTCGGGAAGTGGTGCTCTTGATGGCCACCGCTTGCCCGCTCTTGGCTGATGCCAGTACCGATTCCATGACTTCCAGCGCGTGGAAGGCCAGCTGACCACCGGCCCGCGGCTCTTGCCCTGCAGGTGTCGCTGCGAGGTCGGCGATGCCGAAGCCGCGTCCTGAATCTTTGTAGCCCGCTGAGACCGGCAGGGTTTCCCAGTCCTCGGCGCCGAGGGCAAAGAGCTGGACATCCCCATCAAAATGGTTGGGATCCGGGACGATCAACGAGCCCTTTTCGCCGTGGATCTCGATGTTGGGACTCTTGGTCTTCACGGCGTCGAAACTCATGAAGAGCGTGGAGAGCGCGCCGGAGGCATGCACCAGAACTCCAGTGACGTGCGAGTCGATGTCGACCGGCACGGTTTGCCCTTCGCGTGGCCCTGAACCAATCGTGCGTTCGGAGCGTGTATGGCTCGCGGCGCCCACGACCGATACGACCGGTCCCAGCAAGGTGACCAAGGCCGAGACGTAGTAAGGCCCCATGTCCAGGAGTGGACCACCGCCGGGCTGGTAGTAGAAGTCGGGGTTCGGGTGCCAGCGCTCATGTCCCGGTGTTGCCATGGTGGCGGTTGCCGATACCGGCGCCCCGATCAATCCGTCGTCGATTGCCTTCCTGGCTGTCTGGATGCCTGTGCCAAGCACAGTGTCGGGTGCGCAGCCAACCACGACGCCTGCCGCGGCCGCCGCCTCCAGTACTTTCTTGGCCTCTTCCGTAGTAGCGGCGAGCGGTTTTTCGCCGTAGACGGATTTGCCGGCGGCGATCGCCTTGAGTGCAATCTCCGCATGGGCAGCCGGAATAGTCAGGTTGAGTACCAGTTCAACGTCCTCGGCGGCCAGGAGTTCGTCGACGCCCAGGGCCCGAACACCCTCGTAGGAGTCGGCTACCGCTTGTGCCCGTGCGGGATCCAGGTCTGCCACGGCCACCAGGTTCACCGAATCCAGTCGTCGGAAGTTGGCCAGGTACTGGGCGATGATGGCGCCGCAGCCAATGATGCCCACATTGAGCGGCTTGGCGGGGGTCAGCGGGATGCCCACAGCATGCCCCTTTCGATGATGGTGCGCACATTGTTGTCTTGGAGGATTTCCACCCGGTGGCCAGGGGTGCAGACGAAGATCCTGCCCTTGCCCCATTGGCGCGTCCAGATCGCCGGAGAGGTCACTTCGCGGTTCCACGGATCCCAGTCACGTACCTTTTGGGTGGTGGTGGCCAGGACATCGATGTAGTCGTCGCTCAGTACCCAGTACTGCTCCGTGACAAGGTCAAAGTCGCCGACGCCCCGGGTAATGGGATGTTCGGCGGCAGCAGGAAGCATATTCACGGTGTAGGGAACATAGTTGTCCGACTGTTCGCCAGTCTGCTCGTCCACGTGCTTGCCCGGGTGGCAGGCGAACTGTCCGCCGATCAAGTGGAGGTAGTCGGAATTGTTGCGGTACGAATCAGCGATGCCACCGTGCCAGCCCGCCATCCCGGTGCCGTTCTCGACGGCGGTGCGGAGCCCCTCGAACTCGTCCTTCTCGATGGTGGTCATGGTCATGCACTGCAAGATCAGGTCCACGCCGGCCATGTATTCGGCGTCGGCATAGATCTTGGGGGATTCTTCGACGCGGACGTCATAGCCGTTCTCCCGCAAATAGGGGAGGAAGAGCTCGGTGGCCTCAATAGGCTGGTGTCCATCCCAGCCGCCGCGTACCACCAACGCGGTCTTGTTATTGCTTGTCATGGTTTCCTTCGTGTCGGGGCGTTGTCGTTCGAGTCGGGTTGGAGTGTTCAGCGTGTTGCAAAAGCCGCGTCGAAGGCAGCGGCCGGGGGACGGATGGCCGCCAGTTCACGGACCATTCGAAGAGCCTGGGGAGCTCCCACCAGCCGGTCCATCCCGGCATCCTCCCACTCGATGCTGGTCGGTCCTTCGTATCCAACGGCGTTGAGGGTGCGGAAAATCGGTTCCCAGTTCACGTCGCCGTGGCCGGCAGTGACGAAGTCCCAACCGCGGCGGGGATCGGCCCATGGCAGGTGGGAACCGAGGCGTCCGTTGCGTCCATTGAGTTGCCGGACGGATTCCTTAACGTGGACGTGGAAGATCTTTTCGGCGAAGTCCTGCAGGAACATCACCGGGTCCAGGTCCTGCCAGATGAAGTGCGACGGGTCGAAGTTCAGGCCGAAACTATCGCGCGGCCCTATGGCGTCGAGGGTGCGCTTGGCCGTCCAGTAGTCGTAGGCGATCTCGGACGGGTGGACTTCCAAGGCAAAACGGACGCCGACTTCGTCAAAGACATCCAGGATGGGGTTCCATCGTTCGGCGAAGTCCTGGTAGCCGCGCTCGATCATGGCCTCCGAAGCGGGTGGAAACATGGCCACGCACTTCCAGATGGATGAGCCGGTGAATCCCGTGACTGTCTTGACCCCCAGCTTCGCCGCCGCGCGGGCAGTGGTTTTCATCGCCTCTGCCGCACGTTGGCGCACGCCTTCGGGGTCGCCGTCGCCCCAGACCTCGGGGGAGAGGATGTCCCGGTGCCGTTCGTCGATGGGGTCATCGCAGACCGCCTGGCCCGTGAGGTGGTTGGCGATGGCGTGAACCTTGAGTTGATGCTTTTCCAGGATGTCCAGCTTGCCCTGAAGATAGGCGTCGTCCTCCACCACCCGCTGGGGATCCAAGTGGTCTCCCCAGCAGGCAATTTCCAGGCCGTCAAAGCCCCACTCGCCTGCGAGCCGCGCCACTTCTTCGAAGGGCAGGTCGGCCCACTGGCCGGTGAAGAGGGTGATGGGTCGGGTCATGATGCATCCTTTTCGACGTTTTCCCAGCGGCTTGAGTTCTCCGCGCTGGCTTCGACGGCGGCCAGTACCTTCTGGACCTGCAACGCATCAGCGAACGACGGCGAGGGCTGCTCACCTGCGCCGATGGCATTCACGAGATCCACCACTTGATGCGTGAATCCGTGCTCGTAGCCAAGGCCATGTCCTGTCGGCCACCAGTTGGCGGTATAGGGATGGGAGGGTTCCGTGACCATGATCTTCCGGAAGCCGGCGTCCGGTTCCAGTGCGGAATCGTAGAACTGCAGCGAGTTCATATCTTCAAAGTCGAACGCCAGAGAACCCTTGGTCCCGTTGAGTTCAAGGCGCATCGCATTCTTGCGTCCGAGAGCAAAGCGGGTGGCTTCGAAGATTCCAACAGCGCCGGTCCCAAAACGTGCCGTAAACAGTGCTGCATCATCCACGGTGACCGGGCCACGGGGTCCGTCAGAACCGCCGTGTCCGCCGAGCCCCACGAAATTCCCGCCGATCGGGCGTTCCTTCACGAACGTCTCCAGCAACGCTGAGACACCGGTGATGTTCAGTCCTGTGATCCACTGTGCGGCATCGATGCTGTGTGCGCCGATGTCACCCAGGGAGCCGGAGCCGGACTTGGATTTGTCCAACCGCCAGGTCAGGGGCGCATCGGCGTCGCTGAGCCAGTCCTGGAGGTACTGGGCGCGGACGTGGCGGATTTCGCCCAGCCGGCCGTCCTCCACCATTCGTTTTGCCAGTGCCAAAGCCGGAGTGCGGCGGTAGCTGAAGCCGCACATCGACAGGACTCCGCGTTCAGCCGCTGCCTGCGCAACGGCCGTCATCTTGGCGGCCTCCTCAACGGAGTTGGCCAATGGTTTCTCGCACAGCACGTGCTTGCCGGCCTCCAAGGCGGCGATGGCAATTTCTGCGTGGGTGTTGCCCGGTGTGCAGATATCGATCAGGTCGATGTCATCACGCTCGACCAAGCGCCGCCAGTCAGTTTCAGTTGATGCCCAGCCGTACTTCGCGGCCGCTGCCTTGACCCCATCCGGGTTCCGGCCTGCTACAGCCGTCAGCTCAGGCGTCAGCGGCAAGTCAAAGAAGCGTGGTGCCGTGCGCCAGGCGTGGGAGTGGGCGGCGCCCATGAACGCGTAGCCCACCATTCCGACGCGAAGCGGTTTTGCGTGTGTCACAGGGGAATCCTTTCTACTTGCTGAAGCCGGCTGTCAGGCCGCTCACCAACTGGCGGCGTCCAAGGACGTAGATCACCAGGATGGGCAGTGTGCTCAGCACAACCGAGGCGAGAACGGCGGGAATGTTGACGCTGAACTCGCCCTGGAAGGACCACAGGCCCAAGGGTAGGACGCGCAGCCCTGGGCTTTGGGTGAGCACCAGCGGGAGGAGGAAGCCGTTCCAGACGTGCAGGCCGTTGTAGATAGCTACGGTGACTATGGCCGGCTTGGTCAATGGAAGAGCCAAGCGCCACATGGTCTGCCACTCGCTGCATCCGTCCAGGCGCATGGATTCGAAGAGCTCGTTCGGAACGTCGCGGATGAAGTTGGACAGGATCAATACCGTCAGCGGTATGGCGAACGCAATGGACGGAAGCATGATGGCCAACAGGCTGTCATAAAGATTCAAGCTGATGATCATCAGGTAGATCGGGATGATGGTGGCCTGAAGGGGAATTGCCAGTCCCATCAGGAAGACACCGTTGACGAACTTCAAGTACCTGCCCTTGCCGCGCACGATCGCGAAGGCCGCCATGAAGGCGATCAGGACCGTGGGGATAACCGATCCCAGTGTGACGATGACGCTGTTCATGAAGTAGGTGGCGAAGTTGGCTTCAAGGACCAACTGGTAGTTCTCCAGCGTTGGGGCCGTCGGCAGGGCCAGCGGGTTCTGCCCGAAGTATCCTTCGGAGGTCTTCAGGCTGGTAATGACGATGTAGTAGACCGGAATGATGATGACGGCGAGCCATATCCAGCCGCCGAGGCCGCCGGGGATGTTGAGCCGCCTGATCCGTGTGCCAAGGCTTTGTTTGGCCTTGATGGATGATGCCGCCGAAGCGGGTGTCCCGGGTTTTGAATCACTCTTGAGGACAGTACTCACGTTACATACCTTCCAATTGGCTGCCCTGTTGGTCCTTGCCACCAAGGCGTTGGAGGAACAAGGCCAGCGCCAGGCCAACGACGACGAGGATGACTGCGATGACGCTTGCAGGTCCCATGAGGTTGGCCCGGAAGCCACGCAAGTACATGTCGAGCGCCAGGATCCGGGTGGAGTTGCCCGGTCCGCCACCTGTGAGGACGAAGATGAGGTCGAAGTACGTCAGGGATCCAACAACCATCAGGGTTGATGAGGTGATGATGGTGTACTTCAACTGGGGGAGGGTGATGTGGAAGAACTGCTTAATGGTTCCCGCACCATCGATCTGGGCCGCTTCATAGAGCGATTTGGGGATCTGCCGAACACCACCTTGGTAGATGAGTGTGTGGAAGGGCACGAACTGCCAGGCGATCACGAAGATAATCAAACCGAGGGCAAGTTGGGGGACACCCAACCAGTCCTGTGCAAGGAACGGAAGCCCGAGGCCCATCGCCAGGCCGAAGTTCGGGTCCAGCAGGGCTTTGTAGGCGATGGCGACCGCAGCTGAGGAGAGCAGCAGCGGCAGGAAGTACAGCACCGCCAACGCGGCCCTGTAGCGCTGGGTTCCGGCCGTAAAGACGCCGAGCAACAGACTGATTGGTGTCTGCACGAGCCACGAAACAATCATGATCATGAAAGTCAGGCCCAGTGAGTTGTAGAGCTCCGGGTCGGACAATACCGACGTCCAGTTCTCCATACCGGCCACTCCGATGGCGCCGATGCCGTCCCAATTGGCAAAGCTCAGGGCCAAAACGCCGACCAGGGGTACGACGGCGAAGACGACGAAGAAGAACAAAGCCGGAAGCGTCAGCCAGGGAAGCGCGGATTTCTGCTTAACGGATTCCCGGATCTTCTGGGGGGCCGGGACGGCCCTGTGCGAGGTTGCCGAACTCATTTGCCCAGGGTGGCATTCATGTTCTCAGCGAACTGCTGGGGGGTGATCGACTTGAGGAAGAGCTGGTCAATGTTGTTCAGCAGGGCTTCGGCGGCCGTGGGGCTGAGGGCCTGGTCCCAGGACTGCTGGAAGTTGGGGGCGTCCTTGCCCAGGGCGTACACGAAGTTCAGGAAGTCCTTGTCCGGGGACGAGTCAAGCTTGGCTTCAATGCCCTTGACGATCGGAACCGAGCCGGAGTTGATGTAGGCGTCCACGACCGTATCTGTCATGATGCCGTCCTTGAAGAATTTCTTGGCCGATTCCTTTTCCTTGTCCGTGGCCTTGGCCGAGATCGACATGTACTGGGCCGGGTTGCCGACGCCGTTCTTCGGGTCTCCCTTGCCGCCGGCAATGGTCGGGAAGTTCACGAAGCCGAGCTTTCCGTTCTGGACGAAGTTCTGTCCGTCCTTCTTCATTGCGCCATAGGTCCAAGAGCCGTGGAGCATCATGGCCGCCTTGCCTGTGAAGAGGAGGGCCTGGTCTGCCTTTGAATCTGCTGTGATGGAAGAGAAGCCCTTGATGAAGCCGTCCGCGGATACCAGTTCCTGGATCTTGGTACCCGTTTCGATCACTGCCGGATCCATCCAGGCATTGGGCTTGCCGTCGAAAATCGCCTGGAAGACTTCAGGGCCCCCGATGCGGTCCAGCAGGTATTCCAGCCACATCATGGAGGTCCAACGGGACTGTCCGCCCAAGGACAAGGGGGCTACGCCCATGTCGTTGAAGGTCTTGACCAGGGACATGAGGTCTTCCCAGGTTTTCGGCGGCTGGACTCCGGCTTTGTCGAAAAGGTCCTTGTTGTAGAAGAGGACGATCGGGGCCACGTACTGGTTGGGAAGGGCATAGATCTTACCGTCCACCGTTGCTGCTCCGAAGGAGGAGGGGAAGAACTTGTTCTTGAGGTCCGGGTTGGAATCGAACCAGCTGGTGAGGTCTTCAACCTGTCCCGCGTCGGCGTACGTTTTCAGGCCACCGCCACCCCAGCCGTAGATGATGGTGGGGGCCTGGCCGGCGCCGATGGCGGTCTTGATCTTGGTCTTGTAGGCATCGTTCTGGAAATACGTTACGGCGATCTTGTTATCCGGATTAGCCGATCCGAATGCATCCACGGCCTTCTGCATGGTGGTTTGGTTGGGCTCACCGGTGAGGAACCACATGCTGGCTCCTCCTCCGCTCGCACTGCCTGGACCGGACGTGCCGCAGGCGCTCGTGGCCATGACGGCGAAGGGAGTTACAGCCGCGAGGGCCAGGAAGGAACGCCGGGATGATTGGAACTGCTTCATTGCTTCTCCAGGGGTAGTCGCATCATCGAGCAAGCCTTGGTGCTTACTGCCAAAAAAGAGTGACCGGTTTCGAAATTTATCGAAATATTTCGAGACCATGATTTAGGTCACGGTCTAAACTAAAGCCATATTAACGGTCCGTCAATACTTCTTACCCAAGGACTTTGATGCTCGTTTGCGCTTACCGGGTTACCAGCCCATACTGAATTGCACGTCGAAAGATTTCGAAAGTTGGGAACCATGGTTCGAGAAGTGCGTCCGCCCAAGTTGACCCTGGCCGCCGTCGCCAAGGAAGTGGGCGTTTCGGCGCCGACGGTATCCAAGGTGGTCAACGGCCGGCAGGATGTTGCCGAGGAGACCAGGAACCGCGTTCTTGCAGCACTGCAGAGGACGGGCTACAGGTCCCCGCTCCAACGGAAAAGCCCTCCCCTGCAGCACGCTGTGGAGGTAGTCTTCGACTCCCTGAACTCCGCCTACTCCGTGGAAGTACTCAACGGCATCCTGGAGCAAGCCGCAGCCTCGGACATGGAGGTCATCCTCTCTGTCACCAGCCGCCAGGCCGGCTCGCCGTTGGGACCTGAAGATCGCGCACAGCGCATGCTCGACGAGGGCCGCAGCGGCATGATCGTTGTTACGTCGGCCTTCGGTTCCGGGCAACTGAAGCCATTCCAGCGTCGCCGGATACCTGTCGTCGTAGTCGATCCCCTCAACCCGCCGCCGGGAAACGTGTTCAGTGTTGGGGCCAGCAACTGGGCCGGCGGAAAGGCCGCAGCCACCCACCTGCTCGACCTTGGACACCGTCGCATCGCCCACATAGGAGGGCCCGCCGGCGCCGAATGCAGCCAAGCCAGGTTGCATGGCTATATGGCCGCCCTCATGGCGGCAGGCGTACCTGTCGTGGAGGAATACATTTCAGCAGGCCCCTTCCGGTCCACGAACGGAGTGGACGCGATGAAATCACTCCTGGCCCTGGACGAACCGCCAACGGCAATTTTTGCCGGCAGCGACAGCATTGCCCTTGGCGTCCTGGCGGAGGCCAGGCGGCAGAATATCCGCATTCCGGAGGACATGAGCCTGGTCGGATTCGATGGCACGCCGCAGGCGGAAGAGTCGCTCCCGCCGCTGACTTCTGTGTCCCAGCCCCTGCAGGACATGGGACGTTCGGCACTGAACTTCATCCTCCGCCAACGGAGCGGGGAGGAAATCGACTCCCGCCGGGTCGAACTGGCCACGCACCTGGTGGTCCGCGAGTCCACTGCACCTCCGCGGGCGCTAGGCTGAGTGTCGCCGATCAGGACGGGGGCTGAGCGGCGGAATGGCTTCGTCGAGCAGCACCCGCACCCAGCGATCGCCGGTTTCACGGAACTCGGCCCGGGTGGCGAAGCGGTACAGGTAGCTGCACGCCCGCACCCAACGGGGGCGCTCGCCGTCGAACGGGTCATGGCGAAGCAGCCGAAGCGTTGGCGCGTCCGCCTCCAGCAGTTTGTTGAGGAAAGCGTAAAACCAATCCTCGTGCACGGTCCGCAGCGGCAGGAACCACATCATCCAGTCCAGCCGCAGATGGTACGGCGCCCATTGCCGGGGCAGGCGGCGAACGTCGCCCGGCTTGCCCTTGAAGCCGTATTCCTGCCAGTTGTCATCGGGAGCGTCCGGCTGCACGGCCATGGTGCCTTCCACCACGATCTCGATACGCTGTTTGGTGACGGTCCCGAACGCTCCATAGGCGTTGACCAGGCGCCACCGGTTGAAACTGGCGTTCATGAGCTGTCGTCGTGAAAAGAGGTTCAGAAGCGGTCGATAACTCAGGACCAGCAGCAAGCCGGTCACCAGGACGACGACGGCGAGCCACCACACCGGGGTTTGGGCGCCCGGGTGCCACTCAAGCGGGATGTACGGGAAGACGGCGTGGGCAACGGGGTCGCTTACGGCGGCGAAAGCCAGCACTATGGCCGCCCAGTTCAGCCAGGCGAAGTTCCCGGATGCCACGAGCCAGAGTTGCGTGACGATGATGATCCCTGCGGCGATGCTGGCCAGTGGCTGCGGCGCAAAGAGGAAGAACGGCACCACCAGCTGTGCGAAGTGGTTGCCGATCACTTCAACCTTGTGCAGCGGTCGGGGCAGAAGGTGGGCCTGCCTGCTGAGCGGGCCGGGCATTGGTTGGGTCTCGTGGTGGTAGTACATCGCCGTCATGTCCCGCCACTCCCTTCCGCCCCGGATCTTGATCATGCCCGCGCCGAACTCCAGCCGGAACACCAGCCAGGTGATCAGGACCAGGATGGGGGTGGGCGGTGGCGTTTGGTCCGAGCCAAGGAACGCCACGACAAATCCGGTCTCGAGAAGCAGGATTTCCCAGCCGAACCCATAGAACGTCTGGCCGACGTTGACGATGGACATGTACCCAAACCACAGGGCAAGAAAGGCCAGCATCGGCAGCCACGGAGGGCCTGCTTGCGGGACGCCGAGCAACAACAGCGCCGCCAAGGCGATTCCCACCCAGCACACAGCCCTGAGCATCGCATCGGAGTAGTGGCGGCGGAACATAGTGGGCCTGCCCATCCGCCGGGCCAGGCCCAGGAAACCCGGCACGGGCAACAGCCCGCGCTCACCCAACAGGGTGGGGAACTGGTTCAACGTTGACAGAAAGGCGACAGCGTAGAGTGCCGCTGTGCCCCGCTGCAGCACTTGGCGGGCGAACTCGTAGTCCCATGCATCAAACCAGGACAGCCATTCCACAATTCCACCGTACGCGGGGGAGTCCAGCGGTCAAGCAAAGCGCCTCTACGTCAGGGCACCCCGTTCGCCGCTCCCGGTGCCGGCTGGGATACTTAAGCCATGCAGCCGCGCAAGATCGTCATCCTCGGGTCCACAGGTTCCATCGGCACACAGGCGATTGACGTCGTCGACGCCGCCCCGCACCGTTTCGAGGTTGTGGCGCTGAGCGCCGGCGGAGGGAACCTGGAGCTTCTCGCGAATCAGGCGGTCCACACCCGGGTCCAGGCAGTGGGCATTGCGCAGGGTGATCCTGCGGTCCTGAAGCGCCTGATCGAGGCCGCCGCGGTTGAAGCCGGCCTGAAGAACTTCGCCCCTGACATCTTTGCCGGGCCCGACGCCTCCACCCGGATCGCTGCCATCGAATGCGATGTCGTCCTCAACGGCATCACCGGCTCCATCGGACTTGCCCCCACGCTCGCCGCGCTCGGCACCGGAGCCACCCTTGCCCTGGCAAACAAGGAATCGCTGATCGTTGGTGGTGCCTTGGTCAAGGCAGCTGCCCGCCCGGGCCAGATCGTTCCTGTCGACTCCGAGCACTCCGCGATCGCCCAATGCCTGCGGTCCGGGACCGAGCAGGAAGTCGAGAAGCTGATCCTGACAGCTTCCGGGGGTCCTTTCCGTGGCCGCTCCCGCGAACAGCTCCACCACGTCACCCCGCAGGAAGCATTGGCACACCCCACCTGGGACATGGGGCTCATGGTCACCACCAATTCAGCCAGCCTGGTCAACAAAGGCCTGGAAGTGATCGAAGCCCACCTGCTTTTCGATGTGCCCTTGGACCGGATCGATGTGGTGGTCCATCCCCAGTCCGTGGTCCATTCGATGGTCCAGTTCGTGGACGGATCCATCATCGCCCAGGCCTCGCCGCCGGACATGCGCCTTCCCATCGCCCTTGGACTGGGGTGGCCGGACCGGGTTCCGCACGCTGCGAAGGCCTGCGATTGGACGCAGGCCACAAGCTGGACGTTCGAACCGCTGGACGCTGTGGCCTTTCCCGCCGTCGACCTCGCCAAGGACGCAGCCAAGCAAGGCAGCACCTTCCCGGCAGTGTTCAACGCGGCCAATGAGGAAGCCGTTGAAGCCTTCCATGCGGGCCGCATCCGCTTCACGGACATCGTTGACACGGTCGAATCCGTCCTCAGCGAACATTCAGGCTCCTCTGAGCTGACAGTGGAGTCCGTGCTGGATGCTGAGAAGTGGGCACGAGCCCGAACCCACGATCGTTTAGCATCAAGCAGCGCCCTGTAGTCCCAAACCCTTACGGAAGCAGTCCCACCGGCATGAGTCCCGTCCTTCTCTTCATTCTTGGAGTCGTCTTCGTCGCAATCGGCGTCGCCGTCTCCATTGCGCTGCACGAGGTAGGCCACCTGGTGCCGGCGAAACTCTTCAAGGTGCGCGTCACCAAGTACATGATCGGCTTCGGGCCCACGCTCTGGTCCAAAAAGAAGGGCGAGACGGAGTACGGCTTCAAGGCGCTGCCCTTGGGTGGCTACGTCTCCATGATCGGCATGTACCCGCCCAACAAGGACGACGGCGGCGTCCGTCCTTCCAGTACCGGCATGTTCCAGACGCTCGCCACGGAGGCGCGCTCCGTGGCCCATGAAGAAGTAGGACCCGGCGATGAGCGGCGGGTCTTCTACAAGCTTCCCGTGTGGAAGAAGATCATCATTATGCTCGGCGGACCGGCCATGAACATGGTTATTGGCCTGGTGCTGCTGGCAGTGCTCCTCATGGGCTTCGGCGTTGCCAAAGCAACCACCACCATTGCCGACGTTTCCAAATGCCAGGTGGCTGCAGGACAAACCGTCGACCCCGACTCTGCCGACTGCAAGCTCACTCCGGCCGCAGCGGCCGGGCTCCAGCCCAATGACACCGTCACTTCCTTTGATGGCAAGCCCGTCACCAACTGGGACGAGCTGACCGGCTGGATCCGTGCCTCCGCCGGGAGGGAAGTCCCCATCACGGTGGAACGGAACGGTGCGTCCGTCGAGACAACAGTGACACCTGTACTCTCATCGCGCCCTGTCATCGGCGCCGATGGCCGGCAGTCCCAGGACGCCAATGGCGTATTGCAGTACCAGGAAGTCGGCTTCCTGGGCATCGGATCGCAAAGCGCCTTGGTGCCCCAACCGGCGTCGGCCGTTCTTCCCATGGCGGGGGAGAACATCAAACAGATTTCCGGTGTGATCTTCAACCTGCCCGCCAGGGTGGTCGGGGTTGCCAAGGCAGCCTTCAGCGAAGAACCGCGGGACCCGAACGGCCCCATCAGCGTGGTGGGCGTTGGCCGGGTTGCCGGTGAAGTAGCGGCCATGGAGCAGGTACCGCTCGAGGCCAGGATCGCCACCCTGATCGGGTTGCTGGCAGGACTGAATTTCGCACTTGCCATCTTCAACCTCATCCCGCTCCTGCCGCTCGACGGCGGCCATGTGGCCGGTGCCCTGTACGAAGGAATACGACGCCGGGTGGCCAAGTTGCGTGGAAGGCCGGACCCCGGAGCCTTCGATATTGCCAAGCTCTTGCCCGTGACCTACGTCGTGGCGGCGCTGCTGCTTGGCATGAGCGTCCTGCTGATCTACGCGGACATCGTCAAGCCCGTGAACATCTTCGGCTGAGCCATGACTATTCACGCCACTGTGAACCTTTCCTGCCGGGCAAGGGGGATAGGCTAGCACCATGACTGTTTTCGCTGTTGAGTATGTATACGTCGCCGATTCCGACGCCCTCCGCGACGAAGCCCGCCCAGCACACCGTGCCTGGCTCGCCGAACTGGCAGAGGACAACAAGCTCCTCGCCAGCGGCCCGTACGGCGACGGTGCTGGTGCCCTGCTGATCTTCAAGTCCTCTGAAGAAGCAGAACTCAATGACCTCCTCAAGCAGGATCCATTCGCCGAAGCCGGAGTTATCGCCGGCATCCGCACCACGGAATGGTCCCCCATCATTGGCGTCCTGGCAGCCCACGCTTCCTAGCCCGGGCTTCCTCCACCACAACGATCCACCCCAACCCAAGGAGTCCACGTGACCTCGGTCAGCCTGGGAATGCCAGCAGCCCCACCCCCCGTCCTTGCCCCGCGCCGTAAGACGCGGCAAATCAAGGTTGGTTCCGTTGGCGTCGGCTCTGACTCGCCCATCAGTGTTCAGTCGATGACCACGACGCCCACCACCGATATCAACGCCACCCTCCAGCAGATTGCCGAACTCACGGCATCCGGCTGCGACATTGTGCGCGTTGCCTGCCCCTCCGCTGACGATGCCGAAGCGTTGCCCATCATCGCCCGGAAGTCCCAGATCCCCGTGATCGCCGACATCCACTTCCAGCCCAAGTATGTCTTCGCCGCCATCGAAGCAGGATGCGCCGCCGTACGGGTGAACCCCGGCAACATCCGCAAATTCGATGACCAGGTCAAGGAAATCGCCGCAGCGGCCCGGGACCACGGCACCTCCATCCGCATCGGCGTCAATGCCGGCTCCCTTGAGCCGGGCATCCTGAAGAAGTACGGC
Source organism: Paenarthrobacter sp. JL.01a (assembly GCF_025452095.1). Classification (NCBI taxonomy): domain Bacteria; kingdom Bacillati; phylum Actinomycetota; class Actinomycetes; order Micrococcales; family Micrococcaceae; genus Paenarthrobacter; species Paenarthrobacter sp. JL.01a. The sequence continues at coordinate 1,620,720 of NZ_CP104877.1, forward strand.
AAGGCTACTCCGGAGGCGCTCGTTGAGTCCGCTGTCTGGGAGGCGTCCCTGTTCGAAGAGCACGGATTCCACGACTTCAAGATCTCCGTCAAGCACAATGACCCCGTGGTCATGGTGGCCGCGTACGAAATGCTGGCAGAGAAAGGCGACTGGCCGCTGCACCTCGGAGTCACCGAAGCCGGCCCGGCCTTCCAAGGCACCATCAAGTCGGCCACGGCCTTCGGTGCGCTCCTTTCCCGCGGGATCGGCGACACCATCCGCGTTTCCCTCTCCGCCCCTCCGGTGGAAGAGATCAAGGTGGGCAACCAGATCCTGCAGTCCCTGAACCTGCGCCCCCGCAAGCTGGAGATTGTGTCCTGCCCGTCCTGTGGCCGTGCCCAGGTAGACGTTTACACGCTCGCGGAGCAGGTGACGGCTGGTCTGGAAGGCATGGAGATTCCGCTGCGGGTTGCCGTGATGGGCTGTGTAGTCAACGGACCGGGTGAAGCACGCGAAGCGGACCTTGGTGTGGCCTCCGGAAACGGCAAGGGCCAGATTTTCGTGAAGGGCGAAGTCATTAAGACTGTGCCGGAGAGCGAAATTGTTGAGACACTGATCGAAGAGGCCATGCGTATCGCTGAAGAGATGGGGGAGGCCGATGGCGAAGATGCTGTCAAGGGTAGCCCCGTGGTTAGCGTCTCGTAACGAGAACGGCTTAGGGGTCAGGGTGCTCGGCGGTGCCGACACCCTGGCTCTTCGTGCGCTCGCAAACGAGGACGCGGTGGCCAACGTCTTTATCCTCGCCCATCTCGAAAGTACGGGCACCGCGGCACCCACCAGCGGCGGGGCCAGCGTGTTCGGAGTCTTCGACGGCGAGACCCTCCTGGGTGCCTGCTGGGCCGGAGCCAACCTGGTCCCCGTCCAGCTGGATCCCGGCCTGGCTGGCTACGTGGCCAACGCCGCCCATCAAAACGGTCGCCGGTACGCTTCGATTTTCGGGCCGGCGGAGACAGTGCTTGCGCTCTATTCCCGCTTCGAGCAGTTGGGCCACCTGGCCCATGAGGTCCGCGCCGAACAGCCACTTCTCTCTATCTCCGGCGGCCCTGTCATCAGCGCCAATCCTGCCCTGACTTTTGGCTCAATGGCCGATTTCGACAGGATCCTGCCAGCATGTGCCGCCATGTTCGAAGAAGAAGTAGGCTACTCGCCGTTTCTGGGCGGCCAGGAGTTCTACAGCAAACGGGTGGCCGGCCTCATCCGGCAAGGCCATTCGCTGGTGCATATCGACGCTTCCGGAACGGTGGTCTTCAAGGCCGAGCTAGGGGCTGTTACCAAGGAAGTCACCCAGGTCCAGGGCGTGTGGATGAATCCGGAGCTGCGTGGCCGCGGCCAGAGCGCCGGCTACATGGCCGCCGTCGTTAACCTCTCAAGGTCGTTTGCGCCCGTGACGAGCCTGTACGTCAACGACTACAACACCAAAGCCCGTGCCACCTACGAGCGCGTGGGTTTTGAACAGGTGGGCACGTTCGCGACGGTCCTGTTTTAGGACTGGAGCCGGCTGCTTGTAGTCTTATCGCGGTTGGCGCATGCCAAGCATCACTCAAAAATCCGTTGGGGAACAAATGAATAAGAATGCGCTGCGCGGTTTTGCCGTGTCAGGACTGTTGGTTATGGGCCTTGCCGCGTGCAGCGGTGCCGGTACTTCCACGGAAGCGGCGTCCGCGCCGGCCAGCGAAACGGCGACACCCACGCCCGTTGAATTCCGCTCGTACTCAAAGGCGGAGCTGACAAAGATTGTGGGCGACGTCCGTGACGGCAAGGGCACCAAGCTTATGGTGATGCCGGATGGACAGATGGCCGACACCATGAAGCAAGTGAAGGACCTCCTGGCGAACAGCGTCATTGAGCCCGCGTCCTGCACAAGCTTCCTGACTGGTGGCGGTATCCAGATGGAAGAAGGCGCCACGATGAGCATCGGCGCCTCGGCCAGTTCAACGGCTGAAACAGCTCACCTTCTGTCGTTGTTCTCCGGAGCCTCGGAGGACAAGGTCAAAGCCGTTGCCGAGAACAGTGCCAAGGATCTCGCTGCCTGTGGTGACATCCAGATGACAGTCATGGGAAGCGTGGTGCATGCCAGCGTTAAGGCGCTGCCCACCTCCGCGAAGACTCCGGGGGCCATCGCCTACCACAGCACTGCAGCTGGGGAAGCGGGATCACAGGAGCAGCTGTTCGTCAGCACGGTCAAGAGTGGAGTCGTCCTGGTGGCACAGTCCACCGGTACGAAGGTCTCGGATTCCGATCTCCCCAAGCTTGAGGCGATGCTGGACCAGGCTGCCGATCTCATCAAGTAGCCGCTGGAAACTGTGTAGCAGTACATGTCGTTTTGGAGCGTCATAACGGCATGTACTGCTACTTACTTGGGGAGGCCAGGTTGCCGGTGAGGTAGTGCTGGATGTTCGGGGCCACCAAGCGGACCACCTCCTCGGGTGGGGCGGACGCCAGGGGCTGTAGCCGGATCACGTATCGCGCCAGCATGAGGCCCACCACTTGGGTAGCCACCAGGTTTCCGCGCAGCCGCACTTCCTCGGCGGAGCCCGGCAAGCCCCCCATGATCCGTGGCAGGACCGCCCTGCTGACCACTTCCTTCATCAGCGCCGTCTTGGCCTTGGAGCCGATGGTTCCGCGGGCGAAGGCCACCATGGCGTGCTGTGCCGGGCCTTCCCAGAGCTCAAGGATGGCGCGGACAATGACTTCCGCCCTCACCTGGGGGTCTGCGTTTTCGACGTCGGACAGGACCGCCGCGGGGTCCGCCGGCAATTCGACGCTTGCTGCGAACAGCTCGTCTTTGCCCTTGAAGAAATGGTGCACCATGGCCGGATCCACGCCGGCTTCGCGGGCTACCTGGCGCAGGCTTGTTCCATCGAACCCCTGCTCCGCGAAAAGCCCCCGGGCGGCAGCCAGTATGGCTTCCCTGGAGTGATCTTCCTGACTGCGTCGGCCGCGTCGCAGCTGCGGGAGGCTCATCGCGTTTGTCGCCGCAGGGTCAGCGACGCCAGCACCAACACGCCCACCACGATCGCAGCCATCACCGAGGCGTCCTGCCACATCGCCGACGTCGCCTCGGAATTGCCTGCGATCTCCTTCAGGGCGTCCACCGAGAAAGTCAGCGGCAGGACGCCCGAGATGCCGTCCAGGACCTCATTCATGTGCTCCCGTGCCACGAACAGTCCGCACAGCAGGATCTGGGGGACCACCACCACCGGCATGAACTGCACGGCCTGGAACTCCGTCCGGGCGAACGCCGAGCACAGCAAGCCCAGGGCAACCCCCAGGACCGCATTGATCACGGCGATCAGTACCACCAGGGAAGGGCTTCCTTTGATGTCGAGATGGAAAATCCAGTACGCCACCGCCGTGGCCACCAGGGACTGCAGGGCGGCCATGATGGAGAAGGCCAAGGCATAGCCGAACAGCAGGTCCGCTTTGTGGATGGGTGTGGTCAGCAACCGCTCCAGGGTCCCGGAGGTGCGTTCGCGGAGCATGGTGATGGAGGTGACCAGGAACATCACCACGAAGGGGAAGATGGCCAGCATCATCAGGCCCACCCGATCAAACGTCCTGGGCGCCCCTGGTGGCAGGCTTTCGTTTTCGTAGAGGAAGTACACGGCCGTCAGCAGGAGGGCCGGCACCACGAGGATCAGCGCCACGCTCCGGTGATCGTGCCGCAATTGGCCCAGGACGCGGGCGGTGGTTGCGATGGTCATTCTAAGGTTCATGACGATGCCACCTGGCTTTCCTGCTGGCCGCGGCCAGCGGCCTTGATCATGGTCAGGAACGCCCGTTCGAGGTCGTCGCTGTGTCCGCGTTCGGCGAGCTCGGCCGGTGTGAGTTGGGCCAGCAGTAGGCCGTCCCTCAACAGCAGCAAGGTGGAGCAGTGGGAGGCTTCCTCCATGACGTGGCTGGAGACCAAAAGGGTGGTTCCCTGCTCAGCCATGGCGGCGAAGCGCTCCCAGAGTTCGGCCCGCAGCACGGGATCCAAACCGACAGTTGGCTCGTCCAGAACCAGCAGTTTCGGGCGGGCCACCAGCGCGCATGCCAGGGACACACGGCTGAACTGGCCACCGGACAGGTCAGCGGCTTTCTGCCGTGCGAAGTCCTGGAGCCCGACGGCGGCAATCGCCTCGGTGACGTCGGCCGCCGTCGCGCCGTGCATGGCGCCAAAGTAGCGGACATTCGCTTCGACGCTGAGGTCCCCGTAGACGCTGGCGCCTTGGGTGACGTAGCCGACGTCGTGCCTCAACGGCGTGCTTCCGGCGGGCAAGCCGAGGACGGTGACGGTGCCCCGGGTAATCCGCTGGACTCCGACGATGGCGCGCATCAGAGTGGTCTTTCCGCTTCCCGATGGCCCCAGCAGTCCCGCTATCCGGCCGGATTCCACTGAGAAGTCGAGGCCGCGCAGGACGCGGGTACGTCCCAGTGAAACGTGCAGCCCTGACGCGCTGATGGCGGCAGCGGGTGGGGGAGCGGCGTGACGGGCAATGTGCGACATGGTGGCCTCACGAATATCAAGTAATTCACCAAGTGATGAATTAAAGCTAAGACTGCTTCTCAACCGGGTCAAGGATTTTCCTTGTCCATCGAAAGTACAAAAATCCTTGAAATCGTGTCCGTCATCACATAGGTTCATCCCAACCGTGTCGTTGGGGCGCGGATGATCACTGAGGGGAATCGTGACAATGGCAGTTGGCGTTGATCTTTCCAAAGCACTGGACAAGGCGTACGAGGACAAGAGTCTCAAGGAAATTCTGGATGCATCTCCGGCCGCCTTGGCAGGTGTCACCGATGCCACGGCAAAAGCCTTGAAGGATTCCCTGGGTATCGACACCATCCGCGAGCTCGGCAGCAATAAGTTCTTCGCAGTCGCAGGCGTACTCGTCGCCCTGGAGGGCAAGACCAAGTAGTCAACGGATAACGCTTGCGGCCGGCCGGCCGTTGAGCCACGCCCTCGCAGGATGACCAGCCCACGGCGGCCAGGGGCTTCCACTCGCGAAGGCGTGGCTCTTCCGCGTTCAGGGCAACGCAGCGGGTGGATCCGTACGTTTAAAGGCGCAAGGCCGCAAGCCGGTAGATTAGTACGCAGTTGTTTTTGCCACACCTGCCAAAGAAACGGATACGTACCCGTGGTCCTTCGCCTTTCCCAGTTATTCCTGCGCACCCTGCGTGAAGATCCCGTCGACGCTGAGGTCGCCAGCCACAAGCTCCTGGTCCGCGCCGGCTACATCCGCCGTGCCGCGCCCGGCATCTACACCTGGTTGCCGCTGGGCCTAAGCGTCCTGCGCAAGGTCGAAGAAATCATCCGCCAGGAAATGGCCGCCATCGGGGCCCAGGAAGTCCACTTCCCGGCACTGCTTCCGCGCGAACCCTACGAGGCGACCAACCGCTGGACCGAGTACGGCGAAGGCCTGTTCCGCCTCCAGGACCGCAAGGGTGCCGACTATCTGCTGGCCCCCACGCACGAGGAAATGTTCACCCTCCTGGTCAAGGACCTGTACTCGTCATACAAAGACCTGCCGCTGAGCCTCTACCAGATCCAGAACAAGTACCGCGACGAAGCCCGTCCCCGCGCGGGCCTCCTCCGCGGCCGCGAGTTCATCATGAAGGACTCCTACTCGTTCGACGTCGACGACGCCGGCTTGGACGCAAGCTACGCCGCCCACCGGGCCGCCTACCTGAAGATTTTCGAACGGCTGGGCCTTGAAGTGATTCCCGTTGCTGCCACAGCCGGTGCCATGGGCGGCTCCAAGAGCGAGGAATTCCTGTTCCCCACCGAGATCGGCGAGGACACGTTTGTTCGCTCCGCAGGCGGCTACTACGCCAACGTCGAAGCTGTCACCACCGTTGTCCCGGACGACATCGACTTCAGCAACGCCCCTGCCGCCGAGGTCCTGGACACACCGAACACGCCCACCATCGAGACCCTGGTCGCCGCAGCGAACCAGCTTGCTCCGCGCACCGGTTCCGACGACGGCCCCTGGACTGCCGCTGACACGCTCAAGAATGTTGTCCTCGCCGTCACGCTGCCAACCGGTGAGCGCCAGATCGTGGTGATCGGCGTTCCGGGTGACCGCGCCGTTGATCTGAAGCGCGTGGAAGCAAACATCGGATCCCACCTGCCTATCGCAGGGGAGATCGGGCTTGAGGCCGCAAATGAGGAAGACCTCAAGAAGCTGCCGTGGCTCGTGAAGGGCTACATCGGCCCCGGGCTGTCCCTTGACCAGCCTGTCCTTGGACTTGAAGGCTCCTCCAAAGTGCTGTTCCTGGTCGACCCCCGCGTTGTGTCCGGCACCAGCTGGATCACCGGTGCCAACTCCGAGGGCAAGCACGTCTTCGGCCTGGTGGCAGGCCGCGACTTTGGGTGGGACGGCGTCATCGAGAGCACTGAGGTGCGTGCCGGCGATCCCGCCCCCGACGGTTCCGGGCCCCTGGAGACCGCACGCGGTATCGAAATGGGACACATTTTCCAGCTCGGCCGCAAGTACGCCGAAGCCCTGGAGCTCAAGGTCCTGGACCAGAACGGCAAGCAGGTTGTCGTGACCATGGGCTCCTACGGAGTAGGCGTGACCCGTGCCGTTGCTGCCCTGGCTGAAGCGAACCACGACGAACGCGGCATCGTGTGGCCCCGTTCGGTTGCTCCGGCCGATGTCCACGTCGTGGCTGTCGGACGCGGCGAGGAGATCTTCGAGGCCGCCGAGAGGCTCTCCAGCGAGCTCGAGGCTGCCGGGCTGGACGTCATCTTCGATGACCGGCCCAAGGTATCTCCCGGCGTCAAGTTCGGCGACGCCGAGCTCGTGGGTGTGCCAACCATCCTGGCTGTTGGACGCGGACTGGCAGATGGCGTTGTCGAAATCAAGGACCGTCGCAGCGGCGAGGCAGAGAATGTCGCCGTCGACAAGGCCGTGGATTACGTGGTCAACGCCGTTCGTTCCCGGTGATTTCGGGCTTCGACTCCATCCAGCTCACCACGATCATCCTGATTGTGGTGGCTGGATTCGCAGCCGGCTGGATTGACGCAGTAGTTGGAGGCGGGGGACTGATCCAGCTCCCCGCCCTGCTGCTGGTGCCCGGCATCACGCCTGTCCAAGCGTTGGCGACCAACAAAATGGGTTCCATCTTCGGGACCACCACCAGTGCCGTGACGTACTACCGCCGTGTAGGGCCGGACCTGAAGACCGCGATTCCCATGGCGGTGATTGCGCTGGCCGGGAGCTTCGGCGGCGCAATCCTCGCCGCATCACTGCCCGCGAGTGTTTTCAAGCCGATCATCGTCCTGGCCCTGATCGCCGTCGCCATCTTTACCGCGTTGCGTCCCGGCGCAGGCGAGCTGACGGCCTTGCGCCATGACGGCCACAAACACTATGTTGTGGCCTGCCTCATTGGTGGTGTCATCGGTTTCTACGACGGTCTTATCGGCCCGGGAACTGGTTCATTCCTGGTGATTGCCCTGGTTTCGGCCATGGGCTACGCGTTCCTGGAAGCCAGCGCCAAAGCCAAGATCGTCAACATGGCAACCAACGCCGGAGCACTGATCTTCTTCCTGCCGCATGGCTCATTGCTGTGGGGAGTGGGCCTGGTCCTCGGACTGGCCAACATGGCTGGGGGCTATCTGGGAGCCAGGACAGCCGTCGCCAGGGGAAGCAAGTTCGTGCGCCTCGTTTTTCTCATCGTCGTGGCGGCGCTGATCGTCAAACTGGGTGTGGATGTCTGGAACGAAAACTTCGCCTGAGGCGGCTCGGTGCTCAGTTTCCAAGTAAACTCAGCTTCTGAGCTCACCTGGGTCAGGAAGTTCGTGGGCTCGCGGCAAATGGTCCAGCGTCCGGCCTGCCATGGTGCTGGCAACCCACAAGGAGCGCGCCAGATCTCCGTTGTGTCCGGGTTTAGTGGCGTACCACAATGCGTTGGCAACCTCGCGGGCAATGCTCCACTGCCGTGCAACCTCCGGGTCAAGGCCTGCGGCAAGGCTGAAGTCCGTGCAGCGCTCACGCAACGCGGTCTCCGGATCTGTGCGGGAGAGGTCATGAATGCGGTTCCAGAGAAGCGGTGCCACGGAGAATTCGGCCTCGCCGATCTGCGGCTGTGGATCGATGGCGAGATAGCTCCTGCGCCCATGTTGGTCTTCACGCGTGGCAAGGATGTTCATGAAGTGCAGATCGGTGTGCACCAGCACGTCTTTGCCTGAACGGCGGCCTACGGCTCCGCGCGTTTGGCACACCTCAAGGGCCGCCTCCAACAACCATCTGGGGAAGGGGCGCTCAAGACGCTCCCATTCAGCGGGCAGTTCATCGCTCCAGCGCTCCGCGGTCCCTGCTATGTGGTCAAAGGCCTGCCACTGGAGTCCTTCGCCGGGCTGTATTGACAGCTCCCGGACAATGCCGCCCCACGAGTCCACTGCCTGGTCCATCGAAACGTCCTGCAGCCAGCGTGAGGCATCCAATCGTTCCAGGAGCATGGAGCAGCTGGCAGCATCGGAAGCCAGCAGGCGGACAGCGCCCCGGCCGTCCCACAGTTCCAGTGCGTGCCGCTCCACCCTCGCCTCGTCGTGGGGGAATGCAATCTTCAAGGCTGCAGCGCCGCCGTCCTGCAAGACCGGCACCACCAAAGCACCGTGGCCGTTCCATGGTTCCCCGCCAGGGGCCAGGTCCACAGTGAGCTGCCAGCGTTCCAGTGCTTCGGAGATGAGTCCCGGCAGGCTGGCCAGCCAGTCCCGGCCCGCGGAGTCGCGGTTGTAACGGGCGTGGAGGTCGCCCGGAATGGGAATCATCGCGTGAAGGGTCACGCGAACAGCCTAACTCCGCGGCAAGGCCCGGCCCCTAGAAAACGCCGCTGGCGCCCAAGAGCGTTCCGATGGAGAACGTCGCCGCCAATGCCAGGGCTCCGCCAAGCACCACACGGACAGCTGCCCGGAAGCGTGAAGCCCCGCCGATCCAAGCCCCGATGGCCCCTGTTATGGCCAGTGCCAGAAGCACGGCGACGAACGTCAGGGGCACCCGCATCTCCGGCGGAGGAAGCAGGATGGCCAGCATCGGCAGCACTGCTCCCAACGTGAACGCCACTGCGGAGGCGAAGGCAGCGTTCCATGGGCTCACGATGTCGTTTACGTGGATGTTCAGTTCGGCGGACAGATGGGCAGCCAAGGCATCGTGCTCTGTCAGTTCCTCGGCTACGGTCCTCGCCGTCCTGGGGCTAAGGCCCTTGGATTCGTAGATCGCGGCAAGCTCATTGAGTTCGTCCTCGGGTTGCTCAGCGAGTTCCCGGCGTTCCTTTTCGATCAGGGCCTTTTGCGTGTCGCTCTGGCTGCTGACGGACACGTATTCTCCCAACGCCATGGAGATCGCTCCGCCCACCAAACCGGCTGTTCCCGCTGCCAGGATGCTTCCCGTGTTGGTGGTGGCACCGGCCACGCCCACCACGATTGCGGCGACCGATACGATCCCGTCGTTCGCCCCCAGCACCCCGGCCCGTAGCCAGTTCAGCCGGTGCGCCAGGTCGTCGCGGTGTGGCTCGTTCTCGTGGGTGGTGGCAGTTTCTGTGGAGGCCATGTTCCAAGCCAAGCACCTGTGGACGGCCTTGACCAGCATGGCTAGGCTCGCCTATCCCGCGCTCGTTGACTTTGGCGGTGCAGAAGCAGTACCTGGGGTGGGCAGTGCAGGCAACTGCCCGGCGTCGAACGTTATCCCGGGCAAGGCCGGGAGGGCGGCGCCCCAGGCGACGCTCCTGCGGGTCGCGGCAAGCAGGCCATCCAACGCCCAGGCGCGGGTTTCTCCGGTGGACAAGGCGACAAGGTCCGCGAAGCCCGGCAAAGAAGACGCTTCGAGCGCACCCAAGGCGGCGGCGGGGTCCTTGGCGAACAGCTCCGGCAGCTGGTATCCGGCCGATGCCGGGGGAACGTCGCCGCAGTTGGCGCGCGTCAAGGCCTCGGCCTGCCTGAGCAGGAGGGCATGAACTTGCGAGTCCTTGGCGGCCTGGGTGGCGGCGCCGGCGTCCAGCCTTTTCTGGGCTACCTGGTAGGCATAGACGGCTTCCTGCTGCGAGCGGACCACTGCGGCGAGGGCAGAATCTGTGGTGGCCGACAACGGTTTTGGAGTCGGGCTTACGGACGGGCAGGCGGCCGCTGTCGGCGTGGCCGCCGGTACAGTCGTTGACGCCTCGGCCTTTGCAGCGGATGAAGAATCCACAGGCAAGGGCAACTGCCAGGCCGCGGCCAGCGATTCGGAGTGGATCAGTTGGGCAGTGCCGACGGCGGCGAGCAGGCGGGCGATTCCGCCGTCGGCCTCCCGCGCGTCCGCCAGGCGCTTCGTTCCGCTCGCGGAGAGTTGCTCCAGCAGGGAAGCACGCGTCGCCGCTGCGGGGCCGGGCGTGATGGTGGACGCAGGGGCGGAGCTGATGGCGGTATCTCCGGGAGCCATGAGGGCCCGTGCCTGCGTTGTCAGCAAAGTCACAACACGGGCAAGGGCAGGGGTTTTGGCTTCCGGAGCTTCGGCGCTGGACAGAGCTCCAGCCGATTCCAGCAACCGCACCGCATCGGAGGAGGCCTCGGTGCGGGCGGATTCGGAGAAGGAAACGGGCGCAGGAGTCCCGGAATCGCGCGGAACCAGCACCATTCCGGTGCCCGCAACCAGCAGGGCCACCACGGCAACCAGCAAAACCCGGCCCCAGTCCGGTGTGCGTCGTTTTTCGCTTGTTTGCCCGTTCACAACACACCATGGTGTCACGTGGGCGGGCGACTCAGTGCACCATGTCGCGCGGAAAATCGTTAGGCTAGTAGTCACAACAACATCTATCGGGAGGCGGCGGGCAACGTGAGTGACTCGGAAGCCACGACTTCAACAGACCGTTCTGAATCGAACTCAACGGCCACCATCCACAACCCGGAAGAGAGCAGGCTTAAAGCGCTGCTCGAACCGGCGGTCCTTGCCAGCAGGCTCTACCTCGAGGATGTTTCCATCCACGTTGCCGGATCACACCGCACCGTCCACGTCGTCGTGGACCTTCCGCAGGAGGAAACCGGCGGCGTCAGTCTTGATGCCATCGCCGATGTCTCCCGCGGACTGTCGGATATCCTTGACAACGATCCCCACGACGACGGCCGTCCCTACGACCTTGAGGTTTCCTCCCCGGGCGTTGGACGTCCCCTGACCGAACCCCGCCACTGGCACCGTGCCCGCGGCCGCATGGTCAGGGTCAACGTCATCCAGGGCGAGAACGTGCTGGGCCGCATCACGTCCGTCGGTGAGACCGATGTGACGCTGATCCCCGAGCACGAAGTCAAGAAGGGCATGAAGCCCAAGCAAGGTGACCCCATCACTATTCCTTTCGACAGGATCCGCCAAGGAAAAGTCGAGATTGAATTCAGCCACCTCCATGAGGCTGCGCTGGAAGACGAGCACAACGGACCTTCCGAGGAGGCCTAATGGATATTGACATGAGCGCACTGAGACTCCTGGAGCGTGAGCGTGAAATCCCGCTGGATCTCCTGATTCCCACCATCGAACAAGCGCTGCTGGTGGCATACCACAAGACGCCGGGCGCCTTCGAAAAGGCCCGTGCGGAACTGGACCGCAAGAGCGGACACGTGACCATCTGGGCCACGGAAATCGACGACGACGGCGAGGCCATCGGCGAGTTCGAAGACACCCCGGCCGGCTTCGGCCGCATCGCGGCCAGCACCGCACGCCAGATCATCCTCCAACGCCTGCGCGACGTTGAGGACGACAACGTGCTGGGCGAGTTCAAGGGCCGTGAAGGCGAACTCGTGGCAGGAATGATCCAGCAGGGCAACAACCCGCACATGATCCAGGTCAACCTGGGGGCCATCGAAGCGCTGCTTCCCCCGCCCGAGCAGGTTCCCGGCGAGAAGTACCTGCACGGAAGCCGCCTGCGGGCCTTCGTTGTGGACGTCCACCGCGGCGCCAAGGGTCCATCCATCACCCTGTCCCGCTCGCACCCCGGCCTGGTCCGGAAGCTCTTCGAAATGGAAGTTCCGGAGATCGCGGACCGCTCCGTGGAGATTGTGGCGCTGGCCCGCGAGGCCGGTCACCGTACCAAGATCGCGGTGAAGGCCAACATCCCGGGCGTCAATGCCAAGGGTGCCTGCATCGGTGAAATGGGTTCGCGCGTCCGCGCTGTCATGACTGAACTGAACGACGAAAAGATCGACATCGTCGACTTCAGCGAGGACCCCGCGACCTTCATCGCGAACTCGTTGTCGCCGTCGAGGGTGAATTCGGTCACAATCACGGATGAGGCTACCCGTTCTGCACGCGTCGTGGTCCCTGACTACCAGCTTTCGCTTGCGATCGGCAAAGAGGGCCAGAACGCCCGGCTTGCGGCCAAGCTGACGGGATGGCGCATCGATATCGTTTCGGACGCCGCGCCAGCCAAGTCTGAATAGTGGGGAGCGGGGCGGCCCCGGCCGCCCGTTCCACGCCACGCTCCCGGCGCCCCTGGTTTCAGGACTCAGGGGCCGGGGGGCTAGAATGGATGGAACCGGGCTTACGTCCGGTATCCATGTGTTTTGGTGTGCCACGGCTGAATTGACCAGCCTGGACGCCGGGCGACAGTAGCGTAAGGCAGGTTGGACACGTCGTGGCTGAACTGCTTGAACGCGTCCAAGGGCCTGTTCGCACGTGCATTGGATGCCGGAAGCAAGGCTCCCGGTCCGAGCTTGTCCGGCTGGTCGCCCAAGGCGGCGGTTCATCCGCCGTCCTCGTCGATGTTCGACGCCGGATGACCGGCAGGGGTGCGTGGCTGCACCCCAGCGAGAAGTGCTTGGCATTGGCGATCAAGCGTCGCGCGTTCGGAAGGGCCCTTGCGGGCGCTACCGAAACGGGCGCCGTCGAACGCTACCTGATGCCGGGTTCGCCACTTGTGGATGCCGCGGCACCCACAGGAAAACCGTCCAAACCTGAAAGCGGGTCAGAAAACTGATGGAAACCCGATGAGTTCCCAGCGATGAGTGCGTAACGATGACAACTTTGTTGCGCTCTGCAATGGGCCTTTCATGCGCGCAAGCGGCGAAGGCCCGCAGTAAGAAGTAGACGGTTCGTGCCTGGCTCGGTGCGGACCGAGACAGGAGAAATGTGGCCAAGGTCCGCGTACATGAGCTCGCCAAAGAGCTCGGTATTACTTCCAAAGATGCAGTGACCAAACTGCAGGAATTGGGCGAATTCGTTCGCTCCGCCTCTTCCACCATTGAGGCCCCCGTCGTGAAGAAGCTTCGCGACGCCTACCCGGGTGCCGGCGCTGCCAAGTCTGCCGCCCCCGCAGCCGCTCCTGCGGCTAACCGTCCCGTATCCCGTCCGGCTGCTCCGGCTCCGGGCCCTGCGACGCCGAAGGCCCCGGCCCCGGCGCCTGCAGCTCCCGCTGCGGCAGCTCCGGCCCCCTCGGCTCCGGCAGCACCTGCTGCTCCGGCCGCATCCACCCCGGTTTCGGCCAAGCCCGGTGCACGTCCTGCTCCCAAGGCAGAGACTCCTTCCCCGGCACGCCAAGGCGGCCAGGCCCCGCGTCCGGGCGGTCCCCGTCCCGGCAACAACCCGTTCGCTACGTCGCAGGGCATGCCCCGCGGCCGTGGTGGCGATGGCGACCGTCCGCCGCGTCCGGGCAACAACCCGTTCGCACCGTCCCAGGGCATGCCCCGTGGCGAACGCCGCAATGATGGCGAACGTCCCGGTGGTCCCCGCCCCGCGGCCGGCACCGGTGGTCCCCGTCCCGCAGCAGGAACCGGTGGTCCCCGTCCGGGTGCCCCGCGTCCTGGCGCACCCCGCCCGGGCGCTCCGCGTCCTGCCGGTGGTCCCGGCGGCGGAAACCGTCCGACTCCGGGCATGATGCCCAACCGCACTGAGCGTCCGGCTCCGGGTGGCGCTGGTCGTCCCGGCGGCGCAGGCCGTCCAGGTGGCGGACCGGGTCGTCCCGGTGGCGCTCCAGGTTCAGGCACGGGTGGCGGAGCTCCCGCCGGCGGTGGCTTTGGCAAGGGCGGCCGCGGCCGCGGTGGCACTCAGGGTGCCTTCGGCAAGGGCGGCGCCGGTCGTGGCAAGCAGCGCAAGTCGAAGCGTGCCAAGCGCCAGGAACTGGAGCAGATGAGTGCTCCGTCGCTGGGCGGCGTATCAGTACCCCGCGGTGACGGCGAGACCATCATCCGCCTGCGTCGCGGCTCGTCCATCACGGACTTCGCCGAGAAGATCGATGCGAACCCCGCATCGCTGGTGACCGTTCTGTTCCACCTTGGTGAGATGGCAACGGCAACCCAGTCGCTGGATGAAGACACCTTTGCCCTGCTTGGTGCCGAACTTGGCTACAAGCTTCAGGTTGTTTCGCCCGAAGACGAGGAGCGCGAGCTCCTGGACCAGTTCGACATCAACATCCAGGACGAACTCGACGCCGAAGGCGACGACGTCCTCGAGCCGCGTCCGCCGGTTGTCACCGTCATGGGTCACGTTGACCACGGTAAGACCCGCCTGCTTGACGCCATCCGCAACTCCAACGTTGTGGCCGGCGAGCACGGTGGCATCACCCAGCACATCGGTGCTTACCAGATCAGCCACATCCACGAGGGCCAGGCCCGCGACATCACCTTCATCGACACCCCCGGTCACGAGGCCTTCACGGCCATGCGTGCCCGTGGTGCGAAGGTGACCGACATCGCGATCCTGGTTGTCGCAGCCGACGACGGCGTCATGCCGCAGACGGTTGAAGCACTCAACCACGCGCAGGCAGCCAATGTGCCGATTGTCGTCGCCGTGAACAAGATCGACAAGGAAGGCGCCAACCCGGACAAGGTCAAGGGCCAGCTCACCGAGTACGGCCTGGTTCCCGAAGAATACGGTGGCGACACCATGTTCGTTGAGGTTTCCGCACGCCAGAACCTCAACATCGATGAACTGATCGACGCCGTCCTGCTGACCGCAGACGCCGCCTTGGATCTGCGCGCCAACCCGGACAAGGACGCTCGAGGCATTGCCATCGAAGCGAACCTGGACAAGGGCCGCGGTTCCGTGGCCACCGTCCTGGTGCAGTCGGGTACTTTGGCTGTTGGTGACACGATCGTTGCCGGCACGGCTCACGGCCGCGTCCGCGCAATGTTCGACGAGAACGGCGAGGCACTGGATGTCGCGCTGCCGTCCCGTCCGGTCCAGGTGCTCGGTTTGTCCAACGTGCCGCGTGCAGGTGACACCTTCCTGGTGACCCCGGACGAGCGTACGGCCCGCCAGATCGCCGAGAAGCGTGAAGCGGCAGACCGCAACGCCGCCCTGGCCAAGCGCCGCAAGCGCATCAGCCTGGAAGACTTCGACCAGGCAGTTGCCGAAGGCAAGATCGACACCCTCAACCTCATCCTCAAGGGTGACGTGTCCGGTGCCGTGGAAGCCCTCGAAGACGCCTTGCTCAAGATCGACGTCGGAGACGACGACGTTCAGCTCCGGGTCATCCACCGCGGTGTTGGTGCCATCACGCAGAACGACGTCAACCTGGCAACGGTGGACAACGCCATCATCATCGGCTTCAACGTCAAGCCGGCTGAGCGCGTGGCTGAACTGGCTGACCGTGAAGGCGTGGACATGCGCTTCTACTCGGTCATCTACGCGGCCATCGATGACATTGAGATGGCTCTCAAGGGCATGCTCAAGCCTGAATACGAGGAAGTCCAGCTCGGTACTGCCGAGGTCCGCGAAGTCTTCCGTTCTTCCAAGTTCGGTAACATCGCAGGCTCGATAGTCCGCTCGGGCATCATCCGCCGCAACACCAAGGCCCGTGTCAGCCGCGACGGCAAGGTCATCGGTGACAACCTCACCGTTGAGACGCTCAAGCGCTTCAAGGATGACGCCACCGAAGTCCGTACCGACTTCGAGTGTGGTATCGGTCTTGGCTCCTTCAATGACATCAGCGAAGGCGACATCATCGAGACCTTCGAGATGCGCGAAAAGCCGCGCGTCTAGGTTCCGCAGGGAACGGGTCCGTCGGGTAAACCCGGCGGGCCCGTTCCGTCCCCGTTTCTACTTTCCAGGAGGAAGTCATGGCTGATCCCGCACGCGCTGCCAAACTGGCACAGCGGATCAAGGTCGTCGTCGCCGAGGCCCTCGGGCGCCGGGTCAAGGATCCGCGCGTCGAGTCCATCACGATCACTGACGCCCGCGTCACCAACGACCTTCAGCACGCCACCATCTACTACACGGTGTTTGGTGACGAGGTTGCCCACTCCGATGCCGCGAAGGCGCTGGAGAAGGCAAAGGGCGTTCTGCGCCAGGAAGTTGGCCGCAACATCACGGTCCGTCTTACCCCCACCCTCGAATTCGTGGCCGACCAGATCCCGGTCAATGCCTCCAACCTCGAGGAACTGTTGCGCGAAGCCAAGCGTCGCGACGCAGAGGTAGCCGCATTGGCTGCCGGCGCCAAGCACGCAGGCGACGCCGATCCGTACAAGGGCGATGAGCCGGACGACGTCGACGAAGAAGACTTCGACGACGAGGATGCCGCCCGCTAACCCCCTCGAGTTTTTGTACAGCTAATGCCCCTAAGACTGTGTTTTAGGGGCATTAGCTGTACAAAAACTCGTTAGGATCGGAGCATGTCGGCGCACAGTGCTCACCAGCGTGATGAATACCTGAACCGGGCCATAGAGCTGGCCGTCCAGAACGTTGCCGACGGCGGCGGACCATTCGGCGCCATTGTGGTCACCCCGGACGGAACCGCCCATGAGGGGGTCAACCGGGTAACCAGGGACCACGATCCCACGGCCCACGCCGAGGTAGTGGCAATCCGCCGGGCCGCCGCGGCCACCAGGAAGTTCGACCTCTCGGGTTCGGTGCTCTACACCAGCTGCGAACCCTGTCCGCTCTGCCTCTCGGCCACGCTGTGGGCCAGGATCGGGCACGTCTACTTCGCGGCTGACAGGCACGGAGCGGCGCGGGCAGGCTTTGATGATGAACTGTTCTACGAGTACTTCGGCGGATCCAGGCCAGGGCTTCTGCCCGTGGAACACTTCGAGATCCCTGCCGCGGACCAGCCCTTCGAAGCATGGCGGAACCACGTCCGACGCACTGCCTATTAGGGCTGTCCGTTCCAGGACGTGCCGGAGCCGGGCCGCGCAGGAAGGCGGCTGACGCCCTCGAGCAGTTCCTCCTGGCCACCGCACAGCGCAATCCGGATCCAGCCCTCACCGATCGACCCGAAGGCCGTCCCGGGTGCGAACGACACACCTGAATCCGCGAGGAACTTGCGCACCCAGGTGCGGACATCGCCGTCGCTCACGTGTGAAACGTCGGCCCACAGGTAGAAGGCACCCTGCGCACCCAGGTAGGGGATGTTCTTCTCCACCAGCACGGCCGAGGCTGCGTCGCGGTTGCTCCGGTAGTGCTCGCGGGCGGTGGAAACATACTCCTGCGGCCCGGTCAGCGCCGCCAAGGCCGCGTACTGCGACGGCGAGGCCACGCAGGAGACGATCGACTCCATGACGTTGTTCATCTTCTGCTCCAACCCCGGCGGGCAGACCAGCGCACCGATACGCAGTCCGGTCAGGCCGTACGTTTTGGAGAGGGTCAGTGAAGCGAACACCCTGGCCTCGCCGGGTTTGGCGCTGTCAAAACGGACCGGGCTGACGTGCGGGACGTCGAAGGTAAAGGCTTCATAGCACTCGTCGGAGATGATCCACAGATCGTGCTTGGCGGCAAGGGCAACCAGCTGCCGGGTGGTCTCCTCGCTGATGACCGCGCCCAGCGGATTGGACGGAGAGTTCAGCATCAACACTTTGGTCCGGGGCGTGATGAGGGCTTCAATGTCCTCGATGTGCGGCTGGAAGTCGTTGTGCGGGTACAGCGGATACTGCACGGGAACTGCGTGCAGCAGCCGGGTTGTCATGGCGAATGTGGGGTATCCGGGGTTGGGGATGAGGATTTGGTCGCCGGGGGACAGCAGCAGGCTCATGGCGAAATGCAGTCCTTGTTGCGCGCCGTCCACTACGTAGACCCGGTCGGCGCCGATGTCCACACCTTGCTGTTCCCGGAACCGAGCGGCAAAGGCTTCACGAAGGGCAGGAATCCCCGCATTGGGTGTGTAGTTGGTCTCATCCCGGTCCAGGCATGCAATCCCGGCATCCAGGACGTGGCGGGGCAGTGCGAACCCTGGCTCGCCAATGCTGAGGACGATGGCCCCGGGGGTTGCCCAGGCGGCTTCTGTGATTTCGCGGATCTGGTTCACGGGGACGTCGCGGACGTGCGCGGCAAGCTCAGGCATGGGAGCCATCCTAGCCACCCATATACTGGTTAGCGTGCTTTCTGGACTGGTAATCGTTGACAAACCGCAGGGATGGACCAGCCATGATGTGGTTGGACGGATGCGGCGGCTGGCCGGCACCCGGAAAGTGGGGCATGCAGGCACCCTTGATCCCATGGCCACCGGGGTGCTGGTGATCGGCATTAATAAGGCAACACGGCTGCTGACCTACATTGTGGGCACGTCCAAGACCTACACGGCCACCATCAGGCTGGGCGAGACCACCATCACCGACGACGCCGAAGGCGAGGTCACGGAAGCCCGCAGCGCCGCGGTCGTCACCGATGCCGCCATCGCCTCCGGCGTCGCCGCGCTGACCGGTCCCATCCAGCAGGTCCCCAGCAGCGTCAGCGCCATCAAGGTCAACGGCGAACGTTCCTACGCACGTGTCCGCTCCGGGGAAGAGGTTAAACTCGCTGCCCGCCCGGTCACCATCCACCGTTTTGACGTCCATGCGATCAACAGGCCCGACGGCGGCAGAGTGGTCGACGTCGAAGTCACCGTCGAATGCTCCTCGGGAACGTACATCCGGGCCTTGGCCCGCGACCTCGGCAACGCCCTTGGCGTGGGTGGCCACCTCACGGCACTGCGACGCACCCAGGTCGGCCCGTATTCCATTGACCAGGCCAGGACCTTGGAGGAACTGGCAGAAGAGCTCGAAGTCCTGGACATGTCCCTGGCCGCACGTGCCCTCATGCCCAACCGTGAGCTGAGCGAGGAAGAAACCACGGAGATCTCCTTCGGCCGCCGCATTGCCGCAGGTCCTGGAGCAGGCACTCCTGACGCGGCCACGGCCGACAAACCCGCCGCGGCGTTCGCGCCGTCGGGGGAGCTGGTGGCACTGTTGGCAGACTCGGGCACCTTCGCCAAGCCGGTGCTGGTCTTTGCGCCGGGGACAGGCCCGGGAACGGGAACGGGCGCCGCTTCGGGAACGGGACAGGCGGAGTAGGCATGGACGGGTATTTTTACGCACTCCTGATCGTCGGGCTGGTTTCGACCATCCTGTGCATCGTCGCCGGCTTGATGAAGAAGGCGCCCAACGATCCCACGATCTACTCCGTGCTGGCGGTCGAAGTGGTGCTGCTGGTGTATCTGGTGGGATCGATCGTCCGCGTTGCCTTGGGCGAGCAGATCGCAGGCGAGCCGTGGGAATTCTGGGGCTACATGCTGACCGCCCTCATCATCCCCCTGGGGGCCGTGTACTGGGCAATCCTGGAACGAACACGCTGGAGCAATTTCGTCCTCGCAGCGGTGGGCGTAACGGTCCTTGTGATGGGTGCCCGCATGAACCAGATCTGGTACTGACCTTGAAGGAAGAACACAAAGTGACTGGAACCGAGACCAACTCCGCCGGCCAACAGCCGAGGCAAAAAGACACGCGGAACACCGGCCCGGGACGTCTGCTGATTGCGGTCTACGCTGTTTTTGCCCTGTCGGCGACGGCGCGGGCCGGCTACCAGATTGCCACCAAGTTCGCCGAAGCTCCGCTGGCGCACATCCTTTCGGCGTTTGCCGCCGTCGTCTATATCGTGGCGACCGTTTCGCTGGCCAAGCCCGGACGCACCTGGTTCAAGGTCTCGCTGGCTGCCGTGCTGACGGAACTGGTGGGCGTGCTCGTGGTGGGAGCGATCAGCCTTTTCGACCCGGTGGCTTTCCCGCATGACACGGTGTGGTCACTGTTCGGACGCGGCTATGGCTTTGTGCCGTTGGTGCTGCCGATCCTTGGGCTCCTTTGGCTCAACAAGCGCCGCCCGTCCTGAGCCGTCTGCCCTTGCGGGTAACCTTAGATTGTTCCGGCGCCGGGAGGTTGCCGGTCGCAATGAACATCTGCAGTAAAAGGCGAGGTTGATGGTCCACATCTGGAACGATCCCACTGAGGTCCCCAAGGACTTCGGACCTACCGTTGTCACCATCGGCAATTTCGACGGGGTACATCGGGGCCACCAGCATGTCCTCTCCCAACTGACGGACACCGCGAAGCGATACGACATTCCCTCGGTCGCCGTGACGTTCGATCCCCACCCGGCGCAGGTCCACCGGCCGGATGCTGCACCTGAACTGATCATGGGCCTGCCTGACAAGCTGGATGCACTGGCCGACACCGGCGTCGACGCCGTCCTGGTCATGAAGTACACGCTGGACCTCGCGGCGATGTCGCCCACTGAATTCGTCCAGGAGGTCCTGCTCGACGGACTCCACGCCGCGCACCTTGTTGTAGGCCACGATCTCCGCTTCGGCGCCGGGAACGTCGGTGACGTAGTCACGATGCAGGAGCTGGGCGAACAGCTGGGCTTTGGTGTGCAGGTGGTCAACGAATACGGCGCCGGCGGCTTCCCGCTCCATCACGACGGCGACGCCGACCGCCGCTGCTCCTCCACCTGGGTGAGGGAGGCCTTGTCCGAAGGCGACGTCGTCACTGCCGCCGCGGTGCTGGGCAGGCCGCACCGGATGCGGGGTGAAGTGGTCCATGGTGCTGCCCGGGGCCGCGATCTCGGCTTCCCCACGGCCAACCTTTCCCCGGATTCAACAGGCTACATCCCGGCTGACGGCATCTACGCCGGCTGGCTGATCGACGAAGCGGGAACGCGCTGGCCGGCCGCGATCTCCGTTGGTTCAAACCCCACTTTCGACGGCGTCAGCCGCCAGGTCGAGGCCCATGTGATCGACCGTCCGGAAGAGCGCGTTGAAGACTTCGACCTCTACGGCCAAACCGTTGCGGTCGAATTCACCCGCCGCCTGCGGGGGATGGTTGCCTACCGTGGACCCGAAGCACTGGTGGAACAAATGTGCCTGGACGTGGCCCAGGCGCGGGACCTGCTCGCCCCGCGGTAGGGGATTTCGACAACACTGGCGGCCTGCCGGTAAACTGGTAAAGGTTCTGGCCGCAGTCCGTGGCAGCTGGACCTGTTTTTGTGTGCGGAGACGCACCAAGGGCAACCCGTCAGCGAAGCGCTGCATCGGGAGGCACGGCACAACTCTAGGAGTTCACGTGGCACTTGACGCCGCTGTAAAGCAGTCCATCATCAAGGAATACGCAACCTCTGAAGGCGACACCGGTTCGCCCGAGGTCCAGGTTGCAGTCCTGACCCAGCGGATCAAGGATCTGACTGAGCACATGAAGGAGCACAAGCACGACTTCCACACCCAGCGCGGTCTGCTCGCACTGGTTGGTCGTCGCAAGCGCATGCTTTCCTACTTGAAGGACACCGACATCGCCCGCTACCGTTCGCTCATCGAGCGCCTCGGCCTGCGCCGCTAGTCTGTCTTTGGCGGCCCGGTCCTTGAAGGAACGGGCCGCCTTCTTCACCAACAACTAAACACAGGAATCAACCGCATCGCGCATTCGCGGTCCTCGGTAGTGATTCCCGGGATGTGTGCCGCAGGAGGTGCAGCCCGTGGATCTCGATCGATGACCGGGTGTAGTACAGGCCAGTAAAAAAGAAGGGGCCTGGGTTGATGCGGTGGACTTCCGCTAACAGAAACGGAGGTGACTCTCCATGGAGGGTCCCGAAATCCAGTTCTCCGAAGCCATCATCGACAACGGCCGGTTCGGCAAGCGCGTCATTCGCTTCGAAACCGGTCGCCTTGCCAAGCAGGCAGCCGGCGCTTCGATGGTCTACATCGACGATGACACCGCGCTTCTTTCCGCAACCACCGCCGGCAAACAGCCGCGCGAAGGCTTCGACTTCTTCCCGCTGACGGTCGACGTCGAAGAGCGCATGTACGCGGCCGGCCGCATCCCGGGCTCGTTCTTCCGCCGCGAAGGCCGCCCGTCCACCGAAGCCATCCTGGCTTGCCGCCTTATGGACCGCCCGCTGCGCCCGGCCTTCGTCAAGGGGCTGCGCAACGAGGTCCAGATCGTCGTCACCGTTCTGGCGATCAACCCCGATGAGCTCTACGACGTCGTCGCCATCAACGCGTCCTCGATGTCCACGCAGCTTTCCGGCCTCCCCTTCTCCGGCCCGATCGGTGGCGTCCGCGTTGCCCTCATCGCCGACGAGCAGGGTTCGCAGTGGGTTGCCTTCCCCAAGCACTCCCAGCTCGAGAACGCCGTGTTCAACATGGTTGTTGCCGGCCGCATCGCCGGTGACGACGTCGCCATCATGATGGTTGAAGCCGAAGCCACGGACAACTCCTGGAGCCTCATCAAGGAACAGGGCGCCACTGCCCCCACCGAAGAGGTTGTTTCCGAGGGTCTTGAGGCTGCAAAGCCGTTCATCAAGGCACTGTGCGAGGCGCAGGCAGACCTGGCAGCCCGCGCTGCCAAGCCCACGGTCGAGTTCCCGGTCTTCCTGGACTACCAGGACGACGTCTACGCTGCTGTTGAAGCTGCTGCCGCCGACAAACTGGCCGCTGTCTTCCAGATCGCTGACAAGCAGGAGCGCGACAACGCTTCCGACGCTCTCAAGGACGAAGTCCTCGGCGCACTCGCCGGAGAGTTCGAGGGCCGCGAAAAGGAGCTGTCCGCAGCGTTCCGCTCGGTCACCAAGCACGTCGTGCGCCAGCGCATCCTCAAGGACCAGATCCGCATCGACGGCCGTGGCCTGACGGACATCCGCCAGCTGACCGCCGAGGTCGAGGTTCTTCCCCGCGTTCACGGCTCGGCCATCTTCGAACGCGGCGAGACCCAGATCATGGGTGTCACCACGCTGAACATGCTCAAGATGGAGCAGCAGATCGACTCGTTGTCGCCGGTAACGCGCAAGCGCTACATGCACAACTACAACTTCCCGCCGTACTCCACCGGCGAGACCGGCCGCGTCGGTTCCCCGAAGCGCCGCGAAATCGGCCACGGTGCCCTCGCAGAGCGTGCACTGGTTCCGGTTCTGCCCACCCGTGAAGAGTTCCCGTACGCCATCCGCCAGGTATCCGAGGCCCTTGGTTCCAACGGTTCGACGTCCATGGGCTCGGTCTGCGCATCCACGCTTTCCATGCTCAACGCAGGTGTGCCGCTGAAGGCTCCCGTCGCCGGTATCGCCATGGGCCTGGTTTCCGACCAGGTTGACGGTCAGACCCGTTACGCTGCCCTGACCGACATCCTCGGCGCCGAAGACGCTTTCGGTGACATGGACTTCAAGGTTGCCGGTACGTCCGAGTTCGTCACGGCCATCCAGCTGGACACCAAGCTGGACGGTATCCCCGCATCCGTGCTGGCAGCAGCACTGAAGCAGGCCCGCGAAGCCCGACTCCACATCCTCGAGGTCATCAACGCCGCGATCGACACCCCGGACGAGCTCTCTGAGTTCGCCCCGCGCGTCATCGCCGTCAAGATCCCCGTGGACAAGATCGGCGAGGTCATCGGCCCCAAGGGCAAGATGATCAACCAGATCCAGGAAGACACCGGCGCGGACATCTCCATCGAAGATGACGGCACCGTCTACATCGGCGCTACCAACGGCCCGTCCGCAGACGCTGCGCGTTCGGCCATCAACGCCATCGCCAACCCGCAGGTACCGGAAATCGGTGAGCGCTACCTGGGTACGGTCGTCAAGACCACCACCTTCGGTGCCTTCGTTTCCCTTACCCCGGGCAAGGACGGCCTGCTGCACATCTCCGAGCTCCGCAAGCTGGCCAACGGCAAGCGCGTGGACAACGTCGAAGATGTCGTCTCCGTGGGCCAGAAGGTCCAGGTCGAGATCACCAAGATCGATGACCGCGGAAAGCTGTCCCTCTCGCCGGTTGTTGCCGAAGAAGAAGGCGCAACCGCAGAGGAAGCTCCGGCCGAAACCGCTGAAGCTTCTGCAGAGTAGTCTGTAAGCAGTACACCCGGCGGGGCCGGTGGACTTGAAAAGGTCCACCGGCCCTTCCGGCCTTAACCCGAAAACCTGAAAGGCTTTGATGACTGTCGTACCCTTGCCGCTGGAGCAGACCCTTCCCGGCGGCGAATTGATCCATGGTGCCGAGGGCGGTTCCGTCGTTCGGCGTTCGGTCCTTCCCGGCGGCGTGCGCGTCCTGACCGAGGCGATGCCGGGCCAGCGTTCGGCCACCATCGGGTTCTGGGTGGCAGTAGGTTCACGCGACGAGGCAGAAGGCCAGCACGGATCAACACACTTCCTTGAACACCTCTTGTTCAAGGGCACCAAGCGCCGAACCGCCCTGGAAATAGCGTCCGCCTTCGATGAGGTGGGCGGCGAGTCCAACGCCGCAACGGCAAAGGAAAGCACCTGCTACTTCGCCCGGGTCTTGGACACCGATCTCCCCATGGCCATCGATGTCATTGCGGACATGATCACCGGCGCGGTCCTGGACCCCGCGGAGCTTGAGCAGGAACGCGGTGTCATCCTTGAGGAAATCGCCATGGACAGCGATGACCCCACGGACGTCGCCCACGAGAAGTTCGTGGCCGCCGTCCTGGGCGACCATCCGTTGGCGCGCCCAATCGGCGGAACACCGGACGCCATCAAGGCCGTTGCACGCGATTCTGTGTGGGAACACTACCAGCGTTACTACCGCCCCGAAGAGTTGGTCATCACGGCAGCCGGCGGATTGGATCACGACGTCGTCTGCGGGCTGGTCCTCGACGCGCTGACCGCTGCGGGCTGGCAGCTTGACCCCAACGCCGCTCCAGTGAACCGGCGTGGGACTGAACGGGCAGTGATCACCGGTACGTCGGGACTTCATGTGGTGAAGCGTCCCGTGGAACAGGCCAACATCATCATGGGTTGCCCGACGATGGTCGCCACGGACGATCGCCGCTTCGTCATGAGTGTCCTCAACGCTGTACTGGGCGGCGGCATGTCCTCGCGGCTCTTCCAGGAGATCCGCGAAAAGCGCGGGCTCGTGTACTCGACATACTCCTTCACTGCGGCCTACGTGGATGCCGGATACTTCGGCATGTACGCCGGCTGTACGCCCTCCAAGGTCCGCCAGGTCCTGGAACTCCTGGGTGTGGAACTGGACAAGCTCGCCAAGGATGGCATTACGGCAGAGGAACTCCGGAAAGCCGTGGGGCAGCTCAGCGGCGGGATTGTCCTGGCCCTTGAGGACACGGGTTCCCGGATGTCACGGCTTGGCCGGGCAGAGCTGGTTTCCGGTGAGTTCCAGGACATCGACGAAACCCTGGCCCGCATCCAGGCGGTCACCGTGGAGGAAGTACAGGAACTCGCCCGTGAACTGGCTGAGGCTCCGCGAACCATCACAGTGGTGGGGCCTTTCGAAGAATCCGAGACGTTCGGACTCTGAGGGGAGCCGGTTTCTGCCCGGCTCTGGACGCGCCCAGCCTCAAAGGGGCAGCATGATGGTGATGCTGCCCCGCTGGCTTTGGAGACGTGATGGACCTGTCCGCACCCGGTCGTGCCGCCGATATTCTCCGGGACTTCCTTGGCCATTGGACGGGCATAACAGAAATCGCATCCTCACCTTGGGGGACCGCCAGGACGGCCGACGCCGAGGTGGTATTTACCGGGACGGCCGGTGGCCATGCGGTGGTCCAGAGCTACAGGCACCGCGAACCCGATGGGAGCCATTTCGAGGGACACGGCATGTTCACCGTTGACCGCGACCACGGTGACACCCTCTGGTATTACGTGGACAGCATGGGTAAGCCACCGGCCGCGCCGGTCAGGGGAACGTGGAGCGCGGGCATGCTGACGCTGGAGCGACGCACGGCCGACGGCGTGGCCAGGCACACTTTCCGCGTGGACGACGGCGTACTGGTACACACAGCCGACCTGCGCTTGGAAGGCCACGCAGGCTTCAGCCCGCTGCTGAAGAGCGTCTTCAGGAAAACGCCCGTGCCTTCGGCCCGCTAGCCTCCGGCGAAGGGCGGAAGGACGTCAATGACGTCGTCGGCTCCAAGCGGCGCAGAATGGTCCCGAACCGCCACTTCGTTGCGGAGGAAGCTGCTGCGCGCCACGATCCTGGCCAACGTTGGCGTGCCTTCCGGAGGCACAGGACGTTCGACGGCGAGGGCGGCTTCCAGGAGCGCCTCCAGGCTGGTGCCTTCCGGAAGTGCGTGGAGTTCTTCTTCGACTCCCGCTGCCGCGCGCGCGGCAGCGAAGTAACGGACCAACAAGTTTTTCAGCCTCCGATTGCGCTCATGCTGCGGTCCGGCTGCACGAAGTCCGCTGCGCCGAGACCGGTGTGGTCCATGCCATGGGCCTTGGGTTTGATCCACATGGCGTCCTGCCAACGCTCAGCGAGCTCGGCATCCGTTGCCCCACTGCGCAGGAGCCCCAGGAGGTCGAACTCCTCCCGCGAGAACAGGCAGCTCATGATCTTGCCCTCGGCTGTGATGCGTGTGCGCCGGCAGTCGGCGCAGAACGGTTCGGTGACCGAGGCGATGATTCCCACTGTTCCAAGGACCGGACCTGAAGCTTCAGCGGAACCGGAGTCCCGGCGTCGTACTTCAAACCTTTCGGCGGGGGCGCCGTCGCGTTCGCGCGGGTCGGGGGAGAGGACGAAGTCGCGGGAAAGGAGCTCCCGGATCTCCGCGGCGGTGATCATGTTGCGGCGGGTCCAGCCGTGGTCGGCGTCCAGCGGCATCTGCTCGATGAAGCGCAGTTCGTAGCCGCGGTCCAATGCCCACGCCAGGAGGTCCGGGGACTCGGTGTCGTTGATTCCGCGCATGAGCACGGCGTTGAGCTTCACCGGGCCGAGGCCTGCCGCCCAGGCGGCATCGACGCCGGCCAGGACCCGGTCCAGGAACGGACGGCGGGTGAGCTTGGCGAAGGTTTCCTCGTGAAGGGAGTCGAGGGAGACGTTGATGCGGGTCAGGCCGGCAGCCTTGAGGGCTTCTGCCTTCTTGTCCAAACCGACGCCGTTGGTGGTCATGGAGACGGGAAGGTCAGGATGCTCGCTCCGGATGCCGGAGATGATCTCCGCCAGATCGGCACGCACCAGCGGCTCACCGCCGGTCAGGCGCAGTTCCCGGACACCCAGCGAATTGACGCCGATGCGCACGATCCTGACGATTTCGTCCCGGGTCATCACAGCTTGCTTGGAGAGCCATTCGAGGCCTTCGGCAGGCATGCAGTAGGTGCACCGGAGGTTGCATTTATCCGTCAGGGACAGCCGCATGTCAGTGGCGCGACGACCATGGCGGTCCCACAATCCGGCCGGAGTGCCGGCCGGGCGGGGCGGCGGCGTTGCCGCACCGCTTTCCGTGCCGCCCACGGCTCCGCTGGAAGGGGGCATTGGCATGCCCAGCTGAACACTCATGAATTCAGGCTACGCCACCCGGGCGGGAACAGTGACACCGGTTACAGCCAAGGAGTTCTTACGGAATTCCTACGGTTGGGCCGTTGTTGCTGGAATCGCGTGCCGGGCCACGTTGGCAAATCTATGCTGAAAGCGTGACCACGAATGCGGCATCATCAGCGGAGCCGGGAAACCGGCGTATCCTCCTGGTCGAGGACGAACAGACCATTGCCGATGTTGTCCGCGATTACCTGGTGATGGCGGGGTTCCAGGTGGACACCGCAGGCGATGGCTTCACCGCCCTGGCCCTCGCGGCGCAGCGCAAGCCGGACCTCGTCATCCTGGACCGTATGCTGCCCGGACTGGACGGGGTTGAAGTGTGCCGAAGGCTGCGTCACACCATGACCGTACCGGTCATCATGGTCACCGCGTTGGGAACCGAAGATGACCGGATCCTGGGGCTGGAGATGGGCGCCGACGACTACGTCACCAAGCCGTTCTCGCCCCGTGAACTGGTGCTGCGCGTCAAGTCCGTGCTGCGGCGAAGCATCAAGGACTACGCTCCCGAACCGTCAGTTGAAGCCGCCGGACTGGAACTCGATCCTGCGTCGCGGACCGTGACGCAGGACGGGCAACCGCTCTCGCTGACAGCCCGTGAATTCGACCTCCTTGCCTTCCTTATGCGCAGGCCCAACCAGGTCTTCAGCCGGGAAGAGCTCATCAAGGCCGTGTGGGGGTGGGACTTCGGGGACCTCTCGACCGTTACTGTCCACGTCCGCCGGCTGCGCGAGAAAATCGAAGTCAATCCCACCAAACCGGAACTCATCAAGACCGTATGGGGTGTCGGCTACCGGTTCGACGCGTCCCCGGACAGCAAGCGGGGGGCGGAGCATGGAGGGTAGCGAACTCTGGACCATCCTGGCCTGGGTCCTCTTCTGGGCCGTGCTCACCGGCGCCGCCACCTTGGCCCTGTTGCGGGTGCTTCGACGGGCCTCGGTATTGGCCCAAATCTGCCTGGTGGTCGTCGCCACGGTGGCTGTGTTGGTAGCGGGTATGGTCAGTGCCTTCAACGCGATGTTCATCTCTGCCAGGGACCTCGAAGTCATGTGGTACATCCTCGCGACCGCATCGGCGGTCGCCGTGGCCCTGTCCCTCGTGCTCGGCGCAGGAGTGTCCAGGAACGCGGCACGGTTGGTGGACGCGGCCCGCAGGATCGGCCGCGGCGAAACGCTGGACCAACCCCCTGCCGAGGGCAGGCGGCCGGCTCCGGCCATGACATCGGAGTTGGCTGAACTGGCACAGGAACTTGAAGCAAGCAGCCGAAGCCTTGCCCAATCCCGCGAACGCGAAGCCGCCATCGAGAAGGCCCGGCGCGAGCTGGTGTCGTGGATCTCGCATGACCTGAGGACACCGCTTGCCAGCATGCGCGCCATGACCGAAGCCCTCGAAGACGGAATGGCTCCGGACGTCCAGGGCTACTACCGCAAAATAATCGGTCAGACCGAGCAGATGACCGCCATGGTCAACGACCTCCTTGAACTGTCCAAAATCCAGGCGGGGAGCCTTCGCCTGCGCGCTGAAGCGCTGGATCTTTACGACCTCGTCAGCGACGCCCTGTCTGATCTGGCACCGCTGGCAGCCAAACGGGGGATAACGCTCGACGGCGGTGGCGCCCGCGAGTGCATGGCGGTGGCTGATGGACCCAGCCTGGCCAGGGCGGTACGGAACATCCTGCTGAACGCCATCATTTACAGCCGCCCGGACACCGAAGTCCATGTCAGCGTTGGACGGGACAACGGCAACGCCATCATCGCCGTCCAGGACCAGTGTGGTGGCATCCCGGAGGAGGACCTC
Organism: Paenarthrobacter sp. JL.01a; assembly: GCF_025452095.1. Lineage (NCBI taxonomy): Bacteria > Bacillati > Actinomycetota > Actinomycetes > Micrococcales > Micrococcaceae > Paenarthrobacter > Paenarthrobacter sp. JL.01a. The sequence continues at coordinate 1,650,009 of NZ_CP104877.1, forward strand.
CCGCACCTCTTCGAAACGGGGTGGCAAAAGGACCCGTCGCGGGGCGCTCCGCAGGCCCTGCAGGGAAGCTACAGCGGGGCCGGTATTGGACTGAGCATGGTGGCGGGCATCGTTACTGCACATGGCGGCGAGGTGGGCGTGGGCAATGTCGACGGCGGTTGCCGCTTCGCGCTCACGCTTCCGGCCGGATCAGTTCCGGAATCCGCCGCTACTCCGGCCATGGACGGCTCCGGGGGCACGACTGAATCGAACAACGTCCGTGGAGGCACATCATGAGTACGCCGGTACGCAACACGATGAAGACCGGGCGCCCAGCCGACGGCCCGCGCTTGTGGGCGCCTGCCGCCGGCCTCGTTGCCGGTGCGGCAGGGATTGCGGCAGGGGAGCTCACTGCAGGGCTTCTCAGCCCCTTGGTTTCCCCGGTGACGGCGCTCGGCGGCGCTGTGATCGACGCCGTGCCACCGGGGGTGAAGGATGTTGCCGTTCAGCTATTTGGAACGGCAGACAAAGTGGTCCTGGTGGCCTCCATCGTGCTGGTCGCCGGGTTCCTTGCCGCGCTCGCGGGCATCCTTGAACGACGACGTCCCGGGCTTGGGTTGGCTCTTGCCGGACTTGCGGGCGTTGCTGGACTGACCGCCGTCGTGACCCGTGCCCAAACCAGCCCGCAGGCGGCCTTGGCGCCGATCGTAGCCGCCGCCGTCACCATGGTCCTGCTGAGGATGCTGATCCGGAGGCTCGATACTTGGCTTCCCCGCGTCGCGGGAAGCACGCACAGCGCAGACACGACGGCCGCGGGACAGGGCCGCGGGCAGGCGCCCCTGGCCAGAAGGAGTTTCCTCAATGCCATGACCGGAACGGCCCTTGCCGCTGTGGTGGGAGGAACAGTGACGGCGATATTCACCCGGGCCACCGCTGTGGCCGCGGGGTTCCGTAGCTCACTGAAGCTGCCGGCACCGGCAACACCGCCACAAACCGTGCCTGCGGGGGCCTCGCTTTCCCTGCCGGGCATCAGCGCCCTGGTGACCCCCAACGCCGACTTCTACAGGATCGATACCGCCCTGACGGTTCCTGCCATCGACCCGCCGGCGTGGAAGCTGAAAGTCACCGGAATGGTGGAACGGGAAGTCCAACTGGATTTCGCCGAGCTCCTGGCAAAACCCATGACGGAGCGCCACATCACCATCGCCTGTGTGTCGAACAACGTCGGTGGTGACCTCATCGGCAACGCACTGTGGCTGGGGTGGCCGGTGCGTGAGCTGCTGGCCATGGCCGGGCCCAAGGCCGGTGCGGACATGGTGCTCTCCACCAGCAACGACGGCTGGACCGCCAGCACACCCCTTGAAGCGCTGACCGACGATCGCGACGCACTGTTGGTGGTCGGCATGAACGGAGAACCGCTGCCGTTGGAGCACGGCTTCCCCGTCCGCATGATCGTGCCCGGACTTTACGGCTTCGTTTCCGCCACAAAGTGGTTGACTGAACTCAAAGTGACCCGCTTTGCCGACGACACCGGGTACTGGACCACCCGGGGTTGGAGCGACCACGGGCCCATCAAGACCCAGTCCCGCATCGACGTGCCACGCAATGGACGGACTGTCCAAGCGGGAAAGGTGCAGTTCGGCGGAGTTGCCTGGGCGCAGCATCGCGGCGTGGAACGGGTTGAAGTGCGCGTCAACCGTGGTCCATGGCAGAAAGCACAGTTGGCGGGCGCCATCTCCACCGACACCTGGTACCAGTGGCAGATCGGGATCGACCTCACCGCCGGCGATCACAAAGTCCAGGTCCGGGCCACCGATGCAAGCGGCCAGCCGCAAACCGAAGACAAGGCTCCCGTTGCCCCGGACGGCGCAACGGGTTACCACACCATCAGCGTCAAAGTGGCCTGAGCATCTACTCTGGGAACGTCCGGATGTTTGCCGGAAGCCCACGTGCCCCAGGAGGATTCCCGTGCCCCGATCTGTTGCAGCCCATCGCCAGGCAGTGGTGGAACTGCTGACGGCAGCGACCGCCAGGAAGGGCACATTGCGGCTTCCGCTGGTGGACGCGCTCGGAAAGGCGCTCGCCGTCGACCTCCATGCACCGCTGTCCCTGCCGCCGTTCGACAACTCCCAAATGGACGGCTTTGCCGTCCGTTCCGCTGATATTCCCGACGGCGGTGCGAAGCTCCCGGTGTCCGCGCCCGTTCCGGCCGGTGCTGCGCCGGGGCCCCTGATGCCGGGCCATGCCGCCCCCATCATGACCGGGGCCATGATGCCTGAAGGGGCTGACGCCGTCGTGCCGGTTGAGAAGGCGACGCCCAGCAGCTTCCCGGAACCAAGCGTGCAGGACGCGGAAGTGGTGCTGCCGGTGGTCGCACCGGGGACGTTCGTGCGCCCAAGCGGCAGTGACATCGACAAGGGCGCGCTGGCGCTGGCTGCCGGCACTTTGCTGGGGCCCGGACAGCTGGGTTTGCTGGCAGCGCTCGGGATGGTAAAGGTGGAGGTCCGTGAGCCCTTGCGGGTCCTGCTGCTCACTACCGGAGACGAGGTCCTCGAGCCGGGTGCGGAACTGACACAGGGCAAGATCTACGACTCCAACGGCACTTTGCTGGAAACCTCAATGCGGCAGGCCGGACTGGAGGTAGTCCGCACAGCTATCTCGGATGACAAACCGGAGGGCCTGCTGACGGTTCTGGACCGTCACCTTGGAGGGAACGACGACGGCGGCACTCCGGTTGACGTCATCGTCACCACCGGGGGAGTCAGCAAAGGTGCCTATGAAGTCGTACGTCTTGCCATGGCAGGGCAACCGGTGGACTTCCTCCATGTCGCCATGCAACCGGGCGGGCCCCAGGGATTGGGGACCTTCAACGGGGTACCGTTCATTGGCTTCCCGGGAAATCCCGTCAGCTGTTTGGTCTCTTTTGAGATGTTCCTCCGCCCCGCCCTTTCCCAGGTGACCGGGGCCCCCGCACCCCGGCCGGTGTTGAAGGCCCGTCTCGCTGAAGCACTCACATCCCCGCTTGGCAAACACCAGGTGCGCCGGGGAACCGCAGTGGACGGTGTCGTACGCATGGAGGGCGGTGCAGGGTCACACCTGCTCCATGCCTTGGCCCGTGCCAATGCTTTGGTGCAGATCCCCGAAGACGTCACGGAACTCGCCGAAGGTGACGAAGTGGAAGTATGGATGCTGTGAACCACACTCCCGAAAACCCGGCAGGCACCACGGGCCTGACCCATCTACGGCAGGACGGCACTGCCCAGATGGTGGATGTCTCCGACAAAGCCGTGACCACCCGCGAAGCCACAGCTACGGCCACGGTCCGCTCCACTTCTGAAGTCCTGGCCCTGTTGGGCGCGGGCGAACTGCCCAAGGGCGATGCCCTGGCCGTGGCCCGGGTCGCCGGAATCATGGCGGCAAAGAAGACCCCTGAATTGATCCCGCTGTGCCATCCCTTGCCCATTTCCAAGGTCACTGTGGACTTCGAACTGTCCACCGATTCGGTGGGAATCCTGGCCACCGTCAAGACCCGGGGTGTGACCGGCGTCGAGATGGAAGCCTTGACGGCGGCCTCCGTGGCTGCATTGAGCGTCTACGACATGATCAAGGCTGTGGACAAGCACGCGGTGCTGAGCGACATACGCGTCCTGTCCAAAAGTGGCGGTAAGAGCGGAAGCTGGGACGTCACCGGGGATTCCCGTGACGGGGAGGCGGGCGCATGAGCGCGTGCGAGCCCAACGCGCACGGGTCCCGGAAGGCCGGCGTCGTGATTGCCTCCACCCGGGCGGCCGCCGGCCTTTACACCGACGAAACCGGGCCGGTAATCCTCGACTGGCTCAAGGAGCACGGTTTCGACACCTTCCCCACCATGGTGGTTCCTGACGGCGAACCTGTGGGTGCCGCGCTCAGGGCACTCCTGACCCAGGAACCGGCCGTCGTCATCACAAGCGGAGGAACGGGCCTCAGTCCGGACGACCAGACACCTGAAATGACGCTGCCACTGCTGGACCGGGAAATCCCGGGAATCATGGAAGGCATCCGACGCGCGGGCGCCGCCAAGACCCCCATGGCCATGCTGAGCCGCGGCCACGCAGGCGCTGCCGGGAAGACATTCATCATCAACCTGCCGGGATCGCCCAAGGGAGTCATGGACGGGCTCGCCGTCCTTGACCCCGTCATTGGCCATCTCTGCGAGCAACTGGAAGGAAACCATGGACACTGAAACGGACTTCGAGGTTGTCAGCGCTGTCTTGAGCTCCGAGCCGATCTCGGTGGACCAAGCCATCAAGGCAGTGGAATCTGACACTGCCGGCGCCGTGGTCAGCTTCAGTGGCGTGGTACGGAACCACGACGGCGGCAAGGCAGTGGACAGGCTGAGCTACAGCGCCCACCCCACGGCTCACCAAGTCATGTCCGACGTCGTGGCGCAGCTGGTCGCAGAACACTCGGGCGAAGCTGACCAGCCCGTCCGCATCTGGGCCGCCCACAGGATCGGCATGCTGGAGATTGGTGATCCCGCATTGGTGTGTGCCGTGGCCGCTGCCCACCGTGGACAGGCGTTCGCCGTGTGCTCCGAACTCGTGGACCGCGTCAAGGAGCAGGTTCCCATTTGGAAGGAACAGTTCTTCTCCGATGGCACCGTTGAGTGGGTCGGCGCGGGGGAGTAGGGCGTCGTCACGGTTCCTTGAGGTGCCCGGCCCGGCGGTAGGGTTAAAGGCATGACCGAACAACTTGCTGTTGCAGTGCTGGGCGCCCATGGGCGCATGGGAATCGAAGCCGTGAAGGCCGTTGAAGCAGCCGGGGACATGACTCTGGTGGCTGCCCTCGGCCGTGGTGATTCCCTGGAGAAACTGCTCGACGCCGGTGCACAGTACGTTGTCGACCTCACCGTTCCGGACGTCACCGAGGCCAATGTGCGGTTTGCCGTTGAGCACGGGATCCACGCTGTTGTGGGCACCACCGGCTGGGATGCGCAGCGGCTGGAATCCTTGCGGACCCTCTTGGGGCAGAAGCCGGACACCGGTGTCTTGATCGCTCCGAACTTTGCCCTTGGATCGGTGCTTGCCAGTGCTTTCGCGGCCAAGGCATCGCAGTATTTCGAGTCCGTGGAAATCATCGAGCTTCACCACCCCAACAAGGTGGATGCGCCTTCGGGCACGGCCGTGCGTACTGCGCAGCTGATTGCCGAGGCCCGGCAGGAGGCAGGGGTCCCGGCGAGCCCGGACGCCACCGAAACATCGCTGGACGGTGCACGGGGCTGCGACGTTGACGGTGTGCGTGTGCACAGCGTCCGTCTCCGCGGCCTGGTGGCCCACCAGGAGGTGCTCTTTGGTGGTCCTGGCGAACAACTGACACTGCGTCACGACTCCTTTGACCGTGCGTCCTTTATGCCCGGCGTCCTGCTGGGACTGCGGAAAGTGGCAGCAAACCCCGGTCTGACGGTCGGCCTGGACGGCTACTTGGACCTGGGGCTCTAGAGAGTGGCGAACTTCGTGGCAACCCTGAAGAAGAACCGCACCAAGATCTGGGTGGGGGCCATCACCTTGCTCTTGGTGTTGTACTTGGTGGTCTCCGTGCAGCGCTCTTTCCTTCTGCTCGGTGACCCGAATTTGGTAGCGAAGGGGATCGGAGCAGCATACTTGGTGCTTCCGGTCATTGGTGCGTGGGCATTGATCCGCGAACTGCTCTTCGGTGCCCGCACCGAGCAGATGGCCAAGGTCCTGGAGGCCGAAGGCGGACTGCCCGAGGACACCTTGCCACGGACACCAGGTGGCAGGATTGTGCGGGCGGCTGCCGATGCCGAGTTTGAGAAGTACCGCGCTGAAGCTGAAGCGGCCCCCGATGATTGGCGTTCGTGGTTCCGGCTCAGCTGCGCCTATGACGCCTCGGGCGACCGCAAACGTGCCAGGGCGTCCATGCGGGATGCCGTGAAGCTCTTCCGCTCTCAGCCCACCGTGGCGGGACGGTAGCTGCCCAGCCTCGAGGCGAGGTGGGCCAACCATTCGAGCGGCCCGCGCCGCCGGAGCACCGCAAAGCAAACCCCGATGCTGATGGCGCATAGCGCTTGGGCCCAGTACATGCCCTCGTTGGTCCACCCGGCCGGCAGTGGTTGGTTGGTAAAGCTGGAAACCACCCATACATGTGCCGAATACAGGCTCAGGGTCATCGCGCCCGGGCCGCTGAGCACCAACAGGAAGTTGACCCTGACACGGTCGGCCACCCTTCCCAGAAGCAGGAAGAAGCCCACAACAGCGGCAGCCACGCCACAGGTGTGCACCAAGTCCAGGGTGGTACCCGCGTGGGGTGATGCTGTGGCCAGCCACCACCACGAATCCAATTGCTGCAGCCCTGTGAGATTGACCTGGAGCATGCTTTCCAGGGGGTAACCCCTGGTTCCGGGCAACACGGACAGGGCGGCGCGGCCACCCCACGCTTCCATGGCCAGGGTTCCCAGCACTTTTGCGACACTCGCTGCGACAATTCCGTACGTCAGCAACATGAGTTGCACTTTCGCCGTCGTCAGGGCCAGCCGCCCGATCACCAGGCCGACCAGAAGGTAGGAGATCCACTGGCACACGGGGTAGTAGCCAGTGAAGAACAGGTCCGCGAGGAGGCGGCCGGGCGTTTCCAGGTCCTCCCAGCCGGGATTGTGCCCCAATTGCAGTGGAGGCTCCGCGTCAAGCAGCATGGGGCGGACCAGGTAGGCAAGGACCGGTGAGCCGACGATCCATCCCGCGGCCCAGAAACACAAGGATTTCAGCTGCAAGCCGAGGAACGGCAGGATGCACAGGAACAACACCGCGTAGTGCACAAGGATCACCGCGACGTTGACGTCCAGGCCGCCGAGCGTCAGCCCGACGGCGGCAATCACCAAAGCGCGCATGGCCACGCCGCTCCGGGCGGACCACAGCTCCGCTCCGCTGCGTGGCTCCAGCTTGCCTGTGGAGAGGGCCAAGCCCATTCCGGCCAGTACTGCAAACAGTGCTGCCGAGCGGCCTGAGAACAGCAGGCCTACCATCGTTGGCTCCCAGTGGGGAGAGGGGCCGAACGTCGGCATCAGGTGAGTGGCCATCATGCCAAGCAGGGCCGCTCCGCGGGCTGCGTCAACGCCGGTCAGCCGGGCAGTCGTCGAACCGCTACCTGGTGCCCTGCGCGGAGGCGCCGTCTCTTGCGAAGTCATGCAGCGATCGTCTCACAGCCCGCTTGCCCGCCTGGTTGGAGTCGGGGCCCCCCGCAGCCAGCAGTCCCCTTGTATTCGAATATGTGTTCGAATAACATAGCGGCATGAATGACGTTCCACTGCAGCCGGGCGGTCCGGGCGGCCCGATGAAAGCGATGAGCCCCGGAGTTGTCGACTTCCTTTTCAGGCAACTTGTGACCGGCGAACCTCCGGAGGACACGCAATGGCGCAGGGAGGGCACGGTGTTGGCTGAGCAGGCTCCCGGTGCGGAGCTGGCCCGCAGGTTGTCGGAGACCGATGTGGAATCACTGACGCCGTTGGAATTGTTCGAATATGTCCGGGCCTCCCAGCGGTTGGTTGCCTGGGCGGAGCAGCTCAAAGAGCGTGCCGTGGGCCAGTACTGTACGGGCCAGCCGGCCAAGGCGCCGGGAGCGGCCTAGCCGTGGTGGCCTGCAGCTTCGGCGTTGGGGGAGTGAATGAGGACCGTCACGCGGTCTTCATTCTTCCAACATGGCCGTGACAGGGTAACGTTTTTCCTATGTCTGACGTTCGTACGCCCATTCCTGCCCTTGGTACCCTGCTGACCGCCATGGTCACCCCGTTCACCGAGGACGGCAAGGTTGATTACGACCAAGCCGCTGCACTGGCGGAAAAGCTTGTCCAGGACGGCTGCGACGGACTTGTAGTCACGGGCACCACCGGCGAAACGTCCACGCTGACGGACGATGAAAACCTGGGCATGTTCCGAGCGGTCAAGGAAGCGGTGGGTGGCAAGGCCGCCATCATCGCCGGTACCGGCACCAATGACACCGCCCACTCGGTCCACCTTTCCCAGCGCGCTGCGGAGCTCGGTGTCGATGGTCTCCTGATCGTCACCCCTTATTACAACAAGCCGAGCCAGGCCGGCGTGCGCGCGCACTTCGAAACCATCGCCTCGTCCACCGATTTGCCCGTCATGCTCTATGACATCCCGGGGCGTTCCTCCATCGCCATCGCGCCGGAGACCATGATCGAACTGGCCAAGCACCAGAACATCGTGGCCGTCAAGGACGCGAAGGCTGATTTCGCAGCCGCGACGCGGGTCATGGCCGAGACCGACCTCCTCTTCTACTCCGGTGATGACGGACTGACCCTGCAGTGGATGGCGCTTGGCGCCGTCGGCCTTGTTGGCGTCACCACCCACGTGGCCACGCGTCGCTTCCGTGAGCTGATCGACGCCGTCAACAACAACGACCTCGCCACGGCGCGGTCCATCAACTTTGAATTGGAACCCGTGGTCCGTGGAACCATGACCCGGGTCCAGGGCGCAGTAGCCGCCAAGCAGATTCTCAAGTGGCAGGGAGTCCTGCCCAACTCGGTTGTCCGTTTGCCCCTCGTGGAGCCGGACGCGGCCGAGATCGCAATCATCCGCGGGGACTTGGCGGAAGCTGGAATGGACTTCAGCGTCCAGGATGGTTCCGCCGGAAAGTAGCACAATATGACCCAAACCGCCCTTCCCGGACTGGTTACGCCGCCGAAACTGCCCAAAGGCACGCTGCGGATCGTTCCGCTCGGTGGACTGGGAGAGATCGGCCGCAACATGGCGGTCTTCGAGATCAACGGCAAGTTGCTCATTGTGGACTGCGGGGTGCTGTTCCCCGAGGAAACGCAGCCTGGCGTCGATTTGATCCTGCCCGATTTCTCGTACATCGAGAACCGGCTGGACGACGTCGTGGGCGTGGTCCTCACCCACGGCCACGAGGACCACATCGGCGCAGTTCCCTATCTGCTGCGCCTCAAGGCTGATATTCCGCTGATCGGTTCACAGCTCACCCTCGCCCTGGTGGAAGCGAAGCTCCAGGAACACCGCATCAAGCCCTACACCCTCACCGTCACCGAGGGGCAGGTGGAGCAGTTCGGTCCCTTCGAGTGCGAGTTCGTTGCCGTCAACCACTCCATCCCGGATGCCTTGGCAGTGTTCATCCGCACTGAGGGCGGTACTGTCCTGCACACCGGTGACTTCAAGATGGACCAGTTGCCGTTGGACGGCCGCATTACGGACCTCCGCCACTTCGCCCGCCTGGGTGAAGAAGGCGTGGACCTCTTCATGGCCGACTCCACCAACGCCGATGTCCCCGGGTTTACCACCGCAGAGAAGGAAATCGGCCCCACGCTGGACCGATTGTTCGCGCAGGCGAAGAAGCGCATCATCGTTGCTTCCTTCTCTTCCCACGTTCACCGTGTCCAGCAGGTACTCGACGCTGCGGCCAAGCACGGCCGCCAGGTGGCCTTCGTCGGCCGCTCCATGGTCCGGAACATGGCCATCGCGGCCAAGCTGGGTTACCTGGAAGTGCCGGACAACATCCTGGTGGACATCAAGAACATCGACAACATGCCCGATGACCGCGTGGTCCTCATGTCCACCGGCTCCCAGGGTGAGCCGATGGCGGCTCTGTCGCGGATGGCCAACGGCGACCACAGGGTCATCGTTGGCAAGGGCGACACCGTGATCCTGGCCTCCAGCCTGATCCCGGGCAACGAGAATGCCGTGTTCCGCATCATCAACGGCCTGCTCAAACTCGGCGCCGACGTCATCCACAAGGGCACCGCCAAAGTGCACGTTTCCGGGCACGCTGCAGCCGGCGAATTGCTCTATTGCTACAACATCCTTGAACCGCTGAACGCCATGCCAGTCCACGGCGAAACACGGCATCTGATCGCCAACGGCAACATCGCACTGGAATCGGGCGTGCCCTCCGAAGGCATCATCCTCAGCGACAACGGCACGGTGATCGACCTCAAGGACCACGTGGCCAACATTGTGGGCCAGGTGGAAGTCGGATTCGTGTACGTGGATGGTTCCAGCGTTGGCGAAATCACCGACGCCGACCTGAAGGACCGCCGCGTCCTGGGGGACGAAGGCTTCATCTCCGTCATCACGGTCATCAACCGGGCCACCGGGAAAATCGTGTCCGGTCCGGAGATCCATGCCCGTGGCGTGGCTGAAGATGACTCCGTTTTCGACGAGATCATCCCCAAGATCAATGCTGCCCTCGAAGAAGCTGTGCTCAATCACACAGACCACACCAACCACCAGCTTCAGCAAGTGGTGCGCAGGGTCATTGGTACCTGGGTGAACCGCAAGCTCCGCCGCCGTCCGATGATCATTCCGGTGGTCCTCGAGGCGTAGGCTGCCGGCAACATGAATACCCAAGGGGGTCTGAAATCCGCGGATTTCAGACCCCCTTGGGGTAGCGTGGCACGTATGGCGACCCGTACTACCTCCACGCCACGAGGCAGCTCCAGCAGTAAATCCGGCGGCAACGGCCGGGGCGGAGCCGCATCCAAATCCAGCGCCGCGGCGAGCAAAAGCGGCAGGGGCAGCACTGCCCGCACCAAGCAAGCGGCCGCCGTCGAGCCCCAGGCTCCGCTGCCGCTTCGCGTGCTGTCAGGTGCCTGGCAGGGGATAGGGCATGTGGTGGGCGCCGGCGTCCGGCGCATTGGACACGACGTCAGCGATCTCGACCCCGCGGACCGCCGGGACGGCGCGGCCCTGTTCAATCTGGTGCTGGGCATCGCCATCGCCACCTTCGCCTGGTGGGGCCTCACCGGATGGCTCCCCGACATCGTCTACAGCGTGGTCAACGGCACCTTTGGCTGGATGTCGTTGATCCTGCCCTTCATGCTTTTTGTCTGCGCTTTCCGCTTGTTCCGGAAGCCGCAGGACGGCCGTGGCAACAATCGTGTGGGCATCGGCTTCATGATCATGACCCTGGCCGGTTCCGGACTGGCCCAGGTTATTGGCGGGCAACCCACCGTCGCCGACGGTTTTGACGGACTCCGCCGGGCAGGCGGCATGCTGGGCTTCCTCGCAGCGGCCCCCCTCGCAGCCATCCATGTGGCTGTTCCGGTCATCATTTACAGCCTCCTGGCCTTTGTTTCCCTGCTGATTGTCACTGCGACCCCGTTCGGTGCGATTCCTGCCCGGATCCGGGGCGCCTACGAACACCTCATGGGCGTGGACCTCATGGAGGAGACCGGAAAAGACCAGCACGACCGCAGCTACCTTTATGGCAACGACGCTTCCACGCCGAAAAAGAAGAAGCGCATGCGCATCTTCGGCAAGGACGAAGAACCCGACGCCGGCCTGGAGGGTTACGTCGGTGACGAGGCGTTCGAGCACGCCATTGTCGACGACGACGAAACTCCGGCTGCGTCGGCACCGCGCGTTCCGCCCGGCGTGCGGCGCCCGACGCAAGCCGAAATCGCGGTGGAGAAGATCAAGGCCGCCCAAGGCCTGGCCGGAGCAAACCCCGGCATCGACAACCCCACCGAGGCCATCCCCGTCCTGACGCCGGAGATGACCGCGCCTGTGGCGGCCCAGGTCCCGGCACGCCCGGCCACCCCGCCGCCGCCACCCACGCCGATTCCGCAGCGCACCGAGCAATTGTCACTGGCCGGCGATGTCACCTACACCCTCCCGGCCTCGGACTACCTGACGCCGGGCTCCATTCCGAAGGAGCGCACGGAAGCCAATGACGCCGTCGTCGCCGCGCTGACCGACACCCTCACGCAGTTCAACGTCGACGCGCAAGTCACCGGCTTCAGCCGTGGTCCCACCGTGACCCGGTACGAGATCGAGCTTTCGCCCGGCACCAAGGTCGAACGCGTCACGGCGTTGTCGAAGAACATTTCCTACGCCGTGGCGTCCAGCGATGTCCGCATCCTCAGCCCCATCCCGGGTAAGTCCGCGATCGGTATCGAGATCCCCAACACCGACCGTGAGACTGTCTCCCTCGGCGACGTCCTCCGGAGCCAGAACGCTCGCCGCACGGACCACCCCATGGTCATGGGCGTGGGCAAGGACGTCGAGGGTGGCTACGTCGTGGCCAACCTTGCCAAGATGCCCCACCTCCTGGTTGCAGGTGCTACCGGTGCAGGTAAGTCGAGCTTTGTGAACTCGATGATCACCTCCATCCTCATGCGGGCCACTCCGGATGAAGTGCGCATGGTCATGGTGGACCCCAAACGTGTGGAACTGACGGCCTATGAGGGCGTTCCACACCTCATCACGCCCATCATCACCAACCCGAAGAAGGCCGCTGAGGCGCTGCAGTGGGTGGTCCGGGAGATGGACGCCCGCTACGACGACCTCGCCAACTACGGCTACAAACACATCGATGACTTCAACAAGGCCGTCCGGGCCGGGAAAGTAACGCCTCCGGTGGACTCGAAGCGGGTCATCAAGCCCTACCCGTACCTGCTGGTGATCGTGGACGAACTTGCCGACCTCATGATGGTGGCACCGCGCGATGTTGAAGATTCGATTGTCCGCATCACCCAGTTGGCCCGTGCCGCTGGTATCCACCTGGTCCTGGCTACCCAGCGACCGTCCGTGGACGTCGTCACCGGCCTCATCAAGGCGAACGTGCCCTCCCGCATGGCTTTCGCCACGTCGTCGGTCACGGACTCGCGGGTTGTCCTGGACCAGCCGGGCGCCGAGAAGCTCATCGGCCAGGGTGACGCATTGTTCCTGCCGATGGGTGCTTCCAAGGCCATGCGTGTCCAGGGCGCCTGGGTTTCGGAATCGGAAATCCACAAGGTCGTGGAGCACGTCAAGGGCCAGTTGCAGGCTGTCTACCGTGATGACGTCGCGGCCGAAGCCCCCAAGAAGCAGATCGACGACGACATCGGAGACGATCTCGAAGTCCTCCTGCAGGCCACCGAGCTTGTGGTGACCACCCAGTTCGGCTCGACCTCGATGCTGCAACGCAAGCTGCGTGTTGGCTTCGCGAAAGCCGGCCGCCTCATGGACCTGTTGGAGTCCCGCGGCGTGGTGGGTCCGTCGGAGGGCTCCAAAGCACGTGACGTCCTGGTCAAGCCCGATGACCTTGCCGCCGTTCTCGCTGCGATGAAGGGCCAGGAGTCACCCGCTGCTCCTGACGCGCACACCGCGGCCTTGAGCGATAACGCGAACTCGAACATCGCCGTCGGCGGTTACGCAGAGGACCTGGTGCAGGCCGACCTGGACAACAGGTCGCAAGCCATTGACTACTTCGACGGTGCGGACACCTCCGATGATGACGACGAGGGCGGCGAGGACGCCTGGTCGCTCACGGGCCGCTAGCGCCCAAGTGGGCCGCGCCGAAGACGGTAGCCTAGAGGGGTGACTACAGCCGAGGGCGACAACGCTACTTCCGGCAGTTCCGATGTCTGGAACCTGCCCAACATCCTGACGATGCTGCGCATCGTCCTGGTGCCCTTCTTTGTCTGGTTCCTGCTGGCCGATAACGGCGAGTACGGGATCTGGCGGTGGGCCGCTGTGCTGGCCTTCGCGGTGGCGATCTATACGGACAAGCTCGACGGCGACATCGCCCGGGCGCGCGGCCTTATCACGAACTTCGGCAAGATCGCCGATCCGATAGCGGACAAGCTGCTCATCGGCTCTGCGCTGGTACTGCTGTCCATCCTGGGGGAGCTGCCATGGTGGGCCACCATCCTTATCCTGGTTCGCGAATGGGGCATCACGGCACTGCGTTTCGTGGTGATCCGCTACGGCGTCATGCCTGCATCGCGGGGCGGCAAGCTCAAGACCGTGGTTCAAACCGTCGCAATCTTCCTGTACGTGCTTCCCCTCAAGGCCATTGCTCCCTGGCTCGGTGACGTTGCGTTTTGGGTCATGATGGTGGCCCTGGCCATCACGCTCTGGACCGGCGTCGAATATGTCATCCAGGCCATGAGGCTGCGTGCTGCCGGGCGTCGCCGGTGAGGCCCGGTGACGCCGCCTCCGGCATGGCGACGACGGCCGTAGGGATCGCTGTCCGCAACGGAATGACAGTTGCCACGGCCGAGTCGTTGACCGCCGGGCTCGTTGCGGCAACGCTCGCCAACACTCCCGGTGCCTCCGGCATGTTGCAAGGCGGCGTCATCGCCTACCAGAACTCCGTCAAGGCGGGGGTTCTGGGCGTTCCGGAAAGTCTTCTCGCGGAGGTTGGTTCAGTTGACGGTGGCGTCGCCGAGGCGATGGCCGACGGCGCGCGCCGGGCTTGCGCTGCCGACATCGGAATATCGACCACTGGTGTCGCCGGACCCGACCCGCACGACGGCAAGGCAGTAGGCACCGTCTTCGTAGGCGTCGCCTCGTCACAGGGTGCGGAGTCCTTCGAGTACAGCTTCGCCGGCGACCGGCAGTCCATCCGCGAACAGGCCTGCGAGGCCGCCTTGGCGCGTCTGCTTGCCGCGCTGGGTGAGGTTGGTTACCGTTCGTAAAGTAGTCGGGAACAAAAACTCATTGCCAATAGTTGTGTCATTGTGTCGCTTCGGAAGAGCCGGGGCGCCTAGGATGTAAAAACATACCCGGTCCGCCACCCAGCGAACCGGACCAACGAGGGAGCATGGCGATACAGATGGTAAAGCAGCCCGTATCCGTAAACGGCGTTGTCCGCTGGAAGGATGTGGGCTTGGCTGATCAGGCACAGAGCGAACAGAAGGAGCGCAAAATGGTTGTACTACGCCACGAGATCGGTGATGTACTGCGCGATGTCCGCCAGCGTCAGGGCCGTACCCTCCGCGAGGTTTCGCACAGCGCCCGCGTCTCACTTGGCTACTTGAGTGAAGTGGAACGTGGCCAGAAGGAGGCTTCTTCCGAGCTCCTGTCTTCAATCTGCACAGCCTTGGACGTTCCGTTGTCCCACATGCTTCGCGAAGTCAGCGACCGAGTGGCGGTCGCAGAAGGTGTTGCCGTTCCGGACACCGTCCCCCAGGAATTCTCGCAGCGCTACGGCCGCGATCTGGACCTCACGGACGACTTCCCCCAGGGAATGCTCTCCGGAGCCCGGTAGAACGCCCTTTTCAGGCAACGAAGAAGGTCCCCAGCCTCAGGCTGGGGACCTTTTTTCTTGGCGCAGACCGCTTTGAGTGGCTGATCGCTGGTCAGTCGTTGGCTGCTGTGTCGGAGGCGTCGACTCCGGCTTCCTTGGGGCCGAGGTCCTTCAGGGCGCCGTCACCGTAGATGGCGTTGAGGCGTCCCATGTAATCGGCCAAGGTCTGGACATCCTCCAAGGGCCATTCGCCGAGCCGCTCCCTGAAGACCTGCCGGCGGGCATCCTGGACAAGGTGCATCTTTTCCTCGCCCTTGTCCGTCAGGCGGATGGACTGCGCGCGGCCATCCTGGGGATCCGCTTCTTTGTAGACCAGGCCGATGCTTTCCAGGAAGGCTATCTGGCGGCTCACGGAGGGCTTGCCCACGCCGATGCAGGTGGCCAGATCCGTCAGCCGGATCGGACCTTCCCTGCGGATGACCGTCAGCAGGCCGTAGGCAGCCGGTTCCATGTCCGGATGAACCTGGCGGGACAACTGATGGGAGATCGAACGGGCGCGGCGCCAGAGCAGGCTCAGCTGGTGTTCCACCTGCTGGAGGGCGTCGTCGACGTCGTCGCCTGGCACGGCAGAACCTGGCGTGCTCTGGAGAGGATTGCTCATGGCAACCATTCTAGAGTCCACTGCCATGAGAGACTCTATCCGTGAGGGCAAGTGACTTTTGGCGACTGATGGACGACGAATTCGGTGCCGGCTACTCCCGTGTCCTGGCCGGTTCGTTGGTTCTGGCCGGCGTTGGGGGCCGCACGGCCGTCGAGGCTCTGGCCGCCGGTTACCATCCCCGCGAGGTATGGCTGGCCGTGTGCGAGGTACAGGACGTGCCTCCCGAGCGCAGGTTGGGAAGGGATATCAAGCCTGCGTCGAACTGAACGGCTACTGGCGCGGACAGTAACGGGGGCGGCGGACACGCCGCAGCGTTGTTCGAATATCTGTTCGGATCGGGATATGCTCCTGTGAGAGGAAAATTGTTTCCGTAGGACGCATTCCCCAGCTTCCGGCAGCCAGGTTATCCACATAGCCGTAGTCGGCAACTAAAAATGTCAGGCCGCCGTAATAGCGTCTGACGTGACAGGAAAGCGGCCTATCGGGCCACTCCACAGCGAGAAAGCATCAGAGGTGTGAACCATGGCGGCAACCCCGGATCGTGAGAAGGCGCTCGAAGCAGCGCTTGCCCAGATCGACAAGCAGTTCGGCAAAGGCTCCATCATGCGCCTGGGTGATGACACCCGAGCGCCCATCGAAGTCATTCCCACCGGTTCCATTGCGCTGGACGTGGCCCTTGGCATTGGCGGCCTGCCCCGTGGCCGCGTCGTGGAAATCTACGGCCCGGAATCCTCGGGTAAGACCACCGTTGCGCTGCACGCCGTTGCCAACGCACAGCGCGCCGGCGGCATTGCGGCGTTCATTGACGCCGAGCACGCGCTTGACCCGGACTACGCCGCCAAGCTCGGCGTAGACACCGACGCCCTCCTTGTCTCACAGCCGGATACCGGTGAGCAGGCATTGGAAATCATGGACATGCTGGTGGGTTCCGGTTCGCTGGACATCATCGTCATCGACTCCGTGGCCGCCCTTGTTCCCCGGGCCGAAATCGAAGGCGAGATGGGCGACTCCCACGTTGGCCTCCAGGCCCGCCTCATGAGCCAGGCATTGCGTAAGATCACCGGTCGTCTGAGCCAGACCAAGACCACCGCGATCTTCATCAACCAGCTGCGCGAGAAGATCGGCGTCTTCTTCGGATCGCCGGAGACCACCACCGGTGGTAAGGCTTTGAAGTTCTACGCATCAGTCCGCATCGACGTCCGCCGCATCCAGACCCTTAAAGAGGGCGCGGATTCCGTTGGTAACCGCACCAAGGCCAAGATCGTCAAAAACAAGATGGCTCCGCCCTTCAAGATCGCCGAGTTCGACATCATTTACGGTCAGGGCATCTCCCGCGAGGGCGGCATCATCGACATGGGCGTTGAGCACGGCATCATCAAGAAGTCGGGTTCATGGTTCACCTATGACGGCGATCAGCTTGGCCAAGGCATGGAAAACTCGCGGCGATTCCTGCGGGACAACCCCGAGCTTGCCCAGGAGCTGGAGCGCCTGATCAAGGAGAAGCTCGGCGTCGGCGTCAAGCCGGAGGAAGACTCCCCGAAGCTGAAGGCCGTTGACGGCTAGAACCGGGCCGGGCCCGGAATCTGCAATAGCTGCAGATTCCGAGCCCGACCCCGAATCCGTGGCACGCGCCATCGTCCTTCGACAGTTAACGATGGCGCCACGGAGCCGGCTGCAGCTCTCCCGCAAACTGGCCGAGCGCAACGTTCCCGAAGATGTCGCAGAGGCAGTGCTGGACCGCTTCGAAGAAGTTCAGCTCATTGATGACGCTGAGTTCGCCAGAATGTGGGTTCGAAGCCGTTCGCAGAGCAAGAAGCTTGCCAAGAGTGCGCTTCGGCGCGAACTGTCGGACAAGGGCATCGACCTCGAGTCGGCAGAAGATGCGCTCTCGCAGCTTAGTGACCAGGACGAAGAATCGGCAGCCCGCGACCTCGTGGAACGCAAGCTTCGCCCGGGCATGAACCTCTCGGATCGGGCTGAGCGGGACAAGTACACGCGCAGGCTGGCTTCCATGTTGGCGCGCAAGGGCTACGCCCCCTCTTTGGCGTTCAGGATCGTCGGTGAGGTGCTTGCAGAAGCCGGTACCCTTGAGTAGTGAGTTTGACCATTCCTTCCCCAACAGCAGCCCCTAGTCCTTCTGCTGAGCCCAGGACCTACCAGGTCCGGACCTTCGGCTGCCAGATGAATGTCCATGATTCAGAGCGCATGGCGGGCCTGCTTGAGGACGCCGGCTACGTGCCTGCCGAGGGCGACCTCGCCGACGTCGTGGTCTTCAACACCTGCGCCGTCCGCGAGAATGCGGACAACAAGCTCTACGGGAACCTGGGCCAGCTACGGCAGGTCAAAGAAGCCAACCCCGGTATGCAGATCGCTGTTGGGGGATGCCTGGCCCAGAAGGACCGCGAAACCATCGTCCGGAAGGCGCCATGGGTTGACGCTGTTTTTGGCACCCACAACGTTGGAGCGCTCCCGGCCCTCCTCAACCGCGCGCGGCACAACAATGAGGCCCAGCTCGAGATTCTGGAATCCCTGGATGTCTTTCCGTCCACGCTTCCTACCAAGCGCGAATCCGTGTATTCGGGGTGGGTTTCCATTTCCGTGGGATGTAACAACACGTGCACGTTCTGCATCGTGCCTTCCCTCCGCGGCAAGGAGAAGGACCGGCGTCCCGGCGAAATCCTTGCCGAGATCCAGGCCCTCGTTGACGACGGAGTAGTTGAAGTCACCCTTCTCGGACAGAACGTCAACTCGTACGGTGTCGAATTCGGCGACCGGCAGGCGTTCTCCAAACTCCTGCGTGCCTGTGGCGACATTGAAGGCCTCGAGCGGGTGCGTTTCACGAGTCCCCACCCCGCGGCGTTCACGGACGACGTCATTGAGGCCATGGCTGAGACCCCCAACGTTATGCCCCAGCTTCACATGCCCCTGCAGTCTGGATCTGACAGGGTACTCAAGGACATGCGCCGTTCGTACCGCTCCAGCCGTTTCCTGGGCATCCTGGACAAAGTGCGGGAGCAGATACCGCACGCCGCCATTACAACAGACATCATCGTGGGCTTCCCGGGTGAGACCGAGGAAGACTTCCAGGCAACGTTGGACGTCGTGGAGAAATCCCGGTTCTCCTCGGCCTTCACCTTCCAGTACTCCAAGCGTCCCGGTACACCGGCAGCTGAACTGCCGGACCAGCTGCCCAAAGCGGTGGTCCAGGAGCGTTTCGAACGGCTCACGGCTTTGCAGGACCGCATCGCTGCCGAGGAGAATGCGGCACAGCTTGGACGCCAGGTCGAGGTATTGGTGACAGCCCAGGCGGGCAGGAAAGCCGGGGAGACCCATCGTCTTTCCGGGCGGTCGAAAGACCAGAGGCTCGTGCACTTTTCCGTGCCGAACGGTGCGGAGGCTCCGCGCCCCGGTGACTTTGTCACCGTGACCATCACGGAGGCTGCGGCGTTCCACTTGGTGGCCGACCCCGCAACAGCCAATGATTATGTCCTGCGGCGTTCGCGCGCTGGAGATGCCTGGGACCGGTCCCAAGCCGACTCCTGCGGCGTCCCCACCCCCGGCGCTTCCAGCGGCAAGACCGGAGTGTCCTTGGGCATGCCGGCGCTGCCTGCCCGCCGCGCCTGACCGGGTCTGGAATCCATGTCGCATTCCCGGGACGCCCGGAACTCCAAGCATGCCCGGCCGGTCATCGCCGTCGTGGGGCCCACAGGTTCAGGCAAGTCGGATCTTGGCGTCAATCTTGCCGCGGCCCTCGACGGAGAAGTGATCAACGCCGATGCCCTGCAGTTCTACAGGGGCATGGACATCGGAACCGCGAAGATCAGCATGGAGGAGCGCAAGGGCATTCCACATCATCTCCTGGATACCCTCGACGTGACTGAGGAGGCCAGCGTGGCTGACTTCCAGGCCGAATGCCGCGCAGCCATTGGCGATGTCCACTCCCGCGGGAAGCGTGCCATCGTGGTGGGCGGATCGGGGCTTTATGTGCGCGCTGCACTGGATATCCTCGAGTTTCCGGGCACGGATCCCGCTTTGAGGCAGAGCCTCGAGCAGGAGTACGAAACACAGGGACTTGCTCCATTGAGGGCCCGGCTGGAGGAAACGGATCCCGTATCGGCCGCACGTCTTGGCGACGCGCGAAGGGTAATCCGCGCCCTTGAGGTTTTCGGACTCACGGGTCGCCCGTTCAGCTCCTTCATGCCCCAGCGCGAGTATTACCAGCCCGCCGTCCAGATCGGCTTGTCCGTGGACCGTGAAGAACTCAGGGAGCGCCTTGCCCGCCGCGTGCACCGGATGGTGGAGGCAGGCCTTGCCGAAGAGGTTCAGCGCCTCGACGCCCAGGGGTTGCGAAAGGGAAAGACGGCGTCGCGGGCCTTGGGCTATGCGCAGTTCCTCCGGGTCCTGGATGGCGACATGGACGTGCCGGAGGCAGTAGAGGAAACCATCGTCTCGACCAGGCAGTTTGCCCGCCGCCAGCTCACCTGGTTCCGCGCTGATCCGCGGATTTCCTGGCTGGACTGGACGGACCCGGACATCGTCTCCAAGGCAGTGTCGTTGGTTGGCGCCCACGGCTAGCTTGGCAATTTCTGGCCGAACAGGCGTGGAAGGTAGCCTTGATTCCATGGATGCAAACGCCGCAGTTCCCACCCGCCAGCCCGCTGCTGCCGAGACCACCAATGCCACATCAAGCCTGGCCGGATTGGCGTTTTCCAAGGGGCATGGAACCGGCAATGACTTTGTCCTGATTGCCGATCCCGGGGACGCACACGAAATCACTGCCGAGCAGGTTGCCCAACTGTGCAACCGCCACACCGGCATCGGCGGCGACGGCCTCATCCGAGCCGTTCCTTCCCGGTTCCTCCCGGAAGGCCGGGCGTTGTTGGAGGTGGATTCCGCAGCAGAGTGGTTCATGGACTACCGCAACGGCGATGGCTCCCTGTCAGAGATGTGTGGCAATGGCGTGCGGGTCTTTGTCCACTTCCTCAGCGAACAGGGCCTGGTGGACCTTGGCCCGGGTGAAATCCTGACGATCGGCACCCGTGGAGGTGTCAAGAAGGTGGTTCGAACGGCCAACGGGTACGCCGTGGACATGGGTCCCTGGGAGTTCATCTTCCCTGACGAGGCAACGAGCAAGGCGATGGACGCCCTGGTCAGCGCCGACGGCCTCGAAGTGGCCCGTCCCGGCCTCTCAGTCAGCATGGGCAACCCGCACACGGTTGTTGCCTTGGCTGAACTCAGCGAGCTCTCGGCTACACAGCTGTTCAAAGCACCCGTGGTCGATCCCAAACCGGCCAATGGCACGAATGTTGAATTCGTCGTCCCCGCCGAACCGCTGGTGGAGGACGGAGTGGGAACCATCACCATGCGCGTGCATGAGCGCGGCGTGGGGGAGACCCAATCCTGCGGCACCGGAGCCTGTGCAGCGGCAGTGGCGATCCGCCACTGGGCGGGCAGCACCGCTCCCAACGATTGGCATGTAAACGTGCCTGGCGGCGTCGTCGATGTGAAATTCTTCCCCGGCGCAGGCGGCCGCGAGCACGTAGAGCTCAGTGGCCCTGCCGTCATTGTGGCTAGCGGGACGCTTTCCTGACGCGAAGGATCCTAAAGGACTTGGAGGTGCTCTCACGGGACACCGTGAACGACTCGTCCAATTCAGCTGCCAGCCAACGCTGCAGGGAGTCCGAACCCAGGTTCTTTTGAACCACCAGCCACGCGTTCCCGCCGGGAGCGAGCCGGGGCAGCCAGGTGAGCAGCAGGGAGTGCAGCTCGTCCTTGCCGATGCGGATCGGGGGATTGGACCAGATAGTGTCGAACTCGACGGCGGGGTCCACCTCCTGCGGCAAGCTTGCCGTTACGTTGTCCAGGCCCAGTGCGGCCGCATTCTCGTTGGTCAGCACCACGCAGCGCTCGTTGACATCCACGGCGTAGACACGGGCATTGGCTGCCTTCAGCCCGAGCGTCAGGGCAATAGGACCCCAACCGCAGCCGATGTCCAAAAGGTTGCCACGGGGCGACGGGGGCGGGACATCCGACAGGAGGATCGCCGTACCCTTGTCGATACCGTCGGGACTGAAGATTCCTGAGGAGGTCTGCAGGTGGCGCGTAGCACCGGCGAGCTCCACCGTGAGCGGCTTGCGGGTGAACGGTCCAGCCGGTTGGGCGGTGAAATAGTGTGCAGACTCCATAATTTGCCAGATTAGTTGGCTATCGGCGCCTTGGGAAACTGCCTTCGACCGGGGCCCGGTTTGACAGGGCTGATAGTATTTAGTCCATGTTCTTGATCTTTGAGTAATTCGCCGAATCCACGCCTGGACTGCAGGCGTTCGACGGCACCGCCCGCGATGCAGGCCCGGCTTGGCTCCAATGCCCGGCTCACGGCCTTTCCGCCAGGCAGGTCCCACCGGCAACAGTCCGCCTCCACGACTCCGTGGCGCCGGACGCTCAGAAGATCGCTCCCCGCCCTGTTTCCAGGATCACATCGCCTGACGGCAGATCCGTGGGGCAGTACCAGGACTTCCGACACGCCGAGGCCTTCCCGCGGATCCACCAGATCACCGACGCCAGAGCCCAGTGAGCCATCGGCGTCCAGCACACAGGAGACCATTTTGGCCCAAGCCGGTCAGCCCAGCGCGAAGAGCGCCCCATCCAGCAACAAACAGCACTATTCTGGAATTGCCGAACAGTCTAAGGAGACCATGACCACCCAGAATCATTCCGGATCCGATTCCGACGCCCAGGACATGAGTCCTGAACAAATCCAG
Source organism: Paenarthrobacter sp. JL.01a (assembly GCF_025452095.1). Classification (NCBI taxonomy): domain Bacteria; kingdom Bacillati; phylum Actinomycetota; class Actinomycetes; order Micrococcales; family Micrococcaceae; genus Paenarthrobacter; species Paenarthrobacter sp. JL.01a. The sequence continues at coordinate 1,672,389 of NZ_CP104877.1, forward strand.
GCCGTCATCGACCGGATTCTTTCCAAGGATGTCCCCGCGCACGCATCCGACGACAACGACGCCAATGGCGTGTTCGGCAAGGCACAGGCCATTTCAACCCTGGACCAAGAGCACAGCATTTTCGACGGCGACCAGGAAGACCTCGCCGAACGCCGCGCCCTGCGCCGTACCGCAGGACTGTCCACCGAACTCGAAGACGTCACCGAAGTTGAATACCGGCAGCTGCGCCTTGAGCGCGTCGTCCTGGCCGGCCTTTGGACAGAAGGCACGTTGGCCGACGCGGAGAACTCCCTGCGTGAACTGGCGGCCCTGGCAGAAACCGCAGGCTCGGAAGTCCTCGACGGTCTGGTTCAACGCCGCACGAAGCCTGACCCCGGAACGTTCCTCGGCTCCGGCAAGGCACAGGAACTCAAAGACATCGTCGCCGCCACGGGTGCCGATACCGTCGTCGTAGACACCGAACTGGCCCCGTCCCAGCGACGCGGGCTGGAGGACATTGTCAAGGTCAAGGTCGTCGACCGGACCACGCTCATCCTGGACATCTTCGCCCAGCACGCCAAGAGTCGCGAAGGCAAGGCCCAGGTGGAGCTCGCCCAGTTGGAATACCTGCTTCCACGCCTTCGTGGTTGGGGTGAATCCATGTCCCGACAGGCCGGTGGCCAGGTCGGTGGTGCCGGTGCCGGCATGGGCTCACGTGGTCCCGGTGAAACGAAAATCGAACTGGACCGTCGCCGAATCCGTACGCGCATGGCCAAACTGCGGCGTGAGATCGCCGCGATGAAGCCGGCCCGCGAGACCAAACGTGCCAACCGCCGTCGTAATGCTGTTCCGTCCGTCGCGATCGCCGGGTACACCAACGCCGGTAAGTCCTCGTTGTTGAACCGCCTGACCGACGCCGGTGTCCTGGTGGAGAACGCCCTGTTCGCCACGTTGGATCCGACCGTCCGCAAAGCGCAAACCCCCGACGGCATCGGCTACACCTTGGCCGACACCGTGGGTTTCGTGCGTTCCCTGCCCACCCAACTGGTAGAGGCCTTCCGGTCGACACTGGAGGAAGTGGCTGACGCGGACCTCATTCTTCATGTCGTGGACGCTTCACACCCGGACCCCGAGGGGCAGATCGCCGCAGTGCGCGCTGTCTTTTCCGAGGTGGATGCACGCAAGGTTCCCGAAATCATCGTCCTGAACAAGGTTGATGTGGCAGACCCCTTCGTGGTTGAGCGCCTCAAGCAGAAAGAACCCCGTCACGCCGTGGTTTCCACCCGTACGGGCGAGGGAATCGCTGAACTGCTGGAGGACATCAGCCAGTCCATTCCGCGCCCGGGTGTGCGGCTTGAGCTGCTGATTCCCTACGATCGCGGCGAGCTGATCAGCAAGCTGCACAGCTCCGATTCGGAAATCCTAAGCATTGACCACGAGGAACACGGCACACGCATCGTGGTCATGGTCCGTGAAGGACTGGCAGCCGAACTGGAGTCATTCGTCAGCAATGGTTGAGAAGGTGGCGGCGGACGCCGTCGAGTCGGTGGGGGAGAAGACCACCCTCGAACTGTTGGACCGGGCTGTGGCCGGCATGGGCGGGCAAAGCCGTGCCGGCCAGCACGAAATGGCCAAGCACGTAACCCGGGCCATCGAAAACGGGGAGCATCTGCTGGTCCAGGCGGGAACGGGAACAGGTAAGTCTCTGGCTTACCTGATTCCGTTGATCGCACATTCCATGGACAGCGACAAACCGACGCTCGTGTCCACCGCCACCTTGGCTCTCCAGACCCAGATTGTCGGCAGGGACCTGCCGCGGTTGCTGGAGACCATCAACCCCGCACTCGAGCGGCCGGTCAACGTGGCGCTCGTGAAGGGCCGTGCCAACTACGTCTGCCTGCAGAAGCTCGAGGGTGGCTTTCCCAGTGAAGAGCCGTCGGAAGGCCAACTGTTCTCCCTGGGCGAGGACACCAGTGTTCCGCACTTCGCGGCGTCCATGGGAGGACCGCAATCACAGCTTGGCAAGGAAGTAGTCCGCCTTCGTGAATGGGCTGAGAAGACTGCCACGGGCGACCGCGATGAACTGATGCCCGGCGTCACGGACCGGGCCTGGCGACAGGTGTCTGTGACGTCCATGGAGTGCCTGGGGGCCCAGAAATGCCCACTCGCGGAGGAGTGCTTCAGCGAGCTGGCCCGGGCCCGGGCCGCTGAGGCCGACGTCGTTGTCACCAACCACGCCATGCTTGCCGTCAGCGCCTTCGAGGGCTTGGCCGTCCTGCCTGAATACGATGTCGTGGTGGTTGACGAAGCCCACGAACTGCAGGACCGCGTGACCGGTGCGGTGTCAGGGCAGTTGTCAGTGGCCATGGTCCATGCGGCTGCCTCCAGTGCACGGAAACACACGGCCATTACGGTCGATGCCCTCAACGCAGCTGCCGATCGCCTTGATATGGCCATCGCCGGGGTCCCGAACGGCCTGTTGCCCAACGGACTGAACGACGAACAGCTCGACTGCCTGGACCAACTGCGCGATGCCACACGTGCTGCTCTGTCCGATTCGAAGACAGATTCCTCGAATGCCGCAGACGGCGGCAGGCAGCTGGCGCGGTCCCGGCTCATGCTCATCCTCGAGCTGTGCGAGCGGATGCTCGCGGCCAAGGAGAACCGGGAAGTAGTTTGGTTTTCCCGTAACAGCACCTTTGATCCCCAACAGGGATACTCGCAGCCTGACGAGACCGCGCCGGCGCTGATCAACATCGCCCCGCTGAGCGTCGCCGGCCGGTTGCGCGAAGGCTTGTTCGCCGACCACACGGTGGTGCTGACTTCGGCCACGCTGGCCATTGGCTCGGCTTTTGAACCCGCCGCCGGGGGTCTTGGCCTGATTGGTGACGGCGCCCCCAGCTGGACAGGTATCGACGTCGGTTCGCCGTTCGATTACCCCAAGCAAGGGGTGCTGTACGTAGCGAAGCATCTTCCCAAACCCGGCCGCGGAACATCCCCTGAGGCCCTGGATGAGCTGGAAGACCTGATCCGGGCATCGGGCGGTGGAGCGCTGTGCCTGTTCTCATCACGGCGGGCATCCGAAGAGGCAGCAGAAGCCATGCGGCTGCGCCTTGATGTGGACATCCTCTGCCAGGGCGAGTCCACCATGGCGGCCCTGGTCAAGCAGTTCGCCGATGAGCCGGACACATGCCTCTTCGGAACCATGTCCCTGTGGCAGGGAGTGGACGTGCCAGGCGGTTCATGCCGCCTGGTGGTCATCGACCGGATTCCGTTCCCGCGGCCCGATGACCCCCTCATGACTGCCCGCTCCCGTGCGGTGGCGCAGTCCGGCGGCAACGGATTCATGGCGGTTTCGGCCACCCACGCTGCCACCCGGCTGGCGCAGGGCGCGGGGCGCCTGATCCGTTCAACGGGGGACAAGGGGGTAGTGGCCGTCCTGGATTCACGGCTCTCGACAGAACGCTATGGAGGGTTCCTGCGGGCCGCTCTGCCGCCCTTCTGGGCCACGACGGACCGTTCGGTGGTACGCGGCGTCCTGGAGCGCCTGGGATCCGCCCGGAAGGCCTGAGAGGCTAGATGGAGCGAAGTACGGACACGACCTTGCCCATGATGGTTGCCTGGTCGCCGAGGATGGGTTCGTACTGGGTGTTCTGGGGCAGCAGCCAGGTGTGTCCGTCCCGCTGACGGAACGTTTTCACGGTGGCTTCATCATCGAGCAGCGCCGCCACGATGTCGCCGTTGATGGCGTCGTTCTGACGGCGGACAACCACCCAGTCACCGTCGCAGATGGCGGCATCGATCATGGAGTCTCCGGCGACCTTGAGCATGAAGAGCTCACCGTGTCCCACGAGCTGCCTGGGCAGCGGGAGCACGTCCTCAACGGTCTGGTCGGCTAGGATCGGCCCACCTGCTGCAATGCGGCCGACCAGCGGAACCATGGCGGTGTCGCTGGCGCTTGCCAGTTCGGTGACGGCCATCCCGCCGGCGCTTCGCAGCGTTGCCGGAGCCTCGACGCCCGGGATCGGGCCGCCGTCGAGGGTCAGGGGCATCAGCACCTCCATGGCGCGGGGTCGTTTGGGGTCCCTGCGGAGGTAGCCAAGTTTTTCCAGCTGTGACAGTTGGTGAGTCACGCTGGACAGGCTGGCCAGTCCCACGGTGTCCCCAATTTCGCGCATGCTGGGCGGATAGCCGTTGTCATTGACTGAGCGCTGGATGGTCTCCAGGATCTTCTTCTGACGTACGGTCAGGCTCTTGGGAGTCTTTTGGGGCTGTTGGCTTCGCAGGGGTGCCCCGCCGCCTGTGGCTTTTGCTGCCATGTTCGCCAATGCCTTTCCTTCCGCCCCGAAGAGAGCCGGGGATGCAGGGCCTGGAAAAAATGTCAGACCCTCCTGTTCCACTGAAACAGTGCTGTTTCTTCACTCAAACGTAGGGCAGGCACAGGCGTTTATCAAACATTTGTTCTAGCGAGTCTCGACACCGTTCGTTGATAAGTGCTAAAAATGTCATAGCAAGGTTCGAATATGTGTTCTATAAACCTCGCGCTGATGGTGGATGTTCGAACAAGCCGTTCGAACATCCGGCGTCGCCGGGAGGAACACAAAGAATTGGCAGCGCTGCTCCGGGGCCTCCGGAGCGGCGCAATAGCTCAGAAGGGCTCAGCTCATGTCCGCAATCACTTCGTTCGCTGATTTCCGTACCGCACCGGCGCCCGCACGTCTTCGCCTCACCCGCCGGGGCCGCATGGTCTTCTTCGGAATCCCTGCCATGCTCCTGGTGGCTGCGCTCCTTAGCCTCGCCGGGGTTATCACCTCGCCAGCCAAGGCATCGGACTCCCAGGTGCAGTTGCAGCCGCCCGTTGCAGTGTCCGTGACAGTGCAGCCCGGCCAGTCGCTGTGGGGTATTGCCGGTGCTGCCGCTCCGGAGCGGGACCCACGCGAAGTCATTGCCGAAATCATCCAGCTGAACGACCTCCGCGGTGGCCGGATCCTGCCGGGGCAGCAGTTGTTCGTACCGGCCCACTGATGCCCGCAATACTTGTGTCTTTGCTCCGCCCGTACGTCACAGTTACTCGGCAGTCGCAGTGGCCCCTTAAACTGTTGTAGTGAGTGAGCAGCTTGAGCGACTTGACCGACTTCCCCTCCGGACCAACCTGCGTGGATTGAGCCCCTACGGCGCACCGCAGCTCGATGTCCCCGTACTGCTCAATGTCAACGAAAACACCCATGGGGTCCCTGCCGATGTGCAGGCGGCCATTACAGAGGCAGTAGCAGCCGCCGCCACTGGCTTGAACCGCTACCCCGACCGCGAGTTCACCGACCTTCGGGTAGCCCTGGCGGAGTATCTCGGCCACGGCCTTTCTGCGGACAACATCTGGGCTGCCAACGGCTCCAACGAAGTCCTGCAACAAATTCTCCAGGCATTCGGCGGCCCGGGGCGCAAAGCCCTTGGTTTCCCTCCCACGTACTCCATGTACCCGCTGCTCGCCAGCGGAACGGACACTGAGTACGTCCGTGGCGTTCGTGCCGACGACTACGGACTGGATGCGCAGTCGGCAGCCCAACAGGTCCGTGAGACCGAGGCCAACATCGTCTTCCTGTGCTCGCCGAACAATCCAACGGGCACAGGTTTGACCCTGGATGTGGTTGAGGCTGTGTACGAAGCCGGCGAAGCAAGCCAGGCCATCGTGATCGTGGATGAGGCCTACCACGAGTTCGCCCACGACAACACTCCCAGTGCCCTGACCCTCCTGCCCGGGCGCGAGCGTTTGATCGTCTCCCGCACCATGAGCAAGGCGTTCGCCTTGGCTGGAGCACGGCTTGGCTACATGGCTGCGGCCCCGGAGGTGACAGACGCGATCCGGCTGGTACGACTCCCGTACCACCTCTCGGCCATCACCCAGGCCACCGCCCTCGCGGCGTTGACGCACCGCGAAGCCCTTATGGCCGACGTCGAAGACATCAAGGTCCAGCGGGATCGCATCGTGACCGAACTTATCCGCATGGGACTCAAGCCCGCGGCGTCGGACTCCAACTACGTCTTTTTCGGCGGGCTGGAGGATCCCCACACGATTTGGCAGGGCCTGCTCGATGCCGGCGTGCTGATCCGCGATGTCGGCATCCCCGGGCACTTGCGCGTCACGGCCGGAACCGAGCCGGAAACCACTGCCTTCCTGGAGGCGCTGGAAGCCCTCCTGGGCGGCGCGGTTTCCCAGCGCGTCTAAACTTGTCAATAGACCAATCCATCCTCCCTGTAGAAGGACGTTCCCCAATGAGCGAAACCGGCGCTACGCCGTCCGCTGCCCGCACTGCCCGCATGGAGCGCACCACCAGCGAGTCCTCCGTGCTAGTGGAAATCAACCTGGATGGCTCCGGCATTTCGGACATCAGCACCTCAGTACCCTTCTACGACCACATGCTGACCGCCCTGTGCAAGCACTCGCTGATCGACATGACCGTCAAGGCTACCGGTGACACCCACATCGATGCCCACCACACCGTGGAAGACGTCGCTATTACCTTTGGCGAGGTCCTGCGTACGGCTTTGGGCAACAAGGCCGGCATCCGTCGCTTCGGCGAAGCCACCGTGCCGCTGGATGAGGCCTTGGCGCACGCCGTCGTGGATGTTTCCGGCCGCCCCTACCTGGTCCACGGCGGTGAGCCCGCCGGGCAGGAGTACCACCTCATCGGCGGGCACTTCACAGGTTCACTGACACGGCACGTTTTCGAGGCGATTACTTTGCACGCTGGGATTTGCCTGCACATGAACGTTATCGCGGGCCGCGATCCGCACCACATTGTCGAAGCCCAGTTCAAGGCGTTCGCGCGTGCACTCCGCGCGGCTGTTGAGTCCGATCCCCGTGTTGAGGGTATCCCGTCCACCAAGGGGGCCCTGTGAGCGGCCAGTTTTTGAAAGACGGAGCAGTGGCCGACGCCACCGCTTCGGTGAAGCCTGAGTCACCGGAGGGCAAGCCGACGGTGACGGTTTTGGATTACGGATCCGGCAACGTCCGTTCCGCCGTCCGCGCCCTCGAAAGGGCAGGGGCGCACGTACTGCTCAGCTCCAAGCCGGAGGACGTGCTCAACGCCGACGGGCTGGTTGTTCCCGGAGTCGGTGCCTACGAGACCGTGATGAAGGAGCTCAAAGCCGTTGATGCCATTCGGATGATTGGCCGCCGTGTTGCCGGTGGGCGTCCGGTGCTGGCTATCTGCGTGGGTTTGCAGGTTCTCTTCGAAGCCGGTGTCGAGCACGGCACCGAGTCCGAAGGCATGGCTGAATGGCCCGGCAAGGTGGAGCTGCTTCCGGCTCCCGTGGTGCCGCACATGGGCTGGAACACTGTGGACGTCCCAGAAGGTTCCAAACTCTTCGCAGGGGTCGAGCAGGAACGTTTCTACTTCGTGCACTCGTATGGGGTGCAGGAGTGGAACTTCGACGTTGTCCAGCCCCGCATGGCGCCTCCGATGGTTACCTGGTCCGAGCACGGCGCACGGTTCATTGCCGCCGTCGAGAATGGTCCACTCTGCGCTACCCAGTTCCACCCCGAGAAATCAGGGGATGCCGGAGCAAGGCTCCTGCGCAACTGGGTCGAGGGCCTGCGGAAGCCCGCTCCGGAATCGTCCGGGAGCGGTGCTGCCTGAATGTGGTCTGTAGTCCTTATGGGCCTGGCGGGACTGTTGGTGGGTGGGGGAGTCTCCTTCCATCAACAGAAGAAGCCCCGCTGGGTTTCCATTTCTTTTTACATGCTGGCCGGGATGTCCCTGCTGGCTGCCTACCTCCTGACACTTCCCGCCAACTGAATCGCGGCGTGGTACGCCGGCGAACCCTCACACTGCAAGGACCCTCATGACCACCTCCTCCCAGTCCGTCCTGGAACTCCTGCCTGCCGTCGATATTGTCGACGGCCAGGCGGTGCGCCTCCTGCAAGGAGAGGCAGGCTCGGAAACCAGCTATGGAACTCCCCTCGAGGCAGCCCTCAACTGGCAGAATGCCGGGGCGGAGTGGGTTCACATGGTTGACTTGGACGCTGCTTTCGGCCGGGGAAACAACGCCGCGCTCATCAGCGAGGTTGTCTCGCAGCTCAACGTCAAAGTTGAGCTGTCCGGCGGCCTGCGGGATGACGCATCCCTTGAGCGTGCCCTCGAACTGGGCGTTGCGCGGGTGAACCTCGGTACGGCTGCATTGGAGAACCCGGACTGGACCAAGCGGGCGATCGAGCGTTTTGGTGACCAGATCGCCGTCGGGCTTGATGTCCGGGGTACCACCCTTGCCGGCCGCGGCTGGACGAAGGAGGGCGGGGACCTGTGGGAGGTGCTGGCCCGGCTCGAGGACGCAGGGTGTGCCCGTTACGTTGTGACGGATGTGACCAAGGACGGCACCTTGCAGGGCCCCAACGTGGATCTGCTGCGCCAGATGGTGGAGAAGACCGGCAAGCCGGTTGTGGCTTCGGGCGGTATCTCCAGCCTGGAGGACCTCCGGGTCCTGCGCGAACTGGTGCCGCTCGGTGTTGAGGGTGCGATTGTTGGCAAGGCTCTGTATGCCGGCGCCTTCACCTTGCCCGAAGCCCTGGACGTGGCCGGCCGCCGCTGATGGGCCGCCATTCAGCTGAATCGGAATCCAACCAGCGGGAATCAAACCAGCCGGAATCCAGCCGGCCGGAAAAGCGTGAACTGCCCGGTCACATTGCGGCCGCGTTGGCCGGCGCGGGCGGGGCGACGGACTCGGCGGGTCAGCCGTGGGCCGGACGCAGCCTGGCCGGTGACGACGCCAGGATCCACAACTTCGACGACGACGATGGAAGCGCGGCCGCCGGTTACGTCGCCGCCATAGGGGAGTTGCTCAACGGCACCGGCGGCGAGGCCGAAGTAGTAGCCTCCCTTGCGACTGCCCGGGTCTTTGTTCCGGTGGTGGCCCAACTGGCCGAGGAAGCCGAAGGTGTCGACGGACTGCATGCCGACAAACAGGCCGATATGGCATTGGTCACACTCAAGGCTCCCGACGGCCGGACGGCAATGCCGGTGTTCACCTCCGCGGCTGCCTTGGAGTTGTGGCACCCGCAGGCGCGCCCGGTAGCTGTTTACGCCGCGCGGGCGGCGCTTTCGGCGGTATCGGAAGGCGCCCAGCTGTTGGTTGTGGATCCCGGTTCCGAGTTCGCCTTCGTGGTCAGGCGCCCGGCGCTGTGGGCTCTGGCCCAGCAGAAGGACTGGACGCCGTCATACCTGGATGATCAACTGGAGACTGCTCTCGTTTCGACAATTTCAGGCTTCACCGCGGTCCGGCGCCTTGAGACGCAGGCTGGTGGTGGCGTCGCATCCCTCACGTCCGACGGACGTCAGGTGCAAGGCGGCGGTGCCGGTCCGGAGCTGCGTGTGGTGCTCTTCCTTGAGGACGGGCTGGATGCCGCGGCGGTGCAGACGCTTGTCGGCCAGTTGAACGAAGCATGGGCAAGCATGGATTCCTTTGCCGAGGGTGTCGATTCCATGGAGATCAAACTGCAGCGTGCAGCACAGGAGCCCGCGCCGCACTAATGGCAGTTCCGGTTCCCCGGGGTTGCCCGGGGAAATGAGGATTGAGTGAACTTCGCTCTCTACAAAGAGATGCTGTCCATCCGGCCTGTCCGGCGCTTGCTGGTGGTGGGCATGATTGCCCGCATCCCGCATTCCGCTGCCGGGGTGCTCCTGACACTTCACATCGTCCTGACACTTGGGCAAGGGTATGCCGCTGCGGGTGCGGCGGCCGCCGTCATGACCATCGGCATCGCTTTGGGGGCACCTTGGCGTGGCCGCAGGGTGGATATGGTGGGGCTGCGGAAAGCCCTGATCCCTTCAGTCATTTTCGAGACCGTGATTTGGTCGGTTGTGCCGCATGTTTCCTACCAGTGGCTTCTGCCGCTGGTGTTTGTCGGCGGCCTCTTTACCTTGCCGATCTTCAGCGTTGTCCGGCAGTCGCTGGGTGTCCTCGTGGATGGGGAACAGCGCCGGTCGGCGTTCGCCCTGGACTCCATTGCCACCGAGCTGGTTTTCATGATTGGTCCGGCTGTGGGCGCCGTGGTGGCGACCAGCGGCTACTCGGCCCTCGGTCTCACAGCCGTTGGTGTCTCCGTTTCCGTGGCCGGACTTTTCCTGATGTGGTTCAACCCTCCGACCCGGAGCGAGGTTGCGTGCACGCCGGAGGAGTCCGCTGATCGGGAGTCTGCCGATTTGGCCGCGGCGGAGGCCGCTATGGTCGCTTCGGCTCCTGCGCACGTCCAGGAAGCGGCCTCCGAGATGGCATCCGCGAACTCGCGTACTTCGGCTCTGAAGAACCGGGTGGCCAGGAACTTCACCTGGTTTACGGTTTCCGTTGCTGCGCTCTTCGCAGTAGCGGCCGGTTCCGGCATGGTGCTCAGCGGCTCCGACGTCAGCATTGTGGGGCTGCTGGAGCGGGGCGGGCACCAAAATGAAATCGGCATCGTCTTCTTCTTCTGGTGTGCGGCCTCGGTGGTCGGCGGCCTGATCTACGGCTCGATGAAGCGGTCCGTTTCGCCCATGATCCTCCTGCTGGGCATGGCCGCTTTGACCATTCCGATGGGCTTCGCCCATGACACCTGGACCCTTGCGTTCCTCTCGCTCCTTCCGGGCCTGTTGTGTGCCCCGGTCCTGTCCGCGTCCTCCGAGAAGGTAGCGGACCTGGTGGATGAGGAGCGGCGCGGCGAGGCCATGGGTTGGTACGGCTCTGCCCTCACCGCCGGTGTCGCTTTGGGTGCCCCCTTGGCCGGGGTCTTCATCGACAATGTCGGCCCGTCCGGGGGATTCGCGGCGGTGGGGATTGCCGGCGTCGCGCTGTGCGCGACGGGTTTGGTCCTGACGTCCATCCGTCGTCGTGCCGCCCGGGTCTGAGGCGCAACAAAGCCATCAGACGACGACGGCGGGCCGACCAATGTGGTCGACCCGCCGTCGGTGGTTATCCAGGCAGTCCGCGGCTAGTTAACCGGTCCGGTGAACTTTTCGCCCGGGCCCTTGCCGGGGGCGTCCGGGATGATGGAGGCTTCGCGGAAGGCCAGCTGCAAGGAGCGCAGGCCATCGCGCAACGGTCCGGCATGCTGGGAGCCAATTTCGGGGGCCGCGGCCGATACGAGTCCGGCAAGTGCGGTGATCAGCTTGCGGGCCTCGTCAAGGTCTTTGAGGTCTTCGGCGTTGGGGTCGTCGGCAAGACCAACCTTGACGGCTGCGGCGCTCATCAGGTGAACGGCGCCGGTGGTGATGACTTCCACGGCCGGAACCTCGGCGATGTCGCGGATCTGCTGGGAGACCCCGGCATCAGCGGCGGGGGCGTCTCCGCCGAAGGAGTTGCGGGAATTGCTGTCTTCAGTGCTCATACTGGTAAGCTTGTCACAGACCGACTGGAAGTCGTTATTCACCAGGATTTTCACCATGTATATCCGCGGTGAAGATCTGTAGCCAACAGTCCCGCCACCGCAATGTGCGCTTGGCGGGTTGTTTCTGTAGAATTGTCTTTCAGTTTGCAAGCGGAGTTCTCTCCCACCCGCGTCAGCCGTTTCCCTCCGGGGACAGGATTCCCTTACGGGACAAGAGGTTGCCGGGTACCTGGTCGGACACTCCGGGGTTATCCCCGGCTGTGTGTACTTTCCCGTTGGGGAAGTGCAGCCGATCCTCGAGGCTTTCGATTGCACCAGCAATTGGGGGCCTTCTCTTTTTGCCGGTGACACCACCACAACCACAGGAGCTTTAACATTAGCGAGCCAAGAATCAATGAGCGTATCCGCGTCCCCGAGGTGCGGCTGGTCGGTCCTGCCGGCGAACAGGTAGGAATTGTCCGCATCGAGGACGCACTGCGTCTGGCTGCCGAATCCGATCTCGATCTCGTTGAAGTTGCGCCGCAGGCTAAGCCTCCTGTTTGCAAGTTGATGGACTTCGGCAAGTACAAGTACGAAGCTGCAGTCAAGGCGCGCGAAGCCCGCAAGAACCAGACCAACACGGTTCTCAAGGAAATCCGTTTCCGCCTCAAGATCGACAAGCACGACTACGAAACCAAGCGTGGGCACGCTCTTCGCTTCCTCGGAGCCGGTGACAAGGTCAAGGCCATGATCCAGTTCCGTGGCCGCGAGCAGCAGCGTCCTGAAATGGGCATCCGCCTGCTGCAGCGTTTCGCTGAAGATGTGGCCGAGGTTGGCGTCATCGAGTCCAGCCCGCGCATCGATGGCCGCAACATGGTCATGGTGATCGGACCGCTGAAGAACAAGGCAGAAGCCAAGGCCGAAGCCCGCCGTGCCAGCCAGCGCGCAGAAGCCAAGGCCCAGAACGAAGCCAAGGCCGCAGCCCGCGTGGACACCACGGGGGAGCAGGCTCCGCTGACGCAGAGCATCGCGGACCTTCTGCCCGAAGGCTTTAAGGTTGCCGAAGCGGAAACCACGGAGGACGCTCCGGCGGCTGCCGAAGCAACAACTGAAGCTCCCGCAGCCGCTGAAGCCCAGGTTTCCGAAGCCCCCGCTGCTGCTGAAGCTCCGGTGGCCGAAGAAGCACCGGCGGTGGAAGAAGCACCGGCTGTGGCCGAAGAAGCCCCTGTGGCTGAAGAAGCCCCTGCTGAGGAAGCGCCGGCTCCCAAGCCTGCTGTTCCTTCGGCGCCCAAGCCCGTCGCCAAGCCGGCGGCTCCCAAGCCCGCAGCCCGGCCTGCGGCCCCCAAGGCCGCTCCGAAGCCTGCAGCACGCAAGACCACCTAGTTCAACGCCGCGGAGGCCTCGCCTCCACCGGCAAGCAACCAGCACGTCGGCCCCCGTTGGCCGGCTGCGCGAAAGAATCGCGGACTTGTCCGTGGATACGTAAGGAGATCGGTTCCCATGCCGAAGATGAAGACCCACAGCGGTGCTAAGAAGCGCTTCAAGCTGACCGGTACGGGCAAGCTGAAGCGTCAGCAGGCCAACCGCCGTCACTACCTGGAGCACAAGTCCTCCAGGCTGACCCGTCGCCTTGCCGGCGACAAGCTCGTCTTCAAGGGTGACGCCAAGGTCATCAAGAAGATGCTCGGCCTCTAAGTTCCAAGTTCTTTGGTTACTGCCATCCGGCAGGAACCGACTACACCAAAAGCCTTCTCAGGCCGGCCGGAATTCCGGCAGTAGCAGCTTGGGATAAAGATTTCTGAAGGAGTACGCACGTGGCACGTGTGAAGCGGGCGGTAAACGCCCACAAGAAGCGCCGGGTTGTCCTCGAACGCGCCAAGGGTTACCGCGGTCAGCGTTCGCGCCTGTACCGCAAGGCAAAAGAGCAGCTGCTGCACTCGTTTGTGTACAGCTACGGCGACCGCCGCAAGAAGAAGGGCGACTTCCGTCGCCTCTGGATCCAGCGTATCAACGCTGCATCCCGCGCCAACGGCCTTACCTACAACCGTCTCATCCAGGGCCTGAAGGCTGCTGAGGTTGAGGTTGACCGCCGTATGCTGGCCGAACTGGCTGTCTCCGACGCCAATGCTTTCGCCGCTCTGGTGAACGTTGCCAAGGGTGCCCTCCCGGCCGACACCTCTGCTCCGGCTGCCAAGGCTGCCCCGAAGGCCAAGGTTGCTCCGGCTGTTGCTACCGCGCCGGCTGTCAAGGCTGTCGTTTCCGAGAAGCCGGCCATCGACGGCGCAGTTGCCGCTGATGGTGACGAGGCTCCGGAAGGCTACGCCATCAAGGGCAACGCCGAGTCCAAGAAGTACCACGTGCCGGGTTCCACCTGGTACAACACCACCGCTGCTGAGTACTGGTTCTCCACGGTCGAAGCTGCAAAGGCTGCCGGTTTCGAGCCGGCCGGCGGCGAAGCCCGCCAGCAGATCAAGAACTAGTCGCAACTGCCACTAAAGTTCTATATATGAACGAAACCGGGCGCCCGCAAGACTTTACGATGACCAACCCCCGAGCAGATCGGGTGAGGGATGTCGCCAAGCTTGCCGGGCGCCCGGCGCGTTTAAAACGCGGACGGTTCCTTGCTGAAGGTCCGCAGGCGGTGCGTGAGGCGTTGACCCTGCACCGTGAGCGCACGGCGGCCGGTGGGGCCGCCGTCGTGCATGAAGTCTTTGCCAGCGAGGCGTGTCTTGACCGCCTGCCCGAGCTCGCCGACCTGGCGCAGGGTACGTTGCTCCGGCTGGCGAGCGATGACGTTCTGTCCGCCATGGCGGACACAGTCAACCCCCAGGGGATCGTCGCTGTCTGCAGTTTTGTGGACGTCACCCTCGACTCAGTGCTCGACGCCGGTCCCCGGCTTCTCGCGGTCATGTGCCAGGTGCGTGACCCCGGCAATGCCGGCACGGTGCTTCGTGCCGCTGATGCGGCGGGGGCGGATGCTGTCGTCCTGACCGGTTCCAGTGTGGACATCTACAACCCGAAGGCTGTCCGTTCCACTGCCGGTTCACTTTTTCACCTTCCAGTCGTCCTGGGCGTGGACGTCGAAGAACTGGTGGCCCGGTGCCGGGAACGCGGGATCGGAATCCTGGCCGCTGACGGCTATGGAACCCTCAACCTTGACAAGCTTCAGGACGAAAATGCCGCACGGCGGCTGGGCAATGACTCCGTGGCGTCCGACTACGCCCTGGAAGCCCCTACCGCGTGGCTCTTTGGCAACGAGGCCCAAGGCTTGTCGGACGAAGAGCTGGCACTGGCGGACCACCGTGTCGCCGTACCCGTGTACGGGGCGGCCGAAAGCCTGAACCTGGGAACCGCGGCCACCGTGTGTCTCTACGCCAGTGCGCGTTCGCAGCAGGTCGCCAGAGTGGAGAATGTGTAAAAACCGCCCTGCCGGGTACGGTAATGCTTGCAAGATCAGACGATGACGACTCTTCTTGGCCTTTCCCATTCTTTCCCATACCCGAAGAGGTGAAGCTTTCGTGGCTGCTGGTGGCGGTACCAAAGCGATTGTGGCGGCTCTGGCCGCTAACTTGACCATCGCTGTTCTGAAGTTCATTGCGTTTTTCCTGACGGCGTCATCGTCAATGCTCGCAGAAGCAATCCACTCGGTGGCCGATTCCGGTAACCAGGTCCTCCTGTTGGTCGGGGGCAAGCGTTCCAAGCGGGCTGCCAGTCCGGAGCATCCGTTCGGCTATGGCCGCGAACGCTACATTTACGCCTTCATTGTGTCCATTGTGCTGTTCAGCGTCGGTGGCCTGTTTGCCCTCTATGAGGCCTGGGAGAAGTTCCAGCACCCGCACGGCATCGAAGGCGGCTTCTGGTGGGTTCCCTTGGCTGTCCTGGTAGGGGCGATCATCGCTGAAGGTTTCTCCTTCCGCACGGCAATCATCGAATCGAACCACATCCGCGGCAAGCAGAGCTGGGTCAAGTTTGTCCGCAACGCCAAGCAGCCGGAACTTCCCGTTATCTTGCTCGAAGATTTCGGCGCCCTGCTTGGTTTGGTCTTTGCGCTCTTCGGCGTCAGCATGACCCTGGTCACCGGAGACGGAGTGTGGGACGCCCTCGGTACCGCGATGATTGGCTTGCTGTTGGTCGCCATTGCCGTGGTTCTGGCCATGGAAACCAAATCGCTGCTGTTGGGGGAGTCTGCCACGAAGGAGGACGTCCAGCGCATCTCCGAAGCCCTGCAGGCCGACGGAACGCGGATCATCCACCTCAAGACCATGCACCTCGGACCGGAAGAGCTGCTGGTGGCCGCCAAAATCTCCATGGGCGCTTCTGAAACCGGCGAGGAGATCGCGAAGGGAATTGACGACGCCGAGCAACGGATCCGTGCGGCGGTTCCGATCGCGCGGGTCATCTACCTCGAACCCGACATTGAGCGGGTCCAGGCCCAGGCCTAGTGACTTCAGTAAGCGTGTGAATCCAGGTGATTAACGACGAAGGGCTCCGCGGATGCGGAGCCATTCGTCGTTTAATGCCGCTGCCGATCAGGAAGTCGGGGTGGTCCTGCGTTCCACCATGCCACTGATGACAGCAACGCCCAGGCCCAGGAGGGCGAGGACGGCACCTACCAGGGCGGGGGCGACGTAACCCCAGCCCCAGGCAATCACCGTGCCACCCAGGAAGGCGCCCAGGGCATTGGCGATGTTGAGGGCTGAGTGGTTCAGCGAGGAGGCCAGCGAGGCAGCCCCCGGGGCTGAATCGAGGAGCCTGGTCTGCAGTGCCGGTGTCAGCATCGAACCGATGCCACCGACCACGAAGGCCATCAGGAAGGCAGACCAAGCCCAGTGGGCTGCGATGGCGTAGACCACCAGGGCGGCGGCGATACCGGGCATGACCCAGTAGATGGTACCCATTACGGACTTGTCCGCCAGCCGGCCACCGATGATGTTTCCGACAACCATGCCAAGACCATAAAGGGCAACGACGGCGGGAATGAGGTACTCGGGGATACCGGCCACGGACGTCATGGTGTGTGCGATGTAGGTGTACACGGCGAAGAAGCCGCCGAAACCGATGATGCCGATCAGGAGGGCCAGCCATACCTGAAGCCTCTTCAGCGCTCCAAGTTCCCGGCGGATGCTGGCGTCCGGGTGCGCGGCTTCGAAGGGGACAAACTTCCACATCATGGCAACCGTGAGCAGACCGATGGCGCCGACAATGACGAAGAGAAGGCGCCACCCAAAAGTCTGGCCCACCCAGGTGGCCAAGGGGACTCCGATGACGTTGGAGACCGTCAGGCCGGCCATGACCATGGAGATTGCCCAGCCGCGCTTGGTGGGGGCCACGAGGCCCGCAGCGATGACGGCTGCCACCCCGAAGAACGCTCCATGCGGAAGGCCCGAGGCGAAGCGGGACAACAGCATTAACCCGTAGTCCGGAGCAATGAACGACGTCAGGTTGGCCACTGCAAGGAACAGCATGAGGCCGAGCGCCAGATGCTTGCGGGGCAGCTTGGCTCCCAGGGCGGCAAAGACGGGGGCGCCTATCACTACTCCCAGGGCGTAGGCCGAGATAAGGCTGCCCGCTTGCGGGGTGCTGATCCCCAGGCCCGTCTCGACCTCCTTCAACAGGCCCATCATGGCGAACTCTGTGGTGCCGATGGCAAACCCGCCCATGGCCAGGGCCAGGATGGCCAAGCCAAGGTGGCGCCCCGACTTCTTGACGGCGACGGGCTGGGACACGGTGGTAGACATAAACCTGCTTCTGGGGCGACGTTTGAGCTGGGAAAAATGGAGAAAATCCGATAACAAGTCTAGTTCGCTGCTTGGACCAGGGGTTACCCCTGTAACCATGCCTCTGTGGTCGCCCCATAGACTGTTCCGGTGACTGCAGTGATAAACGTCGTTGGTGCGGCTATTGTCGACTCGTTGGACGCGCCAGGAAGATTGCTGGTTGCCCGTCGTACGGCCCCACCCCAATTTGCGGGCATGTGGGAATTCCCAGGCGGCAAGGTTGAACCAGGTGAAACGCCGGAAGCGGCGCTGCACCGCGAACTCGCGGAGGAGCTGGGAATCGAGGTTCAGCTCGGCCCGGAGCTGGAATCGGGGAGCGTGGCAGGCTGGGTCCTCAATAAGCGCGCCTGCATGCGCGTGTGGTTCGCTGAAATAACAGCCGGCCGGCCTGTGGCGCTCGAAGACCACGACGAACTGCGCTGGGTCACACTGGTCGACGACGAGGAGTCCCTGGCTCTTCCGTGGATTCCTGCGGACCTTCCCATCGTCCGGGCATTGCTGGAGCGGGTATCCGCGCCGGCCTGAGAGCCGGACGGCGGAACCTAGAAAAGAGACTCTTGTCCGGGCAGGGGAGCGGCTGCTGCCCCGGCCGGTGACGCTGCCTGTGCCGCTGTGTACCGCGCATTGCGGTGGCTGAATCCGGAACTACCCGTGAAGCCGTACTTGGCCTTGAAGTAATTGGTCCTGCCCGACAACCACGCACGGTATTCCTTGGAGGCATACCAGCCATTGCCGTAGAGGCGCCGGTACTTGCCCACCAGCTCCGGGTGTTCGGCAGCAAGCCACTTCATGTACCACTCGCGGGTGCCGGGCTTCAGGTACAGGGCGCCGGCAGAGACTCCGGTAGCTCCAGCCTGGGCCAACCCTGCGAAAAGGGAGTCGAGGGCTTCGTCTGAATCAGTGAGCCAGGGGAGGACGGGCATCGCCATGACGCCGCACCCCAGGCCCGCCTCCCGGAGGCGGGCAATGAGCTTCAGGCGCGCCTTGGGGGAGGGCGTTCCCGGCTCGATCAGGGCAGCGAGGTCCTGGTTGGTCATGGCCAGCGAAATCCCGAGATCCACCGGAACCATGGTGGCGGCATGCTTCAGCAGGGGGATGTCCCTGGCCAACAACGTGCCTTTGGTCAAGATGGAGAACGGTGTGCCCGAATCTGCAAGGGCCCGGATGATGTCTGGCATCAAGGCGTAGCGGCCTTCGGCCCGTTGATAAGGGTCCGTGTTGGTGCCGAGGGCTACCTGGTGGCGTCCCCAGGAGGGCTTGGCAAGTTCCTTGCGGAGTACCTCGGCTGCGTTGATCTTGACGACCACCTGCGAGTCGAAGTCCCGGCCGGCGTCGAATTCCAGATAAGTGTGGCTTTTGCGTGCGAAGCAGTAGACGCAGGCATGGCTGCATCCGCGATAGGGATTGACCGTCCACTCGAACGGCATGTTTGAACCGGAAGGCACCTTGTTGAGCACTGACTTTGCGGTGACCTCATGGAAGGTGACTCCGGAGAATTCGGGTGTAGAGACGGAACGCACAAGCCCGGCCAGGGGCAGCAAGGCGTCCATTGCCGGGGCAGGGCCTGGAGCCGGGCTGCCAGCCGTTTCAGGGGCCGGTTCCCGGGTCGGTGCAATTGCTTGTGCGTCCCATCTCATGCCCTCTATTCGAATGTATGTTCGAATCAATGTCAAGGCCTCCGAATCCGCATGCCCCGGGGTTGAGGGTAAGGCGTTGCTATGGTTGGCCCATGATTCTGCTCACGGGCTTCGAACCGTTCGGCCGGGAAACCGTCAACCCCTCCTGGCTCGCCGTCCAGCGCGCCCGCCAGATGCTACTCGCTGAGGGGCTCGCCGTTGAAGCCCTGGAGCTGCCATGCGTATTTGGCGAATCGGTATCGGTTCTCGATGACGCCCTATCCCGTTTCAACCCGGATGTAGTGGTGTCCGTGGGCTTGGCAGGGGGCCGGGACCGGATATCGCTTGAACGCGTGGCCATCAACTGCGATGACGCGAGGATTCCGGATAACAAGGGCCAGCGGCCCATAGACGAAGAAGTCATCCCCGGGGGACCGGCGGCATACTTCTCCAGTCTGCCCATCAAGGCCGCGCTCAGGAATCTCCAGATTGCCGGTATCAGGGGCGAAATCTCCCAGACGGCCGGTACCTACGTCTGCAACCACCTCTTCTACGGCCTGATGCATTCGTTGGCGAACCGGTCCGGCGTCCGGGGTGGCTTCATTCACGTTCCCTATGCTCCGGAGCAGGTACCCCCTGGCGGCTCGGCCCCTTCAATGCCGCTTGACGTCACCGCCCAAGGGATTGCGGTGGTTGTCAGGACTTCGCTTAACACACAGGTCGATTCCAAGCTGGGGGCAGGGGCCATCCACTAGATCAGTTCCCATTGCACGGTGACACTGGCCGAGACAGCAGACTCACCCGCCTCAACCGGCAGCGCCTCGGCGGCGAAAGAGGCGCGGACCATTCCGCCCATGGGAATGTGGGCGCCTTGAACCGGTTGCTGGGAGATGGAGACCACGGAACCCAGCCGGGCAGAGGCAAGACGCGCGTACTGTTCGGCACGGGCCACGGCGTCCCGCCATGCCGCTTCCTGCGCCTGTGCTGTGACAGCCGAAGGGTCGGCCATGCCCTGCTCCAGCCCAGTGATCCGTATGTCATCGCCACCGGCGGCTACCGCCGCTGCGATGGCGGCCGGCGCCTCAGCGTGGGTACGTATTCCGACGTGCAAGGTGGTGGAGGCAACATAAGCCGTCACCTTCTGGCCCTGCCCTTCTGCCCACACGAGGTCGGCGCGCAGGTTCAAGCCACTCGTTCGCAGTTCGGCGTCTGCGACCCCCGCACCGCGTAAAGCTGAGGCGACGGCGGCGGCGGACTTGCCGGCGTCGTCATATGCTTTCGCTGCGGTCTCTCGACGGGTTTCGACGCCGAGAGTCAACGTCACCAGGTCCGGAACCGCCGTTGCGGTTCCGGTTCCGGTCACTGTGATGGTTCGTTCCATGCCTAAGCCTCCATTCGATGGTCGGTCTGCCAATGCTGCCCGCGGTTGGGCGACTCAACGTATCCGCCTGCCTCCAGCCCGGCCTGGCGCTCGAAGAAGTTCGCCCTTCCAGGGTTCCCGGTGCGGACCATGGACCAGCAGGCCGCTGCTCCATAGAGGGCGAAGAAGGGCAGGCCCAGGCAGTACGCGTACTGGGTGCTGTGGCGTTCTTCGTGTCCCAGGAGCACTGGGTCGCTTCCCGCAATACCGTGCGGTGCCCGGTACAGGATGACGTTCCCCACTGTAAAAGCGCCGGCGAAAGGAAGCTTCCAGCTGTACCCGGCTGCTATCAGGAGGCCTCGCGGTCCCTTCGAGAGCGTGGAGCGGGAGGCGAGGGCCACCGCCAGGCCCAGAGGTGTGGTCAGATTCAGCACGTTGGCTGCCTGCCGCAGGCGTTGACCGGGTGTCATGAAGCCATGCTAGCCCCGTTGCGTGTGGCGGGGGCCGGCAGACGGGGATACGCTGTTGCAGCACTCACTCGTGCAGGTGATGGATGGGGGAAAGAAGAAATGAACGTCAAACGCGCCGTGGGCGTGATCGGTGTGCTGATAGCCGTGATGGTGGCCTTGACCGGATGCGTCAAGCTCAACATGTCGGTGAAGGTCAACAACGAAAAAAGTGTCGACTATGAGGTCGTCTACGCTATCCAGAAGTCCGTTCTGGGCGACAAGTCCTTCGACGAATTCATGAAGTCCAACGGCAGCGGCAGCCAGGAAATGGATATTCCTGAGGGTGCCACTGTTGTGGACTACGAAGACGACAAGTACAAGGGCAAACGGATCACGGCAGTGAACCTCGACCCGGCCAAGCTGGCCGAGTCGTCCAGCTCGGAGAACCCTTTTGACCTGAAAAGAGACGGCGACTTCTACATCATGTCGATGGGAAGCGTCACAGGCACCGATGCCAGTGATCCCCAGGCCGCCAGCATGGCCAAGTCAATGTTCGACGAAGCCTCCGTCAAGTTCACCTTCCCCGGGAAGGTAGTGGAGGCCAAGGGCGCAGTTGTCGACGGCAACACGGCGACTTTTGACATGCT
Source organism: Paenarthrobacter sp. JL.01a (assembly GCF_025452095.1). NCBI lineage: Bacteria > Bacillati > Actinomycetota > Actinomycetes > Micrococcales > Micrococcaceae > Paenarthrobacter > Paenarthrobacter sp. JL.01a. Next base: position 1,693,549 of record NZ_CP104877.1, read on the forward strand.
CTCGATCAACGAAACGGCAGTGCAGGTGAAGGCCGAGGCCAACCCCGGCATTCCCATGTGGATCATCTGGCCCCTGGTGGCTGTCCTGGTGGTCGCCGCGGCGTTGGTCCTGCTGTTCGTGCTGTTGCGGAGGAATTCCTCCCGCAAGTCGCCGGCGCTCGCAGGTGCCGCACCCAACGGCCAGGTCTGGAACGGCCAGCCCCAGCAGGGCTATGCAGGCCAGCCGGCTTACCCTGCTCAGCAGCAGGGTTACGCCGCGTCCCAGCCGCCGGTCGGGCCTTCAGCCCAACCGCCGCAGCAGGACTGGGCAGGCCAGGGCTACAGGCCAGGAACACAGCAGGCGCCCCAGGCAGGCGCTGCGCACGACGACGGCCACGTACCTCCGCCGCCCGCCGCGCCACCGGCATCGGGGGCCTAGGAGCGCAGGCGTGTTGCCGCCGTCGAACTCCTGTCGTTCGGCGGTTAAAACACGCCGGTGCGCTTCAACTAGACTGAAGGGTAGTGCCAGCCGTCCGCGGTGAGCACTACCCTTTCGTTTTGCAGGCCTGCCTTGCCGGCCGCTCCCAACTCGTAGCTAAGAACAGTAGATGACTGACACTTTGCCAGGCGCCGCCATCCCGAATCCGCTGGATGAGGCCGCCATCAACGCCGCCGTCGAGGACGCCATCGCCGCTATTGGGGCAGCTTCCTCCCTTGATGAACTCAAGGCTGTCCGCCTTGCCCACACGGGCGAGAAGTCGCCCCTGAGCCTTGCCAACCGCGAAATCGGTGGCCTGGCCAAGGAGCACAAGGCGGCCGCCGGTAAGCTCATGGGCTCCTCGCGCGGCAGGGTTAACCAGGCGCTCGCCGCCAGGACCCAGGTGCTTGAAGCAGAGAATGACGCCCGCATCCTGATCGAGGAAACGGTTGATGTCACCGCGGCCCCGCGTCGGCGTCGTGCCGGTGCGCGCCACCCGCTGTCCACCCTGCAGGACCGGGTGTCGGACATCTTCGTCGGCATGGGCTGGGAAATCGCCGAGGGCCCGGAAGTCGAATCCGAGTGGTTCAACTTCGATGCCTTGAACTTCAAGCCGGACCACCCGGCACGTGAAATGCAGGACACTTTCTTCGTGGAGCCCCCGGAGGCGCACCTGCTCATGCGCACCCACACCTCCCCGGTGCAGGTCCGTTCGATGCTGGAGCGCGAGGTGCCCATCTACGTGCTGTGCCCGGGCAAGGTGTTCCGCACCGACGAGCTCGATGCCACCCACACGCCGGTCTTCCACCAGTTCGAGGGCCTGGCCATCGACAAGAACCTCAGCATGGCCGACCTCCGCGGCACCCTGGAACACTTCGCCCGCCAGATGTTCGGTGATGAAGCGTCCATCCGCCTGCGGCCCAACTACTTCCCATTCACGGAGCCCTCTGCTGAGCTGGACATCTGGCACCCCGGTGCCAAGGGCGGTCCGCGGTGGATCGAGTGGGGTGGCTGCGGCATGGTCAACCCCAACGTCCTCCGTGCTGCCGGCATTGACCCGGACGTCTATTCAGGATTTGCCTTCGGCATGGGCATTGAGCGCACGCTCATGTTCCGCAACGAAGTTGGCGACATGCGCGACATGATCGAAGGCGATGTACGTTTCAGCGAGCACTTCGGGATGGAGATCTAACAGTGCGTATCCCACTTTCCTGGCTGCGTGAATTTGCGCAGGTACCGGCCGAAGCAACGGCCGAAGACGTCATGGCGGACCTGGTCAAGGTCGGGTTCGAAGAGGAAGACGTTCACCGTCCCACGGACGAGCTCAAGGGTCCGATCGTTGTTGGCCAGGTCCTGAGCCTGGTCAAGGAACCGCAAAGCAACGGCAAGACCATCAACTGGTGCCAGGTCCGCGTTGTTCCGGAAGGACAGGAGCAGACCCTCACCGGCAAGGGAATCGACCCCTCGGGTGTGCAGGGCATTATTTGTGGTGCCCACAACTTCGTTGAAGGCGACAAGGTAGTAGTTACCCTCCCTGGTGCTGTCCTGCCCGGAAACTTCCAGATCTCCGCCCGGAAGACCTATGGACACCTGTCCGCGGGAATGATCGCTTCCGTCCGCGAGCTGGGCATCGGCGATGACCACGACGGTATCCTCGTCCTTTCCCGCATCGGACTTGACCCGGAAGTCGGGACTGACGCGATGGAACTGCTGGGTCTCTACGACCAAGCGGCCGAAATCAACGTCACCCCGGACCGAGGCTACGCGTTCTCCATCCGCGGCGTTGCCCGTGAGTACGCCCACGCCACTGGAACGTCCTTCGTGGACCCCGCGTCGAAGGTGAACGCCCCTGCCTCCCTCCAGGGTGGCTACGGAGTGAAGCTCAACGACGACGCGCCCATCTACGGCAAGCCTGGCTGCGACCGCTTTGTTGCCCGCACCGTGCGGGGCGTGGATGCTTCCCGTCCGACCCCGCCGTGGATGTCCTCGCGCCTTCGCCTCGCGGGCGTGCGGAGCATCTCGCTGCCCGTGGATATCTCCAACTACGTCATGTTGGAACTCGGCCAGCCGAACCACTGTTACGACCTCGACAAGCTGTCGGGCGACATCGTGGTCCGCCGCGCTGTCGCAGGGGAGAAGATCACTACCCTCGACGACAAGGAACGTACGCTCGACGTCGAGGACCTGCTGATCACAGATGACTCCGGTGCCATCGGCATTGCCGGTGTCATGGGCGGTGCGCACACGGAGGTGTCCGATGCCACTACGAACATCCTGGTGGAAGCGGCGCACTTTGATGAAGTGTCCATTGCCCGCTCCCGCCGTCGACACAAGCTGCCGTCCGAAGCGTCCAAGCGATTCGAGCGTGGCGTTGACTGGCACGTTGCCAACATTGCCGCGCAGCGCGTGGTCGATCTCCTGGTGGAGCTCGCCGGTGGAACAGCGGACCAGGCCGGAACCGACGTCGGGACCGCGCCTGACGCCGTCGTCATCGACCTGCCTGCAGGTTTCGCCTCAGCGCGGATCGGTATCGACTTCACTGAAGAGCAGATCACCACCTCCCTGGAGGACCTGGGGGCCGTCGTGGAGAAGACCGCTACCGGATACCGCGTCACCGCCCCCAGCTGGCGCAACGACCTTGAAACCAAGGAAGACCTCTCCGAGGAAATCGCGCGCCTCGTCGGTTATGACAACATTCCGGCGACCTTGCCGGTGGCTCCTCCGGGGCGTGGCTTGAGCCGCACGCAGCAGCAGAAGCGTCGCGTAGTGCAGGCGCTTGCTGATGCCGGTCTGACCGAGGTGCTGTCCTACCCGTTCGTCACCAAGGCTGCCAATGACACATTTGGCGTGGCGGAGGAAGGCGCGCCGCGTCCTGCGCTGAAGCTCGCCAACCCGATCAGCGAGGAACACGGCTACCTCCGCACGTCCATCCTGCCGGGCCTTATTGAGGTCGCCCGCCGGAACCACTCGCGCGGATTCCGCGATCTGGCGCTCTATGAAGCCGGTTCGGTGTTCCTTCCTGGTGACAAGCTCGGAACCGAATCCATCCCGCCGCTGGGCGTCAAGCCCAGCGATGAGGTTCTGGATGCGCTGTACGACGGCGTTCCTCACCAGCCGCTGCACATCGGCGCTGTCCTCACCGGCCATGACTCTCCGGCTGCGGCCACGCACAAGCCGCGCGCCTGGGATTGGGCGGACGCTGTTGATGTCGCCAGGCTGATCGCCGACGTCCTTGGTGTCGAACTGGTTGTCAGCCAAGGCAGCCACCAGGCGTTCCACCCCGGGCGTGCCGCCCGGCTCGCGCTGCGCAATGGCGACGTCGTTGGTTATGCAGGAGAACTCCACCCCAAGCTCCTGGCTTCGCATGACATGCCGGCCCGTTCCGTGGCTGTCGAGGTCAACGTTGAGGCGTTGTTCGAAGCTGCCGCCGATGTGATTGTCGCCAAGCACATCTCCGGGTTCCCGGTGGCAACCCAGGACGTTGCCTTGGTGGTTCCGCAGGACGTGCCTGCTGACCAGGTTCTGTCTGCGCTCCGGGAAGGCGCCGGGGAGCTGCTCGAGGACGTTGCGTTGTTCGATGTCTACGTTGGTCCGGGCATCGACGACGGTCAGAAGTCGTTGGCCTTCGGCCTGCGCTTCCGTGCGAACGACCGGACGCTGACGGCTGACGAGGCATCCGAAGCCCGCGCCGCCGCCGTGGCCGTGGCGGCTGACCGCTTTGGCGCCGTCCAGCGCTAGTATCCTTCCTGTAAGACCCCGGGACTTCGGTCCCGGGGTTTTCTTTTTAACGAGATTCGACTCCCAACATCTTGACAGACTATTCACGGCTGTATGACAGTTTTGTCATACACATGTGAAACATGTGTATCACATCCCTCGCGCGGCTCCACGAGAGCTGCTCTTTGAAAGGTACCCATGAAAAAGCAGAAGCTTGCTGTGCTTGTCGGGGCTGCGGTTGTGGCCCTGACATCCTCGCTGACCGGGGCAGCCGTAGCGTCAGAGCCGACGACTACAGTGGCCAACTCCGGTTTCCAGCCGGTGTCGCATGCCGTGGACAAGACACAGACGTCCGGTTCCGCGGCCTCTCCACTGGCCGACAGGTACAGCCTTGCAATGCCCTCCAAGATTGGCGGCGCGTCCACGGACTCAGTCATCGGCGCTGATGGCAGGGTCCGGATCACTGACACCACGGCTGCACCAAACCGCTCCATCGTGCAGATCGAATTCAATGGTGGATACATCTGTTCCGGGGCGCTCATCTCGGCTGACACGGTGTTGACCGCTGGCCACTGCGTGCATGAAGGCGGCACCGGCTCGACGGCCGACTACTCCTGGGGCGTCAAGGTCGCGCCCGGACGCAACGGGGCAACAGACCCCTACGGCAGCTGTGGGGCCAGCAAGATCTACACCGACCAGCGCTGGATCGATTCGGCCAACACCAACGCGGACTGGGGCGTCATCAAACTCGACTGCACGGTGGGCAACACCACCGGTTGGTTGACCTACGCTGGCACCACCGCCAGCCTGAACGGAACAAGCGCCACGGTCAGGGGATATCCCGGCGACAAGGCCTTCGGCACCATGTGGTCGATGACCGGAACCATCGACAGCACGCAGACCGAGAAGGTGTTCTACAAGATGGACACGTACGGTGGCCAGAGCGGTGCGCCCGTCTACAACAGCAGCAACACCATCGTGGCCATCCACACCAACGGCGGCAGCTCGAATTCGGGAACCCGCATCACGCCGACCTTGGCGAACTACCTGACATCAGTGAAGTAGCCCGGCTGGGTTAATCCGCGTGCGCAGTGTTCCCCGCATTCGAAATGCTGCGGGGAACACTGGCATTACGACGGTCATCTGCGCAGTGTGCTGTTGACCAGGCCGATGAGCACCGCAGTCCACCAGCAGGCCTGTGAGATCCCCGCCGTCACCATGAGCCGGATCTTCAGTCGCCTGCCGAGGCCCACATATCTCGTTCCCGGGGCCTGGGTGAACAGTTGGCGGAGCACGGGGTGCATGAACACGCCATTTAGCATCAGGACAAGGACGCACACAAGCTTGACCCAGGTGAGCGGGCTGCCGGGATCGGGCCTGATCAATGCCCCGGATAACAGCAGTAGTGCCAGTCCTCCCCAAATCAGCGGTTTGGCCGCTGACTCCAGTGTGGCCGCCGCCTGCAGCGGGGTTTTTCCGAGGAGCCAAAGGAGACCAAGCCAGTCGACCACCAGGATGGCTCCGAAGGCCGCCACCAGCGACAGAATATGCACGGCGAGACCGATGCGCTGAATATCGGGACCGAAGTCAAAGGTGTAGCCAACCAATAGGGAGTCGGTCCAGGCCAAGGAGCAAAGGAGTGCAGGCAACAAGGGGTTGAACGCTGGTTGCCTCTTGTACCGTACCTCCGATGCAGCCGCCACCTCAGCTTGGTTTTCACGCCAGTTCAGGAATCCGGTGGGGCCGATCGTGGGTTCAAGTTGTACGGTGTGGTCGTACTTCCGCTGGGCGTCGGCGACGAAGAAGGCATCTGTAGTCACGCGTACGGTCCTAACGATCTTGTCCTCATTGAAGAAGACAAACAAAGCCGGTGAGGTCGTATGGACTTCCCGGCTTTCGGGTGCCTGACCGAAGGCTTGCTCTATTGCGTCGTCAGTTCCAGCCCCGGTGACAAAGCCCACGTGGTCCCACGCGAAATCCGTGACATCACTGAGCCTTAATGTGGTCCCGGTGTTGGCAGCTTCAAGAACAACCGCGTTGAGTAGCCTGTCTGTTTCGAGCAATTCGCATGCCTTCTGTTCAACCAAGTGGTGCGTCAACCAAGTGGTGCGCAGAACGCACACCATCTATACATGTGTGCCAGTTCGACGTTCGTGACGCGTGATGGCCGATCTCAAGGGTTTGGGGCCCAAACAAGGGAGAGTCATAATTGGTGTGCCCCACTACGGGGAAGCTGAGGCAGGTGGCAAGCGGTGCGGGACATCGAATTCGATGAGCGTGATCTGCGGTTGCTGCACGCCCTGCAAGTACGGCCGCGCGCCCCGTGGACCGCGTTGTCCTCCATCGTCGGAGCGGATGCAGTCACCTTGGCCCGACGATGGGCTGTTCTCCAGGACACCGGCCTGGCGTGGATGACGTCCTATCGGGGCGAGGGGGCCAGGTCCGTAGGAGCGGTGGTCGAGATCAGCTGCATCCCCTCGACGTTGGCGGGCATTGTCAATGACTTGGCCCGGGAGCGGGTGGTCATCACCATCGACCAGACGGCCGGAAGCCGGGACCTGGTGTTGTGCGTGTTGTGTGCCTCGGAAGCCGAGCTGACAGCGTTTCTCCTGGAAAGACTGCCCAACTTTGCAGGTATCACGAGCACCCGGACCCACCGGATTATCCGGATTCTCACGGATGCGCAGAATTGGCGGCTGAAGTCGCTGCACGAGAACGAAGTCAGGGCCTTGGAACGGGCTGTGCCTCCGCCGCACGCCGGTAAGTCCTTGGTTCCGGACTCCGTGGAGGACGACCTTACGCGCATTCTCCTCATCGACGGGCGCGCCCCGGTTTCTGACCTGGCGCAGTGGCTCCGCATCAGCCCAGCGCGGGCCAAGGGTGCATTGTCGAACATCCTGGGCGCCCAGCGGGTGGTGGTGCGGCTTGATATAGCGCGCACTTTCTCGCCGTGGCCGGTCAGCGTCTGGTATTTCCTGCGGGTGCCCCCTGCAAAAATCGCTGCTGTGGCGGCGGCCCTGGCAGGCCTCGACGCGGCGCGGCTCGTTGCGACGACAGGCGGTCAGTATTCCTTGCTGTTGTCGGTGTGGCTCAGGCGCGTCGAGGACATGGCCGCACTGGAGCGGCAATTGGGCGAGCGCTTGCCCTCCGTTGAGATCGGGGACCGGTCCATAGTTCTCCGTACGCCCAAGCACATGGGCAAGCGCTTGTATCCGGATGGCAGGAGGATAGTCTGAAGCCGGTCCAGTCCAGAAGCGTCCGGCGTGGAGGAGAGCTGCAAAGGAGCTCCGTGGGAAACCCCGTGCTGGAGTTGCGCAAGCTCAGCGACGTGCCCCTTCCGGCAATCATTCCCGCGGAGCTGGGCGAACCCGCCCGCCAGCGAGCCCTGCATTTCGCCAACCCGGCAGCCCGGGACGGTTTCGTCGCCGGCAGGATCGCGCTCCAGCAGTTCGCGGCCTCGCTCCTTGATGTCGACTCCATTCGGCTCACACCCGATTACCGCTGCCCCCAGTGCGGTCCTGGCCAGGACCACGGCAGGCCCGGTTTCATGCTCGACGGCGGTCCCGCACCTTTGGCTCTCAGCGCCTCCCGGGCGTCGGGCTGGGTGCTGCTGGCCGGCGTCGTACATCCTCCGCAAGGTTTCCTGCTGGGAGTGGACCTTGAAGTGGTCGGTGCCACGGATTTCGCGGGCTTCAACGACGTCGCCCTGACGGAACAGGAGAAAGAATTCCTGGGCGCAATCCCCGGCGCCCAGCAGAGTCGGCAACGCGCCAGTCTCTGGGCACGCAAGGAGGCCTGGCTGAAGATGACAGGGGAGGGCCTGCGTCGAAACCCCACGGATGTGGATGTGCTGGAGAGAGACGGATTATCGGATTTGGACTTGTCAGCCCACGACGAGATGGACCTGGTGGGGGCGATCGCTACCGGTTGGACGGGGGCATTGCAGGCAGCGGACCCTCGTACAACCACGGGTTGAGGATTCCGGCGGCGTCGAGGCCGGGAATGAACGCGTCCGCTGCTGCAATGAACGACTCCGTGGACACCGACCCGTGCCGGTTCCCGGCTGTCCAATGCTGCAGGAAAGCGAAGAACGCCTCATCCCCGGCAGCCATGCGTAGGGCATGAACAGCCAGAGCCCCCCGCTTGTAGACCCTGTCATCGAACATGAGTTCAGGCCCCGGGTCCCCGACCAGAAGGTCCTGGGCCCCGGCGTCGAGCTTCTTCCATGCAGCCGTAGCGCGCGCGGCAACAGTCATGGTCCCGGATTCCTCGGACCACAGCCATTCGGCGTAGCAGGCGAATCCCTCGTGCAGCCAGATGTCTTTCCAGTTGCTGGCCGTCAGCGAATTCCCGAACCACTGATGGGAAAGCTCATGGGCGATGAGCCGCTGCGATTCCCAGGCCTCCTTCATGTGGTTCCGCCCGAAAATGGAGACCGTCTGGGCTTCCAGTGGAATTTCCAGCTCGTCCTCCGTCACCACTGACGTGTAGTCGGTGAACGGGTACGGACCGAAGCAATCTTCGAAGGTCTTCATCATGTCCGGCTGGCGTCGCAGGCCTTCCAAGGCATCCCCCGCCATCTCGGCTGTGACAGCGACAAACTGGGGAACCCGGTGATGGTTATCCTCTGCCCGGAGTGGAATCTTGATGTACCGGCCGATTTGAACCGTGGCAAGGTACGTTGCCATGGGCTCAACCTGCTCGTAGACCCAGGTTTCACGGCTGGACTTGCGGCTGTGGGAGACGAGCTTGCCGTTGCAGACCGGCCGGTAGTTATCGTCGGTAGTTACGGAGATGAGGAAGGTGGACTTGTAACGTGGGTGGTCATTGCAGGGAAACCAGGATGCCGCGCCGTTCGGCTGGCCGGCGACCAGCACGCCGTCGTTCAGTTCTTCCCAGCCAACATCTCCCCACAGCCCGCGGCGCGGTTGCGGATTTCCCTCATAGCGGATCTCCAGCGTGAACTGTTGTCCGGGTTTGATCGAGGACGTCGGGGTGAGTACCAAATGCTCGGCCCTGTGGCTGAATTTCTGCAGTTTCCTGCCGTCCAGCTGGATCTTGGATGCCCGCAATCCCACGAGGTCCAGGACCACCTGGTTGGTCGCCTCAAGAGCCGTGCAGTGCAGGACAGCCCTGCCGATCAGCTTGTTGCTGCCAAGCCTGACGTCGAGGTCCAGCTCATACCGGTCCACCCGGTAGCCCGTGCTGCCGTGATCCAGGGTGTAGGGGTCGGTACTGGGGGTGCTGGTGGGTGCAGTCATTAGCTCCCAATCTACTTGAGGCGGGGTGCTTCTGCTGTCGGACCCACCCAAGGGCTCACCGGGTTGCCCATCCAGTACGTCCCCGCCGGGACGGTCTCGCCGCGCATCACCAACGACGCCGGTCCAACAGTTCCGCCGTCGCCGATGCTGGCGGCAGGAAGGATGACGCCGTGCGGGCCCATCGTTGCCCCGTTGCCTAGCGTCACCGTGTCCAGGCTCATGACGCGGTCGTGGAACAGGTGGGTTTGGACGACACAACCCCGGTTGACGGTGGAGTTCTCGCCGAGCGTTACGAGGTCGGCTTCGGGGAGCCAGTAGCTCTCGCACCAGGTCCCGCGTCCAATCTTGGCGCCGAGCCCCCGCAGCCACCACACCAAGGCTGGTGTCCCGGCGGCAGAGCGGGCAAACCACGGCGCACTGACCATTTCGATGAAGGTGTCCACCACCTCGTTGCGCCAGATGAAGGAGCTCCACAAGGGGTGTTCGCCGGATCGAATGGTTCCCACCAACACCCACTTGGCCACCACCGAACTCAGTGCTGCCACGCCGCCTGCGGCCAGCATCACCACGCCGCCCAGGAGGGCAGCGATCCAATAACCCCATCCACGTGCGATCCAGTCCAGGACCACCATCACAGCCACCGCAATGGCCACCGTAAGGATGACCGGTACCAAACGGCAAAGCTCCCAGAGCGCACGGGCCAGCTTCAGTTTCAAGGGCGGCTGGAAAGTGCGGCTCTGGTCGGCGTCGACGGCGGTGCGGCGCAGACGGACCGGTGGACTGCCCAGCCAGGACGTTCCGGACTTTGCCTTGGCTGGCGTGGCAGAGAGCACCGCCACGAGGGAATTCTTTGGAACGTTGCGGCCTGCGGCTGTCATGCCGGAGTTCCCCAGGAACGAGCGCTTACCGATCTTGGCAGGTGCGATCTTCATCCAGCCGCCGCCGAGTTCGTATGAGGCCACCATGGTGTCGTCGGCAAGGAAGGCACCTTCTCCAATGGTGGTCATCCGGGGGACCAGGAGAACGGTTGAGGCCTCGACGTTCTTGCCCACTTTGGCACCCAGCAGACGGAGCCAAACCGGCGTGAACAGGCTGGCGTAGATCGGAAACAGGAGGTCACGTGCCATGTCCAGCAACCGCTCGGTAGCCCATACCTGCCAGCCGACCCTGCTGCGGACCCGGTAGTAGCCCTCCTTCAGGCCCAAGCCCAGGAGCCGCGCCACAAGAAGGACCAGCAGGAGGTTGCCCAGGAACCAGGCCAGTGCCGCCAAAGGCACGGACAGGGCAATCTGCGGGACTGCAGTTTCCAGGGAATCATGCCCCCGGATGAAAGCCAGGATCACCAGGGCGCCTGCGAAGGCTGAGACATAGGGGATCAGGGACAGCATGGCCGAGGCAGCCGCAAAAGCGAACAGCCACAATCGATCGACTGCGGAACGGCGCGCCGGGGTCCCGGGCCAGTCGTGCTTCGCCTTGCCCCTCCTTTGGGCAGGTGAACCCGCTACCAAATGTCCCGCTTTGACCTTGCCGAAAACAGCGGAGCCGGGCTCTACGTGGGCCCCGGCGCCGATGGTTGCCCCGGGCATGAGCGTGCTTCGCGATCCCACCACCGCGCCCGCTCCCACGTGGACATGGCCGATATGGACCCAATCGCCGTCCACCCACCAGCCGGAAAGGTCCACTTCCGGCTCAATGTTGGCCCCGTTTCCCAAGGACAGGAGGCCGGTGACGGGCGGCAAGGAGTGCAGGTGCACATCCTTTCCGATCCGTGCGCCGAGTGCCCGGGCGTAGTAGGGGACGAACGGGGCGCTGGCCAGGCCAATGGCACCTGAAAGATCCTGGATCTGTTCGGCAAGCCACAGCCGAAGGTGGGTCTTGCCGGAACGGGGGTAGGTTCCCGGCTGGATTCTTCCGAGCAGGATCCGGGCTGCCAGCACGGAGATTGCCATTCGGCCCAAGGGACTGACGAAGACCAGCCAGGAGAGCCCGATCCACCACCAGGGCACCACAGGGGCCGCAGAGAACCCGGCAAAGGCGGCGAGCAAGTTGTTGGCCGCCATGAGATAGGTGAGCCACCGCATCCCCACGAGGATGTGCAACGGCACTCCCATGAGTATCTGGAAGACCTGCGACTTCAAGGCCGTGGGGCGGACGGTGCGCTCGGCAGCGGGACCCGGCGCTCCGCCGTCGGGCAGTGATTGCCGGGCGGCGTCGATCAGGGCGCCGACGCGCGGTGTCGCGTAGATGTCCGCCACCGTAATCGTGGGATAACGAAGACGAAGAGCCGAGACGAGCTGGGCCGCGGCCAGGGAGCCGCCGCCATAGGCGAAGAAGTCGGCATCGAGGGACGAAACAGGACTGCCCAGGACGGCCTCCCACTGCTCAACTATCCAGCGGGCGTCATCGGGCAGGTTCAACGGAGCCTTGCCGGCATCGGCGGCCGCGGACCCCGGCAGCGGCCAGGGGAGCGCGTGGCGGTCTACCTTGCCGCTGGTCTTGGTAGGCAACGAATCCACCACCGTCAGCAGGGGAATCAGGGCTGCAGGCAGACTGTCGGCGAGCATCGTTCGAGCATCATCCAAATTGAGCTCCACACCCTCGGCGGGGGCCAGGTAACCCACCAGGATCTGGTTGCCGGCAGCTGTGGTCTGAACGGCAGCGGCAGCGCCCGCCACCCCCGGCAAGGATTGGAGCGCTGCATCAACCTCGCCCAGCTCAATCCGGCGTCCACCGAGCTTCACCTGTTCATCGGCCCGGCCCATGAAGATCAGGCCCTCAGCTTCGTAACGTACCAAGTCTCCGGACCGATAAGCGCGGTCCCAGGCCAGCGTGGGCATGGGAGCGTACTTCTCAGCGTCCTTGGCCGGATCCAGGTAGCGGGCGAGGCCGACGCCGCCGATGATCAGTTCGCCGACTTCGCCTTCTTCCACCGGGACGCCGTCGGAATCGACGACGGCGAGGTCCCAACCATCAAGCGGCAGGCCGATCCGGACGGGGCCGGGTCCGCCCAGGGGAGCGGCACAAGCCACAACGGTGGCTTCTGTTGGTCCGTACGTGTTCCACACTTCGCGACCATCGACGGCGAGCCGCTCGGCCAGCTCGGGCGGGCAGGCTTCGCCGCCGAAGATGAGCAGGCGGACGTTTTCCAACGCCTCGGCCGGCCACAGGGCCGCAAGGGTGGGCACAGTGGACACCACTGTGATGCCGTGGTTGATGAGCCACGGTCCGAGGTCCATGCCGGTCCGCACCAGCGCACGGGGAGCGGGCACGAGGCATGCGCCGTGGCGCCAGGCGAGCCACATTTCTTCGCAGGAGGCGTCAAAAGCCACCGACAGGCCCGCGAGCACCCGGTCCTGTGGCCCAATGGGTTCGGCCTGCAGGAAAATCCGGGCTTCTGCGTCGACGAAGGCGGCTGAGGACCGATGCTTGACGGCCACGCCCTTGGGCGTACCGGTGGAGCCAGAGGTGAAGATGATCCACGAATCGTCATCCAGGCCCGGCTTGCTGGACCCGGCAACGGGTTCCTGCGCAGTTTCGGAAAGGCGGACGTCGAGTCCTGCACCAATGACAACTGCCACCTTGGCTTCGCCAAAGACCAGACGGGCCCGTTCGTCGGGATCGTCAGCGTCCACAGGTACATAGGCGGCTCCTGCCATGAGGATGCCCAGGATGGCGATGTAGAGCTCGTTGGTTCCGGACGGAATGCGGACACCGATTTTCGCGCCGCGTCCCAGCCCGGCCGCGTTCAGCGTGCGCGCGAAGGACTTCACCGAGGCGAGCAATTCGGTGTAACTCAGTGACTTGTGCCCATCGTCCAGGGCTGAGGACTCCGGGAAGGACGCCGCAGTGGCTTCCAGGATGTCCACGAGGGTACGTTCGGCAGGTGCTGCAGTGCCGCCCGGCAACTGCGGGCGGTAGGTAGTCAGGGCAGGCGGCTGCCCGGCCCCCACGGGATGTTCTGTGCTCACAGGGTCAGCTTTTCCCAGGAAGGTGAACAAAAGGTGTCGGTGGTTTCCTTCCCGTCATGGTCCCTTGTTCTGCTGTTGGCCTTTGAGTCACCACGAGTTTGGGGAGCCGGGCGCTGATCTTAGGGCACCAGCAGGACTTTGCCGGTGGTGCGCCGGCCCTCCAGATCACGGTGTGCTTGGGCAGCCTCAGCCAAGGGGTACGTGGCGCCCACCCTTACTGAAAGGGTGCCGTTTGCCGCGGCGTCGAAAATTTCGGTGGAGCGCCACCGGCGTTCCTGGGCGTTCTGAACGAAGTGCGCCATGGTCGGCCGGGTCAGGGTCAGCGATCCGGCTGCGTTCAGCCGCTGCGGGTCAAAGGGCGGTACGGGCCCCGAAGCGGCGCCGAAAAGCACCATGGCGCCGCGGATCCGCAGGCTCTTCAAGGACTCATCGAACGTGTCCTTTCCGACGCCGTCGTACACCACGTTGACGCCCTCGCCGTCGGTAAGTTCGCGGACTTTGTCCGCGAAGCCTTCATAGCGCAGGACCTCATCGGCGCCTGCCAGGGTGGACAGATCGGCTTTCTCATCACTGGAGACAGTGGTGATGACGCGGGCTCCGCGTGCCTTCAGCAGTTGGGTCAACAGCAGGCCCACACCGCCGGCTCCAGCGTGCAGAAGTACTGTGTGGCCGGGCTCCACCCGGAACGAGGAATTCATCAGGTAGTGCGCCGTGATTCCCTGCAGTGGCAGGGCGGCTGCTGTGTGGTCGTCGACGCCGGCAGGTACCGGAAGCGCTTTGGCCGCCTCCACGAAGGCGTACTCCGCGTACGTCTTGGTCCCTTCAGCCGTGGCAACGCGGTCTCCCACGGCGAATTCTTCAACACCTTCACCGACCGCCTCCACGACGCCTGCTGCTTCGGCGCCGGGAGTGAAGGGGTAGTCCACTTTGTAGGTGCCGTTGCGCTGGTAGGTTTCGATGAAGTTGACTCCGGTGGCTGCGACTTTGATCAGCAGCTGTCCGGGGCCCGGGGCCGGTAATTCGACGGAAGCGTACTCAAGGACCTCGGGTCCTCCGGCTTGCTGTGCAACGATTGCGTGCGTCATGGTGGCTCCTTACTCCGGGGCGGTCCTTCCGGTGCCCGGTTCCAGAATCCATCCTAGGGAGGTTGGGACCTTCCGTGTCGAACGCCTAGAAGCGTCCGTGCGTCGAGGCTACGGGGCAGTCGAAGCCGCGGCCGGCTGCCAGGCCAACGTCATTGAGGTACCGGACCACGATGCCGTAAGACTGCACCAGGGTTGTTTCGGTGTACGGGATGGCATGCTTGGCGCAGAATTCGCGCACAATCGCTGATGCTTTGTGCAGCTGGGGCCGCGCCATATCCGGGAACAGGTGGTGCTCCACCTGGCGGTTGAGACCGCCAAGAAGGAAATCCATGAAGCGTCCGCCGGAAATGTTGCGTGAAGTCAGGATCTGGCGGTTGAGGAAATCCACGCGGCTGTCCTTGGGCAGGACGGGCATGCCCTTGTGGTTGGGCGCGAACGAGGCCCCCATGTAGAAGCCATAGACCATGATTTGGACGCCAAGGAAGGCAAAGGCCATTCCTATGGGCAGGAAAGTGAAGGCCAGGACAGGGAGAGCGCTTAGCCGCGCCACGAGGATGGGAGTCTCAACCCAGCGGTGGCGAACGTTTTGCTTGCCGAAGACAAAGCGCAGTGAGTCGAACTGGAGGCTAAGTCCAAGCAACGTCAGGAGCGGGAAGAAGAACCAGCCCTGCTTCTTCGTCAGGAACGCCAGGCGGCCCTTGCGTTCAGCCGCGGCATCTTCGTGGAAGACCAAGGCGTTGTTCCGGATGTCGGGGTCCTTGGAGATGACGTTGGGATGGTTGTGGTGTGCGCCGTGCTTCTGTTCCCACCAGGAGTAGCTGATGCCGGCTACTCCAGTGGCAAGGAGCCGGGCCGACCAGTCGTTTGCGCGGCGCGAGGCGAAGATCTGCTTGTGCCCGGCCTCATGGGCCAGGAAGCTCAGCTGCGTGCACAGGATGCCGACGGCGGCAGCAATCAGGAGTTGATACCAGGACTCGCCGATCAGGGCGAAGCCGAGCCATGTTCCGGCCATGAGAAGCATGAGGGCCACGAAGACCCAGATGTAGAAGCCGCTGCGACGTTCAAGAAGCCCTGCTGCTTTGACGGACTTGAGGAGCTCTGAGTAGCTCTGGACAACCGGATTTGGCTGAATTGCGCGTGCTTTGGGGCGCTCAGCGGTGGACGTGGGTGCCATAAATGTGCCCCGTATCGCTAACGGGCAACGCTGCAGCCGACGTTCGGACTGCACGGTCTGGATCACCCTCCACTAAGCATACGCGCAATGTCCTGACAACTGTGACAGCGCACACGAGGGCATGCATAAATATCGGGCAGCGTGAATAATCTTGCTGTACAGTGGTGTCATGACTATTTCTGTTGCCGTCTCCGGTGCCAGCGGCTACGCCGGGGGAGAAGTGCTGCGCCTGTTGGCGAACCATCCCAACGTCACCATCGGTGCGATCACCGCGCACAGCAACGCCGGTTCCAGACTAGGGGAGTTGCAGCCGCATCTCCATGGTTTGGCAAGCCGGATCCTGGAAGAGACCACGGTGGAGAACCTGTCCGGTCACGACGTCGTGTTCCTTGCCCTGCCGCACGGAACCTCCGCCGGGATCGCGGCGCAGTTGCCCGAAGGCACGGTAGTCATCGACGCCGGGGCGGACCACCGTTTGCAGGACGCGGCAGCCTGGGAAAAGTTCTACGGCTCCGAGCACGCGGGCACCTGGCCCTACGGGCTGCCGGAACTTCCGGGCCAGCGTGAGGCGCTCAAGGGCGCCAAGCGGATCGCCGTCCCTGGCTGCTACCCGACGTCGGCTCTGCTCGCTTTGACGCCCGGGTTCGCCAACAACCTTCTCCTGACGGACGACGTCGTCATCGTTTCCGCCTCCGGTACCTCGGGCGCCGGCAAGGCGGCCAAGGTCAACCTGATCGGTTCGGAGGTCATGGGTTCCATGAGCCCCTACGGCGTGGGTGGCGGTCATCGCCACACGCCGGAAATCGAACAAGGGCTCAGCAACGTCGCCGGCGAACCCGTCACGGTGTCCTTTACCCCGACCCTCGCCCCCATGAGCCGAGGCATCCTCACGACGGCCACGGCCAAGGTTGGTCACGGCGTCACCGAAGCCGAGTTGCGCCAGGCGTGGGCAGATGCTTACGACGACGAGCCGTTTGTCCACCTGCTGCCCGAAGGCCAGTGGCCCACCACCAAGTCGGTGCAGGGGTCAAACCACGCGGTCATGCAGCTTGCGTTCGATGCCCACGCGGGCCGTGTGATTGTCACTTGCGCCATAGACAACCTGACCAAAGGGACCGGCGGCGGAGCCGTGCAGTCCATGAACATTGCCCTCGGCCTGGATGAAACAGCCGGCCTGAACCTGCAGGGAGTTGCACCGTGACCATTACCGCCCCCAAGGGATTCCGTGCCGCTGGCATCAAGGCCGGCATCAAGGCCTCCGGCAAACCCGATCTGGCACTCGTCATCAACGATGGCCCCTCCAAGGCCGCCGCTGCAGTCTTCACCTCCAACCGGGTGGCAGCAGCGCCCGTGCACTGGTCCCGCCAAGTGGTCAGCGACGGCCGCGTAGACGCCGTTGTGCTGAACTCCGGTGGAGCCAATGCCTGCACAGGCCCGCAGGGCTTCCAGAACACCCATGCCACGGCCGAGAAAGTGGCAGAAGTGCTGGGAGTCTCAGCTTCCGACGTCGTCGTGTGCTCAACCGGGCTGATCGGCGAGCAGCTGCCCATGGACAAGATCCTTCCGGGCGTCGAGGCAGCCGCCAAGGAGCTCAGCGAGGACGGCGGTGCCGCTGCCGCAACCGCCATCATGACCACCGACAGCGTCTCCAAGGAAGCCGTCTTCACCGGCAAGGACGCTGAGGGCAAACCGTACACAGTAGGCGGGATTGCCAAGGGCGCGGGCATGCTCGCCCCGGGGCTGGCCACCATGCTGGTGGTGCTGACGACGGACGCTGAAGTACCGGCCAATGAGCTCGATGTTGTGCTTCGCGACGCCACACGCGTCACGTTCGACCGGGCCGATTCGGACGGCTGCATGTCCACGAACGACACGGTGGTGCTGTTGGCCTCCGGCGCCTCCGAAGCACTGCCGTCGGCAGAGCAGTTGACCGAAGCGGTGACCGCCGTGTGCGCCGAACTGGCCCGCAAGCTCATTGGCGACGCAGAAGGTGCCAGCCACGACATCGCCATCCGGACCTTCAATGCTGCCAGTGAACGCGACGCCGAAATCGTCGGACGCTCGGTGGCCCGCTCCAACCTCTTCAAGGCCGCGATCTTCGGCAAGGACCCAAACTGGGGCCGGGTGCTGTCCGCAGTAGGAACCACGGACGCCGTGTTCGAAGCCGACCAGCTCAACGTTGCCATGAACGGCATCCAGATCTGCCGCAACGGTGCCATCGGCGATGACCGTAACCTGGTGGACTTGGAGCCACGCGAAGTTCTCGTGGAAATCGATTTGCAAGCCGGAGACGCCGAGGCGACCATCTGGACCAACGACCTCACGCACGACTACGTGCATGAGAACAGCGCGTACTCGAGCTAAGGGATGACGATGACTGCGCATACCCGCGAGAACACGTCCATGAGTGCAGCCCAGGACAAAGCGGCAACACTGATCGAGGCCTTGCCATGGATCCAGCGTTTCGCCGGAACCACCATGGTGATCAAGTACGGTGGCAACGCGATGGTGAACGATGACCTTCGCCGCGCCTTCGCCGAAGACATTGTGTTCCTCCACCACGTCGGCATCCACCCGGTGGTTGTCCACGGTGGCGGCCCGCAGATCAACTCCATGCTCGGCAGGCTCGGTATCGAGTCCGAGTTCAAGGGCGGCCTGCGGGTCACTACCCCCGAAGCCATGGATGTTGTCCGCATGGTCCTCACGGGCCAGGTGGGACGCGAACTCGTTGGCCTCATCAACTCCCATGGCCCGTACGCCGTCGGCATGTCCGGCGAAGACGGCGGGCTCCTGCGTGCCGTGCGCACCGGCACCGTGGTGGACGGCGAGGAAGTGGACCTTGGCCTGGTTGGCGAAGTCGTGGGCGTGGATCCAGCAGGTATCAAGGACATCCTAGACGCCGGTCGCATCCCCGTGATCTCCACCGTCGCCCCGGAAATCACTGAGGACGGCAACGGCTTCCAGACCACCGGCCAGGTCCTCAACGTCAACGCCGATACCGCCGCGGCTGCCGTCGCGTCAGCCTTGGGGGCCTCCAAGCTGGTCATCCTGACCGACGTCGAAGGCCTCTACGCCAACTGGCCGGACAAATCCTCGCTGATTTCCTCGCTGACCGCTTCAGAGCTCCGCGACATGCTCCCCAAACTCGAATCCGGCATGATCCCCAAGATGGCCGCCTGCCTGAAAGCCATCGACGAAGGCGTGGAGCGCGCCCATATTGTCGACGGCCGCCTGGCGCACTCGATGCTGTTGGAGACCTTTACGACAGCGGGCATAGGCACCCAAGTAGTACCCGACGAGGACGTGAACGCATGAGCACCAATGAAGCAGCAGTGGTCGAAACCCCGGCCGATGCCATCACCGGCCACAGCACCGGTGCCGACTGGCTGGCCCGGTACTCGACGTCCCTGATGGGCGTCTTCGGCACCCCGCAGCGGGTCCTGGTCCGTGGCGCGGGCTGCCTGGTGTGGGACGCTGACGGCAAGGAGTACCTGGACCTCCTCGGCGGCATCGCAGTGAACGCACTGGGCCATGCCCACCCGTTCGTCACCTCGGTCATTTCCAGCCAACTGGCCATACTGGGGCACGTATCCAATTTCTTCACGAGCCCAACGCAGATCGCGCTCGCTGAAAAGCTGCTGGAACTGGCCAAGGCTCCGACAGGCTCCAAGGTCTTCTTCGCCAACTCCGGCACGGAGGCCAACGAAGCCGCTTTCAAACTGGCCCGCCGGAACAACGGCGATGGCAAGCGCACAAAGATCATCGCCCTTGAAGGCGCGTTCCACGGACGGACCATGGGTGCCCTGGCGCTCACGGCAAAAGAGGCCTACCGTGCGCCTTTCGAGCCTCTGCCCGGTGGCGTGGTCCACGTTCCGTTCGGTGACATCGAGGCCCTGCGTGCCGCCGTCGACGATTCCACCGCGGCCGTGTTCCTGGAACCGATCCAGGGTGAAGCGGGCGTCCGGCCCCTCAGCGCCGAATACCTGCAGGCGGCACGCGAGGCCACCACCGCGGCCGGAGCACTCCTCATCCTTGACGAAGTCCAGACAGGCATCGGCCGGACCGGCAAGTGGCTGGCAAGCGAAGACGCAGGCATCGTTCCCGACGCCGTCACGCTCGCCAAGGGCCTTGGCGGCGGCTTCCCGATCGGCGCCCTGCTCACGTACGGAAGTACGACGTCGGCCCTGCTCACCGCCGGGCAACACGGCACCACCTTCGGTGGAAATCCGGTGGCCACTGCCGCCGCCCTGGCCACCCTGCATGCCATTGAAACCCAGGGCGTGCTGCAGCACGTCACCTCGGTTGGCGAGTACCTTCGCGAGGGGATTGCCGCCGTCGAGGGCGTTACCCAAGTCCGTGGCGAAGGTCTGCTGATCGGCTTCGACGTCGACTCGGACATCGCCTCCGCCATGGTGACTGCCGGCCTTGACGCGGGCTTCATCATCAACAGTCCCGGTCCCCGGACCATCCGCCTGGCGCCGCCGCTCATCCTGACCACCGAACAGGCTGACCGTTTCCTGGCAGCCCTGCCTGCCTTGATTGCTACGGCCACCGCCACCACCGCTAAGGACGCACAGTGAGCATTTCCACCCGTCACTTCCTCAAGGACACTGACCTCAGCCCGGCCGAACAAGCCGAAGTGCTTGAGTTGGCCGCTCGGATGAAGGCAGCGCCGTACAGCGTGCAACCTTTCGCGGGCGAAGGCAACGGCCGCAAGACGGTCGCCGTGATCTTCGACAAGACCTCCACCCGCACGCGTGTCTCTTTCGCGACCGGTATTGCCGACATGGGCGGCAACGCCCTCATCATCAACCCAGGTGAAGCCCAGATCGGCCACAAGGAGTCCGTAGAGGACACCGCGAAGGTCCTGGAGCGCATGGTGTCCACCATCGTGTGGCGCACCGGCGCCCACTCGGGTCTGGTGGCAATGGCGGAGAACTCCAAGGTCCCCGTCATCAACGCGCTGTGCGACGACTACCACCCGTGCCAACTCCTGGCCGACCTCCTGACCGTCAAGGAACACAAGGGGGAGTTGGCCGGACTGACCATGGCCTACCTGGGCGATGCCGCCAACAACATGGCGAACTCATACCTGCTGGCCGGCGTCACGGCGGGAATGCACGTCCGGATTTCCGGTCCGGAGGGCTACCTTCCGGCCGCTGACATCGTGGCCGCAGCGGAAGAACGGGCTGCCGAAACCGGTGGGTCCGTGCTGATCACGAGCGACGCTGCCGAGGCCCTCAAGGGTGCCGACGTCGTGGCCACCGACACGTGGGTGTCCATGGGCCAGGAGGCGGAGAAAGAAGCCCGCCTTCAGTTGTTCCGCGAATACTCCGTGGACGAGGCAGCCATGGCACAGGCTGCGCCGGACGCCGTCGTGCTCCACTGCCTCCCGGCCTACCGCGGCTACGAGATTTCGGCGGGTGTCATCGACGGTCCGCAGTCCATCGTTTGGGACGAGGCCGAGAACCGCCTCCACGCCCAGAAGGCGCTCATGGCCTGGCTGATGCACCGTTCCGGTCTTGCGTTCGTCGAGGGCCTCGCCCCCGTCGAAGGAACCGGCGAGAGCACGTTCTAGTGTCCACCAACCCGTCCGTTCCGGGCGCCAGCCCGGCCACCAAGACCGCCCGACAGGCACGCATCACAGCGATCCTGACGGGTGAGTCCGTGCGTTCCCAGGCAGAGCTTGCAGCCCTGCTGGCTGACGACGGCGTCCAGGTCACCCAAGCCACGCTCTCCCGCGACCTTGTGGAACTTGGCGCGGTGCGGGTCCGTGGCAAGGATGGAGCATTGGTCTACGCGGTCCCGGGGGAGGGCGGGGACCGGAACGCCAAGAGCGGCGTTACCCAGGAAATTCTCGATGCCCGGCTCACACGGCTGTGCGGGGAACTGCTGGTTACGGCGGAGGCTTCGGGCAACATCGCTGTGCTCCGTACGCCTCCGGGAGCCGCCAACTTCCTGGCACTTGCGATCGACCACTCCGTGATGCCGTCGGTATTGGGTACGATCGCAGGCGACGACACTGTGATGTTGGTGTCCAGAGACGCTGACGGTGGGGCGGAACTGGCGGCCCGCTTTCTGCAGATGGCCGAGGAAGCCGGCCCCGGCAACTGACTGATTTCCACGGCACTGATTCACACAGCATTAGATTCGAATGAACCAAGCAACAACAAAGGAGCACTCTCGTGACTGAGCGCATTGTTCTGGCCTACTCCGGTGGCCTTGATACGTCCGTAGCCATCGGCTGGATCGGTGAAGCCACCGGCGCCGAGGTCATCGCCGTGGCGGTCGACGTCGGACAGGGCGGCGAGTCCCTGGAGACCATCCGCCAGCGCGCCCTCGGTTGCGGCGCCGTCGAGGCTTACGTCGCCGATGCCCGTGACGAGTTTGCCAACGAATACGCGATGCCCACCTTGAAGGCCAACGCCCTCTACCAGGGCCACTACCCGCTGGTCTCGGCCATCTCCCGCCCGGTCATCGTCAAGCACCTTGTCAAGGCCGCCCGCGAATTCGGCGCCACGACAGTTGCCCACGGCTGTACGGGCAAGGGCAACGACCAGGTCCGCTTTGAAGTCGGCATCCAGACCCTCGGCCCGGACCTGAAGTGCATCGCACCTGTCCGCGACCTCGCCCTGACCCGCGACAAGGCCATCGCCTTCGCCGAGGAAAAGGGACTGCCGATCGAGACCACCAAGAAGAACCCGTACTCGATCGACCAGAACGTCTGGGGACGCGCCGTCGAGACCGGCTACCTCGAGGACATCTGGAACGCGCCCACCAAGGACATCTACGACTATACCGCCACCCCGGAATTCCCGCCGGCGCCGGATGAGGTCATCATTTCCTTCCAGGCCGGCGTGCCGGTAGCGATCGACGGCGTCAAGGTCACCCCGCTGCAGGCCATCCAGGAACTGAACCGTCGCGCAGGTGACCAGGGTGTTGGCCGGATCGACGTCGTCGAAGACCGCCTGGTGGGCATCAAGTCCCGCGAAATCTACGAAGCTCCGGGCGCCATGGCGCTGATCACCGCGCACAAGCACCTCGAGGACATCACGATCGAGCGTGAGCAGGCCCGTTTCAAGGCCACCGTTGGCCAGCGCTGGGCCGAACTCGTGTACGACGGACAGTGGTTCTCCCCGCTCAAGCGTTCCCTGGACGCCTTCATTGAGGACACCCAGAAGTACGTTTCCGGTGACATCCGCATGGTCCTCCACGGTGGCCAGGCCATCGTCAACGGCCGCCGTTCCGACACCTCGCTGTACGACTTCGACCTCGCCACCTACGACACCGGCGACACCTTCGACCAGTCCATGGCCCGCGGCTTCATCGAGCTGTGGGGCATGTCCTCCAAGGTTGCCTCGGGCCGCGACCTGCGGGTTGCAGGACAGTAATGACGTCGGCAACAAATGAGGGTGCTCTGTGGGGTGGCCGGTTCGCCGGCGGCCCCGCGGATGCGCTGGCCGCGCTGAGCAAGTCCACGCACTTCGACTGGCGGCTGGCCCGTTACGACATCGCCGGTTCCAAGGCGCACGCGCGCGTGCTGCACAAGGCCGGACTGCTCGATGACGCCGAACTTGAAGGCATGCTGGCAGCGCTCACGCAGCTGGATGAGGATGTCGCCAGCGGCGCCTACCTTCCCGCCGAGAGCGACGAGGACGTCCATGGTTCCCTGGAACGTGGACTGATCGAGCGTGCCGGTACCCAGTTGGGCGGCAAACTCCGTGCAGGCCGTTCCCGCAACGACCAGGTGGCCACCCTTGGCCGCATGTTCCTGCGGGACCACGCGCGGATCATTGCCCAGGGTGTCCTCGCCACGGTTGACGCGTTGGTGGAGCAAGCCAAAGCGCATCATGGTGTGGCAATGCCCGGCCGCACGCACCTGCAGCACGCCCAGCCTGTGCTGCTGAGCCACCACTTGCTGGCGCACGCCTGGGCGCTGTTGCGCGATGTGCAGCGGCTCCAGGACTGGGACAAGCGTGCCGGTGTTTCGCCGTACGGCTCCGGTGCGTTGGCGGGATCCTCGCTGGGCCTCGACCCGGAGGCAGTCGCCGCGGACCTCGGCTTCTACTCGGCCGTCCACAACTCGATCGATGGCACTGCCTCCCGCGACGTCTTCGCCGAGTTCGCCTGGGTGTGCTCGATGATCGGCGTCGACCTTTCCCGGATCTCCGAGGAAGTCATCTTCTGGGCCACCAAGGAGTTCTCCTTCGTCACCCTGCATGACTCGTATTCCACCGGGTCCTCGATCATGCCGCAAAAGAAGAACCCGGACGTTGCAGAGTTGGCGCGCGGCAAGGCAGGACGCCTCATCGGCAACCTGACCGGGCTGCTCGCCACCCTCAAGGGCCTGCCGCTCGCGTACAACCGCGACCTGCAGGAAGACAAGGAACCCGTGTTCGATGCCGCGGACACCCTGGAGCTCCTGCTCCCCGCCGTGTCCGGCATGATCGCCACGCTGACATTCAACACCGAGCGTATGGAGTCCTTGGCACCCCAGGGCTTCGCGTTGGCCACCGACATTGCCGAATGGCTCGTCCGCCAGGGCGTCCCCTTCCGCGAGGCCCACGAGCTCTCCGGTGCTGCCGTCAAGCAGGCCGAGAGCCGCGGGGTGGAGCTGTGGGATCTGACTGACGACGAGTATGCAGCGATTTCGGAGCACCTGACCCCCGAAGTCCGCACTGTGCTCAGCACCGAAGGTTCGCTCAACAGCCGCAACTCGCAGGGCGGAACAGCACCGGCCGCCGTCGAACGCCAGCTTGCGGCACTTGAAGCGGAACTGGACGCGGCGCGCTCTTACGCATCGTAGCTTTCGTACCAGCAGAGCGGGATGATGCCTATGGGCGTCATCCCGCTCCGCGTTTAAGGGTGCATTAGCATGGCCCTATGACCGTGATCACAGCTGAAACGCTGCCCGCAGAGCTTCACAAAGCCGCCGGCAACCTCACCCGCCTCCTGGCCAAGATGGACGAAGCATCCGTCACTGAACCGTCGGAACTTCCCGGCTGGACGCGGGGGCACGTGCTGGCGCACCTGACCGGTATTGCCAACGCCATGGCGCGGCAGCTGGAGTACGCGCGGCGCGGCGAAAAGATCGAACTGTACGACGGCGGCATGGAAGGCCGCACGAAGGCGATCAACCTCGCCGCGGGACACAGCTTGGGCGAGCACACGGCGTCCGTCACCACGGCGGTTGATTCGGCGCTTGCAGCGTTCGACGCTGTGGGTCCGGACGGCTGGCAGGCGCGCATCAGCTACCGTGACGGAACAGTGCTCGACGGCGGCCTGGCGCTGTGGCGCGAACTGACCATCCATGCGTCGGATCTTGGATTGGGTTTCGGTCCGGAGACGTGGAGCCGGTCATTCTGCGAGCACCTGTTCGATTTCCTCTCGGCAAGGGTCCCGGGGGAGTACAAGTTCGTGCTCCAACCAGCCGGCCTGCCGCCACGGACACTTGGCAGCGGAGGAACGTCCATTGCGATCACAGGCATGATCACGGATATCGCCGCATGGCTGGCGGGCAGGGAACCGAGCCTGGGTTCACTCCGCGCCACTGCAGCGGCCGACGGCGTGGACCTCCCCGAGCTCCTTCCCTGGCCCGCCGGAGTCCCCGCAGAGCCAACCACCCGGTAATCCCGCACCCTCTCTCACATTCCCCCGGTTTGATCCGCACCCTCGCTCATGTTCCCGGGGGTTTGGTCCGCACCCTCGCTCATGTTCCCGGGGGTTTGGTGCGCACCCTCGCTCATGTTCCCGGGGGTTTGGTGCGTACCCTCGCTCATGTTCCCGGGGTTTCGTGGGCACGCTCGCTCATGTTCCCGGGGTTTGGTGCGTACCCTCGCCCACGTTCTCGGGGGTTTGGTGGGCACGCTCGCTCATGTTCCCGGGGTTTGGTGCGTACCCTCGCCCACGTTCCCGCCGTTGCGCGGTAGCCGTTCGACGCCGGGGGCCGCCTCGGTATGTGAGCGAGGGTTGGGTGGAAGGCCTCGGGATGTGAGTGAGGGTTGGGTGGAAGGTGGGGGGATGTGAGCGAGCGTTGGGCGGAAGATGGGGGGATGTGAGTGAGCGTCAGCGCTTCGCGGCAGCCCGCCACAAGTGCATCGTGGCGTACGAGCGCCAGGGACTCACGTCCCGGAAATCGGTGCTGAGCCCGAAGCCGGCAGGCAGCGCCTTGAGGCCGTTACGTGCAGCGGCGTCGTTGGCGAGGAAGACATCGGGCGCGCCCAGTACCCGCATGGCAACGTAGCCTACTGTCCATGGACCCACTCCGGGCAGCGGAAGAAGTTTGCGTCCCAGGCTTTCGAGGTCGTCGCCGTAACCGAAATCAAGAGTGCCTGCGGCCATCGCCTCGGCCACGGCAATGATGGAGTCGATGCGGCGCTGCGGTCCCCGCAGCAGGGCGCGACCATGTTCGGCGATTTCTGCCGCCGTCGGAAACAGCCGGTCCGGACCGGACACGGTGCCTTCTGCGCGTGAGCCCGCTACTGACAACTGCGTCAGGGCAGTCCGGGCCGCAGCGACCGTGATCTGTTGCCCGATCATCGCCCGGATCAGCAGCTCTTGCGGATCGACTGCTCCGGGAACCCTGATCCCGGCGGTGGCCCTCACCGTATTCGCGAGCCGGGGGTCCAGGGCCAGGGCATCATCGATGGCCTCCGGATCCGCATCCAGGTCGAAGAGCCTCCGCACCCGGCTCAACAGGGCAGGAAGGTCATGCAGGTCCACAGCTGAGGCGGTCAAACGCAATGGTTTGCCGGGCAATGAAGGGCTGTAGGTGACGGTGAACGACGCCGTACCACGCGGGAGCCGCAGGGTGCGGCCGTAGCTCCGTGTGCCGGGGGCAGTTCCGGCGGTTCCATCTTCAGCCGCTTCGATGCCCGGAACCGCACGCACGGCCAGGAAGTCGAAGATCCCTGGGTCGAACGGTTTCCGATACGGCAGGTTAAGTGTCAGCGTGGCGGGTGCCGCCCCCGAGGCGGACGGTGCCCCCGCGGCCCGGACGGCCGTGCCCCGAGCCGCCGTGCCCCGAGCCGCCGTGACCCGAGCCGCCGTGCCCCGAACCGCCGTCGGGGTCATGGCGAAGACCTCGCCGATGGTGTCGTTGAATTGCCGGATGCTGTTGAACCCCGATGCGAAGGCCACGTCCGCAAGTGGCATGTCGGTGGAGACCAGCAGTGTCCTGGCTGTCTGGGCCCTGCTGGCCCGCGCCAGGGAAAGCGGGCCGGCGCCCAGCTCGTGCCCGAGGATGCGGTTGAGCTGCCGTGCCGAGTAGCCCAACCGACGTGCCAGGCCGTCGACCCCTTCGCGGGTGATGACGCCGTCGTTGATCAACCGCATGGCGCGCCCGGCGACGTCCGAGCGCAGGTTCCAGGCAGGGGTCCCCGGTACGGCTTCGGGCAGGCAACGCTTGCACGCGCGGTACCCTGCCTCGTGGGCGGCGGCCGAGGTTTCGTAGAAGGTGACGTTCGCGGCTTTTGGCGTGCGGGCCGGGCACGATGGCCGGCAGTAGATGCCCGTGGAACTGACCGCCGTGAAGAATTGGCCATCGAAGCGGGTGTCGCGGGCGTCGATCGCCTTGTAGCGCTGCCAGAAGTCCATGGCTTCATCCTTCCAGCCGCAGGAGGAGACATCTAGCGGAAATCGGACATGGCCGTTCCCGGCATTTTGCTAGGGTCGAGGACATGGGTTGGTCATCGGAGGAAGGGATCAGCGATCCCGCGGCAGTGCGCACGTTTCTTGAGGGAGACCCACGCGTCGTTGCACCGCTCATCCTCGGGGCCGTCCTGACGCACCACTCGGACGCCGGCCCGGTTTCGGTGCGGCTGACGGAGGTGGAAGCCTACATGGGCCCGCGGGACTCCGAGCACCCGGACCCCGGCTCACACACTTTCGGAGGCCCGACGGCGAGGAACGCGCCGATGTTCGGGCCGGCAGGGTTCCTCTATGTCTACTTCACCTACGGCATGCACTACTGCGCGAACATTGTGTGCGGCCCGGACGGCAAAGCGTCCGCCCTGCTTCTGAGGGCCGGTGAGATTGTCGACGGCGAAGGCCTCGCCACGTTACGGCGGCCGGCCTCCAAAGCACCCAAGGATCTGGCCAGCGGCCCGGCACGGCTCGCTTCCGCGCTCGGGTTGACGACGGCGGACACAGGCCGTGACGCGCTCGCCGAACCGTTCGGCCTCTGGTTGCCAGGGTCCCCGGCACCTGCCGTCGTCAGTGGCCCCCGCGTAGGAGTGGCCGGGCCCGGAGGAAGCACCGAATATCCGTGGCGTTTCTGGATCGAGGACGACCCCACGGTGTCCAGGTACAAGGCGGCCCGGCCCCGGAAAAGCTCCGTTGCCCCCTAATGTGATCCGTCGGGGAGGTTGTACCCCGCACGTTTACCAAAATCGCTGTAGAATGGTAGGTCTGTCTTTTGCGATAGGGGTTACGGTTCGATGCACGACGCTGATTTGGTCCACGAGCAGGAATACGTTGCCGGGCTCTACGCCCGGCTCGATGAGCTGCGCGCCGAAAAGCGCGCCCAGCTGGCGCAGGTGCGCAAGGCCGGCGCGGTAGGAACCATGCAGAACGTCTCAGAGCGGGATGCGTTCGCGGCTCTGTACGAGGACCGGCTGGCCCAGCTCGACGCCGTCGACGACCGCTTGGTCTTTGGCCGCTTGGACCTTGATTCGGGTGAGGCGCAATACATCGGCCGCATTGGGCTGTCCACGGCCGATCTCCAGCGCCTCATGGTGGACTGGCGCGCTCCCGAAGCGGGCCATTTCTACCAGGCGACCGCCTTTGACCGGCAGGGCGTGCGTCGTCGTCGCCATCTGATCCTTCAAGGTCGTGACGTCAAGGCCATCGAGGACGACGTCCTGGATGCAGGAATGCTCGCGGACAACGACTCCTTGCAGGGTGAGGGCGCCCTGCTGGCGGCATTGAACTCCAAGCGCACCGGCCGCATGTCGGACATTGTCGGCACCATCCAGTCCGAACAGGACCGGATCATCCGCTCGTCCATCTCCGGGGCCCTCGTTGTCCAGGGTGGTCCGGGCACCGGCAAGACCGCTGTTGCCCTGCACCGTGCCGCCTACCTGCTGTATACCCACCGCGAACGGCTCAAGAGCGCGGGTGTGCTGCTGGTAGGCCCGTCGTCGTCCTTCATGCACTACATCGAACGTGTGCTGCCGTCCCTGGGCGAGACAGGTGTGGTCATGGCCAGCCTGGGCCGCCTTATGCCAGGTATCCACGCCGTGCCAGAAGAAAACGCCGACGTCGCGGCGCTCAAGGGCAAACTGGACATGGCAAAGGTCGTGGCCAACGCTGTAGCCAACCGGCAGCGTACGCCGGCCGAAGACCGCATCCTGGAAGTCGACTCGCGGAAGCTGACGCTCACTGTGCGCCAGGTCCGCCGGGCCCGTGAAAAGGCCCGCGCCACGGGCAAGCCGCACAACGAGGCACGGCTTACCTTCGTGAAGATCCTGCTTCGCGAACTCACGGAACAACTCACGGACCTGGTTGAGGAATCGAACATCGGCAACAATGCCGACCGCGCCTACCTCGCCGAGGACGTCCGCTCTGCCCGGGATGTCCGCATCGCGCTGAACCTGTGCTGGATGCCGATGACGCCGGAGAAGCTCATCTCGGAGCTCTTCAGCAAGCCCGCCATCCTTGAAGCCTGCACGCCGCACCTGACTCCGGAACAGCGATCGTTGCTCCAGCGGCCTGTTGACGCGCCCTGGACCGAGGCGGACGTTCCGCTTCTGGACGAGGCTGCCGAACTCCTCGGTGAGCTGGATCCGGCAGCCGGCAGGGGACTGGCCCAGCAGGAAGCTGACCGGGCGCGCGACCTCGCCAACGCCAAGCAGACGCTGGTCAACATGGCTTCCATGGGCGTCGATGTCCTGGTCACGGCCGAAGAACTCGCAGAGCAGAACCAGGAACGCGAAAGTCGCCTCACGGCCGCCGAGCGCGCTACGAGCGACCGGTCGTGGGCGTTCGGACACATCGTGGTTGACGAGGCCCAGGAACTTTCGCCCATGCAATGGCGGCTCTTGGTGCGCCGCTGCCCGCTGAAGTCCTTCACCATCGTCGGCGACATCGCGCAAACGAGTGCAGCAGCTGGTGCCAATTCGTGGCAGAGTGCGCTGGCGCCGTCGTTCGGTGACCGCTGGACGCTGGAGGAGCTGACGGTCAACTACCGCACGCCCAGCCAGATTGCTGAGGCCGCAGTCCGCATGGCCAACCGGGCAGGGCTCGTGGTCTCGGCACCTAAGGCCGTGCGTGAAGGCAAATGGTCGCCCATCATCGACCGCGTGGACGCTGGGGGCATAGTGCAGCGCCTGGTTGAAGTCCTGCCGGAGGAACTGGAAGCGATCGACGGCGGCCTGCTGGCCGTCATTGCCGACGGTCCCTTGCTGCCCCAGGCAACCGCTGCGCTCAAGGAGGTCTACGGACACCGTATCGGCGCCGGTGCAGGCAGCTACGAGCAGGACATCGTGGTGATCAGTCCCAAGGAAGCGAAGGGGCTGGAATTCGACGGCGTTGTGGTCCTGGAACCGGCTGCCATGCTCAACCACGAGCACGGCAAGGTAGGGGACCTGTACGTTGCCATGACGCGTGCCACGCAGCGGCTGCGCCTGATTGCGGCGGCACCCGTGCCCGCCGGCATTGAGCGCTAGGCAAACCGGTATCCGCAATCCTGCTAACTTAGATCTCGTGTCACACGTAAACAACATCGAGTCCCAGCACAACGATCCAGCCTTTGCCAACATCTGGCAGGAGCTCAAATGGCGCGGCCTGGTCCACGTTTCCACTGATGAAACTGAACTGGAAAAACTGCTCGCCGGGGACCCGATCACCTATTACTGTGGCTTCGATCCCACTGCGCCGTCGCTGCACCTGGGCAACCTCGTGCAATTGTTGCTGATGCGTCGCCTCCAGTTGGCCGGCCACAAGCCACTCGGCTTGGTGGGCGGCTCCACCGGCCTCATCGGCGACCCGCGTCCGACGGCGGAACGCACCTTGAACACCAAGGAAACCGTGACGGAGTGGGTGGGTTACCTGCAGGGCCAGGTGCGTCGTTTTCTCAGCTTTGAGGGCGGGAACGCAGCGCGCATGGTGAACAACCTTGACTGGACTGCTCCGCTGAGTGCCATTGACTTCCTCCGGGAGATCGGCAAGCACTTCCGCGTGGGCACCATGTTGCGCAAGGATGCCGTGGCGTCGCGCCTGAACTCGGACGAGGGCATCAGCTACACCGAGTTCAGCTACCAGATCCTGCAGGGGATGGACTACCTCCAGCTTTTCCGCGACTACGGTTGCGCCCTGCAGACCGGCGGTTCAGACCAATGGGGCAACCTCACCAGCGGAACCGAGCTCATCCGCAAGGTCGAGGGCAAGAGCGTTCATGCCCTGGGAACGCCGCTGATCACCAACTCCGACGGCACCAAGTTCGGCAAGTCCGAGGGCAACGCCATCTGGTTGGACCCCGAAATGTGCAGCCCGTACACGTTCTACCAGTTCTGGTTGAACACGGCCGATGCTGACGTGGTGGACCGGCTCAAGGTGTTCACGTTCCTTTCCCGTGCTGAGATCGAAGCTTTGGGGGAGTCCGTGGCTGAGCGCCCGTTTGCCCGTGAAGGCCAGAAGAAGCTTGCGTACGAAGTGACCTCGCTGGTCCACGGAGTCGAGGCAACCGAGAAGGTGATTGCTGCCTCCGCGGCTGTCTTCGGTAACGGTGACCTGTCCGTGCTCGATGAGCCGACACTCGCCGCGGCCACCGCAGAGCTTCCGTCGGCCAAGATTGGCAGCGATTCGTTGGGGATCATCGACCTCCTCGTCGCCTCCGGTCTTTCCGACAGCAAGTCCGCCGCACGCCGCACCGTCGGTGAGGGGGGCGCGTACGTCAACAACGCCAAGATTTCAGACCCCGACGCCGTCATTGACCAGGACCAACTGCTTCACGGCCGCTACTTGCTGCTTCGCAGGGGCAAGAAGAACCTGGCCACTATCGAGGTTTCCGCCTAGGGCACCCCGATGTGAAGCCCTGAAGGGGCCGGCAACCGCTATGGTTGCCGGCCCTTTTTGCGTTTCAGGACCCTCTCTCACGTTCCCGGGGTTTGGTACGGACGCTCGCTCATGTTCCCCCGGATTCGGTGCTGATGCTCGCTCACGTGGGTGTTCGACGGCGGGTGGTTGGGTTGCTTGGTCGGTTGGTGTGATGGGGTTCACGGGCCGTGTTTTGGCTGGGTTTCGGGTGATTTTGGGGTGGTGTGGGCTGGTTTGGCTTGTGTTTGCGGGGTTTTTGAGTGGCGTGGGGGTGGATTTGTGTTGGGTGTTGGGGGCGTGTAATGTCTTCTGAGTCGCCGCGAGTGAGACAGCTTGGAGCTGGGAACTGCGGAGGCCAACCCCCTTGATGACAGCCTGAAAATGGTGCGCTTTTGAGTGTACTGGTGCCGGGTGGGGGCCGAGGATTTGATCTGGAGTCGCGGTAGCGCTGATTTGCCAAGATCTGGTTGTTCGGGTAAGTTTGAAAAGTTGCTTCGGAGCGATCCAGTGGCCCTGTGGGGTTGGTGGTGGTGCCGGTAGTGTCTGTTGTTTGAGAACTCAATAGTGTGCCAAGTTTGTTGATACCGATTGTTTTTTGATTGGTTGAAATTTATGCCAGTACTGTCGCGCACCCCCGTGTGTGGTGGTCTGGTTTTCAGCTGGTTTCGAATTTTGTGCAGCCGCGTTCTTGCCGTTATTTCCGGTGGGTGTGGTTGTGTCTGTTTGATTTGTTTTACTTCAACGGAGAGTTTGATCCTGGCTCAGGATGAACGCTGGCGGCGTGCTTAACACATGCAAGTCGAACGATGATCCCAGCTTGCTGGGGGATTAGTGGCGAACGGGTGAGTAACACGTGAGTAACCTGCCCTTGACTCTGGGATAAGCCTGGGAAACTGGGTCTAATACCGGATATGACTCCTCATCGCATGGTGGGGGGTGGAAAGCTTTTGTGGTTTTGGATGGACTCGCGGCCTATCAGCTTGTTGGTGGGGTAATGGCCTACCAAGGCGACGACGGGTAGCCGGCCTGAGAGGGTGACCGGCCACACTGGGACTGAGACACGGCCCAGACTCCTACGGGAGGCAGCAGTGGGGAATATTGCACAATGGGCGAAAGCCTGATGCAGCGACGCCGCGTGAGGGATGACGGCCTTCGGGTTGTAAACCTCTTTCAGTAGGGAAGAAGCGTAAGTGACGGTACCTGCAGAAGAAGCGCCGGCTAACTACGTGCCAGCAGCCGCGGTAATACGTAGGGCGCAAGCGTTATCCGGAATTATTGGGCGTAAAGAGCTCGTAGGCGGTTTGTCGCGTCTGCTGTGAAAGACCGGGGCTCAACTCCGGTTCTGCAGTGGGTACGGGCAGACTAGAGTGCAGTAGGGGAGACTGGAATTCCTGGTGTAGCGGTGAAATGCGCAGATATCAGGAGGAACACCGATGGCGAAGGCAGGTCTCTGGGCTGTAACTGACGCTGAGGAGCGAAAGCATGGGGAGCGAACAGGATTAGATACCCTGGTAGTCCATGCCGTAAACGTTGGGCACTAGGTGTGGGGGACATTCCACGTTTTCCGCGCCGTAGCTAACGCATTAAGTGCCCCGCCTGGGGAGTACGGCCGCAAGGCTAAAACTCAAAGGAATTGACGGGGGCCCGCACAAGCGGCGGAGCATGCGGATTAATTCGATGCAACGCGAAGAACCTTACCAAGGCTTGACATGAACCGGTAATACCTGGAAACAGGTGCCCCGCTTGCGGTCGGTTTACAGGTGGTGCATGGTTGTCGTCAGCTCGTGTCGTGAGATGTTGGGTTAAGTCCCGCAACGAGCGCAACCCTCGTTCTATGTTGCCAGCGGTTCGGCCGGGGACTCATAGGAGACTGCCGGGGTCAACTCGGAGGAAGGTGGGGACGACGTCAAATCATCATGCCCCTTATGTCTTGGGCTTCACGCATGCTACAATGGCCGGTACAAAGGGTTGCGATACTGTGAGGTGGAGCTAATCCCAAAAAGCCGGTCTCAGTTCGGATTGGGGTCTGCAACTCGACCCCATGAAGTCGGAGTCGCTAGTAATCGCAGATCAGCAACGCTGCGGTGAATACGTTCCCGGGCCTTGTACACACCGCCCGTCAAGTCACGAAAGTTGGTAACACCCGAAGCCGGTGGCCTAACCCTTGTGGGGGGAGCCGTCGAAGGTGGGACCGGCGATTGGGACTAAGTCGTAACAAGGTAGCCGTACCGGAAGGTGCGGCTGGATCACCTCCTTTCTAAGGAGCTGCTTACAATCTGTTGTCCCTGCCTGCATGGGTGGGGGTGTGGTTGTCAGTGTTGCCCATTGCGCAGGCGTTTGTTCTGCGGTGGGTGCTCATGGGTGGAATATCAACGAATCATTTTTTTGGCATGGCCTTTGCGGTGGTGTCCTGGTGCTAGTACGGCGGTCCTTCGGGGTTGTTGGGAACGTGTCCGGGGTGTTGGTTGTGGGGGTTGTGTTTGGCGCACTGTTGGGTCCTGAGGCAACAGGACCTTTTTGCAGCAATGCATTGGAGACTGGTGTTTCTTTTGTTCCTGCTTCCGGTACTGCCGTGTTCCCTTGTTGGGGGTGTGGTGGTCTGGTTGATGGGGTTGTTGTTTGAGAACTACATAGTGGACGCGAGCATCTGAGACACACGCACTTGTGTGTGTGTTTCTACAGCAATTTCTTTTTGATGAACCTGGCCTTTTGTGGTCGTGGTTCTCTCGAGTAGTTGATGCATCATGATCGGGCGTTTTGTTCGATGTGTGTGGTCAAGTTTTTAAGGGCACACGGTGGATGCCTTGGCATTAGGAGCCGAAGAAGGACGTAGGAATCTGCGATAAGCCTGGGGGAGTTGATAACCGAGCGTTGATCCCAGGATGTCCGAATGGGGAAACCCCGCACAACGCTGCAAGGTGATTGTGTGACCCGCATCTGAACACATAGGGTGCGTGGGGGGAACGCGGGGAAGTGAAACATCTCAGTACCCGCAGGAAGAGAAAACAAGAGTGATTCCGTTAGTAGTGGCGAGCGAACGCGGATCAGGCTAAACCGTTTCCATGTGTGATAGCCGGCGGGCGTTGCATGGGCGGGGTTGTGGGACTTTCCGTTCTGGTTCTGCCGGGCCAGTGAGGTGAGAGTGCGTGCATAGGTGAACGGTCTTGAAAGGCCGGCCAGAGAGGGTGTGAGCCCCGTAACCGTAATGTTGTGTGCCGCCTGGAGAGTATCCCAAGTAGCACGGGGCCCGAGAAATCCCGTGCGAATCTGTCAGGACCACCTGATAAGCCTAAATACTTCCTAATGACCGATAGCGGACCAGTACCGTGAGGGAAAGGTGAAAAGTACCCCGGGAGGGGAGTGAAACAGTACCTGAAACCGTGTGCTTACAATCCGTCGGAGCAGCCTTTGTAGTTGTGACGGCGTGCCTTTTGAAGAATGAGCCTGCGAGTTAGTGTTACGTCGCGAGGTTAACCCGTGTGGGGTAGCCGTAGCGAAAGCGAGTCTGAACAGGGCGAGTGTAGTGGCGTGATCTAGACCCGAAGCGGAGTGATCTACCCATGGCCAGGTTGAAGCGACGGTAAGACGTCGTGGAGGACCGAACCCACTTCAGTTGAAAATGGAGGGGATGAGCTGTGGGTAGGGGTGAAAGGCCAATCAAACTCCGTGATAGCTGGTTCTCCCCGAAATGCAT
Organism: Paenarthrobacter sp. JL.01a; assembly: GCF_025452095.1. Classification (NCBI taxonomy): domain Bacteria; kingdom Bacillati; phylum Actinomycetota; class Actinomycetes; order Micrococcales; family Micrococcaceae; genus Paenarthrobacter; species Paenarthrobacter sp. JL.01a. Next base: position 1,728,940 of record NZ_CP104877.1, read on the forward strand.
TTAGGTGCAGCGTTGCGTGTTTCTTGCCGGAGGTAGAGCTACTGGATGGCCGATGGGCCCTACAAGGTTACTGACGTCAGCCAAACTCCGAATGCCGGTAAGTCAGAGCGCAGCAGTGAGACTGTGGGGGATAAGCTTCATAGTCGAGAGGGAAACAGCCCAGACCACCAACTAAGGCCCCTAAGCGTGTGCTAAGTGGGAAAGGATGTGGAGTTGCGAAGACAACCAGGAGGTTGGCTTAGAAGCAGCCATCCTTGAAAGAGTGCGTAATAGCTCACTGGTCAAGTGATTCCGCGCCGACAATGTAGCGGGGCTCAAGTACACCGCCGAAGTTGTGGATTTCACACAGTACCCTAGCCTTCGTGGTTCAGGGGTGTGGAGTGGTAGGGGAGCGTCGTGTGGGCAGTGAAGTCGCGGTGGAAACCAGCGGTGGAGCCTACACGAGTGAGAATGCAGGCATGAGTAGCGAAAGACGGGTGAGAAACCCGTCCGCCGAATGATCAAGGGTTCCAGGGTCAAGCTAATCTGCCCTGGGTAAGTCGGGACCTAAGGCGAGGCCGACAGGCGTAGTCGATGGACAACGGGTTGATATTCCCGTACCGGCGAAAAACCGCCCATGCCAAGCGGGGGATACTAACCGCCCGGAGCCTGCCCGCTCACCCTTGTGGTGTTGTGGGTTTTGGCCGAGCGCGGGACCTGATCCCGGGAGGTAAGCGTATTAACAGGTGTGACGCAGGAAGGTAGCCGGGCCGGGCGATGGTTGCCCCGGTCTAAGGATGTAGGGTCAGGGATAGGCAAATCCGTTCCTGTGTGTTTCGAGCACGATCCTGAGATCTGATGGGACCCCCGTTCGGGGGGATCCGGTGATCCTATGCTGCCTAGAAAAGCATCGACGCGAGGTTTTAGCCGCCCGTACCCCAAACCGACACAGGTGATCAGGTAGAGAATACCAAGGCGATCGAGAGAATTATGGTTAAGGAACTCGGCAAAATGCCCCCGTAACTTCGGGAGAAGGGGGGCCTGCCCCGTGATGGAGACTTGCTCTCCGTGAGCGGGTGTGGGCCGCAGAGACCAGGGGGAAGCGACTGTTTACTAAAAACACAGGTCCGTGCGAAGTCGCAAGACGATGTATACGGACTGACTCCTGCCCGGTGCTGGAAGGTTAAGAGGACCGGTTAGCTCTTCGGAGCGAAGCTGAGAATTTAAGCCCCAGTAAACGGCGGTGGTAACTATAACCATCCTAAGGTAGCGAAATTCCTTGTCGGGTAAGTTCCGACCTGCACGAATGGAGTAACGACTTCCCCGCTGTCTCAACCATAAACTCGGCGAAATTGCAGTACGAGTAAAGATGCTCGTTACGCGCAGCAGGACGGAAAGACCCCGAGACCTTTACTATAGTTTGGTATTGGTGTTCGGAGTGGCTTGTGTAGGATAGGTGGGAGACGTTGAAGCCCGGACGCCAGTTCGGGTGGAGTCATCGTTGAAATACCACTCTGGTCACTTTGGACATCTAACTTCGGCCCGTGATCCGGGTCAGGGACAGTGCCTGATGGGTAGTTTAACTGGGGCGGTTGCCTCCTAAAAAGTAACGGAGGCGCCCAAAGGTTCCCTCAGCCTGGTTGGCAATCAGGTGTCGAGTGTAAGTGCACAAGGGAGCTTGACTGTGAGAGAGACATCTCGAGCAGGGACGAAAGTCGGGACTAGTGATCCGGCGGTACATTGTGGAATGGCCGTCGCTCAACGGATAAAAGGTACCTCGGGGATAACAGGCTGATCTTGCCCAAGAGTCCATATCGACGGCATGGTTTGGCACCTCGATGTCGGCTCGTCGCATCCTGGGGCTGGAGTAGGTCCCAAGGGTTGGGCTGTTCGCCCATTAAAGCGGTACGCGAGCTGGGTTTAGAACGTCGTGAGACAGTTCGGTCCCTATCCGCTGCGCGCGCAGGAAATTTGAGAAGGGCTGTCCTTAGTACGAGAGGACCGGGACGGACGAACCTCTGGTGTGTCAGTTGTACTGCCAAGTGCACCGCTGATTAGCTACGTTCGGATGGGATAACCGCTGAAAGCATCTAAGCGGGAAGCTCGCTTCAAGATGAGATTTCCATACACAATTTGTGTGAGAGGCCCCCAGCCAGACCACTGGGTTGATAGGCCGGATGTGGAAGCGAGGACTAACGACTCGTGAAGCTGACCGGTACTAATAGGCCAACAACTTACACCACACACAACACACTGCACGCGTCCACTATGTGGTTCCCAACCAACAACCCACCAGTTGAAACAGGAACCAACAACTAAATAACAACACCACAGTTGTAACCAACAGTCTTCCCACCCCCACCACACAAGAGCGGGGGAACGGGTAACAAGGTTACGGCGGTCATAGCGTGGGGGAAACGCCCGGTCCCATTCCGAACCCGGAAGCTAAGACCCACAGCGCCGATGGTACTGCACCCGGGAGGGTGTGGGAGAGTAGGACACCGCCGGACACACATTCAGAAAGGCCCCAACCACGACGGTTGGGGCCTTTCGACATTAACAACCAGTTCTGGAAGCAGCCAGGCAAGGCGCCCAAGCCCTTGTGAGACTTGCCACGGGGCGCCCCAAAGGGCTCTCTGAGGTTCGGGGCTGTGGCGTCTTCGAATAGAATTGCATAAGACATACGAGTCGGCGGTTCAGAGCCACCGGCGGCGTGACAACGAAATAAGGGTTATGAGCGACTACGCACGCGCCAGTGGTCGGCTCGCAACAGGAGGAATCCACCATGGCTGAGCACAACGGCGGCAATCGCGGCGGCAATCGCGGAAACTTCGGCGGTAACAAGGACGGCCGCGGGTCGTTCCGCGCCAACAACAATTCCGGAGGGGACCCCAGGGGCTTCCGTTCCAGGGAAAACCGGGATGGCAATGATCGTCCTTCCCGTGACGGTGAGCGCCGGTCGTTCGGTAATGACCGTGGCGATCGCAAGCCGTTCGGCGACCGTCCCGAGCGAGGTGCCCGGAACTTCGATGGTCCCCGCCGCGACAGCAACGACCGCAAGCCCTTCGGTGATCGCGGAGACCGCGCGGATCGTCCGGCCCGTGACGGTGAGCGTCGTTCGTTTGGCAGTGACCGCGGCGACCGCGGTGACCGCAGGCCTTTCAGCAACGACCGCAAGCCCTTCGGTGATCGCGGAGACCGCGCGGATCGTCCGGCCCGTGATGGTGAGCGTCGTTCGTTTGGCAGCGATCGCGGTGACCGTAAGCCGTTCGGTGACCGTCCTGAGCGTGGTCCGCGGAACTTCGATGGTCCCCGCCGCGACAGCAATGACCGCAGGCCCTTCAGTAACGACCGCAAGCCTTTCGGCGACCGCGCGGATCGTTCGGCCCGTGATGGTGACCGCCGTTCGTTCGGCGGTGACCGCAACGACCGCGGTGACCGTAAGCCATACGGTGACCGTCCTGAGCGTGGTCCCCGGAACTTCGATGGTCCCCGCCGCGACAACGACCGCAGGCCCTTCAATAACGACCGGAAACCCTTCGGCGACCGTGGTGATCGTCCGGCCCGTGACGGTGACCGCCGTTCCTTCGGCAATGACCGCGGCAACTCCTGGGAAGAACGCCCCGCCCGTGTTCCCAACGCCAAGGACATCCGCAGCTCGAACCGTCCCGACCGCGAACGTTCTCCCGAGATCGACGAGGATGTCACGGGTAAGGAACTGGACCGTGCCACAGGCCACCAGATCAAGACCCTCGAAGAGCAGAGTGCCGGCTGGGTCGCCAAGCACCTGGTCATGGCCGGCCGCTTGATCGACGTTGAACCGGAGCTGGCCTTCCAGCACGCCTTGGCCGCCAGTCGTCGTGGAGGCCGTCTCTCCGCTGTCCGTGAGGCAGTAGGTCTCACCGCCTACGCTGCCGGACACTACGGCGAGGCCCTGCGCGAATTCCGGACCTACCGCCGCATCAGTGGATCCAACGTCCACCTGCCGGTGATGGCCGACTGCGAGCGTGGCCTTGGCCGTCCTGACCGTGCATTGGACATGGTGCGCTCTCCTGAAGCCCAGGATCTGGATGCCCCGGGCAAGGTGGAGTTGGCGATTGTGGCTTCCGGTGCCCGGGCCGACCTTAACCAGCTTGAAGCAGCTGTCAGCGAGCTCGAGATCCCGCAGCTGGATATCAATCGGGCTTTCTCCTACAGCCCCCGGCTCTTCCGCGCTTACGCTGAAGCGTTGAACGCTGTGGGCCGTGCGGAGGAGGCGGACAAGTGGGCCCGCCAGGCCGTGGTCGCCGAGAACGCTTTGGGCGTCGGAGAATTTGCCGAGCCTGAAATTCTTGACCTTGGTTGGGACGAGCAGGAAGAAGAAGCCGCGCGTAAGCCGCGCTTCCAGAAAGCGGCCCAGGAGACCGACGTCGTGCAGCCTGAAGCCGAAACGGTCATCGCGGAAGCTGCCGCGGCTGACGTAGCCCACGATGACGTTGAACTCGATGACGCCGAGTCGGACTACTTTGAGTCCGATGACGCCGAATCGGACATTGACTCTGCCGAAGACGACGAAGAAGCAGAAGAAGCAGACAACGAGGGCACTGACACCCGGCATGGCTGATTCACTGATCTCATCCTTTGATGCTGTCCTCTCCGATCTGGATGGCGTGGTCTACGCGGGACCGCACGCCATCCCCGGCGCAGTCGAAGCCTTGCAACGGCTGGACTCGGTGGGGGTGGGCCTCGGGTACGTGACCAACAACGCCTCCAGGACCCCGGCCCAGGTCGCAGCGCACCTGCGAGAGTTGGGCGCTCCGGCGGAGGACCATCAAGTGGTGAGTTCATCGCAGGCGGCAGGGGAGCTCCTTGCGTCCATGCTGCCTGCGGGTGCGCATGTGCTGATCACGGGCAGCGCGGCCTTGGCCCACGAGATCGAACTTGTGGGACTCAAGCCCGTCCACAGCGCGGCTGAGGCCCCTGTTGCAGTCGTTCAGGGATTCAATCCCGAGATCGGCTGGAAGGATCTGGCCGAAGCGTCGTATGTGGTCGCAGGAGGTGCCATGTGGTTCGCCACCAACACGGACATGTCCATTCCGCAAGCACGCGGCATCGCTCCGGGCAACGGGACGCTGGTGGCAGCCGTCGCTGCAGCTACCGGCAAGACCCCCCTCGTCGCAGGGAAGCCGGAGGCGCCCCTCTTCCACGCTGCCGCCAAACGGCTTAAGGCCCAACGGCCGCTGGTGGTCGGTGACCGCCTTGACACGGACATCCTCGGAGGCAACCGCGCGGGATTCGCGACGGCCGCAGTGCTCACAGGCGTTGATACCACCGGTACCATCCTGGCAGCCCGTACGGATGAACGCCCCGACTTCCTGCTTGCGGACCTGGAGGGACTCTACGCCCCCTATCCCGCCATTACGGACGACGGCGGCACGTTCCATTGCGGTGCAGCTTCGGCTGCCGCTGTGGACGGCACAGTGACTGTGATCGGGCATGAGGACGACCTCGACGCCTGGCGCGCGGCCTGCGCTGCGTGGTGGGCGGCCGTTCCCGACGCCGCGGAAGCGACAGCGCCGCAGGTGGAATGGCGTACTCACTAGACTGGTGTGATGACCGAAATTCCTGTGCCGGAGCCGGCTGACAGCAAGGTGCAATGGCCTGAGCCGGCAAACGCCACAGGGGATGCCCTGGTGGATAAGGCGCTCGGCGTCCTGGACAGTGTTCCCGATGTTCCCTTGAAGGAGCACGGGGAGCTTTACACCCGGATCCACGATTCGTTGTTGGAGGCCTTGGATTCCGAACCAGGCCTTCCAACAATCCAAGCCAGCCATCAACCTCCGGAAGGCAACAACTGATCCATGGCACGACTCGATCAGGAACTGGTCACCCGAGGGTTGGCGAGGTCCCGGACCCATGCCGCGAAATTGATCAGCGACGGCAAGGTTTCCTCCGGCGGATCGGTCCTGGCAAAATCGGCGCTCCAGGTCGATGCCGGCACCGAGCTGACCGTTCAGGCGCACCTGGAGGATATCTACGTCAGCCGCGCCGGCCATAAGCTGGCTGGCGCGCTTGAGGCCTTTCCCGCCGTCGTGGTTTCCGGGAAGCGGTGCCTCGACGCCGGTGCCTCCACGGGTGGGTTTACCGACGTGCTGCTCCGGCAGGGCGCCTCGAGCGTGGTGGCGGTGGATGTGGGTCACGGCCAGCTGGTTTCACAGCTGCGTGAGGATCCCAGGGTTGACGTCCATGAAGGGCTCAACGTCCGGTATATGACTCCGGAGCAGATCGGCGGCCCGGCCCGGCTCACGGTGGCCGACTTGTCCTTTATCTCCCTGACTTTGGTGCTTGCACCCTTGGCTGCCTGCACGGAACCCGGCGGGGATCTGCTGCTGATGGTCAAGCCACAGTTCGAAGTCGGCAAGGAGCGGCTGAGCCGCACCGGCGTGGTTTCCTCCGAGAATGAACGACGCCGGGCGGTTGCCCAGGTGGCCCACGCTGCGGTTGAATCGGGGCTGGATCTTCGGGGCCTGACGGCCAGTCCATTGCCGGGCCAGGACGGAAATGTTGAATACTTCCTGTGGATGACGCGCAGGATGTCGGCCTCGTTGCCTAAGATCGAAGAGCGGGACCAGCACGTAGCTGCCTTGTTGAAGAACCTCTGGCCGAACCACTAGAAAGCAGAACCCGATGAGCAGGCGTGTACTTGTCCTTGCCCACACTGGGCGGGAGGAATCGCTCCGCGCTGCATGGGATGCCTGCACGCAATTGCACTCGTCAGGTTTGGTTCCTGTGCTGCAGAAATCTGAACTTGCCGATATTGAACGCTTTTTCGGCGCTTTGGACACTCCCATTGAGATTTTGAACGACCACGTCAGCCTTGAGGACGTGGAGCTGGTCATGGTCCTTGGTGGTGACGGCACCATCCTGCGTGCTGCGGAACTGGTCCGCGAGGTTGATGTACCGCTGCTCGGAGTCAATTTGGGCCACGTTGGCTTTCTGGCCGAGAGCGAGCGGGCCGACCTCGCCCAGACGGTGGAGTGGATCGCGAGCCGCCAATACACGGTGGAAGAACGCATGACCATCGACGTCCAGGTGTGGATCAAGGGCCAGAAGATCTGGCACACGTGGGCGCTGAACGAGGCCGCCATCGAGAAGGCCAACCGGGAGCGGATGCTGGAGGTCGTCACCGAAGTCGATGAACGTCCGTTGACCTCCTTCGGCTGCGATGGCGTGGTGATGGCTACGCCTACGGGGTCCACGGCCTACGCTTTTTCGTCGGGCGGACCCGTGGTGTGGCCTGAGGTTGAGGCCCTGGTGATAGTCCCCATCAGTGCACACGCGCTCTTCGCCAAGCCTTTGGTGGTCTCCCCGCGATCCAAGCTCGCGGTCGAAATCATGAACCGGACCGATGCCCAGGGCGTTCTTTGGTGCGACGGGCGGCGGTCAGTGGACCTGCCTCCCGGGGCACGGGTGGAGGTAACCCGCTCCGCAACGCCTGTTCGGCTCGCACGGACCCACAAGACCCCGTTCTCGGCCAGGTTGGTCCGGAAGTTTGAACTTCCCATCCACGGATGGCGCGGCCCGGCCCCACGCAGCGGCGAAGTCCACACGGGTCCCATCCCGGTCATCAGAACCCTGTCACCGGCGCCTTTGCCGAGCCCGCGGGATGTCAATGCTCCCCGGGACGGTGACCCCTCCGACCCCACGAATGCGAAGTGAAGCATGCTTGAAGAACTCCGAATCCGTGATCTCGGCGTCATCACCGACGCCGCCCTTCCCTTGGGCCCGGGCCTTAGCGTCGTCACCGGCGAAACCGGCGCCGGCAAGACCATGGTGGTCACCGCCGTCGGGCTTCTCCTGGGTGCACGTTCGGACGCCGGCGCGGTTCGCAACGGCGCCAAGTCCGCCTCAGCCGAAGCGGTCCTGAAGCTCGATCCCGCCCACAGCGCCGTGGAACGCACCCGCGAAGCGGGCGGCGACGCGGAAGAGTACGACGGCGTGGCCGAGCTCCTGCTGGCCCGCACCGTCGGCGCGGATGGCCGCAGCCGTGCTTACGTCGGTGGTAGAACCGCACCGGTAGGCGTCCTTGCCGAACTGGGCGAGAGCCTGGTGGTGGTGCACGGACAGACGGACCAGATCCGTTTGAAAGGCGCCGCTGCACAGCGTCACGCACTGGATCGCTTCGCAGGGGGAACCTTGGCCAAGTCGCTGGGGGAGTACCAGGATCTTTACCGGCATTGGAAGGCGATCCAAACCGAACTTGAGACCCTGCGGACTGAGGCACGCGAGCGGCTGCGTGAGGCAGAGTCGCTGGACGCCGCCTTGACGGAGATCGATGAGATTGATCCCCAGCCAGGCGAGGACGAGACCCTCAAGGCGGAGGCGGTCAAACTCGCCAATGTCGAGGAACTGCGGATTGCCGCGGCGTCGGCGCATGAGTCCCTGATCGCCGAGGAGTTCGGTGAATCCGGCGATGCCACGTCCATGGTGGACGCAGCGAAGAGGACGCTTGAGCATGTGGCAGAGCACGATGAAACCCTCGGAGCCGCTGCGGCCAGGTTGGCTGAAGTGGGGTTCCTCCTCAATGACATTGCTGCTGAGCTCTCCAGCTACCAGGCCGCGCTGGACACCGAGGGCCCGGAACGGCTGTCCGAAATCGAGGAGCGCAGGGCTGCCCTCGCCAAGCTCATCCGCAAGTACGCTCCCAGCATTGACGAGGTGCTGGAGTGGGCGGCCACGGCGCGGAAAAGGCTGGATGAACTGCAGGACGATTCGAGCCGGATCGAATCCTTGGACGCCGAGGTGGCCTCTACGGAGGTGACGCTGCGCAAACTGGCCGCGGCCATCAGCAAGGCGCGTTCAAAGGCGGCCAAGGACCTGTCAGGGCGCGTCAGTGCTGAGCTGAAGGCCTTGGCCATGGCCGATGCCACCTTGGTGATTGAGGTGGAAAGCAGCGATGTCCTGGGGCCGTGGGGGACCGACGAGATCGCCTTCCTCCTCCAGCCGCACTCCGGCGCTCCCGCGCGCCCCCTGGGCAAGGGAGCTTCGGGAGGTGAACTGTCCAGGGTCATGCTTGCCATCGAGGTTGTCCTCGCAGCGGTGGATCCCGTTCCAACGTTTGTCTTTGACGAGGTGGACGCAGGTGTGGGCGGGCGTGCCGCCGTCGAAATCGGACGTCGCCTGGCCATGCTGGCACGCCACGTCCAGGTGCTGGTGGTCACCCACTTGCCCCAGGTGGCCGCCTTCGCCGATCAGCACATCCGGGTCACCAAGACTTCTGTACGTGGTTCGGACGGGAAGACGGCCACAGGTTTCACCTCCAGCGATGTGCAGCTGCTCAGCGACGACGAACGCGTCAGGGAACTGGCCCGCATGCTGGCAGGGCAGGAGGACTCGGAATCCGCCCAGGCCCACGCACAGGAGTTGCTGGACGACGCAAAGCTCCTGCCCCAGCGGGCCTGAACCTGGCGCTGTGAGGCGGAAGGTGAAAATGGGAGCACCATCACATCAATGCTTTTTGGCCGCCATGCTCTTGATCGAATCGCGGTCCTGGGCAACTATTGACCATTTGGGGAATCCGAACAGGACGCTTGGAAGGCGTAATTGATGATAAGCTCGAATTCCGTGGTGCAGCGATCAAATTCCCGTGTAAATTCCCGGTTCCCGGGCTCGTCCAAGACGACCAAACACATCTTCGTCACCGGTGGTGTGGCGTCCTCGCTCGGTAAGGGTCTGACGGCTTCCAGCCTCGGCCATCTCCTGCGGGCACGCGGTTTGTCTGTAACTATGCAGAAGCTCGATCCATATCTGAACGTGGATCCGGGCACGATGAACCCCTTCCAGCACGGTGAAGTATTCGTGACGGATGACGGCGCCGAAACCGACCTCGACATCGGACACTACGAACGCTTCCTCGATGAGAACCTTGAAGGTTCGGCCAACGTGACAACGGGCCAGGTGTACTCCACCGTCATCGCCAAGGAACGTCGCGGCGAATACCTCGGTGACACCGTGCAGGTCATCCCGCACATCACCGATGAAATCAAGCGCCGCATGCGTCTGCCCGCCGAAGGCAAGAACGCGCCGGACGTCATCATCACTGAAATCGGCGGCACCGTAGGTGACATCGAGTCCCAGCCGTTCCTCGAATCGGCTCGCCAGGTCCGTCAGGATGTCGGCCGCAACAACGTCTTCTTCCTGCACGTTTCCTTGGTTCCGTACATCGGTCCTTCCCAGGAACTGAAGACCAAGCCGACCCAGCACTCCGTGGCTGCACTGCGCTCGATCGGTATCCAGCCTGAGGCCATCGTGATCCGTTCGGACCGCGAAGTCCCTGATGCCATGCGCGAGAAGATCGGCCGCATGTGCGACGTCGACATCGACGCCGTGGTCAACGCAGCCGACGCACCCAGCATCTACGACATTCCCAAGACCCTGCATTCCCAGGGCCTGGACTCCTACATCGTGCGTGCATTGGATCTGCCGTTCAAGGATGTCGACTGGACCAAGTGGGACAAGCTGCTTGAAGCCGTCCACAACCCGAAGCACCATGTTGAGATTGCCCTGGTGGGCAAGTACATCGACCTTCCGGACGCATACCTCTCCGTGACTGAGGCCCTTCGTGCAGGCGGCTTCGCCAACGAGGCCAAGGTCAAGATCCGCTGGGTCCCCTCGGATGAGTGCGAAACCCTGGAAGGGGCCAAGAAGTCCCTGGCCGGCGTCGACGCCATCTGTGTTCCCGGTGGCTTCGGTATCCGCGGCCTCGAAGGCAAGCTGGGCGCTTTGAAGTTTGCCCGTGAATCCAAGCTCCCCGTCCTTGGCCTGTGCCTTGGCCTGCAGTGCATGGTGATCGAGTACGCACGCAACGTCGTTGGCTTGGAAGGTGCTTCCTCCAGCGAGTTCGAGCCGGACTCCAAGTACCCGGTCATCGCCACCATGGAAGAGCAGCTGGATATCGTTGAGGGCAAGGGAGACCTGGGCGGCACCATGCGCCTGGGCCTCTACGAAGCCAAGCTCGACGAAGGCTCGGTCATTGCCGAAACCTATGGCACCACCACGGTCAGCGAGCGTCACCGCCACCGCTACGAGGTGAACAACAAGTACCGCGAGCAGATTGCCGCCGAGGGCCTGGTCTTCTCCGGTACCTCACCTGACGGCAAGCTGGTGGAGTACGTGGAGCTTCCCCGTGAAGTCCACCCGTACTACGTGGCAACTCAGGCGCACCCGGAGCTCAGCTCCCGCCCCACGCGCCCGCACCCGCTGTTCGCAGGTTTGGTCAAGGCTGCCCTGGAACGTCGTGAAGGCAGCCCTGTGGCTACCAAGACCGGCGCCCGCACGGTAGCAGCGAAGTAACTACGCAAGCACTAACGAAGGACGGCGCGATGCCCGGTATTTCTGAAACCCCCCGCACATCAAGGCAGGTTTCGGACATGCCGAGCCCGCGCCGTCTTTTGTCTACCAGCAAGGTCTACGAAGGCCGGATCTGGGACGTTGTCAGTGACTCGTTCCAGCTCAGCGAAGGCACGGACACGCTGGTGCGTGATTACATCGACCACCCTGGCGCAGTAGCTGTGCTGCCCATGAACGTCGACGGGGAAATCCTGCTGCTGAAGCAGTACCGTCACCCCGTTGGCATGGACCTGTGGGAAATTCCTGCTGGTTTGTTGGATGTCGAAGGCGAGGATTTCGTCGTCGGCGCGGCCCGGGAACTCGCGGAGGAAGCCGACCTCACGGCGGCAACGTGGAATGTGCTGGTGGACTTCTTCAATTCGCCCGGCTCCTCCAGCGAAGCTGTCCGCATTTACCTTGCCCGTGGCCTGAAGGACGTTCCGGAAGCTGACCGCCATGTCCGCACGGACGAAGAGGCGGAGATCGAACTTCACTGGGTCCCGCTCGAAGAAGCTGTCAAGGCAGTTCTTGAAGGCCGTCTGCACAACCCCTCAGCCGTCCTGGGCATCCTGGCGGCCGCAGCTGCGAAGGCCGATGGATTCACCAGCCTCCGTCCTGCCAATGCGCCGTGGCCGGCACATCCGAGCCAGCGCTGAGCATGGCAGAGGCGGCGACCCGGCCGCTCAACGGGATTGACCGTGCGGTCACGGACTACCTGCAGCACGTCGGGGTGGAGCGGGGCCTCGCGGCAAACACCCTGGCCGCGTACCGCCGCGACCTGGCACGCTATGCCAACTTCCTCGCCGCCCAAGGTGCCGGACAGCCGGGGGACATCACACGACACCACGTGACAGCCTTTGTCCAGGCGTTGTCGGACGGGTCCGACGGCGGAGCGGCCCTGGGCGTCCGTTCGGCCGCACGCACTGTGGTGGCCGTCCGTGGCCTCCACAAGTTTTGGGCGTTGGAAGGGACGACGACGGCGGACCCCGCCAGCGATGTCCACCCGCCAATGCCGGGCAAGCGGCTTCCGAAAGCCATCAGCGTAGGTGAAGTGACACGCATCCTGGAAGCTGCAGGCTCGGATACTGCCACGGGACTGCGGGACCGGGCCCTGCTTGAGTTCCTCTATTCCACCGGCGCCCGCATCAGCGAGGCCGTGGGCTTGGATGTGGACGACGTTTCCTTGGCTGATCCAGGATCCGGACCGGCGATCGTCAGGCTGTTCGGAAAAGGGTCCAAGGAACGGTTGGTGCCGCTGGGCTCCTATGGTGCACGCGCCGTCGGGTCTTATGTGGTGCGGGGCCGCCCCCTGTTGGCGTCCAAAGGGAAGGGAACGCCGGCGCTGTTCCTCAACGCCCGCGGCGGCCGCATCAGCAGGCAGAGCGCCTGGACCATCCTGAAGACGGCCGCGGAGCGGGCGAATATCACCAAGGATGTCTCACCACACACCCTGAGGCATTCCTTCGCCACTCACTTGCTCGAAGGTGGAGCGGACGTCAGAGTAGTGCAGGAACTGCTTGGTCACGCCTCTGTGACCACCACACAGGTGTATACGCTGGTAACCGCCGACACCCTGCGTGAGGTTTATGCGGCAGCCCATCCCCGGGCGTTGGGCTAGTCGCCGCTTCTCAGGGCTATTCCAGAACGTTCAGGGTCAATTCGACCGCGTCCACGGACACCGCCAGCAGCGACGTTCCCAGGCCAGCCACCAGCAAGAGGCCAGGGTGCGCCAGGCCCACCACTACGCGTTTGAGCCGTGGCCGACGACGCAGGAACCTTTTCGGGACGCGCGTTTTGACCGGCACTTGGCGCCAGCCCCGCAATCGGCGCAGGAACCACGCACAACGCACAATGAAGGCCATCCACAAAACGGAGAGAACCAAGGGCACGGCCGCCACCATGAGGTTGAACCCCAGGGCGGTGACTTCCTTTTCCGAATCACCGACCACCGTCTGGACCGTGGTGGAGATGGACGCACTCATCACAACCGAAGCCGCCCACACCATGAATGCGGCCACAAGGGCCAGGAACCGAACAAAAAAGTGGCCCAATACCGTCGCGTCAACCGCACGCAGGTGGCTTCGCGGCGTCGCATGCAACACCACCAGGGTCGAAACCAAGGTGGGCAGCGCCGCCAATAGGACCAGCAGGTACCAGGTCCAACCGGCCACATCGAGCACTTCGTCCAGGACGATGAGCCCGGCCCACAGCAGGGTCCACGCCCATCCCGCGTAGAGCGGATGCGCAACAAGCCATCGTGGCAGCCAACTGTCCGGATCAGTCGTGCTCTTGGCGGGAGTTGCCACACTGGCGCCCGCGTCACCCCCAGCTTCACTCATGGGGTCACTGTAGCAATGGCCGCTGCGGCAAGGGAGATCAGGTTAAGGTAGGCAGCATGACAGCAGCCCATGTGACCTTGTGCTTCCTGCTCCGGACAGGATCCGACGGCGAGCACGTCCTTCTCGGAACCAAGAAGACCGGGTTCGGACGAGGCAAAGTGGTGGGCGTCGGTGGACATGTGGAGGCGGGGGAGACCGCCCTTGAAGCGGCGTGCCGCGAGGTGATGGAGGAAATCAACGTCGTAGTGGAAGCCGCTGACCTGGTCCCCGCGGGCACCGTCGACTTCGTGTTTCCGGCCAGGCCCGAATGGAATATGGCCACCACGGTGTTCCTGACGCGTTCGTGGGTCGGGGAACCGTCCGAAAGCGAGGAGATCGCGCCCGCTTGGTTCCCCGTCCACCAGCTGCCGGTGGAGCGGATGTGGGCAGATGCCGAGCATTGGTTGCCGGCCATGATCTCCGGCAGGCGTATTGCCGTGCGGGTGGACCTGGCCGCGGACAACGAGAACGTGGCGGACGTGCACACAGTGGAGTGGGTGGAACCCGGGCGCTGAAACAACGACGGCGGGCTGGTCGCCTCTCGGTGGCCGGCCCGCCGTCGTGGTTTTTAGGTGGACGAAGCCTTAGGGCACGTGCCGCTCTTCCGGACCGTTGTATTCGCTCAGCGGGCGGATCAACGAGTTCGAGGCGAGCTGCTCCATGACGTGGGCTGTCCAGCCGGTGATGCGGCTGGCCACGAACAGCGGGGTGAACGTCTGCGTGTCGAAGCCCATGAGATGGTAGGTGGGCCCTGCCGGATAGTCAAGGTTCGGCTTGATGGCCTTGGCCTCGTCCATGGCCTGTTCCAAACCGTTGTAGAGGCCCAGGAGTTCCGGCCGCCCGTAGTGGGCGATCATCTTGTCCAGGGCGGCCTTCATGGTGGGGACGCGCGAATCGCCGTGCTTGTAGACACGGTGCCCGAAGCCCATGACCTTCTTCTTGTGGGCCAGGGCATCTTCCATCCACGTCTTGGCCCTGGAAGCCGCTTCTTCAAGTGCTTCCTCGGTGCGGATGCCAATCTCGTCGAACGTGTGCATGACGGCCTCGTTGGCACCACCGTGCAAGGGACCCTTCAGCGCTCCGATGGCGGCGGTAACGGCTGAATGGAGGTCCGCAAGGGTGGAGGTGACAACCCGGGCGGTGAACGTTGAGGCGTTGAACGAGTGCTCTGCGTAGAGGATCATCGAAACGTTGAAAGCCTCCACGACCTCGTCCACGGGCTCTTCGCCGAACGTCATCCAGAGGAAGTTGGCCGAGTAGCCAAGGTCATCGCGGGGTTCCACAGGCTCCTGTCCACGACGGCGGCGCTGGTCGTACGCCACTACCGCGGGCATGGCCGCCCAGAGGTCGATGGCCTTTTTCATGTTGGCCTCAGGCGAGGAGTCCTCTGCCAATTCATGCCGGGCACCGAGCACGGAAGCGGCGGTCCGGCAAACATCCATGGGGTGGGCGGTGGTGGGCAGGGCGTCAACCACTTGCTTCACGACCGGGTCCAGGGCGCGGCCCGCGCGCTCGCGGGCAGTGAATTCTTCCAGCTGCTTCCCGTCCGGCAGCTCCCCGTTCCACAGCAGGTAGGCCACCTCTTCGAAACTGCATTTGGCGGCCAGTTCCTGGACCGGGTACCCGCGGTACAGCAGGGAGTTGGTCTCCGGATTGACCTTCGAGACGGCGGTGTAGTCCACCACGACTCCGGCAAGGCCTTTTTTGATGTCAACATCTGCCATGTTGAACTCCTTTGTTCGTAGTGCGGGCGCGCCTTGAATTTTCGGCGGACCCGCGTTCCCCTTGATGAATCCGGAACCTAGCGGACGCCAGGAACCTGGAAGTTGAAAACGCCGGTATCGAATTGGTTGTATGCCTCGTAGTCGACGAGTTCGTAGAGGCGCGCACGCGTGAGCATCTTGGCCACGTGCGCTTCCTGGGTCCCCTCAGCCTTGATCGATTCCAGAGTACGCTCTGCAGCGCCCATGGCAATGCGGAGGAGCGTGACAGGGTAGATCACCATGTTCACGCCAACACTCTGGAGCTGGTCCACCGTGAAGAGGTCGCTTTTGCCGAACTCGGTCATGTTGGCCAGGATCGGTACGTCCACGGCGTCGCGGATGGCTTGGAACTCGCTCAAGTCACGCATGGCTTCCGGGAAGATCGCGTCCGCGCCGGCGTCCACCAGTGCTTTGGCGCGCTCCTGGGCAGCCTGCAGTCCATCGACGGCACGGATGTCGGTGCGGGCCATGATGAGGAAGTTCGGGTCCCGCCGCGCGTCGGCTGCCGCGCGGATGCGCTTAGCCGCGGTGTCGACGTCCACAACGTTCTTGCCGTCCAGGTGCCCGCAGCGCTTGGGGTTGAACTGGTCCTCGATATGGCAGCCGGCCAGGCCCGCGTTCTCGAGTTCCTGGATGGTGCGGGCGACGTTCATTGGCTCGCCGAATCCGGTGTCGGCGTCCACGATCGAGGGCAGCTCGGTCATGCGGGCGATCTGTCCGGCGCGGGTGGCCACCTCGGTGAGCGTGGTCAGGCCGATGTCGGGCAGGCCGAGATCGTTGGCCAGGACTGCGCCGGAGATGTAGACGCCGGCGAAGCCCTTCTCCTCAATCAGCCGGGCCGAGAGCGGGTTGAACGCACCGGGAAACTGCTGCACGGTTCCGGAGCTGAGCAGCTCCCTCAGGCGCAGCCTTTTCTGCTCGGGCGTGGTTGCGGAGTACAGCATTTAGAACAATCCCTTCGGAGCTGCCTGAAGGTCGATGACACCCGGAGCCGCGGTGATGTTGAGCTGGTCCAGTTCACCGGCTCCGAGTTCAGTGACGCGCTCGACGGCGGCGAGGAACCTTTCGATTTCCGCTTCCTCAACCAGACCGGCGGCCAGCGTACGGAACTTGTTGATGTATTGCTCGCGGGCGAAGGGCCGGGCACCGAGGGGGTGCGCGTCTGCTACTGCGATCTCATCGGTGATGACAGTGCCGTCCGTGAGCGTGATCTCCACGGAACCACCGAAGGCCTTCTCCGCGATGTCCAGCGAGTGGTAGCGGCGGGTCCATTCAGGGTCTTCGACCGTGGTGACCTTGTGCCAGAGTGCCACGGTGTCCGGGCGGGCAGCGCGTTCGGGAGCGTAGGAGTCCACGTGGTGCCAGGCGCCGTCCTGCAGGGCGACGGTGAAGATGTAGGGGATGGAGTGGTCCAGGGTTTCCCGGGAGGCGGTGGGTGAGTACTTCTGGGGATCGTTGGCGCCGGCGCCGATGACGTAGTGCGTGTGGTGGCTGGTCTTGATCAGCACCGAGGCCACGTTGGCCGGGTCCGTGGTTTCGGGGTGCTCGCGGTGCAGTTTGCGGGCGAGGTCGATCCACGCCTGCGCCTGGTATTCGGCGGAGTGCTCCTTGGTGTAGGTGTCCAGGATCGCGCGCTTGGCCTCACCGGGAAGCGGCAGCGGCACCTCGTAGGAAGCCTCGGGACCGTCCAGCATCCAGGCGATGACACCGTCCTCACCTTCATAGATCGGCACGGGGGAAGTCTGTCCGCGCATGGCACGGTCCACGGCTTCGACGGCCATCTTGCCTGCGAACGCCGGGGCGTGGGCCTTCCAGGTGGAGATCTCGCCCTTGCGGGACTGCCGTGTGGCGGTGGTGGTGTGCAGGGCCTGGCCGACGGACTGGAAGATCGTTTCGACGTCCAGGCCAAGGAGGGTTCCGATGCCGGCAGCGGCCGAGGGGCCAAGGTGGGCCACGTGGTCGATCTTGTGCTTGTGCAGGCAGATGGCCTTGACCAGGTTCACCTGGATTTCGTAGCCGGTAGCGATGGCCCGGACGAGGTCGGCACCGTTGGAACCGACGTGCTGGGCGACGGCCAGGATCGGCGGGATGTTGTCGCCCGGGTGGGAGTAGTCCGCAGCCAGGAAGGTGTCGTGGTAATCCAGTTCGCGCACGGCCACACCGTTTGCCCACGCGGCCCATTCCGGGGAAACCTGCTCGCTGATACCGAACACCGAGGCGCCCTTGCCGTTGGCGCTCGGTGCGTGGGTGAGGGCCTGCGCCCGGGCTGCAACGATCGGTGCCCTGTTGAGGGAAGCGATTGCCACGGAGGCGTTGTCGATGATCCGGTTGATCACCATGTCAGTGACCTCTGCCGTCACTGCTACGGGGTCGGCGGCGACCTCGGCGATCTTGTGGGCCAACTGCTCCTCGCGGGGCAGGTTCTCTTCGCTCTTGTAGACACGGACGTGGTTGTTCTTGACCATGGTGCTCCTTCTAGGCAGGGGTGTGGGTGGCTTTGAGGTGGGTGAGGCTGCGGTGCAGGTGAACCATCGTGGCGGCTTCGGCGAGTCGCGGATTGCCCGCGGCGATGGCCTCGGCGATGGCGGCATGCTCAGCGGCGGCAGCGTGGAGCCTTGCTGAATCGTCGGCGGCCATACGGCGGACGCGGACCAAGTGGACCCGCAGGCCACGCATGGCGTTGGCGAGGTAAGTATTGGAGACGGCGGCGTCGATGGCCTCGTCCAGCCGTCCCACGAGGTCGTAGTACTCATGGCGGGCGGGGTCGTCGTCGCTGATCAGTCCGGGGGCCTGCAGAAGTTGCGCCTGCAAGCGGGCAAAGATGCCCGGTTCGCCGCGCTGTGCCGCGAGGGAAGCGGCCCTGACTTCGAGGGTTTCGCGCAGTTCGAACAGTTCGTCGATGCTGTCCAGTGAGATATCGGTGACGACGACGCCCCGGCCGCCCGCCGCCGTCAGGCCTTCAGCGGTGAGTCGGCCCAACGCCTCCCGGACCGGGGTTCGTGAGACTCCAAGCCGTTCGGATTGTTCCACTTCGGCGAGGACCGTACCCGGTGGCAGGCGCCATTCAAGGATGTCCTCACGAAGGGCCGTGTAAGCCCGATCACTGGCGCGCATGCCTTCAGTGTATACACAGAGCCTGCTTGAGGCCAGTGTTTTTCAATTCTTGCGGGTTTGTGTATACATTCGCCGCATCAGTTCCGGTTCCAGCCGTACTCGTTCTCCGGCCGCCCGGGAGTGCCGTAGCGAGGCGCCCTGGTTACTGTTCCGGCGTCGGCAAGGTACTCCAGGTACCGTCGGGCCGTCACCCTGGACATGCCCAGCGCGTCCATGACTTCGCTGGCGGAGACAGCATCCTGCCGCGCCCGCACGAGGTCCTTCACCGCTTCCAGCGTCGAACCGGAAAGGCCTTTGGGCAGCGGCAGTTCGGTGGGAGCGCGGAGGCTGGCGAACGCCTGGTCCACATCGCTTTGCGACGCGCCGGCCTTGGAGATCCCGGACAGTGAACCTGCCAGCTGTTCCCGGAACGTCCTGTAGCTGCGGAGCTTGTCGGCAAACGTTGCGTACGTGAAGGGCTTGATGAGGTACTGCACGACGCCGATGGAGACGGCGCTGCGGACGATGTTCAGTTCGCGCACAGCGGTGATGGCGATGATGTCGGCAAAGACGCCCGCAGAGCGCATCCGGCGTGCGACATCAAGGCCGTGCAGGTCCGGAAGGTTCATGTCCAACAGGACCAGGTCAACAGGGGAGCCTGAGGCCGCGAACTCGCCGAGGATCCGCAGCGCCGATTGTCCATCCGGCGCTGTTCCCACCAGGGTGAACCCGTCCAAACGGCCCACGTAGACCGAATGTGCATCCGATGCTATGGGCTCGTCTTCGACAACCAGGACGCGGATCTCTGTCATGCTTTCTCTTCCTCCGGAACGGGCGCGGGCAGCACAACATGGAACTGCGCGCCGCCGGGATTGCTGATGGTCATCGTACCGTTGAGTCGCTGGACGGCCTGCCGCACCAAGGCCAGGCCAACGCCCCGGCCATGGGCGCCGCCGCCGGTACCATCGGGGGACTTGGTGCTGAATCCGTACTGCAGTACGTCGTCGATCGACGCCGGATCGATGCCGCCGCCCGAATCGCGGATCGTGAATTCGACGGCGGCAGCACCGGCGTCGACCTCCAACTCAACCTGCCTCGGGAAATCGCCGGCGGCCGCGGCGTCGATCGCGTTGTCCAGCAGGTTTCCCAGAATGGTGACCAGATCCTGGATCTCCAGCCCCCGGACACCGCCGCTGCCCGAGGTTCGGACCACCAGTTCCACGCCACGCTCGTGCGCTTCGGCTGCCTTGCCCATCACCAACGCGCTCATCACGGGTTCGTCCACCGACGCCACCATGTCATCGGTGAGTTGTTGGCTCAGCTCCAGGTCCTTGGTGGCAAAGTCCAGGGCCTGCGGGGTGCGGCCCAGTTCCAGCAAAGAAACAATCATGTGCAGCCGGTTGGCATGTTCATGGGTCTGGGCACGCAGGGCATCCGAGAGTGTTTTCATTGTCTGCAGTTCGGTGCCGAGGGACTCGATTTCCGTGCGGTCCCTGATGGTCGCCACGGTGCCGTAGACCGCCGGTCTCTGCCGGCCGCGGGCCGGAACCGGGCCGACGGCCGGGGCCTGGTTAACCACCAAAATACGGGATCCGGTGAGGTGGATCTCGTCGTGCGCGGGCCTGCCGGATTCAAAGAGTGTCCGCAGGCTGCCGTCGAAGGGAAGCTCCGCCAGCTTCGGGGCGGCCTCAGGTGAGCGGTCGGCGTCGGAGGGTTCCAATCCCAGCAATTCCGCAGCTTGGTCGTTGTACATCACGGCTTTGCCGCGGGTGTCGAAGAGGATCACGCCTTCACGCACCGAGTGCAGCACCGATTCGTAGTAGGCGAAGAGTTGCGCCAGTTGCTCCGGCCCCCAACCGCGGGTGACCGAACGCAGGTAGCGTCCCAGGAGCCAGGCAGCAAAAGACCCAAAAGCCAACACCACCAAGGCGATGCCACCAATGACACCCAGCCGGTCAGCCACGTCGGTATCGACCGTACGGACCGTGACTCCGGCGGCGACCAAAGCTTTGATGGAACCATCCGCAGCCCTGACGGGTGCGATGGTGCGGACCGAAGGGCCCAGCGTCCCGGCCGTGACTTCCGTGAACGTCTCACCCCGCAACGCAGGATCGATGGTTCCGATGTAGGGCTTGCCCAGTTCCTCGGTCCGGGGGTGGGTCCAGCGGGTGCGGTCCGTTGCCATGATCGTGATGAAGTCGGCATCGGCGTCGTGCATGACCTTCAATGCATAGGGCTGAAGGACTTCCGAGGGGTTGACGGTGGAAGCCGCGTCGAGCACCAAAGGGTTGTTCGCGATGGACGTGGCAAGGGCCAGCATTCTCCCGCCCGCGTTGTCGTAGGCCCTGTCCCTGGCCTCAACCACGGAAAAGGTCCCGAAGACCGCCGTCATCACCAGGACGAACAGCAGGTTTGCCACAAACAAACGTCGGGCAATGCTCCAGCTGTGAAACACAAGGACCTCCATGACCAATATGACCGCAACGGTGATGTATGTCACCCACGGCTCAATGATGGATATCACACAAGGGCAGCGGATTGGACATCAGTGCAGGACCGCAGCGCCTTACACAGTATCCAGAAGGAGAATCCCATGACCTCTCAACGAGGAGAGTCGGCAGTAGCTGCCAAAAGTGGACGCAAGGGACTCGACAAGTCGCATTACCTGTACATCGCGGTCATCCTGGCCGTCGTGCTAGGCGCTGTCGTCGGACTCTTGTTCCCGGAGGTCGGAAAGTCACTCAAGCCATTGGGGGACGGTTTCATCAAGCTCATCAAGATGATGATTGCCCCGGTGATCTTCTGCACGATCGTGCTGGGCATCGGTTCAATCGCCAAGGCCGCCACGGTTGGCAAGGTCGGAGGCCTGGCCCTGGGCTACTTCGTGGCCATGTCCACCTTCGCGCTCGCCATCGGACTGGTGGTCGGTAACCTTATCCACCCCGGTGAAGGCCTGAAGCTGACCCCGTACGATCCCAACAAGAAGGCGGCCACGGACAGCACCGTGGACTTCCTCCTCGGCATCATCCCCGGTGACATCCCCGTCCTGCCCACGCTGCTCGCAGCCATCCTGGTTGGATTCGCCCTCCAGAAGATGGGCAAGCAGGGCCAGCCCATCCTGAACGCCATCGGCCACGGCCAGCGCCTGGTCTTCCGCATTCTGATCATGATCATGTGGCTTGCCCCGGTCGGTGCCTTCGGTGCCATCGCCGCCGTCGTGGGTGCAACCGGCGCCCAGGCAATCCTGAGCATGTTCACCCTGATGGTGGCCTTCTACATCACCTGTGCCCTCTTCATCGTGGTCATCCTCGGAACCCTGCTCCGCGCAGTGGCCGGCGTCAACATCTTCCGCCTCATGAAGTACCTTGCACGCGAATACCTGTTGATCTTCTCCACCTCCTCCTCTGAGGCAGCACTTCCGCGCCTGATCGCCAAGATGGAACACCTGGGCGTCTCCAAGCCGGTCGTAGGCGTTACCGTTCCCACGGGCTACTCCTTCAACCTGGACGGCACGGCCATCTACCTGACCATGGCATCCCTGTTCGTGGCCAACGCCATGGGCACCCCGCTGGACCTGGGTGCGCAGATCTCCCTGCTGGTGTTCATGATCATCGCCTCCAAGGGAGCCGCAGGTGTCACGGGTGCAGGTCTGGCCACCCTCGCCGCAGGTCTGCAGGCACACAAGCCCGAACTCCTTGGCGGAGTAGGCATGATCGTGGGAATCGACCGCTTCATGTCCGAAGCCCGCGCCCTGACCAACTTCACCGGCAACGCTGTTGCCACGGTGCTCATCGGCACCTGGGTCAAGGAGATCGACAACGGCCAGGTCGAGCGTGTCCTGTCCGGAAGCGAGCCATTCGACGAGCAGACGATGATCGCCCACGGCAGCGAATCAGAGACCGACTCCGAGGCCGAAGCCCGGGCGAAGGCAACCGTCTAGCGGTCCCTGCCCCAAGGCGCTCGCAGACGACGAAGGCCGGCACTTCCCAAGTGCCGGCCTTCGTCGTTTCCCTTCCCGGGGGATGGGAACTTTATCCGAACCTTCGACCTCAACTAGAGGGTCAAGGCTCAAACATGGGGCAAAGTCAAGTTCCCCGAATAACCGTGTCGGGGGCTGTAGCCTGAAGGAGTAGTAATGCTGTAGCCCGGGGGCACAGCGGCAGGGAAGATCGTCGTCGAAAGAGTGGTTAGATACGTGAGCATCGAACGGGGAACAGCTACGCTGGAAGGCGCCGGGCTCGATCTGGTAGACGCCGTCATGGGGCCCACGGGCCGCCCTCACCGCGAATTCCCGGAACCTGCCCCGCTTGCCTCCCATGGCCCGGCGCGGGTCATCGCCATGGTCAACCAAAAAGGTGGGGTTGGTAAAACAACGTCCACTATCAACCTCGCGGCTGCGCTCGCAGAGTACGGCCGGCGTGTCCTGCTGGTGGACTTCGACCCGCAGGGTGCTTTGTCGGCGGGCCTCGGGGCCAATCCGCATGAACTTGACCTCACCGTCTACAACGTCCTGATGGACCGCAAGGTGAACATCCGCGACGCCATCCAGCAGACCGGGGTGGAAGGCGTTGACCTCCTTCCGGCCAACATCGACCTCTCCGCGGCTGAAGTGCAACTCGTTAATGAGGTCGCCCGGGAGCAGGTCCTGGACCGTGCCCTCAAGAACGTTGAAGACGACTATGACGTCGTACTGATTGACTGCCAGCCATCGCTGGGCCTGCTGACCGTCAATGCGCTCACGGCAGCCCATGGGGTCATCATCCCGTTGATCTGTGAGTTCTTCGCACTTCGCGCCGTGGCCCTGCTGGTGGAAACCATCGAGAAAGTCCAGGACCGCCTCAACCCGCGCCTGCAGGTCGACGGCGTCCTGGCCACCATGTACGACGCCCGCACCCTCCACAGCCGCGAAGTGATCTCCCGCCTGGTGGAGGCTTTCGGCGACAAAGTCTTCGAGACAGTCATCAAGCGCTCCATCAAGTTCGCAGATGCCACAGTGGCCGCCGAGCCGATCACCAGTTACGCCGGCAACCACATCGGTGCTGACGCCTACCGCCGCCTGGCCAAGGAACTTATCTCGCGCGGCGGCGCGCCCTAACGGACAGTGGGACTGTCTTTCGCCCCGGCTCCGGAAACAGCGGCCGATGGGGAAACGCCCGACGCCGGAACCTCCGATGCGCCCAAGGCGGGCTTTGAGGTCCGGCTGGCCAACTTTACCGGCCCGTTCGACCTCCTGCTGGGCCTGATTTCCAAGCACAAGCTGGACATCACCGAAGTGGCGTTGGCTACTGTCACCGATGAGTTCATCAAGTACATCCGCCGTCTCCAGGAACTGGGGGAGGACTGGGCGCTCGATGAGGCCAGTGAATTCCTGGTGATTGCCGCGACGTTGCTTGACCTGAAGGCAGCGCGTCTCCTGCCCGCGGGAGAGGTGGAGGACGCCGAGGACATCGCGCTCCTGGAAGCAAGAGATCTCTTGTTTGCCCGCCTCCTGCAGTACAAAGCCTTCAAGCAGATCGCCGCAATCATGGGCGAAACCCTGGAGCAGGAAGGCCGGAGGTACCCCAGGCAGGTGGCCCTGGAGGCACACTTCGCAGCGATGCTTCCCGAACTCGTATGGCGGCACACGCCGGAGCAATTCGGCGAGTTGGCGGCCAAAGCGCTCAAGCCCAAGGACGAGGCTCCCGCCGAAGTGGGCCTGGGCCACCTTCACGCCCCGCCTGTCAGCGTCAAGGAGCAGGCAGGAATCATGGGTCACAGGCTGAAGCTGGGAGCGCCACTGTCCTTCCAGGCGTTGATCGGGGACGCCGGTACCACCTTGGTGGTAGTGGCGCGTTTCCTGGCCCTGTTGGAAATGTTCCGTGACCGGGTAGTGGCCTTTGAGCAGCCCGAACCGTTGGGTGAGTTGATGGTGCGCTGGACAGGCGACGATGCCGAATGGGACAGCTCAAGCTTGAGTGAAGAATATGAGGCTGGCAACAATGAGTGAAGAAGCAGGATCCCGGGACGGGCTTGCGGAACTGGAAGAGCTGCCTGGCGGTGCCCGGGCTGCGTTGGAAGCGGTGCTCATGGTCATCGACCAGCCTGCAACCTCCGAAGAGCTGGCCGCCGGCCTCAACGTAACGGTCGCCGTCGTTGAGGATTTGCTGGAGGACCTGCAGCGGGAGTATAGCGGCTATACTGTTAAAGCCCCGGACGTGGATGCTGTCGGCTTTGCCGGTTCCAGCACTGCACCCCGGGGTTTTGAATTGCGGAACGTCGCCGGCGGGTGGCGGATCTATTCACGGTCGGATTTTGCCGACATCGTGGGAAGGTTCGTCCTCGAAGGGCAGACCACCAGGCTTACTCAGGCAGCGCTTGAAACCCTGGCGGTCATTGCCTACCGGCAACCGGTCTCCAGGGCCCGGGTGTCCGCCATTCGCGGCGTCAATGTCGATTCTGTGGTCAGGACCCTCACCCAGAGAGGTTTGATCGAGGAGTCCGGAACGGATCCCGAATCCGGGGCTCTCTTGTACCGGACCACCTCGTACTTCCTGGAACGGATGGGCATTGGATCGGTGGCTGAACTGCCACAGCTCTCGCCGCACCTTCCAGGCCTGGAAGGAATTGACGAGTACTACGACGCAAGCCGGATGTAGCCGCGTGCTCCTGCCGGCTGTGCGGGACAACTTCATACTGATTCAGGGCACCTTAGCAAGGTGCGCAGCAACAAGGGGCAGACGACGTCTGCCCGGCTGGCTAGTGTTGATTGCAGCACTCAATGCCGGCCATCACTACACAAGGACGGGTCATGACACAGGCGGGACGCCAGAGTTCACCACGTAACGGTTCGGGACGCAACAGCTCCGGACGCAATGCAGGCCAGGGCGGCACAGGCCGCTCCAGCGGCGGCGGTTTTTCCGGCCGCGGCGCCGGCGCCGGCAAGCGCAACTTCACCCAGGGGGAGGGCCGCCCCTTCAAAGCTTCGAAGCCCCGCGAAGCCGCGCCCTTCGATGCCGACAACCCCACAACGGCCGAGGACTACAACCGCGGACAGGCGGCACGTTCTTCCAAGCCATTCCGCAAGCCCGGCTCCAACAAGCCCGGCTTCGGCAAGGCCCCGGGTACTCCGGGTGCCTTGAAGCCCAAGCCGAAGCAAGCCAAGCAGTTCGGCTCGAAGGCCTTCGGCAGCGAGCGTTTCGGGCAGAACCTCGGGCCCGTCCGGAAGCCGGGCCGCAACCGCGGGCCCCGCCAGGAAGTCCCGCAGTCGGAACTTCACGACGCCGACGGTGTGCGCCTGCAGAAGGTCATGGCGCAGGCCGGTGTCGCTTCCCGCCGCGTGTGCGAGGAAATGATCCTCGAAGGCCGCGTTGAGGTGGACGGTGTTGTCACCACAGAGCTCGGCATGCGGGTGGATCCCACCTCTGCCGTGATCCACGTCGATGGCATCCGGATCCAGCTGGACGAGACCCTGGTCTACATGGTGTTCAACAAGCCCAAGGGCGTTGTCTCCACCATGGAGGACCCCGAGGGCCGCCCGTGCATCAGCGACTTCCTCAAGAACAACAAAAACAAGGGCGAACGCCTGTTCCACGTCGGCCGCCTTGACGTCGCCACCGAGGGACTGCTGCTGCTGACGAACGACGGCGAACTGGCCAACCGTTTGACGCACCCTTCCTACGAGGTACCCAAGACGTACCTGGTCCAGGTCCGTGGACCGTTCCCCCAGGGTGTCGGCGCCAAGCTGAAGAGCGGCGTTGAGCTCGAAGACGGCGTGGCAGCCGTCGACTCCTTCCGCCTGGTCGATTCCACCCCGGGCCATGTGCTGATCGAGGTTGTCCTCCACTCCGGCAAGAACCGCATCGTGCGCCGCATGTTCGACGCCGTCGGGTTCCCCGTTGAACGGCTTGTCCGCGTCAAGGTTGGCCCCATTGGCCTGGGTGACCAGCGCCAGGGAAGCATCCGCAACCTCGGCAGGCAGGAAGTTGGACACCTCCTGGCATCCGTGGGGCTCTAAGCATGTCTGCATTCGGTACGCACGGCCGGGGCCACCTTGATGGCCCGGTCGTCGTTCTCGGTACAGGGCTGCTGGGCGCCAGCATCGGGCTTGGCCTGCGCGGCCGCGGAGTTCCGGTCTTTCTTTTTGATCCCTCGCCCACCAACCAGGCGGTCGCGGTGGACATCGGAGCGGGCCGTCCTGTGGCGGAGCTGGGCGAAGAACCCCAGCTGGTAGTCGTTGCTGCACCGCCTGACGTGACGGCCGACGTCGTGCAGAAGGCTTTGTCCGACTACCCGGCAGCCGTCGTGGTGGACATTGCCAGCGTCAAGGCGACAATCCTGGAACAGTTGCGCGAGCGTGGAGTGGACCTCGCCCGCTACGTGGGGACACACCCCATGGCCGGGCGGGAAAAGTCCGGGCCGGTCGCGGCCAGGGGTGAACTCTTCACCTCCATGCCGTGGGTGATCTGCCCCTCGGAGGAGACTTCCGATGCCGCTGTCCAGGTGGCCCGTTCGCTGGCTGGGGACCTCGGAGCGATAGTCTCCCAGTTCACCGCCGACGAACACGACGAAGCTGTTGCCCTGGTTTCGCACTTGCCGCAGATCATGTCATCGTTGCTGGCCAGCCGCCTGCAGGGTACGCCCTTGCATGCTCTTTCGCTGGCAGGCAACGGTCTGCGGGACACCACCCGTATCGCCGCCAGTGATCCGACCCTTTGGGTTCAGATCCTCGGTGGCAATGCCGGCAAGGTGGTGTCCATCCTGCACGGTGTCCGTGAGGACCTGAACCGTTTGATCGGCACCTTGGAGGCGCCGTCGGCGCCGGGCGCACGGCTGGACCTTGCCCAGCTGATCAGTGAAGGCAATGCAGGCCAGGCCAGAATCCCGGGCAAACACGGCGGGCCGCCGCAAGCGTACTCGTGGCTCACCATCCTGGTGGACGACAAGCCCGGGCAGATCGCGCAGCTGCTCACGGAGATCGGCGAGATCGGCGTTAACCTCGAAGACC
Organism: Paenarthrobacter sp. JL.01a; assembly: GCF_025452095.1. Lineage (NCBI taxonomy): Bacteria > Bacillati > Actinomycetota > Actinomycetes > Micrococcales > Micrococcaceae > Paenarthrobacter > Paenarthrobacter sp. JL.01a. The sequence goes on from NZ_CP104877.1 coordinate 1,756,503, forward strand.
TGCGGCTGGACCATTCGTCGGGACAGAACGTGGGCATGGTGGAGCTTTCCGTGCTTCCCAGCAAGCATGACCTCCTTGTTGAAGCTTTGACTGACCGTGGATGGCGGGTACTCCAGTAATGACACGTGAATTCTTCGGCCCCGAGACGGTCGCACGCCCCGGCAAGCCCTTGGTGATCGCGATCGACGGCCCTTCAGGCTCTGGAAAATCGAGTGTCAGCAAGGAAGTTGCCCGGCGCTTGAAGCTGGCCTACTTGGACACGGGAGCAATGTACCGGGCCCTGACGTGGTACTGCCTGAAGACCGGAGTGGACCTCCACGACGGCGCTGCTGTGGAGCACGCCTCCAAGACCATACCCTTGGAGGTCAGCACCAGCGCTGCCAAGGAATACGTGGCCGTGGACGGAACGGACATCACTGACGAGATCCGGGAGCCCCTGATCTCCTCGTCCGTCAGTGCCGTGGCCACCACGCTTGGAGCACGCACCGAACTGATCCGCCGCCAGCGCGAGCTGATTGACCAGCACCACCACCGCATGGTGGTCGAAGGACGCGACATCACCACCGTCGTCGCGCCCAATGCCGAGGTCCGCATGCTCCTGACCGCCAGTGAGGAAGCCAGGATCCGGCGTCGTGGTATCCAGTTGGGCGGCACGCAGAGCAAGGAACAGCTTGCTGCCCAGGTGATCCAGCGCGACGCCAAGGACTCCACGGTGGTGAACTTCACCCAGGCCGCCGACGGCGTGGTGACCCTTGATTCCTCGGACCTCGATTTCGAGGAAACCGTGGACACCGCACTGGCGATTGTCAGCAAGGTCATCTATGGCGACTGAGACCCAGCTGCCGGCCGCATGGACGCGCCTGTGGAGCCGCCCGGTGGGGTGGATCCTGGACCACGTCCTCTACCGGACCGTGGTGTCGGGCAGGAGCAACGTTCCCGCCGCCGGGCCCGTTGTTTTCGCCGCGAACCACATCAGTTTCCTGGACGGGCCGGTGATGTTCGGTGCCGCGCCACGGCCCATGCACATACTGGTCAAGAAGGAGATGTTCACAGGCTTCCTGGGCAAGGTCCTCACGGGCCCGGGCCAGATTCCGGTGGACCGGACCGGTGACCGCACCGCACTGCACATCGGCAAGCAACTGCTCGACGACGGCCGTTGCGTCGGGATTCTTCCTGAAGGAACCCGGGGCCTCGGTGCCGCCGAAAACATCAGCAACGGGGTTGCCTGGCTCGCCATCAACTCCGGAGCCACGGTCATTCCGGTCGCCATCCTCGGAACCCGCCAGGGTAACGAGCACCGCGACCATATCCCCAAACTTCGCCGCAAGCTCCATGTCAGCTTCGGTGAACCCATCACGGTGAAGCGCCGGAAGGGCGAACCGGGGCGTGTTTCAATGGACAGGGCGGCCGCGGAAATCCGCGAAGCCCTCGCCGGACACGTCCAGGACGCCATCCGGGCCACGGGCCAGGGCCTACCCGCGGAGCCTGTGCCCGCGACACCCGCCCGGCAGCACCGCCCATCAGAAGTAGCCGGGACGCCGGCAGACCACCACTAAGGAAAGTGCAATGAGCGATACGACTCAAAAATCCGGCCTCCACGGAGCCGGCGACGACGAATACACGCCCACCGGCACCGACCAGGTGGCTGAAAACCTGGCTGCCTTGGACGACGACGAGGCGGAGCTGCGTGCTGCCACCCTTCGGGCCGGCCTGGATGACTACGAACTCGACGACGAAGACGCCGCCCTCCTCAGCGGTGAGTACGGCGACGAAGGCGAGGAAGGTCCCCTCAAGCTGGACCCCGTCCTGGCCATTATCGGACGTCCGAACGTGGGCAAGTCCACCTTGGTCAACCGCATCCTGGGCCGCCGCGAAGCCGTCGTGGAAGATACCCCGGGCGTTACCCGCGACCGCGTCATGTACTCGGCACGCTGGAACGGCCGTAACTTCACCCTGGTGGACACCGGTGGATGGGAACACGACGCCAAGGGCATCCACGCCCGGGTAGCAGAACAGGCCGAGATGGCCGTTGAGCTCGCTGACGCCGTTCTCTTCGTGGTGGACTCTGCCGTTGGTGCTACTGCCACGGACGAAGGCGTCATGAAGATGCTGCGCAAGAGCAAGAAGCCGGTCATCATGGTCGCCAACAAGGTGGACGACTTCGCGCAGGAAGCAGATTCCGCCGTGCTGTGGGGCCTGGGCTTCGGCGAACCGTACCCGGTGTCGGCGCTCCACGGCCGTGGCGTTGCCGACCTCCTCGACCACGTCATGGACACCCTTCCCGAGTACTCCCTCGTTGAAGGCGTGGAGCGCTCAGGCGGTCCCCGCAGGATCGCCCTGATCGGACGACCGAACGTTGGCAAGTCCTCGTTGCTGAACAAGCTCGCCGGATCCGAACGTGTTGTCGTGGACCCGCTGGCCGGCACCACGCGCGATCCCGTAGACGAGTTCATCGAGCTCGGCGGGCGCACCTGGCGCTTCGTGGACACCGCCGGTATCCGCCGCCGCCAGCACATGGCCCAGGGTGCCGACTTCTACGCATCCCTGCGCACGCAGGCCGCGCTCGAAAAGGCGGAGGTCGCCGTCGTACTTCTTGCTGTCGACGAAGTCCTCAGCGAGCAGGATGTCCGCATCCTCCAGTTGGCCATTGAGTCCGGCCGGGCACTCGTGCTCGCATTCAACAAGTGGGACCTGCTGGACGACGAACGCCGCCGGTACCTCGAGCGCGAAATCGAGCAGGACCTGGCACACGTCGAGTGGGCACCGCGGGTGAACATCTCGGCCAAGACCGGCTGGCACAAGGACCGCCTGGTCCCTGCCCTGGACACGGCCCTGGAAAGCTGGGACCGCCGCATCCCCACGGGACGTCTCAACGCGTTCTTGGGTGAACTGGTGGCAGCCCACCCGCACCCCGTACGTGGTGGAAAGCAGCCGCGCATCCTCTTCGGCACCCAGGCGTCGAGCCGTCCGCCGAAGTTCGTGCTGTTCACCACCGGATTCCTGGACCCGGGATACCGTCGCTTCATCACCCGCCGCCTGCGCGAAACGTTCGGCTTTGAGGGCACGCCCATCGAAGTCAGCATGCGCGTACGCGAGAAGCGGGGCAAGAAGCGCTAAGTGAGACGCGCATCACAGCCCACTTTGGCTGTGATGGCGTCTTCGACCTCCAACTTCGTGTAAGCTTTTGGAGGTGGTTCGGCCGGACTGCTTAGGTGGGACTCTTCGGAGGAAAACCTGGGCGGAGAACGGTGGAACCAGCGGGCTGTAGCGCAGCTTGGTAGCGCACTTGACTGGGGGTCAAGGGGTCGCAGGTTCAAATCCTGTCAGCCCGACTAGCGAAAACCGCTCTATCACTGGGAAGTATCCCGGTGGTGGGGCGGTTTTTCTTTTGCCCTCAGGCGGGGATCGAGGGTTGTGAGGGCAGTGTGTGTGCACCACGTGATTTTACGGGTACCAAGGCCGCGGCTTTCTCAGCAGCGTTGGAAGCCGCGGAACCAACGAGGTGTCCATAGATATCGGACGTGATCGTGATGGACGAGTGTCTGAGCAGCTTTTGCACGATCGCAATATCTTCGCCCGATGAAATCAGGAGGGAAGCGTATTCGTGCCTCTGGCCGTGGAAGGTGAGCTTTGGGAGCCCAGCTTCAGTCCTGAGTTTTTCGAACAGCCTGGTGGCGTACTGGGGCTTTAGAGGGCGCCCATCCTCCATCGTGAACACGTAGCCGCTGGGGGAGTAGGCTTCCTGCCCCGCATCGCGTTCCTGATCTTGCTGGATCTTCCAAGCGACTAGCGCACCTATGGCCCGTTCGCTGAGGTCGATCGTCGCGTAACTGTCATCGGTTTTGGTGTCGTTGTCCAGAACTCGACCGTCCGCCTGAACCCGGTTGTTGCGGATGCTCAGTTGCCGGCGTGTGAGGTCAACGTCAATCCACCGCAAGCCCACGAGTTCACCGCGCCGCAGCCCTGTAAAGGTCGCGAGCTCGAACAAGGCTCCCAGCCTATGGTGGGAAGCGATATCGAGGAAGTGCCCGACCTGCTCGGGCTGCCATGCCTGTATGCGCTTCTTCTCCACTTTGGGGAGTTCAAGCTCCGTCGCGGGGTTGGTGTCGATCCGCTGTGACCGGGCCGCAGCTCGGAGTGACGCTTGGAGCACCGCGGCGATGCGTCTCACCGTCACGGCGCCCCTACCCGCTGCGGAGAGGCCTTGTAGGAAATCATTGAGGTGATAGCGCCGAATGTCCGAGAGCATCATTCGGCCCAGCTCTGAACCCTTGATGTCGTTACGGATGTACCGGGCATAGTTGTCGTAGGTGGTTGCCCGGATACCCTTGCCGGTGTCCCTGTGCCGCTCAAGCCACCCGTCAAGGTAGTCGCCATATCGTTCGGTGTTCCGCTTTACAAAGGTCCCTTGGTCTAGGTCGCGGGCTGCCTTGTTCCGGGCCTCGCGGGCTGCCTTCTGCGTTGGGAATCCCGCCTGCCGAACCTGCCGGCGCTTACCAGTCGCCGGATCCACTCCTGCGGCCACATAGAAGCCCCATGAGCCGTGCTTGGGATCTTTCGCGAGCTGGGGGCACTTTGCCCCGTACTGCTTCTTGTTTTCGTCCCGGCAGCCGCAGCGCCGGTAGATGTCGTTTGCCATTGTTTTATCTCCTGGTGGGAAGGGTTGCCCCTGAGGGGAGCTTGTAGATGCCATTGCCGTCTCCGCGCCCGTCTAGGTAGGCGATGGAGCTGGCGATGACGGCCTGCGGTATCTGCATGAAGCTTTCAGCCATTGCGCGGGTTTCCACGGTGTAGGGAGCCCCGAACTCATTGACTTCAGTGGCGCGTCCCCCCGGCCAAGTGACGGGCATCTTCGAAACCACGTGTGCCAACCAGGTTTCGTAGTCACTTGGTTTGGCCGGCTGAGGAATCTGGGTTGCTTCCTCGAGTGCCGCCCATAGGTGGGGGGCAGTTTCCAGCAGGTCCTTCACTTCATGTGCTGTGCCGTACACGCGGTGAATCGACCCCATAAGATCCTTGACGGCTTCGATCGTGTCCTGATGGCCCTCAATCGCCCGCTCTTCGGGAGACTTTTCGCCCTCAATCAGGCGCAGTAGCTCCGTGTCGAGTACTTCCGCCAATATCGCTGCTTCAACAAGGCGCACGGGACGTTCCCCAAGTTCAACGCGTGAAAGAGTTCCCTGGGACCAAGGAACGCCCGCTCTACGAAGTCGGTCGGCGAGCTCGCCTTGGCTAATACCTTGCTCCAAACGCCTGTTCTGAATTACGGCTCCGACAAGCTTGTCGGGATTCATTTCGCTCATGCCGGGTAGTCTACCGATATTTTCGGTAGTTGACACCTTGTTTTGCGTTACTTACTATTGAGGTATCGATACCGCAAAACAAGGAATGGAGATGCGCCAGTGAGTAAGGCAATGGACATCGAACCGCAGCGGCATCTGACGCCGCAGGAGCTGGCGGACCGACTGAGCGTTCCGCTTAGCTCTGTCTATGGTTGGCGGGCGCGACACACAGGCCCGCTTGGCATGCGCGTCGGCAAGCATGTGCGCTATCGCATTGAAGATGTGCTTGCTTGGGAGGCCCAGCTAGTCGAGCGGGCGGTCGCATGAAACCTCCGAACGCTACTGAAATTCTGAGTCAGCCCACGATGACAGTTGAACAGTTGGCGACGGTCCTTTGTATCGGACGCCAGCAGGCCTACGAGGCTGTGAGCCGCGGAGACATACCCGCTATCCGTTTGGGCAGAAGGATCCTCATCAGCACCCAAGTCATCCGCAACATCCTGGCAGAAGGCTCGATCCCGGAGCAGGTCGCATAGGTGCCCCGCTCCATCGTTGGCAGCACTGATCAGCGGGCCGAACAGTGGGCACAGTACCTTGCTGAATCACGCGAACACCAGACACCCAAAAACCTGCTCATTTGCAAGCAGGACGTAGGCCCAAGTCACTACGCCAACGTCCTGCTCACGCTCCACCGTTCAAAGAACATCCTCAAAACCGTCCTGCGAACACAGGTGGAACGCACGTGGCCTGACGCCACACCCACGGCAGAAATGCCACTTGCCGCCTGGGATGAACTCCAGAAGGCAATCAAACCCAAACCCCGGCGCGCCTAACCAGCCGCCCCGCAAGAAACGGTCTCAACCATGGAAACCACCACCCCCATCCCCGCCGCTATCAACGCTGCAAACTTCAAAGCCGCCCCGGAGGGCTACCAACTGGATGTCAACTCGACAGAGCCCTGCTGGCTCGGCTCCGATTTTGACGACTCATGGGCCTCTTGGGACTTCACCGGCTTCACTGTCTGGGCCTACGACGGCAAGAGCGTCACGGACCTCCCCTTAGCCCAAGCCATAGAACTGCACCGTCAACTCACCGGCGTGCTGACCAACATGGGAGCCCTTCCGATTCCAAGCGAGGTGGCCGCATGACGATATCCCGCAAAATCACCATCGATGTTGCCAAGTTCGACCGCAGTACGCGCGGTTCCATCACCTACGACCCGTCCGAACTCGACCGAATCCATGCATGGGATGTCTCTAACCTCCCCCGAGGTGCTGTCGTGGAACTCCTGGTCCACAGCTACCGGCCATTCCGGTTCCCCCGCGAATACGGCGGGCATGAACGGTTCCCGGATCCTCACGCGATGATGCGTCCTGACTTCCACCTGATCATCACCGCGGACTCCAATGACATCGCGGGGGAGTGGGAAGCCCTCTTCATGGACCACTTCCAGAACCCGCCCAAACCAGCGGTGGCGAAAGCCGCATAACTATACACGCACCGACCGCGGGCCAGCCGAGATGAGCGCCGGCTGGCCCGCACCCCAAGCACCCGGCCAACCTCACACCAAGGACCCAACCTTGACCGCACAAGAACCACCAGCGCTCAACGAAGCGACATCATGGTCGCCCATCGACCTCACAGCCGTGCTCAACGGCACATATAAAGTGCAGCCGCCCACCTACATGAAACGCACAGACGGCGTCGCACTGCTCTACCCCGGCAAAGTCAACGGGGTCCACGGCGAATCCGAATCCGGCAAATCACTGCTCATGCACGCCGTCACCGCCGAAGAGCTCGCAGCCGGCAGGCGCGTCTTATTCATTGACTTCGAATCCGACCAAGCAACCGTCGTCACCCGCATACTCATGCTCGGCGCCACGCCGGAACAAATCAGCGCCAACCTCCACTACATCCGGCCCGAATGCAACCCGATCGCTCTCGCCCAGGAACGGCAAGCATGGGAACGCCTTATGCAAACCAGATACTCACTAGCAGTCATAGACGGCGTAACCGAAGCATTCTCCGTCTACGGCGTCGGATCCATGGACAACGACGAGGTCAGCACGTGGGGCCGCAACGTGCCCCGCCAAATCGCCCAACGCACCGGCGCTGCCGTCGTTCTCATCGACCACGTCACCAAGTCGGCAGAGAACCGCAGCCGTTTCGCGATAGGCGCGCAAGCCAAAATGAGCTACCTCACCGGCGCCTCATACTCCGTCGAAGTCATCGCACCCATCGGCGTCGGCATGACCGGCAAACTCGCCATCCGCATCGGCAAAGACCGCCCCGGACTCGTGCGCCCCTACGGCGGTGACTGGCGCAAAAGCGACCGCACCCAAGAAGTAGCAGTCGCACTCATCGACTCCCAGGACCGCGGACGCATCAAATACGCCCTCATGCCACCCAGGGACTTTATAGACGCTGGCACCCCGGACAAACACGCCAAACTCAGCGAGGACATCCTCCAAGCAGTGCGCGACTCACCAGAAGCACTCAGCTTCCGCGCCCTCGACACAGTAGTCCGAGGGAAACAAGACGCCAAACGCGCCGCAATCCAAGAACTCGTAAACACGGGCCAACTCGAAACCTACCCAGGCCCAAGGAACTCCACACTCCACCGGATCCCAAACCAGCGGGATACACAACCAGAGCTAAAGCAGTGTGAGTGTATCCCCTCTTAAGAAGAGAGGGGGGATACACACACTCAAACCGTATCCGGGATACGGAACGGATACACAGGGATACACACCACAAGGAAGCCCAATGAACACCCCATACACAACCAAACCAGACACCAAAGCGAGGGCTCAGCGGTCAGTCCGCGCCTCGGTTGCGGATGCATCAAACCCCGCGCGCGAGGCAGCCATTGATTCCAGGCTTTCAGTGCTCAAGGTAGCTGCACACACAACTGCACTCACGTGCTCACAACCCGCCTCTGACCTGCGGTTTTACCCTCAGCCTTTGATGCCCAATCAAGAGGCCTGCCGTAGGGGAGTGGGAGCATGAGCACCCGTGAAGCCCTCACCAACTGGGCAGCAGCATGGGGACTAGGTGGCGCCATCAACGCCTTGGACGAGATACAGAAGGCAGACGCAGACAACATCCCCGGCGAGGTGCGAGAGGCCGGCCTAGCCCTAGCCGAAGCCCTCGAAGCACTGGACCTGAACACGAGCCGCGCACCGGTTGCCGCTGACGTGTGGAGGGCAGAGCCGTGACACGGCTGTTCGACCACATGGGTTCGCAGATCATCACCGACATGGACCCCACCACCATCGGGCTACCCGACACCCCGGCAGGCTGGGGGCTGGTGGCCTGCACCGAAGGCACGGGACGCCGCTACACGATCGCGGTGGAGGGAGACTATGCAGCCAACCTCCTGGCTGCTCAAGCAGCGCTCACGGGTGTGCTGAACGTCCCCGAGCAATCCGTGAGGTGGGTTCGACTGGGCCACCCCGACGAGTGGGGCACCGCCACCCAGGCCACACCATGGGCTCCCGTATACCCCATGGGCACCGTCCCGCCTGAACCGACCGAGGATGAACATGATGACCGATCCTGACAACCCCACCCATTGGGAGCCCGCCTTCGAGGGGCAGCGTCCCCCATTCACTCCTGGTAATGAGATGGCTGTGAAACATGGGGCGAAGTCACCCCGGAAGGTTGACCCCATTGCTGACGCCCTAGCCTCTGAGCTGCTTTTGGATGAGACGGTGGCATACCTCCGGGCGCCCCGGTACGCCGCAGCGGTCCAGGCGTGGGCGCAGGCGGAAGCCAAGTGCGCGTTGATTTCGAATTGGGTGGATGGCATGCCGATCGAGGCGGCTGCCGCCTCGAAGCAGGGGCAGACCTCGCCGTTGGAGCTGTTGCGGAAGTGGGAGACGACGGCTCAAAATCACCGCTCGCGGCTGGGGCTGGATCCTATGTCGGCGGCGCGGCTGGGTAAGGACGTGGCCCAGGGGCGGCAGGCCGATGCTGCGACGGAATTGACGAAGATGAGGGCTCAGATGGAGGCCTCGGTGCATGGAGAGGTGGTGCCTGAATGACCGAGGTTGTTGATTATCACCCGGCTACGGATCCGGGGGCGTTCTCGGCGCAGATTCTGGGGCGGGAGTTGTGGCCGCATCAGCTTGAGTTTGCCCGGTCCAAGGCGCGTTACAAATGCGTTTGTGCGGGGAGGCAGGTGGGTAAGTCCACAACTCTCTCAGCCGTGGCCTTGTTTGAAGCAACGACCCGCAACAATGTCACGGTGCTTTTGGTGTCTGCGGGGGAGGTGGCGTCACGGCGTTTGCTGGAAGAGTGCACATCCCTGGCTTTGAATTCTCCGATGCTTGCGGGCTCGGTGTTGGATGACTCTAAGTCGATGCTGACGTTGTCCACAGGTTCCCGCATCATCAGTGTGCCTGCGTCGTCTCGACAGATTCGTGGTTGGCCGGTAGACGTGCTGATCCTTGACGAAGCGGGCTTCATTGATACGGAGATTTGGCGGGCTGCGGAGCCGGCTATCATTGCGCGGCCTGGTTCGCGGGTGATCATGGTTTCGACGCCTTGGGGCGGGCTTGACCACTTCTTTCGGAAGCTCTGGCAGCAGGGGATGGACCACCCCAACGAGCAGGTTGAGTCGTGGCATTGGCCCTCCACTGTGAGCCCGCTCGTTGACGCTGTGTTGTTGGAGCAGATTCGCCAGCGGGAATCTGCTGAGTACTTCCGTCGTGAGTTCCTTGCTGAATGGACGGATGAGGCAGGCGCCTACTTCACTGAAGCTGAGATTATGCGCGCTGTTGCTGACTACTCCATGACCGGCCCGGAGGAACTGCCCTTGGATTCCAGCCTGCCGTACGCTGTGGCAGCCGGCGTGGACTGGGGCTTCGCGAAGGATGCAAACGCGCTTGCCATGGTTTCCGTCTTGGAGGACTTCGGCAACAACCGAAACCGACACGGAGATGACCTCGTGTTCTTTGTGCCGTGGTTGGAAGTCAAACACAACTGGGCCTATGCCCAGTTCATCGACCGGGTAGTGGAGATTGCAGGTTCGTACCGCATGCAGATGATCGCGTCGGAACTGAACGGACCCGGTCAATATCCAACTGATGACTTGGTAGACAAGCTGCACAGGTCGGGAAATTACGGATGGGTAGCGCCAGTCTGGACCGACATGCGGCGGAAGCAGTCTGGATTCTCGAAGATCAAGGGCCTCTTGCAGCGGGACCGGCTCGTGTTGCCAAGGCATCCTGAGCTTCTAAAGCAGCTTCGGGGCCTTGAGTTCGAGCAAACAGCCTCCGGGGGAATGAAAATTTCGGTACCAGAGCGAACAGGCCACGATGACGCCGTAATGGCGCTCATGCAGGCCGTTTCTTGCGTGCATCCCCCGTGGGCAACACGGGAACAGGATACGACGTCGAGGTGGGCAATGGAGCAGGCATCTGCCCAAGTAGGGGAGCCTGTCATGACTCCCAGCGGGATCTGGGTGCCCCAGCATCCTTTGCCGGTGAAGAATTCCGCTCGTTGGATATTCCAGCCCGAAGGCAAAGAGAAAGGCGACGGCTGGTGAGCGTCGGGGCACAGTATGCGCATCTCATCAGATCCGACGGAACAGTCGTTGTCCCAGGTTCCGTGGCTGAGCCCATTCTCCGCCTTATCGTCCGGGGGCTGTCTCAGTCGGTGTCGGGAAATGGGGGTGGAGGGCGGCTCAACGCGGACACTATCGGTGTGCTGTCAGCGTTGAATGCCGCCGCGGCGCGTGAAGAGGAACGGCCAAGTTCCGCAGCCGGAACCGAGACTGTCGAATCCGGGATCATCGGTAGTAGATCCGATGCACGCAAGCTGACAGCGCTCGAAGCAGCTGACCTCCTGGGTTGCACGGACAGGGCCATACGCAAGGCCTGCACAGAGGGCCGGCTCCGAGCTGTGAAGTTCGGCAAGACATGGCTCATAGACGCTCAAGACCTCGACCGACACCGATTCGGTACGACAACCAGAAAGACCACCTGAACAATGGCACCGAACTTCAAAAACGATCTGTCCGCCGCAGTGGCCGCGGATGCAGAGGCACTAACCGCCGCGGAGGATGCGAAGGCGCTCGCAGAGCAAGCCCAAACAGCACATGACGCGGTAGAGGAAAGTATTCGGCAGGGCGATGAGACGGTCACGCCTGACGACCTCAACAAATCCCGCGGCCTTCTCCAGTTCGCCCGGCTCCGCCAAGAGGCTGCTGAACGGAAGGCCGCAAACGTAGCGCGTGAGAAGGAGCTCGCGCAGCAGCGGTTGGCCGTCGATGAGGCAGTGAGGCGGGCGCGCAACCTCCCTGGAAATGAGCCAGCCTTGGACGGCCTTCTGGACGGTGCCGTGTCGGCTGTGCGCTCCTACCTTGACGCCGCCGCCAAGTTCCATGACGAGGCCCGCGAAGTTGCCCTCGCGATTGGTGACGCCGGCCCCAGGGCCGAAGAGCTTGGACTGCCGACCCCAGTGGATCTGGGGATCATCGTGGAGCCCGAACGGATCGTTGTGGAGTCGCGCAACGGCGAAAAGTCGTTTGTGGTGCTGGGGGACTATGCGTTGAAGAACGCCGTGCAGGAACTGCTTGAAGGCGCTGAGCTCGTCGGCAAGGGTGGGTTCGTGGGCGGATTGAAGCGGGAGTACATTGAGGGCCTTCTTCCGTGCAACTCTGTACGCTTCGACCGCGCGTAGTCGAATGAATATTTATGCAAACTATTGCATATTCTTGCAATTCGCGCTAAACTGAAATAGGTACACAAGCCGGGTGCTAGCCGGGCGCATCTCCACTGCTCATGTGGTGGTTGCGCTCGGCTTTCCCCGTTAAAAGTTCAGGAGACATGCCATGGCAGCGCGCTACGCCAGCCCAGCGGAGGCAGCGACGTTCTACTCCGTCAGCCTCAGGACGATCTACAACTGGATCAACTCAGGCGCGATCAAAGCTGTTCGCATCGGGCACACCGTACGCGTGGACCTCGATCAGTTCGACGCTGGTGAGGCCGCATGACCGGGCCGGCAAACGTTGGCACGATCGTCGCCAAGCTCAAGATTGACATGTCAGACTGGGACCGGGAACTCGCACGTGCAGAAGCCCAGGCCCGCTCCTTGGGCAGGGCTAACCCTCGGGTCCGTGTTGAGACGACAGGCACCCAGCAGGCTGTTGCGGAGCTCGGCGCTGTTGAGGTGGCTGAGCGGAAGATCACCGCATCATCTGCGGCCCTCGCCCGTATGCGGGAGCAGGCGCGTGCTGTCATCATCGGGCAGGCATTGGCTGAGAAGGAATCCATCAAACCGAAGATGGACTTCACTGAGTGGACGCAGCGTTCCACCGAAGCCACGAAAAGCGACACCTCCGCGAAAGAAAAAAACGCGGACTCGAACCGCAAGGTAGACAACACCGCGAAGCAAGCTGGCGGATCCATCCACCTCCTGTACTCCACACTCGCGCTGCTAGCCCCCGCCGCAGTGCCGATCGCCGGCGCAGCAGCAGCAGGTGCCGCAGCCCTCGGTGCCATGGGCGTCGCTGGTGTCCTCGCCATCGTTGGCGTGAAGAACGCCATGGACCAAGGCGGACCAGTCGGGGACCGGTACGCCGCGGGCGTCAAGCAGATCAAAGACCAGTTCAACGGCCTCGCAGCGACCAGCGCCACAGGAACCCTTGACGGGTTCAACCGTTCCGCGAATACCCTGAACATTTACATGCCGTCGCTGAACCGGCAGATGGGTGACTTCTCCCGCGTCACCGGCAACGTCGCAGCGAACGGGCTCAGCGGGTTGCTGGGCATGTTCACCACCCTTGACCCGGTCATGCGCGGCTTCGCCGGGTACCTCGGGGAACTGTCCCAACGGTTCTCGACCATCGGGCAAAGCAACGGGCTCCGCGCGTTTGGGGACTACGCCCTCGCGGTCATGCCCCAGGTCATGGCAACCATCGAATCCTTGGTCCGAGGCGTGAGTAACCTGCTCGCTGCTCTCGCGCCTCTTGGTGGGCTGGGTATGACGACCCTCAAGGTTATCGGCGACATCCTCTCTGATATACCCACCGAAGTCCTGACCATGCTCGTATCTGGTGCGCTCGGCGCTTACGCCGCGTTCGCGACGTGGTCCGCGCTCATCCCCATCATCCAGTCGTTCGGGCTCATGCTCAACATGTCCCTTGGCCCTATCGGCCTTGTGGTCGCCGGGGTTGGTGCCCTGATCGGTGTGATGGTCGGGTCCGCTGCTTCCACGAAGGACGCAGCCGCCGCGACCATGGGTTACACCGCTGCCCTGCAACGGGACAACGGCGTTATTGCGGAGAACGTCCGCGCCCACACCGCCGAGGAAATCGCAAAATCCAAAGCCGCTGAGTCCGCGAAGAAGCTCGGCATCAGCCTCCAAATCTTGACCTCCGCAGCATTGGGGAACAAGGACGCGCAAGGCGAACTAACCCGCACCTTGGATGCGCTTGAGGCGAAGTCGAAGGATGTGAACAGCACCCAGTTGGAAATGGGTGGCATCAACCGCGACCAGATGAAAATCAACTGGGATGTGCAGGCGTCGGTCAAGTCCGTGCGTGAGGAAATCGGCAACCAGAACAGTGCCTTGAATCAGGCTGTTGAGTTTGAGCGCCGGTTCAACGAGGCGAAGGGCCAGACGGGCACAACCCTCGACGCGCAGTCCGGGAAGCTGTCCGCGCTGGCTAGCATGTACGGCACCAACGTGACTGCTCTTACTAACGCTCAGGACGCGGAGAAGAAGACCGCGGACCAGTTGGCGGCGACAACATTGCAGATGCAGTTCCAGAACGACGCTGGTGGGCTGCTCAAGCAGCAGCTTGATTTGTTGGCCGGTAAGTCCATCTCGTTCGAGCAGGCTCAGAACTCATTCGAGCGGCAACTTATCAACTCCACGCAAGCAATCAAGACAAACGGCGGGGCGATTGAGGGTAACAGTGAGGCAGCGGTAACGAACCGCGGCAGCTTGCTGAACCTTGTGACTTCCGCGCAGCAGTCTGCCGAGGCTTACGGGACAATGACAGGCTCCGCTGAGGACGCCCGTAAGAAACTTATCGATCAGCGGCAAGTAATCATCGATAACGCCGTGGCGAACGGGCAGAACCGCGACGCCGTCACTCGTTACATCGATTCAATCTTGAAGATCCCGGCGAGCGTCCCCCCGACGAAAGTGGATGTTGACAAAGCCGAAGCAGAGCTGAAACTGCAAGGCTTCCAGAATGCCATCAACTCATTGACTGGCAAAACGGTGCACATCTACTCGGTGGAACACATCCAGCAAGTCCGAGATGGCGGGGACACTGCCACGGCCAACGCGATGAACACCGCGAACCAGTACGCAACGGGAAACGCGTACCGAGCCAATGGCGGGATGATCTACCGGGCCGGTGGCGGCATGGTGAACTACCTCGCTACTGGCGGGTTCCCGCAGTTCAAACCTGTTGGCACTGACACGGTGCCGGCGATGCTGACCCCCGGCGAAATCGTGATCAAGAAATCGTCTGTGGATTCGATCGGGGCCGGGAAGCTTCTGCACGCGAACGAGACGGGGAAGCTGCCCGAGGGCGGCAACACATTCATCATCAACGACACGTCCGGGAACCCGGTATCAACCGCGTACACCACCGCCCGTGTCCTCGCTGCACGCTCCGTGTAGAACTCAGACCAGAAGGAACCCACCCAAAATGACACGCAGAAACTGGACTAACGGCGTCATCGGGAACACCCCGTTGAGCGCTGAACGGTTGAACTCGTTGGAGGATGATCTGGCGGCTGCCCTGTTGCAGCTCGCGCGTGACCCTGACGCGCTGTTCAGCGGGTCGGTGGTTCGCAATGCTGATGGTGCCGCTACTTCGGCTCAGGTCGTGTGGCCTGACGGGTCCACCGGAGTCTTCGCCGGAACCACCTCCGAGGACTGGCCCGGCGCCGTGGAGTCCTACACCATCACCAAGACCGGAACCCCGGTCAGGACTTACACGCAGCCGACGGTCACTCGCAACGAGTCAGGCAAGATCACCACCCGCCCGGCCATCACGATCACAGAGGGCTAGTATGGGGATCCTGGACTTCACCAGCGTTACAGACAAAGGTCTCCCCGCGCGCCTTCAATTAGCGGCAATGAATGCCACTTTTGTCCGATTTGTGGATCTTGCCGGTAACCCCATCACAGCCCGCCATGTGACCATCAAGGTGGACACATCTACGTGGGAAATAGCTGACATTATTGCGGAGGCCTGATCATGGCGTACATGAAAGACGCCACCGGGCGCAGGCTCGACACCTTCAACGTAGCCAGTATGGTGCACGCCCGGCCTGGTAATCGGGTGGCATTCCTTGGAGACTCAATCACTCAGGCATCCTGGCAGAACTCGACGCAGACGCAGGGGTCATCCTTTCCGCTCTATGCCCAGATGCTGTCAGCCGGCAGGATCCTTACCGTTCGAAATGCTGGCATCTCGGGGGAGCGTTCAGACCAGATGCTTGCTCGCTTCGATTCGGATGTCACCCCCTACAAACCCAATGCCGTTGTTGTAATGGCTGGCAGGAACGACATCAACCAAAGTGTTGGTCTTGCGACGTTCCAAGCCAACATGCTCGCCATCTTTTCGAAGATTAGGGCAATTGGCGCAATCCCAGTTATTGGGCTGATTCCACCTGTCAACACACCCGCGGACAAGCCGACCACCGTAAAGTGGAACACTTGGCTGCGCTACTACGCGGCAGCAAGCGGCATCATCGTGCTCGACTTCTACACGCTTTTGGTGGACCCTGCCACGGGCTCTTACGCTGCCGCTTACAACACTGACGGCACTCACCCCAGTCACTCTGGATACGTGGCCATGGGGCAGCTCTGCGCCGACAAGCTGGCCCCCTTGCTGCCGGCGTGGGGGCCGCCGCTGGCGGTGGATAACGGGAACACCGCGCAGCTCTATTCAAGCAACCCAGTGCTTCTCACGGACACGAACGGTGACGGTGTTCCAGATGGGTGGTTTGCCTACGGTGGGTCTACAGGCTACGCGCATGCTCTCGTGACCGACGCCGCTGTCCCCGGCAAACTCATGCAGATCACCCAGACCGCGAATGCTTCCCTACGCGCCATGCAGCGAGGGTTTACAGCGTTTTCGGTCGGGGACAAGGTCGCGCTCTGTGGAGTGATCACCACGGACGGCGGAATCCGCGCTCAGGTCAAGGTCACCTTCACGGGTAATGGCGGAACCGCGAACGCAGCTGACTTCACCGTTCCTGTAACGCGAGGCCTTTTCCATCAGGAGTACACCATTCCAACGGGCACCACATCGGTGATGGTGGATCTCATCGCCCACCCCGGCACCGGCGTCGTCTCGTGGGGTCAGGTCACGCCCGTCAACTTGACGGCCCTTGGTCTTGCATAGATCACAAGGGAAACAAATAGGCTCTGACCATGGCTGTGACGAAACCTGACAATTGCCCTGAATGCGGATCCGAAGCGATTGGCGCCAACCCCTCGAGATGGTCTCCTTCATCCAATATGGTTGCCAACCGGGAGCGCACCAACTACTTCGGATGTGAAGAATTCGGTTGCTCATGGATGAGTCCATTGTTCGAGGAGTACCACGATGGTCAGAGGATCTTTCAGATATGAGCAGCGAAGCCCCCATCCTCGAAGATGGGGGCTTCGTCGTTAGGATGATGTGAGACGGCCCGGCTTCTTCTTGGCCTTCTTCGTTACGATGCCCCAGCCATTGACCTCGTTGCCTTCTTCGTCGCGGGAGCTCGTGTTCTGTGGGTTCAGTGCAGAAAGCTCCTGAGCGATGGACAGTAGTGCGGTGATCTCCACAACTTTCAGTCGTTGGTCGGTGTCAAGATGTTCAAGGTCCGTGATGCTTCCGGAACTTTGCCCCTTGGCTGCCCCGATAGTCTCGGCGAGGGCATCCCAGGCCGTCGAATAGTCATTACTCATAGTCTTCTCCCGTCATTGGTTGTCGTCGCGCATTGCCGACACCCGCAACGCTATAGGTGAGGGCTGACACAAATGGCGTTCTGCCCTCAAGGCAAAGGCATCCACCTAGGACAACGATGAAGTACTACCTACGGGTTATCGTTGGCGTACTGTCGCAGCCTTCCAACGATGTCCCGGTGCTTCTTACCGCGGATCGTTTTGTGGCCACTCACTGCCATTGCCCGGATCCAAGAGACTTCCGGTGAGGTGTTCAGTAGCTGCCCCATCCGCTGCGCCGAGTAAGAAATCGAGGCTGTCTGCCCAGGGCCGATTATCGCCGGCAACTTAGAGTCGTTCGGATTGGGCCGGATGCCGGCTCCGAATGTTCTCTTCTCGTTGGTTTGAAGCAGCAGGAAGGACACCTCGGTCGTCGCCGTTCGGCTGCGGTTGGTCACCTCCACAAGAACCACATCTTGACCAGTGAACATCTGCATAGAAGACGTCTCTACCGGGATCCAGACTGCCTGTACCTTGAGGACCAGGCGGTCAAAGTAACGGAACGCGAGCGTCAGGCCTACCGAGAACACAGAGATAAGAAGCGCGGCCACGGGGAGTATCTGCTCCCACCATGAATTGACTAGCTCAACCTGGACGGTCTCAACGGGGAAAGGCATGAGTCAGACAGTACCTGCGTCGAGCATCGGTGAGGGAATTGACGCGAGCCAGCGAGGATTGAGCTTTCGGGCTGGGTGGTGACCTGCGGAGCGCAGCCGCGGCCTCGCGGACAGCTAGGGACGGGCTCAGTTCTTGCAGAACCATGCAACAGGGTGAATTAAGTTGCATATTTCGTCTATATCCCGTCCTTCATTCGGGTCAGGTCACCACCTCTGGCAAGCTTGCCGCCATGAATCTCTTGGATGTTCGAATCGGGCACATCATCAAATTGGAGCGCCAGAAGAAGCGGCTGACTCTGGACGAACTCGGTAGCCTAGTGGGCTGTCACCACACCACCCTTACGGGGTACGAGGTCGGGCGGCGGCGCCTCCCAGCCTCGAGGGTGGATGCGCTCGCGGCTGTCTTCGGTATTCCTCCGAAGCTCATCGACCCTGAGGCATACGAAGGCTGAGACGCACCATGCGTAAGTGATTACTTAACTATTGTCACCACATGATGTATGCTTTCTACATCTTGCTAGCCTCTGTGGTGGTTGACTAGCGAGGCCCGAGGGACCTGTTCACCCCCAGAGGCGGTTTTGAACGTTCTGCCCCAGGGCCGGCGCTGAGAGGATCAGGCTAGCCGCTGGGGCAGCTTACGTTCTGTGCACTATGGCTTGTAGTGCTCCACTTTGCCGCCAAGGGCGTCAGCGATCTTTTGAGAGACTTCCATCTCTCCCCTTAGATCCGGCGCAGGCGCCGTCTGACCACTCATTCCGAGCTTTAGGAGCTCGCCCGCTTGATTCGTGATTTGGTACTGGAACGTCATGTCGCGTCGAGGATGCGCCGTCCAACCCGTGCCACTGGCGTAAAAGACCTCGGCTTCGTTTGCGTCGATGACCTTCTTCATGCTGTCTATAGCTTTGCTGTCCCGCCAACTGTTGACGTCGATCGTCCGCCCATCCAGAACGCATGAGGCCGTAGACGCAAGATCCGGCCCGCCTTTAGCGATGTCTCCCGACTTTACATCGGTACATCCTGGGATGAGAGCGGCCACCGCCGAGGCGGTCTCGCCGTAGTACGTTGTCGGCCTTGGCGATGCACTCGGCGAAGTGGACTCAGCTTGGTTTGCAACAGTGCCGGCAGAACCGCAGGATGCTAACGAAATTGCCAGCAGAACGGCGCCAGCTACCCCCAATATTCGTTTCATGCCCCGATGGTACTGCTACACCCGAGTTAGTACGTAGCAGCGAAGTTCGAAGGTGTGTGCGGTTGTGTGTGCACACTGCCGGATAGAGGAAGAAACAGGCCGATACGGCCCGGTGCTCCTTCCCTTATATATAGGGGGAGAGATCACTGTACGTTCCTCGCAAATACTGGAACGTACAGTGGCCTCATTACTGGGGGTCAAGGGGTCGCAGGTTCAAATCCTGTCAGCCCGACCAAAAAGGCCGGAATTACGTGGAAACACGTGATTCCGGCCTTTGGTCGTTAAAGCCCCGGGGCCTATCCGGCGAGCCCGCCGTTCAGGGCGGTACTCACGCGAACAGGGCCGGGGGAGTGGCTTAGGCCTTCTGGAGCGCCCCGAGTGCCCTCACCAGCGGCTCCAGTTCCGGCACGGCCTCCGCGGCTTCCAAGGCAGAAGCCAGCGTTTCATCATGGACGGGCTTGGCGGCCTCCAGGAGCTTTTGGCCGGCCGACGTCAGCTCCGTGTAGATCCCGCGCCGGTCATCGGCGCACAAAATGCGGGTCAGCAGCCCACGGTCTTCCAGTCGGTTGACCAGACGGGTGGTTGCACTGCTGGAGAGCGCGGTGGCCCGGGCCAGTTGCTGCATCCGCATGTGCCACCCGTCCTGGCGGCTCAGGGCATCCAGGACTGTGTACTCCACAACCGAGAGCTCATTGGAGGACTGGAGTGCCCTCTCCAGTTCCGCCTCGATGCTCCCGTGCAGGGCGGCAAGGGTACGCCAGCCCTGTGCCCGTACTTCTACGGCGTCATCCTTGATGCCCATGTCTGCTGTGCTCCTGCCTTGATTGAGTCGATCGCGACGCATCCAAAAGTAGTTGCTTGCGCAAATACCTAGCGTGTGCAACTATATATGGAGCGTCTGCAACTATTATTCTACGGTTCCCGGCGGCGCACTTCCACTTCCCCAGGGGAACCACCCTATGAAGGAGTTCCACATGCCCGCAGGGTTGATCGCCCTTGCCCTCGGCGGATTCGGTATCGGACTGACTGAATTCGTGATCATGGGCCTCTTGCCGGAAGTTGCCGCCGACTTCCAGGTCAGCGAGGCTTCGGCCGGTTGGTTCATCTCCGGCTACGCCCTCAGCGTGACGGTTGGCGCCCTCCTGGTGACCGCCGCCGTGACGCGGCTTCCACGCAAGCCCGTACTCATGGGCTTGCTCGTTTTGTTCATCGCCGGCAATTTCCTCTCGGCCATAGCCGACTCCTACACAGCCATGCTGATCGGTCGCATCGTCGCCGCACTGTGCCACGGCGCCTTCTTCGGCATCGGCTCTGTGGTGGCAGCAAGCCTTGTGCCTGCGCATAAAAAGGCAGGCGCCATCGCGATCATGTTCACTGGCCTGACGGCCGCCAACGTCCTGGGTGTTCCCTTCGGGACCCTGCTGGGGCAGAACTTCGGCTGGCGGTCGACGTTCTGGGCCATTACCGCCATCGGCGTCGTTGCGCTGCTTGGTATCGCACTCATGGTCCCGAAGGCCAGCACCGAACCCACCAAGGGCCTCCGCAGCGAACTGGGTGCGTTCGCGTCCGGCCAGGTGTGGCTCTCCATCGTCGTGACCATCCTCGGCTTTGGTGGCATGTTTGGCGCGTTCACCTACATTGCCTTCACGCTCACCGAGGTTTCCGGATTTGAATCCAGCGCGGTGCCTTGGCTTCTGGTGCTCTTTGGTGGAGGCCTCTTCGCAGGTAACTTCCTGGGTGGCAAAGCCGCTGACAAGGCCTTGGACAAGTCGCTCATTGTCATCCTTGCCGGACTTGCAGTGGTCCTGGTCTTCTTCGCCCTGACGGCCTCCAGCAGCATTGCCACGTTGGTCTCCCTGGCTCTGATGGGCGGCTTCGGGTTCGCGACCGTTCCGGGTCTCCAAATGCGTGTCATGCATTTTGCTGCCTCTGCGCCCACGCTGGCATCGGGTGCGAACATCGGCGCATTCAACCTTGGCAATGCGTTGGGCGCCTGGCTTGGCGGTGTCACAATCTCCGCCGGTCTCGGTTACACCTCGCCCATTTGGGCCGGTGCTGCGATCACCGTTGCGGCGCTTCTGGTCATGCTGGCAGCAGCTGCAGCAGCCAAGCGCGGGGGAGTGGCGGCACCCGAGGCAACGTCCGACGTCGAACGCGAACCCCACGGGGCCACGGTCGCCTAAAGCGCGGATTGCGCAAGACGCCCGTCACGGATCATCCGTGGCGGGCTTCTTCGCGTCTTAGGGGCCAGGCATGGGGTCTGCGCGGAGTGTTCAGCGCGATCATGGAAAAGACCCATCGGACGCAGGGGAAATGTGCATATACTTTCAGCGGTGGCCAGCTGTGCAGGCCGCCGTCGAGGTTCGTCATTGTCCCGATGAAAGGCCACCCGTGAGCAATATTCCAGAAGAACTTTCCTACACTGCAGAGCACGAGTGGGTCACCGCTCCGGATGCCGATGGCGTTGTGCGGATTGGCATCACCGATTTCGCGCAGGACGCGTTGGGTGATGTGGTGTACGCACAGATGCCGGAACCGGGCACCAAAGTCACCGGCAACGAGGTTGTCGGAGAGGTCGAATCCACCAAGAGCGTCAGTGATATCTACGCTCCGGTTACCGGTGAGGTCATCAATCGCAATGATGCCCTGGACACGGATCCCGCACTGATCAACTCGGACCCGTACGGCGAAGGCTGGCTTATTGAAGTAAAGCTTGCAGAACCTGACGCCGTGGATTCCCTGCTCAGTGCATCGGAGTACGAACAACAGGTAGGCTAAAGTTATCTGGCCCGCCCGGCTGTTTTCCCATCTCAGGGAAAGTGGGCGGACGGGCCAGCAACCGATTTGCCCGGCGGTACCGGGATGCGGAAGTGGCTGGCAGGGTCTGGGACTGCCAGCGGATGAGGAGGAAATTCCATGGTTGGCGGCGACAAGAACCAAGCCAATGTCGGGAACGGCGCGGAGGAACAGCCGACGTCGGAGACCACCTCGATCAGCATCACGCCAACATGGGACGAGCCAAGCATTGCCCCCAAGTTGGCTCCTGAAGAGCGTGCATCCGTGGACGCACTCCCGCCGAACTCGGCTCTGCTCATTGCGCACAGCGGACCCAACGCCGGAGCCCGCTTCCTGCTCGACGCCGACACCACGACTGCGGGCCGGCATCCTGACGCGGACATTTTCCTTGACGATGTCACGGTTTCCCGCAAGCACGTGCAGTTCATCCGCACGGCGTCGGGTTTCGAACTCGTTGACATGGGCAGCCTCAACGGCACCTACGTCAACCACGACCGCGTAGACCGGGTGCAGCTCAAGAGCGGCAACGAGGTCCAGATCGGCAAGTTCCGGTTGACCTACTACATCAGCCCTGTCCGCCCTGCAGGCCAAGTCTGACGGGGAACCTGCCTGTGGCTATTGCCCAGCCGGACCGTCGCGGACCGCAGGTCCTGAACATCGGGGAAGTCCTCGCGCAGCTCAGCGACGACTTCCCGGGGATGACCGCGTCCAAGATCCGTTTCCTTGAGGAAAAAGGACTCATCAATCCGAAACGGACCCCTGCCGGCTATCGGCAGTACTCGGACAGCGATGTTGAGCGCCTCCGGTTTGTGCTTGCCCTCCAGCGAGACCAGTACCTGCCCCTTAAAGTGATCAAGGACTACCTGGACGCAATTGACCGGGGCGAACGGCCGGAGAACCTTCCGCCGGGTGTCACCGTCTCCCCGCGGGTGGTTTCGGCCGAGATGGCGGCAGAAATGCAGGGGCGTGCCCGTGCCCTCACTGAGGAGCAGCTCCGCGCAGAGTCCGGGGCCAGTGTGCCGCTGCTGGAATCGCTCCTGAGTTTCGGACTGATTTCCCATGTCGGTGGCAAGTTCGATGAGCATGCCCTGCAAGTGGCAAGGGCTTGTGTCCAATTGGAAGGCCACGGCCTGGAGCCACGGCACCTTCGTCCTTTCCAGGCTGCGGCCGAGCGCGAGTTCGGCCTGGTGGAAAGGGCGGTAGCGCCTTTGACGTCCAGGCGTGATGCAGCATCGCAGGCCCGGGCTGCGGAGGCTGCACGCGAGATCAGCGATCTCTGCCTCACCCTGCACCGGGCCCTGGTCCACGACCGAATCTCCCGGATGGACAGCTGATGATAGAAGTCGAAATCGTCGGAGTACGGATTGAACTGCCGTCGAACCAGCCCCTGGTGCTTCTGCGCGAGCTTAACGGTGAGCGGCACGTGCCCATCTGGATCGGCACGCCCGAAGCCAGTGCCATAGCCCTTGCCCAGCAGGGTGTGGTCCCGCCGAGGCCCATGACGCATGATCTCCTGATCGACGTCGTGGAATCCTTGGGCCACACGATCATCAGCGTGAACATCGTGGCCGTGGAGGACAACATCTTTTACGGGCAGCTCCAGTTCGACGACGGCACGGTAGTCAGCTCGCGCGCTTCGGACGCTCTTGCCTTGGCTTTGCGGGCCAAGTGCCGTATTTGGTGCGCCGATGCCGTAATGGAAGAGGCTGGCGTCCGGATCACCGAACATGATGAAGGTGAAGACTCCGAACCCGATCCCACGGTGGAGGAAGAGCGTGAGATGCGCCGGTTCCGCGAGTTCCTTGATGACGTCGAGCCCGAAGATTTTGAAGGTTGAGACACCCTCAACCTAAAGTTGAGGGTGAAACTTTCGACACGACAGGATTTTGAGGCCGGGGTCTTTGACCTCGGCCCTTCACAGGCCTAACGTCGAAGTATCAAGTTCCCGTTGCATACACTGCCCGCGCAAGTCACACTGGAAGGTGCCGACTTGCGGGAATTACACTGCTGCATTTTGCCGTTGTATCAGAGTGTGCACCGTCCCCAAGGGAGCTGACAACAAGGAGGTCACGTGAGTCCGAAAGGCGAAGCAGGCGAGCTGAAGCAGTCCTCTGCCGGCATTGCTGCGCCCGCATCCGGCGCCCAGGGTCTACTCTTCACAGAGGATCTTCCCGTGCTGGACGAGGACGCGGGCTACCGCGGCCCGACCGCGTGCAAAGCAGCAGGCATCACCTACCGCCAGCTGGACTACTGGGCACGAACGGGTCTCGTTGAGCCCGCTGTCCGTGGCGCGGCCGGCTCCGGATCACAACGGCTTTATGGCTTCCGCGACATCCTGGTCCTGAAAGTGGTCAAGCGCCTCCTTGATACCGGTGTCTCCCTCCAACAGATTCGAACCGCCGTTGAACACCTCCGCGAGCGTGGAGTGGAGGACCTCGCGCAGATCACATTGATGAGCGACGGAGCCAGTGTTTACGAATGTACTTCCGCGGACGAGGTCATTGACCTTGTGCAAGGCGGCCAAGGAGTCTTTGGCATTGCCGTCGGCCGCGTATGGCGCGAAGTGGAGGGCAGCTTGGCCGCTCTGCCGAGTGAGCACGCTGCTGAGCAGTCCTTTCCCGACGACGAGCTGAGCAAGCGCCGCGTCGCGCGCCGCATCGGTTAGGAATCCCCACCAGCACCAGGAAAGCCTCGTCCCTGTCAGGACGAGGCTTTCTTTTGTAGTGGTGTGGGGTGAACGCCTGGTCCCGCTCAGCGTTGGCGGCGGTCCCTGATGGAGCCTTGGCCCTCAAGGAGGCTCTCAAGGAGGGCGTCGAACAGTTTGGCAGCGCTCTTGGCCGAATCTCCCGGCCAGTGGTGGACCGAGTGGGCCGCACCCTGGATCTGCTGCCAGTTGGCTTGTTCCGGGATGTGCGGGGTAAGCAACAGTTCTCCGAACATGGATTCCATTTCGGCCAAGCGGAACGTGTGCTCTGCCGATCCGCTGCGGACGCGGTTGGCGACGATCCCTGCCGGGGCCAGGTTGGGGGCGAATTCCTGGCGGAACAATTGAATGGCCCTCATGGTCCGTTCGGTGCCGGCCACGGAGAACAGGCCGGGCTCTGCCACGAGTACTACGCGGTCACTGGCGCTCCAGGCCATGCGGGTCAGGCCATTGAGGGAGGGCGGGCAGTCAACGAGGACCAACTCGTAGTTGCTTGCCCCGGCCAGCACTGCTGAGAGCCTGCGGAGGTCCCGGCGTCCAAGGTCGGGCCGGTCGTAGATGCCTGTGAAGGCCGAACCGACGGCGACGTCCAAAGTGCCGTCGCTGGAGCCGTTGGAAACCCAGCTGCTGCCGGCCACGTTGTCCTGAAGCTTCGCTCGTCGGGGGCTTTTCAGCATTCGGCCGATGTCTTGCTGCGAACCTGGTTGGACACCAAGCGCCGTCGTGGCGTCGGCATGGGGATCGAGGTCCACCACCAAAGTAGGGATGCCGGCTGCGAGGGCCGCTGACGCCAGACCGGTGGTCACGGACGTCTTTCCCACTCCACCTTTAAGGCTGCTGATGCTGACTACTTGCACTTGAAAACCCAAAACCTAACGCCGGTTGCCGTATCGCGCTCCTTCGGCTCCGGAATGCCTGGAGCCGGGGCTTGCCGAAGCCCCCTCAACATCATATGGTGCTTCGGCGCCGAATCCCGCTTTCTACGCGCCCGGCCCCGGGAATAGCGGTGGCAATAGCACGGGGTCGCTTCGCGCGCACGCATATACCGCCCACATGACGAATCCATTGTGATGGTTGCCACAAAGATTTGTGTTTGATGCTGGCGGCACTACACACTGTGACCACCGACCGATCCACCCGCAATGATGCAGGAGAAGTATGTTTTCGAAAATTCTGGTGGCCAATCGCGGAGAAATCGCGATCAGGGCGTTTCGCGCTGGTTATGAACTGGGCGCCAAGACCGTAGCCGTCTTTCCGCACGAGGACCGTAACTCGATCCACCGGCAGAAAGCCGACGAAGCTTACCTGATCGGCGAGGTGGGCCACCCCGTCCGTGCCTACCTGGACGTCGAGGAGGTTGTCCGCGTCGCCAAGGAAGCCGGCGCAGACGCCATTTACCCCGGCTACGGGTTCCTGTCCGAGAACCCGGACCTCGCCCGCGCCGCAAAGGCGCAGGGCATCACCTTCGTCGGCCCTCCGGCGGAAGTGCTGGAGCTGGCCGGCAACAAGGTTGCCGCCCTGGAAGCTGCGCGTAAAGCGGGCGTTCCCGTCCTGAAGTCCAGCAAGCCGTCCAAGGACCTGGATGAACTTATTGCCGCGGCGGACGAGATCGGGTTCCCCATCTTTGCCAAAGCAGTAGCCGGCGGCGGTGGTCGCGGCATGCGGCGCGTGGAGACGCGCGAGGCACTGCCCGAAGCACTGCAGTCAGCCATGCGCGAAGCCGATGCGGCCTTCGGCGATCCCACGATGTTCCTTGAGCAAGCCGTTCTTCGTCCGCGCCACATCGAAGTGCAGATCCTGGCCGATGCCGAAGGCAACGTCATGCACCTTTTCGAGCGTGACTGTTCGCTACAGCGCCGCCACCAGAAAGTCGTCGAAATTGCCCCGGCGCCGAACCTGGACGAGAACATCCGCCAGGCTCTCTACCGTGACGCCGTGGCATTTGCCAAAGCACTGAACTACGTCAATGCCGGTACGGTCGAGTTCCTGGTCGACACTGAAGGCGAGCGTGCAGGCCAGCACGTCTTCATCGAGATGAACCCCCGCATCCAGGTGGAGCACACTGTCACGGAGGAAATCACCGACGTCGACTTGGTCCAGGCCCAGATGCGTATTGCATCGGGGGAGACCCTGGCAGATCTGGGCCTGAGCCAGGAGTCCGTGTCCATCAAGGGCGCTGCCCTCCAATGCCGTATCACCACCGAGGACCCCGCCAACGGCTTCCGTCCCGACGTTGGCAAGATAACCGGTTACCGTTCTGCCGGCGGCGCAGGCGTAAGGCTCGACGGCGGTACCGTGTACTCGGGCGCCGAGATCAGCCCCCACTTCGACTCGATGCTGGTGAAGCTGACCTGCCGTGGCCGGGATTACCCCGCTGCCGTTGCCCGGGCACGTCGTGGCCTCGCCGAATTCCGCATCCGTGGCGTCTCCACCAACATCCCCTTCCTGCAGGCTGTCCTGGCCGACCCGGACTTCAACGCCGGCAATGTGGCCACGGACTTCATCGACAAGCGTCCTGAACTGCTGAAGTCCCACATCTCCGCAGACCGTGGCACGAAGCTCCTCACCTGGCTCGCCGACGTCACGGTGAACAAGCCAAACGGCGAGCTGCCCGTCCGCACGGACCCGGCCAGCAAGCTGCCGGTGATCGAGGGGCCGGTTCCTGCTTCGGGTTCGCGCCAGCGTCTGCAGGAGCTCGGACCGGAGGGCTTCGCCAAGGCATTGCGTGAGCAGAACGCACTGGCAGTCACTGACACCACTTTCCGCGATGCCCACCAGTCGCTCCTGGCCACCCGTGTCCGAACCCGCGACCTCGTCGCTGCCGGACCGGCCGTGACGGCGCTCCTGCCCGAGCTGCTTTCCGTCGAAGCCTGGGGCGGTGCCACGTACGACGTCGCCCTGCGTTTCCTCGGCGAAGATCCCTGGGACCGCCTCGCTGCCCTGCGCAAGGCCCTGCCGAACACCTGTATCCAGATGCTCCTGCGTGGCCGCAACACCGTCGGGTACACGCCGTACCCGGAAGAGGTGACCGAAGCCTTCGTCAACGAGGCCGCCGCCACCGGTATCGATATCTTCCGTATCTTTGACGCCCTCAACGACGTCAACCAGATGGCCCCCGCCATCCGCGCCGTGCGGGCAACGGGAACCGCCGTGGCGGAGGTGGCCCTGTGCTACACCGGCAATCTCCTGGATCCCAACGAGGACCTCTACACGCTGGACTACTACCTGGACCTGGCCCAGAAGATCGTCGACGCCGGTGCACATATCCTCGCGATCAAGGACATGGCCGGCCTCCTGCGCCCGGCCGCTGCGGCCAAACTGGTGACCGCACTGCGTGAACGCTTCGACCTGCCCGTGCACCTCCACACGCACGATACCGCCGGTGGCCAGCTGGCCACTCTTCTGGCTGCAGTGGACGCAGGCGTTGACGCCGTGGACGTTGCTGCTGCCTCCCTGGCCGGAACCACCAGCCAGCCGGCGGCCTCAGCACTGGTGGCGGCCCTCGCGAACACTCCGCGGGACACGGGTCTCAGCCTGGAAAACGTGGGTGCCATGGAGCCCTACTGGGAAGCCGTCCGACGCGTCTACGCGCCGTTCGAGTCCGGCCTTCCGGGTCCCACGGGCCGCGTCTACCAGCACGAGATCCCCGGCGGCCAGCTTTCCAACCTCCGCCAGCAGGCCATTGCGCTGGGGCTGGGGGAGCAGTTCGAGGCCATCGAGGACATGTACACGGCCGCGGACCGCATCCTCGGACGCCTTGTGAAGGTCACGCCATCCTCCAAGGTGGTGGGCGATCTTGCCCTGCACCTTGTTGGCCTGAACGCGGATCCCGCGGACTTCAACGAGAACCCGCAGAACTACGACATTCCGGACTCTGTCATCGGCTTCCTCTCCGGTGAGCTCGGCGATCCTCCCGGTGGTTGGCCTGAGCCCTTCCGTACCAAGGCCCTCCAAGGCCGCAGTGTGAAGGTACGCGATGTGGAGATCAGCCCCGAGGACAGCGAGGCCCTCAAGGGCGATTCGAAGACGCGCCAGCAGACGCTGAACCGCCTCCTCTTTGCAGGTCCCACCAAGGACTACCTGAAGAGCGTGGAAACCTACGGGAACGTCTCCGTCCTTGACACCCGCGACTACCTCTACGGCTTCCAGCACGGTGAAGAGCACGTCATTGAGCTGGAAAAGGGTGTTCGCCTTATTGCTCAGCTCGAGGCCGTGTCAGAAGCCGACGAGAAGGGCATGCGCACAGTCATGTGTACGCTCAACGGCCAGTCCCGCCCGGTGGTTGTCCGTGACCGTTCCGTGGTGAGCAACGTCAAGGCGGCAGAGAAGGCCGACCCCGCCCAGCCCGGGCAGGTCGCAGCACCCTTCGCCGGTGCCGTGACCGTCACCGTCAAGGCAGGTGACACTGTCAAGGTCGGCGACACCGTGGCCACCATCGAGGCGATGAAGATGGAAGCTTCCATTACGACGCCGGTAGCCGGTACCGTTTCGCGCCTGGCCATCTCGGCGGTGGAGCAGGTGCAGGGCGGCGACTTGTTGCTGGTAGTCAGCTAACGGCCCGCACCGCAAAAAGGAACCCCTCCCGGACCAGTCCGGGAGGGGTTCCTTTTTGCTTTCGTGCCTTGGCGCAGGCGCTGCCGGCTACGACGCGCGGGGAGCGGAATACATTTCCTCGATCACTGCGTCAAAGTCCTTCATGACCTGGGCGCGCTTGACCTTGAGGGAGGGGGTGAGGTGGCCGGAGGCTTCTGTGAAGTCCGCCGGGACCACGCGGAAGGACTTGATGGCCTCGGCCTGGGACACCGACTGGTTTGCCTTGCTGATCAGTTCCTGCACAGCAGCCTTCACAACGGCGTTCCCGGCGGCCTCTTCCAAGGTCGTGGTCGAAGGCAGGCCGTGGCGTTCCAGCCAGCCAGGCAAGGCTTCTTCATCCAGGGTGACCAGGGCGCCGATGAACGGACGGTTGTCACCAACCACCAGGACCTGCGACACCAGTGCGTCGGAGCGGATCTGGTCCTCCAGGAGGGCCGGCACCACATTCTTGCCGCCGGCAGTGACGATGATTTCCTTCTTGCGGCCGGTAATCTTCAGGAAGCCGTTGCTGTCCAGTTCGCCGATATCGCCGGTGCGGAACCAGCCATCCTCCGTGAACGTCTCTTCGGTGAGGTCCGGGCGCTTGTAGTAGCCGCGCATGACGCAGACACCCTTGGCGAGGATTTCGCCGTCGTCGGCTATCTTCACTGAGTTCCCCGGCAGGGGAGCCCCTACGGTTCCGATCCTGATCATGGAAGGGGTGTTGACGGAGATGGGAGCCGTGGTTTCGGTCAGTCCGTAACCCTCAAGGATCTGCAGCCCGATGCCCTGGAAGAAGTGGCCCAGGCGTTCGCCCAAGGGGCCGCCGCCGGACACCGCGTGGGCGACGTGCCCACCCATGGCCGCCCGGAGCTTTCCATAGACCAGTTTGTCGAACACGGCGTGCTTGATCTTCAGGCCGAGGCCGAGGCGTCCGTCCTGGCGTGCCTTGGAGTACGCGATCGCAGTGTCCACGGCCCGGTGGAAGATGGCACCCTTGCCACCGTCTTCGGCCTTGGTCAGTGCTGAGTTGTACACCTTCTCGAAAACACGCGGGACAGCGAGGATGAACGTGGGCTGGAAGCTTTGGAGATCGCCCAGCAGGTTCTTGATATCCGGCGTGTGGGCCACCTGGACGCCACCGGCCACGGCCAGGACGGAGATGAAGCGGGCAAAAACGTGGGCCAGCGGCAGGAACATGATGGTCTTGCCGGACTCGTTGATGATCTCCGGCAGGGAGGCCCGCGCATTCTCGGAGAGTTCCACGAAGTTGCCGTGCGTCAGCTCGCAACCCTTGGGCCTGCCCGTGGTGCCGGAGGTGTAGATGATGGTGGCCACATCCCGCAGGCCGGCGGCGGAGCGGCGGGACTCAAGTTCGTCGTCGGGAACCCCTGCGCCGGCGGCGCGCAGGGCATCGAGGCCGGCGCCTTCGAGCTGCCACACGTTGGCGACGGAGGTGATGTCTTCGGCGACCACGGCCTGGCGGATGATGTCCTCATGGTGGGCGGACTCGCCGAATGCGGCTACAGCCCCCGAGTCTCCAAGGTTCCAGGCAACCTGCGACGGCGATGACGTTTCGTAGATGGGGACGGACACAGCTCCGGCAAACCAGATCGCGAAGTCCACCAGGGACCATTCGTAGCGGGTCCTGGACATGATGCCCACCCGGTCGCCCTGGCCTACGCCGCTGGCGATGAGGCCCTTGGCCAGCGCCCTGACGTCGTCGAGGAACTCGGTGGCGCGGATGTCCTTCCACTGGCCGCTGCTGTCCAGCTTGGAGAACAGCGGCGGGTTGGAAGCCTTTTCCGCCTCCCGAAGCACGAAGTCAGTGATGTTGGTTTCAGGGGAGATGTTCACGAGGGGAGGAACACTGATTTCACGCACGGTAGCTCCTTTGGTATCCACGGGCCACGAGAGGCTTCTGTTCACTCTAGTATGCCCGCTCGCGGAGGTGTGTTCTATTTCACCTACTCGCGAGTAACTTTACGGATTCAGCCTCATTTCAAGCAACTCGGGGACTTCCGGCGCCCTCGATGCCGGACCGCAGTGGCTGGCGGAATAGGATGAGGGGATGCCCGCATTCCGGTCCAGCACCCGCATAACCTCCAGGCCTCCGGCCGCCGCCTGGAAGGACGTTCCGTGGGCTGCCCGGCGGAGCCATCTTGGCCGCAGGGGACTGGCCATCGGGATCGACATCGGTGGCACCAAAGTGGCCGCCGGTGTGGTCGATGCCGAGGGCCGCGTACTTGCCGAAGCCCGCAGGTCCACCCCCGGGGCCGATCCTCGGGCCGTGGAACAGACCATCGTGGAGCTCGTGGACGAACTCAGCGCCGGTCACCGGGTCGCCTCGGTGGGAATCGGCGCCGCCGGTTGGATGGACCTCGACGGCGGTACGGTCCTGTTCAGTCCGCACCTCGCCTGGCGCAATGAGCCCCTGAGGGCCAGCTTGCAGAAACTGCTCAGGCGTCCGGTCCTTCTCACGAACGACGCCGATGCCGCGGCGTGGGCTGAATGGCGCTTCGGGGCCGGACACGGAGAGAGCCGCCTCGTGTGCATCACCCTGGGTACGGGCATTGGCGGGGCCATGGTGATGGATGGCCGCGTTGAGCGTGGCCGTTACGGTGTGGCCGGCGAATTCGGTCACCAGATCATCTTCCCTGGCGGTCACCGCTGCGAATGCGGCAACCGTGGATGCTGGGAACAGTACGCTTCCGGAAACGCGCTGGGCCGTGAAGCCCGGCAGCTGGTCAGGACCAATTCCCCCGAAGGCCGGGCGCTGCTGGAACGTGCCGGTGGGACCGCGGAGAACATTACGGGGGCGGCAGTCACAGCCCTCGCGCTTGCCGGCGATGTCACGTCCCGGGAGCTGCTGGCGGACCAGGGCGAATGGCTGGGCCTCGGCCTGGCCAACCTCGCTGCTGCCCTGGACCCGGGGATGTTCGTGATCGGCGGCGGGTTATGCGACGCCGGGGACCTGCTGGCGGGACCTGCCCGCGACTCGTTCGCCAAAAACCTGACAGGTCGTGGGTTCCGACCCATGGCGCGGATTGAGCTCGCTGCTTTGGGCCCGCGGGCCGGCATGATCGGTGCCGCCGACCTGTCGCGGGTCAGCGGGAGGACGCACAGCTAAGGTCAGCCACGGCGAACTGGACGTCGGACCTCAGATGCGGGCGCCGTCGTCGTCCTCATTCTTTTCCTGCGGAAGCCTCATGATGAGGAAGACCACCGACGCCACAAAGGCGGCAACGATTCCCAGGATGGCTGCCAGCGGCGCCGACCGCCAGAACATTGCGGTGAAGAGCAAAGCGACGGGACCACCCACAGCGCCAACCCACGCCAACATCGTCAGGGGTTCGGTGCCGGCCAGGCTCGGGGGCTCCTCGGGGACAAACGGTTCTTCGTCGTCGTCCACCTCGAAGTCACGCGGGCCCAGCGCGCGGCCCTGTTCTTCGACGGCGGAATCAGGTGAGGGCGCGGGAGCAGGCGTCGAGAGGCCCAGGGGGTCGAAATCGCTGAAGCTCTTCCCGGCCCCTGCCTTTGGCTGGCCGCTCTCCGGTTCCGGCTTGTCGGGAGTGGATTGCGTCGCTTCCAGTCGGGCTACCAGATCCTGCCAGACGGCGTCGTCGTCCTTGTTGGCACTCTGGTCAGCTGAGTTGGGATCAGGCCTGTTCATGGGCTGCATCCTTATCGGGGGAGGGCCCGTGTCCGGCCAAAGCCGCTACGGTCTGATGGATGAAATCGACGGTACCGGTGAAGATTTCCGGTGCGTCATTGTCCAGGGTGGCTACGTGGTGGCTGTTGTGGAGGTAGCTGACTTCCACCGGGGCCTGCACGCGGGAGCGCAGGAATTCCAGGCTGGCGTTTGAGATGACGTTGTCCACGGTCGACTTGTAGACGCGCACGGGAGCAGTGATGCGCGGCAGGATCGCGGCGGTGTTTTTGTACATCTTCTTGAGCTGGTGGGCCGCCGCGACTGGCGTCCGTGCGTAGGCGCCTTCGTCCTGGTCCGGTTTGAGGATGTCGTTGGCAATGGCCGGAGTAGTCTTCACCACGTACTTGAGCGCAGCAACAATGACGGCGCGCGGATCATCCAAAACAAGCCCGGGATTGACCACAACCGTTCCGGCAACGGGCCGGGTGGCCGCTATCCGCAACGCCAGCGTGCCGCCCATCGACAGCCCTGCGGCGAAGACGTAATCGCATTCGGCAGCGAGTTCGAGATAGGCGTCATCGACCGCGCGGTGCCATTCCTGCCACGACCGCTTGGCCATGTCCTGCCAGGTAGTTCCGTGTCCGGGCAGCAACGGAAGCCTGACGGCGTAACCGGCAGCGGCCAGGTGCTCAGCCCAAGGCCTCACGCTGTGGGGGCTTCCGGTGAATCCATGCGACATGACCACACCAACGCGAGGGCCTGTTCCGCTCCAGTTGCTAAGGAACGGTGAGAAATCCGGGAGCATTTTCATGATGACTCCGAGGCTACTCTGTGATGGGCATGTTGGCGGAAAAACGTCTCGGATTCTTCGAAAATTGTGGGTGCATCGACATCCAGGGTGGCCACGTGCCCGCTGTGCGGAAGGGTGACCACTTTCAGGCGCGTGGCGTCTATGTGCTTGCGGATGGTATCCACCGATGAGGGAGGAATGACGCCATCGACCGTGGACTTGAAGACCAGGGTCGGTGCCTTTACGTGGGGCAGTCCCCGGGTGGCGGAACGGAACAGCTTCTTGAGCTCATGTACGGCCTTGAGGGGTGTCTTCGAGTAGTCACCGTCTTCGGTCAGCACCGGCGCTGCATCGTCTTCCACGATGGGTTCGGTGGTCCGCATGATGTACTTCAGAGCACCGACGTACTTCACGCGCCGGTCGTAGAAGCTCAGGCCAGGATTGACCAACACCACACCAGGAACGTCGTGTATGGACGCCAGCCGGAGGACAACGGCCCCACCCATCGAGAGTCCGGCAACGAAGCAGGTCTCCGTCGTGGCCGCCAGCTCCAGATAGCTTCCTTCGAACGCCTCATACCAGTCCTGCCACCGCGTGGTGGCCAGATCCTGCCAGCTGGTGCCATGGCCCGGAAGGAGGGGGACCGTCACGGCAAAGCCTTGCGACGCCAGGTACTCAGCCCAGGGAAGCATGCTCAAAGGGCTGCCCGTGAAGCCGTGGCAGATCGCTACGCCCGTTGAGGCGTTCGGGCCGTGTCCGGCGTAGTGGAAAGCGGTCGCTGCTGGTGGGTTGCGTTCCGTCATGCGTTCCATCGTGTCACTGTTCCGGATATTTCTCACTGGAGTAGGGTTGCAGTTGAGTGCCGGCCGGGTTGCCGGAAGCATGCCAGCCAACGGCCGTGAGAGGACAAGCGTGTTCTATTGGGTCATGAAGAGGATCTTTCTGGGTCCAATCCTCAAGCTCCTGTTCCGTCCCTGGGTCAAAGGCCTGGACAATGTTCCCCAGAACGGGGCAGCAATCCTGGCCTCGAACCATCTGTCCTTTTCGGACTCCATCTTCCTTCCCCTGATGGTCCGTCGCCCCGTGATCTTTCTCGCCAAGTCGGAGTACTTCACCGGCAAGGGGCTTAAGGGCCGGCTCACTGCGATGTTCTTCAGACTGAGCAACCAGCTCCCCATGGACCGTTCCGGAGGGGCGGCCTCGGAAATGTCGTTGCAGGCGGGCAGGGATGTGCTCACCTCCGGTGGTCTCCTTGGCATCTACCCCGAGGGCACCCGAAGCCCGGACGCAAAGCTCTACCGGGGCAAGGTGGGGGTTGCAAGGCTGGCCCTGCAGACACGCGTCCCGGTGGTCCCGGTCGCCATGATCGGAACCGAAAAAGTCCAACCCATCGGCAAGAGACTCCCTAACATCCGCCGGATCGGCATCATCTTCGGACAACCGCTCGACTTCAGCCGATACTACGGAATGGAAGAGGACCGCGCCGTGCAGAGGGCGGTCACAGACGAAATCATGTATGAACTGATGCGTCTCTCCGGGCAGGAATACGTGGACGAATATGCTGCCGTGGTCAAAGCCAGGTTGGCCGGCAAGGGCCCGGAGCCCCTCCACAAGCTCGAGGGTAAGGAAGATACTGCGAACGACATCGCAGAGGACAGGGACGAACCCCGCGCCGAAGGCCAGTGAGCACACGGAGACTGTGACGCAAACGGCAGCATCAGTTACGCCTCCAGTGCCTCAACCCTGCCCCGGGCCACTACTCTTGAAGGGTGACTGAGCTTACCGCAAACACCGCACTCCCCACCGCAGATCCACTCGCCAGCACCGCACAGAGCGGAGCGGCGAACTATCCCGGGCTCGACGCATGGCGCGACCTGCCGATCTCCCAGCAGCCAACGTGGTCCGATGCCGAGGTATTCAAGGCCTCGGTCAAGGAACTTTCGGTCGTTCCGCCGCTGGTTTTTGCCGGAGAAGTGGATGTCCTCAGGGAGCGTCTGGCGGCTGCGGCCCAAGGCAAAGCGTTCCTGCTCCAGGGTGGTGACTGCGCGGAAACGTTCGAGGCTGCCACGGCGGACAAGATCAGCGCCCGCGTAAAGACCATCCTGCAGATGGCAGTGGTCCTCACGTACGGTGCAGCAATGCCCGTGATCAAGATGGGCCGCATGGCCGGACAGTTCGCCAAGCCGCGTTCGTCCAATGATGAGACCCGAGATGGCGTCACGTTGCCGGCCTACCGTGGCGACATCGTCAACGGATACGACTTCACCCCTGAATCCCGCGCCCACGATGCCGGCCGGATGCTGCAGGCGTACCACACCTCTGCCTCCACGTTGAACCTGATCCGCGCTTTCACCCAGGGTGGCTTCGCCGACCTCCGCCTGGTCCACCAGTGGAACAAAGGCTTCACGGAGAACCCGGCCCACGCTCGTTACGAGTCCTTGGCCCGTGACATCGACCGTGCCATCAAGTTCATGGACTCATGTGGCGCCGATTTTGAGGCTCTCAAGCGCGTCGAGTTCTTTGCCAGCCACGAAGCGCTGCTGCTGGATTACGAGCGTGCCCTGACCCGCATCGACTCCCGCACCGGCCTGCCGTACGACACCTCGGCCCACTTCCTGTGGATCGGCGAGCGGACCCGGGAGCTCGACCACGCCCACGTCGACTTCCTCTCCCGTGTGCGCAACCCCATCGGCGTTAAGCTGGGCCCGACTACCAGCGGCGACGACGCCTTGCGCCTGATCGACAAGCTGGACCCGAACCGCGAACCCGGCCGCCTGACCTTCATTACCCGTATGGGCGCGAAGAACATCCGCGAGAAGCTGCCCGCCGTCGTCGAGCGCGTCACGGCCTCCGGCGCCCAAGTCCTGTGGGTGACGGACCCCATGCACGGGAACACGGTGACCTCGCCGAACGGCTACAAGACCCGCAACTTCGATGACGTCATTGATGAAGTCCGTGGCTTCTTTGAAGTGCACCACTCCCTGGGTACTGTCCCCGGTGGCCTGCACGTGGAGATGACCGGCGACGACGTCGCCGAATGCCTGGGTGGTGCGGACCCGATCGACCAGGACGCCTTCCTGGACCGCTACGAGTCCGTGTGCGATCCGCGCCTGAACCACATGCAGTCGCTGGAGATGGCCTTCCTCGTGGCCGGAGCCCTTTCGAAGCGGTAGGCGGTCCTCCCAACACACAACACAAAGGCGCGGCCCGGGTTTCCCCGGGCCGCGCCTTTGTTTGTGGCGTACTTGATGGACGGTCAGACCACGGTGAGCGTCACCACGGAGTCTTCCGGAACCTCGACATTGACCGGGCTCTGGTCCCGGACTGTTCCGAAGAATCCGCCCAGGATCTTGTTGGTCTCCACCTTGAAGCCCAGCTTCTTGAGTTCCTTCTCTGCTTCAGCAGCCTGTTTGCCGATGAAGCTTGGAACCTTGACCATCTTTGGCCCCTTCGAGACCGTCAACGTCACAGTCTCGCCCTTGATGAGCGTGCCGTTGGCGGGGACCTGTGCGACAACCGATCCCTTGGGGACGCTCTTGTCATTGACAGTCTCCGGAGCGATGACCGCCTTCAGCCCGGCATCCTGGATGGCCTTGACGGCTGCGTCCTGTGCGAGGCCCCGCACATCGGGCACCGGTATGGGCTGGGGACCCTTGGAAACCACCAGGGCAACGGGTGTGCCGTGGCGGACTTCCTTGCCTTTGGCAGGGTCCTGGGCGATGACGACGCCTGCAGGCACCTTCTCATCGAATGCCTGGGTGACATTGCCCAGCGCCATTTGGGCTCCATTCAGGGCCGTCTTGGCTTGATCGAGGGTGCCTCCGGTGAGGTCCGGGAGGGGGAACAGCTGGGCTCCCTTGGAGACAAAAAGCGTGATGGGCTGGAACTTCCGTACTTCTGCGCCTGATTCCGGTTTGGTGCCCACTGCGAGACCGGCCAGAATGTCGTCGTCGAAAACGTCCTGGGGCTCGGACTGGAAACCGGCGGTGCGGAGCAGCTGCTGCGCTTCGGCGACCGTCTTGTTCTTGACGTCAGGGACGGTTCCCGGCGCTCCTGGACCCATGCCGAAGAACCAGCCCGCGCTTGCCGCCAGCAACGCCAGGATAACGATCACCACCGTCCAGATCAGTCCACGACGGCGGGGGTTGCCTTCCCTGAGTGGCCGCACGGGAGTTGCCGCCGCCCGGGCCCGGTCCTTGGCCTGCTGCCGTTCGAGCCGCTTCAGGTCCCTTTTGCCGGGTGAACGCGTGTCCGCACCTGCCGGCGCCGGGAAGGACGGCCTGCCGGCAGCCATGATGGTGGTCGGATTGCGCTGGTGGGAAATGAACTCCGTCGGTGAAGCGGTGGTGCTGATTGCCTCGGTGGCATTACTGTCCGGACCCGACGAAACGACGGCTGCCGCGGGTGCCTGGGAGAAGTTCGTGGTGGCTGGCTGTTGCCGGTGGTCAAGTTGCTCGTCGGTGAGCGTTGTGCGGATGTGGCGCAGTTCCGTCAGCAAGGCTGAGCCATCAACTGGCCGCTTTTCGGCGTCGACGGCGGTACACCACTGCACGAGTTCGTCCAGGTCTTCGGCAAGGCCCGGGACGGCTTCCGAGGGGCGGCCAACGGCTGAATTCACATGCTGGTAAGCCACCTGGATGGGGGACTCGCCACCGTACGGTTGCTTGCCTGTCAGCATTTCGTAGAGCATGATTCCGGCCGAATAGATGTCGCTGCGGGCATCGGCCGGCTGTCCCAGGACGAGTTCGGGAGCAAGGTAGGCCACAGTGCCTATCAGCGCGCCGGTGCTGGTGTTAGCCGAGATTGCCCTTGCCAAGCCGAAGTCGCCTACCTTGATCCGGCCATCGTCGGCGATAAGGACGTTTTCAGGTTTGATGTCGCGGTGAATCAAGCCTGACGCGTGGGCTGCGGCGAGGCCTTCGATCACCGGGTCAATCAAGGCCAGAGCAAGGCGTGGCGGAAGCGCTCCTTGCTCGGTCAGAACATCCCGGAGGGTGTGTCCTTTTACGTACTCCATGACGAGGTAGGCGATGTGGCCGTCCTCGCCCTGGTCGAGGACGCCCACAATGTGGGGGTGGGAGAGGCTCGCTGCGGCTTTTGCTTCGCGTCTGAGCCGTTCCAGGAACGTTTGGTCGTTTGCCAAATGCGGGTGCAGGACCTTGAGGGCCACATCGCGTTCCAGACGCCTGTCCGTGGCCAGATACACGGTGGACATCCCGCCTTTTGCCAAACGGGAGCGGACCACGTAGCGCCTGTCCACGGTGGTCCCGATGAGGTGGTCCTGCGTTGGTTCTTGCACCCTACGATCCTAATCGAGACAAGGAAAGGGCCCGAATCCCCACGGGATGCGGGCCCTTCCGAAGTACAGGGTTGACTTAGCCGAACGTGCGCTGACGTGCCTTGATGGACTCAACGTAGCGCTTGGTGTCCTCGTACATTCCGTACTTGCTCACCGAGTACTGGCCTTGGTAGTAACCGGCAATGGCGGTATCCAGATCCTTGCTGGTGGCTACCAGTGCGCGAATGATCGCGACGCCTGCGGTGGCGTTGTCATAAGGATCCAGGAGGTTCAGCTTGCGCCCGACCAAATCGGAGGCCCACTGGCCCGATGACGGAATGACCTGCATGGTGCCAATTGCATTGGCAGGG
This sequence comes from Paenarthrobacter sp. JL.01a, assembly GCF_025452095.1. Classification (NCBI taxonomy): domain Bacteria; kingdom Bacillati; phylum Actinomycetota; class Actinomycetes; order Micrococcales; family Micrococcaceae; genus Paenarthrobacter; species Paenarthrobacter sp. JL.01a. Next base: position 1,795,718 of record NZ_CP104877.1, read on the forward strand.
GAAACGGCCCGCTGGTCGAATCCGGATTCCTGTTCGGCGAAGGCCAGTGCCAGGGAGGGACTGACTCCCATCCGTCGGGCCGTATCTGCCACGATGCCCTTCATTTCGGCGCGGCTCGGTACGGGGGACGCGTTGAGGAGAGCCTTGTTTTCGTTTGCCGAGCTGACAACGGCCGGAGGATAGGTGAAGCCAAGGAAGGTGCTGGGGACCAGGGGCGTTGTGTCGCCTGCTGGCTGCAGGCTGTTACCCGGGATGCTCAGTTTCTGGCCCGGGTAGATTACCGTGCTTGCGGTCACGCTGTTGGCCGACATGAGCGCGGACAGGGAAACGCCCAACCGCGCGGCGATGGAACTGAGGGTGTCGCCGGCCTTGATGGTGTAGGAGCCCGTGCTTGCCAGGGGAGCAGGTGCCGGTGCCGGCGCCGGGGCAGGAGCTGCGGGTGCTGACGGTGCGGATCCGCCGCTGACCTTGATCTTTTGGCCCGGGTAGATGATGGAGCTTCCGTTGAGGTTGTTCCAGCTGAAAATGCTCGACAAGGGAACCCCGTGCTTGGCTGCAATGCCGCCGAGGGTATCGCCGGAGACCACTGTGTACACGGTGGCGGTGCTGGTGGTGCCGGATGCAGCCGGGGCAGTGGGTGCAGGAGCCGCCGGCGCCGTACCGCTGAGCTTGATGCTTTGCCCGGGGTAGATGAGCGTCGTGGGAGTCAGGTTGTTCAGACGGAGTACGGCGGACGTATCCAGGTTGAACCGCCGGGCGATCGCACTGATGGTGTCGCCGCGGACCACCGTGTAGCTGTCCGGTACCGCGGGCGCCATGGGACGCAGCGCCGCCGGAAGGGTTGCGGGAACCGCCTGCGCCGGGATGACCGTCCCCGTCGTGGCAGCATGGGCCTTCATGGCAGCAACCAATGTTGCCGGAAGTTTGCGGGGTTGGGCTGCGGGTGCTGCGACGGACGGCTGGGCAAGCGCGAGCGACGACAAAACCACGGCGGGAAGCGCAGCCGTGGTTGCCGCGATAACGGGCATGCTCATGGTTCGTTTCGGCGAGCGGGGCGTCGTCATGAAAGAGTCCTCATCTCAAACAGCGGGGTTGATTGTTAACGCTGTTGTCAGTGTTGCCAATGTTACTGATGTTATCAATGGTGCAAGTGTGATCAGTGTGAATCTCTCACACTTATTGACCGGGCACAACAAATCACGTCAAGGAAGATTGCTGAAGGCATTTATTGCTGCCGGAATTGGGGGATCCGGCCGCGTTCGGATCGGGCCTTTGGATGCCCGGCTAGGCGAGGGCCGGGGCGGCGTGGCAACCTTGATCCGTGAGTAATGTAGAAAGCCTTGTTTCCGAGTGGTTGCCGCTTCCGGATGTTGCCGAGCTGCTGGACGTTTCCATCACCAAAGTCCACGGACTGTTGGATGAGCGTGCGATTGTCGCCATCAGGCAGGGGGAACGGAATATCCGCTCCATCCCCGCCCTGTTTATACAAGACGGGCACGTTGTCGACAGTCTTAAGGGCACCATCGCGGTGCTCAGCGACGCCGGCTATAGCGACGAAGAATTGATCATCTGGCTCTTTACTCCCGATGAATCGCTGCGCGGCCGTCCCATCGACGCCCTGCGTGAGGGACGCAAAACGGAGATCAGGCGCCGCGCCCAGTCTCTGGCCTGGTAATTGCGTCTGCACATTTCAGGAAAAACAAGGACATAAAACGACGACGACGGCGGTCCCCAACCGCCGTCGTCGTCATGTCCTTGACTTATGCCGGGACCGCCCGGCGTAAGTCGGTTTCCGTATCAGGCCGCGCGGCTGACTGCCGCTTCAGCAAGCTGTCCCAGTGCCAATAGCGGAACTTCATCCAAGGGCAACCGTTCCAGTGCCTCGAAGGCATCTGTGCTCAGCTGCGCAATAAGGGCTTCGGTAGCGTCCAGTGCGCCGCACTCGACCATAAGGTGGCGGATCCGTTCGACGTCGTCCTCTGCCAGATCCGGGTTCCCCAGCATGCGGTCAAGAAGGGCCGCCTCAGTCGCCTTGGCCTGGTTCAGGGCGAAGCCCACAAGCACTGTGCGTTTGCCTTCCCGCAGGTCATCGCCCGCAGGCTTGCCGGTTGTTGCGGGGTCGCCGAAGACACCCAGGACGTCGTCCCTCATCTGGAAGGCCTCACCGAGCGGCAGCGAAAAGCTTGAGTAAGCCTTGAGCAGATCGTTGGGAGCGCCTGCCAGCGCGCCGCCCAGCGCGAGCGGATGCTCGGTGGAGTACTTGGCCGACTTGTAGCGGATGATGGACCTGGCCCGGTCCACGGAACCGGCGTGGTCACGAACCGGGCCCGCGACCTCTTCGAGGATGTCGAGGTACTGGCCGGCCATGACCTCTGCCCGCATGACGTTGAAAATCCGGCGGGCCGGGCTGCCTGAGGCGGCGCGGGAACCGATGTCGGTGAACGCCTCTTCGCTGAACGAGAGGCAAAGGTCACCGGTCAGGAGGGCTGCGGCGTCCCCGAAATGTTCGCTGTCCAGCGCCCAGCCGTTGGTTTCATGGAGTTGGCTGAAGCGCTTGTGCACGCTTGGGCCGCCCCGGCGGGTATCGGAGCGGTCGATGATGTCGTCGTGGATCAGGGCTGCTGCCTGGAAGAGCTCCAGGGCGCAGCCGGCGGTCACGATGTCGGGATCGTCAGCCAGCCCACCGGCACCGCGCCAGCCCCAGTAACACATCAGGGCCCTCAGCCGTTTGCCCCCTGTGACCAGGGTGGATATGGAGCCGATGAGTGAGTCGACATCCGGCGAAACCGTGGCCATGACGTCCCGCTGCTCCGAAAGGAATCCGTTGAGCTTGGCGGCGACGCCATCGATGAAGCGGGCCTGCTCGGAGGCTACGGGGGAATTAAGCGTCACTTGATGGACCCGGCCGCCACGTTGGCCCCGATGGTGAACGTGGAGACGCCTTCCTTTTGCGTGATGGAGACGTTTACTGTCTCTCCGTCACCGCGGATGAAGTCCAAGGACGTGACATTTCCAACTGCTTCGGGTCCAGGGACAAGCTTGAAGCCCTGGGCTTCGAGCGAGGTCTTGTAGTAGTCCACGACTCCCTGCGGGGGCGCTTTGATCGTCCCGACAAGCGCCACGGTTGCGAGGGAGGCGTTCTTGTCGAAGCTGCTGGAGCGCACCGAGGTCTTGGGCATGACGGGAATCAGCTTTTCGGGGAACCCGGGAACGAGTGCGTTGACAGTGGCCGTGGCATTCGGGTCCGGCGTAGTGGACTCGGTGAAGCCTGTGGTCTCAGGAGAAGGATCGCTGCTGGGCGACGAGGCGCTGCCGGTGGGCGACACGCTGCCGGACGGCGACGGCGTCGAGGTCGACGAGGATGCGCCGGACGACGACGGCGCAGCCGAGCCACCCGTCGATGGGGTGCATGCGGAGGCCGCCACTGCGACACTGACTGCGAGCAGGGCAAACCCTCGCGACTGAGGAGTTCCAAAGAGCTTCACAGGGTATCCTTCCTGGGGCTGAGCCGGACATTGCCTCCAGTTTAGTCAGTGCCCGGGCATAGTATTGCCGTTGTGAGTCAGGAAGCATCCGGCGGCGACTCCAGCGCCGGCCACAGACCAGCCCGCAGTGCTGGAGACGCCCTGCGGGAATTGCGGCGAACCAGCATCCTGCATGTGGATATGGACGCTTTCTTCGTTTCCGTGGAACTTCGGAGCAGGCCCGAATTGCGCGGCAAGCCTGTGATCGTGGGATTCCCGGCGGAGCGGTCCGTGGTTCTCTCCGCTTCCTATGAAGCCCGTGCCACCGGAGTCAAGTCCGCCATGCCCATGTCGATGGCGATGCGGCGGTGCCCCGCTGCCGTAGTCATCAATCCCCGGCACAGCGTGTACTACGAGGTCTCGGGGCAGCTCATGGAGATCTTCGCCTCCATCACGGACCTGGTGGAGCCCCTCAGCGTGGATGAAGCGTTCCTGGATGTCGGTGGGGCTATCCGCCGGTTGGGTTCGCCGTTGGACATCGGCCAGCTGATCAGGCGACGGGTCCAGTCAGAGCTGGGAATCACCGCTTCGGTAGGGATTGCCGGCAGTAAATTCGTGGCCAAGATCGCTTCCACCCGATGCAAGCCTGACGGCATCCTGCAGATCGATGCCGACGACACCCTTGCCTATCTTCACAGCCTTCCCGTCAGTGCGCTGTGGGGCGTGGGCGGCAAGACCGGTGAGGTCCTGGCACGCATGGGGATCCGGACGGTTGCCGACGTCGCTGCCACTCCTTTGTCCTCCCTGAAGAAAGTCCTTGGTGCAAGCGGCGAACACGTGCACAGGCTTTCCATGGGTATCGACACCCGTCCGGTGACACCCACGCGGCTGGAAAAGAGCATTGGCGCTGAAGAGACTTTTTCTGTTGACACAGCCGACGATGCCTTGCTGCACAGGGAACTGTTGCGGTTGTCCCACCGCACCGCCAGCCGGCTTCGGAGCTCCGGCATGCTTGCCCGGACGGTTGCCTTGAAACTGCGCTACGCCGATTTCTCCACCGTCTCCCGCAGCCGCACATTGCACACTCCCGTTGACAGCGCCCAGCTGATCTACCAGGTGGCAGTGCAACTCCTTGAGTCACTTGGCCCGCGCGCCATGAGCGTCAGGCTGGTCGGTGTCAGGGCCGAGCAACTGGAACCTGCCGGCCAGACGTCGATGCAATTGAGCCTGGACCGCCGTGATGACAACTGGCGTGCCGCGGAGCAGGCTTTGGACAGGGTTTCGCAGCGGTTTGGCTCCAAGACACTGCTTCCCGCCCGGCTCCTGGAACCGGGCAAGCCAGCCTCCGATCACTGATGGCTGTGACCTTGGTCCCGCATGGTCCCGGGCGTCTTTCAGAACAGCCCGCGACAAACTATCCTATTTATTACAGAGATTTAGATCGTCTGGACAAACTGTTTCCTGAACAGTCGGCCCTGGGATGCCCGCTGAACCAAGAGGGTATTTTGGGAACGAAATTCTTGGTCCGATCGTTGGGGTAAACAGACGCACAGAACGCGTTGTGTCCAGACGCTGGCTGACTAAAGGAGGTCGCGATGCCCCTCTCGGAGCACGAACAGAAGCTGCTTGAGCAACTTGAAAAGCAACTTCACGAGGACGATCCGAAGTTTGCCAACACCATGGGTTCGGATCCCATCCGCAGCTGGTCAACCCGGCATGTCATCATTGGCGTCCTTGGTGCGATTGCCGGCATTCTTCTCCTGCTCGTTGGCGTTTCACTGCAGGCGATTCCAGTGGGTGTCCTCGGCTTCATTGTCATGGGTGCTGGTGTGTACTTCGCAACGTTGCGTGGATCAGCTTTCGGAAAAGCCGGCAAGGGAAAACCTGCCAAGTCCAAGCCCAAGAGCACGTTCATGAGCAGCCTCGAAGAGCGCTGGGACGAACGGCGCCGCGACGACCACTGACGGACGGGAAGGCCCCTGGCCAAGGGGAGCGGCATGGTGCGTGTATTGTCAGCCACAATCCGGCATGCCCTGACTTCCTCTTGAACACCTGAATACCGACTGAATACCGACCTCCTCCAGCACAGGACCGCGTTTCTTATAAAGGACCCGTTTAGCGGGTCCTTTTGCTGTTAACGGTTCCTTTTGCTGTTAACGGTTATGCCGCCCGTCCCTCCATTTCCCACCACCTGCCCCACTTCCCTCCCCGATAGGTGGGCGATTGTGGCCCTGGGTCGCTCCCGGAGCCCCTTTCGCGCCAAGACCCGACGCCGGCCCGGCCATCGGCCCTCGGAGGCCTCCACATCGCTCCACCCCGGCAGATCCGCGCCAAACCGCCCCAGCCGAATGTAAATGTGGTGGAGAAACGCCCATGTCTGCGTTGACTGTGGGGCGTTGTGGAGTAAAGTGGAGCGCATAAGAGGGTAGTGGCAGTGTTGGGTATGTGCGGGCACCTTGACTGAGGGGCGGTGGGGCCAGTGTTTCTGGGCACTCACTCGCCTCGTCTGGATGAAAAGGGCCGGATCATACTTCCCGCCAAGTTCCGCGAGGAGCTGGCAGAGGGGCTGGTTCTCACAAGGGGCCAGGAGCGCTGCATCTACGTCTTCAGCCAGAAGGAATTCGAACGTATCCACGAGTCGATGCGGGAGGCGCCATTGTCCTCCAAGCAGGCACGCGACTACATCCGGGTCTTTCTGTCCGGGGCCTCGGATGAAGTACCTGACAAGCAGGGGCGCGTGACGATTCCGCCGGCGCTCCGCGCATATGCAGGCTTGGGGCGGGAACTGGCCGTGATTGGTGCCGGAACCCGGGCCGAGATCTGGGATGCCGAAGCTTGGAATGAGTACCTCAACGAGAAGGAAGCAGCCTTCTCGGAAACGGATGACGACAACCTGCCCGGGTTCATCTAACCGGTCGGTTGAAGAAGTACCGCTTCTTGAATGGGATCTCCAGCCGCCCATCGAACAGTCTTCCTGGCTCAACTTCCCCTGAGCCAGGCCGGCCGGACGATAGGCGCGGATGGGGATCCGATTCAAGAATCACCATGAACGTAACTGAGGAAAGAGGAGGCAGCGTGGAAGAGCAGGACGCGGCAAAGCCCACATCTGAGCGTCACGTGCCCGTCCTGAAAGACCGCTGCATCAATCTGCTCGCTCCCGGTTTCGAAGCTGCAAGGAGTCGTGGAGAGACTCCCGTTGCCATTGACGCGACCCTCGGCATGGGTGGGCACTCCGAAGCGATGCTGCAGCGTTTCCCCGATCTTCACCTGGTCGGCATCGACCGGGATGAGGAAGCGTTGTCGCTGGCCGGCGCCCGCCTGGAACCCTTTTCCCAGCGCACGGACCTGGTTCACGCCGTGTACGACGAGATCGAGGACGTTCTGGCTGACCTCGGCATCCCGGAAGTCCATGGCATCCTGATGGACCTTGGCGTTTCTTCCTTACAGCTGGACGAACGCGAACGCGGTTTCGCCTATTCCTACGACGCTCCTCTGGACATGCGAATGGACACGAGCCGCGGGCAGACCGCCGCCGACGTCGTGAACACGTACAGCGAGGAAGAGCTGGTCCGCATCATCCGCAAATGGGGCGAGGAAAAGTTTGCCGGACGGATCGCCAACAGGATCGTCAATGCCAGGGCCGAAAAACCGTTCGCCACAACCGGTGAGCTGGTGGAACAAATCCGCAGTGTGGTTCCGGCGGCCGCGGCAAAGAGCGGTGGACACCCGGCCAAGCGCACGTTCCAGGCTTTGCGCATCGAGGTCAACGAGGAACTCGATGTCCTTGAGCGGGCCGTCCCGGCCGCCGTCGCCTCCACGGCCTTGGGTGGACGCGTCGTGGTCATGTCCTACCACTCCCTGGAAGACAAGATCGTGAAATCCGTGTTCCAAAAAGGCTCAAAGTCCTCGGCACCACTCGGGTTCCCCGTGGAGCTCGAAGAACACAAGCCCGAACTGAAGACCATCACCAAAGGCACGGAAGTGCCCACAGCGGCCGAAATCGCCGAGAACCCCCGGGCGGCCTCCGCGCGACTGAGGGCCGTCGAACGCATTAAACCGAGGAGAGACGCATGAGCAACGCCGCAGCGAGGACTTTGCCCTCCGTGGTGGGCAATACTGCCCGCGCCCTTCCGGCGCCCGCTGGCAAACCCGATGGTGCCCGCAGGACCCGCACGCCGCTCTCCTTGGTACGCAGCGCCCCCGGCCGGCGCAGGACACCCTTTGTGGTCCTGTGCTTCGTCGCGATGGCCGCGGCTCTCCTGACCGTCCTGGTCCTGAACATTTCTGTGTCCACGGCGCAGTACCAGTTGGTGCAGCTCAAAGCCCAGGCTGCGACGCTCAACAAGGAAAACCAGGATCTGACACAGAAGAAGCAGAACTACGAAGCTCCCCAGAATCTGGCGGCCAAGGCTACAGAATTAGGAATGGTACCGTCCACCGTCAAAGGCCAGATTGACCTGAACACGATGACTGTGACCGGCAAGGCGACTCCCGCAGTCAAGGGTGAGAACCCTGGTGCTGTCCTGGCTCCACCCGCGGTGGGAGGCGTCCTTGACGTTGTTCCCTCGGTGACCACCAAGGATCCGTTGGAGAACCTCAAGCCAGTTACACCCGCAGCGCCGGCAGCACAGGCAACCCCGCCCGCTGCACCGGCTTCCCCGGCAGCGGCACCGCCGGTGGATCTTCATGGAGGGTCGGTCCCGGCCCCCCAGCAGAAGACACCCGGGCAATAGTCCATCCGTCCACTGAACCAAGGCCAGCAGCAAGGAAGAAACGTGGCTCAGAACCCCGGCACATCGAAAAAAACGAAGACGCCGGTGGCACGTAGGCGGCTGCGCGTTGGGCTCGGCATCATGTTGAGCCTGCTGCTGGTAGTCGGTGGCAAGTTGTTCATGGTGCAGGGCCTGGACATGGGCGGCATGGCTGAGGCTGCTCTCGCCAAACGGCTGACCCCCCAGGTCCTCCCGGCCGAGCGCGGCCAGATCCTGGACGCGAACGGCACGGTCCTGGCAAGCAGCGTCATCCGGTACAACATCGTGGTGGACCAGACGGTCAACACCAACACCGCGACATTCCACCGGTACAACGAGAAAACGGAAAAGCTCGACGAAATCACCAGGGACCAGGGAATCTCGGATCTTGCCACGCTTCTGGGAACCGACGTTGCCAAGGTTCGCGAGTCCCTCACGGGGGATAAGCGGTACTTCGTCGTGGCCAAGGACATCAAGCCTGAGCTGGAAGACCGTATCACCAAGCTGTACATCCCCGGGCTCAGGGCCGAAGGCATCAGCAAGCGTGTGTACCCGAACGGCAGCGTGGCCGGCGGTGTGGTTGGCTTCCTGAAGGATGGCACCACGGGCCAGGCCGGTATTGAGCAAACCCAGGACGAAGTTCTTCGCGGCACTGAAGGCAAGCGTGTTTTCGAGATCGGCGCAGACGGCCTGCGCATCCCAGTGGCCACTGACGAGCTGACGCCGGCCGTCGATGGCAGCGACGTCAAGTTGACCATCAATACGGACATCCAATACTTCGCGCAACAGGCCATCCAGAGCCAGGTCAACAAGATGAACGCCGAGTGGGGTTCCATCGTCGTAATGGACGTCAAGACCGGCAACCTCATCGCGCTGGCAGATACCAATGCCCCGGACCCCAATGACCCCGGCAAGGTCGATGCGAAGGACCGCGGCGTGCGTTCGGTGACCGCCGCCTACGAGCCCGGCTCGGTGCAGAAAATGATCACGGCCGCAGCGGCCATCGAGGAAGGCAAGTCCTTCCCGCTGGACCACTTCACCATCCCGCCGGCCTACACCATTGACGGCCAGACATTCACGGACGCTTTCGAGCACGGTACCGAGGAACGCACGCTTGCGGGAATCCTGGGCTGGTCCATGAACACCGGCACGGTGATGGTCGGAAGCCGCTTGAGCAAAGAGCAGCGCTATGACTGGCTCAAGAAATTCGGCATCGGTGAGAAGCCGGATATCGGTCTGCCCGGCGAAGCAACGGGTATCCTCGCCACGCCCGACCAGTGGGATGAACGCCAGCAGTACACGGTGCTGTTCGGACAAGGAGTCTCGCAGTCGACGCTCCAGACCGTCCGGGCCTTCCAAAGCATCGCCAACAACGGTGTGATGCTGCAGCCCCGTTTGATTGACGGGTATATCACTCCTGACGGCCAGGAGCAGAAAGCCCCTGCCAAGGATTCCCGCCAGGTGGTCTCCAAGGAGACAGCCCAGCAGGTTCGCGACATCCTTGAAAGCGCGGTGACCGAGGGGCAGATCAAGGACGCCGCCATCGACGGTTACCGCGTCGGGGCCAAGACTGGTACCTCGCAGGCACCCCGGGAGGACGGATTGCCCGGATTCGACGGCTACACGGCATCGATGGTGGGTATGGCTCCCATGGACGACCCCAGGTTCATCGTGGAAGTAGTCCTGCAGCGCCCCAAGGGAAATATCTACGGAATCACCAACGGACCGGTATTCCGCTCGGTGATGTCACAGGTCCTGCGGACCAACAACGTGGCACCTTCCACAGGGACTCCCGCGCGGCTGCCCCAGTTCGTCAAGTAAGCTTTTTGGGCGTCTGTTTCGGGCACCATTCGATCCACAACTACGGCCCGGGCGCCGCTGGCCCCCGGCCGGTCGTTCCACGAGCACCAACGGAGAACCACGTGTCAGAGCACAACGAGCCAGCTTCCAATACCGCGACGCCGGACGCCGGAAGGTCGGGCTTCCGTCCTGCCTCCGTGGCGGCGGTGCCCCTGGCCGCCATAGCCGGTGCGCTGGGTGTAACCGCTCCGGACGGCAGCCAGGACATCGGCGTCACGGGCATCACCTTGAACTCCCGCGCAGTGGAAGCGGGCGACCTCTACCTGGCACTGCCGGGCGCGACACGCCACGGTGCCGACTTCGTTCCACAGGCCATCGACGCCGGTGCCGTCGCCGTGGTGACGGACGACTCCGGTGCGCGCCAGCTTGCGCTGGCAACCGAACAACCCGTCCCGGTCATCATCGTCGGGGAGCCGCGCGCCGCCGTCGGGCCCCTGGCCGCGCTGATCTACCGCAGCCAACCGTCGGACGCAGCCTTCCCGCCGCTCTTCGGTGTCACCGGAACCAACGGGAAGACCACCACCACCTACTTCATCAACTCGCTTTTGCGCGCCTTGGGTCGGCGTCCCGGATTGATCGGGACCATTGAGATCGTGGCCGGGGGAGAGCCCATTCCAAGCCTGCTGACCACGCCTGAGTCCACTGACGTTCACGCGCTCCTTGCCTTGATGCGTGAGCGCGGGCTGGATGCTGCCTCCATGGAGGTGTCCTCGCACGCGATCTCATACCGCCGGGTGGATGCGGTCATGTTCGAAGTCGCCGGATTCACCAACCTCACCCAGGACCACCTGGACCTCCACGGCAGCATGGAGGAGTATTTCAATACCAAGGCCCGGCTTTTTACTCCCGGCCGCGCACGCCGCGCTGTCGTGACCGTGGACGACGAATGGGGCCGCAGGCTTGCCGGACAGGCCGACATCCCGGTGACTACCCTTGCGGCCGCCAACGCCGCGGCTGACGCCGACTGGCACGTGTCTTCTGTCAACCCGCGCGGTCTCGGATCGGAATTCGAACTCAAGCACAGGGACGGCCGGAGCTTGCGGGTCCACACGGGCTTGCCGGGGGACTTCAACGTGGCCAACGCCGCGTTGGCCACCATCATGGTCCTTGAGTCCGGCGTGGAGGAAGCTCTACTCCAGGAAGCCCTTGATGCCCATGATCCCTTCACCGTAGCGGTTCCAGGGCGCATGCAGCTGGTCTCCACCGAACCTGCATCCGTGGTTGATTTTGCCCACAATCCAGACGCCCTGGCCCGTGCCCTGACGGCCGTCCGATCGCCTGAGCCTGGTTCGCGGGTCATCGTTGTCTTCGGTGCGACCGGACAACGAGACCAGGGCAAGAGGCCCACCATGGGAGCCATTGCCGCCCGGCTCGCGGACGTGGTCATCATCAGCGATGACGACCCCCACGACGAGGACGCAGCGGCGATCCGCGCGGAAGTCCTGGCGGGCGCCTACGCGGCCCGCGAGGAAGAAAACCTGGATTGCGAAATCGTCGAATCCTACCCGCGCGACGCTGCCATCCGTCGTGCCGTGGAGGCAGCGACGACAAAGGACACCATCCTCATTGCAGGACGTGGCCACGAGGTCTGGCAGGAAGTGAAGGGCGTGAACCTTGCCCTGGACGACAGGGTGGAGCTGAAGGCTGCCTTGACATCCAGGGGATTCAGCGTTTCATCGGACCAGCGGATAGAGTCCTAAACCGAGATGATTGCATTTACTGCGGCGGAGATCGCCGACATCACCCATGGCCGCTTGACCGGAGATCCGGGCATCGTGCCCTCCTCTGTGGTCACTGACTCACGGGAGGCCACGCCCGGCTCGCTGTATGTGGCAAAGCCCGGCGAGCACGCCGACGGCCACAGCTTCGTCGACGCCGCTTTCGCCCGTGGCGCCGTCCTCGCACTGGCCGAACGCGAAGTGGCCGACTCCAACGGCAACCCGTATCCCGCCGTCGTGGTGGATGACGCCGTCCTGGCCATGGGCGCCCTGGCCGCTGAAGCCGTACGCCGTATCCGGGCTGAGCGCGAACAGCGCGGCGAGAAGTTCACGGTGGTTGGCATTACCGGTTCTGCCGGAAAGACCACCACCAAGGACCTCCTGGCCGGAGTTCTGTCCACGGCCGGGGCCACAGTGGCTCCGCAGGGCTCCTACAACGGCGAGGTCGGCGTCCCGCTGACAGTTTTCGCAGCTGACGCCCGGACGCGCTTCCTGGTCATCGAAATGGGTGCCACGGGCCTGGGGCACATCAAGTACCTGGCCGGCATGGTCAAACCCGACATCGGGGTGGTCCTGATGGTTGGTACGGCGCACGCCGGCGAGTTCGGTGGCGTGGAGAACATCGCCAAAACCAAGGGTGAGCTGGTCGAAGCCCTCAGCGAAAACGGCACGGCTGTGCTCAATCTTGACGACGGCCGGGTCGCTGCGATGCGCTCACGAACCAACGCCAAGGTGCTGGGATTCTCGGCCCAGCCGGCAACCAGCGAAGAGGTCGAGGCCCGCAACGTGGTGGTGGACGCCGACGGCTGTCCCGCCTTTGATCTCGTGCTTCCCGACGGCGGACCGTCCGTACCTGTCCACAGCCGCCTTATCGGCGCGCACCATGTGACGAACCTGCTGGCAGCCGCTGCCGCTGCGTTCGCTGCGGGCATTCCTGCCGCAGACATCGCCGCGTCCTTGAGCTCACAGCAGGCTGCGAGCAGGTGGCGGATGGAACGGACCGAACGCGAGGACGGCGTCACCATCATCAACGACGCCTACAACGCCAACCCTGAATCCATGCGCGCGGCACTGCGCACCCTGGCGGACATTGGACAGGGCCGCAGGACCTGGGCTGTCCTCGGAGCCATGCTTGAGCTGGGAGACGATTCCATCCGCGAGCACACCGCGGTGGGCACGCAGGTAGTGCGGCTGAACATCTCCCGCCTGGTGGTTGTTGGGCGTGAAGCACGTGCCCTGTACGTTTCGGCGATCCAGGAAGGCTCCTGGGGTGATGAATGCTCCTTCACCGAAACCGTGGAAGAAGCATACGAGCTCCTGCAGAACGAACTCAGGCCGGGCGACCTCGTGTTGTTCAAGTCCTCCAACGGGGTCGGACTGAGGCACTTGGGTGATCGGATAGCATTACCTCCACGGGCCGAGCCCACCGGAGAAAGCGCGGCAGAACCTGCCGCAAGCGAAGGGAACGAGCTGCTGTGATTGCACTTTTGATCGGCGCCGGCGTCGCCCTTCTGGTGGCCCTGATTGGCACACCCCTGTTCATCAGGTTCCTGGTAGCCAAAAGTTACGGTCAATTCATCCGTGATGATGGGCCCACCTCACACCACACCAAGCGCGGCACCCCCACCATGGGTGGAACCGTCGTGGTGGCGGCAGTGCTCATCAGCTACTTCGTGACCCACCTGATCATGTGGATGATGAATCCACGGTCAGCCGGACCTTCGGCGTCCGGGCTGCTGCTGTTGTTCCTCATGGTCGGCATGGGCTTCGTCGGGTTCCTGGATGACTACATCAAGATCTCCAACAAACGCAGCCTGGGCCTGAACGCCCGAGCCAAGCTCATCCTGCAGGCCGCTGTCGGCATCATTTTCGCCGTGCTGGTCCTGCAGTTCCCCAACGAGGACGGACTTCGTCCCGCCTCAACGCAGATTTCGCTGGTCCGGGACATCCCCTGGCTGGACCTCGCGTTCGGCGGGACTGTCCTGGGTGCCATCTTGTTCATCGTGTGGTCCAACCTGATCATCACGGCGGCCACCAATGGCGTAAACCTTACTGATGGCCTGGACGGCCTGGCCGCCGGAGCCTCCATCATGGTCTTCGGCGCATACACGATCATGGGCATCTGGCAGAACAACCAGGCCTGCGGCTCTCCCCGGGAATTCGGCAGCGGCTGTTACCAAGTACGTGACCCCATGGACCTCGCCCTGCTCGCCGCGATCCTCAGCGCCGCCCTCGTGGGATTCCTCTGGTGGAATACTTCACCGGCCAAGATCTTCATGGGAGACACCGGCTCGCTGGCCATCGGCGGAGCAGTGGCAGCCTTCGCCATCCTCTCCCGCACTGAGTTGCTGCTGGCCTTCATTGGCGGCCTGTTTGTCCTCATAACCCTCTCGGTCATCATCCAAGTCGGTTTCTTCAAGCTCTCCGGCGGCAAGCGGGTCTTCAAGATGGCCCCGCTCCAGCACCACTTCGAACTCAAGGGCTGGGCGGAAGTCACCGTGGTGGTCCGGTTCTGGATCCTCGCCGGGCTTTTCGTGGCCGCGGGCCTGGGAATCTTCTACGCTGAATGGGTGGTGCTGCTGTGAACGAAAGCTCCGAGACAACGACTTCCACCTCCGACCGTCTCAAGGACCTCACCAGCTGGGATGCCGACTGGAGCGGGCTGCGGGTTGTCGTGACAGGCATCGGCCTGTCCGGCTTCTCTGCCGCGGACACACTGATCGAGCTTGGAGCCAAGGTGGTGGTGGTGGACGCCGCAACCACCGACAAAGCCAAGGCCCAGGCGGACACCCTGAAGATCGTGGGTGCCGTCGATGTCCTCCTCGGGGAAGATGCCGTCAACGCACTTCCCCTGATCGATGACGCGCTGCCTGACCTGGTGGTGACCTCGCCCGGCTGGCGCCCGGACCAAGCCCTGCTCGCGGCAGCCAAGCGTAAGCACATTCCTGTTTGGGGCGACGTCGAACTGGCCTGGCGCCTGCGCGTCCGTGAAGGACGCAAGACGACCGAGTGGCTGGCAATCACCGGAACCAACGGCAAGACCACCACAGTGGGAATGACCGAATCCATGCTGCAGGCCGCCGGTTTGAAGGCAATCGCGGTGGGGAACGTGGGAACGCCGATCCTGGACGCGCTCCGGGACCCTGTTGACTACGATGTTTTCGCCGTGGAGCTGTCCAGCTTCCAGCTGCACTGGAGCCACTCCCTGTCACCGGTGGCAAGCGTATGCCTCAACGTCGCCGAGGACCACGTGGACTGGCATGGTTCCTATGCGTCCTATCTGGCCGACAAGGCCAAGGTGTATGAGAACACCCAAAAGGCCGCGATCTACAATGCCGAGCAGATCGAAACAGAACGCATGGTGGAGAATGCGGACGTCGTGGAGGGCTGCCGTGCCATCGGCTTCACCACCAACACTCCGGCCATCAGCATGGTGGGCGTGGTGGAAGGCCTCCTCGTGGACCGCGCCTTCATCGCCGAGCGCAAGGACTCCGCGGCAGAGCTCGCGGCCATGGCAGACCTGGGTCCGGTCGCCCCACGCCACATGGTGGCCAATGCACTGGCAGCTGCAGCACTGGTCAGGGCCTACGGTGTTGAACCATCAGCTGTGAAGCAGGGCCTCGTGAACTACCTGCCCGGCGCCCACCGCATCCAGTTGGTGGCAAAGCACAACGACATCCTGTGGATCAACGACTCCAAGGCGACCAATCCGCACGCTGCCTCGGCGGCCCTTTCGGCCTTCCAGAACGTGGTCTGGATTGCCGGAGGCTTGTCCAAGGGCGTCAACTATGACGATCTGGTCAAGGAACACGCACCCCGGCTCAAGGCCGTGGTCCTCATCGGAACGGACACCGGCCAGCTTGAGGCCTCGCTCCAGCGACACGCGCCGGATGTCCCCGTGATATCCCAAGCCAAGGGTGACACTGAGAGTGTGCAGACCGCAGCCGGTAACGCAGCTTCGCCAATTTTCGGCGAGACCGTCATGGCCCAGGCTGTGGCGTCCGCGGCGGGCGTAGCCACCTCCGGTGATACCGTCCTCATGGCGCCGGCGGCTGCATCCATGGATCAGTTCTCTTCCTACGCTCACCGTGGCGACGCATTCGTCCAGGCAGTTCGCGAGCTTGTGGAAGGGCAGGCACAGACCACCGAGGAGTAACAATGGTCAGCACGCCCACCCGCACCCGCGGCAAAGAGCCAGGGGACGGGAAGAACAAGGCCACGCCCCCGGGCAGCAGGCAGCCCAAAGGACTCCGCAGGCACTGGCGCAGCTTCTGGGAAAGCCTTGAAGGCAAAAGCAAGGCTCCCAACAGCTCCACGTACTACCTCATTTTGGGTTGTGCCCTGGCCCTGACGGCCATTGGCATCATGATGGTACTGTCCGCTTCGAGCGTCGAGGCCATTTCCGAAGGAAAATCGCCCTACGCCGACGCCATGAAGCAGGCCGCGTTCGGTGTCGTTGGACTCATCGCGATGTACATCATTTCGCGGACCAACGTGGACTGGATGAAGAAGTTGTCCTGGTGGGCCCTGGGCGCAGTGGTGGTGCTGCTGGCCTTGGTGCAGGTCATGGGCAACAGCGTCAACGGAAACAAGAACTGGATCGACCTCGGGGGCATCACCCTCCAGCCCTCCGAAATGTCCAAACTTGTTCTCTGCGTCTGGATTGCCGCGGTACTTGCCCGCAAACAGAAGCTCCTTAACCGCTGGATGCATGTCATCATCCCGGTGGTCCCGGGAGCTGGCCTGGTCATCGGTTTGGTGATGCTCGGCAACGACCTCGGAACTGTCATTGTCATTGCGGCCATCGCAGCCGCCGGCCTCTACTTCGCCGGGGTTCCCGGACGGATGCTGGGCATCGCGGGCATCGTCGGCGTGGTCGGGGCCATCCTTGCCACAGTCAGCAGTTCCAACCGCATGTGCCGCATTACGTCCTGGCTGGGTACGGCATCGGCATCGTGCACCGAACAGTTCGACTTCGACTTCCAGTCAACCAACGGCATGTACGGCCTGGCCCAGGGGAGTTGGACGGGCCTGGGACTGGGCCAGAGCCGGCAGAAGTACAACTGGCTCCCCGAAGCCCACAACGACTTCATCTTTGCCATCATCGGCGAGGAACTGGGACTGGTGGGAACCATCGTGGTCCTCGTGCTCTTCGCCATCCTGGGCATCGCGATCTTCCGGGTGGTTGTCCGCCAGACCGATCCCTTCCAGCGGACCCTCGCCGGCGGAATCATGGTGTGGCTGCTGGGCCAGGCGAGCATGAACATGGCTGTGGTCACGCAGTTGCTTCCCGTCGTGGGAGTGCCGTTGCCCTTCATCTCCTATGGCGGTTCGGCACTGATCATGTCCTTGTGTGGTGTGGGCGTAGTGTTGTCCTTGGCCCGCGGCCAGCTGCCACCCCAGCAACGTCCACGATTCCTGCCGCGCCGTTCACCCAAACCCGCACGAAAGCGTACCTAGTACTTCATGACTTCTGATTCCCACGCGTCCAAGCCAATATCGGTCGTCCTTGCAGGCGGAGGAACGGCCGGGCACATCAGCCCGTTGCTGGCCATTGCTGATGCCATCAGGGAAAAGCGGCCTGATGCGTCCATCCTGACTGTAGGAACGCCGTCGGGAATGGAAAACAGGCTGATCCCCGCAGCCGGGTACCGACTGGCTACCATCGACAGGGTTCCCTTCCCGCGCCGGCCATCGGTCGACCTGTTCAAACTTCCGGGGCGCCTCGCCGGAGCCGTCAAGCAAGCAACGGGCATCCTCGAGGATTCCCAGGCGGACGTCCTGGTGGGCGTGGGTGGTTATGTGTGCACGCCCATGTACCTCGCGGCCCGGCGACTCGGTATTCCGATCGTCGTCCACGAGGCCAACATGAAGGCAGGGCTTGCCAACCGCGTCGGTGCCAGGTTCAGCCGCCACGTCGCCGTGGCGTTCGCAGGCACACGCCTGAAGGGCGCCCGCCACGTGGGCATGCCGATGCGGCGCGCCATCTCCACGCTCGACCGGGGCTCGGCCGCTCCGGCTGCCAAGGCGCTGCTCGGCCTGGACCCTGACCGTCCGGCCTTGATCGTGACCGGCGGATCGTCCGGCGCACTCAGCATCAACCGGGCGATCGCTGCCGCTCTGCCTGCCTTCGCCGCAGCCGGCATCCAGACTCTCCACATCACCGGCGTCGGTAAAGCTGTCAGGAACGACGACGACGGCGGCCTGCTGGCCGGTGACGGCTACCGCCAGGTTGAGTATGTGGACGGGATGGAGAACGTCTACGCTGCCGCTGATGTTCTGCTGGCCCGCGCCGGGGCGGGTACCGTCAGCGAGGTCGCTGCGGTAGGCGTTCCTGCGGTCTTCGTGCCCTTGCCGATTGGCAACGGGGAGCAGGCCTTGAACGCAGCCCCACTGGTGGAAGCCGGCGGCGCGCTGCTCGTCGAAGACCAGGACCTGGGCCCGCAGTGGCTGGAGCAGGAGCTGATTCCCCTGCTCTCGGACCGGAGCCGGTTGGACGACATGGCCCGCAAGTCCGAAGCCCTTGGTATACGAAACGCAGATCAGCGCATGGCTGATCTTGTCCTGGAAGCGGTATCCGCATGACCACCAGCATTGCCCCCCTCGATAACCTCGGCCGGGTCCACTTCATTGGCATCGGCGGCGTAGGCATGTCCGCCGTCGCACGGATCATGGTGGCCCGTGGGGTCCCGGTGAGCGGCAGCGACGCAAAGGACCTTCCAGTAATGCGGGACCTCGAAGCAGCCGGCGCACGCATCGCCGTTGGATACGATGCCGCCAATCTTGGCGATGCCCAGACGGTGGTTGCAGGCTCGGCCATCCGGGCCGATAATCCGGAACTCGTGGCGGCACGCAGTGCTGGATTGCCTGTCCTCCACCGTTCCGAAGGCCTGGCCGCCACCATGGCCGGCCACCGGGTGGTCACCGTCGCAGGCACGCACGGGAAGTCCACCACCACGTCCATGATTGCCGTGCTCCTGAAGGAAGCGGGCCTGGATCCCTCCTTCGCGATCGGGGCGAATGTTCCCTCACTGGGCGTCAACGCAGCCCACGGTTCCTCGGACATCTTCGTGGCCGAAGCCGACGAATCCGACGGCTCCTTCCTGAACTACCAGCCGCTGATCTCGGTAGTGACGAACGTCGAAGCCGACCACCTGGACCACTACGGGACACCCGAAGCCGTCTTTGCGTCCTTCGACGCTTTCGCCGCGCTGCTGCCCGCACAGGGGCTCCTGCTCGCCTGCGCCGACGACCCGGGCGCGCTTGCCCTCGCCCAACGCACCGCTGCGGCCGGAACTACCCGTGTCCGCACCTATGGCACATCGGGCGAAGCTGACATCAAGCTCCACGACGGCGGACCGGGAGAGGTGTCGGTGGGGGTTGGCGATGACGTCCACCGCCTCGACCTCAAAGTACCGGGACGCCACAATGCGCTGAACGCGGCAGCGGCCTTCGCCGTCGCCCTTGAACTTGGGGTAGCTCCAGCTGCTGCCGCGTCAGCGTTGGGTCACTTCACCGGGGCCTCGCGGAGGTTCGAACTGAAGGGACAGGGGAGCGGGGTCCGTGTTTACGACGATTACGCCCACCATCCCACGGAGGTCCGGGCTGCCCTTTCGGCGGCACGCTCGGTCGCGGGGGAGCACAAAGTGCACGTTCTCTTCCAGCCGCACCTGTTTTCCCGGACCCGCGAATTCGCCGGCGAATTTGCCTCCGCATTGGATGCCGCGGACACGGCCCTGGTCCTGGATATCTACCCTGCCCGGGAGGACCCCATCCCAGGGGTTACCAGCACGTTGATCACCGAGCAGTTGTCCACGGGCCGCCTTGTCGCATCCGCTGAGGCCGTGGACGCCATCGTGGCTGCCGCCGGCGAGGGTGACGTGGTGCTGACCGTGGGAGCCGGCGATGTCACGGCATACGGGCCCATGATCGTGGAGGCGCTGGGTGGCTAGCACCCGGAAGCCAACATTCAAGCCGGCCGGTAGCCCGGGCGGCCACGATGCCCGTCCTCCCAGGACGGGCGGTGGTGAGGCCGGCGGCGTCATCAGCGCGCAGCGGGACCTCAAACCCGAGGCCGCATCACCCGGCATAACACCGGGCAAGTCCGCCGGCAAACCTTCGGGGAAGGGAACCGGTTCGAAACCGGCCGCGAAAGCGTCCACGTCCTCCGGGCCATCCGGGGACAACGTCATCGCCTTTCCGGAGCCCAAGCGCCGGCGCCACCGGCGTGTCATGTGGTGGACCATTTCAGTGGTGACCGCACTTGTGGCCGTACTGATCGCCGGGGCAATCTTTTCCCCGGTGCTGGCAGTACGGTCCATCACTGTTGACGGCACCACGTTGCTGACGCCCGACGCCGTGCAGAAGGCGTTGTCACCCCTTGACGGAAAGCCCCTGCCGCAGGTCAGCGAACAGGAGATCAACGAGCTCCTCAAACCGCTGGTGCAGGTCCGCTCGGCGACTATGGAGGCACGGCCACCTTCAGGGCTCCTGGTGCACGTCAACGAGCGTGTCCCGGTGGCCCTGCTCAAACAGGGTGACTCCTACATCATGGTCGATGTCGACGGAGTTCAGCTCGGGGCTACAAAGGATCTTTCGGCCGTGGCGCTCCCTCTCATCGACGCGGGCGCAGCGTCCACCAACACGGAGTTGTTCAAGGCCATCGCCGCGGTCCTGGACACCTTGCCGGCCGACGTCCGGGCCAGGATGTCCACAGCGTCCGCTGCCTCGCCCGATGCGGTAGAACTCAAACTGGTGGACGGAAAGACGGTAGTGTGGGGCAATGCCGAGGACAGGGAGCTGAAGGCGAAGGCACTGGAAGCGTTGCTGAAGATGCCGGCCGATCCCAAGGTTCCCGTCAGCGTCTATGACGTCAGCGTTCCCCGGCATCCATTCACCAAATAAACAGCTTCGACAAAGTGACGCTGCAGGCGCCGGTAGCCTTAAATCGCGACATTCACACGACACGCGCAAGCGGTCATTGCATGTGCGAACCATAGGAAATACCGTCGCAGTAGAGTTACTTGACATAACTATAACCTTCAACTAGAGGGTTAAGGTCCAAGGATTCACACGTTGGACTCGACCAGTTTCGCTATAGGACACAAGCAAGGGGCACGAAACGTGGCAGCACCGCAGAATTACCTGGCCGTCATCAAGGTCGTCGGCATCGGCGGCGGTGGCGTGAACGCAGTCAACCGCATGATCGAGGTCGGCCTTCGGGGAGTCGAGTTCATCGCCATCAATACTGACGCGCAGGCGCTGCTTATGAGCGACGCCGACGTCAAGCTTGACGTCGGCCGCGAGCTGACGCGCGGCCTTGGCGCCGGCGCCAACCCCGAGGTTGGCAAGCAGGCCGCAGAGGACCACGCTGACGAGATCGAAGAAGTTCTCCGTGGCGCTGACATGGTCTTCGTTACCGCTGGAGAAGGCGGTGGCACCGGCACCGGTGGCGCTCCCGTGGTTGCGCGCATCGCGCGCTCCCTCGGTGCGCTCACCATTGGCGTGGTGACCCGTCCGTTCACGTTCGAGGGCCGTCGTCGCGCAGGTTCCGCCGAGGCAGGCATCGACGCGCTCCGCGATGAAGTCGACACCCTGATCGTCATCCCCAACGACCGCCTCCTGTCCATCAGCGACCGCAACGTCTCCGTCCTGGACGCCTTCCGCTCAGCGGACCAGGTGCTCCTTTCCGGTGTCCAGGGCATCACCGACCTCATCACCACGCCGGGCCTGATCAACCTGGACTTCGCCGACGTCAAGTCCGTCATGCAGGGCGCCGGTTCAGCGCTGATGGGTATCGGCTCCGCCCGGGGCGAAGACCGCGCCGTCAAGGCAGCGGAACTCGCCATTGCCTCCCCGCTCCTGGAAGCCTCCATTGATGGCGCCCACGGTGTGCTGCTCTCCATCCAGGGTGGCTCGGACCTTGGCCTCTTCGAAATCAACGAAGCAGCCCGCCTTGTCCAGGAAGTCGCCCACCCCGAAGCCAACATCATCTTCGGTGCCGTCATCGACGATGCCCTCGGTGACGAAGCACGCGTCACCGTCATCGCCGCAGGGTTCGACGACGTCAAGGCCACCTCGCCGTCGATGGACCAGTCCCGTCCCGCCCAGAACCCCGTTCCGGCCGACCGACCGGCAGCGCCGTCCAGTGCGCCGTCGAACGCCGCTCCGCAGCACGCCACGGCAGGTATCGGTGCCTCCGGACTGAGCAACTGGGGCCAGCAGCGTCCCTCCGCCTTGCCCGCCGACTCGGGCTTCGACGTCGATCTTCCCGCTGTGGTTGAACCGGACCTTTCGGGCAGCCGCTCGGACGACCTCGACGTTCCTGACTTCCTGAAGTAAGCCGCGTCCGGAAGAGTCAGTACTTGGTGTTTTTGTGGCGAGCTGAAGTCCGGCCCGGCGTCTCTGTAGCCTTCACGGATACGGGCGCCGGGAACCTGGCCCTCCATGTGGGGGATAAGCCCGATAACGTGAACCTCCGGCGTGTCCGGCTGGAAGAAGCAGCGGGCCTGGGCTCCAGGAAGTTTCAATTCATGGACCAGGTACATGGCAATCACGTCGAGTTCATCGCCTCCCACGGCGCCGGGCCGACTGCCGACGCCATGGTCTCTGCGGCAGTCATTCC
The DNA here is from genome assembly GCF_025452095.1 of Paenarthrobacter sp. JL.01a. NCBI lineage: Bacteria > Bacillati > Actinomycetota > Actinomycetes > Micrococcales > Micrococcaceae > Paenarthrobacter > Paenarthrobacter sp. JL.01a. The sequence goes on from NZ_CP104877.1 coordinate 1,818,135, forward strand.
CGACGGCTCGCCCCAGCCGTTGGCGGTGATGGTGGCTGACTGTGTGCCGGTGGTCCTGGTGGGGACTGATTCCAGCGACAACCCGGTCATTGCCGTTGCCCACGCCGGACGTCCGGGAGTCGCATCGGGAATAGTGACCTCCACGGTTGCCGGCATGCGCAGCCGCGGGGCCTTGGACATCCGTGCCTGGGTGGGCCCCTCCATCTGCGGAGCCTGCTACGAAGTTCCGGAACAGCTCCGCTCCGAAGTTGCCGCCAAAGTGCCCGCTACGTGGTCCTCCACGTCCTGGGGCACGCCCTCCCTGGACTTGCCGGCCGGAGTGCGCGCCCAATTGGACAAGGCCGGTGTGGCGGTGGAGTACCTGGGGGAGTGCACCTTGGAGAGTGATTCCCTGTTTTCCTACCGCCGGGACGCGCGCACTGGCCGCTTTGCAGGATTGGTGTGGACGCATGGCTGAGCCCGGCAACAACGAGGCCCGACTGGCCGGTACTTCCGGGGAGGCGGACACCCGCTCCGCGCAACTGACGCAGCGCCTTGCCGTCGTCAAGCACCGGATTGAGGCAGCCACTGCAGCCGCCGGCCGGACGGATGCTCCCCGGTTGATCGTCGTCACCAAGTTCCATCCCGCCGACGACGTCCGCAGGCTCTCCGCCTTGGGGATCACCGATGTCGGTGAAAACCGCGACCAGGAAGCCGCGGCGAAGGCCGCCGAACTTGCCGGGATGGACCTTCGCTGGCATTTCATCGGACAGCTGCAAAGCAACAAGGCAAAGTCCGTGGCCAAGTATGCGTCCTCCGTCCAGTCGATCGACAGGCTCCAGCTGGTTGATGCGTTGGCTAAAGCCATCGCACGGGAGCAGGACGCCACCGGCAGGAATGATCTCGATTGCTTCATCCAGGTCAGCCTGGATGACGACGCCGGTGCGCACCGTGGCGGTGCCGCCCCGGAGGCCGTGGGGGAACTTGCCGAACGGATTGAGTCTGCTGCCGGCCTGCGGTTGTCCGGCCTGATGGCGGTTGCCCCGCTGGGCGCCGATCCGGAGGAAGCTTTCGCCAGACTGGCAGGCATTTCCGAGGCCCTGCGTGGTGACCACCCTGACGCAACGGGCATTTCCGCAGGCATGAGCCAGGACCTGGAGGCCGCCGTGAAGTTCGGGGCGACACACCTGAGAATTGGCTCCGATATTCTCGGTTCCCGTCCGGCCGTGGGGTAGCGTCAAAGTATTGGAATGACGGGCCGGGGTTCCAATATGTCAAGTCATGGCGGCCCGCCTACTGCAGAAACGATAGGAGTGCACCATGGCTGGCGCTCTGCGCAAGACAATGATCTATCTTGGGCTCGCCGACGGCGATGAACACTACGAATCTGAGCAGTCCGTCGCCGCGCACCACGACGAAGAACGCCCCCAGGCACAGGAACGGGAAGAGCGACGCGCGCCGGCTCCCGTCCGGGAAGTTGTCCGTGAAATGCCCCCAGTTGAGGTCGAAGAGGAATACCGCGCACCCGTGACACCCATTAAGCGTGCGGCGTCGAGCCGCGAAGATGCCTCTGGCTTGAGGCAGATCACCACCGTCCATCCCCGCTCCTACAACGACGCCAAGGTCATCGGTGAGAGTTTCAGGGACGGTATCCCGGTCATCATGAATGTCACCGACATGGGCGAGGCGGATGCCAAGCGCCTGGTGGACTTCTCCGCCGGCTTGGTCTTTGGCCTGCATGGCAGCATCGAGCGGGTCACCAACAAGGTCTTCCTGTTGTCGCCGTCGTATGTTGAAGTCATCGGAGATGACAAGAAGGCCAGCGAAACGCAGGCCAGCTTCTTCAACCAGAGCTGACAACAAGCTGTTAAGCCGATGCCAGGCGGGTCACCCTGCCTGGCATCTGTGTTGCAATAGTAGGGACCGATCGGCATTCCGGAACAAGTGGGAGATCTGAGCTAACTCGTGGGCATTGTTTTCGGCCTTATCTATATTGTGCTGTTCCTGTTCTTCATCGCCCTGATCATCCGCCTCGTGTTCGAGTGGGTTCAGATGTTTGCCCGCCAGTGGCGGCCGCGCGGTGTGGCATTGGTAACAGCGCACGTGGTGTACTCCGTCACGGACCCGCCCCTGGCAAGGCTCCGTCGGCTGATACCGCCACTCCAGCTGGGCGGAATATCCTTGGATTTGGGCTTCCTGATCCTGATAATCGCCGTGAGCATCGCCATGGCCATAACCAACAACCTGGCGTAGCCGCCCGCGGAACCAGGGCCACCGATGGTCCACAGGCCGCAAATTCGCCAATTCAACACGATGGTGTTGAATTGGAGGAAACAGATGATATTTAGGTACCGTAGTTTTGAACGGCCGGAAGGCCTACTGACTAACTAGACCAACGAGGTGACCAGATGGCTTTGACGCCAGAAGACGTTGTCAACAAGCGCTTTCAGCCGACCAAGTTCCGCGAAGGCTACGACCAGGACGAGGTAGATGACTTCCTCGACGAGATCGTCGTGGAACTGCGCCGCTTGAACCAGGAGAATGACGAGCTTCGCAAGAAGCTTGGCGAAGCTGGTTCGGCTGTGCCTGCTGCAACCGCTGCGGCTCCGGTCGTCGAAAAGGTTCCGGCTCCCGTCAAGGTCGACAAGGAAGCTGAGGCGAAGGCAGAAGCCGAAGCCAAGGCTGCCGAAGCTGCCAAGAAGAAGGAAGCCGAGCAGGCTGCCGCAGCTGCGAAGGCCCCGGCCGCAAGCAACAGTGTGACTCCCTCCGCTGAATCCGCTGCCGGCCTGCTTGCCATGGCGCAGCAGATGCACGACAAGCACGTCGCCGATGGTGCGCAGCAGAAGGAAAAGATCATTGCCGAGGCTCAGATCGAGGCCTCCAGCCTCGTCAACGACGCCCAGGAGAAGTCCCGCAAGATCCTTGGCGCCCTCGAGCAGCAGCGTTCGGTCCTGGAGCGCAAGGTTGAGCAGCTCCGCGGCTTCGAGCGCGACTACCGTTCACGCCTGAAGGCCTACATCGAAGGCCAGTTGCGCGACCTGGATGCCCGTGGTTCCGTGGCTGCCCCCGAGGTCGGCGAAGCAACCGCAGACGTTTAGCAAGTATTCTGAAAGCCGGTGGCTGAGGACTCCTCGGCCACCGGCCTTTGCTTGTTAAAGCCCAAAAGCGGACAACGCACCAAGAAGCCCGCCACGCCTCCGGAATGAAAGCACTATGACAGACGACCTTAGCGATGACGCCCCGCAGGCTGCGCCCACCGCGCGGCGGAAGTGGCGTCCGGCCATGCTCTGGCTCTTTGCCGGCTTCGCCGCGTTCGCGTACACGTTTGACCAGCTCACGAAGCTCTGGGTGACCAGCACCATGACCGAGGGGGAGCGCATACCGGTCCTGCCCCCTCTGCTGCATTGGTACTACATCAGGAATTCCGGCGCCGCGTTTTCCATTGGCGAGAATGTGACGTGGATTTTCACCATCGTCATGGCAGCTGTTTCTGTGGCGATTCTCTTCCAGCTTCGCCGGCTTGGCTCCGCCTGGTGGGCGCTGTCGCTCGGCCTGCTCCTGGGCGGTGCCCTCGGCAATCTGACCGACCGTTTGTTCCGCGAACCCTCCTTCGCCATGGGACACGTCGTCGACTTCATCCAGTTGCCCAATTTCGCCATCTTCAACATCGCCGACTCCGCGGTGGTATCCGGCGTCGTTATCATCTGTCTGCTGACCCTGCGGGGGATCGGCATGGACGGCAGCCGCCACGTAGCAGCCGCGAAGCCTGCCGCGGACAAGAAGCCGGCCGGCGGGAGCGCTGCCGGTGAGTGATTCCGTCGTAGTACCCGATGAGCTCGCCGGCGTCCGTGCCGATGCCGGCCTTGCCCGTTTGCTGGATATCTCGAGGTCTGCCGCGGCACTGCTCATTGCAGAAGGCAACGTCACCAGTGGCGGCGCGGCCCTGGGCAAATCGGCAAAGCTTGCGGCCGGCGCTGTTTTGGACATCACGGTCCCCGAGCGTCGTGACCCCCTGGAAGTGGTGGAGGAAGTTGTGGAAGGCCTGAAGATCCTGCTGGACGACGAGGACTTTGTTGTCATCGACAAACCTGTAGGAGTTGCAGCGCATCCCTCGCCCGGCTGGGTCGGTCCGACGGTGGTTGGCGGACTCGCCGGGGCGGGATACCGCATCTCGACGTCGGGAGCACCTGAGCGGGCGGGTATTGTCCACAGGCTCGACGTCGGGACGTCCGGTGTCATGGTGGTGGCGAAGACAGAGCGCGCCTACACGGTGCTGAAGAAGGCCTTCAAGGAACGCACCGTCGACAAGGTTTATCACGCCGTCGTCCAAGGCCTGCCCGACCCCCTGGAAGGCACCATCGATGCGCCCATCGGCCGCCACCCCGGCCACGACTGGCGTTTCGCCGTCATCGAGGACGGCCGTCCCTCCGTCACGCACTATGAGGTTCTGGAAGCTTTCGGAAAGGCGACCCTGGTTGAAGTGCACCTGGAGACAGGACGTACGCACCAGATCCGGGTTCACTTCTCCGCTTTGAGGCATCCCTGTGCCGGAGATCTCACGTACGGGGCCGACCCCCGCCTCGCCGCGACCCTTGGCCTGACCCGGCAATGGCTGCATGCCCGCAAGCTTGGCTTCACCCACCCCCGGACCGGCGATTGGGTGGAGGTTGTCAGCGATTATCCGGCCGACCTCCAATACGCTTTGGACCTTCTCGCAACAGGATCTGCCTAGCCCGGGACGGTAGACTGTCGTGGTGACTTCCAGCAATGATTCGTTCGTCCATCTCCACACCCACACCGAATACTCCATGCTGGATGGGGCGGCCAGGCTGGGGGAGCTGTTCGACGAGACTGAGCGCCTCGGCATGCCCGCGTTGGCCACCACGGACCATGGCTATCTCTTTGGTGCCTTCGACTTCTGGCGCAAGGCAACGGACAAGGGCATCAAGCCGATCATCGGCGTCGAAGCCTATGTGACTCCCGGGACGGCGCGTGGTGACAAAGAACGCGTCAGGTGGGGCGACGAAAGCCAGCGCAAAGACGATGTCTCCGGTGGTGGTTCGTACACGCACATGACGTTGCTGAGCTACAACAACGTGGGTATGCGTAACCTGTTCCGCGCCTCCTCCATTGCCTCCCTGGATTCGGTGTTCGGCAAGTGGCCGCGCCTGGACCGGGAACTGCTCAACACCTATTCAGAGGGCCTTATTGCCACCACTGGGTGCCCGTCGGGTGAGGTGCAGACCAAACTGCGCCTTGGGCTCTACCGGGAGGCTGTGGAAGCCGCCGCCGAGTTCCGAGACATCTTCGGCGCGGAAAACTACTTCTGTGAGTTGATGGACCACGGCCTGGATATTGAAAGGCGCGTCACCGGAGACCTGCTCCGCCTGGCGAAGGAACTCAATCTCCCGCTGGTGGCCACCAACGACCTCCACTACACGCACGAACACGACGCCAAGGCGCACGAAGCCTTGCTGGCCATCCAGTCCGGCTCCACGCTGCTTGAGCCGACATACGACAACGGCGGTTCGCGCTTCGCCTTCTCAGGCAGCGGCTACTACCTGAAGTCTCCGCAGGAAATGCGGGAGTTGTTCCGGGACCATCCGGAAGCCTGCGACAACACGCTCCTGATCGCGGAGCGCTGCGAAGTGTCCTTCAACACCGGCGCCAACTACATGCCCCGCTTCCCTTGCCCGCCCGGAGAAGATGAGACCTCCTGGCTGGTCAAGGAAGTTGATGCCGGACTCAAGTACCGGTATCCCGGCGGAATCCCGGACAAGGTGCGCAAGCAGGCCGACTACGAGCTTGGCGTCATTACGTCCATGGGCTTCCCCGGGTACTTCCTGGTGGTGGCCGACTTCATCAACTGGGCCAAGAACAACGGCATCCGCGTGGGCCCGGGCCGTGGTTCCGGTGCAGGCTCCATGGTGGCCTACGCCATGCGCATTACCGACCTCGACCCGCTCCAGCACGGCCTGATCTTCGAACGCTTCCTTAACCCGGACCGCGTTTCCATGCCCGACTTCGACGTCGACTTCGATGATCGCCGCCGTTCGGAAGTGATCGACTACGTCACCAAGAAATACGGTGACGAACGCGTCGCGATGATCGTGACCTATGGAACGATCAAGACCAAGCAGGCGCTCAAGGACTCTTCCCGTGTGCTTGGCTATCCGTTCAGCATGGGTGAGACGCTGACCAAGGCCCTTCCGCCGGCCGTCATGGCCAAGGACATCCCGCTCGCGGACATCCAGAACCCTGAGGCCAAGCGTTACAGCGAGGCTGGGGACTTCCGGCAACTCATTGCCACCGACCCTGAGGCCGCCAAGGTCTTCGAGACTGCGCTGGGCATCGAGGGCCTGAAGCGCCAATGGGGTGTGCACGCGGCCGGTGTGATCATGTCCTCGGACCCCATCATCGACGTCATTCCGATCATGCGCCGTTTCCAGGACGGCCAGGTCATCACCCAGTTCGATTACCCCACGTCCGAAGGCCTTGGCCTGATCAAGATGGACTTCCTGGGCCTGCGAAACCTCACGATCATTTCGGACGCCCTGGAAAACATCAAGATGAACCGGGGGGTTGAGCTCGACCTCGAAACCCTGGAGCTGGACGACGCCGCGTCCTACGAGCTTCTGGCCCGCGGCGACACCCTGGGCGTGTTCCAGCTCGACGGCGGTCCCATGCGGTCGCTGCTCAAGCTCATGAAGCCTGACAACTTCGAAGACATCTCCGCAGTCCTTGCCTTGTACCGGCCCGGGCCCATGGGTGCCAACGCCCACACGGACTACGCCTTGCGCAAGAACGGCATCCAGGAGGTCATTCCGATCCACCCGGAGCTCGAGGAACCGCTCAAGGAGATCCTCGGCGGAACCTTCGGTCTGATCGTGTACCAAGAGCAAGTCATGGCCGTTGCGCAGAAACTGGCAGGCTACTCGCTGGGTCAGGCAGACATCCTGCGGCGTGCCATGGGTAAGAAGAAGAAGTCCGAACTGGACAAGCAGTTTGCGGGCTTCTCCCAAGGCATGCAGGACAACGGTTACTCCATGGAGGCCGTCAAGACCCTGTGGGACATTCTCCTTCCGTTCTCCGACTACGCCTTCAACAAGGCGCACTCGGCCGCGTACGGGGTGATCTCCTACTGGACGGCTTACCTGAAGGCGCACTACGCGCCGGAGTACATGGCAGCCCTGTTGACATCGGTTGGCGATGACAAGGACAAGTCCGCGATCTACCTCAACGAGTGCCGCCGCATGGGCATCACCGTGCTGCCGCCGGACGTCAACGAATCGTCGTTGAACTTCACCCCGGTGGGCCAGGACATCCGCTTCGGCATGGGCGCCATCCGAAATGTCGGCGTGAACGTCGTCGACGCGATGGTCTCCACCCGCTCAACCGAGGGCAAGTACACGTCCTTCAAGGACTTCCTCCTGAAGGTCCCTGCCGTGGTCTGCAACAAGCGCACCATCGAATCGCTGATCAAGGCCGGCGCCTTCGATTCCCTCGGCCACCACCGCAGGGCGCTTGCGATGGTCCACGAAGAAGCCATCGATTCTGTCATTACCCTCAAGCGCAATGAGGCCATTGGCCAGTTCGATCTCTTCGCCGGGTTTGAAGACCAGGAACCGGAAGCTTCGCTCACCACGGAGATTCCGGATCTGCCCGAGTGGGAAAAGAAGGACAAGCTCTCCTTCGAGCGCGACATGTTGGGCCTGTACGTTTCGGACCACCCCTTGCAGGGGCTTGAGGGGGTGCTGAGCCAGCACGCGGAACAGTCGATCGCCTCGATCATCGCCGAGGACGGACCGCACGACGGCGCCATTGTCACCATTGCGGGCATGATCACCTCCTTGAGCCGCAGGATCGCGAAGGCCAGCGGCAACGCCTATGCCCGGGCGGAGATCGAGGATCTCGGGGCTTCGATGGAGGTCATGTTCTTTGGCCAGGTCTATGGGCCCATCGCCTCCGTGCTGGCCGAAGACTTGATCGTGGTGGTCAAGGGCCGGCTGCAGCGGCGGGACGATGGCGCCGTGACCCTGAACTGCATGGAACTCTCGGTTCCCGATCTGAGCGAAAGCGTCAACGGCCCCGTGGTGATCACGATCCCCACGTTCAAGGCCACTGAGGCAGTGGTCACCGACCTGAGGGATGTCCTCCGCACGCACCGCGGGAATTCCGAGGTCAGGCTGAAGTTGATGGGCGATACCAAAGTGGAGGTCATGGGATTGCCCGTGCACCTCCGGGTGAACCCCAGCCCTTCGCTCTTTGGAGACCTCAAGGTCCTGCTTGGCCCGGCCTGCCTGGACAACTGACAGCTGGGCAATCCGGGTTCGCGCTCGGCTGCAACTGAGCCGGGTCCCGCTAGATTTCGTAGTCCAGCGGGGCCGGCTGGCTGTATGCGCCGCTGTGGTAGAGCAGCGGGGCTCCGTCTCCGCCCACCTGCCCGTCAACGACCTCCACCACAACCACTGCATTGTTCTCAAAGGACAGGCGCATCTGGATCTTGCCGACCAGCCAGCCGCTGACGTCCTTGAGGATGGGTACGTCGTGTGGGCCTGGTTCCCAGTGATCGCCTTCGAACCGGTCGCGGGTGCGGGCGAACCTGTTGGCCAGGGCCTGGTTTTCAAGTCCGAGCATGTGGACGCCGATGTACTCCGCGTTGGCCACTGCCGGCCACGAGCTGGAGCTCCTGGCCATGTTGAAGGTGAACCGGGGCGGCTCGGCAGACAACGACGCCACCGACGTCGCGGTGAATCCGAAGGGTTTGCCGTTGAGGTTGGCCGTGATGATGGCAACTCCGGCGGCGTGCCTGCGGAACATTTCCCTGAATGTCTCTTCAAAACCGGATGGTTCGCTTGCCACGGTGGTGTTCTCCTGGGGTGGGCTCGTACTCTGCTCCCAGAGTATTCCTCCGGGGCCGCGGTTCCCTCTTTTTGCTTTGCAAGCGTGAACCTTTGTTAATCTGGGTTGCATGACCGAGCCCCTTGTGAACCATCCGACTGTTTCCCAACCGGCTCAGGCCTCCGGATCCCGTGGGGGACGGGACATCCTATGGCTGGTTCTGCCCGCGGTTTCCGGCGTCGTCGTGGGCATTTTGTGGTGGCTGCTGGCTCCGGGTGGTCTCAACCTCATTTCCGGAAATCCCGATCTGTCGAATCCGGACAACCCCGGCTCATGGCTTCCCCGGGACCTTGTCCTGGCAGCGCTGATGCTGGTGTCGGGCTGCGTCGTCGGACTCCTGCTCGACGGAAAGCTCGAAGGATCAGCTGCGCGACGCCGGTTGGTGTACGCACTGCTGGGAGGCGTAGCGGGTGCGCTCACCGCCTGGCTTGCCGGCTTGCTCGCGGCACAGCTGTGGGGTCCTCCGCCCAACCCGAACCTTGGCCCAGGGTACGGCTTTACCCTCCGGTCCTATGCCGTGCTGCTGCTATGGACTGGCGCGACGTCCTTTGTCACCTTCGTCCTGTCCCTGTTCGGGGTTCTTTCCAAGAAGCCCGTAAAATAGCCGGGTGACCACTTCCTCCGATACTTCCGCCCCAACCGCCCTCAACTTCCGGAGCATAGACTTCCGGGGCCGCCGCCTGTCCCTGGCCGAGCTCCGTGCAGCTGTTCCCAGGGCGCGCCATCAGACCATGGCGGACGCGGAACAGAAGGTCCAGGACATTATTTCCGCTGTCCGCAGCCGCGGCTTCAGCGCCCTGGCCGAGTTGGCCAGTAAGTTCGACGGCGTGGAACAGTCCCACCCCCGGGTCTCCCCGGAGGCGCTGGACCAGGCCCTGGCCGGGCTTGATCCGGCTGTACGGGCAGCCCTGGAAGAGTCGATCAGCAGGGCCCGGCAGTTCGCCGACCGCCAGCGCCCCGCCAATGTGGACGTCTCCCTCGGGGACGGCGCCGTCGTCAGCCAGAACTGGATCCCAGTGGGCCGGGTGGGTCTGTATGTTCCCGGCGGGCTGGCTCCCTTGGCCTCCTCCGTCATCATGAACGTTGTTCCCGCGGTGGCTGCCGGCGTCGAATCGATCGCCCTGGCATCCCCACCGCAAAAGGACTTTGGCGGACTGCCGCACCCCACGATTCTCGCGGCAGCCAAGCTTCTGGGCATTGACGAGGTCTACGCCATCGGCGGCGCGCAGGCCATTGTGTCATTCGCCTACGGCATCCCGGGCTCGGGTGAGGAACTGCCCATCGAGCCCGTGGACGTCGTCACGGGTCCGGGCAACATCTTCGTGGCCACGGCAAAGCGCCTGGTCAAGGGTGTGGTGGGGATCGACTCGGAGGCGGGAACCACGGAGATCGCCATCCTGGCCGACTCCACAGCGCAGGCCCCACTCGTGGCCGCCGATCTCATCAGCCAGGCAGAGCATGATCCCAAAGCAGCTTCAGTCCTGGTGACCGATTCCGCGGAGTTGGCTGGCGCCGTCGTCGTTGAGCTTGAACGCCAAGCCTTCAAGACCAAGCACAGTGCCCGCGTTCTTGAGGCTTTGTCCGGTCCGCAGTCGGGCATGGTGCTGGTGGATGATCTTGAGCAGGGGATCGCGGTCTGCAACGCGTACGCGGCGGAGCACCTGGAAATCATGACGGCGGATGCTGCCGCGGTAGCTGCCCGGATCCACAACGCCGGAGCCATCTTCGTCGGGGATTACAGTCCGGTCAGCCTGGGCGACTACTGCGCCGGTTCCAACCACGTGCTGCCCACCAGCGGCACGGCGGCGTTCTCTTCAGGGCTGAACGTGACCACTTTCCTGCGTGCGGTGCAGGTCATCAATTACAACCGCGAGGCCCTGGAACAGGTCAGCGGCCACATCGTCAGCTTGTCCGGGGCAGAAGACCTCCCGGGCCACGGAGATGCTGTCCGGATCCGCTTTCAGTAGAGGGCCAACCACTACATATAAGGGTGCCCACCACAACATGTAGTAATTACAAGCTTGTCATTATCGTGGGTACCTACGTAAACTGGTGCCGGAAGTGAATCTTCCGGCACCTTTTGCGTCTCCGGCGACTTGCCGGCCGGCCCTCGTGCCGGAGTTGTCAGGGGAGGCCCAGCGTGTATTGTCCGTTCTGCCGGAATCCTGATTCCCGCGTCGTCGACAGCCGGATGGCGGACGACGGCTCTTCCATCCGCCGCCGCAGGCAATGCCCGGAATGCGGCCGCCGCTTCACGACGGTGGAAACAACCAGCCTTTCCGTCATCAAACGCTCAGGCGTCGGTGAACCGTTCAGCCGCATCAAGGTCATCAGTGGTGTGCGCAAGGCCTGCCAGGGCCGGCCCGTCACCGAGGACGATCTCGCCATGCTTGCACAGGAAGTGGAAGAGAACATCCGTTCCTCCGGGGCCGCCGAGATCGATGCCCATGAGGTGGGGCTCGCCATTCTTGGTCCGCTCCGCAAGCTCGACGAGGTGGCCTACCTCCGCTTCGCCAGCGTCTACCAGGCCTTTGAATCGTTGGAAGACTTTGAGTCCGCTATTTCCTTGCTCCGCCACGAGCACGAGGGGCAGGCGAAAGCCGGGAGCAAGCAGCCCAAGGGCACCGAGGCGAGCCAACTCTAGCTCCGGTGGCGGCAGCGGAGGGGAAGCCGCAGCCGCCACCGGCACCAAGTACAGGGCTGATCAGCGTCCGCCGGAGACCGGGAGCACCGCGCCGGTGATATAGCCGGCGTCACTGGACATCAGCCACATCACCGCTGCCGCCACCTCTTCGGGCTCGGCTCCGCGGCCCATGGGAATTGTCGGGTTCAGCCGCTCCACGCGGTCCGGCATTCCGGCCGCCGCATGCAGTCCGGTATTGGTGCTTCCGGGCGCCACGGCGTTGACCCTGATGCCCTGCTTGGCAACCTCGGCGGCCAGCCCCACGGTCAAGACATCCACGGCACCCTTCGTGGCCGCATAGTGGACCCAGGTTCCCGGCGAACCGGCCTTGGTGGCGGTGGAGGAGATGTTGACGATCGAACCGCCTCTGCCGCCTGAATCCACCGAGAGCCTCCGGACGGCTTCCTGGCACATGTAGATCATGCCGGCCACGTTGACGTCGCATACACGCTGGACTGTTTCCGCGGGCACGTCCACCAAGGGGCCAATCAGGTTGCCCGTGATGGCCGCATTGTTGATAACGGCCCTCACGGTTCCCAGCCTTCCCGCTTCATCAAACAAACGTTCGACGTCGGCGGGACGGCTGACGTCGGCTTGGACAGCGTGTGCCCGGCCGCCTTCGTCGCGGATGCTTCGAACGACGTTCTCGGCCCCTGTGACGTCCGAGGAATAGTTGACGACAACCTCGTATCCGGCCAATGCGGCTGCACGGGCTACGGCTGCGCCGATCCCACGGCTCGCCCCGGTGACAATTGCAATACCCGCCTGGGTGGTCTGGTCCCCGGCCATGGACTGTCTACTTGGCGAGCTTGTGGTGCAGGGCGACTTCCAGCGCCGCACCAACGATCCCGGCGTCGTTCTTCAGCTTCGCAGTGACGATCTTGGTGCGGAGATCCAGGTGCGGGAAGTACTCGTCCGAACGCTTGGAGATGCCGCCGCCCACAATGAAGAGCTCGGGGGAGAACAGGAACTCCACGTGCTGGAGGTACCTGTTGAGCAGCACGCCGTACTCGTCCCAGCTGAGGCCGTCGCGTTCGCGGGCGACGGCGGAAGCCTTCGTCTCGGCGTCGTGGCCGTCCACCTCGAGGTGGCCGAGCTCGGCGTTGGGGACCAGCTGCCCGTTGAAGATGAACGCCGATCCGATGCCCGTTCCGAGAGTGATCACCAGGACCGTGCCGTCGACACCTTCGCCCGCGCCGTAGCGTGCCTCGGCGAGGCCGGCGGCGTCGGCGTCGTTGATGACCTCAACGGGGCGGCCGAGGCGGTGGGTGAACTTCTTGTCGATGTCTGTTTCCAGCCAGGACTTGTCCACGTTTGCCGCGGAATGGACTACGCCGTGCTGGATGATGCCGGGAAAAGTAACGCCCACGGGGGAATCCGCTGCCGGCGCGTCGGGGCGCTTGGACAGTTCCTCAACGATCTCGGCAACGACATCTGCCACGGCCTCGGGCGTAGCCGGCTGAGGGGTGGGAACCCGGAAACGGTCACCAATCAGCTTGCCCTTCTTCAGGTCGACGATGCCGCCCTTGATTCCGGTACCGCCGATGTCGATACCGATCAGTGGCGCGTTCTTGTGGGTTTTCTCATCCTTCTTGGACAATGCATTTCCGATCATGGCAGGAGGGGATGGGCAAGGCACAGCCAGCCGGGCTGCGTGGACCTTCCGGAGAGCTCAGGGAAGGGTCAGGATTTCCGCGCCGGTCTCGGTGACCAGCAGCGTGTGCTCGAATTGGGCGGTTCGTTTGTGGTCGCGGGTGACAACTGTCCAGTCGTCAGCCCACATGTCCCATTCGATGGTGCCGAGGGTAAGCATGGGTTCGATGGTGAAGACCATGCCAGCCTCGATCACGGTGTTGTACGCCGGGGCTGCGTCGTAATGCGGAATGATGAGGCCTGTGTGGAAGGCCTCGCCCACGCCGTGGCCGGTAAAGTCCCGCACCACGCCGTAGCCGAAGCGCTTGGCGTAGGACTGGATCGCCCGACCGATTACGTTGATTTCGCGGCCCGGGGCCACGGCCTTGATGGCCCGGTTGAGCGACTCCTGCGTACGCTCAACCAGCAAACGGGACTCTTCGTCCACGTCGCCAACCAGGAAAGTGTAGTTGGTGTCCCCATGGACACCGCCAATGAACGCGGTGATGTCGATGTTCAGGATGTCCCCGTCCTGGACCACCGTGGAGTCGGGAATGCCGTGGCAAATGACCTCATTGAGGGAGGAACACAGGGACTTGGGGAAGCCCCGGTAGCCCAGGGTGGACGGGTAGGCCTGGTGATCGAGGAGGAACTCGTGGCCCACCTTGTCCAGTTGGTCAGTTGTGACGCCTGGCTTGATGTGTTTGCCTACTTCGACGATCGCCTGAGCGGCGATCTTGCTGGCCCTGCGGATCTTCTCAACCGTCTCAGGTGACTTGACCTCGGACCCGGTGAACTTTGCCGGCGCCTTCTTCCCAACGTACTCGGGACGGGGGATCGACGCGGGGACGGGGAGTTCAGGGCTGATGGTTCCCGGGGTGAGGGCGCCAATGGGTGCGGTCGAAGCAAGAGAAGGCATAGATTGATCATATAAGGCACGCAAGAGACGTAAGTAACAATATGCGGCAAGGTTCCTGTGACTGCGCCAACGTTACGCGATGGGCGGCCCGAGCCAGGAGGAGGAGACGTGACGGAGTACTGGTACAACGTCAAGACGCACGAGATCGAAGAGGACGCCATGTCCGATTGGAGCCAGCTGATTGGCCCGTATAAAACCCGGCAAGAAGCTGAGCACGCCTTGGAAAAGGTGAAGGCGCGCAACGACGCCTGGGATGCCCAGGACGACGACTAGCCCGGCCTCGACCGGCAGCCGGCCCGGCTCTGGCACCCGGTCCGGCTAGAAGGAGTGTTCCGGTCCGGGGAACTGCCCGGACCGGACGTCCTCTCCATAAGCGGCGGCGGCGTCGCTCAGCGTAGTCCGCAGGTCGGCGTATTGCTTGACGAATTTCGCCATCTTCCCGCCTCGGAGTCCCGCCATGTCCTGCCAGACGAGGACCTGGCCGGTGGTTTCTTTTCCTGCGCCGATGCCCACCGTTGGCACCCTCAGTGCGGCGTCGATGGCCGCAGCGGTTTCGGCGGGGACCATTTCCATCAGCACGCTGAAGGCTCCAGCGTCCTGAAGGGCCAGGGCATCGTCCACAAGCCGCTGTGCGTCGTCCCCCCGGCCCTGGACGCGGTAGCCGCCCAGGGAATGCTCGCTTTGTGGCGTGAAGCCGATGTGGGCCATGACCGGGATGCCGGCTTGGACCATGGCTTTGACGGTCTCGGCGTAGTACGCGGTGCCCTCGATTTTCACTGCATGCGCCAATCCCTCTTTCAGGAAGCGCACACCGGTCGCTACGGCCTGGCCGGGAGAGACCTCATAGCTGCCAAAGGGCAGGTCTGCAATCACCAGCGCCCGTTTGGCGGCCCGGCTTACGGCACGCGTCAGGGGAAGCAGCTCGTCCACAGTGACGGGAAGGCTGGTCTCATTGCCGAAGACATTGTTGGAAGCGGAATCGCCAACCAGCAGGACTTCGATGCCGGCCTGGTCAAAAATTTCCGCCGTGTACTGCTCATAGGCGGTCAGCATGGCGAAGCGTTCACCGTTGTCCTTGGCCTGCTGAAGGTGGTGGATGCGTATACGGCTGGCCGGCTTCCTGCCGGCCGCTGGCGGCGTTTGCGCACCGGTTCCGGGGCCGCTCCCGTAGGGGGCGGGAACTTCGGCGGGCGTAGTGGACTCAGGGAGGTTGCTCGGGGCCATGGATAGAGCTTAAGCGGTGCCGACGGCGGCTGCCACCAGTGTGCCCGGCGTCACCTTATGTAAACGGTGTGTTACGCGCAGCTACTGCTGCGGCATTAGCAGTGATCTCTTAGTAGAGTGAAGGCTGAGCTGCCGTGGCTTCTATCCCTTGAAACCAGCGGCATGGACACCGAATCGGAAATGAGGCCCTATGGACCGCCAGCAAGAGTTCGTTCTGCGGACAATCGAAGAGCGTGACGTGCGCTTCGTACGCTTGTGGTTCACCGACGTCGTGGGTTCGCTCAAATCGGTGGCGCTGGCGCCGGCTGAAGTTGAAGGTGCTTTTGAAGAGGGCCTTGGCTTTGACGGCTCAGCCATCGAAGGCCTTGCGCGCGTGTTCGAATCCGACATGCTGGCGCAACCGGATCCCTCCACTTTCCAGATCCTGCCCTGGCGTGGCGAAACCGAACAGACCTCAAGGATGTTCTGTGACATCCTGACGCCCGACGGCGAACCTTCCGCCGCGGACCCCCGCAACGTCCTCAAACGGACCTTGGCCAAAGCTGCGGACATGGGGTTCACCTGTTACACGCACCCCGAGATCGAGTTCTACCTGCTCAAATCCAAGGACCTGGGCCCGGATGGCGCCCCGGTTCCCGTGGATGAGGGCGGCTATTTCGACCACGTCCCCGGTGGCGTTGCCCAGGACTTCCGCCGTACGGCAGTGACCATGCTCGAATCCGTGGGCATCTCCGTTGAGTTCAGCCACCATGAGGGCGGACCGGGCCAGAACGAGATCGACCTGCGCTACGCGGACGCCCTCCAGACGGCGGACAACATCATGACGTTCCGTACCGTCATCAAGGAAGTCGCGCTCCAGCAGGGCACTTACGCCACCTTCATGCCCAAGCCGTTCACGGACCACCCGGGCTCGGGCATGCACACGCACTTTTCGCTGTTCGAAGGCGACACCAACGCGTTCTTCGAAGCAGGCGCTGAATTCCAGCTATCCAAGACTGCCCGCCAGTTCATCGCAGGCATTCTCAAGCATGCTCCCGAGTTCACCGCTGTCACCAACCAATTCGTGAACTCCTACAAGCGGCTCTGGGGCGGCGGCGAGGCGCCGAGCTACCTGAGCTGGGGACACAACAACCGTTCTGCACTGGTACGCGTTCCGCTGTACAAGCCCGGCAAGGGCCAGTCGGCACGCATCGAATACCGCGGTATCGACTCGGCCACCAACCCATACCTCGCATATGCCGTGTTGCTTGGAGCGGGTCTGAAGGGCATCGAAGAAGGCTATGAACTTCCCGCCGCCGCAGAGGACGATGTCTGGTCGCTGACCACCGCTGAGCGCAAAGCGATGGGCCACGCGCCATTGCCAGCCAGCCTGCACGACGCAATCCGTGCCATGGAGGAGTCCGAGCTCGTGGCGGAAATCCTGGGCGAACAGGTCTTTGAGCACTTCCTCCGCAACAAGCGGGCAGAGTGGCAGGACTACAGGCTTCAGGTCACTCCGTATGAGTTGCAGCGCAATCTCGGCATTCTCTAGGCGGGGCCAGTGAGCCTTGCACGACGGCTCATTTCGGCCGGGTTCAGCGACCTTGAGAAGGGGGAGCGCTTCCTTGCGGCCCCCGAGCTTGAGGGCATCGACGAGGACGCGCTGTTCGCGGGGCTTTCCATGGCGGCGAGCCCCGATACGGCCCTGCAGTCACTGGTCAGGTTGATCGAGAAGAACCCCGGTCTGGGTAGGCTGGCCGCGGCGGACCCGGACACCAGTGAGCCACTGTACCGTTTGCTGGGAGCCTCCGAAGCGCTGGGGGAGTTCCTGATGCGGCGGCCCGAACACCTCGATGTCTTTGACACCCGTGTCAGCCCGGAGCCGATGCAGGCCTCCAGTGACGATCTTCGCGCCATGCTGCTTCGCTCGGTGAAGGCCGAGCCCGGCGCCCACAGGCCGGTGGCCGGCATCACCGGGCAACCTGCCTATGCAGCTTTGCGGACCGCGTATCGGCGGGGCCTTACGGAACTGGCCATCAAGGACCTGTGTGCGGCTTCGCCCCAGGACTTCATGCCCGCGGCTGGAGCTGAGCTGGCCGACCTCGCAGGAGCGGCCATCGAAGCAGCCCTCGCCGTATCCCGGGCCGAAGCGGCCGGTCACTACGACGCCGACGAAATTGCCGACGTCGGACTGGCAGTCATCGGCATGGGCAAGTGCGGTGCCCGCGAGCTCAACTACATCTCCGACGTCGACGTTATCCATGTCATCGAGTCCGAGGGGTTGGAGGACGCCAGGGCCTCGACCATAGGTACGGCGCTGGCGTCGGGCATTTCCCGGGCAATTTCTTCTTCCGCCCCCGAACCTGGGCTGTGGGAAGTGGATGCCAATCTGCGACCCGAGGGTAAGTCCGGTCCGCTGGTGCGGACGCTGGCTTCCCACCTGAGCTACTACGCCCGCTGGGCCGAAAGCTGGGAATTCCAGGCACTGCTGAAAGCCCGGACCATCGCCGGCGACCGGGACCTGGGCCAGCGGTATGAAAAAGCCGTGGAGCCCCTGGTGTGGTCTTCGGCGGGCCGGGAGGGCTTTGTCGAGTCCGTCCAGGCCATGCGCCGGAGGGTCACGGACTACATACCCGCGTCCGAGGAGCAGCGCCAGATCAAACTTGGTCGCGGCGGGCTGCGCGACGTAGAGTTCACTGTCCAGCTGTTGCAGCTGGTTCACGGCAAGTCCGATGAGTCTCTCCGCTGCAAGGACACGACGTCGGCCATCGCCGCGTTGTCGGCCGGCGGCTACATCGGTCGTTCCGACGCCGCCGCCTTCGACAACGCCTACCGCTACCTCCGCTTGCTTGAGCACAGGATCCAGTTGTTCCAGCTGCGGCGCACGCACCTGATGCCGGTGGCTGAGGATGCCCAGCGTTTCCTGGCGAAAGCCGTGTTGGGGCCCTTTTCCCAGGAACGCCCCCATCCCGACCAACTGATGGGCGCCTGGCAAAAGACCAAAAAGTCCGTGCGTGAGCTGCATGAGCGGATTTTCTACCGCCCGCTCCTCAACACCGCGGCCAAGCTGAGCAGCGAAGAAGCGAAGCTCACCCCGGAAGCAGCCCAAGGGCGCCTTGCTGCCCTGGGCTACCTCGATCCCCAAGGCGCTTTGCGGCACATTGAGGCCCTGACGTCCGGCGTCAGTCGTCGGGCGGCGCTGCAGCGACAGTTGCTGCCGATCCTGCTCGGCTGGCTTGCCGAGGGCGTTGACCCCGATGCCGGGCTGCTGGCCTTCCGACGGGTCAGCGAAGCCCTTGGCACCACGCACTGGTACCTTGGTCTGCTGCGGGATTCCCAAGCTGCGGCAGAGCGATTGTGCCAAGTTCTGGCGAACTCCCGCTTGATCTCGGACCTGCTGGAAGTCTCGCCCGAGTCCGTTGCGTGGCTGGGCAGCGACAAAGAGTTGGCCCCTGTCCCGTTCGAGGCACAATGGCAGGAAATCCAGTCCAAGCTGTCCCGCCACCCCGACCCCGAGAACGCCATGCGGCTCATCCGGTTGATCCGGCGTCGGGAGATCCTGCGGACCGCCATTGCCGACAGCGCAGGGCTCCTCGACCAGGATGCGGTGGGCGTAGCCCTGGCTGAGACGGACCGGGCTGCCGTGCTGGGAGCGCTGCATGTGGCTGAGGCTGTTGTTGCCGGCTCCGGACCGCTGAAGACAGACGTCCTGGTAGTGGCGATGGGAAGGCAGGGCGGCCGTGAGATCGGCTACGGCTCGGACGCCGACGTCATGTACGTTCACCGTGCCCGTCCCGGCTTCAGTGACGCCGAGGCACAGGAACAGGCGACGGCGATCGTCGCCAAGATCTCCAGCTTCCTCACCCAGCCGCTCAAGCCCGCCATCATGGCTGAGCGGGTACTCATGGTCGACGCCGACCTCCGGCCGGAGGGCAAGAACGGCGCCATGGTGCGGTCCTTGGATTCCTATGCGGAGTACTACCGCCGCTGGTCCCTGATCTGGGAGTCCCAGGCCCTGCTGCGTGCCCGGCCGATGGCCGGCTCGGATGAGCTGGCAGCGGACTTTGTCGCACTGATTGATCCCATCCGGTATCCCGACGAGCTCAAGGAACAGGATGTCCGCGAGATCAGGCGGATCAAGGCCCGGGTGGAGTCCGAACGCCTTCCACGGGGCGCGGATCCTGCCCGTCATGTCAAGCTTGGCCGCGGTGGACTGAGCGATGTCGAATGGTTGGTGCAACTGATCCAGCTGCAGCATGCGGGCAAGCATCCGGAGCTGCGGACGAGTTCGACGTTGGAAGCCCTTGCTGCCGCCGAGGAACTGGAATTCATTGGCAAGGGCGACGCCGCATTGCTCCGGGAGGCGTGGCGCCTGGCCAGCCGTATCCGCTCGGCCAACGTCATCGTGACCGGACGCGCCTCCGATGTCCTGCCTTCATCCCGCAAGGATCTTGAAGCCGTTGCGCGCTGGTGCGGTTACCCGCCCGGTAACGCCGGACATTTCGAAGAGCACTACCTGCGGCTGAGCCGCCGGGCACGGGCGGTCTTCGAGAAGATGTTCTACGCCAACTAGGCCCGGTCCGCGTTTGTTGTGCCCACTCCCATGAAAGGATGTGGAAAATGCCTGCTGCTGATGTGTGGTTGATTCCCCTCAAAATGCTCGACGACGACGCCCGCGCCATCCAGCTGGGCGCTGTCGCGGAGTTGGCAATTAAGGAGAGTCAACGCGCTTTCGTGGGAGAGCCCCTGCGCATGATGCTGATCGCGTTGGAAGAAGAGTCGCGTTTGCCCTACGTCATCGAATCCCAGGGAACCGCCGTCGGTGTGCTGACCCTGCAATCCGGGGCAGCCACGCTCGCTGGCTGGCCGGACGATCATTCAGTCTGGCTGCTTCGGGGATTCCTCATCGACTCGCTGAAACAGGGGCAAGGACTGGGCAAACTTGGGGCGGAGGCCGCGGTGGAGGAAGCCCGGAAGCTGACCGCCCGGCACCCCGGTGGGCAGACCGGCGTCGTACTGTCCGTCAACGAACGCAATCCGGCGGGGCTGGCCGCTTACACAAAAGCCGGCTTCGTGGACTCCGGGCGGTACTTGGGCGGTAACTCAGGGCCGCAGAGGACAATGTATAAAGCCTTCCACTGACACATACTTTGCCTCAAACACTAAGGATCCTTATAGACTTTAGCTGTCACTGATCTCGAATCGGAGGGAAAGTCCATGGAATACAACGGAAGCCCGACTGAAAAAGCTATCAACGCCGGGGAACTGGACCGGCGCCACGTGGGTCAATCGGTCAGCTTTCAGCCCAATGACTTCACGGTGGTCTTTGGCACCATTGCCGGCATTGCGCGGACCGAAGCCCTCGTCTATTTGTCCCTCGACGGCGTCGGCGGCGGCACCCATCTGAAGGACGAGTACGACCTGCCGATCGACCACAAGGTCTACCTGCAGCTCGATCCCCTGGGCAGTGCAGAAAAGGGACTCTCCGAGGCGGCCAGCTTCGTCAAAGAGAAACTGGATGACATCACCAAGAACCTCAGGGATCGTGAGCAAGGCAAGTCTGAATAATCCCTGCTCATAAAAGAAGGCCAGCCCCGTCCTCGCGGAGGGGCTGGCCTTCTTGTGTATGAGCCTGGGGCTTAGACGCCGTAGTAGAGCTCGAACTCGTAGGGGTTCGGGCGCAGCGACAGCGGGCGGATCTCGTTCTCGTACTTGTACTCGATCCAGGTGTCGATCAGGTCCTGGGTGAAGACGCCGCCGGCCTGCAGGAACTCGTTGTCCTCGCGCAGGGCCTCCAAAGCCTCTTCCAGGGAACCCGGAGCCTTGGGGATGTCCTTGGCTTCCTCGGCCGGGAGCTCGTAGAGGTCCTTGTCGATCGGTGCCGGGGGTTCGATGCGGTTGCGGATGCCGTCGATGCCGGCCATCAGCTGTGCAGCGAAGGCAAGGTACGGGTTGGACGAGGGGTCCGGAGCGCGGAACTCGATGCGCTTGGCCTTCGGGTTGGTGCCCGTGATCGGAATGCGGATACCGGCGGAGCGGTTGCCCTGCGAGTACACCATGTTCACGGGAGCCTCGAAGCCCTTGACCAGGCGACGGTAGGAGTTGACCGTCGGGTTGGTGAATGCCAGGACTGCCGAAGCGTGCTTCAGCAGACCGCCGATGTACCAGCGGGCGGTGTCGGAAAGGCCGGCGTAGCCCTTCTCGTCGTAGAACAGGGGATCGCCGTTGCTCCACAGTGACTGGTGGCAGTGCATGCCCGAGCCGTTGTCACCGAAGACCGGCTTCGGCATGAACGTGACGGACTTGCCCCAGGCATCAGCGGTGTTCTTGATGACGTACTTGAACTTCTGCAGGTCATCAGCAGCTGCGGTCAGCGTGGTGAACTTGTAGTTGATCTCGGCCTGGCCGGCGGAGCCAACTTCGTGGTGGGAGCGCTCGACCTCAAGGCCTGCCTTGTCCAGCTCGACGCACATGGCATCGCGGAGGTCAGCCTGCTTGTCGGTGGGGGACACCGGGAAGTAGCCGCCCTTGACGGGGGTCTTGTAGCCGAGGTTGCCGCCTTCTTCCTTGCGGCCGGTGTTCCAGTGGGCTTCTTCGGAGTCGATCTTGTAGAAGCTGCCCTGCGGGGAGGACTCGTACTGGATGTTGTCGAAGACGAAGAACTCTGCTTCCGGAGCGAAGAAGGCGGTGTCGGCGATGCCGGTGGATGCCAGGTAGGCTTCTGCCTTCTCTGCCACACCACGGGGGTCACGGTGGTACGGGTCACCGGTACGCGGGTTCACGATGGAGAAGTTCAGGGCAAGCGTCTTCTCGATGCGGAACGTGTCGATGAAGGCCGAGGTTACATCCGGGATGAGCTGCATGTCCGACTCGGCGATGCCCTGGAAGCCGCGGATGGAAGATCCGTCGAAGAGCTGGCCGTGGACGAAGAAGTCCAGGTCAACGCTCTTGGCCGGCACGTTGAAGTGCTGCTGGACACCAGGAAGGTCGGTGAAGCGGATATCGACGAATTTGACGTCTTCGTCTTTGATGAACTTGAGGACTTCGTCCGCAGTCTTGAACATCTATGCTCCTTATGCATATCAAGTAACAGGCCCGGAAGGCCGCGTGGTGCAGCCCAGACCGAGGCGCGGGAAACACAAAAAGGTCCCGCTGCCATGGTGGCTGGCAACTCATACCACCATAGGGAGATGGGATTTCCCGGGGGTGTCAGTATTGTTTCCGGCAGGTTACAGAATCATCTGTCATGTAAACGGTAGTCTGCTTTCCGGTGTCGGGTCCACGACGGTCCGCTGGTCGAACATCCCGCCCCTCGCGCTCACGGCCGTGCGCCGCCCGTCATGCCCGTGCCCCGTCCAGCGGCTACGCTTGGAGGGTGGTAGATCGAAAAGATATTGGCTCCTGGTTGAGCGGTCCGGACACCTCCGGCATCTCCAAGTATCCTGGTGAAAGGCTCGGCCTGCCCGAGTCCGGTCCGGGCTCCATGGCGCGCGCGGGCCGCCGCATTCTGGGCATCGTGATCGACTGGACCATCGCTTTGGTCATCAGCAACTTTGCGTTCGGTGGAAATCAGTGGGCGACCCTCGCCATATTCGCCGCGGAACAGATTCTGCTGATCGGCACGCTTGGTTACAGCGTGGGACACAGAATTGCCGGCATCCACGTGGTCCGTCTCGGTGGAGGCCCGGCAGGTCCACTGGCGGCCGTAGTCCGCACCCTCCTGCTGTGCCTGGTCATCCCCGCCGTCGTTTTCGACCCGGACCAGCGCGGTCTTCACGACAAGGCAATGAACACCATCCTTATCCGTATGTAAAGGCCTCGTCCACGGCAGACAACGGCAGACGCGCAGCGCGCCAACTGGGTGCCGCTGAAAAATATCCCAACAAGAAACCGCCCCCGCTTCTCCTATCCAGAGAGGCGGGGGCGGTTTCTTTGGTTCAGAAATCAGCGTCCGTGGAAATCAGCGGCCGCGGGCGGCTTTGCGATCAGGACGTGCCTTGTAGGGGTCGATGCCCTTGGGGATCGGCAGGCGGTTGCCCAGTGAGTTGATGCGCTTGGACACCGCATTGACCTCGACCTTGGTGAGCTCGTTCTTCAGCTTGCCCATGGTCTTGGCCAGCTTATTGAGCGGGACCTGTCCCTCGCCGCGGCCCGATTCCAGGACGTGGATGGTGACGTTGGGCAGGATGCGCGCGAGGCGCTTGCGTTCTGCGTCCACCAGCGGCTTGACCCGGTGGGTGGGTCCTTCGCTGACCAGTACGACGCCGGGACGGCCGATCGCCATGAACACGGCGTCCTGGGTGCGAGGGTTGACAGCGACAGGCTGGTCTTGAGTCACCCAGCCGCGCCGAAGGGTTCCCAGTGCGGCGCCGGAGGCGCCGGGCTGGTTTTCGATCTGCGCGAACGCGGCTTTTTCTGCCCGGCGGGAAAGAATGAAAACGGCTGCCAGGAGGCCCAGCGGAATGCCGATGATGAGGCCGGTGACCCAATTCTCCAGAAGGAAGCCAATCAGGAAGGCCACGGCAACCACGGCGAGGAACGCCAGCAGCATGATCCAGACAACCTGCGGATCATTTCGCCGGGTCATCTTGAAGACTTCAGCGATCTGCTTCAGCTGGCTCGGCTTCTTGGCCTTGGCTTCCTTGGGCTTGCGCTGGAACAGCCCACGCTTGGGTGCGTCGGCCGAGGGTGTCGAATTGCTGGAATCAGGGGATTTCGCCATAGTGCCTTAATTCTACGTGATGTACGCCGAAGGACCGGACGCCGTTACGTGAGGCATCCGGTCCTTCGGAACTGCTTACTGGTACTGCTGCTTCCGCGCCTGTTCAGACGTAGGCTGGTTCAGCCGTGCTGGCTTTAACCGTGGGCGGCGAGGATGGTGGAGGCTTCCTGGCGGGTGGTGCCGGAGGACTCGATGTGGGCGAGGGCTTCGGGGATGTCCCAGCCCTTTTTGCGCATGGCGGTGGCCCAGAGGCGGCCGGCGCGGTAGGAGGAACGGACCAGGGGCCCGGACATGACGCCGAGGAAGCCGATTTCTTCGGCTTCGTGCTGGAGGTCCACGAATTCCTGGGGTTTGACCCAGCGGTCCACGGGCAGGTGCCGTTCGGAGGGGCGCAGGTACTGGGTGATCGTGATCAGGTCACATCCGGCGGCGTGCAGGTCGCGCAGGGCTTCGGAGATTTCCTCGCGGGTCTCGCCCATGCCCAGGATCAGGTTGGACTTGGTCACCATGCCCAGGTCCCTGCCTTGGGTGATGACATCCAGGGAGCGTTCGTACCGGAACGCCGGGCGGATGCGCTTGAAGATCCGCGGCACGGTCTCGACGTTGTGGGCGAACACTTCGGGTTTGGAGTCGCAGATCGCGGCGATGTGTTCGGGTTTGCCGGAGAAGTCCGGGATCAGCAGCTCCACCCCGGTGCCGGGGTTCAGTTCATGGATTTTGCGGACCGTTTCGGCGTACAACCAGACGCCTTCGTCTTCGAGGTCGTCACGGGCCACCCCGGTCACGGTCGCGTAGCGCAGCTGCATGGCCTGCACGGACCGGGCGACCTTGGTGGGTTCGAACCGGTCCAGCGGGGAGGGTTTGCCGGTGTCGATCTGGCAGAAATCACAGCGCCGGGTGCATTCGGACCCGCCGATCAGGAACGTCGCTTCCTTGTCTTCCCAGCACTCGAAAATGTTCGGGCACCCGGCCTCCTCACACACGGTGTGCAGGCCTTCCTTCTTCACCAGGTTCTTCAACCCGACGAACTCCGGACCCATCTGGACCTTGGCCTTGATCCACTCAGGCTTACGCTCAACAGGAACCGCCGAGTTACGCTGCTCAACACGCAGCAACTTGCGGCCTTCAGGTGCCAGGGTCACTGGAGTGCTCCTTCGGGGGTGGAAACGAGTGCTTCTTCATGCTTGCGGAATTCTTCCACGAAGCGGTCAACGATGTCGGCGGGGTTGATGGTCCGGCCGGTTTCCAGCGACATTGTGGTGACGCTGGCGTCAGTGATGCCGCAGGCAATGATCTGGGCATAGGGTGCCAGGTCGTTGCTGCAGTTGATGGCGACACCGTGCATGGTGACGCCGTCCAGAACGCGGATGCCGATCGCGGCAATCTTCCGGTCCGGGCCCTTTTCGTCGGCCAGTACCCAGACGCCGGCGCGGCCTTTGACCGTGACGGCCTTGATGCCGTAATCCACCATGACGGCGATCATGGTGGCTTCCAGGCGCTCCACGTAATCGCGGATTCCAGCCCGGTTTTTCAATTTGAGGATCGGGTAGGCAATCAGCTGACCGGGACCGTGCCAGGTCAGTTTTCCGCCTCGGTCCACGGGAACAACGGGGGTTCCGTCGAAGGGCCGCTCGTGATCTTCGGTGAGCTTGCCAGCCGTGTAGACGGCGGCGTGCTCCAGAAGCAAGACGGTGCTGTTCTGCTCGCCCGCAACAACCTTGTTGTGGATCTCGCGCTGCAGGTCCCAGCCCTGCATGTAATCAACGAAGTCCGGGGCAAGACCCAGTTGTGAAAACTCAAGAGTCATGCGTTCAAGCTTAGACCCAGCAGGAGATTGGCCATGGTTTTGTGGTGAACCTCTCAGTCGCATCATGCCGTGTTGGCGCTTGTGGAGGAGATGTCCAGCCATGATCTGTGGATAACGTCTGCAGATATTCTCGGTCTCCGGTAGACCTTATCCATGGAAACTCTGGCAACTACTGACGCCGTGGCACCCCTTTTTCCGGGCTACGAAATTACCCGGCAGCTTGGACATGGGAGCAGCTCGACAGTATGGCTCGGCACCCGGGTGGGCGACGGGACCCGGTTTGCGGTCAAATGTCCCCGCCGCGAAGCACAAGCGGAGCTCCTGGGGAGTGCCGCCCGCGAAGTCATGCTCCTGTCCCATCTCAAACATCAGCACATTGTCCGTGTCCACGAAGTCCTCCAGCCAGCTGATGGTCCCGCGGGGACGCTGGGGATCGTGATGGACTACGCGGCAGGTGGATCCGTGGCGAACCTGGTCTCCGGAAGGCAGAGGCTGAGCATCGGGGAAACAGTGACAGTGCTGACACCCATCGCGCAGGCTTTGGCCTATTTGCATTCCCACGGCATTGTGCACGGTGACGTTTCGCCGGGAAACATCCTGTTCACCGCGGTCGGTATGCCGCTGCTGGCCGATTTGGGCCTCGCCGCGCGGGTGGGTGATCCGGAACAAGGCCATGATGTGGGAACCGCCGGGTTCAGGGATCCATTCATCCCGGCAGCAACAGGCGACGGCGGCCGGGAGCTCCGTCCGCAACGCGATGTATTTTCGTTGGCGGCGATCGGCTGGTACTGCTTGACCGGCGTCGTGCCTGAAGCAACCCAACTGAGGCCACCGCTGTCCCTGCTGGTGCCCGAGGTACCCAAGAGCCTGGCGGCGGCCCTCGAGGCCGCCTTGGATCCGGATCCCCTTGTGCGGCCGACGGCCAGGGAGTTCGGCAGCGCGATATTCAGGAGTGCCGCACCCCAAACCGTGGACTTGTCCGGAGCCGTGCACCGTTCCGTCATTCCTGAGCTGCTGACGCGTCGCGAGGCTCACGGGCGTCCACCCCGCCGGGCAGGCTTCGGGATCCGGTGGAGGGGGAGGGGCCGGGTGCGAGGTGCGCTCCACGGCGCCCGCCAAAAGCGGGCCCGTCCAGCCTCGAAGATGCTCAGAAAGTCCACCTTCACCCGACTGGCCCTGTTGCTTTCGGTGGTGGTGGTCGGTGCGGTGATCGGCGGCCTGGCCTTGAACCGCTCGTCAGGATGGATCCAGGAGCGCAGCACTCCGGCGGACCCTCCGGTCAGCCGCTTGGCCGCCTCGGACACCACTGCGCAAGCCACCCAAACAGCTGTCCTTCCCGTTCCCATGGCCGACGCCCTGCAAACCGAGGATCCAGCACTCGCTGTGGAGGCACTCTCGGCTGTGCGGGACACCGCTTTGCGGGAAGGCCGCCTGGAACTACTTGAGGCCGTTAATGCGCAAGGATCGCCGGCTGCGGAGTCGGACCGGAAGTTGAGCGCCCAGTTGCGCGAATCCGGCACCCGGTTTGACGGGCTCACCACGCGGTTGTCAGGGCTGGAGGTGGGGCCGTTCACAACCTTGGACCACGTTAACGTGGACGTTACCGCAACCACCTCCGCCTATGAGGAACGCGATGCAGATGGCACCGTTGTCAGGACGGCGCCGGCGGGAGCTGCCAGGGAGCTTCGTTTGTCCTTGGTCCGCGCGGATGGACGCTGGTGGCTTTCGGAAATCACAGCGCCGGGTCATTGAACTATTGTTCCCGGTGTTCGTCGCCGCGCAACCAGGCCGTGGCCTCGGCAAGGGACGCATGCTGCCACAGGAAGCCCGCTTTGGAGAGTCTGACTGGATCCATGCGTTGGTTCGCCAGGACCAGTTCATCCGCGAGCTTGCCCAGAACGAGCCGCAGGGCAGGGCGGGGCACCCGGCAGAACGCCGGCCGGTGGTAGGCCTTTGCCAGGGCATCGACGATCGTGTTCACGTCCGCGCTCTGCGGAGCGCAGACGTTGACCGGGCCCTCCAGCCCGGACGTGAGCAGGAAAGCGAGTGCGGAGGCCTCGTCGGCGAGGGTGACCCACGGCCAGTATTGGCGGCCGTTACCGAAGGGCCCTCCCAGTCCAAGTTTCAAGAGGGGGAGCAGTGGGCCCAAGGCACCGCCTGAGGTGCTCAACACCACACCGGTGCGGGGGGTGACAACACGGACACTGGCCGGTGCGGTCCTGGCGGCCTGTTCCCACTCGACGCACAACGGACCGAGCACTCCGCCGCCCGGAGCCGAATCCTCACGCAGAACCCCTGCACTGTCCGCCCCGTAATAACCGGAAGCGGACTGGCTGATGAAGGATGCAGGTGGATTTTCAAGCCGCTCCATGGCACCTGCCAGAGTCAGTGTGGGTTGGAGGCGGGAATCGCGCAGCACCTTAAGCCGTTTCTTAGTCCAAGGACGGTCCCCGATCCCAGCGCCGGAAAGGTTCACCACGGCATCCGCGCCGTCCAGAATGCTTTCATCCAGCTCGCCCTTGGCCGGATCCCAGGTGAATTCTCCGGGCGCGGCAGCGGGTCGCCGCACGAGCCGCACCACCTCGTCACCCCGGCCGGCCAAATGCTCGGCCAGTGCGGTCCCAATCATTCCTGAAGCTCCGGACATCACGATGCGCATGACCCATCTCACCATAAGGCCAACGTCTGGCGGAAACGCCTGTCGGTGCCGCCGACGGTAGCCGCCTCTTGACTATGATCGAACAATGACCTCCTCCAGCTACCTCCGTTTCCCGCATGTTCACGGCGATCTGGTCACTTTCGTGGCCGAAGACGACGTTTGGGTCGCGCCGCTCGAAGGAGGCCGCGCTTGGCGCGTTTCCTCGCAGCAGCTTCCTGCCAGGAACCCCCGGTTTACGCCGGACGGAAAGCAGCTGGTGTGGACAGTGGTGGTGGGAACGTCCCCGGAAGTCGTGACGGCGAACGTCGACGGCGGTGGCTACCGTCAGTTGAGTTATTTCGGCCACAGCACCACGAAGGTCAAGGGTTTCACTCCGGCAGGCCACGTGGTTGTCACCAGTGCCTTCCAGCAGGCCGAAAGCCGCCACACGCATGCCTACAGCCTCCCGCTCGACGGTGGTGCCGCCGTCGAACTTCCCTTTGGTCCGGTGGAGGCCGTGGCGTTCGGGCCGGTGGTCGGCGATGAGAAGCCTGTGGTGCTGGCCAGTGTCCTCTCTCGTGAACCTGCCTGGTGGAAGCGCTACCGCGGAGGCACGGCGGGCAAGCTGTGGATCGATACTGACGGCAACGGCGAGTTTGAACGGCTGGTTCCGGAGATTGACGGCAACCTCACGGACCCCCTGTGGGTGGAGGGCAGGATTGCTTTCCTCTCGGACCACGAAGGCTTTGGCAATCTGTACTCGGTCCTCCCCGATGGTTCCGGATTGCTCCGGCACACTGACCACGAGGACTTCTATGTGCGGCACGCCAGCACGGATGGCAAGCGGATCATCTTCGAATCTGCCGGCGAGCTGTGGATCCTTCCCTCCCTCGACGCTGACGCCCAGCCGGCCAAGCTGGAAATCTCCCTCGGCTCGGCTTCGCCGGCACGCCGTCCTGCGCCCCTGAAAGCTTCAGCCCACCTCGGTGACGTGTTCCCGAACGCTGCAGGGACGGCCAGCGCCGTGGAATCGCACGGCACCATCCATTGGCTTCGGCACAAGGACGGACCGTCGCGCGTCGTGGAAGCCACGCCGGGAGTCCGTGCCCGACTGCCCCGCCCGCTTACAGACGGCAGGATCGCCTACGTGGCGGACCACGGGGGAGTCGAAGCGCTCTACATCAAGCGCATCGCCTCCCGGCTGGCGGCGGCGGAATTGTTGAAGGCAGTGGAAGCACCCGCTCCGGCGAAGGAAGACGATTCCTTGCCGAAGCCGGTATCCGTCTCCAACGTGGTGGGACAGACGGCCGCGCCGGTACAGACCGCGTCGCCGGCGACAGTGCCTGCCTCGGGCACCGGCGTTGAGGTCCCGGTGGAGCCTTCGGCCGACACTGCCGGTGGCATTTCCGCTCCTGAAGTACAGCCTGCTCCGGAGGATGCGGCCCAGCTCCGCATCGATTTCCCCAAGCCCACGCGCACCAGCACCTTGGAAGCCAGCCCGGATGGCCGCTGGGTCGCCGTCGGCACGTCCTTCGGGGACGTCTTCGTCGCCGACACTTCCACCGGGACGCTGAGCAAGCTCGTTAGTGTGGGCGAAGGAAGCATCGAGCAACTCTCGTGGTCCGGTGATTCGCAGTGGCTCGCCTGGTCCGAACCCGTGACGTCCTTCGGTTCGCGCAGCAAACTGAGGATCGCCCGTCCCGAAAAGGGCGATGCCGCGATCATTGACATTACTGATGGCCGGTTCCGCGACGAGTGGCCACGGTTCACACCCGATGGCAAGTTCCTCGCCTTCCTTTCAAACCGAAGCTTCGACCCCGTCTATGACGGCCACTCCTTCGATCTTTCGTTCCCCAGCCCCATCAAGCCGTACATGGTGGCGCTCGCAGCAGACACGCCCTCGCCCTTCGGGCCTTCGGTGGACACCTTGGAGGACGCGCCGCAGGCTGCGGAGAAGTCCGACGACGGCGACGTCCCCGCCGTGCGGGTTGATGCGGAGGGACTTGCCCACCGCGTCATCGCTGTGCCGGTGCCCCAGGGAAACTACTCGGACCTCGCTGTTGGCGATGGAGCACTGTTGTGGTTGGATACCGAACTCTCCGGTGTCACAGGGGAGGGCAAAGGCACCCTCCAGGACAAGAAGACCGCACCGTCTCTTGTGCGTTACGACATCGCCAAGCGCAAGCCGACAACGATCGTCCCCGCAGTAGAGAACTACCGCGTGTCCGGTGACCTCGGCCGGATCGTCTACGTCCTGGACAAGAACGTCATTTCCGTACCCGCGGACAGCAAAGTGGAAGAGGACTCGGCGGACCACGTGAAAGTGGATCTGAACCGGATCCGCGTCATCCTGGACCCCGTAGCTGCCTGGGGACAAGCGTTCGATGAGGCCTGGCGGTTGCAGCGCGACTTCTTCTGGACCGCTGACATGGCAGGCCAGGACTGGGACTCCGTGTACAAGCGGTACCGCCCGATCGTGGACCGCCTCGGCTCGCACGATGACCTGGTGGATCTGCTCTGGGAACTCCACGGCGAGTTGGGGACCTCACATGCCTACGTTCGTCCGGCAGCTGTCACTGAACCGGGCCGCAATGGACAAGGGCGATTGGGAGCCGAGCTGCAGCTCGGCGCAAACGGGTGGGAAATCACCCGGATTCTCGCTGGCGAGTCCTCGGATCCCCTTGCTACTTCGCCATTGACGCGACCAGGCGTGGACGCAAAGGTGGGCGATGTGCTCCTGGCGATTGACGGCGTCGAGCTTTCGCCGGCCCTGACCCCGGCGATGCAGCTGGTGGGGGCAGCCGGCCGGACGGTTGAGTTGACCCTGCTCAACGGCAAGGGACACGGGGAAGCTGCCGGGTCGCAGCGGCGTGTAGCCGTGGTTCCCATCCGCGACGAGGAACGGCTCCGCTACCAGGACTGGGTGCGGGCCAACCGCCGGACTGTCCGGGAGGCTTCCGGCGGCAAATTCGGTTATCTTCACGTTCCGGACATGATGGCAAACGGCTGGGCCCAGCTGCACCGCGACCTGGACACCGAGACGGCCCTTGACGGGCTGATTGTCGATGTTCGCCGCAACCGCGGTGGGCACACCTCCCAGCTTGTCGCGGAATTGATCGGCCGAAAAGTGACTGGATGGAGCATGCCGCGTGGCGAGAAGCCCCGGACCTATCCGCACCACGCTCCACGCGGTCCCGTGATCATCCTGGCCGACGAATTTGCCGGGTCCGACGGCGACATCATCACCCAGGTTTCCAAGCTCAGGGGCATCGGGCCGGTCATTGGAACGCGGACCTGGGGCGGTGTAGTGGGCATTGACAACCGCTTTACCTTGGCGGACGGCACTGGCGTCACCCAACCGCGCTACGCCACATGGTTCAGCGGCGGGATTGGCTGGGACGTTGAGAACTACGGTGTTGACCCGGATATTGAGGTCCTGTTCCCGCCCCATGCCTACGCGGCCGGCACGGATCCACAACTGGAGTACGGTATCGGCGCGCTCAAGGAAATGATCCAGGAGCTTCCCACCGATCGTCCTCCGCTGCGTGAAGGTTACAGGAAGGTGCGTCCGGCGCCGTTGCCCGCACGTCCGCAGCTCAAGAAGTAGCGGTACTTAGGAGACTCAGGTCCATGGAACGGGAAGAGCCCCTGTCACTCCGGGTGGAGTGACAGGGGCTCTTGCTTTTCAGAGTCGTCAGCGACTGTGAGGCTACTCAGCGAGCGTGGCATCGAGGGTGATCTCGATGCTGGCGAGGGCGCCGGAGACGGGGCAACCGGTCTTCGCGTCCTCGGAGATACGACGGAAGTCCTCCTGGGAGAGGCCCGGAACCTTCGCGGTCATGGTCAGGTGGCTGCCGGTGATGCCGGTGCCCGGAACGAAGGTGACGTCGGCCTTGGTGTTGACTTCCTCTGCGGTGAAGCCTTCACCGGCCAGGGCGTGGCTGAAAGCCATGGAGAAGCAGGCGGAGTGGGCTGCAGCGATAAGTTCCTCGGGGCTGGTCTTGCCACCGGACTGCTCGGTGCGGGCCTTCCAGGTGACATCGAACGTTCCCAGGCCGGAGCTGTCCAGCGTGGTGTTTCCGGCGCCCTCAATAAGATTGCCGTTCCAAACCGTGTGTGCGGTGCGTGTTGCTGCCATGTCCACTCCTTAGGGTCGTTGTGAGTCGGCAACCGGCCTTTGGCAGGTGCCACCGGTTTCAATCCTAGGTATTGAACTTCCGGACTGCACGGCCATTCTGCTGTCAGTGGATTGTGACCCCTAGACTGACGACATGGGAACTGAAGAAAATGCGTTGCAGGACCACCGCCGGAGGCCGAGGATAGCGTCGATCATGATCAACTCCGTTGATGCTGCCCGGCTTTCGGCCTTCTGGTCTGAACTCCTGGACATGCCCGTCAGTGCGGAGCATGAAGGCTTCATATGGCTGCGGCCAGCTGAAGCTGGTGCACCGCAGTTGGCCTTCCAGCAGGTCCTCGAACCGACCGAGGGCCGACGCCGGCTGCACCTGGATCTTCACGACGCTGACGCTGCTGCTCTAAGGCGAAAAGCTGAGTCTTTGGGCGCTACTTTCGTCGAAGGCCACGACATTGCGGATTTTCACTGGGATGTGATGCAGGATCCAGAGGGCAACGAGTTCTGCATTGCCCAGGAGTAGCCAACCGAGACGGCAAAAGAGGCCGTTCCCACCATGCTGCTACGGTGGGAACGGCCTCTACGCATCAGGGAAGACCCTGCAATGCTGTCCGTCTGGATAAGACTGCGTCGGGTCAGTGCCAGAGGGTGGCGATGGCGATGTTAACCAAGGCAAGTCCGCCGACGCCGTGAGCAAGGCCGGTGGAGACTGCCTCGCCCTTCTTGACCTTGCGCGAGCCGATGACGGCCAGGACAGCGACAGCCACGCCGATGGCAAACTTCACGCCAAGCTTGAAGTAGTTGGGATCAGTATCCGGCAGCATGGGCAGGACGCCCATCATAGCGATGCCTGTGAGGAGCTGGAGGAACGCACCGTCGCGCTGGCGGGGGTGGACGGTCGGCGCCCTGAGGGTGGCGATCCAGTAGCCCACGATCATGGCTGCGCCGACGATGTGCAAGAACACCAGAATGTTGAAGAGAATACTCATGGCCTTAGCTTATCCAGTCGGTTCTACGTCCTGTAGCAAAGCCACGCGAAGGCGCTAAAAGCGTAACGGGCAGGTTCCCGGGTTTCCCCGGCAACCTGCCCGTCTTACACTGCAAGCGGTGCCTGCAGGTGGAGTGACTTAGAGACCGAGGTCTGCTTCGAACGCACCCTCTTCAAGGCGTGCCTTCAGAGTCTGCAGGAACCGTCCGGCGTCCGCGCCGTCCACCAGGCGGTGGTCGTACGTCAGGGACAGGTACATCATGGACCGGATGGCGATGGAGTCGTCACCGTTTTCGTCGGCGACCACGACAGCGCGCTTGACGATGGCACCGGTGCCGAGGATACCTACCTGCGGCTGGTTGATGATCGGGGTGTCGAACAGCGCACCGACAGAACCGATGTTGGTGATGCTGAACGTACCGCCGGAGAGCTCGTCCGGGCCGATCTTTCCGTCGCGGGTACGGCCAGCGACATCAGCGATCTTGCCGGCAAGTCCGGCGAGGTTCAGGTTGCCGGCGTCGGAGATGACCGGAACCAGCAGGCCCTTGTCGGTGTCGACGGCGATCGCCAGGTGTTCGGCGTTGTGGTACGTGATTTCCTGCTTGGATTCATCGTATGCAGCGTTCAGCTTGGGGTGCTGCTTCAGTGCCTCGGCTACAGCCTTGGCGATGAAGGGCAGGAAGGTCAGCTTGACGCCGTTCTGGGCCTGGAAGGAGTTCTTGGCCTTGAGACGGAGCTTGGCGATCTTGGTCATGTCGACCTCGTGCACCTGGGTCAGCTGGGTGGAGACCTCAAGGGACTCGCGCATGCGGCGTGCAATGACCTGGCGGATACGGGGAGCCTTCTCCGTGGTGCCGCGCAGGGACGAAGCAACAACAGGGGCTGCAGCCTTGGCTGCGGGAGCAGCAGCCGGAGCCGGTGCTGCAGGAGCGGCCGCAGCCTGCTTGGCTTCGGCGGCAGCCAGGACATCCTGCTTGCGGATGCGGCCACCAACGCCGGTGCCGGAGACCGATGCAATGTCTACGCCGTGCTGGTTGGCAAGCTTGCGCACCAGGGGAGTGACATAGCCGGACTCGGAGGAGCCGGCTGCCTCGGCCGGGGCGGCCGGCGCAGCAGAAGGAGCCGGAGCGGCAGGAGCGGGTGCGGCGGCAGGTGCCGGTGCAGCCGGAGCCTCTGCAGCCGGAGCTGCAGCCGGAGCAGGAGCAGGAGCAGCAGCCGGTGCAGGAGCAGCAGCCGGTGCGGCCGGGGCTTCTGCCGGTGCGGCCGGTGCCGGCGCGGCAGCAGGAGCCGCAGCGCCCGAGCCGATGATGGCCAGGACGGAACCGACTTCAGCGGTTTCGTCCTCGTTGACCCGGATTTCCTGGAGGGTACCGGCAACCGGGGAGGGAATCTCGGTGTCGACCTTGTCGGTGGAGACCTCAAGGAGCGGTTCGTCAACTTCGACGGTGTCACCGACGGCCTTGAGCCAGCGGGTAACGGTGCCTTCGGTGACGCTCTCGCCCAGTGCGGGGAGGGTCACTTCGTGCCCTTCGCCGGCTGCGGCGGCGGGAGCTTCAGCAGCCGGAGCTTCCTCGGCGGCGGGAGCTTCAGCGGCGGCCGGTGCTGCCTCTTCTGCGGGAGCCGCAGGAGCTTCGGCGGCCGGTGCGGCCTCAGCGGCGGAGCCGGAGCCATCGCCGATGCGGACCAACGGTGCGCCAACCTCAGCCGTCTCGTCTTCAGCGACGAGGATTTCTTCGATGACGCCAGAGATCGGAGAAGGGATTTCAGTGTCTACTTTGTCGGTTGAAACCTCGAGCAACGGCTCGTCGATCTCCACCCGGTCACCAACCTGCTTGAGCCAGCGGGTGACGGTTCCTTCGGTGACACTCTCACCGAGGGCGGGCAAGTTAACGGATTCAGACATGTCGTCCCCGTTCTCCTTATTGATCTTTGTGCGGATGAATTCTGCTGGTCCGGGCCGGGTGCATCCGGCAGATTCCGCTGCATGCACCCGACCCGTTTGTCTTGGGTAAAGACTTAGCCGTGGAGCGGCTTGCCCGCGAGGGCGAGGTGGGCTTCGCCCAAAGCTTCGTTCTGGGTGGGGTGGGCGTGGACCAGCTGTGCCACGTCCTCCGGGTAAGCTTCCCAGTTCACGATCAGCTGGGCTTCACCGATCTGCTCACCCATGCGTGAACCAATCATGTGGATGCCAACTACGGGTCCATCCTTCTGGCGGACGAGCTTGACGATGCCGCCGGTGCCGAGGATGGAGCTCTTGCCGTTGCCTGCAAGGTTGTATTCCTGGGTCTGCACCTGGTCGTCGCCGAACTTGGCCTTTGCCGCCTTTTCGGTGTAACCCACGGTGGCGATTTCCGGCTCACAGTAGGTGACCTTGGGGATGTTGATGTCTTCAACGATGGCCGGGTTCAGGCCGGCGATCTCCTCGGCAACGAAGATGCCCTGCTGGTAGCCGCGGTGTGCGAGCTGCACACCCGGGACGATGTCGCCGACGGCGTAGATGTTGCCAACGCCGGTGTGGAGGCGCTCGTTGGTGATGACGAAGCCGCGGTCGATGGTGATGCCTGCTTCTTCGTAGCCGAGGTTGGCGGTGACAGGACCGCGTCCAACAGCAACGAGCAGCAGGTCTGCTTCGAAGGTCTGGCCGTCAACCAAGGTGACCTTCACGCCGTCGTCGTTCTGTTCGACGCCCTGGAAGAAGATACCCGTGGTGAACTTGATGCCGCGCTTCTTGAACGCACGCTCGAGGTTCTTGACGATCGAGGCGTCCTCGTTGGGAACCAGGGAGGGCAGGCCTTCGATGATGGTGACGTCCACGCCGAAGGACTTCCAGACGGAAGCGAATTCGACGCCGATGACGCCGCCGCCGAGGACGATGGCGCTCTTGGGGATGTAGTCCATGGTGAGCGCCTGGTCGGAGGTGATGACCTTGCCGCCGATTTCAAGACCCGGAAGCGACCGTGAGTAGGAACCGGTGGCCAGGACAATGTTCTTGCCCGTGTAGGCCGTACCGTTCACGACGACGGTGTTGTTGCCCTGGAGCTTTCCTTCACCCTCGATGACGGTGATGCCCTTGGACTTGATGAGTCCCTGGAGGCCCTTGAACTTGCCGGCGATGATGCCGTCCTTGTAGGCGTTCACTGCCGACATGTCGATGCTGTCGAGCGTGACGTTAACGCCGTACTTGGCGGAATCGCGTGCGTGGTCGGCCAGTTCGGCCGAGTGCAGGAGGGCCTTGGTGGGGATACAGCCGTTGTGCAGGCAGGTTCCGCCGAGCTTTGCCTTTTCCACAAGGCCAACGGTGAACCCAAGCTGCACGGCCCGCAGGGCAGTGGCGTAGCCGCCGCTGCCGCCACCGAGTACCAGGATGTCGAATTCTTGCGCAGTTGCCTGATCGGCCACTAAAACGCTCCCTCGCGTGAAGGATGACACGGGACTGCGTGCCATCTGGTCTTTGGAACTTGTTCTGCCGTGATTATGCCAGCACCTAAGTTCTCTTGCATTTGTGACTATCGAGTTCACCTTAGCGAACCACCTACCCATGCTCCACCCTCTGCGGGTGTTTGTGGAGCGCTTGTGTCGAGACTCACGTTCACTTGTGACACAGCGCTACACGCCGCATAATTCCGGGGTTGCGCGGCCCTGGCAGGATGCCGGACGGACCACGCAACCCGGAAGGGAGCGGGGGAGTGCGCTAGGCGGAAACCGCCAGAAGGTCCTCGGCGTAGGCAACCAGGGTGCGGACCGTGCAGCCCGTGCCCTGCTTGGGTGTGTAGCCGTAGGGGCTGCCGTTGTTGAACGAGGGCCCTGCGATGTCGACGTGGGCCCACGGGATCTGTTGGCCGTTGCCGTCCTTGCCCACGAATTCACGGAGGAAGACTGCGGCGGTCATCATGCCGCCGTTGCGCTCACCGATGTTCGCGATGTCGGCCACCTGCGAGTCAAGGCTGGGGCGGAGTTCCTCGGGCAGGGGCATGGGCCACACCAGCTCGCCGGCGCGGTCGGCTGCAGACTTAAGAGCCGCTGTGACGGAATCGGATCCCATGATGCCGGCCGTGCGCAGGCCCAGGGCGATCAACTGCGCGCCGGTCAGGGTGGCGACGTCGATGATGACGTCGGGCTTCTCGAGGCTGGCAGCTACAAGTCCGTCCGCCATCACCAGGCGGCCTTCGGCGTCGGTGTTCAGGACCTCCACGGTCTTGCCGCCGTGGATGGTGAAGACATCCGCGGGCCGCGCTGCGGCCCCCGAGGGCATGTTCTCTGCGATGCAG
The DNA here is from genome assembly GCF_025452095.1 of Paenarthrobacter sp. JL.01a. Taxonomy (NCBI): domain Bacteria; kingdom Bacillati; phylum Actinomycetota; class Actinomycetes; order Micrococcales; family Micrococcaceae; genus Paenarthrobacter; species Paenarthrobacter sp. JL.01a. The sequence continues at coordinate 1,856,007 of NZ_CP104877.1, forward strand.
AGCCAGGCGGTCGCCTTAATGGGCAGACCCATCGACGCAAGCGCCAGGACCGTATTAAGTACGACGGCGGCTCCGGCCATATCGCTCTTCATGTCACCCATGCCGAGGGCCGGCTTGATGGAAATGCCGCCGGTGTCGAAGGTGATGCCCTTGCCCACGAGGGCAATCTTCCTGGTGGCCTTGGCCGGAGCGTACTCGACCTTGACCAGGCGCGGCTGGCGGGTGGAACCCTTGCCGACGCCGAGAATGCCTCCGAATCCTTCCTTTTCGAGGCGCTTCTCGTCCCAGACGGTGACCTTCACAGGAAGGCCTTTGGCGAGTTCCTTGGCGGACTCTGCGAAAGACTCGGGGTAGAGGTGGCTGGGAGGCTGGTTGACCAGCGTGCGCGTGGCGTTGACGGCCCTGGCCAGGACAATGGCGCGGTCCAGCGCAGGCTGCGCGTCCTTGGCGTCCACGTCGGAGAAGATCTGGACCTTGGCCACCGGGGCTTTCAGCCCGTCCGTGGTAGAGCGGTGCTCGGTGTAGGAGTAGGCGCCCAGTGCGGCACCTTCGGCGACGGCGGCAACATCGGCCAGTGCCGGCGTCGGGAATGCCAACGTCACTGAAGAAAGTCCGGCGAGCTGGCGTACAGCGGACCCGGCCGCGCGGCGCAGCGCCTCTTCGCTGAGGGTGCCGCCTTGCTGCAGTTTGCCGACACCGGCCAGGACCAGGATCCCGGCGCCTGTTTCCGGCAGTCCGGGAAGCCGGTGTACCTGGTCGGCTGCGCCGCTGATGCCCAGGGACTTCAAGGACCCGGCAATGGATTCGGCAGCCTTGGCGCTGAGGGGATTGGCGAGCAGCACCGGCCCGTCAGTGCCTTGCGCAACGCCGATCACAAGTGCGTCGCTGGGGGACTTTTTCAGGTCCTTGGCGATGATGCCCAGGATGATGTCAGTAGTCTTGACCACGAGGATGTGTCCTCACTTCTCTCTGCAGTGCATGGCGGGGCCGCATGTTTGGCGGCCTGCCCCGGTACGCGCCCGACGTCCTCATTCGACGGCGGCCTTGGTCTGAAGGCCCAGCGTCGCAAGCGGACGTCGGCCTGTTTCGATCGTAGTCTCTCGGTGCCTGGGGACAGCAATTAAATGAGATCTGCCGCACATCCGTTGGCAGGAATGTCCGCTTCCTGTGCTGCGTTGTAGCCATATAGAACATCCAATCCTGCCCCGTGAAAGGAATACGCCGTGTTTGAACGGATATCCGGCACCCTCCTGGACCCAGAAGCGCTCTACGCGAGCAACATCGAGACCTTCCACAGCCCTGAGCTCCATGGCTTGAACATGGTCATGGGATTCACGGGATTTGCCGACGCCGGTCACGTGGTCCGGCAAATCAATGCCGAACTGCTGGAGGAGCTCGACGCCGAGGTCGTGGCCATGTTCGATGCCGACCAGCTCATCGACTACCGCTCGCGGCGGCCCCACATCAGCTTCGTGGAGGACCATCTTCAGGACTACAAGGCGCCCAAGCTTGGCTTGTACAAGCTCACGGATGGGCTGGGGCAGCCGTTCCTGCTGCTGGCAGGTTTTGAACCGGACCTGCAGTGGGAGCGTTTCGCCCGCGCCGTCGTAGGGATCGTGGAGAAGCTGGACGTAAACCTTGTTACGTGGATCCATTCCATTCCCATGCCCGTGCCGCACACGCGGCCCGTTGGGGTGACGGTGCATGGCAACCGGCCCGAACTGATCGAGGGCATTTCCAGCTGGAAGCCTACGGTTGAGGTGCCTGCCGCCATCGGTCACATTCTTGAGCTTCGACTCACCGAGGCCGAACGGAACGTTGCCGGTTACGTGATCCACGTTCCGCATTACCTTGCGGAAGCGGAGTACCCGACGGCGGCCGTCGCCGGGTTGGAATACCTTGGGGCAGCAACGTCCCTGATGCTTCCTACCGACCGCCTCCGGGAAGCCGGCCGGGAGGTAGGCCGGCAGATCGCCGAGCAGATCGAGGCTTCCGAAGAAGTCCAGGCCGTCGTGGCCAACCTCGAGACCCGCTATGACGAGAAGTCGGAGGGAGTGGTTCGGCGCTCGCTGCTTGCCTACGAGAATGACGAACTGCCCGACGCCGAGGACATCGGTGCTGCTGTTGAGGCCTACCTGGCGCGTAAAGACACGCCTCAATAAATCAGCTTTAACGGTTGAGCGGCATAATTGAGGTGTGACTTCTCCCCGCGCCTGGCTGATCTGGACCATAGGCATCTTTGCCTACCTCGTGGCAGTGGCGCAGCGCACCTCCTTCGGGGTCGCGGGCCTGGAGGCCACTGAACGGTTCCATGCCAGTGCCTCGGCGATTTCCTTCTTCACCGTGTTGCAGCTGTTGGTCTATGCCGGCCTCCAGATACCGGTCGGCGTGCTGGTGGACCGCTTTGGCTCCCGGGTCATGGTGGCAGGGGGTGCCATCCTCATGGCCGGGGGACAACTGCAACTGGCTTTCGCCGACAGCATCCCCGGAGGTGTCCTTGGCCGGGTCCTGGTGGGCGCCGGCGACGCCATGACGTTCATCTCCGTCATCCGGTTGGTTCCTCTGTGGTTCGCACCGTCCCGGGTTCCGTTGGTCACCCAGCTGACCGGCATGTGCGGGCAGCTGGGCCAGCTGTTCAGTGTGGTTCCCTTCGCATTGCTGCTGCATTCGGCGGGGTGGACGCCGGCCTTCCTGACCCTGGCGGCCATGTCCGTGCTGGCGGTGGTCCTGGTCCTCAGCCTGTTGAGGGACGCGCCTCCCGGGCATCCGGCCACGGTTACGGCCCAGGGCCTGAGGGCCACGGGTGTCTCCCTGTCCCGCGCCTGGAAGCAGCCCGGAACCCGGCTCGGGCTGTGGAGCCATTTCACCGTGCAGTTCAGCGGCAACCTCTTCGCGATGACCTGGGGCTACCCGTTCCTGCTCTCGGCCCAAGGACTCGACGCCGGAACAGTCTCTGCTTTGATGGCCCTGTTCGTTGCCACGGCCATTGTTGCGGGGCCTGGTTTCGGCCGGTTCGTGGCCCGGCATCCGATGCGCCGTTCCGCCATGGTCCTGTTGATCACCATCGCAACGGCCGTCGCCTGGGCGGCCGTTCTTCTTCTGCCTGAGCGAGCCCCGCTGTGGCTCCTGGTCATTCTGGTAGTGGTCCTTGCCATTGGTGGACCAGGCTCCATGATCGGCTTTGACTTCGCCCGGACCTTCAATCCCTCCCATCGCATTGGGACGGCTACCGGGATCGTCAACGTGGGCGGCTTCATCGCGGCGTTGATCGCGATCTACCTCATTGGCTTGGTGCTCGATCTCCTCAATGCCAGCGGCTTTTCCGGCGGAGAGCTGTATGGGCTGGCGCCGTTCCGGATAGCCCTTAGCGTCCAGTTCCTGCTGCTCGCGATCGGAACCCTGCTCATTGTCGTGACCCGGCGCAAGGTCCGCCGGCAAATGGCTGCGCAAGGGATCCACGTGCCGCCACTGGCAACAGCGCTCGCAAGGCAACGGCGTGAGCGCCTTGAACGCCGACGTGAGGCACGTTCGAAGGTGGCGGGGGAGCAGTAGCGTCCCTTTATTCAACGCTTTTCCACATACGGAAGGTGCTCCCTGTTTCTTGCTTCCGCCGATGCGCAGGCTGGAAGCATGACTACCAACAGAACGCTCAGCATTCACCAGCCCGAAGACATCCTTGGCTACATTCCCCACATGCTGGGCTACTGGCCCGAGGACAGCCTCGTGGCCATTACCATGCAGGGAAAACTCATTGGGGCAACGCTTCGTGTGGACTTGCCAGCGTTGTCCCCATCGGATGGACTCGCCTGTTTTGCCGAACAAATTCTCAGTTATCTCGTCGCCGACGAGGCCGCCAACGGCGTGATTCTCGCGGTCTACACCGCGGACGGCTGGAATGACGGTGCAGTCGTCCAGCGAACCGCCCCGCTGCTCAATGCCCTGCGGGCCAGCCTTGACCGTGCGGGCCTCATCGTCCGCGACGCATGGTTGGTGGGCGCCGAGTACTGGCGCGGGGCCTACTGCGAGGACGCCGGCTGCTGCCCGGTTCCGGGATTCCCGGTGGAACGGATCAAGGAGAGCCGGCTCAGTACCGAGCTCGTGTACCGCGGGAGCGCTGTTGGGCCGTCCCCGGCCAAGGGAGTAGAAGGATTGTGTTTGGCCCGCCCCGGGGCGCACGAACCGCGGGTTCTGGAGGCGGAAGACATGTTCGGCGAGCGTGTCCTTCCCCAGTGGCGCAGCGAGGCCTGCTTCGATGCGGTACTTGCTGTGTGGCGCCACGTGGTGGACAGACACCGTCAAGGGGATCCGTTGAATCCTGCAGATGATGCAGGGCTCATGGGCTTTCTGAGGACCACCCTGAAGATTCCGGCGTGGCGGGATGCTGTCGTGGTGATGGCGGCAGCAGGCATCGGAGCTGCCAAGTCCGGAGCTTCCGGGTTCGGCTTCTTTACGGACGACGTTGCTGACGGGGAGCTCTTCGACCCCAGCGAAGTGGGCGTGGATCCTTTTGAAACCATTGACCAAGTGGCAGCCGGTGGCGACGAACCCCGCGACGTGTACACCTACGGGGATGTCTTACTGGGCATGCATCCCGAGTTGCCATGCTGGAAGGACCTTGATGCCCTGCAGCAGGTCCTCGCGGGGCTCAGCGTCGATAATGAGCTAGGTGAAGTGGCGGCCTCGGCCCTGACGCTTCAAGGATGGATATTTTGGTGCAAGGGCATGGGTACTTTCGCCCACGCCTGCCTAACCCGGGCAGAAGAAGCCCATCCCGGCTACCGGTTGGCGGAACTGCTGATGGGGATCCTTGGTCAAGGGGCCATCTGTGGGTGGGCGCGCCGCCCTGGCTCCGCCTGGAAGGGGCCAAGGAATGCCCCGGTTTAGTTCCAAGCCGTCCAACAGGCGTGCGTTTGGCAAAACCGTGAGACAATGGATGCCGAGACCCGGTTGGGTCCGCGTTTAAATGCTTGGATTGCCCCGCCTGTCGGGAACAATCCACGGGCGTCTGTAGTTGTAATCAAAGACTCTGCAGGCGGCGATCGCATTTGAAATTGATCGCGGACTTGACAGGGTCATAGTGGTGTTGCCCGTATGGTGATTCCACAGACCGCCGCTAGAAAGGTTTTCTGTGACCCCGTCTTCCGTCGAGAAGGAACCCGCCGCCCTGGCCGAATTGTCCGCTGAGGAAAAGAAGGCGGCCACATCGGCAAAGCGCGCCGCGACACGTGCTGCCAACAAGGCTTCAGAGGGCGACTCTGACAAGCCTGCCCCCAAGAAGCGGGGACCCAAGCCTGGCGCCAAGGCCGCTGCTGAAGCAGCGAGCGACTCCGCCGTCGATCCTGAAGAGCCCGGCGTCGAGGACGAAGACTTTGACCCCGCAGCAGCGGAGGAAGTCGAAGTCGGAGACGACGACACCGAGGACGGCGCAACTGCCGCCAAGGACAAGGCTGCCCCGTCCGGCTCCGGCTTCGTCTACTCGGACGCCGATGACGACGACGCACCTGTCCAGCAGGTCATGTCGGCCGGTGCAACAGCAGACCCCGTCAAGGACTACCTGAAGCAAATCGGCAAGGTTGCCCTGCTGAATGCCGAGCAGGAAGTCGATCTGGCCCTCCGCATCGAGGCCGGCCTCTTCGCCGAGGAAAAGATCAACGCAGATGACGGATCCATGGATCCCAAGCTCAAGCGTGAGCTCGAATTCGTCATCCACGATGGTAAGCGCGCCAAGAACCACCTGCTCGAGGCCAACCTTCGCCTCGTCGTTTCGCTGGCCAAGCGTTACACCGGTCGAGGCATGCTGTTCCTGGACCTGATCCAGGAAGGCAACCTGGGCCTCATCCGCGCAGTGGAGAAGTTCGACTACACCAAGGGGTTCAAGTTCTCCACGTACGCCACCTGGTGGATCCGCCAGGCAATTACCCGTGCCATGGCAGACCAGGCCCGCACGATCCGTATCCCGGTCCACATGGTTGAAGTCATCAACAAGCTGGCCCGCGTACAGCGCCAGATGCTCCAGGACCTGGGCCGTGAGCCCACGCCTGAAGAGCTGGCCCTGGAACTGGATATGACCCCCGAAAAGGTTGTCGAGGTCCAGAAGTACGGTCGCGAACCCATTTCGCTCCACACCCCCCTTGGTGAGGACGGTGACTCGGAATTCGGCGACCTGATCGAAGACTCCGAAGCTGTTGTCCCGGCTGACGCGGTGAGCTTCACGCTGCTGCAGGAGCAGCTGCACTCCGTGCTGGACACGCTGTCCGAGCGCGAGGCAGGGGTTGTGGCCATGCGCTTCGGCCTCACCGATGGACAGCCGAAGACTTTAGACGAAATCGGCAAGGTCTACGGAGTGACGCGCGAGCGTATCCGCCAGATCGAATCCAAGACCATGTCCAAGCTGCGGCACCCGTCCCGCTCCCAGGTACTGCGGGACTACCTGGACTAAACGGTCCGCGCAAACCAGGACGCAAGAAGGCGGCCCAGTCGGAATTCCGGCTGGGCCGCCTTCTTATTCTTTGCCGTGGATTGTTCTCCGCCGCGGACCCCACCGGTCCCGGGCCGCCCAGTGAGACCGGGGGCCCACGGAAACCGGGCTGCACAGCAAGAAGGGCCCTTCCGATGGGGAAGGGCCCTTCTGCGCAAAGGTGGTTCCGGTCTTTTGCCGGCTGCACCTCTTAGTCGACGGGGACTGGTGCCTTCTCGTTGAGGCGCTCGGTCTCATCGTGCCAGTCGGAAGTCATAGGCCGGAGCGTGGCTTCAACTGCACGTGCGTGGTGGCCGCAGAAAAGCAGCTCACCGCCGGAGGACTCGAGTACAACGCGGACATACGCCTGGGCTCCGCAACGATCGCACCGGTCAGCGGCGTTCAGTGTGCGGTCTGCAACTGCTGTTGTCATGTCGGCCTCCTTAGTAGTTCTGTACATCCATATAACCAGCATTCGATGCAGATCCATGGCAAGGATGGGTCACTTTCGCTGTCCGCGTATCACATGTGCATAACGCAAGAGGGCCTTTTGCCCGAAGCCGGGAGTGGCAGCCGGTACGCGGAGTCCGTCGCGGCTAACCTAGTATGGGCAGTGTTTGCCTGATTTACCAGCGGAATATTGCTGGGAAGCACTCTGAGATATACCTGAAGGAGCACACCCCCACGTGGCACCGAGTTCTGAATACAACGCCCGGCACCTCTCTGTCCTCGAGGGCCTCGAAGCGGTCCGCAAACGCCCGGGCATGTACATCGGATCCACAGACTCACGTGGCCTCATGCACTGCCTGTGGGAAATCATCGACAACGCCGTGGACGAGGCATTGGCCGGTTTCGGCCACGACATCAAAGTCATTTTGCACGCGGACAATTCAGTCGAGATCCACGACGACGGCCGTGGCATCCCCGTAGACGTCGAGCCGAAGACCGGACTGTCCGGCGTCGAGGTCGTCTTCACCAAGCTGCACGCGGGCGGAAAGTTCGGCGGCGGCTCCTATACCGCTTCAGGCGGCCTCCACGGCGTTGGTGCCTCAGTAGTCAACGCATTGTCCAGCCGCCTCGATGTCCAGGTGGACCGTGGCAGCAAGACCTACCAGATGTCCTTCCGTCGCGGTGAGCCCGGCCGGTTCCTCGATGCCGGATCGAAGCCCGGCCCCACGTCCCCCTTTGAGCCCTTTGTTGAGAACTCCGTACTGGATGTCGTGGGGAAGGCAAAGCGCGGTGTCACGGGAACCAGGGTCCGCTACTGGGCGGACCGCCAGATTTTCACCCCTGACGCCAAGTTCTCCTACGACGACCTCGTGGCCCGTGCCCGTCAGACGTCGTTCCTTGTCCCGGGATTGCGGATCACCGTACGCGATGAGCGCAAGCTGGCCGGGACCCCGGGCGAGAACGGCGTCCACGAGGAAGTGTTCCACCACGACGGTGGCATCAGCGAATTCGTGGAATTCCTTGCTGCGGATTCCGGCGTCACGGACATCTGGCGGCTCCACGGGTCGGGCAAGTTCAAGGAAACCGTGCCCGTGCTGGATGAAAACGGGCACAGCAAGATCGCCGAAGTGGAACGGGACTGTGAAGTCGACATCGCCCTGCGCTGGGGGATCGGTTACGAAACCACCGTCCGGAGTTTCGTCAACATCATCGCCACGCCCAAGGGAGGCACCCACCAGTCGGGCTTTGAAGCAGCCCTTCTGAAGACCTTCCGCAAGGCTGTGGAAACAAACGCGCGCAAGCTCAAAGCCGGCAATGACAAAATCGAGAAGGACGACATCCTTGCCGGGCTGACGGCTGTCCTGACGGTTCGTCTGGCTGAGCCGCAGTTCGAGGGGCAGACCAAGGAAATCCTTGGCACCTCGGCCGTACGGGCGATCGTGGCCAAGGTGGTTGAGAAGGAAATCACCGCACGGCTGAACTCGGCCAACCGCAATGACAAGGCCCAGTCGGCGCTGCTGCTGGAGAAGATGGTCAGCGAAATGAAATCGCGCATCTCGGCCCGCGTCCATAAGGAGACCCAGCGCCGGAAGAATGCCCTGGAGACCTCTTCCATGCCCACCAAGCTGGCCGATTGCCGCACCGATGACGTGGAACGCTCGGAACTGTTCATCGTCGAAGGTGATTCCGCGCTTGGAACGGCAAAGCTTGCCAGGTCCTCGGATTTCCAGGCTCTTCTTCCCATCCGCGGAAAGATCCTGAACGTGCAGAAGGCTTCGGTGGGTGACATGTTATCCAACGCCGAGTGCGCGGCGCTGATCCAGGTGGTGGGTGCCGGCTCCGGCCGCAGCTTCGACCTGGACGCGGCCCGCTACGGCAAAGTCATCCTCATGACCGATGCCGACGTCGACGGCGCCCACATCCGTACTCTTCTCTTGACGCTCTTCTTCCGCTACATGCGCCCCATGGTGGAAGCCGGCCGCGTGTTTGCCGCTGTGCCTCCCCTTCACCGGGTGGAAGTGATCAACCCGGGCCAGAAGGCCAACGAGATGATCTACACGTACTCCGAAGCCGAGCTCCACGTGCTCCTCGCCAGGCTGGTCAAGGAGGGCAAGCGGTACAAAGAGCCGATCCAGCGTTACAAGGGCCTGGGCGAAATGGACGCCCAGCAGCTGGCGGAGACCACCATGGACCCCCGGCACAGGACTTTGCGGAAGGTGGGCATCGACAGTGCCCAGCGCGCGGAGGAAGTGTTTGACCTCCTGATGGGCTCTGACGTGGCACCGCGCAAGGAGTTCATCATCGCCGGTGCCGCCACGTTGGACCGGGAACGCATCGACGCCTAGCCGAGGCCGGCCTCAGCCAGGATCCTTGGCGGACGGGGCCCGGGTTGCCGGAGCTGACGGTGCGGCAAGCGCGGCCGCTCCGACCAGTACCGCCAGGGCCCCGAGACCCCAAGGCAGGCCCGCTGCAACGGCCATACCGCCCACCAGCAGTGGACCTCCCGCATCCCCGAGCTCACGTCCAAGTTCCGCCGAGCCCATGGTTCTGCCGAGTCTCTCCTTTGGCGTGGAATCGGCCAGGTGGGCAAAGGCCAGGGGTGTAGCGATTCCAATGCCCAGGCCAATCAGGACAGCGGCGGCGTAAACCCACAACGCTCCAGGCAGGACAGCGGCGAGGGCTGTTCCTGCGGCAATGCACGCAAGGCCCACGATCATCCCGGGCCGGTCCGCTACCTTCCCGCGGTCCCGCCGGGCACCGATACGCGGTTGTACGGCAGAGGAGGCAACCGCCAGGGCAGTAACGACGGCGATACTCCCGGTGGTGCCGAGTCCCTCCCTGGCAGCGAGGGCGGGAAGGAAGCCGACAGCAGCTCCGAGGGCTCCCGTAGAGGCGGCGAGGACCACGGTGGGTCCCAGGAAGGACTTTTCGGTGCTTTGCCGCCAGACGTCAACTATTGTGTAGCGGGTCCTGGGCAGCGGCTCAAGGCGCGGCATGGCGATCACTGTCCATGCGGCTATCACCAGGGCAAGGCCCGACAGGATGGCAAAGAGGAGCGCGAAGCCCCCTGCGAGGATGGCCAGGGCGCCAAGAAGCGGTCCTATCGCGTACCCGAGGCCTTTCCAGGAGCCGTATCGCCCGAAATAGCGGCCGGTCTTGGTGCCGGCGAGCCGCGCGACGCTGGCGGAGGATGCAGGCGAAAAAGCCGATGCCGCCATGCCCTGTCCCAGCCTGGCGGCGGCAAGCATTGCGGGTTGGTCAGCCCACAGGCCGATCAACGAGCCGGCAGCAAAGGCGAGCAGGCCACCGACGATGACGGGTTTGGGTCCGATGCGGTCGCTCAGGGCGCCGAAGACAGGCTTGAGGAAGACCTCGGCGATGTCGTAGAGGGCGAGCAGAATCCCCAGGCCCAGGAGGCTGAGCCCGATGTCCTCGCTTTCGGCGCCGAGCCCCGCGGCCACGGCATGGGCTCCAAAAGCGGTTGTGAAACCGGCCGCATACAAGGGCCACCGGTGATAGGGCGTCGTTCGTGCAGCGCTGGCTGCCTTTTGGGGATTCACACGCCTAATGTAACACCTGCTACATTCTAATATGTGATTGATGAACGTTGGTTGTTGATCCTGGTCCAGATGCCATCCCAGCCGTCCAGGCACCGCGTGGCCGTCTGGCGGGAACTGCGACGGATCGGTGCCGTCCCGTTGAGCCCGGGCACCTGGCTTCTTCCTGCCCACCCGACCTTCGACGAGGGGTTGGTCCGGGCAGGGGAGCTGGTGGCCAAGGGTGGCGGGAGCTGGACCTTGGTGGATGCCTCGCCGCGGCAGCAGGGTGTAGACACCTTCAGGGCCGCCTATGAAGCGGCCCGGCAGGAAGAGTGGGCCGAGTTCATGGCCGATTGCCGGAAGTTCGAGGCCGAGATTGCCAAGGAGATTGCCCGGAAAAAGTTCACTTTCGCTGAACTGGAGGAAGAAGAGCAGAGCCTGGAGCGGTTGAGGCGCTGGTTCCGTGAGTTGAAATCACGCAATGTCCTGCACCTGCCGCAGGCGGAGGAGGCGGCGGAGCAGCTGGCGCGGTGCGGCACAGCCCTGGAGGGCTTCTCGTCCATGGTCTATGAGGTCATGCTCCCCGAATAGCCCAGGGCGGGAGAGTCGGCGGTCTAACCGAGCAGTCCCGGCACGATCAACAGCGCTGTCGGTGCTGCCAAAAGCAGAACCGACGCGGCAAGGACCAAAGCCCTCAGTCCCGTGGTGAGTGGCGGCTGCGGTGAGAGCAGGCGGCTGACGCGCGACGCCGTCGTGCGCGGTGAATCGGCACCTCCGGTGGCGCTTACTCCGCTGCCCTCGACGACGGCCCCGCCGCCTTTGAGGGCTGCGGCGCTTACGGCCGGCTGTGAGCTGCCGCTGGCGACGATGGCAATGGCCTTGATGAGCGTTCCCTTGCTCTCGGTTCGAAGCGCGACGTCGTCGGCGAGCATCTCGATCAGCGAGTTCACGGCAGTCTGGGCCAGGCGGGTCGTAGGAAACCAGGGCAGGGTCTGGCGCCAGGCGGCGAACGCCCACAGCAGGAGGTCGTGGCGCTGGGAAAGGTGGGCATTCTCGTGGATGAGGACGGCCCGGAGCTCAGCAGGCTCCAGTGCGGCCATCAGGCCGTCGGAGAGGACCGTGACGGAGCGGGCGCCGCCGGGGAGGCAGTAGGCCACAGGGGATTCGTGGTTGATCACCACGGTCCCTGGGCCGTCGTCGGATGGCGAGGCGAGAAGGGCAAGCAGCTCACGGTGCCTTCGGCGCTGGCGTTCGATCTTGTAGTACGTCAGCAGCAGCGTGAAGACCAGGTGTGCGGTCAGCAGCGCGGCAGCAGAGAGCGCGAACAGGTGCCAGAAGCCCAGTGCGGTGGTTGGTTCGTTGTTGAAGACCATCCCGGCCAGGCTCCGGAGCCCTGCCAGAAGGTTGTCGCCAATGGGTTCAAGGCCATAGACGAGCATGGCGCCGATCATGGACAGTCCACCGGCAAGGGCTATGGCCTGCCAGAGAATCATGGCCGTGAAGGGGGAGCGTGCCGGCCATTGTGCCCGCGACAGCAGGACGGGAACCGGCCACGCCAGAATCAATGCCAGGACCGCAAGCAGGTATGAGGTCCAAAACATAGTGGCTAATTGTAGCCGAGCAGTTTGCGCAGGGTAGCGGCTTCACTTTCGGTGACGGAGCCAATGAAGCGGGCAAGGACAGCCTCGCGGTCCGGAGCTGATCCGAGTACCTCGTGCATCAGTTCGGCGGTGTGGTCGGCGCGGCTGGAAACTGCCTGATAGCGGTGCGGTCGCGTTCCGCGTTCACGTTCCACCAGGCCCTTCTTCTCCAGCCGTGAGAGCACGGTCAGGACAGTGGTCACTGCCAGGTCTTTGCCTTGATGGCCGGCAGTGCCGTCTCCGGCGTCGGAATCCTGCGCCAGGAGGTCACGCAATGTATTGGCGGTTGCAGCTTCCTGGCCTGCCCAGAGCAGATCCATCACTGCCCGCTCGAGTTCCCCAAGACTTGCCATCGATACTTCCCTACCTTCCGCATCCCGGCGCAGCGTGTCTGCGGTCGGGAGCGATGATCCAACATTCCACCATAAATCTACCGCTTTTCCAGCGTTCATTCTACGTGAGGTAGAACAATCGGCGTGGCGAGCCCCGGGCTCAGCCTCTTGTGCGTGGTGGATGCCACTTGAAGAATGGGATTCGTTGCCGGGCATTTGTTCTACACTGTGTAGAAGAGAAGTTTTCTACGCTACGTAGAAGTAACGTCATCGTACTTCGGTCCACCGCACAAAGGACAGCCATGGACGCTTTGGAAATCGCACGCTGGCAATTCGGTATCACTACCGTCTACCACTTCATGATGGTGCCCCTGACCATCGGCCTTGGTCTGGTCGTGGCCATCATCCAGACCATGTGGTACCGCACGGGAAAGCCCGAGTACCTGCGCATGACCAAGTTCTGGGGAAAGCTGTTCCTCATCAACTTCATCATGGGCGTGGCCACGGGCATCGTCCAGGAATTCCAGTTCGGCATGGCTTGGAGTGAGTACAGCCGCTTCGTCGGAGACGTCTTCGGAGCGCCCTTGGCCCTTGAGGCACTGTTGGCGTTCTTTGTGGAGTCCACCTTCCTGGGACTGTGGATCTTCGGCTGGAAGCAACTCAAACGCGGCGTCCACCTCGCCTGCTTGTGGATTGCGGTGATCGGTTCCGTTTTCTCGGCCTACTTCATCATCGTGGCCAACTCTTGGATGCAGCACCCCGTGGGTGTGGAGATGGTGGACGGACGCCCCGTCATGACCGACGCATGGGCCGTCTTCACCAACAACACTGCACTCGTTGCCGTTCCCCACACACTGTTCGGTGCACTGGCGGTAGCCGGCGCCTTCCTGTTGGGCATCGCCTGGTACCACTTGTGGCGGCGCCGGCACGACGGCATCGACACCGTGGGAAAGGACGGCCGCATCATTCCCGGTGCCGCGAAGGACATCCCGGGACGCGACAAGGCCGATTACACGGTCTGGATGAAGTCCCTGAGGATCGGCGCCGTTGTTGCCATGATCTCCTTCGCAGGAACGGCCATCACCGGTGACCTGCAGGGCAAGCTCATGTTCGAACAGCAACCCATGAAAATGGCAGCAGCCGAAGCCGCGTGCCACGACGGCACGGGCTTTTCGGTCCTCAGCGTGGGCAACCTCGGGGCAAAGAACTGTGACGACATCGTGGCCGTCATCGAAGTGCCCGGCATCCTCTCCTTCCTGGCCAAGGGCGACTTCACCACCGAGGTCAAGGGCGTGAACAGCCTGCTGGGCGAGTACAAGGAGAAGTACGGAACGCACCTGCCGGACAACCCGCTCTACGGAGACCGCGCAGGCCAGGAAATCCAGTACGTTCCCGTCATGGAAGTGACCTACTGGGGCTTCCGGATGATGATCGGATTCGGCGGCGTCGCGGCCCTCGCAGCCCTGCTGGCACTGTGGGTGACACGCAAGGGTGTTGTGCCCGGGTCCAAGTGGCTCATGCGGCTCGCGGTGTTCGGAATCCTGGCACCGTTCGGTGCCAACGCAGCCGGTTGGATCTTCACCGAAATGGGCCGGCAGCCCTTCGTGGTGGCCCCCAACCCGGACATGAACGGCATCGACCAAGTGTTCATGTTTACCGCCGCAGCAGTCTCACCCGGGGTCAGCGCCGGCGAAATCATGACCTCGCTGGTGGTTCTCACAGCCATCTATGCGGTGTTGCTGGTGGTGGAAGTGAAGCTGCTGGTCAAGTACGTCCGTGGCGGGGTTGCCTCCGCCATGCCGGAACTGGCGCACGCCAAGGACGGCGACGACGCAGGGAACGGGCACGACAAAGACAACGACACTCCGGACAAGTCCGGGGACGACGTCCTGGCATTCGCCTACTAGGAGCAGGGGAAACTGACAATGGAACTGTTGCCAACCATCTGGTTCGTGGCCATCGCTGTGTTGTGGACCGGCTATCTCTTCCTTGAGGGCTTCGACCTTGGCGTCGGCATGCTGATGAAGCTGTTCGCACGCAACAACACTGACCGCCGTGTCCTGCTGAACACCATCGGCCCCGTCTGGGACGGCAACGAGGTCTGGCTGCTGACCGCAGCCGGGGCGACCTTCGCCGCCTTCCCGCTCTGGTACGCGTCCCTGTTTTCGGCTCTCTACCTGCCGCTGCTTGCCGTACTGGTTGCCCTGATCTTCCGTGCCGTTGCGTTCGAGTACCGGGGCAAGGTGGACTCGGAACGCTGGCGCAACCGCTGGGACTGGGCGATCGCCGTCGGGTCCTTCATTGCGGCTTTCGGCATTGGCGCAGCGCTTGCGCTCACCACCACGGGCCTTCCCCTGAACGCCAACGGAGACCGCGACGGCGGGCCGATGTCATGGTTCAGTGGCTATGCGCTCCTGGGCGGTTTCGGTGTGGTCGCCTTCGCGTTGGTGCATGCCCTGGCGTTCCTTGCCTTGAAGACCGACGGCGAGGTGCGGCACCGCGCCCGCCGCTGGTTCGTGCGGCTGGTCCCGGCTGCGGTCCTGCCGATGCTGGGCTGGATGGTGGCTGTCCAGTTCCTCAGCGGCAAACCCTGGACGTGGGCGCTGGTAGCCGCCGCAGTGGTAGCTGTCGTCCTCGCCTGGACTCTGGCCCGCGCCGGTTCCGAGGGAAGGGCGTTCGGGGCCTTGGGTGCTTTCATCGTGTGCGCCACGGGCTCGATCTTCGGAGCGGCGTTCCCGGTTGTCATTCCCTCCACCATTGACCCGGCTTTCAACCTGACCATTTCCAACGCTTCCTCGTCGGACTACACACTGGGCCTGATGAGCATCGTTGCCGCGGTAGGACTGCCGCTGGTGATCGCCTACCAGTCATGGACCTACTGGGTCTTCAGGAGGCGTGTCAGCGCAGCACATATTCCCGAAGCGCACGGTTTCCTGCCGGCCATCGCATCGAAGGTGCTCATTTCCAAGGACGGCGCCTCCGGCAAGCCCGCGCAACCTGGAAACTAGCCGCCCCATGAAACCCGTCTTTCCTTCCGGACAAACCACCCGCCCGGCGCTGTACGCCCTGGGACTGATGTCAGCGCTCAAGGCGCTGTCCCTGGTCCTCATGGCGCAGGCCGTGGCGGTGATGCTTGCCGGTCTCGCAACAGGCTCGTCCGAATGGAACAACAGCCTGCTGTGGGGCGCCGTGGGAGCGGTGCTCAGGTCCCTGACGGTCTGGGGCCAGGGCATCGCGGCACGGCACGCCGCCCTGGGCGTCAAGGAAGAACTGCGCGCGAGGCTGTTGAGGCGGTCCTTGGACGACGGCGGCCCGTCTTCCGTTGAGGGGATGAACGACGGCGGGCTGGCCATATTGGCCACCCGCGGCCTGGATGCCCTGGACGACTACTACACCCAGTACCTGCCGGCCCTGGTCAACTGCGCCACGGTGCCCTTGCTGATCGGAGCGCGGATCCTCTTCGCCGACTGGGTCAGCGCAGTGGTCATCGTCCTTACGGTGCCCCTGGTGCCGTTGTTCATGGTGCTGATCGGCCGGCACACGGAAGACCAGGTCAGAGAAGCGCAGACAACCCTGCGCAAACTCTCCGGCCACATCCTGGAACTGGCCAAGGGCCTGCCGGTCCTGGTGGGACTCGGACGCGCCAGCGAACAGCGCGCCGCCTTGGAGGACATCTCCGAGCAATACCGCACAAAGACCATGGGCACACTCCGCACGGCCTTCTTGTCCGCCCTTGCCCTGGAGCTCATTGCCACCATTTCCGTTGCCGTGGTGGCCGTTTTCATCGGAGTGCGGCTGGTAGCGGGGGACATGGCACTCGAAGCCGGCCTGCTTGCGCTGATCCTTGCTCCCGACTGCTACCTCCCATTGCGGGAACTGGGCACCGCCCATCACGCCAGCGACGACGGCCGGGCTGCCCTTGAAACCACCAACACAGTGCTGAAGGCACCACCGCAGCGACCACTGCCGGATGCCGGAGGCACAGGTGATGGGGACATCGTGGTGACCGGCCTGACCGTGACCTACCGCGGAAGGCCGGCGCCCGCCGTCGGACCTGTCTCATTCATTGCCCCCAAGGGGCGGATCACTGCCCTCGACGGTCACAGCGGCGCCGGCAAGAGCACTGTCCTGGGCGTTCTTGCCGGACTCATCGGGCAAGGTCCGGCAGCCACCGTGGAAGGACGTGTTGCAGGGGCGGAACCCGGGACCGTCGCGTGGGTTCCGCAACATCCGGTCATGGTCTGTGAAACCGTTCAGCAGGAGATCGAGCTCTACCTCGAAGGCTACGGCGAAGGCGTGGAACCGGCGGCGGCAAGGGTTCTCCGGAATGCCTCGGCAGGCCACCTCGCAGGAAAGCACCCGGCCGAGCTCAGCCCGGGGGAGCTCCGACGTGTAGCCCTTGCCCGAGGCCTTGCCCGCGCGGAAGCCGGCGCCACGCTGCTGTTGCTCGACGAGCCCACAGCACACCTGGACGACATGTCGGCCGAGGCTGTCCGCCGTGCCATCGAGTCGCTGCGCGGCACAGCCACCATCATCCTGGTGGCCCACGACGCCGCAACCCGCGCCCTCGCCGACCACGTCGTCCAGCTGGGGCGGCCGGGGCAAGCAACCGGAACGGATACAGCCCTTGCCGGGCGCGGCACCGGCGCTGCGGAACAATCGGCAGTCGGAGCCGGGGATGCATTCCCGGCGGGTGCGGGCGTACAAGCAGTGGACGATGGGGCCGCCGCCAGCGCCGGGAGCCTGAAGCGGCTGGTTGGCGTCCTGAAACCCGTCAGGTGGAAGTTCGTGGCGGCCGGCATTGTCGCAGTCCTCGCGGCGCTGTTTGCTGTGGCATTGTCCGGACTCTCGGGCTGGCTCATCATCAGGGCCAGCGAGCAACCTCCCATCCTTTACCTGCTGGGCGCGATTGTGGGCGTCAGGTTCTTCGGCATTGGTCGTGCGGTCCTCCGGTACTGCGAACGTCTGCTGACCCACGACGCTGTGTTCGCCGCCATGACCCGGCTTCGCGGGGTTCTCTGGGCATCCCTGAGCCGCCGGGCCTTGTCCCTGCGGCGCCTCCTCCAAGGCGGCAACGTCCTGGGTTCGATCGTGGACGATGTCGACACCCTCCGGGACCTCCTGCCGAGGGTCGCCCTTCCTCCGGTCACCGCTGTAGCCGTAGGCGGGGCCGCGATCCTGGCCACCGGCATCGTCCTGCCGCCCGCGCTGCCTGCCGTGCTGCTCACGTTCGTTCTGGGCCTGGCAGTGGCGCCGCTGCTCGCCGTGCTGGCAGACCGCAATGCCGCGAAGGCCGGTCAGCTCCTGCGCTCTACAGTGCTGCGGGGAGTTGCCGCTGCCCTGGATGCCCGTGCCGAACTGCACGCCAACAACGTGGGCCAACCGGTGATCAGCAACCTCGGTGCCAAAGACAGGGCCGCAACACTCTCTGCCAAGCGCTCGGCATGGGCCGAAGGCCTCGGCCAGGCAGTGGTCGTCCTCGGCTGCTCAGTGTCCGCGCTTTGGGCCGGCACCCTGGGTGCCCCGTCCGTGCTGGACGGCGCTGTGGCTCCTGAACTGGTGGCCGTCATTGTCCTGATGCATCTGGCCCTGGTGGAACCCTTCGCAGGCATGGTCTCCGCCGTGCGCCAGGCGCCGGCGCTCGCCGACGTCCTTGGCAAGGTGGCAGCATCGGGCGCTTTGGACGCTTCCCGGGATCCCGGCACGCAGGAAAACGACGACTGCGGAACGAAGCACCTGCCTGACCGGCCCGGCAGGCAAGGACTGGAGCTCAGCGGTGCCGCCGCGGCCTGGCCTGGCGGGCCCACCGTCTTCGCCGGGCTCGACGCCGTCGCGGAACCGGGCCGCTGGCTGGCTGTCACGGGTCCTTCCGGGGCCGGGAAGTCAACGCTGCTCTCTGTGCTCCTCGGCTTCCTTCCGCTCACCGGGGGAACGGCCAAGCTGACCGGCAGCGCCGCGTGGTGCCCCCAGGAAGCCCATCTCTTCGACTCCACGGTCCGGGGAAACCTCCTGCTCAGCCGGCCTGCCGGCCGGAAGCCAGACGACGAGGAGATGTACAAGGCGCTGGCTGCCGTCGGGCTTGATGCCGCTGTGAGGGCCCTTCCAGGTGGCTTGGACGCCCGTATTGGTCCCGGCGGCTCCTTCCTTAGCGGGGGCGAACGGCAGCGGCTCGCGATGGCCCGTACGTTGCTGACCGGTGCCTCCGTCTTGTTGCTCGATGAGCCCACCGCCCACTTGGATGCAGCCTCAGCGCGGGAAATGATGACGATCCTGCGTGCGGGCCTGAAGGATGTGACGGTGGTTCTTGTGACCCACAATCCCGAGGACATCGACCCTTCGGACGCCCGTCTGGAGCTGCCGGGCAGGGGGACACCGACGGTTGCCCAGGGCAGGGAGGAACTGGTGGCGGGGCCAGGGTCTCAGTAGCCTGAGGACATGACTTTCGACGCCGCAAGCCGCTACCTCCCCGATGAAGGAACCACCGGACTCCGGTGGCGGCCTGCCACCACGGAGGACCTGGACGGGTGGGCCGGATTGATTGCCCGGACGGCCGCCGTCGAACATCCCGTCTGGTACGAGAAGCGTGCCGACCTGGTCCACATCCTGGAGTCCACCAAGAACCCGCCGCAAACGAACACGCTGCTGGGTATCGACGCGACGGGGGTGCCACGCGCCTACGGCCGTATCGCCAAGAATCCCGACGGGGACAAAGCCACCGGAATGGCATGCGTCGACCCGCAGTGGCAGCAACGTGGCATCGGTTCGGCCGTCCTTAGGTGGCAGGAAGGGCAGGCCCGCCGACGCTTCGAAGCCGACGCCGCGGCCGGGCACCCTGCAAGCCCGCCCAGGCTCCGCATCCAGACCGAGGAGCAGCACGGGCACCAGGCGAAACTCCTGATGGGGCACGGCTATGGTGCCGTTCGCTGGTTCAATGAAATGCACAGGCCGCTGGCGGGCCAACTTCCCGATGGGCCCTTGCCGGACGGGCTTGAGCTCCGGACCCTTGAGGACTCGCTCTTCGAGTCCGTGCGCCTGGCCCACAATGATGCCTTCAGGGACCACTGGGGGAGTGAGCCACGGGACGAGGAATCGTGGCGCTTCACGATTGAAGAACCCACGGGAAGGCACGACCTCAGCGCCGTGGTGATCGATGCTTCCACTGGCTCAGTGGCCGGGTACCAACTGACCAGCCACGATCCCCAGTCTGCCTCGGAGCGCGGTTTCAAGGAAGGCTACACGGAGCTCCTTGGTGTACGCCGTGCCTACCGCGGCCGAGGCGTTGCCCAGGCCCTGCTTGCCGACGCGATGCGCCGCTACGCCAAGGCCGGAATGGACATAGCGTCGCTCGACGTCGACTCGGCCAACCCAACGGGAGCGCTGCAGCTCTATCTGGGCATGGGATATAGCGCTGTGAACCGCAGCATGACGTGGGAAAAGATGCTCTAGCCGTCCACGTCGTGCAGGTGGTGGACGACATCATGCAGGAAGTACCGGGAAAACGTCAGCACGGTAAATGAAGAACCGTTGCTGCGGGTTCCGGTGCGCTGCCAGTCATCCTCCACGACGCGGGCAAAGGATTCCGCGATGACAGTGCCCTCGGTTTCCAGCTCTTCAGCCACGGTTGCCGGATCCGCCGAGCCATAATCGCCGTCGATCGCAGCCTGGTCCTGGTCCCAATTGGCAAAGCGGGCGTCGTCCTCGGTGAGCATCAGGTTCAGGCGCTGGTCGAAGAGGCTGAAGACATCGCGGACGTGGCAGGCGTATTCCAAGGCAGACCACGTGTGGTCGTTCGGGCGCACGGCGACGTCGTCGCGGCGCAGGACCGCACGCCACCTGGGAAGCATGTTCAGCACCGTACCGGGCACAGTGGCGGGGGTTACGGAAGCGGGGTCGAAACCACATTCGGGGCAGGGCTTTGAGAGCACCCAGGTCCAGTCTTTTTCATCAGGGATGATCGGCATGCCGCCAGTCTAAGCTCCCGGCGTCCGCCTACCCTGCAGGACCGTAAATTCCGCTGCCGTTAGCGATTACTTCCGGTGCGGCCCAGGAGTAAAGTTCGTTCCGGGAGGAGAGCCGGAAAGAGAAAACAATGCTCAAGGATCAGCAGGTTGGTGCCGTCCTACCGGCACACGACATCGCCCGGGCACGCGCTTACTACAGCGAAAAGCTCGGACTTGAACCCGACAATCCGGACGCCGATGACAACCTCCAGTACAGGTGCGGCGGCGGGACCGGATTCCTCATCTACCAAACCTCCAACGCGGGCACGGCAAAGAACACCCAAATAGGCTGGATGGTCGATGATGTCGAAGCCACAGTCGCTGAGCTGCGGGACAAAGGGGTGAAGTTTGAGGACTACGATTTCCCGGGACTGAAAACCGAGAACGGCATTGCCACCATGCCGGACGGGGAGAAGGCAGCGTGGTTCCTTGACAGCGAAGGAAACATACTGAGCATCAACCAAAACGGCTGACGCGGCAAGCGGCGCGTGGCCACCCCAACAACGAGGGCCGGCGGTTGAACCGCCGGCCCTCGCCGTGCCCTACTCTGACGGAGTGTCAGGCCACGCCATGCTCGGCCCGATTGCTTCCACGGGCTGGGACAACGGCACACCGGAGCCGTCCCGCCGCCCATGCTCATGGGGAAGTGCCCTCGCCACGCCGGCCGCGGATGCAGCCTTGGCCGGTCCATGCCCCGCCCAGGCGAGCAGCAGCGTGTCTTCGCCCTTGAGGAAACGGTGGACCCGGACACCGCCCGTGGCGCGGCCCTTTGCCGGGTACTCTTCGAAGGCTGTCACCTTGGCCGTTCCGGGTGCCGTGCCCGGCAGGGCGCCATTGGTTCCGGCGATGGTTACGACGACGGCGGCGGGGTCGTTGGCGCGCACGGTACCGAAGTGGATCACTTCGTCCCCGGCGGCCAGCTTGATGCCGGCCATGCCGCCGGCTGTGCGTCCCTGCGGACGGACGTTGGAGGCACTGAACCGCAGCAATTGGGCTTGCCTGGTCACGAAGACGAGATCGACGTCGTCCTCTTGCGCGGGTTCCACGGCCAAAACCGAGTCCTTGTCCTTGAGGGCGATAATCTCCCAATCCTCACGGTTCAGCGGGTAGTCCGGCTGCACGCGCTTCACGACGCCCTGGACGGTGCCCAGCGCGAGAATGGTGTCCAAGGGTACGAAGGCCACCAAGGTCTCGCCCTTGAGCAAGGTGATGAAGTCCTTGGCGGGTACGCCTCCTGCCAGGTTGGGCAGTCCCGAAACCGGTGGCAGGACCGGCATGTCCATGACCTGCAGCCGCAGCATGCGGCCCTGCGAGGTTACTGCGCCGATTTCGCCCCGGGCCGTGGTCTTGACGACGGACCGGAAGACGTCGTGCTTGGCGCGGGGACCGGCCTCGGCCAACGGCTCCTGGTTCGAGGTCCTGGCAATCTGGCCGGAGGTGCTCAGCAACGCCCAGCAGGGGTCGTCCGGAATCTCCAGTGGCAGGGCGGCCGCCTTGCCCTTCGGACCCGGAGCGGCCGCGAGGGCGGCGGCAACAGTCGGTGAAACGGCTTCGGATTCCAGCAGCACGGTCCGTCGGGGCGTGCCGTACTTTTCGGCAATCTCTCCGAGCTCTCCTGAGACGAGGTCCCGGAGCAATTCGTCGGAAGCCAGGATGGCTTCGAGTGCCTCGATCTCCCGGCGGAGCTCGTCCTGCTCTTTTTCCAGTTCAAGGCGGGAATACTTGGTCAGCTGACGCAGCCGCAGCTCCAGGATGTAGTTGGCCTGGATTTCGGTGAGGTCGTAGATGGACATGAGCCGTTCGCGGGCCGCCGACGCCTCGTCGGAGGAGCGGATGATCTGGATGACCTCGTCGATGTCCACGATCGCGATCAACAGGCCCTCCACCAGGTGGAGACGGTCCTTCTTCTTGCCCAGGCGGAATGAGGTGCGCCTGCGCACCACGTTGAGGCGGTGCTCAACGTAGACCCGCAACAGATCCAGGAGCCCCAGGGTCTGGGGTTGGCCGTCCACCAGGGTGACGTTGTTGATCCCGAAGGAGTCTTCCATGGGGGAGTAGCGGTAGAGCTGCTGCAGTACGGCGTTCGGGTTGAAGCCGTTCTTGAGCTCGATGACCAGCCGCAGGCCGTGGTTGCGGTCGGTCAGGTCGACGACGTCGCTGATGCCGGTCAGCTTCTTGGCGTTGACGGCGTCCTTGATCTTCTCGATGACCTTTTCAGGGCCCACCATGTACGGAAGCTCCGTAACCACCAGGCCCGTGCGGCGGGCCGACAACTGCTCCACCTCCACCTTGGCCCGTGTCTTGAAGGAGCCACGGCCGGTTGCGTACGCGTCGCGGATTCCATCCAGGCCCACGATCCGGCCACCGGTCGGAAGGTCGGGCCCCGGAATGAAGCGCATGATCTCATCCAGGGTTGCCTCCGGATTGGCGATCAAATGCCTGGCCGCCGCGATGACCTCAACCAGGTTGTGCGGGGCCATGTTCGTTGCCATGCCGACCGCGATGCCCGTGGTGCCATTGACCAGCAGGTTCGGGAAGGCTGCCGGGAGAACGTCCGGCTGGGTGAGCTGGTTGTCGTAGTTGGGGACGAAGTCCACCACGTCTTCGTCGAGGTGGTCGGTCATCGTCAACGCCGGGGCGGCCAGGCGCGCCTCGGTATAACGCGGAGCGGCAGGGCCGTCGTCGAGCGAGCCAAAGTTGCCATGGCCATCAATGAGCGGCAGGCGCAGCGAGAAGTCCTGCGCCATGCGCACCATGGCGTCGTAGATCGCGGCATCGCCGTGGGGGTGGAGTTTACCCATGACCTCGCCCACCACGCGGGCACTCTTGACGTGCCCGCGGTCCGGCCGCAGGCCCATGTCCGACATCATGTACAGGATGCGGCGTTGAACAGGCTTGAGGCCGTCGCGTGCGTCCGGGAGGGCGCGGGAATAGATCACCGAGTAGGCGTACTCCAGGAAGGAGCCTTCCATCTCGGAAGTGACGTCAATGTCGACGATGTTCTCAGTGAAATCGCCAAGCGGTTCGGCTTTGCGTGCGGAAGTTTGGCTGCGGGCCATGGGGCAGGTGGATCCTCGAAAGTTGTACTGCGGATGTTTTAGCTAGGCTAAGCCTATGGTGGATCAGCCCGGCGTCGGCATTTATCCGGAATATTGGGAGGCCGATGTCGTCCTGCGCGACGGCGGAACCGCCCACCTGCGTCCCATTCGGCCCGAGGACGCCGATGCCCTGCAGGCCTTCCATGCGGGCCAGTCGCAGGCCTCCATCTACATGCGGTTCTTCTCGTTCAAACCGAGGCTGTCCGGGAAGGAAGTGCGCCGCTTCACGGAAGTGGACCACATCAACCGCGTAGCCTTCGTGATCACCATCGGCGGCGAAATCATGGGCATTGGCCGCTACGACCGCCTCGATGACCCCAGCGAAGCCGAGGTTGCCTTCAACATTTCCGACGCCCACCAAGGCCGGGGTATCGGTTCGATCCTCCTGGAACACCTGGCGGTCGCCGCACGGGAGAACGGCATCCGGCGCTTCACCGCCGAGGTCCTGCCGGACAACCGCAAGATGCTGATGGTCTTCGCGGACGCCGGGTACGACCTCAAACGGCAATTCGACGACGGCGTTGTGAGTGTCGAGTTCAACATTGACCCCACCGAAAAATCGCGGGCGGTCATGGAGTCCCGGGAGCACCGTGCGGAGGCGCGCAGCGTACGCGACCTCCTGTCGCCGTCGTCGGTGGCTGTCATTGGTGCCAGCCGCAACTGGGGAACGGTCGGCTACCAACTGCTTGAGCACATCATCGAAGGTGGTTTCAAGGGGCCCGTCTACGCCGTCAACCCTGAAGCCTTTGAGCTCGCCGGCATGATCTCGTTCTCAAAATTGTCCGAGATCCCCGGCCCGGTCCAGTTGGCGATCATCGCGGTGCCCTATGAAGAGGTGCCCAAGGTGGTGGACGATTGCGCGGCGGCCGGGGTCAAAGGCATCGTGGTGGCTACTGCGGGATTCGCCGACGACGGTGAGCGCGGTTTGGCGCGCCAGCACGAACTGGTGCGGCGGGCACGGGCCAACGGTATGCGCGTGATCGGTCCGGAGTCGCTCGGGATCCTGAACACGCACCCCGCGGTCTCCTTGAATGCTTCCATGGCACCGACCATGCCGCCGCGCGGGAGCCTGGGCCTGTTCAGCCAGTCCGCCGCCGTAGGTGTGGCGGTATATGCCGCCGCAAGCCGCCGCCGGCTGGGGTTGTCCTCCTTCCTGTCCGCAGGCAACCGCGCTGATGTCTCCGGCAACGACGTCATGCAGTACTGGGAGGACGACGCCGACACGTCCGCCGTCGGGCTCTATCTGGAGTCCATCGGCAACCCGCGCAAGTTCTCGCGGCTGGCGCGCCGGCTCTCGCGCAACAAGCCGGTCATTGTTGCCAAGTCGGACGTTACCGGCCTCACGCTGCCGCCCGGTCACGAGGTCCGGACCACCCAGGCGCCGTCCGCTGCCCTGGACGCCATGATGCGCCAGGCCGGTGTTATCCGGGTCGACACCATCGAACAGCTCATGGACATCGCCCAGATCGCCGCTTCCCAGGCGTTGCCCCAAGGCCCGGGACTGGCGGTGTACTCCAACTCGGTTGCCTTGGCCAAAGTGGTGGCCGACAGTGCGGTTCCGCTTGGCCTGGACGTCACCCGCCTGGTCACGGAGGTGGACCTCGACGCCGGAATGTCACTGGCGCTGCCGGCGCTGCGGGCCAGCCTGCAGGAAAGCCTTGCCGACGACTCCGTCCACGCCGTGGTCGCCGCCCTTCTCCCGGCCCGCGGCCTGACCGTGGAGGCTCTGGCAGGCGTCCTTGCCGAATGCGCCGCGGAGGCCGGGAAGCCCGTTATCGCGGCCTTCACGGGCATCCTCGATCCTTCTGTCCAGGTGGAGGGCATGGTGGGCGCTGCAGGGAAGCCGCCGCTGCCTTGCTACTCCAACGCCGGGGCGGCCGTAGCGGCACTGGCCGCCATTGTCCGTTATGCGCAGTGGCGGGACCGCGACCACGGACTTTTCGTCGAGCCTGAGGGCTGCGACCTGGAGGGCACCCGGGAGAGGCTGGCGGCCATGCTGGCCGGTGTCACCGGCGAAAAGATCAGAAAGCTCGACGCCGGTGCAGCTGCGGCATTGCTTGCAGGCTACGGCATCGCGGTACTGCCGAGCATCGGGTTCGGCAGTGATGAGGAAGCCATTGAAGCAGCTGAGGCCGTGGGGTGGCCGGTGGTGTTGAAGACCACCGATCCAGCCCTCCGGCACAGGCTGGACCTGGGTGGAGTGCGCCTGGACATCCAGGACGCCCAGTCCCTGCGGCAGAACATCGCGCAGATGCGCCGGGCACTGGAACCGTACGGCTCGCCGTCGCTGGAAATCCAGGCCATGGCGCCGGTGGGGCAGGCCTGCACTTTCCGTGCCATGGAGGATCCGCTCCTGGGTCCCGTGGTCTCGTTCGGTTTGGCCGGCGACGCCGTGAACCTCCTGGATGACTGGGCGCACAGGGTGCCGCCGCTCTCGGCTGCCGACCTGCACGATGTCATCCGGTCGCCACGGGCCTCGAGGAAGCTCTTTGGGTACCAGGGGCTCCCGGCCGTGGACGTGGCAGCCCTTGAGGACATTGCCGCCAGGCTTGCCAAGCTCAAGGATGACCACCCGGGAATCGCGTTGGTGGAGTTCAACCCGGTTCTTGCGGGGCCCGCAGGGGCCACGATCCTGGGGGCCGAAGTGTGGATCGGCAATGCGGCCCAGCGCACGGACAGCGCTCGCCGGGCGATGCGAAGTTAGCCACAGGGGAGCGGTGGGCGGTTAGGAAGTCACCATGCGATCTGTGAAAATGGGGGAATGAGCACCCAGTCTCCGACGCCTCAATCCCGCCCGTCCAACAATGGGAACCATGCCGCGCACAACCACAGCTCGCAGGGACAAAGCCTGGAGCAGGCCCTGCAGCAGGCCGGTTTCTACCCGCGGTTGGTGGCCGACGTCGTCGATGACGCCCTGGATGGCCGCGAGTGCTTGTCACACCTGGTCCACCTCGAGACGCACTTCGACCGCGCGGAGGTCCGGCGCCACATCACCGTGCTGGTCCTGACGGAGGACATGCTGGTGATCACCCATGTCGATGACCAGCAGTTGGACGAGGCAGGCGAGCAGATCGTTGCCCAGATCTCCACGGAGTCAGTGCCCGTTGCCCAGATCCGCTCGGTGGTCCTCAGCTACATGTACTCGCAGCCGCAGAACTACAAGTCCTCCGATCCCGTCCGGGAGCTGACCGTATCCATCGCGTGGTCGGGTGGGCAGCGGCTCGACATGGGGCCGGCAAGCTGCGGGGATCCCCAATGCGAGGCCGATCACGGCTACACCGGGACCATCGCCCAGGAAGATATTGTGCTGCGCATCAGTGCCGAAGCTGACGGACTGCAGGCTGTCCAGGACGCCAAACTCTTTGCCCGCGCCCTGCGCGCAGTCAACACGGGAAACCCTGCCCCGGTCCAGCACTCCAGCATTCCGGCCCCCAGGCCTCGTTCGGGCGTTTTCAGCAACCGCCTGAGCCGCGGACACCAGCGTTGAGCGACACCGCGCAGACCCCTGCGTCGACGACGACAGCTGAGCTTCCGGCACCACCGCTTTTCGGGACGAAATCGATCGCTGAGGTTTTGACGAGTTCCGCGGCCGCCCTTGGCGTCCCCGGTTTTACCAACCAGCTCCAACTGCCGCCCACCCAGCGTGTCTGCGTTGTCCTCGCCGACGGGCTGGGACGGAACCTGCTCAAGCAGAAGGCTTCCCATACGCCGTTCCTGCGCTCGGTTGTTGCCGCAGGCCAAGGGAACGTTCCGGCGTGGCTGGATTCGGCCTTTCCCAGCACCACGGCGGCTTCCCTGGCAAGCCTTGGCACAGGACTGCCCGCCGGGCACCACGGAATGGTCGGCTATGACGTGCTGGACCCTGCCCAGGACAAGGTGGTCAACCTCCTGGGCAACTGGGACGCCCAGGTGGATCCGGCGACGTGGCAGCCCCATCCAACGGTCTTTGAACGCGTAGCCCAGGAGCTGGACGTTGTCACCGTGAGCCTGCCCCAGTTCGGCAACTCGCCCATGACCCAGGCAGCGCTCCGGGGGAGCCGCTTCGTCGGCGGGACGTCCCTGCACGCCCGCACAGCTGCCGCGGCCGAAGCCATGTCCGGCGGTGGCCGGTCGCTGATGTACTTCTACGCCAACGAATTGGACAAGGCCGGTCACCGCTACGGATGCCAGTCCGACCGCTGGGAGCACCAGATCGAGGAGCTCGACTCCACGGTGAAGCGGCTCTCCGCGACACTTCCCGCGGGCACCACCATCCTGTTGACCGGCGACCACGGCATGCTGGACGTCCCGGAATCCCAACGGATCGACTACTCGGCCGATGAGTCGTTGGTGGCCGGTGTCCGGCACACCGCGGGGGAACCCCGCATGGTGCACCTTTACCTGGAGCCTGATGCCACTGACGCCCACCGCACTTCGCTGGTGGATGCCTGGAGACGGCGCTTTGGCGAGAGGATCTGGGTCTTCACGCGCGAACAGGCCGTGGCAGCCGGGCTGTTCGGCGACGTTCTTCCTTCGGTTGCTCCAAGGATCGGCGATGTCATGATTGCGGCCCGGGACACCCTGGCCCTCTACGACACCCGCCGAGTGCGTCCGTCCTCATTGGAGGTCGTGGGACAGCACGGTTCATTGACCCGGGCTGAGCGCGAAGTACCGCTTGTGTGCTTCAGTGCAGCCGGCAGGAAAGGCAAACGTGGCTGAACTGGTCTTTTTCTCCGGGACCATGGACTGCGGAAAGTCCACGCTGGCGCTCCAAATGGACCACAACCACCGTGCCCGGGGACGGGGCGGTGTCCGCTTCAGCCGAAATGACCGTGCCGGCGATTCCATGATTTCGAGCCGGCTGGGCCTGACAACCGACGCCGTGGAAGTGGAAGACGCAACCGATTTCTGGGACGAGGTCGTGATCCGCCGGACCAGCGGACTCCGGGTGGACTACCTGATTTGTGACGAGGCCCAGTTCTATTCCCCGGGCCAGGTCGAACAGCTGGCACGCGTGGTGGACGAGATGGACGTGGATGTCTTCGCTTTTGGGATCACGTCCGATTTCCGCACGCGCTTGTTCCCGGGTTCACAGCGGCTCATCGAACTGGCCGACAGGGTCCAGGTCCTGCAGGTCGAGGCCCTGTGC
Source organism: Paenarthrobacter sp. JL.01a (assembly GCF_025452095.1). NCBI lineage: Bacteria > Bacillati > Actinomycetota > Actinomycetes > Micrococcales > Micrococcaceae > Paenarthrobacter > Paenarthrobacter sp. JL.01a. Next base: position 1,884,651 of record NZ_CP104877.1, read on the forward strand.
TGGTGCGGCCGAAGGGCAACCCAGAACGCCCGGACGCTCAACGGCATCATGGTGGTGGAAGGCGAACAGGTCATGGTGGGCGATGTGGCTCCCACCTCAGGAGACAACGAAGGCCGATCCGATGCGGGTGTCGTCGGCTATGAAACCTTGTGCCGCCGTCACTACATGCGGAGGGTCACCGCCCACGGCGCCAACCTGATGGCCGGCGCCGATCAGCCTTTGCCCTTCGACATCGATGCGTGCCTTTGGCCTGGAGCGGGACAACCGGGCACCCAGGCTTAGCCCGGTACCAGGGTCAGTCTCCGCGCGCTCCGAAGACGATCTCATCCCAGCTCGGGATGCTGGACCTCTTGGGGCGTGTCGGTTGGCGTTCCGCCGGTGTTTCGACGTGTTGCCGGGTGTCCGGTTCGCTGGCCTCTTCCGCAGGCGCTTCGTCTGCGGCTGCAGCATCCCCTATGACGTCCTCAGTGTGGCCGCCGTGGTCGTTTACAGGCGCTTCTGCTGCCGGGCCGCCGCCCAGCAGCTCGTCCAGGCCTGCCGGTTTGCGGCCCGCCAAGGGCGTGACAGGCCGGATGGGGCCGGCGATGACGGTGATCTCACGGGTATCGGTGCTGACGCCATTGTGGAGCTTCAGCGAATCGTCGTCGTCATCGGCGTCGAAATGCCGCGGGGCAAGGCTCAAACGGGAGATCATCGAGGGCCGGCCGTCCCTGCGTGCAAGTTCCTCTTCCACGGAAACCTCGGAGCCGCGGTTCGCAACATCGCTTTCTGCCGGCACTTCGGCCTCGTCCTCGCCCGGACGTGGATGGGCCGCCGGCACGTTGCTCAACAGGACAGCCAAGGCGTCGTCGCCGTCCTCGTCGACACCAAGGCGCTGGCCGCGGCGTGAGCGGAGCATCTCCAGGAGGCTGTCCGATTCCTTGGCCGATGCACGGGCAGCTGATTCGGCGTCGGTCTCAAAATCGAAAGGGCGGTCGGAGACCGCGGCGAGGCGTCGGGCAGGTACGGGGCCGTCGAGTGGCTCAAGTTCGCTGAGCTGCTGGGCCCAGCGGTTTGCGTTCTGCAGTGACTTGCGTTGGGGACTGAAAGTCCACATCGCCGGCGGCTCCTCGCCGATGCTGCCATGTGTGCCGGGGACGGCTTCGAACCTGGCAACGACGGTCCAGGAACCATCGGGGCGGCGCCACGAATCCCACTCGACGGTCGATGGGTCGATGCCGTGTGCGGACAGCCTGTGCTCCACCATTTCGCCAAGCGTGGCTGGTGCATCTCCGAAAGCGGAGCGGTAGGCGTCATGGCCCGGGGCCGGGGCGGCAACTTCAATGCCGCGGGCTTGCCGGGCAACGTACTCGCGCTCGGCAAGGACGGGACCTTCATAGCGCTGGACGTTTGCCAGCGGGAGGCCGGAGAGTTCGGCTACTTCTGCTGCGGTCGCACCGCTGCGGATCCGTGCCTGGATGTCCCTGGGGGACATGGCAATGGGCGTCTCGGAGGCGCGGGCGGCCACTTGTGCCGGTGTCCGGATCGCTGCCGCCCTCAAAGCCTCGTCGATCGGAAGCTGGAACATCGCACCGCCCGGGCCGCTTAAGAGCAGGTGCCCGCCGTCGTCGTGGACGCCTACCAGCCGTAGATCCTGCATAACACCCTCCACCACATGGCATAACTGACATTCGAAACTCTGCCACCAGCCGGGAGCATTTCCTACTAGGAGGGAGGGCGTGCCGTGATTTTCCGCAGAAACCCGGGCGGATCGGGCGCACCGGCTGGTCCAGGGGAGCGCTATGGACTTTCGATGGGCGACGGAGGACAATCTGGCCGATATCGGGCACAAATCCGACGTGCTTGGTGTTGCATACACCTGGCGGCACGAAAGGGTGTTGCCGGGATCCCACCCAAAGCAGGGACGGAGGACGAAGAAAGACCATGGCTACGGATTATGATGCTCCCCGGAAGACAGAGGAAGACGTCAGCGAGGATTCCCTGGAGGAACTCAAGACGCGCCAGTCGGGGAAACAGTCCTCAGCGGTTGATGTGGATGAGACCGATCTTGCTGACGGGTTCGAACTTCCGGGAGCCGACCTCTCCGGAGAGGAACTGCTGATTCAGGTCATGCCTCCGCAGCCTGATGAGTTCACCTGTTTCAACTGTTTCCTGGTCAAGCACAGGTCGCAGATTGCTGCCGAACGGGGCGGTCACCTGTATTGCACCGAATGTGAAAGCTGACCCGGACGCCCCGGGCCTGCTTCAGGCGCGGGGTGTTGACAAGGCAGCGACGAGCTCGTCCGGCCTGCGCGAGGACGCCAGCCAATAAGGGGTGCGGTCGGCCGGATCCGTGATCTCGATTTTGACCACGGGATCGATCCAGCCCCGGAAGCACATGTAGGCCAGGCCATTCAGGCGAGGCCCGCGCTCAGCGGTTGCTTCGGCTTTCCTGAACGCCTGGACGGACCCCACGTAAGCACGGTCGATGCTGGCGCGCCCCACTCGTACGGTGTCCGGGGTGACCGTGATGGTGGGGGTGGACAGGACCAGCATGGTGGTCATGATGGCCAGCAACGCCAGGGCGGCGATGATGGCAGCGGCAGGGCTGATGGGACCGAACATCAGCAGCCCGGCGCTTGAGAGTCCGACAACGACGATCCAGATCCACAACGAGGGCCACAGTTTCTCCGTGTACAGGACTCCTGAGGGGGAGGGAGTGTTCCGGGCAGGCACGGACGAGGACTGGTCAGGCGTAGGCATGCACCCAGTTTATCCGCCCACCAGGGCCCGGGAGTCCGGTCAGGCGGCGACCACGGGAAAGCAGGATGCCACTGACAGTAGAATGGACCACTGTGAGCAATGAGACTGCAGTATTCAGTGAAGACGCCGTAAGCCCCGAGGTAGAGGCAACCGCAAGTTATGGAGCCCCGACCTTGGACGTTCAGCTGAAAATGCTCGACGACGGCCTGGAAGCCCCGTCCTATGCCCACCCTGGCGATGCTGGAGCTGATCTCCGGGCCCGCGAGGATGTGCACCTGGCTCCCGGGGAGCGCAAGTTGGTTCCGACGGGAGTCTCCATTGCCCTGCCGGACGGCTTCGTTGCCCTCATCCATCCCCGTTCAGGGCTCGCTACCAAACACGGGCTCACGGTGGTGAACGCGCCGGGAACCGTGGACGCGGGATACCGTGGCGAGATTGCGGTGACCCTGCTGAACACCGACCAGAGCAACGCCATCAGCCTCAAGCGCGGCGACAGGATTGCCCAGATGGTGATCCAGCGCGTCGAGTATGCGCGGTTTGTCACCGTTGACCAGTTGTCCGAATCGGTCCGTGGCACCGGAGGATTCGGCTCTACCGGTGGATTCAACGCACCCAAGGCCTGAACCGGCCGCTTCCACCGACGATTGACGCCGAGGCCTGGTTAACGTGCACCAACATGCTTGCGGTTTACTTGGGGATAGACCACTACTAAGGAGAAAACCCAATGCTTTTTGGGCGCGGTAAAAAGTCCAAGGCCGAGCGGGCTGACACTGCCGGCACTGTCGAGGAATCCGGTGCAGGTCTGGAGGAGACTCCGGTCGACGGGGACCGCGTTCCCGGTGACTTCCGCCTCGGCAAGGGGCCGCTGGACGTTGATGAGATCGAAAGCCGCGATGGTTATGTGGATCTCGGCGCGCTCCTGATCGCCCCCTCCGAAGGCCTCCAGCTCCGTTTGGAGGTGGAAGAAGCCACGCAGCGCGTAGTCGCCGTGACCTTGGACCTTGGCGGCTCAAGCCTGCAGCTTCAGGCGTTTGCTGCCCCCCGCTCCGAAGGGCTGTGGGACGAGATCCGGGAGCAGATCACCCAGTCCGTCGCCAGCCAGGGCGGCGAGACCGAAGAAATCCAAGGCGACTTCGGAACAGAGCTCGTGGCCAAGCTGCCCGCCGAAGCTGCCGATGGAAGCAAGGGCTTCCGCGCGGCACGCTTCATGGGCGTGGATGGACCGCGCTGGTTCCTCCGGGGCGTCCTGGGTGGACAGGCGGCCTTGGAACGTGAGGCTGCCGCCGGTCTTGAGGAACTCTTCCGCCGCGTGGTGGTGGTCCGTGGTGACAACCCGATGCCTCCACGCGAACTGCTGCAGCTGCGCTTGCCCAAGGATGCCGCCGTACCGGGCCAGGGCGGTGCTCCCCAAGGTGCCGTCCCGCCGTCGGGCTCTGCTTTGCAACAGCCTGAGCGAGGCCCGGAGACCACCCAGATTGGCTGACGCGCCCGGCCACGGTGCTGTGGCTGCCCAACCTCCCGGGGAAGTGGGGATCCGCGATCTCCCCGAACGGGGAAGGGCTGTGTGCGCCGGTTTCATCGAGTCGGTGACCCACCAGCCGCCCAGCACGCAACCGTTCTTTTCCGCCATCGTGGTGGACGCGCTGCGGCCCGGAGTCCCCACGCCGCAAACGGCTGGGGGCGCCAGGAAACAGTACGATCGCCTGCGCGTCATCTGGCTGGGGCGTACACGGGTGCCGGGCATCGAAGCAGGCGTTGAACTTCGCCTGGACGGCATGGTGGCCCAACTCGACGGCTTCCCCGCCATGTTCAACCCGCGCTACGAAATACTTTCCCGTCAGGAGCACCTATGACCGCGGCCAACGGATCAGAGTCCAAAGACGCCGGGGCGTCTTCGTCCCAGCAGGGCCAAGCCCGTCACGCGGATGCGCCCAAGCCCGCCAGCGAGGGTCCCCGCATGTCCGACATCGCCGCCGGGTACGCCGAGAAAGCCGGTCTTCACCGCAACAGCGCCGGCCACGTTGACATGCTGAAGTCCGCGGGCGGCGTACAGGGCATTGCCGAAAGCATCCTCCCGGGGCTTGTCTTTCTGGTGACCTTCACCATCACGCGGGACCTGACGCCGTCGCTCATCGCGGCACTGGCGACAGCTGCAGTCTTCACCGTCGTCCGCCTGGTCCAGCGGCGCCCCTTGACGCAGGCGCTGGCAGGCGTGGTCGGCGTCGGCATTTCAGCCTGGTTGGCGAACACTACCGGCAAGGCTGAGGACTTCTACGTCCTGGGCTTCTTTACCAACCTGGCCTACATCGCCGCCATGGTGCTTTCGATCGTGCTCAAGTGGCCCGTTGCCGGTCTGCTCTTCGGCTTTGTGCGCAACGAGGGACTTGAATGGCGGAAGGACCCCGAACGGCTCCGCGCCTACAGGCTGGGCACGTGGATCGTGGTGGCCGTTCTGGCCCTGCGCCTCGTGGTCCAGGTTCCGCTGTATTTCATGGGCGAGGCCGGACTGACAGCCCTCGCCACCACGCGGCTCCTGATGGGTGCCCCGCTCTACATCCTGGGCTTGTGGGTTGCCTGGCTGGTGACCAAGCCGGCGGTTCAGCCGTCGAAGCCGTCGTCGTCCGAGGCCTGATCCACTTCTTCGGCGTGCTCGCCACGTGCGTGGCCTTCCCGTGAGTTCCTGGACAACAATGCCCGGAGGCCGTCCTCTGCTGCGATGGTGGTGACGAAGAAGAGTTCGTCACCACCGTCCAGCACGTCGTCGCGGGTAGGGGTTATGGGAGCCTGGTCGCGCAGGATCGCTACAAGCGTGGCATCTTCGGGCCATTCAATGTCCCCTACCGTACTTCCAATGACATGGGAGTCGTGCGGAACGGTGAACTCGACAATCGAAGCCACTCCGGTTTGCAGGGTCAGCAGGCGCACGATGTCGCCGATCTCCACCGCTTCCTCAACGAGGGCCGTCATCAACTGCGGTGTATTGACTGCGACGTCGACGCCCCAGGAGTCGTTGAACATCCAGTCGTTCTTCGGGTTGTTAACGCGCCCTACAGTGCGTCCGACGCCGAATTCGGTTTTGGCCAGCAGCGAGACCACCAAGTTGACTTTGTCATCGCCGGTGGCCGAGACCACGACGTCGGCATCGTCAAGTTTGGCGTCCTGCAGGGTGCTCAATTCGCAGGCGTCCCCCACCAGCCAGCGGGCGCCGCGGAGTCCGCTTCGTCCAATGACCTCGGGCTTGAGGTCGATCAGCAGGATCTGGTGTTGATGGGCCAGGAGCTCACGCGCAATGGACGAGCCAACGCTGCCTGCGCCGACAATGACAACTTTCACTAAGACTCCTTGGCAGGTGCTTTGGCGAGGATCCGGCTGATCTCGGATGTTCGGTCCAGGTTCAGCATGGCGTGGACAGTGTCGCCTTCCTGGTAGGCGGTGCCGGCTTGGGGGAGCAGGCCCTCGCCGAAGCGGGTGAGGAAGGCGATGCGGATGCCCGCGGCTTCTTCGATGGAGCTGATCCTGTGGCCGATCCACTCCGGGTGAAGGTCCACTTCGGCCAGGACCAGGCGTCCTGACGGTTCGCGGTAATCGCCTGCCAAATGCTGTTCGGGCAGGATCCGGCGGAGGACCTGGTCTGCGCTCCAGCGCACCGCGGCAACCGTGGGGATTCCCAGGCGCTGGTAGATTTCTGCGCGTCCGGGATCGTAGATGCGTGCCACCACGTGGGCGACGTGGAAGGTCTCACGGGCTACACGGGTGGCCAGGATGTTGGAGTTGTCACCGCTTGAGACCGCCGCGAATGCGTAGGCCTCCTGTACGCCTGCTTGCTTTAGGGTGTCCCGGTCGAAGCCGACACCAGTGACTTTCCGCCCGGTGAAGGACTTGCGCAAACGGCGGAAGGCCCGCTCGTCCTGATCGATGATGGCCACCGAATGGCCCGCATCCTCCAAAGTGTGTGCCAGGGTTGCGCCAACACGCCCGCAACCCATGATCACGAAGTGAGCCACCATGTCTCCTAATGTGTGTCGTCCCTGCCGCTCGGTATGACTTTACCGTTGCCAGGTGGCTAAGCACGTCTTCGCCGTCATGACATCGCAGGGTATTCAGAGTAGCTTTGCGGAGTGCTGACAATTTTGAATGCCGCGAAGCGGGTGCTGGTGGGCCGGCCCTTCCGGAACGACCGGCTGTCCCACACGCTGCTGCCCAAACGCATCGCCTTGCCGATCTTCGCCTCGGACGCACTGTCCTCGGTGGCGTACGCCCCGGATGAAATCCTGCTCACGCTGGCCCTTGCCGGTGTCAGCGCAGTGGCGTTCTCGCCGCTGGTTGGCCTGGCAGTGATGGTGGTATTGCTCACAGTCGTGGCGTCCTATCGCCAGAATGTCCACGCCTACCCTTCCGGTGGCGGCGATTACGAGATCGCGAACGTCAACCTTGGCAAGTACGCGGGGCTGACCGTTGCCTCCGCCTTGCTGGTGGATTACGTCCTCACCGTTGCGGTCTCGATGTCCTCGGCAGCCACCTATCTGACCACAGCCATCCCGTCCCTTCATGGACAGCAAGCCCTCATCGCCACCATCGGTGTCATCATCCTCGCGCTGGTCAACCTGAGGGGCATCAAAGAGGCCGGCACCGTGTTCGCCGTTCCCACCTATATCTTCATGGCGTCCATCCTTGGCATGACCGCGGTGGGTATCTTCCAGGCCGCGACAGGCCAGCTGGGGGAGGCGCCGTCAGCACACTTCACCATCGTTCCCGCCCCTGGATTCGATGAAGGCCTGGTTGGGCTGGCCGGTGCCTTCCTGCTGCTTCGTGCCTTCTCCTCAGGTGCCGCCGCACTGACAGGTGTCGAAGCCATCAGCAATGGCGTGCCGAACTTCAAGAAGCCCAAGAGCAAGAACGCCGCAAGCACCTTGCTGCTGCTTGGTGTGATAGCTGCCTCGATGCTGGCCGGAATCCTGTACCTGGCCAATGCCACCAAAGTACACATCGTGCTGGATCCGGCCCAGGAGTTCCTGGTCGACGGCAAGCCTCTGGACGAGGGGTACATCCAGACACCGGCCATCAGCCAGATTGCGGACACGATCTTTGGCGCCGGATCCATACCTTTCTACGTGGTGGTTGCAGCCACTGGCATCATCCTGGTGTTTGCCTCCAACACGGCCTTCAACGGATTCCCGGTCCTGGGCTCCATCCTGGCCCAGGACGGCTACCTTCCGCGCCAGTTGCGTACCCGTGGCGACAGGCTCGCGTTCAGCAACGGTGTCCTGGCCCTGGCAGCGGGTGCTCTGGTGCTGATCCTGGCGTTCAATGCAGATGTCACCAAGCTGATTCAGCTGTACATCGTGGGTGTCTTCATTTCCTTTACGGCCAGCCAACTCGGGATGATCCGCCACTGGGGCCGCGAGCTCAAGCTGGCGAAGGACAAAGCTGTCCGGCGCAGGATCATCAAATCCCGCACCATCAACATGATGGGCTTCGGCATGACGGCACTGGTGCTGGTCATTGTCCTGATCACCAAGTTTGAACAGGGAGCCTGGATTGCCCTGCTCGCCATGTTCATCCTTTTCCTGATCATGTGGAGCATACGTGCCCACTATGACAACGTGGCCAAGGAGCTCGCGGTGGACGAAGATTCCTCGCCACGGGCCCTGCCCACCCGGGTCCATGCCGTGCTCCTGGTTTCGCATGTCCGCAAGCCCGTCCTGCGGGCCCTTGCCTATGCCCGGGCATCGCGGCCATCCCGCCTGGACGCCGTAACCGTTGACATCAACTCCGAGGAAACCGAACACACTGTCAGGGACTGGGAAAAACTGGAAATTCCCGTTCCGCTCACAGTATTGGCCAGCCCCTACCGCGAGACCGTGACACCCATCATGGACTACATCAAGAACATGCGCCGCGACTCGCCACGCGACCTCATCGTCGTCTACATTCCCGAATATGTGGTGGGTAAATGGTGGGAACAGCTGGTCCACAACCAGACAGCACTCAGAATCAAGACGAGGCTCCACTTTGAACCCGGAGTCATGGTTGCCAGCGTTCCGTGGCAACTGAAATCGTCCGAAGAAGCAAAGGCACTGCAGGATACCCAATGACCTCCCACAGCAATTCCGCCCCCACCGGGCACAGCGATACCCCTGGAAACCAAGCAGTGGAAGGCAATGAAGCGGTCGTCACGATCGGGCCCATCGCCCATGGCGGGCATTTCGTGGCGCGTCACGAAGGCCGCGTCATCTTCGTCCGGCACGCCATCCCCGGTGAGAAGGTCCGGATCAGGTTGACCGATGCCGGTGAGTCGTCGCGCTTCTGGCGTGCCGACGTCGTCGAGGTCCTTGAGCCCTCACCCGACCGTGTTCCGCACTTCTGGAAGCAGGCCGACTCCATGGCCTCCTGGAAGCGCGGCACCCCTCCAGTCGGCGGCGCCGAGCTGGGCCACATCTCGCTGGCCAGGCAGCGGGAGTTGAAAGCAGATGTCCTCGCAGAGCAGCTGAAGCGGCTCGCCGGTCTGGAACTCGCCACCGAGGTGGAGGCAGTAGGAGTTCCCGACGACGGCGGACTCGGCTGGCGCACGCGCGCCAGCTTCGCGGTAACCCCCAACGGGCGCTTGGGAATGCACGCTCATCGATCTGACGTGGTGCTGCCCATCAAGGAGATGCCGCTGGCACTTCAAGGAATCAATGACCTCCGCCTGTGGGAGGTCGACCTTTCCGGCATTGCCAGGGTGGAGGTCGCCGTTCCATCCAACGGGTCAAGGCCGCTGGTGCTGCTGGCACCGGAAGAGGCCACCAGTCCCAAGAGGCTGCACAGCATCGTCTCCCAATTGCCGCACGATGTCTCCGTGGCGGCCTTCGAGCCGGGCACGGGTGAAGTCCGGCAACTCCGGGGGAGGACCTGGGTCCAGGAGAGTGCTGCCGGCCACGAGTACCGGGTTACCGGTGAGGGTTTCTGGCAAATCCACAAAGAAGCGCCGAACACGCTGGCGGGCTCCGTGACCGACTATCTTTCCGGCGGCGGGTATTTGCACCCCGGCGCTGCTGTGGCGGATCTGTACGCGGGTGCGGGACTGTTCACCGCCCTCCTGGCAGACGTCGTAGGAGTTACCGGTTCGGTGCTGTCGATCGAGGGCTCCCCGGGTACCAGCCGGGACGCACGGAAAAACCTGCATGGAGCACCCCAGGTAGAGATCATCCAGGGACGGGTGGAGCGGGTGTTGCATCAGCGTGCCCGCAGTTTCGATTCCCTTGTGCTGGATCCTCCGCGTGCCGGCGCAGGCAAGGCAGTGGTCAAGCAACTGATGGCCTCCGGTCCCCGCGCCATCGCCTATGTGTCCTGCGATCCCGCGTCCTTTGCGCGTGATCTGGGTTACTTCCATCAGGGCGGCTGGCGGCTTGAGTCCCTGCGTGCCTTCGATCTTTATCCCCACACGCACCATCTGGAAACTGTGGGGTTGGTAGTTCCTGCCGCCTAGCAGGCCCGGCCGCCGGTCCGCGGGACACTGCGGGCGCGGCGGCTTTGGCGGCTCCTGCCCCCAAGGGAGATAAAGCCACTACGATGGGCCTAGTAGTCCCGTTCCGCTGGATGTGAAGGCCTCCGGGGCGGGGTGACCAACAAAGATGCCGCCCGGCTAAGTAAGGTGCACCTAACTGGCTAGCGGCCAACCACGCGACAAAGATGAAACTGTTGCGAGAGGAGTCCTGCCATGAGCACTGTGGACAGCTTCGGTTCCAAAGGCGTACTGAATGTAGCCGGCACCGACTATGAAATTTTCCGGTTGAACTCCGTAGAGGGCGCAGACAGCCTTCCGTTCAGCCTTAAGGTATTGCTTGAAAACCTCCTGCGGACTGAGGATGGCGCCAATATAACGGCTGACCATGTCCGCGCCCTTGCCGGTTGGGACCCCAATGCGGAGCCCGACACGGAAATCCAGTTCACCCCGGCACGTGTCATCATGCAGGACTTCACTGGTGTTCCCTGCGTCGTCGACCTCGCCACCATGCGTGAAGCCGTCAAGGAGCTTGGCGGTGACCCCAAGCGCGTCAACCCGCTGGCACCGGCCGAAATGGTCATCGACCACTCCGTCCAGATCGACGCCTTCGGTAACTCCGGCGCACTGGAGCGCAACATGGAGATCGAATACCAGCGCAATGGTGAGCGCTACCAATTCCTTCGCTGGGGCCAGACCGCGTTCGACGACTTCAAGGTTGTTCCTCCGGGAACCGGTATCGTCCACCAGGTCAACATCGAATTCCTGGCACGCACCGTCATGACCCGCGAGGTCGACGGCGTACTGCGCGCCTACCCCGACACCTGCGTCGGCACCGACTCCCACACCACCATGGTCAACGGCCTCGGTGTCCTGGGCTGGGGCGTTGGCGGCATCGAAGCCGAGGCAGCGATGCTCGGCCAGCCCGTTTCCATGCTGATTCCCCGCGTTGTCGGCTTCAAGCTCAACGGCAGCATCCCCGCAGGCGCCACCGCCACCGACGTCGTGCTGACCATCACCGAAATGCTGCGCAAACACGGTGTCGTTGGCAAGTTCGTCGAATTCTACGGCGAAGGCGTTGCGGCTGTGCCGCTGGCCAACCGTGCAACCATCGGCAACATGAGCCCGGAATTCGGTTCCACGGCTGCCATGTTCCCGATCGACGACGTCACGCTTGACTACCTGCGCCTGACGGGCCGCTCCGAAGAGAACGTCTCCCTCGTTGAGGCTTACGCGAAGGAACAGGGCCTCTGGCACGATCCTTCCCGCGAACTGCGCTTCTCCGAGTTCCTCGAGCTGGACCTGTCCACGGTCGTTCCGTCCATCTCCGGCCCCAAGCGTCCCCAGGACCGCATCGAGCTCACGGACGCCAAGGAGCAGTTCCGCAAGGACATCCACAACTACGTCGCCATCGAAGACGGCAGCGTGGACGAGTCCCTGGACGAATCGTTCCCGGCTTCGGATGCGCCGTCCTTCACGCACGCTGACTCACACACTACGGAGACGAGCCGCGTTTTCTCGGCCGCCAACGGTGCGAACGGCCGCCCGTCCTCGCCGGTCAAGGTCACCACAGCTGATGGCCGCGAATTCGAACTGGACCACGGCGCGGTATCGATCGCTTCGATCACGTCCTGCACCAACACGTCCAACCCCTCGGTGATGCTTGCTGCAGCTCTGCTTGCCCGGAATGCCGTTGACAAGGGCCTCACCTCCAAGCCGTGGGTCAAGACTTCCGTTGCTCCCGGTTCCAAGGTAGTCACCGACTACTACGAGAAGTCCGGACTGACCCCGTACCTGGAGAAGCTCGGCTTCTACATCGTCGGTTACGGCTGCGCCACCTGCATCGGTAACTCCGGCCCGCTTGAGCCGGAAATCTCCGAAGCGATCCAGGCGAACGACCTCTCCGTCACGGCTGTCCTTTCCGGTAACCGTAACTTCGAAGGCCGCATCAACCCGGACGTTAAGATGAACTACCTGGCTTCCCCGCCGCTGGTCATCGCCTACGCCCTCGCCGGTTCCATGGACTTCGACTTTGACACCGATGCCCTGGGCACGGACTCCGAAGGCAACGAGGTCTTCCTGAAAGACATCTGGCCGAACCCCACCGAAGTCCAGGAAGTCATCGACTCCTCCATTGACGAGGGCATGTTTGCCAAGGGCTACGAAGGCGTCTTCGACGGCGACGAGCGCTGGAAGGCACTCGACACCCCCGCCGGTGACACCTTCGCTTGGGCCGAGGACTCCACCTACGTGCGGAAGCCCCCATACTTCGAGGGCATGAAAGCACAGCCGGATCCCGTCAAGGACATCTCCGGTGCCCGCGTGCTCCTGAAGCTCGGCGACTCCGTCACCACGGACCACATCTCTCCGGCCGGTTCCTTCAAGTCGGACACCCCTGCGGGCCAGTACCTGCTGGCCAACGGTGTGGAGCGCAAGGACTTCAACTCCTACGGTTCGCGCCGTGGCAACCACGAAGTCATGATCCGCGGCACGTTCGCCAACATCCGCATCAAGAACCAGCTCCTGGACGGCGTCGAGGGTGGCTTCACCCGCGACTTCACCCAGGAAGGCGCCCCGCAGGCCTACGTCTACGACGCTGCGCAGAACTACCAGGCCGCAGGAACGCCGCTCGTTGTCCTCGCCGGCAAGGAGTACGGTTCGGGCTCATCCCGCGACTGGGCAGCCAAGGGTACCGCCCTCCTGGGCGTCAAGGCAGTCATCGCCGAAAGCTACGAGCGTATCCACCGCTCCAACCTCATCGGCATGGGTGTTCTTCCGCTGCAGTTCCCCGCAGGTGAATCCGCTGCGACCATCGGCCTCACCGGCACGGAAACCTTCTCTGTGGAAGGCGTTACCGAGCTGAACAACGGCACCACGCCGAAGACCCTCAAGGTCACGGCAACGGCTGAGGATGGCTCGTCCAAGTCCTTCGACGCCGTGCTGCGCATCGACACCCCGGGCGAAGCAGACTACTACCGCAACGGTGGCATCCTGCAGTACGTCCTGCGGCAGATCTCCGCATAGCGAATCCGGCTGGTCACAGCTGATTCCGCGCCATGCAGCCCCGGCTGGTCATCCGACCGGCCGGGGCTGCTGGCGTCCGGGACAAATCCGGCCCAGTGGTGATGCCGCCGGAAACGCGTGGACTCCGGGCACGCGCTAAAGTTAACGAGCACGTCATTCACCCTAAGGAGGGCCGTTGGGACTTTTGGAAACCGTCAAGGATCCACAGGACCTGGCCAAACTGTCCGGCAAAGAGCTGGAAGAACTGGCCGGCGAAATCAGGGCATTCCTGATCACCAACGTCGCCGCGACAGGCGGGCATCTTGGTCCGAACCTGGGTGTGGTTGAACTTACCCTCGCCGTCCATCGGATGTTCGATTCCCCGCGCGACAGCATCATCTTCGACACCGGGCACCAGTCGTACGTGCACAAGCTCCTGACCGGACGGCAGGACTTCAGCACGCTGCGCCAGCAGGGCGGGCTGTCCGGTTACCCCGAGCGTGCCGAGTCCGAGCACGACATTGTGGAGAGCTCCCACGCGTCGTCCTCGCTGTCCTGGGCGGACGGAATTTCCCGTGCCCGCCAGCTGACCGGCGAAGGTGACCGGTTCGTCGTCGCCATTGTCGGCGACGGTGCGCTGACCGGCGGCATGACCTGGGAAGCGATCAACAACATTGCCGCGGACAAGCGGCGTCGCGTCGTGATCGTAGTCAATGACAATGGGCGTTCCTATGCCCCCACCGTCGGCGGTTTGGCCGACTACCTTGCCTCGCTGCGCCCCACCATCGACTCCCTCCGCACGGCTCCGGCCTACGAGCGCATGCTCGATTGGTGGAAGAAGAAGCTGCAGAACGGCGGCCCCGCCGGGCAGTTCACCTACAAGAGCCTGCATGCCATGAAGAAGGGCATCAAGGACTGGTGGGCTCCGCAGGGCATGTTCGAGGACCTGGGCATGAAGTACATCGGGCCTGTGGACGGACACAACCTCCAGGCCATGGAGCACGCGCTGAACACCGCCAAGGCCTACGGCGGACCGGTGATCGTGCACGCGATGACCGAGAAAGGCCACGGCTACGCGCCGGCGCTGGCCAATGAGGCAGACCAGTTCCACGCCGTGGGCATCATCGACCCCGAGACGGGGGAGTCCACGGAAACTCCCGGAGCCAGGTCCTGGACCTCGGTGTTCGCCGAGGAAATCGCCGACATTGCCGACGAGCGTGAGGACATCGTCGGCATTACCGGCGCCATGCTGATTCCGGTGGGGCTGCACAAGTTCGCAGAGCGCCACCCGGAGCGCGTTATCGACGTCGGTATCGCCGAGCAGCATGCCCTGACCTCCGCCGCTGGAATGGCTTTCGGTGGCCTGCACCCCGTGGTTGCCGTGTACGCGACCTTCCTGAACCGGGCCTTCGACCAACTCCTCATGGACGTCGCCCTGCACAAGGCCGGCGTCACGATTGTCCTGGACCGTGCCGGTGTGACCGGTCCCGATGGACCCAGCCATCACGGCATGTGGGATATGGCCATGGTCCAAATCGTGCCGGGCCTGCATTTGGCTGCCCCGCGCGACGCCACCCGGCTACGGGAGGAACTGCGCGAGGCCGTTGCCATCAATGATGCTCCGACCGTGGTGCGCTTCTCCAAGGGCAGTGTCGGCTCCGAAGTCGAGGCCATTGAACGGCTCCACGACGGCGTGGACATCCTCGCCCGCAGGCCGGAGGGCTCCACCGAGAACGACGTCCTGATCGTCAGTGTTGGTGCCATGTCGGAGCTGGCCCTTGATGTGGCCGGCCGCCTTGGCGCGCAAGGCATCAGCTCGACTGTGGTTGATCCGCGGTGGGTGCTTCCCGTCAGGAAATCAATCATTGCCTTGGCCGCCCGGCACAGGTTGGTGATCTGCATCGAGGACGGCGTGCGCGCTGGTGGCGTGGGCTCACGCATCCGGCAGGAAATGCGCGCAGCGGGCGTGGATACCGCTCTGAACGAGGTCGGCCTGCCTGTCGAGTTCCTGGTCCACGGCTCCCGCGGACAGGTGCTGGAGCGCGTTGGGCTCACCGCCCAAAAGATCACGCACGACGTCGTTGCCCAGGTTTTGGGGACGAAGGTCCCCTTTGCGCGGCCCCTCCCCGGCCAGGAGCACCCCACCACCGGCAGCTTGCCCACTCTGTGAGGAACGATCGCGGACCGGGCGCGCTGCTGCCCGGCGACCTCGTCGTGTCGCGGAACAGGAAATTCGACGGTACGGCACACTGGGTTGTTCCCGGCCGTTACCTTGGCGAAGACATCCATGGTTGGTGGATTTTCCAAGGGGCCGGGGAGTTCTGCTCCCGCCCGGGAGCGGCCTTCTACACCGCCTCCGATTGCTTGTTGTTGGTTCCGCGGACAGGCGAATTCGTGGTGACGTTCTACGACGACAGCTACCCGGGGGATTTCCGGATCTACGTGGATATCGCCACAGCCCACGGTTGGAACCCCATCAAGCCGGGCGTGACCGAGTTCCATATGATCGACATGGATTTGGACGTCATCCGCTCCACAGTGCATGGAGTGTTCATTGATGACGAAGACGAATTTGAACAACACCGGGTGGCCATGGGCTACCCGGAAGAAACTGTGGACGCCATGCGTACCGAATGCGCAGCGCTTTTCGAAGCTGTCCACACCATGCAAGCACCGTTCAACGTCCAGGACCCGTACAGTCCGAGCGCAGAATGGTTCAGGAAGGGACGCGCATGAGCGGCATCATCCGGACGTACAAGACGGACGACGAGGGCGTCCTCCACTTTCGGGAGGCCTGGTACGACGACGAAGACAAGCAGTTCGTGGTCAACCACGGCGTCGTGGGGCATCAAAGCAAGACCAACGAAACCGAAGTCAGTGACGATTCGTCCGTTGAGGGATTGATGGCCGCCTTCGCTGCCCAGTGTGCGGAAGACGGCTACGCGGAGATTCCCGAGTCGGAGCAGTTCTGGGTGGTGGCGCAGATCGCACTGAAGACCAAGGACGGCACCGAACGTGACCGCCACCTTGAAAGAAAGGCCAGGACGGCGCTGACCGGCGAGCTGGCATGGCGTGGCCTGGGCGTGGTGGACCGCTCTGAAATCGGCAACGGCCACCTCAACATCTTCTGCCTCTGCCCGGACGTCAACAAAGCCGTCAACGCCATTAAGATCTGTGTTCGCGGGGAAGACCTGGACTTCACCAAGCTCACCGTGGCTGCCGCGCCCCACAGCGATCCCACCGCATTCAAGGTCAAGCACTCGCCCAAGCAGGGTCTTGGCTTTAGTCTCTAAGTAGCACCCTCAGCACTGGTTCCAACGCATCAGGAGGTTCCCCATGCCGTCAAAGAGCAATTGGCCCGGACATACGCCACTGCCCAAGGGATTGGCTGCGCCGGCCAGGCGGGCCCTGGCCCACCAGGGCATCGAGACACTGGAGCAGCTGGCCGAGTACGGGGAAGGCCAGATGTCCAAGCTCCACGGGATGGGCCCTGTGGCCATTGCCCAGCTTGAGGATGCCATGGAGGAATCAGGGATTTCCTACGGAAGTGCGGGCAGCTAAGCCTTTTGTTGCCCAGGGTGACTATCCCATCGGAAGTGCGGGATAGGCTGGCCTCATGACTGAATACCGACGCCTTGGCAATTCCGGACTGACTGTCTCAGCTGTAGGGCTGGGCTGCAACAACCTCGGGCGCGCCAACACACCCACGGAGTCCCAGGAAGGCACCAACGCGGTTGTTCATGCCGCCATCGAAGCCGGGGTGACCTTCTTCGACGTCGCCGATGTCTACGGACGTGAGCCGGGACTCAGCGAAACGATGCTCGGCAAAGCGCTGAAGGGGCACCGGGACGACGTCGTTATCGGCACCAAGTTCGGCATGGACATGCGCGGGGTGAACGGAAACGACTTCGATGCCCGTGGTTCACGCCGCTACATCGTGAAAGCCGTTGAGGCATCCCTGCGCCGCCTGGACACGGACTGGATCGACCTCTACCAGTTCCACACACCGGATCCGCGGACTCCTATTGACGAAACCCTTGGCGCCCTGGATGACCTGGTCTCAAGCGGCAAGGTCCGGTATGTAGGGCACTCCAACTTTGCCGGCTGGCAGATCGCGCAGGCCGAGTACGTGGGACGACAGACTGGTGGCGTCCGGTTCATCTCCACCCAGAACCACTACAACCTGCTCGATCGCCGTGCCGAGCTCGAAGTGCTCCCGGCAGCAGAAGCCTTCTCCCTGGGAGTGCTTCCCTATTTCCCCCTGGCCAATGGCCTGCTGACCGGCAAGTATTCCGCCGGCAAGGCTCCGGAAGGCTCGCGCTTGAGCCACACCCGCACAAACCTGGTTCACGACGCCGATTGGGACCAGTTGGGCCGTTTTGGCCAGTTCGCCAAGGAGCGTGGCATCACCGAACTGCAACTGGCGTTCTCCTGGCTGGCAGCCCAACCCGGTGTCAGCAGCGTCATTGCCGGTGCGACCAAGCCGGAGCAGATCCGCGAGAATGCCGAAGCCGTGTGCTGGGTTCCCACGCAGGACGACCGCGAGGAGCTGGACGGGATCTTCCCAAGGTCACCCAAGGTGGCACTTTTCTAGCCCTCTCTCACATCCCGCGCATTCTCAAGCGTCCCTCTCTCACGTAAAAGAACTAAAGCCGGATCGCTCTCTCACCAAGGTGACAGAGCGATCCGGTTTATGCCGCCGGAACGTGGGAGAGCGTGTGATCTAGGCCGGTGCGGACGCTATCCCGGGAGCCAGGAACCGCTTGCCGTTCACACGCTCGGAGGCGCCAACACGGTCCAGGTACGGGGTGATTCCGCCCAGGAACATCGGCCAGCCGGCACCCATGATGACGCAGAGGTCGATGTCTTCCGGGCCGGCAACGACGCCTTCTTCGAGCATGAGCCCGATTTCCTCGGCCAGGGCATCCTGGGTTCGTCGCAGGACTTCGGCGCCGGTGGACGGAGTGTTCCCGAAGGACATGATCGCCAGGGTCTCCGCAGGAATGACGGGCTTTCCGTCGGGCCCCGGGGCCCAGAGGGATTTCACTCCGTTGTCGATCATCTTCTGCAGGTTCTGCGATACCGGGAACCGGTCACCGAAGGCTGCATGCAGGGACTCCTGAACGTGCTGCGCCACCGGTAGGCCCACCATGGCACTGAGCGTGAAGGGGGACATGGGCAGGCCCATGGGACGCAGGGCAGTATCGGCGACTTCCGCCGGGGTTCCTTCGTCGAAGGCTGCGATGACCTCTCCCATGAGGCGCAGGAGGATGCGGTTGACCACGAACGCGGCCGCATCCTTGACCAACACGGCAGTCTTCTTCAGCCCCCTGGCGAGCTCGAACGCGGTAGCCAGGACGGCGTCGTCGGTCTTTGGCGCCTTCACGATCTCCAGCAGTGGCATGACAGCCACCGGGTTGAAGAAGTGGAAGCCCACAAGGCGTTCGGGGTGCTTCAAGTCCTCGGCCATGGCAGTAACGGAGAGCGAGGAGGTGTTGGTAGCCAGAATGCACTCGGAAGAGACGATTTCCTCCACTTCGGCGAAGACCTGCTTCTTGATGTGCAGCTCTTCGAACACAGCCTCGATGACGAAATCAGCGTCGGCAAAGGCAGCCTTGGAGACAGAACCCGTGACCAGCGCCTTGGTCCTGTTGGCGGCGTCAGGCTTCATCCGCTTCTTGGCCAGCATCTTGTCCACTTCGGCGTGGACGTACGCAACGCCCTTGTCCACGCGTGCTTGGTCGATGTCGGTCATGACCACGGGCACCTTGAGCTGCCGGGCGAACAGCAATGCCAACTGGCTGGCCATCAGCCCGGCGCCGACGACGCCGATCTTGGTCACCGGACGTGCCAGTTTACGGTCCGGAGCTCCGGCAGGACGCTTGGAGCGCTTCTGTACGAGGTCCAGGAAGGCGTACACGGTGGAGCGGAATTCGTCGGTCTGCATGAGCCCGGCGAGTGTTTGGCATTCGAGTTCCGCCGATTCCTGCTGCGTCATGGTCCGGTTGGCTTCCATGACGTCCAGCACCTTCGCCGGCGCGGGTGAGGCGTTGGAGGTCTTGGCTTCAACAAACTCCCGGCCTGCGGCAACCGCAACTGCCCAGCGGGCGGCCACGGCGTCATCGGAAGCATCCACCGCGTTCCTGCGCCCGGGTGTGACATCGCCTGAAATCACGCGAGCCGCCCATGCCAGGGACTGTTCCACGAAGTCCGCGGGCTCGAACATGGCGTCGGCCACTCCGAGCTCGTAGGCCTGGGGTCCGGTGAGTGTCCGGTTGTTGCTGAGCGGGTTCTCGATCATCACCTTGACCGCATTCTCGGGGCCAATGAGACGGGGAAGGATGTAGACCCCGCCCCAACCCGGCACCAGGCCGATGAAGGCTTCGGGGAGGGCCAGGGCGCCCGCACCAGTCGAAACGGTCCTGTAGGTGGATTGAAGGGCGATCTCCAGCCCGCCGCCGAGCGCCAAGCCATTGATGAAGGCGAAGCTGGGTACCCCGAGGTTGGCCAACGTGCTGTAGACGGCGTGGCCGAGCTGGGCCATCCAGAGCCCGTGCTCGCGCTCCTTGAGCGTCTTCACGGCGGAAAGGTCGGCACCTGCGACAAGGAAGTAGGGCTTGCCGGTGACACCGACGCCGACAATTTCGCCGCGCGCGGCCCGCTCCTTGAGGCCCTCCAGGACGTTGCCCAGCTCAACCAGGGTGTTCGGGCCCAGCGTGGTGGGCTTGGAGTGGTCCAGTCCGTTGTCCAGGGTGATGAGGGCAAAAGTACCCACACTGCTGGGGAGCTCGATGTCCTGGACGTAGGAGTGCGTAACAACTTCGTCGGGGAACAGTGCGGCGAGCTTGTGGAAATCTGCGGCGCTCATGCGGCGGCTCCTTCGGTGGGGTCGGTGGTGGTATTGGCCGGCTCGGGGAGTGAGGATTCGTAGTCGGCATGGTGGGGGTTTTCCCAGATGACGGTGGCGCCCATGCCGAGGCCGATGCACATGGTGGTGATGCCGTAGCGGACGGACGGATCCTCTTCGAACTGCCGCGCAAGCTGGTTCATCAGCCTCACGCCGGAGGAAGCAAGCGGGTGTCCGACGGCGATCGCCCCGCCATAGCGGTTGACGCGGGGGTCGTCGTCGGAAATGCCGAAGTGGTCCAGGAAGCTGAGCACCTGGACAGCGAAGGCCTCGTTGATCTCGAACAGTCCGATGTCTTCGATGCCAAGCCCGGCGTTCTTCAGTGCTTTCTCCGTTGCCGGTACGGGGCCGATACCCATGACTTCAGGCTCGACGCCGGCGAAAGCGTAGGAGACCAGGCGCATCTTGACCGACAGCCCAAGTTCTTCGGCCGCCTCCGCGGATGCCAGAACTGCGGCGGTGGCGCCGTCGTTCAATCCTGCTGCATTGCCTGCGGTGACGCGGCCGTGCGCGCGGAAAGGGGTGCGCAGTCCGGCAAGGTCCTCCACCGTGGTGCCGGGGCGTGGGGGTTCATCGGTGGTGTGCAGCGCCCAGCCCTGGCCCGGCTTCATTGTGGCCACGGGCACGAGGTCGTGCTGGATCTGCTCGTTCGCGTAGGCGGCGGCCAGCTTGGCCTGGGAAGCTGCTGCGTAGGCGTCCGTGCGGTCCTTGGTGATCGCGGGGAAGCGGTCGTGCAGGTTCTCGGCAGTGTTACCCATGTTCAGGGCTGCGGGGTCCACCAGCCGCTCGGACATGAAGCGCGGATTCGGGTCGGCGCCAGCTCCCATGGGGTGGTTTCCCATGTGCTCCACGCCGCCGGCAATGACGACGTCGTAGGCGCCGAAGCCGATGCCGCTCGCCGTCGTCGTTACTGCCGTCATGGCACCCGCGCACATGCGGTCGATGGCAAATCCGGGAACTGTGCGGGGGAGTCCGGCCAACAGGGCTGCTGTACGGCCGATGGTCAGGCCCTGGTCTCCGGTCTGGGTGGTAGCCGCAATGGCTACTTCGTCGACGCGCCCGGCAGGAAGCGAAGGGTTGCGCCTCATGAGCTCGCGGATGCATTTCACCACCAGGTCATCGGCACGGGTGCCCGCGTAGATGCCCTTGTCGCCGGCTTTGCCGAAGGGTGTGCGGACTCCGTCCACGAAGACGACGTCACGGACGTTCCGTTGGGCATTGCGTGATGGACTCATGTAGTAACTCCTCGTTGAGACATGGCACCGTTGCCCGCGGAGCGGGTTCAGGTTGGCATTAATGCAATGTTACTCATGGGTAACTTAGCGTGCAAGGGCCATGGAGGCTCGGGTTTGGCCGACTGGAGGTATGCGAAAGGCCCGCCGCTCGAACGCGTGTTCGTGCGGCGGGCCTTGGGGCGAAAGCTGTTCCCTGATTACTGATCCTTGGCTTTGGATTCCTTGGCCGGCAGCGGTTTGGGGTTCAAGCAGGCCTCGGTCAGTATCGGCGCGGCGAGGGAGATCTGCCATTCCCTTGCACCGAGGGTGCGCAGTTCATCGGAGATCGAAGCCAGCGACACATCCGCCGGCGGCCGCCAGACAACTCTCCGGAGGTAGTCCGGGGTGAGGAGGTTTTCCACGGGCAAGTTCAGTTCGTCCGCTTTCGCCTGGAGGGCAGGCCGTGCCGTGGCCAGGCGTGCCGCTGCTTCAGGATCGCGGTCCGCCCAAACGCGCGGTGGTGGCGGGGCATTCGTAGGCAGGTGGAGGGGCGGCAGGTCCGTCATGGTCCTGGCCGTCGTGATGCACCGCAGCCAGCGGGGAGCTTCGCGCTGGGCGGACCTCCCATGGAATCCCTTGGTTGCCAGGAGTTGGGGGACGGTGGTGGGCATGGCTTTGGCGGCGGCAACGAGTGCCGAATCGGGGATGAGCCGGCCGGGGGCGACATCCCGTTTGCGGGCCAGCTGGTCGCGTTCCAGCCACAGTTCCCTGACGGCGGCCAGCTGCCTGCGGTCCCGGATCTGGTGGAGGCCCGAGGTCTTCCGCCATGGATCCACCCTCGGTGCCGGAATGCCTGCGGCAAGGATGCCCGCGAACTCCTGTTCGGCGTACTCCAGTTTGCCATCGGCTTCCAGCAACTCGATGAGTTCCTCGCGCAGCTCGGCAAGGACCTCGACGTCGAGCGCTGCGTAGCGCAGCCAAGGCTCCGGGAGCGGACGCGTCGACCAGTCAGCGGCAGAGTGTTCCTTGGCCAGGCCGAAGCCCAGCAGCTGCTCGATGACTGCCGCCAGACCGACGCGGGGGAGTCCGGCGAGCCTGGCGGCAAGTTCGGTGTCGAAAAGCTTGTCCGGCCACATGCCAAGCTCCGAAAGGCACGGCAAATCCTGGGTGGCGGCGTGCAGGATCCATTCGACCCCCCGGAGGGCATCATTGATGATGTCCAGGTTGTCGAAGGGTTCGGGGTCGATCAACCAGGTTCCGGCGCCTTCCCGCCGGATCTGCACCAGGAAGGCCCGCTGGCCATAGCGGAATCCGGAAGCCCGCTCCGCGTCCACTCCGGCGGGTCCTGTGCCGGCGGCGATGGCGGCGGCGCATCGTTCCAGGCCGGCCATGGTGTCGATCACCAGGGGGACACCTTCACGTGGGGTGTCGAGGTCGATTACTTCAGGGACGTGGCTGTCGAAGCCGTCTACCTTGATATGGGTGGTGGTATCAGCAGCCGGATCGCCGGCTGTGGTGTTTTCCAGGTTTTCAGGGGTCATGGTGGCTTAAGCTTACCGATTCGTCCCCTTCCGGGACGCTTTTGCGTTCCGGAAAGCAGTCATCGGCACCTGCCGGGTAGTCAATTGAGCCTCCTGTTGGGCAAACCCGTGACCCCGGGCGGCAGGGGCGGCAGCCCGGCGAAGGTGCACACCATGTCGGACCAGGCCTCCAGGTGGGACTGGACATTGGAGCTGGCAGGTGTCCAGGAAGCGCGGAGCTCGATGTCGATGGTGTCGGGCCGCTCGGCCAAAGTGCCGAAGCTTTCGGAGAGGATCCTTGTGGCTGTTCCACCGGCAGCCCGGTAGGACGCTGAGCGGTGTTCCAGGGCTTCAACGAGCCACGTCCAGGCCACTGAACCGAGCATGGAATCGTTGCCCATCTCGGCATCCATTTGGGCCCGGATGTAGGTGACAATCCTGAACTCGCCCTCCCAGACCGCCGATCCTTCGGGATCGTAGAGGAGGATGAACCGCCCGGTGGCCAGTTCGTCCTCTTCTTCACTGGACGGGCTGTTGCCTTGGCTTTTGGCGAAGGCCTTGGCGGCCGGCCCGTGGACGGGTACCTGACGGGTCGCGGCGGTGGGGCTGAAGACTTCGGCACCCAGGGCCACTGCATAGGGTGCCAAACGTGCGGGGGCGGGGATTTCATCAAGCCGCAATTCGCTGCGGCACTGTGCTTTTCGAAGCGTTCCCAAGGCGAAAAGAAAGTCCGGGGGAACCTGTGCGAGGGCGTTCACATTGGCAGAGTATGTGTCCGGGGCGGCGATCCCGTGAAGGCTCGCCGCCCCGGACAGTTGGGGCGCAGGTGTTACGCGAGCTCCTGCTTGATGGCCGCGACGAAGGCGTCGATGTCCTCTTCGGTGGTGTCGAAGGAGCACATCCAGCGGACTTCGCGCCGTGCGGCATCCCAATCGTAGAAGGCGAAGGACTTCCTGAGGCGGTCGGCAGCGCCTTCGGGCAAGATGGCGAAGACGCCGTTTGACTGGGTCGCCTGGGTGGGCTCGACGCCGTCGATCGCCTCGACGGCGCTCCGCAGCCGGGCGGCCATGGCGTTGGCGTGGGCGGCTGAACGAAGCCACAGCCCATCTTCGAGCAAGGCAATGAACTGTGCGGAAATGAAGCGCATCTTGGATGCCAGTTGCATGTTCATTTTGCGGAGGAACTTCAAGCCGTCTGCTGCTTCGGGGTTGAGGGCTACCACCACTTCGCCGAAAAGCAGGCCGTTCTTGGTCCCGCCGAACGAGAGGATATCGACGCCGGCGTCACGCGTGAATGCCCGCAGCGGTACGTCGAGGTGGGCAGCGGCATTGGCCAGCCGCGCGCCGTCCATGTGGAGTTTCATGCCCCTGGAGTGGGCGTGGTCGGCAATGGCACGTACTTCTTCGGGCGTGTAGCAGGTGCCCAGCTCGGTTGTCTGCGTGATGGAGACAACCAAGGGCTGCGCGCGGTGTTCGTCTCCCCAGCCCCAAGCCTCGCGGTCAATGAGCTCGGGGGTCAGTTTTCCGTCTTCGGTGGGGACTTGGAGGAGTTTGATCCCGCCGACGCGTTCCGGGGCGCCGTTTTCGTCCATGTTGATGTGTGCGGTGGACGCGCAGATCACTGCACCCCAACGGGGCAGGAGCGACTGGAGCGCCAGGACGTTGGCACCGGTGCCGTTGAATACCGGGAAGGATTCGATGCCTTCGCCGAACTGCTGCTCCAGGATGGCCTGCAACCTGGCTGTGTACACGTCCTCGCCGTAGGAAACCTGGTGGCCGCCATTGGCAGCGGCCAGAGCCGCAAGGATCTCCGGGTGTACGCCCGAATAGTTGTCCGAAGCGAAACCCCGGATCGCGGGGTCGTGCAGCTGGCCGGCCCCGGATGCCTGGATCCGGCTGGTCGTTGCCTCTGTTGTGCTCGTCACTTGTTCATTCACGCTTTCAAGTCTATTTGGCCAGCAGGATCCGCTGGCCGTTCAGGGTGGAGGCGGGTTGATCGAAAAGGTCGACGACGGCCGCGGCCAGTTCTTCGACGTCTGTATGTCCGGGGAACCGCCGTTCGGGGTGGGCGCGTCTCATGGACTCATCCACGAGTGCCTTGACCACCAGGACGACAGCTGCGCTGTGCTGTCCGCCGGAGTCGCCGTCGGGGGATTGCGCCCGCCGGAAGCCATCGGCCACCGCCAGCGTCCATGCCTCGGCAGCGGCTTTCGCGGCAGCGTAGTTGGCCGCAGCCGCCGTGGGACTGGCAACGGCGGTGGAGGACACCATGGCGAACCGGCCATGGCCGGACACTTCAAGTTGGCTGTAGAAGACCCTGGATACGTTGCGCAGCGTCGTCACAGCGTTGCGCTCCAGTGCCTCCCAGTCCCCATCGGTTTGGTCCTCGATGCCAGTGGCCCCACGCCAGCCGCCGACGAGGTGGATCACTCCGTCGACGCCCCCAACGCCGTGGTCCGTCATCATCGAGGCGAGGCCGCGCACGGAATCCAGGCTGCCGAGATCGCACACCAGGGGAGTGACGGCCTCGCCTGCTTTCCTGGCTGCCGCCTCAATCCGGGCCTGGTCTGAACCCACTGTCAGGACCCGGTGGCCGGCGGTGGACAAGGCCCGGGCGACAGCCACGCCTGAAGCGCTGCTGCCGCCCGTAACCAGAACTGTCAGTGGGGACATCAGGCCGCCGTGGCGCCCGTGATGCCCGTGGTGGATTCGATGACAGGACGCATCTTCTTCTCCAGGGCTTCGTAGAACATGGACAGGGGGAACTCGTCGTCCAGGACCTGGTCGGTGAGCCCGCGGGGAGCGCCGTCCAGGGGCAGCGCGTCCGGACCCTTGGCCCAGACCGAAGCCGGGTGCGGAGTCACGGTGCCCGAGATCAGCTCGTAGGCAGCCAGCCAGTGCGCGGCCTTGGGACGATCAATGGAACGCCAGTATAGTTCCTCGATTTTGGCGCCGAGTTCAACCACGACGGCGGCGGCATCGTCCCAGTCGATCGAGAGTTTGCTGTCGGTCCAGTGGAGTACGTGGTGCTGGTGCATCCAGGCGAACAGCAGTTGGCCGCCCAGGCCGTCGTAGTTGCGGACCCGGTTGCCCGTGATGGCGAAGCGGAAGATGCGATCGAAGATCACGGCGTACTGGACAAGCTTTGCGTGCTTGCGGGCATCGGGGTCGGCATTCTCGTCCTTCTCGATGAGGACGGATTCGCGGAAGGCGGTCAGATCGCAGCGCAGTTCCTCCAGGGAGTAGAGGAAGAAGGGCATCCGCTGCTTGATCATGAACGGGTCGAAGGGAAGGTCTCCGCGCATGTGGGTGCGGTCGTGGATCAGGTCCCACATGACGAAGGTACGCTGCGTGAGCTCCTGGTCGTCGATCAGCTGGGCGGCGTCCTCGGGCAATTCCAAGGAAGTTGTTTCGGCGGCGGCCTTCAGGACCCGGCGGAAGCGGGCAGCTTCACGGTCGGCGAAGATGGCGCCCCATGTGAAAGTGGGGGTCTCGCGTACGGCGACGGTTTCCGGGAAGAGTACGGCGGAGTTGGTGTCATACCCGGGCGTGAAATCGATGAACCGGATGGGAACGAAGAGTTTGTTCGAGTACTCGCCGGCTTCGAGTCCGTCGATGAACTCCGGCCAGATGACCTCGATCAGTACGGCTTCGACCAAGCGGTTTGTGCTGCCGTTCTGGGTGTACATGGGGAAGACAACCAAGTGCTGGAGGCCGTCGATGCGCTGCTTCTGCGGCTGGAACGCCTGCAGGGAATCGAGGAAGTCCGGTACTCCGAAGCCACCCTCGACCCAGCGGTTGAAGTCTTCCACCAGGAGGGAGAGGTACTGGGCGTCGTGCTCGAATGCCGGTGCGAGGGCGGTGATGGCGTTGGTGATAGTGGCTACAAGCCCTGCTGCGTCGGCGTGGACAGCGGGATCGGCGATGGATCCATCCTGCTCCTGGTATCCCTGGAGGGTGGTGGCAGCGGCCTTGAGGGCTACCCACTCGGCGTTGTCGGCGGTGACACGCGGCGGGGTGGCGGTTGCGATGGTGGTCATGGTGCTCGGCCCTTTCCGAAGTTGTTCTTGCTTCTGGGCCGAGCGTAGCAAGCGAATAGCATCGCTAATTCAAAATTGGAGTGAGCATAAGAAACTCTTGTTCATGCCCCCCGAACTCGGACCTTGAGATCCAGTTCGGGAGACACAGACGCCCTTAGCTGTCGGCGGGGTTCACCAGTCGGAGCGAGATTGAGTTGATGCAGAAGCGCTGATCCGTAGGCGTGTCATAGCCTTCGCCTTCGAAAACATGCCCAAGATGGGAGTCGCAGTTGGCGCACCGCACCTCGATGCGGTCCATGCCCATGGTGCGGTCATGGAGGTATCGGACAGTACCCTCGGCCAGCGGTGCCCAGAAGGAAGGCCACCCGCAATGGGAATCAAACTTTTCCTTGCTGGTGAACAACTGGCTGCCACAGGCGCGGCATTCGTACACGCCTTCGGTGTGCGTGTCCCAATACTCGCCCGTGTAAGGGCGCTCAGTGCCGGCCTGGCGCAACACGCGGTATTCCTCGGGAGTCAACTCCTCGCGCCACTGGGCGTCGCTCTTCTCCACGGGCACAGAAGATGTCTTGCTGGTGTTCTCAGGAGTGTTCATGTCTTATGCAACGCTCACGAGTCGCCGATAAATCCCGAACCGGCATACAGGTGCAGCACCGGAAGTCCCAACTGGTCCTGGGCTTTGTTCGCCCAATCGGTGTGGAACGTGTCTGCGATGGCGTGCGGCCGGGTGATGACCACTGCCTGAGCAGCATCCACTTCCCGGACCTTGGCCACCAAGCCGGCCACGGCACCGCCGTCGACGATTTCACCGGTCACGCCGGCACCCAAGCCGTCCAGGGCCGCCAGGGAGGTTGCCAACGCCTCGGCGGCTTCCGCCCGCTCCGCTGCCGGATCAGGGGACTGTGCAGCCAGTTCCCTGAAGGCCTTCGCCACATCGAGCAGCGAGAGGTTTTCCAAAAAGTCCACCAGCAAGTGGCGTTCGGTATTGGAGGGGACCAACAGGTACAACGGTGCGTCCCCGCCGTCGATCAGTTTGGCGATGTTCACGCGGTCGTCGGGGCCAAGGGGCTCTTCAGTCAGGATGACTATGGGATCACTCATGGCTACAGCGTAGTCCCGGGGAACCGCTGTCCGCAGGGTTTCCGGGCACGATTCGGCCCTGCGATGCGGCACGCGGCACCGCCTGCGCCGGGTCCCGCCGGCTAACGGCAGAATGGAACCATGGCATCGATGACAAGGCCGGCGGCCGACGCTCCCGGGAAAAAGCTGTCCCCCCGCACCAAGTGGGCCATCGCAGGCTTCCTCGCCGGCAGCACGGTTGCAGGCCTTGTTGGCGCCGGATCCTCCGCGCTGGCGGTCTACTTTGCCCGTCGGGTCATCACGCCGGCGGCACGCCACGAGGACCAGGAAGTCCTGGCCGTGATCAAAGGCGACAACGGCCCGCAGGTCATCCTTGCTGCCACCCCCGACTCGACCATCGACGGCGTCTTCAGCCTCTTCTTCTCCGGCGGCAAGGGACACGCCCGGATAGGGCGGATCGTGTCCTACTCGCCCGCGGAACAAACCGTCCTCCGGGAAGTGGAGGAGGTCTACAGCGGCGACCTGACCGAAGCCCGGCGGGCTTGGTGGAGTGGGGCGGTCTATCCGAATCCGTCCGCGCTCGGCGTCGCGGCCGAGGACATTGACATAGATGTCGACGGCGGGAAGGCACCTGCCTGGTTGATCCGCGCCGAGGCGTCCACTCCGGCACTGACCTGGGCGATCATGGTGCACGGAAGGGGAGCCACGCGGCTTGAGGGACTCAGGGCCGTCCGCACCGCCCGCGACCTGGGGCTGGACAGCTTGCTGATCTCCTACCGGAACGATGGACTGGCGCCCTCTGCGCTGGATGGCCGTTATGGTCTGGGATCGACGGAATGGCGGGACGTGGAGGCCGCGATCGGTTACGCGCTGGACCACGGAGCGCGAGAGGTAGTGCTCTTCGGTTGGTCCATGGGCGGCGCCATCAGCCTCCAGGCGGCGGACCTGTCCAAATACCGACATGTCATCCGTGCCCTCGTTCTGGACGCGCCGGTGATCAATTGGGTCAATGTCATGGCACACCACGCGGAAATGAACAGGATCCCCTACAACGTAGGCCGCTACGGACAGCTGATGCTGGGCCATCCCTTGGGGCGCAGGCTGACCGGGCTCGCGGCGCCCGTGGACTTCAAGGCCATGGATTGGGAGAGCCGCGCAGTTGAATTGCGCACGCCCACTCTGCTGATCCATAGCCTGGACGACGACTATGTCCCTTTCGGCCCCTCGGCGAGCCTCGCGGAGAAGAACCCTGAGATGGTGACGTTCGAGCCTTTCCACGGTGCACGCCATACCAAGGAATGGAACGTTGATCCGGAGCGCTGGGAACGATTGGTGCGTTCGTGGCTCCAAGGTCAACTCGCGCCACGGAAGAATCCAGGACAATCCGGCGAGGCCGTTGCGGGGATGCCTAAGGGCTGAGGTCAGCCGCTTCCTGTGCCGATCGGCCCGGTGGTTCCGTTGGTGAGCCGAAGCAGGTCCGCCGGAGCGAGTTCTATGTCCAAGCCGCGTCGACCCCCTGATACCAGGATGGTTTCGAAGCCAAGTGCCGATTCGTCGAGGACTGTGGGGGAGGGCTGGCGTTGACCCAAGGGGGATATCCCGCCGAGCACATAGCCCGTACGGCGTTCAGCGGCCTTCGGATCTGCCATAACCGCTTTCTTGGATCCCAAGGCAGCGGCCGCGGCCTTGAGATCCAGGTTGCCTGACACGGGAACGACGGCAACGGCCAATTTTCCTTCCACCTCCACCATGAGCGTCTTGAAGACGCGATCCGGCGCGATACCAAGGACCTCCGCCGCTTCCAGGCCGTAGCTGGATGCGGCGGGATCGTGGGCATAGGGGTGCAGCGTGAAGGGAACGCCGGCCGCAGCAAGTGCTGCTGTGGCCGGCGTTCCCTGGGAAGCCATCTTCTTTGCCATACCGTGTGGCAGTGCCTCTCAGTGTTCCAAACGGCTCGCGGCCGCAACCTTTCGCTTGATCCGGCCAAGCATCGCCGTCATTCCCCGCATCCGCAAGGGAGTGATGGCCCTGGTCAGCCCGAGCAATTCCGGCATGTCGTCCGGTACTGCAAGGATTTCGCTGGCGGTCAAGCCGTCCAGCCCCTCATGCAGAACCCCTGCGAAGCCCCGCGTCGTGGGAGCTTCCGGCGGTGCCTTGAAGAAGAGCCGGTAGGCGCGGTCGCCGTCGGCGTTCTTCTCGGACTCGATGGTCAGGAAAAGCGGTGACTGGCACTCGACCACCTGCTCCAGCAGTTCCGGGTGGTCAGTCAAACGCTCCGGAAGCTCCGGAAGGCCCCTGGAGAACTCCAAAAGGAGCTGAAGGCGCTCAGGTTCGGTCAACGCCTGGAAGTCGTCAACGATTTCCGCCAAGGCGGTAGGCAAAGTGTTCGTACTCATTACTTCCAGCTTACGCAAGGCGTTGGTTACAGTGCTATTAGTTGCGGACCAGTGACGAAGGCACGGAACCCCGCTCGGCACCCTTGACGATGGGAACGCGGACGGCGTTGCCCCACTCGGTCCAGGAGCCGTCGTAGTTGCGTACGGTGTCGAAGCCCAGCAGGTACTTCAGCGCGAACCAGGTGTGGCTGGAACGCTCGCCGATGCGGCAGTACGCCACGACGTCGTCGCCCGGGGCCAGGCCTGCTTCACCCAGGTAGAGGGCTTCGAGCTCTTCGCGGCTGCGGTACGTTCCGTCTTCCGCGGCAGCGCGTGCCCACGGAACGGAGGCGGCTGTCGGAATGTGGCCGCCGCGGAGGGCGCCCTCTTCGGGATACGCCGGCATGTGGGTGCGCTGGCCCGTGTATTCCTCCGGGGAGCGGACATCGATCAAGGGGTTGCCCAGGTGCGCCAGGACGTCCTCCTTGAAGGCCCGGATAGGGGAGTCGTTACGCTCGACCTCCGGGTAGTTGCCTGCAGCGGGCTGGGAAACGTCGGTGGTGAGTTCGCGGCCTTCAGCGATCCACTTGTCCCGGCCGCCGTCGAGGAGACGTACGTCCTCGTGGCCGAACAAGGTGAAGACCCACAGTGCGTAGGCGGCCCACCAGTTGGACTTGTCACCGTAGATCACCACGGTGCTGTCGCGCGAGATGCCCTTGGAAGCGGCGAGGGCCGCGAAGGCTGCGCCATCTACGTAGTCGCGGGTGACTTCGTCGTTCAGGTCGGTGTGCCAGTCGATCTTGACGGCACCCGGGATGTGCCCGGTCTCGTAGAGGAGGACGTCTTCGTCGGACTCGACCAGCACCAACTTGCCGTCGGCTACTGCGCCGTCAGCAAGTGCTGCCGCGAGCCACTCGGTGGAGACGAGTCGTTCAGGGTTCGCGTAGGAAGCGAACTTTTCGTTTTGTTCAACGGGGTAGGACATGATGGCCTTTCACTGACAACGGACGGAGCCAGGCCGGTCGAAGATGGTGCAGGTGCGGGCCCGGCTTGCCTCAACACTAACCACGGGCCGCACGGATTGCTTCCGGCGTGGTCATACGGTGAAACATGGGCTTGGTCACGTGTCCGTGGGGATGGCGCCCGTTGCCGGTATCCTTGCTGGGGACCCAACGCCGAAGGAACGGACCACCGTGGTAAAGATCGAACAACTGGCTGCCCGCACACCGGCAGTCTCCGTGGAGGAACTCCTCAAGGGTTTCTACCCCTCTCCCCGATTCGGAGAGGTGTCGTTCGACAGCTACCGGCCCGATCCTTCCCAACCGAGCCAGGCCAACGCCGTGAAACTGCTCTCAGCATTCGCCGATGGCGTGGGCAACGGCGATGGTGCGGGTCTGTTCAAGAAGCTCTTTGCAAAGAAAGCACCGGCAACACGGGCCGGAATCTACCTCGACGGCGGCTTCGGCGTGGGCAAAACCCACCTTTTGGCATCCCTTTGGCACAGGTCCCCGGGCCCCAAGGCCTTCGGAACCTTCGTGGAGTACACCAACCTGGTGGGCGCTTTGTCGTTCCGCAAGACCGTTGAAGCACTCAGCAGCTACAAACTGGTGTGCATCGATGAGTTCGAACTGGATGATCCAGGCGACACCGTGCTGATGTCCCGCCTGATGCGCGAACTCGCCGACGCCGGTGTCAAGCTTGCTGCCACCTCCAACACCCTGCCCGGTTCGTTGGGCGAAGGCCGCTTCGCCGCCGTCGACTTCCAGCGGGAAATCCAGGTGCTGGCTGACCAGTTCGATGTCGTCAGGATCGACGGCGAGGACTTCCGCCACCGTGGCCTGCCCGCGGCGCCCGCGCCGCTGAAGACCGAAGAACTGAAGCACCGGATGCGCACGGAGTTCGACGGAAAGACCGTTGCGGTGGACGATTTCCGCACCCTTGTAAACCACCTTGCAGCGGTGCACCCCAGCCGGTACCGCCAGCTCATCTCCGGCATCGAAGCCGTGGTGTGGAGCGACGTCGAAACCATTACGGAACAGGCCGTTGCGCTGCGGTTCGTGGTGCTGGCCGACCGGCTCTATGACAAAGACGTGCCCATCCTGGCCAGCGGTGTTCCCTTCGACAAGCTGTTCACCGAAGAGATGATGACGGGCGGCTACATGAAGAAGTATTTCCGTGCCGTTTCGCGCTTGACGGCATTGGCCCGCGAGGCGCAAAACCACGAGCCTGCCTGAATCAGGCCCGGGTGAGGGGCTCGCGGCTCTTCAGCGCCCAACGGATGGCAATCCCTCCGGCCAGCGCCCAGAATGCGGCGCCGATGCCTGCAAAAGCGATTCCGGAGGCGGCGAGCAGGAACGTGACGCAGGCCGGAATCCGTTCTTCGGCCACGGCAAGCGCGGAGGAGATCGAGGACGCCAAGGTCCCCAGCAGGGCGAGACCGGCGACGGCTTCCAGAAGTCCTGCCGGTGCTGCCGCCACTATGGTCACCAGGGCCGCTGAAGCTGCTGCCAGCAGCAGATAGGCCACGCCAGATACGAAAGCAGCGATCCAGCGCCGGTCATGGTCCTTGCCGGCTTCCTCACCCGCAGCGAGGGCGGCGCTCAACGCAGCCAGGTTGATGGCGTGCCCGCCAAACGGCGCACCGACGATTGTTCCAGCCCCGGTGACCAGCATCGATGGCCGCCATGGGGTGGTGTAGCCAAAGGACTTCAGGACCGCCACGCCGGGGATGTTTTGCGACGCCATGGTGACGATGAACAAAGGAAGCGCCAAACCGATCGCAGCTTCAAAGGAGAATGCCGGGGTGGTCCACTCGAGGCGCGGCACAAGGTTCTCTCCCGGGATCTGGACACCTGAGGAGACAATGTGGACGCCGATGACGGCAAGTGCCACCAGCAGCGAGGCCGGAACGGACCAGCGCGGGGCGAATTTCATGAGCACGATCCAGCACAGGATGACCGGTGCAACCAGCAGTGGTGCCGATCCCAGTGATTTGAAGGGTGCCAGGCACAAGGGGAGCAGGACACCGGCGAGCATGGCCTGGGCCAGGGCGGTCGGGATCTTTGCCATCAACCTTCCCAGTGCGGGAAGCAACCCCGTGAGGACAATGAGCACCCCCACGATCAGGAAGGCTCCGACGGCGGCCGGCCAGCCGCCGTCGACCGTTCCAGCGGTGGCCAGCAGCGCGGCGCCAGGGGTGGACCATGCGAGCGTCACGGGCATTTTGCTGCGCCAGGACAACCACAGGATGCCGAGGCCAAAAGTGAGGGTCAGTGCCAGCAGGCCGCTGGATGCTTGGGCCTGGTTGGCACCCACGGCCTGGAGCCCGGCCAACACAACCGCGAAGGATGACGTGAATCCCACCAACGCGGTGACTACGCCGGCACTGAGCTGGGGGCCCAACGTCTGTTTCGTCGCTTTGCTTCGAATGGTCGGGGAAGTGGCGGAAGGCATACTGTCCAAATTACCGGACCTGTGCGGAATACCCTTCCGTTAAACGCCAAGGGCACCGGTGGCGCCTCTCGGCGGGACCGGTGCCCCCTTGACGTATCTGGTACGGCGGCTCAGGCAGCTACGGCTGCGTAGGCTCACCTGCGGCGGGAGCCTGGTCAGGCTCGCCATCGTTCTTGGCCACGAAATCGGAAGCGGCGTTCTGCACTGCGTCGACCTGACTTGCGAACTTGCCGCCAGTCTTTTCGTCAACGAAGTCTCCGGCCTTTTCGATGCCATTCTTGATGGCTTCTTCGTTGCCTTGAATGAGACCCTGAGCCTTGCCCTTCAGGTCGTCAATTAAACCCACGGGCACCTCCCTTCCATCGCGGAGCCAGTTCGCTCCTCCGCGTCCGACGATAACACCAGTTCCCCGAGGTGCCAAGGTCGTAAGTGCGGCCTGTGGATAACTACGCCAATGGCTTACTGGCTGTTTTGTGCCGTGGGCTGTCGGGGTTCATCAGGGAGTGCCTGCGGCCATAGGCGAAATAGATCACCAGGCCGATGACAAGCCAGACTCCGAACCGGAGCCAGGTTTCCCAGTGCAGCTGGAACATCAGGAAAGCCGATGCCAGTACGCCGAAGGCGGGAACCAGCGGCATCAGCGGGAGGCGGAATGTCCGGGGCGCATTGGGTTTGGTGTAACGGAACACAATCACCGAGACACAGACCACGACGAACGCTGCCAGGATTCCGATGTTGGTGAGGTCCGCGACCTCCTTGATGGGGAAGACGCCGGCTAGGAAGGCTGAGGCGATGCCGGCGATCCAGGTGACGCGTTGGGGCGTGCCGTGGCGGTCGGTCTTGGCGAACCAGCCAGGCAGCAGCCCGTCGCGGCTCATGGAGAACCACACCCGGGTGACACCTAGAAGGAACGTCAGCATGACAGTCAGGATGGACAGCACGGCGAACACCGAGATGATGGTGGCAATGACGGGCAGTCCGACACCAGTGAACGCGGAGGCAAAACCGGCAGTCGGGTTGATGTCCTTGTAGTTCTGCATGCCGGTCAACACGAGCGTGGCGGCAACGTAGAGCAACATGGCGATGATCAGCGACAAGATGATGGCCTTGGGCATGTGCTTCTTGCCCTCCTTGGCCTCCTCCGCTGCCGTGCTCATGGCGTCATAGCCAAAGACGGCGAAGAAGACCGTCGCGGCACCAGCGACCACGGGACCGAAACCGCTGGGCATGAACGGGTTGTAGTTCTCGGTGTTCACGTAGAAGATGCCAAGCCCGATGATGAACAGGATCAGGATGACCTTGATGGCGACGGCCACCAGTTCGAACCGGCCGAACGCCTTTGTCCCACGGCTCAGAATCCATGTGACCAGGAGGCACACGAGGATTGCGGGGAGGTTGATGATGCCGCCCTTGCCCTCATCGACGGTGGACGTCATCCACGTCGGCATATGGATGCCGAGGCCGGAGAGGAAGGCGTCGAAGTAGCCGGAGATGCCGATCGCGACGACGGCGACGATGGCGATGTATTCGAGCAGCAGGTCCCAGCCAATGAACCAGCCGATGATTTCACCCAGGGCAACGTAGCCGTAGGTGTAGGCCGATCCGGCCCGGGGGATCATGCCGGCAAATTCGGCGTACGACAACGCGGCCGCTCCCGATGCCAGACCGGCGATCAGGAAGGAAATAAGGACCGCGGGGCCAACGCCCGGGCTGCCTTCGCTGCCGTGGGCAACCAGGCCGGCCAGCGAAAAGATGCCGACGCCGATAATTCCGCCGACGCCGATGGCTGTCAGCTGCCAAAGACCGAGACTCTTGAATAGTCCGCTGTGTTTGCTTTCTTCCTCGATATCGTCGATGGGCTTGCGCCTCAGGACGGACTGTGAAGCCGTCTGTACATTCATGGGGGTACTC
The DNA here is from genome assembly GCF_025452095.1 of Paenarthrobacter sp. JL.01a. Lineage (NCBI taxonomy): Bacteria > Bacillati > Actinomycetota > Actinomycetes > Micrococcales > Micrococcaceae > Paenarthrobacter > Paenarthrobacter sp. JL.01a. Next base: position 1,920,378 of record NZ_CP104877.1, read on the forward strand.
CTGCCGGTGGGCGTGGAACGGTGATGAGCTCGCAGTACATTATGCGAGGGGAATCACATTAGATAAAGCGACTTCTTCTGAGGGGTATCAGTTACTTCTCCTGATGATTTGGGTCACACTCGAAAATGGGCATAAAAAAAGCAGCTCCTGGGAGCTGCTTTCTTTTTGGAGCGGACGACGAGATTCGAACTCGCGACATCCACCTTGGCAAGGTGGTGCTCTACCAGCTGAGCTACGTCCGCACATGTTGCCTGCCGGATGGTTCCGACGTCCAACAACAAACAAGTTTCCTTGTTCTGGTGGGCGATACTGGGATCGAACCAGTGACCTCTTCCGTGTCAGGGAAGCGCGCTACCGCTGCGCCAATCGCCCGTTACCGGGTCCTTCAATGAGGAGAGCGGACGACGAGATTCGAACTCGCGACATCCACCTTGGCAAGGTGGTGCTCTACCAGCTGAGCTACGTCCGCACATGTTGCCTGCCGGATGGTTCCGACGTTCAACAACAAACAAGTTTCCTTGTTCTGGTGGGCGATACTGGGATCGAACCAGTGACCTCTTCCGTGTCAGGGAAGCGCGCTACCGCTGCGCCAATCGCCCATGCATCCAGCCAAAGCTGGAAAACATGGTTTTCACCGAGGTGGGTACGGGATTCGAACCCGTGTATACGGCTTTGCAGGCCGCTGCCTCGCCTCTCGGCCAACCCACCGTGTAAGCAGTATTCCGGGGAATTCTTGCCTTGACAGTGCCTTGCGAGCGGACGACGAGATTCGAACTCGCGACATCCACCTTGGCAAGGTGGTGCTCTACCAGCTGAGCTACGTCCGCAGTGCGGTTCCGACGGCCTGCCCGGCAGGCATTCCGTCGCTTTCCGACGAGTAAAAACTCTATAGGAGGTTCCTGCATTCTCCAAATCGGTTGCCTGGCCTTACGTCCCGTGACCCCTGGATCCTTGTATTTACGCGGATTCTGGGGAGTTTCACGGCTGTAATTCCACAGATGCAGTTCCTCTGCTTCCGGGTGCCGTCTTTCCGTTTTGCAATCCGGCCGGGGTCAGTTAGTGTTTTCTATGCACTCGGGCGATTGGCGCAGTGGTAGCGCGCTTCGTTCACACCGAAGAGGTCACTGGTTCGAACCCAGTATCGCCCACCGGGAACCCCGTTTGGACTGTTCAAGTCAGTCCAAGCGGGGTTTTTTCATGCCGCCTGAACCTCTGGCCAGGGCTGGCGCCGATTTCCCCGTCACGAATCCCGGCCAGGAGGCACCTTTCCTACGTGCCCGTAGAAGAAGAAGCAGAGCCCTGTATTCCGCCGGAGCCGTCTTTGCCGTGGGCTGGATTGGCACTGACGGCGCCGGTCCTTGCCGCCAAACTGGCCCGCCTGGCGCCGGAGCAACTCGCAATGATCTTCCCGCCGGAGAATTCTGTCGGCCCTGTATGACACAGTCTTTATATGACTGCTCCACTGCTTGCCCACGCTACTGACTACGGCCGGATGTACGCCCGCTCCACTACAGAGCAATTCTCTGTGCCCTCCATCACTACAGTGATCGGTCAGCAGGCGCATGCCTTGGACGGTTGGTTCAGCTACATGGGCGCCAGCAGCCTGGCCGCGGATCCTGAGCTTCCCGCGATTCTTGGAAGCCCCGCAAGAGTAAGGCAGGCCGTCAACAAGGCTTCCAAGGCAGCTGAGCTATTCCGGGACACGGCGGCTGCCCGCGGCGACCGTGTCCACACATATTGCGAGCAGTTTGCCTTGCGGGCCCTGGGACGCCCGCACCGCATGCAGGAATGCAGGGAAGAACTCGCCGCCAACGGTGAGCAGGCGTTTGCTGCACGCTTCGATGAATGGTGGGAGCTGTACCGGGTGGAGCCCCTGGCGCCGGAAATCACCGTGTGGAACAATACGGTGGGCTACGCGGGGACACTGGACCTCGTCGCAAAAATCAATGGTCGGATCTGCCTTATTGACTACAAAACGAAGGGCACCACGCGGGACGGAACGGTGAAAGCCCTTGATGACAAGGTGGTCATGCAACTCACAGCCGGGATGAAGGCAGAAGAAAGCCTGGTGGATCCCGTCTCGGGTGAGTGGGAACCGTGGAGGTATGGGGAGAACCCCATGCTCCTTGCCGTCGCCATCGGCGAGACGGAAGTGAGGCCGATGCGCGCCAACCCGGAGATCCTCAAGCACCACTGGTGGAAGTTCTGTGCCCTTCGACGGGTGTGGGAAATGTCGGCGGACGTCGCCGCGGCGGGACCAGCGCTGCTTCCTGTCGCGCCGCCAGTGTTCGCTGCCGCAGCACCTGTGTCGGCCGGAAGGGACGCAGCCATGGCCTCACCCAACGCCATGGCCTCAACTAAACTGGCTTAGGCCCCGCAACACGCGGAGCTTGATTTTACGATCGTGAGGACAGGCAACGCATGGCAATTTTGAGTATCCGAATCATCGGGGATCCGGTGCTGCGCACCGTGGCCGACCCCGTAACCGACTTCGGTCCGGAGCTCGCCAAGCTGGTCGCCGACATGACAGAAACCATGGAGGATGTGGAGGGCGCAGGCCTTGCCGCGCCCCAGGTGGGAGTCAGCCAGCGCGTCTTTACTTACCGCATCGGGGGAGTGGAAGGCCACATCATCAATCCCGTTCTGGAAAACAGCGAGGATTTCCAACCCGACGAAGTAGAGGGCTGCCTCTCCATCCCCGGTCTCGGTTTCCCCGTGCGCCGCTACCGCACCACCCGGGCAACCGGGGTGGACCTCAACGGGAACCCCGTCTCCGTCGAAGCCGAAGGCATGTTGGCCCGTTGCTTCCAGCATGAAACAGATCACCTTGACGGTGTGCTGTACACCGACAGGCTGGAAGGCGAGGACCGCAAGGCCGCCTTGCGTGCCATCCGCAACGCCAACTACCACGCCATCACGGAACAAACCACATCCAAGCGTGCCAACTCCGTCGGATCAAGCTTCGGCGGCGGCAGCTTTGGAGTTCCCGAGTGAGGGTGCTCTTTGCCGGCACCCCCGCCGTGGCAGTCCCGTCGTTGGACGCCCTGGTGACCGCCGGTTTCGACGTCGTCGCCGTCCTGACCCGACCCGACGCGCCCCTGGGACGCAAGCGCGTCATGACGCCATCGCCGGTAGCGGCGTGGGCAGAAGAGTTGGGCATCGACATCATCCGGGCAGCCAAGGTCGACGCCGACACCACCGCACGCATTGCGCACTACGCACCCGATGTGGCCGCGATAGTGGCCTACGGAGGAATAGTGCCCCGGGCGGCCTTGGACGTTCCCAAGCACGGTTGGGTCAACCTGCACTTCTCCCTGCTTCCGGCCTGGCGCGGGGCTGCACCAGTCCAACGATCGCTCATGGCCGGCGATGACATCACAGGGGCCGCCACGTTCCAGCTGGAGGAAGGCCTGGATACGGGGCCCGTTTTCGGAACCCTGACTGAGACCGTCCGGCCGGAAGACACCGCCGGGGATCTGCTGGAGCGGCTTTCGATCAGCGGGGCAGTGCTTCTGAGCCAGACGCTTTCCGCCATTGACACCGGGCAAGCCTCGCCCCGGCCCCAAAGCGGCAAAGTGTCGCTCGCACCGAAACTCACCCTTGATGACGGACGCCTGGACTGGCAAAAGCCCGCGCTGGCGCTGAGCCGGCAGGCCCGCGGCGTCACCCCCGAGCCGGGTGCTTGGACTACCTTGGACGGGCAACGGGTCAAACTGGAGGCAGTGGCGCTGAGGCCGGAGGTCAAGGACCTTTCACCGGGAACCATCCGCGTGGAGGGCAAATCGGTCCTGGTCGGAACCGGCTCCCATGCAATTGAACTTGGCCGCATCCAGCCGGCCGGCAAGAAGATGATGTCGTCGGCTGATTGGGCCCGCGGCCTGGCAGCACCTGAGAGAGTGGTATTCGAATGAGTGAGTCCGGCCGCCGAGGCCCGAACAACAGCGGCAGCCGGGACGGCGGCGGGCAGGGCAACCGAGGGTCGCAGGGCGGAAGCCGCCGCAACGCCCAAGGCAGGGAGCGGAACCGGGGACCCCAGCGGGGCTTCACCAACAACGCTCCGTCGCAGCGCACCCGCCGGGCGGACCCGGCCCGTTTGGTCGCTTTCGAGGTGCTCCGCGCTGTCGCTTCCGAGGACGCCTACGCCAACCTCGTTCTTCCCGCCCGGATCCGGGAGCACCGCCTGGACCGTCGTGATGCCGGGTTCGCCACTGAACTGAGCTATGGGGCCCTCCGGGGCCAAGGCACCTACGATGCCATCCTGGCCCGATGCGTGGACCGGCCCCTGAACCAACTGGATCCCGCGATCCTCGACGCCCTCCGGATCGGCGCGCACCAGCTGTTGTCCATGCGTGTTCCTGCGCATGCTGCCTTGGACCAGACTGTCGGTTTGGCCAGGGCAGTGATCGGGGCCGGCCCGTCAGCCCTCATTAACGCTGTCCTCCGTAAGGTCACTGCCCACACCCTGGATGAGTGGCTCGACATCCTTCTGGACCAGGAGACGGATGAGACCAAAATCGCCGCCCTGCGCCATGCCCACCCGGAATGGATTGTTCGTGCCCTGCGGCAATCACTGGTGAACCACGGGCGTCCCAAGAGCGAGATCGACGCCCTGCTGGAAGCCGATAATGCCGCCCCCGTTGTGAACCTTGTGGCTTTGCCTGGACTGGGCGACCTCGACGAGGCGTTCGACAACGGTGCCACCCCCGGTGAGCTGGTGGAAGGATCGGCCCTCTCCGCCGGGGGTGACCTTGGCCGCTTCGAATCCGTCCGGCGCGGCACCACCCGTGTCCAGGACGTCGGGTCCCAGCTTGTCGCGCGCGCATTGGCCGGCGTCGAGTTGGGGGAGCGTCCCTCCCAAGGCGAGAAGTGGCTGGACCTTTGTGCCGGTCCTGGCGGCAAAGCAGCGCTCCTGGCCGCCTTGGCTCACCGCGATGGCGCAACGCTCCTGGCCAACGAGCCTGCACCACACCGTGCCAAGCTGGTTCAACAGGCGCTCTCGGCTGTCCCGGAAGAGGCCTGGACCGTCCGTACAGGCGACGGGCGCGAAGTGGGCAACGAGCACCGCGAATCGTTCGACCGCGTCCTCGTGGACGTTCCGTGCAGTGGCCTGGGCGCGCTGCGCAGGCGGCCCGAGTCGCGCTGGCGGCGTTCGCCCAAGGACATCGGAGACCTCGGGCCACTCCAGCGCGAACTCCTGAATTCCGCGATTGACGCCGTCAAGCCCGGTGGCGTCGTGGCCTACGTGACGTGTTCACCCCACCCGGCGGAGACCACCGCAGTCGTCAGCGATGTCCTGGGCAAGCGGGCTGACCTCGAACTGCTCGACTCCGGGCAGGCGCTGGACCATGTCAGCCTCACCGGCAACCTTGGCGCAGGACATGAGCACACTGCCCAGCTGTGGCCGCACATTCACCAAACGGATGCCATGTTCATGGCCATCATCCGCAAGAAGCCGTAGCTGCACGTTCCGGGCCGCAGCGGAACCCCGCTGCGGCCACACCACCAAACCGACCCGAAGGGGCTGCCTTGTCTCAGTGCTTTATCAACCCGAGCATCCTGTCTGCGGACTTCGTCAACCTTGAGGCAGAACTGCAGCGCATCGGCAACGCCGATGCCGTCCACGTGGATGTCATGGATAACCACTTCGTGCCCAACCTGACGCTCGGTTTGCCGGTAGTACAACGAATTCAGGCGGTCAGCCCGGTTCCGCTTGATGCGCATCTGATGATTTCCGACGCCGACCGCTGGGCACCTGCCTACGCGGACGCCGGCGTCGCGTCAGTGACGTTCCACGCTGAAGCGGCGATGGCACCGGTCAAGCTGGCCCGCGAATTGCGCGCGCGGGGATCCAAGGCTGGTATGGCTTTGCGGCCGGCCACGCCGGTGGAGCCGTACCTGGACATGCTCAGCGAACTGGACATGCTCTTGATCATGACCGTTGAACCCGGCTTCGGCGGCCAATCCTTCCTGGACATCACCTTGCCCAAGATCCGGCGGGCCCGGGCGGCAGTTGAAGGCTCCGGCATTGGCGTGGCGATCCAGGTCGATGGGGGGATCACGGAGGAAACCATCGTCAGGGCTGCAGAAGCGGGCGCCAACGTCTTCGTAGCGGGCTCGGCGGTCTATGGCCACGAGGACCCGGCTGCGGCGATCGAGCGCCTGCGTACTGCAGGGCAAGCCGCTGCAGTGGCAAAGGCCTGAGGGTGCCCACTGGATGTTACGAAGATGGCCGGGAATAGCCTGGCCATCTTCGTAGTTGTGGCACAATAACAACACACATACGTGCTCCGGGGTCGGTGTAAGTCCGAACCGGCGGTCATAGTCCGCGACCCGCGAGCCACTGATTTCCTGGGTGATCAGGACGCCGGTGGCAGACGGTTGAACCGGTGGAATTCCGGTACCGACAGTTAAAGTCTGGATGGGAGAAGCACGTACAGTCATGCCATGGGCGTTCCTTCTGCGACGCCCGGTATTGCGCTGTCGTACACCCCCGGAGTCATCGCGGCTTACTGGGAAGGAACGGCATGGACTTTCTGCGATGGCTCTTCGAAGCACAGATTCCCGTTGGGGGATCTGCCCTTGTCTTACGCGAAGTGCTTGGAAACATCTTTGGGTTGCTCAGCGCCCTCGGCGGAATGCGCCGGAAAGTCTGGGCCTGGCCCATCGGCATCGTCGGCAACATCCTCTTGCTGACCGTTTTCCTCGGCAATATATTCGGTGCCGCCGCGCCCGCCACCCTCTGGGGGCAGGCCGGACGGCAAGTAATGTTCATCGCAGTTGCGGTCTACGGCTGGTACCGGTGGCAGCAAGGCCGTGAAACGAGCAGCCAGGGCCGTGCAGTGATCCCCGGCTGGGCCTCGAACAAAGTGCGTTTGGCACTGATCGGCGCAATGATCGCCGGGACCGCAGCCCTCACACCCCTGTTTGACACTTTGGGTTCCTACCCGCCCGTCTGGGCCGACGCCTGGACCTTCATGGGCTCGCTCCTGGCGACCTACGGCATGGCGCGCGGGTGGACCGAATTCTGGCTGATCTGGGTCGCGGTGGACATCGTCGGAGTGCCTTTGCTGTTCAGTGCCGGTTACTACGCCAGTGCTGTCATGTACCTCTTCTATGGTTTCTTTACGCTGGCAGGATTCTTTGTCTGGTGGTGGGCCGAAAAGCGTGAGCGCGGCGCCGTTCAATCTGTTCCCGTTGCCGCAGGAGTTGCGCGATGACGCAGCAGGGCGCCTTTGCGCCGACTGAAGAGGCAGCGATGGATGCCGCCCTGGCGGCCGCGCTGGCTGGTCCCCGGGGAGCCAACCCGCTGGTCGGAGCTGTCATTCTTAGCCCGGAAGGCGAGCAACTGGCCACTGGATACCACCGGGGTGCAGGAACTGCGCATGCGGAGGCCGACGCGATTTCCGAAGCTCGGCGCCAAGGACTCGACACCAAAGGCACCACCATGGTGGTCACTCTGGAGCCCTGCAACCACGTGGGCCGGACAGGACCCTGCGCCCAGGCAATCATCGCGGCCGGCATCGCGAAGGTGATTTACGCCGTCGACGATCCACATGACCCGGCCGCCGGCGGGGCCAGGACCCTGCGCGCGGCGGGCATAGATGTCACGTCCGGACTCGGCTTCGAAGAATCACTCGAGCTGAACCGGGAATGGTTCGACGCCGTTGCCGCCAAACGCCCCTTCGTCACCTTGCACATAGCCCAGACCCTGGACAGCCGCATCGCTGCCGTCGACGGCACCAGCCAGTGGATCTCCAGTGCCGAATCGCTGGAAGACAACCACTCACTGCGACGCCTTATCGACGCGATCCTCGTGGGGACCGGAACAGTCCTCATAGACAACCCGCGGTTGACGGCCCGAACACCGGATGGTGAACTTGCGCAGCGTCAGCCCATCAGGGCCGTCATGGGCCTGAGGAATGTTCCGGAACAAGCGGCGGTTCGCGGGACGGACGGCCGTTTCCGGCACCTGCCAACCAGGGATCCAGGCGAGGCGCTCGGCATGCTTTTCGATGAAGGTGTCCGGCACGTGATGGTCGAAGGGGGCTCGAGCATTTTGAGTACTTTCCTTGCCGCCGGGCTGGTGGACGAGCTGATCGTCTATCTGGCGCCGACCTTGCTGGGGTCAGGGACTCCGGCCCTGAACGACCTCGGCATAGGCACACTCGCCGATGCCCAGCATTGGGAATGGGACGCAGCCTCCGGGGGATCGGTCCGCACTCTGGGCAATGACCTTCGGCTGCATCTTCGCCCCGCCGGACGCACTTCCAACACACCACAGAATTCGATTCCGCAGACGCGTGTGGCCTCACACAGTGAAGCTGCGGAATATGTCACAGGAGGACACTGATGTTTACCGGAATCGTTGCAGAACAAGGCACAGTCCTTGGCATTGAGCACGACGGCGATGCCAGCGCGACCTTGCGGTTGAAGGCACCCACCACCTCGGGTGACCTGCCCTTGGGCGGCTCCATTGCCGTCAACGGGGTCTGCCTCACGGCCACCGGCATCGATGGCCAGGAGTTCAGCGTGGACGTCATGGGCGAAACCCTGGTCCGCACCACGATCGGGGAGTTGGCGGCGGGGGACACCGTGAACCTCGAACGCTGTGTTCCTGCTGGCGGTCGGCTGGACGGCCACGTCGTCCAGGGGCACGTGGATGGCGTAGGAGAACTCCTCGAACGCGAAGCGTTGGGCAACTGGGACCGCCTGCGGTTCGGCGTACCGGCCCCGCTGGCTCGGTACATCGCCGAGAAGGGATCGATCGCCGTCGACGGTGTTTCGCTGACCGTGACGGCCGTCAGCGCGGCGTCCGAAGCGGAACCGTGGTTCGAGGTCGGCCTTATTCCCACCACACTGGAAGAGACCGGACTGGGGGCGAAGGCAGTAGGTGGCCGCGTCAACCTGGAAGTGGATGTCCTGGCGAAATACACCGAGCGCCTTTTGTCGTTCGCTCCGCAGCATGGAGGCAACTGATGAGCGCGCCCACCAAGCCGCAGCCAGCTACGGCACAGCGTCCCGGCCTTGATCCCGTGGAATCAGCCATCGCCGCGATGGCAGCCGGTAAGGCCGTGATCGTGGTAGACAACGAGGACAGGGAAAACGAAGGCGACATCATTTTTGCCGCCGAACACGCCACTCCCGCCCTGATGGGTTGGACCATCCGGTATTCCTCCGGCGTCATCTGCGTCCCTTTGGAAGGGGAGAGGGCTGATGCCCTGATTCTGCCTCCCATGGTCGAAATAAACCAAGATGCTAAGGGTACTGCCTATACTGTTTCCTGTGACGCTGCGATAGGAGTCAGCACGGGAATTTCCGCCACGGACCGGGCCTTGACGGCTCGAATCCTGGCAGATCCCGCCAGTACTCCGGCGTCACTCACCCGTCCTGGGCATATTTTTCCGCTGCGGGCCGTTAAGGGGGGAGTGCGAGAACGTCCGGGACACACGGAAGCTGCCGTGGACTTGTGTCGCCTGGCCGGGCTCGCCCCGGTGGGTGTTATCGCAGAGTTGGTACATGACGACGGTGAAATGATGCGCTTGGACAGCCTGCGCGGGTTCGCCGCCGAACATGGATGCCCCCTCATCTCCATCGAGGACCTGGTGTCTTATGTTGAGGCGGTGGATTCCCAGGGAGCGCATCGGGTAGACGAGGAGAAGCGATGACCGCATCGACAGCACACAGCAGTGAGCACACGGACTCCGGGCCGCACCCGGTGAGCGGTGGACCCATCGTCCAGCTGCCCACGGCCTATGGCGATTTCGTGGCGCAGGCGTGGACGGACCATGTCACGGGAGTTGAACATCTCGCTGTCAGTTCACCCAACGCGCCCAAGGGAGGCCAGGCTCCTCTGGTCCGCCTGCACTCGGAATGCCTCACGGGCGATGTCTTCGGTTCCTACCGCTGCGATTGCGGTGAGCAGCTTGCCTTCGCGCTGGAACTCATCCACAAGGAAGGCGGGACGCTGCTTTACCTGCGGGGACAGGAAGGCCGCGGGATCGGCCTGGCCAACAAGATCAAGGCCTACGCGCTGCAGGAAGCCGGGTTCGATACCGTTGAGGCCAATGAACAACTGGGCCTGCCGGTCGACGCGCGCTCCTATGACGCGGCCGGGCAGATCCTTTCCGAGATGGGGCTCCACGAAGTCCGTTTGTTGAGCAACAACCCGGACAAGCAGCACCGTCTTGCCAAGGCAGGGGTGACTGTCGTGGAGATGGTGCCCACCGAGGTGCCGTCCCGGGAGCAGAACCTCCGGTACCTGCAGACCAAGAAGGACCGGATGGACCACCTGCTGACCCTCGAAGTCGAGCCGGTCAGCAACGGCAAGAAACCAGCTTCACCCAAGATTTTCAACAGCAACCAAGACTGAACGGATCCACAGCACACCATGAGCGGACACGGCGCGCCCACTATTGACCTCACTACCCTCAACCCCGAGGAGACCTCGCAGCTCAAGCTCGCCATCGTGGCGGCAAGCTGGCACACCCAGATCATGGACGGCCTGGTGGACGGTGCCCTGCGTGCAGCCAAGGAAGCGGGCATCACGGAACCCACGCTGTTGCGGGTTCCGGGCAGCTTCGAACTCCCGGTCGCCGCTGCCAGGCTGGCACCGCACTTTGATGCCGTCGTGGCCCTGGGCGTCGTTATCCGCGGCGGAACCCCGCACTTTGACTACGTCTGCCAGGCCGCGACGTCGGGACTTACCGATGTCAGTGTCCGCACCGGCGTGCCGGTGGGCTTCGGCGTACTCACCTGCGACACCGAACAGCAGGGCCTGGACCGGGCCGGCCTTCCCGGATCCCAGGAAGACAAAGGCCACGAGGCAGTCACAGCCGCCTTGGCCACTGCCGTGACGCTCAAGCACTTCAGCTAAGGGTTCACTGCTTCAGCTAAGCGTGTACGAAGGGGATGTGGGTGTGTGTTCACTCACATCCCCTTCGTCATGCAACGCCCCAACGAGCGGCGTCGGCCCAGGAGCAAGTAGTCTGGAGGGCGTGAAGAATTTCGAGACGCTGTTCGCAGAACTGAGTGAGAAAGCAGCGACCCGCCCGGCAGGCTCGCGCACGGTAGCCGAGCTGGACTCCGGAATCCACGGCATCGGCAAAAAGGTGGTCGAAGAGGCCGCTGAAGTCTGGATGGCCGCGGAGTATGAATCGGACGAGGCTGCTGCTGAGGAAATCTCCCAGCTCCTGTACCACTTGCAGGTCCTCATGCTTGCCAAGGGCCTCAGCCTGGAAGACGTTTACAAGCATCTCTAGCCACGCCACTCCGCCTGCCCCCAGGCGGAGCCAGCCGCGTGGCCGAAGTGCCTGAAACCTCCATTCCAAACAGAAAGTCTCCCCAAATGCTCCGTGTAGCAGTCCCCAACAAGGGATCCCTGTCCGAAGCCGCCTCCGCAATGCTGTCCGAGGCCGGATACCGCCAGCGCCGCGACTCCCGCGAACTGGTGATGGTTGATCCCGACAACGACATCGAATTCTTCTTCCTCCGTCCCCGTGACATCGCCGTGTATGTAGGCCAGGGAACCCTGGATGTCGGCATCACCGGCAGGGACCTCCTGCTTGATGCGAAGGTCGAAGCCGAAGAACTGCTTCCCCTTGGTTTTGCGCCCTCGACCTTCCGCTTCGCCGGCCCTGTTGGCGACTTCACCGGCGTCGAGCAGCTTGAAGGCAAGCGCCTGGCCACCAGCTACGACGGCCTCCTGCGCGACTACCTGGCCGAGCGTGGCGTCAACGCCAAGGTGGTCCGACTGGACGGCGCCGTGGAGTCCTCCGTCCGCCTCGGCGTAGCGGATGCCATCGCGGACGTGGTGGAAACCGGCAACACCCTCAAGGCCGCCGGCATGGAAATTTTCGGTGACCCCATCCTGAAGTCCGAGGCCGTCTTGATCCGCCGGTCGGGCTCCGGTGGCGCCGCAAACGGGACGGCCAAGGAAATCGATATCCTCATCCGCCGCCTCCAGGGTGTCCTGGTGGCGCGGCAGTACGTTTTGATGGACTATGACATCCGCAAGGACCTGGTCGAAGACGCCGCAGCACTGACTCCCGGCCTCGAGTCGCCCACGGTTTCCCCGCTGCGTGATTCCGACTGGGTGGCCGTGCGTTCCATGGTTCCCAAGAAGGAAACGAACCGCATCATGGACGAACTGTACGACCTCGGCGCCCGTGCCATCCTGGTCAGCAGCATCCACGCCTGCCGGATCTGACCCACGCACTGATCAACTGGAGCCAGCAGAACTGAGGAGCAGCACATGGCTGTAGCCGTACGCGTCATCCCATGCCTGGATGTGGACGCCGGTCGCGTCGTCAAGGGCGTCAACTTTGAAGGCCTTCGGGACGCCGGGGACCCGGTGGAACTTGCCCACCGATATGACAACGGCGGGGCAGACGAACTGACGTTCCTGGACGTCACTGCCTCATCCGGAAACCGTGAAACCACGTTCGACGTCGTTCGCCGCACCGCGGAAGAAGTGTTCATTCCCCTCACGGTGGGTGGAGGCGTCCGTGGCGTGGCCGAGGTCGACAAGCTCCTGCGCTTCGGTGCAGACAAGGCATCCATCAACACGGCCGCAGTTGCCCGGCCCGAGGTGATCGACGAGATCACCCGGCACTTCGGCTCCCAGGTGCTGGTGCTCTCAGTCGACGCACGCCGTACCCGGGAAGGTGACGTTCCGACGTCGTCCGGTTTTGAAGTCACTACGCACGGCGGCCGCACCGGTACCGGAATCGACGCCATTGCCTGGGCGAAGGAAGCCGCTGACAGGGGAGTCGGGGAGATCCTGCTGAACTCCATTGACGCCGACGGCACCAAGGATGGCTTCGACCTTGAACTTATCCGCCTGGTCCGTGCAGCGGTCAATATCCCGATCATCGCCTCCGGCGGAGCGGGAGCGCCCGAGCACTTCCCGCCGGCCGTCCAGGCAGGGGCCGACGCCGTGCTTGCGGCCTCGGTGTTCCACTTTGGTCCTGACGACATGATTTCCCAGGTCAAGACCGCCATCCGTGAGGCGGGCTTCGAAGTCCGCTGATTTCGCGCCGCAAACGTCCAACGCGGGGTCACTTATGGCCCATCATCCCCTCAGGGATGGGCCATAAGTGACCCCGCGTTGGGAGTTAAAGTCCGATGTCCGCTGACTGCAAAAGCGCGACGGCGTCCGGCTGGCCCTCGAAGGTGACCAAGGCTTGGTTGGTGCGGCCGTGGGCGTGCATCAGCAATTCGCCCGGCTCGCCAACGATGGCTACGGAAACGGGTGCGCGCTTGGCAACGTGCCGCGGGCCGGTGGGCCTGACCAGAACGATGCCAAGGTCCACGCCGCGGTACAGGAACGCTGCGCGCTTGATGAGGTCGTTCCAAAGAGCATCCGAATAGGCCTCATCCAGTGCCCGGGGCGCCCAGCGGTCGCCGGCTCGGCGGATGTCTTCGGTGTGTACGAAGAACTCGATGAGGTTGGAGGTCTCGTCCAGCGCCTTGATCTTCAACGGAGAGAAAGCCGGCGGGCCCGAGCGGAAGGTCTTGACGAGGTCTGCGTAGTCGTCGGTGGTCTTCAGTTGGGAGGCCAGTTTGGAGGTGGCTTTCTCTGACGCCTTGGCAAGGCGGGGGATCAACAATCCGACACCTACGGCGAATTTCCGCTCGCGCAGGAACAAGTGCGCGGCAAGGTCCCGTGTCCGCCACCCTTCACAGAGCGTGGGGGAGTCAGGTCCGGCCGCCAGCAGGGTTTCGGCCAGTACTTCTCGGGAGGGATCGACGAAATGCATCACTTGTGAAACTAGCACGATCGGCGCGCTCTTGCGCAGTGGAACCGCCGCAGAACAGCCAGTCCCGGCAAAGGCACTAGACTTGATCTGATGTCAGAGCAGTCCGCCCCCAGCCCCTCTCCCGCCGTGGAGCCTTCCAGTGACCCCACGGGTCCGTTGCCGCAGGAGATCGCGGACGCCCTCAAGCGCGATTCCGCGGGCCTTGTAGCCGCAATTGTCCAACAGCATGACACCAACGAGGTCCTGATGCTCGGGTGGATGGATGACGAGGCACTCCACCGCACCATGACCACCGGGCGCGTCACGTTCTACTCCCGCTCCCGCCAGGAGTACTGGCGCAAGGGCGACACTTCCGGACACGTACAGTTCGTGAAGTCAGTCGCCCTGGACTGCGACGGCGACGCCCTCCTGATCCGCGTGGACCAGATCGGCGCAGCCTGCCACACCGGAACCCGGACCTGCTTCGATGGTCGCGACTTCACGGTCGTTACGGGTCACCGCGACTAAAGGCACCCAGCACTTTCCACTGACGCACCACCTCAGACCAAAAGGCGGAGAACAATAGCCATGCAGGACCTTGGAATCATCAGCCCGGGCCTGGAAGAGTTCCGGGAACTCGCCGTCCACAGCCGTGTCATCCCTGTACGCCTGAAAGTCCTGGCCGACGCCGAGACCCCGATCGGGCTTTATCGGAAACTGGCCAAGGGACAACCGGGTACCTTCCTCCTGGAGTCAGCGGCCGTTGGGGGCGCCTGGTCGCGCTACTCCTTCATCGGTTCAAAGTCCCGCGCCACACTGACTACCAAGGACGGTCAGGCGCACTGGATCGGTGAGCCGCCGGTAGGAGTGCCCGTTTCCGGCAACCCCGTCGAAGCCGTCCGCGACACGATTGCCGCGCTGCAGACCGACCGCTTCGAGGGCCTGCCGCCTTTCACCTCCGGCCTGGTGGGCTTCCTTGGCTGGGAATCCGTCCGTCACTGGGAGCGCTTGACCTCCCCGCCCGAGGATGACCTGCAACTGCCGGAGATGGCGCTGAACCTGGTCACAGACATGGCCGTCCACGACAACGTCGACGGTACGGTCCTCCTGATTGCCAACGCCATCAATTTTGACGACAGCACCGAACGGGTGGACGAGGCCTGGCACGACGCCGTGGCCCGTGTGAAGGGGCTTCTGGAGCAGATCAGCACGCCCGTGCCCCAGCCTGTTTCCGTGCTGGACACCGCAGCGTTGGACTTCGCCTCCAGCGTGCAGGAACGCTGGGAGGAGGCCAAGTACCTGGAAGCCATCGACCGCGGGAAAGAAGCCATCGTGGACGGCGAGGTTTTCCAGGTGGTGATCTCGCGACGCTTCGAGATGGAATGCGCCGCTGATCCCTTGGACGTCTACCGCGTGCTGCGCAACACCAACCCCAGCCCGTACATGTACCTCTTCAGCCTGGAGGATGCGGACGGCCGGGAGTACTCGATCGTTGGCTCTTCGCCCGAAGCGCTGGTGACGGTGACCGGTGATGAAGTCATTACCCACCCGATCGCCGGGTCACGTCCGCGAGGCAAGACTGTCGAGGCCGACAAGGCCCTGGCGACGGAGCTGCTGGCGGACCAGAAGGAACGGGCCGAACACCTGATGCTCGTGGACCTGTCCCGCAACGACCTCTCCAAGGTGTGTGTGGCCGGGACGGTCGATGTCACCCAGTTCATGGAAGTGGAACGCTTCAGCCACATCATGCACTTGGTCTCCACGGTGGTGGGCGAGCTCGCTCCGCACGCGAAGGCCTACGACGTCCTGAAGGCCACCTTCCCGGCCGGCACGCTGTCCGGCGCCCCCAAGCCCCGTGCGCTCAGGCTCCTGGATGAACTCGAACCCCACCGCCGCGGCATTTATGGCGGCGTGGTGGGCTACCTGGACTTCGCAGGCGACATGGACATGGCGATCGCCATCCGTTCAGCGCTGCTCCGCGAAGGCCGTGCCTACGTCCAGGCCGGCGGCGGAATCGTCGCGGACTCGCACAACC
This sequence comes from Paenarthrobacter sp. JL.01a, assembly GCF_025452095.1. Classification (NCBI taxonomy): domain Bacteria; kingdom Bacillati; phylum Actinomycetota; class Actinomycetes; order Micrococcales; family Micrococcaceae; genus Paenarthrobacter; species Paenarthrobacter sp. JL.01a. Next base: position 1,936,149 of record NZ_CP104877.1, read on the forward strand.
CTTCCGAGGCTCTGGAGACAGTGAACAAGGCGGCTGCTCCGCTGCGCGCCGTGCACACCGCCGGCTCGCTGCAGAACATTGCGGTGGATTCGGACCAGGACGGAACGCCCGACGGCGGGACGCCCGCCCCGTGAGCGCCGACGCAGCCGCATCATCTCCCGTGAAGGCCTCACCCCGCTGGGCCCGCAAGTCCACCTTGGTCCTCGCGGCCGTAGTGCTTGCCCTGGCAGTCTTCGGGACCACTACGCAGACCTGGATCGAGGTGCAGCTGGATCCCGCAGGTGTGCCTGACAGTAATCTCCACGTGCCGGGCAACAAAGCTGCCACCGCTGTCACCGCATTGGCATTGGTGGCTTTGGCCGGTGGCTTGGCGGCGTCCATCGCAGGGCGGGTGGCGCGCTGGATCATTGCCGTCATCATTGCCTTCTCCGCCGCCGGAATTATCCTGGCCGCCGCCACGGTGCTCGCCGATCCGCTCGGTGCCGCCCAAGGTTCCATCGCAGCGGCGACGGGAGTCGCCGGTGGACAGGCGGGCGTAGCAGGCACGGCATTCCCGGTGGTGGCCATAGTCGCTGGCGCGCTGCTGGCCTTGTGCGCCGTGGTGCTGCCGTTGGCCGGACGGTACTGGAAAACCAGGACCAAGTACGACGCCGGTTCCAGGGGCAGGCAGGACGGTCAGCCAGTGGACGAGATCGACAGTTGGGACAGCCTCTCACGGGGCGAGGACCCTACGTAGGCGGGCGAGAGCAAAGTTTCGGTGCGACGTTGCGCAAGCGTTGCCCCTCGCGTCGGCGATGTCCCCGGCCGACGCCAATAAATGGCAGAATGTAAGCAGTATTCATCCTGAGGAGATTTCACATGAGCAAAACAACAGTGTCCGCACACCAAGCTGAATCCACCATGGCCAGCCACGCTGACGCCATCGGTCACGGAAACAGCCCGGCTGCCTGGACCTGCGTGATTGTGATGCTGGTTGGCGCCTTGATTTCCTCCATTGCTTTCGTCATTGCCAGCACCCCGATTTTCGTTGGCGGCCTGGTTGTCATGATTATCGGCCTCATCGTTGGCCTGGTAATGCGCAAGGCGGGCTACGGAGTGGGCGGCAGCAAGCTGCAGAACAACGGCCACTAATCGTGACCGTTCTTGATGACATCATCGTTGGCGTCAAGGAGGACCTGGAGGCACGGCGCGCCCTTGTGTCGCTCGACGAGCTGAAGGAACGCGCCGCCGCAGCTGCACCTGCACGTGATGCCTGGGCAGCCCTGGGCGGTTCTTCGACCGATCGCAGCGAACTCAAAGTCATCGCCGAAATCAAGCGGAAGAGCCCCTCCAAGGGTGACCTCGCCTCCATCGCCGATCCCGCATCGCTGGCAGTGCAGTACGCGGACGGCGGAGCTTCCGTCATCAGCGTGCTCACCGAGCAGCGCCGCTTCGGGGGATCGCTGGCGGACCTCGACGCCGTACGTGCCGCCGTCGAAACGCCTTTGCTCCGCAAGGATTTCACGGTTGACGAGTACCAGATCTGGGAAGCCCGGGCCCACGGCGCGGACCTCATCCTGCTCATTGTCGCGGCCTTGACCGACGAAGAGTTGGTCCGGTTCAGCGCATTGAGCCACGAGCTCGGCATGAACGTCCTGGTGGAAACGCACACCGAGGAAGAGATTGAGCGGGCTGTCGCTGCGAAGGCCAGGATTGTCGGCATCAACGTGCGGAACCTCAAAACGCTCGACGTCGACCGCTCCGTTTTCGGTTCGCTGGCAGGCCTGATTCCCGCTGGGGCAGTCGTGGTGGCCGAGTCGGGGGTCAGGGGTGCCGATGACGTGGCGCACTACGCCGCAGGTGGCGCCAACGCCATCCTGGTGGGCGAAGCGCTGGTCAGCGATTCCACCCCGCGCGAGCGGATTACCGAATTCAAGGCAGCTGGAGCTGCCGCCATCGCCGTCAGGAACTGAGGCAGTTACTGAATCACGGCGAGCAGTCATAAGGCAGCCCGGGCTCGAGCCCGTGGCTGCCTTGTGGCACGTGGAACTACCCAAAGAACTAACTGGAACAGGATGGTGAGACTGATGGTCGACGCGCCAACAGCCGGCTCGGAAGAGAATGCTGCAGATGCATTCCTGCAAGGCGGCCCTTCGCTGCGCAACGCATCGGGGCCCTACTTCGGAAGCTACGGCGGACGCTGGATGCCCGAGTCTCTCATCGCCGCGTTGGACGAAGTGCAGGATACCTTCGAAAAAGCCAAGGCCGATCCCGATTTCATCGCCGAGCTGAAGGACCTCAACAAGAACTACTCCGGCCGGCCGTCCCTGCTGACGGAGGCCAAGCGCTTCTCGGCGCACGCCGGTGGAGCACGCATCTTCCTCAAGCGGGAGGACCTCAACCACACCGGTTCGCACAAGATCAACAACGTGCTGGGACAGGCACTGCTGGCCAAGCGCATGGGCAAGACCCGCGTTATTGCCGAGACCGGTGCCGGGCAGCATGGTGTTGCCAGCGCAACGGCCGCGGCACTGCTGGGGCTCGAGTGCGTGGTTTACATGGGGGCCGAGGATTGCCGTCGCCAGGCCTTGAACGTCGCGCGGATGCAGTTGCTTGGTGCAACTGTCGTTCCGGTCACCAACGGCTCCCAGACGCTGAAGGACGCCATCAACGACGCCCTTCGCGACTGGGTCTCCAACGTGGAGAACACCCACTACCTTCTGGGCACTGCTGCAGGAGCGCACCCGTTCCCGGCAATGGTCCGCTACTTCCACGAAGTCATCGGCGAAGAAGCGCGGAGCCAGATCCTCGAGCAGACCGGAAAGCTCCCGGATGCCATCTGCGCGTGCATCGGCGGCGGATCCAACGCGATCGGCCTGTTCCACGCGTTCCTGGACGACGCTTCGGTGAAGATCTACGGTTTTGAGGCCGGCGGAGAAGGTGTGGAAACCGGCCGGCACGCAGCGGCCATTTCCTTGGGCCGCCCCGGTGTGCTTCATGGCGCGCGTTCGTACCTCATGCAGGACGAAGACGGACAGACCATTGAGTCCCACTCCATTTCCGCTGGCCTGGACTACCCCAGCGTTGGACCTGAGCACTCCTACCTCGCTGACATCGGGCGCGTAAGCTACGAGGCCGTCACGGACACCGAAGCGATGGATGCGTTCAGCCTCCTGTGCCGGACCGAAGGCATCATTCCCGCCATCGAGTCCTCGCACGCGCTGGCAGGTGCCATCAAGATTGGCCACCGCCTAACTGTTGGCAAGGACGACCCGTCCGAGGTCACGGTGATCGTGAACCTGTCTGGGCGTGGTGACAAGGACGTGGAAACCGCCGCGGCCTGGTTCAACATGCTCGATGATGAGGGGCACGTCAAGGGCACCACCCTGTCCACCCGCAAGCCCAAGGGGCCGTCCGAGCGCGGGGCTGAAGCATCGGCGGACGAGAACGAGGACCAGAACTGATGAACGAGCAAACCGCCAGCAAGTCCGCTGCCGCCATCGATAAGGCCCGCGCAGAAGGCCGCGCCGCCTTGGTGGGCTACCTTCCCGCCGGGTACCCGACGGTCAAGGAAAGCATCGAAGCAGGTATCGCTTTGGCCCGTAACGGCGCCGACCTGATCGAGATCGGCATCCCGTACTCCGACCCCGTCATGGACGGCCCGGTCATCCAGGCAGCTACCACGGAGGCCATCTCCAACGGATTCCGCGTAGCAGACGTTTTTGACGTGGTTGCGGGGATCACGGCAACCACCGATGCTGCGGTGCTGGTGATGACGTACTGGAACCCGGTCATGCGCATGGGCGTCGATGAATTCTCCCGTCGCCTGGCGGAAGCCGGGGGAGCGGGGCTCATTACGCCGGACCTCGTTCCTGACGAAGCCGGTGAGTGGTTCGAAGCTTCAGACAAGTACGGACTGGACCGCGTGTTCCTGGTGGCACCCTCGTCCACGCCTGAGCGGCTCGACATGACCGTCAAGGCGAGCCGGGGGTTCGTTTACGCCGTGTCCATCATGGGTGTTACCGGCACTCGGACTTCGGTCAGCAGCGCTGCCGAGGAAGTCGTGGCCCGTGCCCACGCGGCCGGTGCTGACCGGGTCTGTGTAGGCCTTGGCGTCTCCAACCCGGACCACGTCCGTGAGATCGCTGTGTACGCCGATGGAGTCATCGTGGGCACCGCCCTGGTGGCGGCCCTCCGCGATGGCGGTGTGGACGCCGTCGGGCAACTGACCAAGAACCTCAGCGCCGGCCTGGGCCGCGCCGCTGCAGAAGCCTAGGAAAAGGAAACAGCGAAGCGCATGCAGACAGTCCTCCACGCAGCGGCCATGGTCCCACTGAGTATTCCGAGCCCGTCCTGGTCGGGTTTCGACATTCCGCTGCCGTGGGGGACTTTGCGTATCCACGCCTATGCCCTCTGCATCCTGGCAGGCATCATTGTTGGCCTGTGGCTGACCTCGGCGCGATGGAAGCGGCGCGGCGCTCCGGAAGGTAGCCTGTGGGACATCGCCATCTGGGCCATTCCGTTCGGCATCATAGGCGGCCGTCTTTACCACGTCATTTCATCGCCCGACGCTTACTTCGGGCCCGGCTTTGACGGCACGGGAGACCTCTCGCTGATCCCACAGATCCAGCGCGGCGGACTCGGCATCTGGGGCGCCGTGGTCCTTGGTGCGGTGGGCGCCTGGATCGGGTGCCGCCGTGCCGGAGTCAAGCTGACGGCATTCCTGGACGCAGCTGCTCCCGGCCTGCTCCTGGCCCAGGCCATCGGCCGGCTGGGGAACTGGTTCAACCAGGAACTCTTTGGCGCTCCCACAACGTTGCCGTGGGGCCTTGAGATTGATCCGTCCAACGCAAACTTTCCACCAGGGATGGCAGCGGACACGCTGTTCCACCCGACGTTCCTCTACGAAATGCTGTGGAACCTAGCGGGCGTGGCCATCCTCTTGCTGCTGGATAAGAAGTTCTCGTTCCGTCGTGGCCGCCTGTTCTGGCTCTACGCCATGTACTACACACTGGGTCGGGTCTGGATCGAGGCACTGCGCATCGACGACGCCGAGCAGATCACAATCTTTGGCATCACCACCCGCCTCAACGTGTGGACCAGCATCTTCGTCTTCGTGGCAGCCCTGGTCATCTTCCTGGTGTTGGGTCTGCGAGGCCGGCCTGTGCCGGATACCCCTTATTTGGCGGGGCGGAAGCCGGATAAGGACGTTTCCGGCGAGCCTTCAGCGGTGACGAGCGTCACCAGTCATGATGTGGACGCATCTGTCTCAGATAGTGGTTCACGTGATAATCTCCCTGATAACCACAGTGATCCGGACAACGTTGACGGGCCGCGGGACGCATCAGAGAAGACCGTTCAAGACACCACGTCTGCCATGGACACATCAGCTGCTGCCACCGCCGCACGGAAAGCACCCGGATCCTCGCCTAGGGCAGACGACACCAAGTAGTCGCCGTAGGTAAAGGGGCAACAGAGTCACCGCTCGTAGGGCCCAGTCCACAGCGTCGTGGCACCCCGGAAACCGGATCGCAGCATACCGATGTTCACTGGTCAAGCCGGGGCCAGAGGTCTGCGTAACTGTTAGTTGCGCTGGATCGGCTGGCCTACAATTCCAATAACTAGCGCTTTGTTGTGCCCGTCACAGGGCAGGCAAGGTGGGGCCAACGTTGTCCCTTCCATACGCACGATCTCGAGGAAGGACGTCTCCCATGACCCATCTTCATAACCCCGGCTGGTCCGAAAATATCGAACCGCAGGGTGCCATGTCTCCGTTCAAGCGTTTCGCTGCGCTCCCGGAGGCCCAGGGTCTTTACAACCCTGATAAGGAGAAGGACGCCTGCGGCCTGGCCATTATTGCCACGCTCCGCGGGGAACCGGGATACGACATCGTGGAGGCGGCCCTGACCGCCCTCCGCAATCTCGAACACCGCGGCGCCGTAGGCGCCGACGAAGGAACCGGCGACGGCGCGGGTCTGCTCATGCAGGTCCCCGACGAGTTTTTCCGGGCCGTCACCGAATTCGAACTGCCCGCACCCGGCCAGTACGTCGTCGGTACCGCCTTCCTGCCTGCTGAAGCCCGTGAAGCGGCAACGGCGAAGGCCGGCATTGAGGCACTGGCTGCCGATGAAGGCCTGACGGTCCTTGGCTGGCGCGAGGTTCCCGTAGTGGCAGACCTCGTCGGTGCCATGGCGCGTGCGTGCATGCCCTACTTCTCGCAGCCGTTCTTCGCTGCCGCCAACGGCGAGCAGCTTGAGCACAACGAACTGGACTCCCGCGCCTGGCGGATCCGCAAGCGCGCCCAGAACAAGTTCGGCGTCTACTTCCCGTCGCTGTCCTCCCGCACCATCGTGTACAAGGGCATGCTCACCACGGCCCAGCTGGAGCCGTTCTACCCGGACCTTTCGGACAAGCGCTTCAAGACCAAGCTCGCTATTGTCCACTCGCGCTTCTCCACCAACACCTTCCCGTCCTGGCCGCTGGCCCAGCCGTTCCGCACCATCGCGCACAACGGTGAAATCAACACGGTCAAGGGCAACCGCAACTGGATGCGCGCACGCCAGTCCCAGCTGGCAAGCCCCCTCCTGGGTGACACCCCGGAAGAGCTGTACCCCATCTGCACCCCGGGTGCCTCTGACTCCGCTTCCTTCGATGAGGTGGCCGAGCTCCTGTGGCTCTCGGGCCGCCCCATCACGCACTCCATCATGATGATGATCCCGGAGGCGTGGGAGAACCACGCCACCATGGATCCGGCACGCCGTGCCTTCTACGAGTACCACTCCCTCCTCATGGAGCCCTGGGACGGTCCTGCAGCCGTGTCCTTCACCGACGGCAGCCTCGTTGGCGCCACGCTGGACCGCAACGGCCTGCGCCCGGGACGCTACTGGATCACTGAAGACGGCCTGATCATCTTTGCCTCCGAGGTTGGCGTGATCGAGGTCGAGCCCTCCAACGTGGTCAAGAAGGGCCGCGTTGCCCCCGGCAAGATGTTCCTGGTGGACACCGAGGCCGGCCGCATCATCGACGACGCCGAGGTCAAGGCCGAGGTCGCAGCGGCCAACCCGTGGGCCGAATGGCTCAAGGACAACCTGATCGACATCAACGAGCTTCCCGAGCGTGAGCACGTGCTCCACACGGCAGCCTCGGTGAACATCCGCCAGCGGACCTTCGGCTACACCACCGAAGAGTTGAAGATCCTGCTTGGACCGATGGCCCGTACCGGCGCTGAGCCGCTGGGCGCCATGGGTTCGGACACTCCCGTCGCCGTGCTCTCCAAGCGCCCGCGGTTGCTGTTCGACTACTTCGTGCAGTCCTTCGCCCAGGTCACCAACCCGCCGCTGGATGCCATCCGCGAAGAGTTGGTCACCTCCCTGAAGTGCGCCATTGGCCCTAACGGCAACCTCCTGGATGGCAAGCAGGTCCGCCAGCCGCAGATCTCCCTGCCGTTCCCCGTGATCAACAACGACCAGCTCGCAAAGATCGCGAACATTGAAAGCCCCGACGGCGACCGCATCGCCATGAAGGTCCGCGGCCTTTACCGCCCTGAGGGCGGAGAAGCGGCGCTGCGCGCCCGCTTGACGGAGATCTGCGAGCAGGTTTCCGGTGCGATCAACCGTGGCGTGCAGTACGTCGTGCTGTCGGACCGTGACTCCAATGCCCAGTGGGCACCGATTCCTTCGCTCCTGCTGGTCAGCGCTGTTCACCACCACCTGCTTCGCAGTGCCAACCGCACCAAGACTGCGTTGGTGGTCGAAGCCGGCGACGTCCGTGAGACGCACCATGTTGCCGTGCTCATCGGCTACGGCGCTTCGGCGGTCAACCCGTACCTGGCCATGGAATCGGTGGAACAGCTGATCTCCAACGGCGATGTCACGGGAGTGACTGCCGAAGACGGCGTCTACAACCTCATCAAGGGCCTGGGCAAGGGTGTCCTGAAGATCATGTCCAAAATGGGCATCTCCACCGTGGCTTCCTACACGGGTGCCCAAACGTTCGAGGCTCTGGGCCTGTCCCAGGAACTCGTGGATGAATTCTTCTCCGGCACGCACTCCCAGCTCGGTGGCGTCGGCCTCGACGTCATCGCCGCCGAAGTTTCGGCCCGTCACCAGATGGCTTACCCCGAGGGTGGCATCGAGCACCCGCACCAGCCGCTGCTCGGCGGCGGTGAGTACCAGTGGCGCCGCGACGGTGAACCGCACCTCTTCAACCCGGAGACGGTATTCCGTTTGCAGCACGCGACACGCGAACGCCGTTACGACATCTTCAAGGCCTACACAAAGGGCGTCGATGACCAGTCCGAGAACCTGATGACCCTGCGTGGGCTCCTCAAGTTCAAAGACGGCGTCCGCCCGGCTGTTCCGCTGGAAGAAGTCGAACCCGTTTCCAGCATCGTGAAGCGTTTCTCCACCGGAGCCATGAGCTACGGCTCCATCTCCAAGGAAGCGCACGAAACCCTCGCCATCGCCATGAACCGTTTGGGCGCCAAGTCCAACACCGGCGAAGGCGGCGAGGACGTCGACCGCCTCCTGGATCCCGAGCGCCGCTCTGCCATCAAGCAGATCGCTTCCGGCCGTTTTGGTGTCACGAGCCTCTACCTCACCAATGCCGACGACATCCAGATCAAGATGGCACAGGGCGCCAAGCCCGGTGAAGGTGGCCAGTTGATGGCGCAGAAGGTCTACCCCTGGGTGGCCCGGACCCGTCACTCGACCCCCGGTGTCGGTCTGATTTCCCCGCCGCCGCACCACGACATCTACTCGATCGAAGACCTCGCGCAGCTCATCTACGATGCCAAGCGCGCCAACCCTTCGGCCCGGGTGCACGTGAAGCTGGTTTCGGAAGTCGGGATCGGCACCGTGGCCTCCGGCGTGACCAAGGCGAAGGCCGACGTCGTGCTGGTTTCAGGTCACGACGGCGGTACCGGCGCCTCGCCGCTGAACTCGCTCAAGCACGCGGGTGTGCCGTGGGAGCTCGGCCTGGCCGAGACCCAGCAGACCCTGATGCTCAACGGCCTCCGCGACCGCGTGGTGGTCCAGGTCGATGGCCAGCTCAAGACCGGACGTGACGTTGTCATCGCTGCCTTGCTCGGCGGCGAGGAGTTTGGCTTCGCGACAGCTCCGCTGGTGGTTGAGGGCTGCATCATGATGCGCGTTTGTCACCTGGACACCTGCCCGGTTGGCGTGGCCACGCAGAACCCCGAGCTGCGTGCACGCTTCACCGGCAAGCCCGAGTTCGTGGTCAACTTCTTCGAGTTCCTCGCAGAGGAAGTCCGCGAAATCCTCGCAGAGCTTGGATTCCGCAGCATCGAAGAGGCTATCGGCCACGCCGAGGTGTTGGACACCCGGGACGCCATCAATCACTGGAAGGCCGAAGGCCTAGATCTCGATCCCATCCTGCACGGGCTGGAGTTCGACGACGACGTGCCGCTGCGCAACATGACCGGCCAGAACCACGAGCTGGACAAGCACTTTGACCAGCGACTGATCACCATGGCCCAGGAAGCGCTCAGCGACCGTATGCCCGTCAAGATCACCCTGGACGTCATCAACACGGACCGTTCCGTGGGCACGATGCTCGGCCACGTGGTGACCAAGACCTTCGGTACCGACGTACTGGCCACGGACACGATTGATGTGACCCTGAACGGAACCGCCGGCCAGTCCCTTGGCGCCTTCCTGCCTGCGGGCATCACGCTGCGCATGTTCGGTGACTCCAACGACTACGTGGGCAAGGGCCTGTCCGGCGGGCGCATCATCGTCCGTCCGGACCGTACCAACGTGTTCCAGGCAGAACGCAACGTCATCGCCGGCAACGTCATCGGCTACGGTGCCACCAGCGGCGAGATGTTCCTGCGAGGCCAGGTTGGCGAACGCTTCCTTGTCCGCAACTCCGGTGCGACCGCCGTCGTCGAAGGCATTGGCGATCACGGTTGCGAGTACATGACCGGTGGCCAGACGCTGATCATCGGCCGTACCGGCCGTAACTTCGGCGCCGGCATGTCCGGTGGTACCGCCTACGTTCTGGACCTGCAGCCTGAGCGCGTCAACAAGCTCGCCCTCGATTCCGGCGAACTCCAGCTCCTGGAGCTCGACGCCGAGGACCGCGACATTGTCCACGGCCTCCTCACCAAGCACCTTGAGGAAACCGAATCCGTCCTGGCCGGCCGTCTGCTCGAAAACTTCGACGACACCGCCGCCCGCATCACCAAGGTACTGCCGCGCGATTACGCCGCAGTCCTGCAAACCCGCCTCGACGCCATCGAAGAGGGCCTTGACCCCGATGGCGAAGAAGTATGGTCTCGAATCCTGGAGGTAACCGGTGGCTGATCCACGCGGATTTCTGAAAGTCCGGCAGCGCGAGACGCAGCCACGCCGTCCCGTTCCCGTCCGCATCATGGACTGGAAGGAAGTGTACGAAGCACAGGAAAAGGGTGTCCTGAAAAGCCAGGCCGGCCGCTGCATGGACTGTGGCGTTCCGTTCTGTCACCAGGGCTGTCCGCTGGGCAACCTCATTCCTGAGTGGAACGACCTCGTATGGCGGGACAAGGGTGAAGAAGCGATCGAGCGTCTTCACGCGACGAACAACTTCCCTGAGTGGACCGGTCGTCTGTGCCCGGCCCCTTGTGAAGCATCCTGTGTGCTGGGCATCAACCAGCCTGCCGTGACCATCAAGCAGGTCGAGGTCTCCATCATCGACCAGGCGTTCGACAACGACTGGGTCCAGCCCCTTCCGCCGACGCGCCTCACCGGCAAGACAGTTGCCGTGGTTGGTTCCGGTCCCGCCGGCCTGGCCGTCGCGCAGCAGCTGACCCGCGTTGGGCACACCGTCGCGGTGTACGAGCGCGACGACAAGATCGGTGGCCTGCTCCGTTACGGCATTCCCGACTTCAAAATGGAGAAGGAACAGGTTGACCGCCGCCTTGAGCAGATGAAGACCGAAGGCACCCGCTTCCGGACCGGTGTCGCCGTGGGAACCGACGTCACGTGGGAGCAGCTTCGCCGCCGTTACGACGCCGTTGTTGTCGCCACCGGGGCCACCGTCCCGCGCGACCTGCCGATCCCGGGCCGCGATCTTGACGGCGTGCACTTCGCCATGGAGTACCTGGTCCCGGCAAACCGCGTCGTCGCGGGGGAGAGCCCCGAGAACCACATCGACGCCCGCGGCAAGCACGTCGTCATCCTCGGTGGTGGCGATACCGGTGCTGACTGCATCGGCACCGCCCACCGCCACCAGGCAGCCTCGGTGACAACTCTCGCGATCGGCAAGCAGCCGCCGTCGGAACGTGCCGCGCACCAGCCGTGGCCGACCTTCCCCACGTTGTTCGAAATGGCCAGTGCCCACGAAGAAGGCGGCGAACGCACCTACCTTGCGTCCACTGTCGAGTTCGTGGGGGAGAACGGCAAGCTCACCGGCGTCAAAGTTGCTGAAACAGAGTTTGTGGATGGCAAGCGCCTGCCCAAGGCGGGTACGGAGCGGATTATTCCGGCTGACCTGGTCTTCCTGAGCCTCGGCTTTACCGGCGCTGAGCCGGCGGGGATCACGGAACAGGTCAGCGCAGAATTCGACGGTCGGGGCAACGTGGCCCGCGACGGCTACTACATGACAAACACTGAGGGAGTGTTTGTCGCCGGCGATGCCGGACGTGGCCAGTCTCTGATTGTGTGGGCCATTGCGGAAGGCCGTGCATGTGCGGCCGCAGTGGACAAGTTCCTGATGGGAAGCACTATTCTCCCGGCACCGGTCGCCCCCACCGACCGTGCGATAGCGGTCTTATAGCGCCGGCAGGAACTGATCTTTTACTCAATCAGCATGAACTACTTAGGGTAGGTATATGAGACGCGCGAAAATTGTGGCAACTTTCGGCCCGGCTATCTCCAGCTTCGACAACACCCTCGCGGTGCTGGAGGCCGGCGTCGACGTTGCTCGCATGAATATGAGCCACGGAGACTACTCCGTGCACGACAACACCTACGAGAACGTCCGCAAGGCTGCGGCGCAACTGGGCAAGCCCGTAGCCATCATGGCCGACCTCCAGGGCCCCAAGATCCGTCTTGGCCGCTTTGTTGACGGTCCCCACGAGTTGGCCGTTGGCGACATCTTCACCATCACCACCGAGGACGTCCCGGGCACCAAGGACATCTGCTCCACCACGCTCAAGAGCCTCACCGAAGATGTCAACGTCGGCGACGCGCTGCTGATCGACGACGGCAAGGTGGCGCTGCGCGCCGTCGAGGTTGACGATGTCAAGGTTGTTGCCACTGTGACGGTTGGCGGCAAGGTCTCCAACAACAAGGGCATCAACCTGCCCGGCGTTGCCGTCAACGTTCCCGCGTTGAGCGAAAAGGATGAGGACGATCTGCGCTGGGCGCTCAAGCGCGGTGCTGACCTGATCGCATTGTCGTTCGTGCGCGATGCTTCGGACATCACCCGCGTCCACGAGATCATGGACGAAGAAGGCCGCCGCGTGCCGGTGATCGCCAAGATCGAAAAGCCGCAGGCCGTGGACCAGCTCCACGAGATCATCGACGCGTTCGACGCCATCATGGTTGCCCGTGGCGACCTTGGCGTTGAACTGCCGCTCGAAGAGGTGCCGATTGTCCAGAAGCGCGCGATCGAACTGGCACGCCGTTGGGCCAAGCCGGTCATCGTGGCGACCCAGGTCCTCGAGTCCATGATCGACAACCCGCGTCCGACGCGCGCCGAGGCCTCCGACTGCGCCAACGCAGTTCTCGACGGCGCCGACGCAGTCATGCTCTCGGGCGAGACCTCCGTGGGCCAGTACCCGATCGAAACCGTCAAGACCATGGCACGGATCATCGAATCCACCGAGGTCCACGGACTCGAGCGCGTCCCTCCGCTGGGTACCAAGCCCAAGACCCGCGGTGGCGCCATCACCCGTGCCGCCGTCGAAATCGCCGACCAGCTGGATGCGAAGTACATCTGTACGTTCACCCAGTCCGGTGACTCCGCACGACGTCTGTCGCGTCTGCGCCCGGTCAAGCCGGTCTTCGCATTCACGCCGGTTGAGCACGTGTGGAACCAGCTGGCCCTCACCTGGGGCATCCAGCCGGTACTGGTGCCCTCCGTTGGCCACACCGACGAGATGACCGCCCAGGTGGACCGCAGCCTGCTCGACATGAAGCTCGTGGACGAAGGTGACCTCGTGGTCATCGCCGCCGGTTCGCCTCCAGGGCAGGCCGGTTCCACGAACTCTCTGAAGGTTCACAAGGTAGGCGACCTCGCCGACACCTCCAAGGTTGACGACGGTTCCCGCAAGGAACCCGTTGGCCCGTGGCCCGAAAAGAAGTCCAAGACCAAGGCGTAGTCCCTGGTTTTGCGTAACAGGCCCCGCCGTTTGGCGGGGCCTGTTGTCGCTTAACCGTTGGGTTTTTGTTCAGTGGGCAGTGAGTACGACGGCGGCCGCCCACCTCGTGTGAGGTGCGCGGCCGCCGTCTTGCGTTGCTTTTTTGTTAGTTGACCTGGTTGATGATGGTCTCGGCAACCTCACGCATGCTGAGGCGGCGGTCCATGGAGGTCTTCTGGATCCAGCGGAAGGCTTCCGGCTCCGTAAGGCCCATCTTGGTGGTCAAGAGGCTCTTGGCGCGCTCTACAAGCTTGCGCGTTGCGAACTGCTCCTGGAGGTCGGAAACCTCGTTCTCGAGTGCCTTGATCTCCTCGTGGCGGGAGAGGGCAATCTCGATGGCCGGGATGAGGTCGGCGGGGGTGAACGGCTTGACGACGTACGCCATGGCACCGGCGTCGCGTGCCCGCTCCACGAGTTCCTTCTGGCTGAACGCGGTCAGGAGGACTACGGGGGCGATACGGGCCTTGACGATCTTCTCAGCTGCCGAGATGCCATCCATGACGGGCATCTTGACATCCATCAGCACGAGGTCAGGCTTAAGTCCTTCGGCCAGCTCCACGGCCTTTTCGCCGTTGTCCGCCTCGCCTACGACGTCGTACCCTTCGCCCTTCAGGATCTCGATAATGTCCAATCGGATGAGGGTCTCATCCTCGGCTACGACAACGCGTCGGGCCGGCTGGCTTGTGGGTGCGGACTCCGTCTGTTCGGTCACGGGATCTCCTTGGAAAGGTTCGGCGGGTTCAAGTCCATCTTAGTGGGGACGGTCGTGGAGCATGTTTTTGTTGCACCAGCGCGTCCGGTTCTTTGAATCAGCCTATCTGCATGTAGAGTAGTTTCGCGTGCTGGGAACGGATCGCGTTGCTCACAGAAATGAGAGCAGTCAGCGAGAATTAACGTCCCGGTAATCCGCGCCCGAGTGGCGGAATTGGCAGACGCGCCGCACTCAAAATGCGGTATCGAAAGGTGTGTGGGTTCGAGTCCCACCTCGGGCACGGCATAACCCCTCGTCAGAGGGGTTTTTGCATTTAAGTGTGGACAAAGCTTGACATGTGCCTCTGCGTCATCGTGCCCGGCCGCCGGGTTCGGCTGTTCAGTTTGGGTAGGGGAGCGAGGTCAGCGTCCTGGCGATGGGACGCACCGCTTACTGGGTTGTGTGGTCATTTGGCGTCCTTTCCTGTAGTGTTCCGGTGGCCCCTGTTGGATGCTCACTTCTTCATGGCCAGTGGTTGTGGTGTCGACATGACTTTTCGGGAATCCTGCTGAACTTTTTTTCCGAATCGACCCGTCTGTGCAGCCTGCCGTAGGGGTGGCGTCCCTGTTTGTCCTGCCAAAGGAGGTGTTGACACTGTCCACACTTAAAGCAGATAACACTTGGGGCCCTCCTGGCTTGGTATTCGGAGTATTCACCTCTTCATTGGGTCCCTCGCTCGTGGCAACATGACTTCGTTCCCAAAGGGGGCCATTGCCGCATGTGGGTCCAGGGCCTGTAGGATCGGGCCTCTACCCTTGTCCGGTGATTGAAGGCGCGCCAGGCCACGGCCGGGTCGTGGACGCGATGCGGGTAAGAGCCGCTGAAGACCGGCTGCTTGCCGTTCTCGTGCAAAACCGTTTATCGGGTGCGGGTAGATGCCGGGTGGGTGGCTACTGAAAGACGCAACCGGCTATGCACAGATTGCTGCTGGGGTTCCCTCGGCCGCAGGCGTCGACAAGGTTGGTGTCGTAATGAAGTGGCCGATAAGCACCCATAGGTCGTGCTTGACAATTGACCCAGCATGAAGAAAGTGAAGAAGGGTCGGGAAGGATGGCGCCGCCGCCGGATCCGGTTTTGATGTCCAGGTCCAGACCCTCTTCTTCGAAGAAGCCTTTCGATTTCCAAGCCAGATGGGTGCCGAGTCCACGATGGGAATGACGCCGGCAGTGACTTTCGTCGCCGAGCCGGTGGAGGGCTCCGCCGGGCCACCACAATCGTGGTCGGCTCAAACGCGGACAAAACCGCCCTGGATGCCATCAAGGACCACTGACTCACAGCCACCTGGGACCCGAATAACATCGCCACAGGCTACGCGATCGTTCACCAGATCCAGCTGCAGCTGGATGGCAAGGAGACACAAGACATCGTCGTCCCGGCCCTGCTCATCGACAGCTCAAACGTAGCGGAACAGTCAGACCCACGCTCGCGCAAATACAGTCTCACAGAATTCCCCGGCCTGTGATGGAGGAACTGCAGCAAGCAAGAACAACAACCCAACTGACAGTCCGGGATGGCACCGAGCTACACTACAGCGACCGTGGCAGGGAGGACGGCCCCGTTCTGGTGCTGATCCATGAGTGGAAGGGATCACTGCGCAACTGGGATAAATTGCTTCCGCACTTGGCACCCCATTACCGGGTCGTGTCATACGACCTGCCGGGCATGGGTCTCTCAGGCAAGCCACGGTCGACCTATGACTTCAAAGTCATGGCGGAAGATCTGTTTGACGTATTACAGGAACTCGACCTTCAGGACGTCACCCTTGTCGGTTCTTCCATGGGCTGCAGCGTGATCCTGGAGTACATGCAACGGCACGGGGACCGGACTGCCCGGATTGTGCTCAACAACGGACCGGTGATGCTCGTGCGCCGCGGCGATTTTCCTTTTGCCATGCCAGCCGAGCAGTTTGAGGGATACATCAAAAGACTCACCGAGGAGTGGCCGCTGCCGGAATGGGGAGGCTTGGAGGACTCAGAGAGCCATCCGGCCCTGATGGCATGGCATTTCTCTATTGCGATGCAGACACCGCTGGACATTGCCCTGGAGGTCGCCCGACAGCAGGCAAAACTCGATCACAGGGAGGCCATAGCCAGCCTCACAGTCCCCACGCTGGCCGCCTACTCGGACTCGGACCCTTTCTACCCCCTGGAGCTGGGCCAATGGATCGCTGACACTGCACCGGAAGGACAACTTGCCATCTTCCATGAGAGCGGGCACGCTACCCCGTTTGAGGGGCCTGCGCGCTTCGCGAAAGTGCTTCACGACTTCGTTACGCCGGTAACCCCTTAGCCATCTCATGTTCTCTCTGCTTGCCGCTGGGGAGCGGCAAGCAGAGAGAACCCGGCAACAGGAAGGGGGCGGCTCTATGAGTCCGTCTATCCTGTCAGGCGGCGATGTTGTCCTTGATCCACTCGGGCAGGCTGGTGACCGGGATCGAGTGCCGTGAGTTGAAGGTGTCTTCCTTTGCCCATGCCACACCCCGGCCCTGGGCAAAAACGGCACGGTATTTTCGTGTCATGTTGTCCGGATCGTTTGCCAGCTGGTCCTGCAGGAGGGGCACTGTCCATTCCACGGTTTCGAAGGGGCGTTGAAGAACGGCTTCCAGGGTCTCGGCCAACTTGCGGTAGGTGATGGTGTCGCCGGCGAGGTAGACGATCTCGTTGCGGATGCGAGGTTCGGCGAAGAGAATGTGCGCGGTGAGGACGCCGATGTCTTCGGGGGTGGTCACCGTCACGGCCGTATCCAGGCTCCCCAGTGCGTTGACGGTGTTGTTGGGCAGATCGACCATTCCGGACCCGGGCTCGAAGAGATAGTTCATGAACATGCCGGTTGAGATGATGACCCATTCGGTGTCATTCTGGGACCTGAGTAGATCCCGCACATCCAGCTGCGAGTCGAAGATGTCCTGGGGGCTTCCCCGTCCGATCACATCGAAGTCGACACCGAACTGCCACGGGAAGTATCGCGGAAGTTTTGCTTGAAGAGCGGCTTGTGCAACTTTCATAGGCGTCTCAAGTCCGGCAGTGATGCCTGTGCAACCGATCACGGTGTCGTAGTCCGCGAAGATCGCCGCAAGTTCGTCGACCGAGTTCCTCACAAGATCTCCTTGCACGATCGTCACCCCTAGATTTCGGATCTCGGCGATATCGCGCTGCTTATCCGTCGCCGTGGATTCAACGGCACTCGGCCGCAGCAGCACACTCACCGACGCGCTCTCCACGACTCGCGCCCGGCGTGCGACATTACGCAGGACGGGCATACCAAGCTCCCCGGCCCCGATGATAAGGATGTCCCGGGAAGTTGAGGCCGGTATTTCGTTCGTCATTGTCAGATTCCTTACTTGTATTCGTGCTTTATGCAGCTATTGCAGACATGGCGGAGACGGGCCGCTGGGGGCCGTTAACGCATCGACGCCGCTTTCGAGCGGAAAGCCCCGAACTCTGCACCCCCAATGCGAAAGCCTGGTTGTCTCTTGCCGATGTGACACACAGCACCCGCACAAAGAGCGGATCGATTGGCGGGCACAAATGCCAGCGTAAACTTTGACATTAGTGTCAAGGTCAAGTCGATGGTCGAAGCAAAGAGAGGTGCTCACGTTGAAGATTGGTGAAGTCGCCAAGGAACTAGGTGCCCAGACTCGAATGCTCCGCTACTACGAGCAACAGGGGCTTATCAAGGCATCCCGTTCTCAGAACGGGTACCGCGAATACTCCGACGAGCAGATCGAGCATGCCCGTCACGTCCGGGCTCTGGTAGCGGCCGGCCTGTCGACGAGGATGATCAAGATCGTGCTGAACATCGAAACTCCCGCAACGGAAGATCAATCGGCCGTAAGCAACCGGGCTCTAGCGGAGGAGCTTGCTCAGGAACTACGCGTTGTGGAGGACAGAATCGTGTGCCTGGAAAGGAGCCGTGATGCTGTTATTGACTACCTCAAGCGTTCTGATCATGCGGATCTGCTGACGTCGACGTGACCTTCCCTGTGCCACATAGTTTAGTTTGGTTGTTGGATCACACCCATTCGCGGCCACGTTCGTTCAACATTCTGAACATGTTCTGTATGGGGTTGCTCGATCGCAGCGCAATGCCGCCAACCCAGTTGTGAAAGGCTGCCTTCCTGAGCTGTCAGTCGTGGGCGGGAATTGTGGCAGACGTCTGTCTCTTGAATGAGGAAGCGGACGCCTTCGAGACGTGTTCCGGTTCCGCCGGTGAGGTGGGACCGGATCTTTGGGTCTAGTCCGGGAAGGGGTGTCCTCGGGAACGACGCCGGAAGCGTACAGATCGGCGGCGAGATTCTGGAGGGCACCTAAGGCGGCCTGCTGTGTGAAGGGGCCGTAGGAAACGCGGGCGACTCCGTGTTTCTGGAGATCGGCTGCGGGAAGTGCTCCGGCGGCGCCGATCACTGAGAATTTGCCGTGTCCGAGGCCTTCTACGAGCGGCTCGTTGACGTCGCGTGCAAGGGCGCCAGGGGCGAACACCAACGCTGCTCCGGCGGCGAGGAAGGCACGAGCACGGGCGCGGGCGTCCCCGAAGCGGTCCTTGATCGGGCGGTCGCCGCCCTTTGGCAATGGCGTCCCTGCGTGCGTTCAGTTGGAACGCGATGCCCTCGTCGTTGGCAGTGTTGATGATCGCTTTCACTCGGCCGACGACATCGTCGAGGGGACGCAAACAGTCTTCGACGGTGGCGCCCACGACGCATCTGCCAATGGCCCGGCAGGGAGCAGGGCAGAGCCGCCTGTTCGACGGCGTAGGCGAGCTCCTCCGACAACTCCAAGGCAGCCTTCCCGTGGCCGTTGCCACCTCCAAGATTGAACACCGGCCCTTAGGTTGGCTGGCCTGTTGGGGATCGACCTGCAGTTTGTAGACATCTGCGGAGCCGCCGACGCCCTGGACCTCTCACGCACGAAGGACGTCATCGAAGAATCCTTACGACGACTCCAGTCCCAAGGCGTTGACGTGGCCAGACCTATCATGGTCGGAGACCGGATGCACGACGTCGAAGGAGCTGCGGTGTTTGGGATCCCCACAGTTTTCGCCCAGTGGGGCTACGGCAGCCAGGAAGAGCTGGTCGGTGCCGCAGCAGTCGCAGACCACTCGGAAGATGTTATGTCCATGGTGCGCTACCAAGCAGGTCGCAAGGGCGGCGCCGTCTGAAGTGCAGACACATCTGTTCCGCATCCGCTCGCTCAACTCAGCCAGTAGGAAGTTCACTCATCTGCAAGGGGGTTGGGCCCGCTGGAGAAGTCGGTGCGGACTCAACCATCGGCATCCAAAGTTGACGGTGGCGTCAGTTGGCTCCGGCTGGTCGGAGTCCCTACTCAGCAGATCGGCGGAGTTCACCTGGCGCAAAGCGCGTGAGTACCCGAAGCACCCGATCGCTGGATGAGGGGTTTGCAACAGTGATCCGGATGCCGTCTCCTGCGTAAGCGCGAACGAGGATCCCGGCCGAGGTGAAGGCATCGGTAAGAGTTGCGAGAAGCTCGTTGTCGGCTCGGATCCAGATGAAGTTTCCTTGGCTCGGGCGCAGCTCCCAGCCCATAGCGTCCAGCTGGGTGGATATCCGGTCCCGCTCTTCCTTGACACCACTAACTCGTGCTTCCAGCTCTTCCGCGGCATCCAGCGAAACGATGGCGGCCCTTTGCGCCAAAGCACTCACTGAGAACGGAATGGCGGTTCGCCGCAAACCATCCGCGATGTCAGGCGCGGCGACAGCGTAACCCACTCTCAGGCCAGCGAGTCCGTATGCCTTGGAGAAAGTCCGCAGAATCGAAACGTTCGGATACTTGCGGTAGAGCGCAAGGGAATCCGGGCCACTGCCCGCCTCGGCGTATTCAATGTAGGCCTCATCAATGACCACCAGGACGTTGGAAGGTACGCGCGACAGGAATGCATCAATGAGCTCATGCCGGATCGGCACGCCGGTGGGGTTGTTTGGTGTGCAGAGCAGTATCACGCGTGTCCGCTCAGTGACGGCCGCCGCCATGCTTGCGAGGTCGTGTCCCTCCTCGGCGTCCAGCGGTACCCGGACTGCCTTCGCTCCCGCCAGCTCAGTCAGTATGGGATACGCCTCGAAGGAACGCCAGGCGAAGATCACCTCGTCGCCCGCGTCGCATAAGCCGGTAATGATCTGCTGCAGAACCCCAACACTGCCAGGACCTACCGCGATCTCTGCGGGTGTTACCCCCAGGTGCCGGGCTATCCGGTCACGAAGATCAACAGCGCCCATGTCGGGATAGCGATTCATGGTTCTCGCTGCGTCCGTTACTGCTGCCGCGGCAGCGGGCAGCGGCGAGTAGTGGCTTTCATTGCTGGCGAGGGCCGCGATGTCTACGCCGGCACCTCGCCGGCCGGGAACATAAGGGGGAAGGCCGGACACTGCGGAGCGGAGACGGGGGAGCGCATTGACGGGTGGGCTTAGGAGCTGATCGGGATTCATAATCACTGATCATGGGAGTGACTCCTCCCGTTGGCAAGATACAGTGAAAGCATAAGGATTTCTGCTCAACTTCTATCTCGTTTGGTGACAATATGCCCATAGCCAACTCCTCTCTACTTGATTCCTTGGACGCCAGGATCATTCTCGCCTTGGATAAGGACCCGGAGGCCAGCGCACTCGCCCTGTCCCGGACGCTGGGTGTTGCACGAAATACAGTTCATGCCCGATTGACAAAACTTCAGGGCAGCGGCGCCCTGCGATCCTTCAGCCGACGGTTGGATCCTGCTGCTCTTGGATACTCCCTGATGGCTTTCCTCTCACTGTCGATCAGTCAGACCCGGGCCGGCTCGGTGGAAAGCGGGCTGGAGGCGATTCCGGAGATCATCGAGGTCCACGCCACCACAGGAGATGCGGACCTTATGGCCAAGGTGGTCGCCCGGGGAACGGCGGACCTCTACCGCATTACCAACCAGATTCTGGAAATCGACGGCATACAAAGGACCAGCACGGCCATTTCGGTACTTGAGCTCCTTCCGCCGCGGTACGACGGACTCCTCAAGGGACTTCTTCAGCGCGAATCGCGATCCTGAGAAACCCCTCTGATCACAGAGCCGTTAGTGGTCATACTTTCAGCAAGTGCCGTTCATACTGCCAAATTGCCTGGTGAATTCCGCTTCTCTTGCACTTGCGCTCGGGCATCGCGGACTATTCCTCCATGACCCTACTTACTGTCTCTGGCCGCGTGGCGCAGGTTCTCGGCAACCATGTAACCGACGTCTTCGGCGTCATGGGAAACGGAAATGTCCACTTCCTTGACGCCGCCGAAAAGCTTGGCCTTCGTTTCTCCCCTGTTCGTCATGAGGGCGCTGCAGTAGCAGCGGCAGATGCCTACTACAGGTCATCCGGGCGTCTCGCCGCAGGCACCACAACCTACGGTCCTGGCTATACCAATGCCCTCACAGCCCTGGCTGAAGCAGTGCAAGCGCAGATTCCGGTGGTGCTGGTCACGGGGGACGCTCCAAGCACCGGGGCCCGGCCGTGGGATGTGGACCAAAGTTCAATCGCCGCAGGATTGGGCGCATCGACCTTCACGGTTACCCGTGAGACTGCGGGTGCCGTCACTCAGCAGGCTGTGGACTACGCCCTTACCAAACGCACAGCGGTAGTTGTCGCCATTCCCTATGATCTCGCCAGCCTTGACGCTGCGGAGGAGGAGCTTCCCGTCCCAGCGGCAGAGTCTACGGCAGCAGTTATCGGCATCGGCCTTGATCAGGTCGCCAGGATCCTCCGGGAAGCCAAACGGCCGCTGATTCTCGCCGGGCGGGGTGCGCATCTGTCAGGAGCGGGGCTTGCTCTTCGGGAGATAGCTGACCGGATTGGTGCATTGACCGCAGGGAGCGCCTTGGCCATGAATCTGCTGCAAGGCGACGGCTACCTGGGCGTCGCCGGTGGCTTCGGCACGGACACCGCGGCCGGGCTGATGAGCGAGGCCGATGTGGTCCTGGTGGTTGGAGCAAGCCTCAGTCCGTTCACCATGCGGTTTGGACACCTGATCGGCCCTGACAGCACAGTTGTTCAAATCGACACCGCCATGCAGCCGACTCACCCGCGGGTAGATACCTTTATCAGTGCGGACGCAATGGCAGCGGCACGGTATTTACTCCACCTGCTGAATGGTGCTTCCCCTTCCGGAGCATGGCGAGCGGAGGCTTGCAATCGCATGGATTCCGGCGGTAGCCACGACCCGGGCTTGGAAGAATCATTGGATGGCCGGATGGATCCTCGTTCACTGGCTTGCGCTTTGGATTCCATCCTGCCGGAGCGGCGCACCGTTGTGCAGGATGGCGGGCATTTCATGGGTTGGGCGCCCATGTACTGGCGTATTCCCCGGCCGCAGGACTTGATCATGGTCGGGACGGCATACCAGTCGATTGGGCTTGGCCTTGCCAGCGCAGTAGGCGCTGCCAGGGCTTTGGAGGACGGGCGGACCTTGGTTCTCACAGCAGGCGACGGCGGTTTTCTGATGGGCCTGTCCGACCTTGAGTCTCTCGTGAGCGTTGCGAGCAGTGCAATCGTTGTTATCTACAATGATGCTGCTTACGGGGCTGAAATTCATCAGTATGGCTCACAGGGGCTGACTGAAAAACCGATGCTCATTCCTGAGGTCGATTTCGCCGGCATCGCCCGGGCTTTGGGCGCCGAATCTGCAGTTATCCGTTCGGTGGCAGACTTGTCCGCCCTTAGCGAGTGGATAGATGCTGGCGCGGAGGGAACTTTTGTGGCCGACTGCCGTATCACGGCCACCGTCCGCGCTCCCTGGTTGAGCGAATGGATGAAGGCAACCCAGGCGGCGAAGGAATTGGCCGGACAAAGATAGGACTGCGGCTCAAACTGCTTGGTGTATAGAGACCGGGCTGAGGAACTGAGGTTCTTCAGCCCGGTCTCTTGTGTTCCAAATTCGTGTAGTTGCAGAGGCTAGGGATCACGATTTTTTGAAGTCGTGGGCAATATCGGCTTGGTTCAAGGGTGCGGCCGCGTCCCCGGACCTGGTCCGCCCTCGTTAGGGGTCAGGTTCAGCGTAGGGCAGAGGTGGGACCCCGCAACCAGCGCGAAGGGGCCTGGGCCCGGCTAAGTACCGGACCCAGGCCCTTCACAGCTCAGTCGGCTTGTTCAAGCTCCTGAAGCGGAGCAACCAGCTGTCCTGAGTCTTAGCACTCCTGGAGCAGGAGGAATCCGGTTGTATCAACGGTTCAGCCGTCGATGGGAGTCCACCGTTGTTGCCTATCGGGGGGAAACCGATGTTGGGTTGATGAGAATGCTGTTGTTGTTGAAGTCGAATTTTGAGCTCACCCAGCTGAGGTTCTGCGTTACGAGCGGCACCCAGTGGACTTCCTTAAGCATGATCTTTTCTGCTGACTGGTAAGAGGGGCAGGAATCTTGCCCTGTTTTCTGGTTGGCCTCTGCGAGAAGGGAGTCGTACTCAGCGTTGCTGATGGCACTGAAGTTCAAGCCACCAGCTTCCGGGGCGGCGCCGGTGAAAAGTGACGTGTAGGGTACGTCCCGGCCCAAACCAATAAACGCTGCGTCCCACTCGCTGCCGGCGAACAGCACGGTGGCCGCGTCGCCTTCTGGCCGCGAGTCGATCACGGCGTCGATGCCAAAGGTTGCCAGCTGAGACCTGACAAGCTCACCGCCCGCTTGGGAAGTTCCGTAGAGGAGCACTCTCAGCGACAGCTTCTTCCCGTTCTTTTCGAAAATGCCGTTGGCGTTGCGCGTCCATCCACTCTTTTGGAGCGACGACTCGGCGGCCTTGGTGCCGCCGGTAGGAACCGATGAGGCAAGGTCGGGAGTGAAGCACATTGTCTTGGACTGGGAGATGGAGTCGGCTCGCTTCCCTAGCCCGTCAGAGGCCACGGTGGCGTATTCATCGCGGTTCAAGGCTTGTGCAACAGCAGCCCGGATGTCCTTATCTGCTCCCGGAAAGCCGGGCCGTTCATTGAACATCAGCCCAACTGACAGTTCTGTCGCCACGTGTTCGGTGGCGTTCGAGGAAGAGATGACCCGGTTCAATGGCGCCCCGGTCAGCAGACCGGCGTCTGCTTCGCCAGTAACCAAGAGGTTTGCGGCGGAGTCGGAATCTTCCACGGCCCTGAACTCAACGGTGGGAGGGAGGTCATTGTTCGTAGAACCGTCGGCGCCCCAATCGTATCCGTCTCGTTTCTCCATCACCAAGGGACCGCCGCCGCCGGCGCTTTTCACCTTGTACGGGCCGGTTCCCGCAGAACCGGTCTTGAGGGACGCGGGGTTGTCCAGGCCCGAATCACAAACGATAAGCGGACCATTGACGATGGTCTGTTCCAAGAACGAAGTTGGGCGGTTCAATGTGAGCTTGACCGTTTTGGTGCCGTCATCTGTGCTGACGGTGTAATTGGTTGTACCGATGTAACTTGACGTCAGCGGTGCCGCTGTCTCTGGCAGTTTGATGTGCTCGAGGTTGCGGGCTACGGTTTTGGCCGTCAACGGTGTCCCGTCGCTGCAGGTAATACCGTCCCTAATGGTGAAGGTTGCGGAGGTGCTCGTGATCTCCCACTTGGAGGCGAGCCCTGAGACTGTTTTCCCATCCACGCGGTTGATAAGCGGATCGTAAAGGAACCTGGCCGCTGATCTGGTGTGATCTGCCAGGAGTGCGGGGTCCAAGGTTGAGGGAAGTACGGAAAGGACGAATGTTGCCTTTTCGGGTCGGCTCTTTGCCGGCTCTGATGAAGCTGTGCAGGAGGTGAGGGAGAGCGCGAAAGCCGCCGTGAGCCCAATGACCACGGTGTTGCGATGGCGAGCTTTGAACATCATTGTTTCCTTTGCTGGGATCATAGCTGTGCTGTGTAGTCAGCGCTTTTTGGGCCCGCAACTTCTTGTGCAGTTGCATCGCTTTGTGAATCCAGCCCTCGGAACGGCGGGAACCGGAATCGAGGCACTGCATCAAGAAGCTGTCGGGTGTAGGGCGATTGGGGATTTTCGAACACCTCTGCGGTGGGGCCGCTTTCGATGACATTGCCACTTTGCATGACGACGACGTCGTCGCAGAGGTATCGGACTACCTCCAGGTTGTGGGTGATGACCAGGAGAGCTGTCTGCATTTCCTGACGTACAGTACGCAGCAGATTGAGGATGGCTGCCTGGACACTGACATCCAGGGCGCTGGTCATCTCATCACAGACCAGGACTTTGGGGCGAGGCGCCAGAGCGCGTGCGATGGCGATGCGCTGCTTTTGCCCGCCGGAAAACTGGAAAGGATACTTTCCTGCGTCTGCTGGGTGAAGGCCTACCAATTCCAGCAAGCGTTCGGTTTCTGCGTGGATATCGACTGGAATTTCGTTGACGCTCAATGCTTCGGAAATCGTGGCGCCGACCGTCATGCGAGGGTTCAAGGACGAGGTCGGATCTTGAAAGACCATCTGCACTGTCCGCGGACGGGATTGGGCGCCCCCGCGAGGCAAGTCAGCAAGGCGGGTCCCGTTCCACGTAATCTCGCCTTCATCCGGGGCAAGCAGTCCTATGAGTATCCGAGCCAGGGTTGATTTTCCACAGCCGGATTCACCGGCAATTCCAATCGATCCGTGGGGGGAGAGCCTGATGCTTACTCCACGGACGGCGTCTACCTTCCGACGCCCCTGGCCGTAGCTTGCACGCACATTTGTAGCTACTAGGCCTTCCATGCCTTGGATTCCTCTCCGGAGGTATATGTTTTCGCCGGGTCTCCAAGGAGAACGGCGGGTGGGTGGTCTTCGCCTACGGGTGACACAAAGCCACCCTCCAGGGTTTCCAGCCAGGAGTAATCGGTAATTGTCAGCAATGGCAGGGAAACATCACGTGAGGGATCGGGCACTGCGCCCAGCAGGAGCCGTGTGTAGGGGTGCCGGGGCGCGCTGAGGATTTGCTCTGTGGTGCCTTCTTCGACGATCTTCCCCCCGTACATCACCACGATCCGGTCGCAGAGCTGACTAACCAGGGCGAGATCATGCGAGACCATGACGATGGCTGTGTTGTGCTGGCGGCTGACGCGGGCCAGAAGCTCGATGATCTGGGCCTGGACGGAGACGTCGAGTGCGGTGGTTGGTTCGTCGGCAAGAATCACCTTTGTTTCCGTCAGGAGCGCCAACGCGATCATGACGCGCTGCCGCTGACCGCCGGAGAGCTGGTGCGGAAATCGCCGGTAAATCAGTTCAGGATAGGGGAGCCCGACCTCGGTAAGCGCACCTATGATCCGCGTCTTACGGTCCACCGGCGAGAGTGAGGTATGAGTCAACAGTTTGTCGCCCAGCTGGGAACCGATTCGAAGGGCAGGATTGAGACTGGACATGGGGTCCTGGAAAACCATTGCGAGCCCCGAGCCAAGGGCGGCTCTGCGCTTCTTGGGTGAGATGTCCAGCAGGTCGACCCCGTCAAACTGATGCGTCGTGGCCGTCGCTTCCAGTGCCGGGGGAAGCAATTTGGCTGCTGCTGCGAGCGTCACGCTCTTGCCTGAACCCGATTCGCCGACGAGGCCTACGCGTTCACCGGGTGCGACTGACAAGGTAACGCCCTTGACGAGGTCGACCTCGTCACCGTCATGAATCGTTGTGACTCTGAGGTCCTCGATGGTCAAGACGGCACCTTCGGGCACACGAGAGATTGTCGGGGTAGTGGACTCCACCCTGTGGGAATGTGCGGTCGTGGCTGGACGGCCCTTTCTCGAGTTCCGCAAACGCTGTCGGGATCGAGGATCGATCCCTTCTGCCAATGCCTCGCCCAGGAGGCTGAAGGAGACGCCCGCCATGACTATCGCTACGCCGGGACCGATGATCGATGTGGGATTCGCATATATGGTCTTCATGGCAGCGCCGATCAATTGCCCCCAGTCCCAATCCGGGGGCTGAACGCCAAGCCCGAGGAAGCTCAACGACGAAATGACGAGCAGGTACGAGGACATCGACAAGATGGTCATCGTGGCGATCGGCTCGAGGACGTTCGGAAGAATGTAGCGGCGCAGCAGGCGTGGGCCGCGGACCCCAATGACACGGGATGCGTTCACATAGTCCGAACCAGACGCCGCTACGGCAAGGCTCATTGTCAGCCGGGCCACAGAAGGGATCCCTGCGATGCCGAGCCCAACCATGGTTGCAACGCCGGATCGACCCATAACGGCTGCCAGCAACAACGCGAGCATGATTGCTGGAAAGGCCATGGCTGTTGCTGTCAGCTGAAAGAGAAGCTGACGGGCCCGTGCTCCCAGCGCCGCAGCCGTCGTGCCAAGCACGATGCCGCCAATAGTTGCAATGGCAAGGGCGCCCAGGGAAAGGGACAGGGTGAGGCGGGTTCCTACCAGGACCCTCAGAAGAACATCCCGGCCCAGTTCATCCGTTCCCAGAAGATGGCTCAACGTGGGCGCCAGACGTGCTTGGCTGGCGTTGATGGTGCTGGCCTGCTCCCCCCAAAGCGGGGGTGCGACGACGGCCATGACGGCGTAGAACGCGACGATTGCGCCACCGATCATTCCGCCAGGGGTTTGCAGCGCGGCGACAACCCAGCTACGGGTCCGCTTCTTACTAGTAGACATAGTGTCAGCTCTTTACGATCAGAGATTTGGGATCGACGATGGCAAGCAGAACGTCGACGGCGAAAGTGACCAAGAGCGCCATCATTGACACCACAAGGACGATGCCTACGAGAAGGGGGTAGTCGAAGGACAACATCGACTTGATGAGGAGGTTGCCGATGCCTGGCCAGCCGAAGACCGTTTCGGTTACGATGCTTCCCCCGAGCAGGCCGGCAATGATCAAGCCTGCGTACGTAATGGTGGCCGTGAGGACATTGGGGAGAACGTATCGGGACAGCACCATGAACGTCGGAAGCTGCATGGACCTGGCGGTTCGAACGTACTCTTCCTTGAGTACCCTGTTTGCTTCTGTCTTCACCACACGGGATATGAAGGCGATCAGACCGACGCATATCGTGGTCACGGGCAGGATGTAGGCGAGCGGTCCATTGCCCCCGGCGGCCGGCAGAGCCCTTAGGGTTACGGCGAAGATAACGATCAGTGTCACTCCGATAACGAAATCGGGGGTGGCGGCGATCAAGCCGGTGACGCCATTGAACGCTGCGTCGGTTCCGCGGCTACGGCTTCCTTCAGTGCGCAGCGCGATCAGCATTCCCACGGGAATCGCGATGATCACTGAGATAACGAAGGAGATGAGAGCCAACTGAATGGTGAAGGGCAGTCGAGCTGCTATGAGATCCACAACATCCGTTCGAAGTGAGATCGACTCGCCCAGATTCATAGTCAACAACCCGCCAAGATACCGTCCGTACTGCTCAAGCAGGGGTGCATCAAGTCCAAGTTCAGCCCGTCGGGCTTGGATGAATTCAGGACTGGCGTTAAGACCGGCCGAAGCTACAACTGCATCTCCGCCCAGGAGGCGGGCCAGGAAAAATACGAGGGTGAGGATGATCCACGTTGCGACGAAGAACGATCCGACACGGCGGGCGATGAAACCCGGCCAGGGTGAACTCAGCAAAGGCCAACGCCTGGCAGAAACGGTAATGCGATTGTGCTCTGTGACCTTCATGGGGCTCCGTCAACTGATAGTTGTTGTTGGATCAATATTTACTTCGCTATGTAGATCAAGTCAACAGAAAGTTGCAAAATTTTGTGATTGGCGCCACGCTGGTCCTGTGACGATCTGTTCAGAACCTCAACTACTCGTGGAGCCATATCCGCCTCCTTCGCCGTGGAACGACGCGGTGGAGGTGTGCGCTCCATGAGAATCGATACCATCAACGTCTACCGCTCCGTATACCCTTTTGCAGAACCACTGCCGGCGTCGAATCTGCATCCCGAGCTCGCCGGGTTTGACGCAACCATTGTGGAACTCATTGCCGAGGACGGCACCAAGGGATGGGGAGAGTTTGCCCCCTTGGGCTCGTTCTACTCTGAAGCTTTCGCTGAGGGTGCTCACGCCGGCGTAGCCCAGGCCGCTCAGCACTTAATCGGTCGCGACGCCCACGCCGTGCGGCAAAACATCCGGGAAGTCGACCTCAGGTTCCGCGGACATCCATATGTGAAATCCGCTCTGGACATGGCAAGTTGCGATCTGGCCGCTCGAGTGGCCGGATGCTCGATGTCAACGTGGTTCGGCGGATCTTACGGCGATCACATCGACGTCTACGGCGTTGTCATCGGCAGCGCTATTGATCAAATGGCCGCCGCAGCGGCAGCGATGACGGACGCGGGCGCTCAACGTCTACAGATTAAGGTCGGCGACGTCGACGCCCACGTTGCCGCCGACCGCTTGCGCGCCGTGCTTGCTGCCTGTCCGCCTGGAATCACTATCTACTGTGATGCCAACGGCAGGTGGACGCAGTTCGAAGCACTTCGATTTCTCCAACTCACGCGGGGTCTGGAGTACGTCCTCGAGCAGCCTTGCGCGACCGTGCGCGAGTGCGCAGCCTTGCGGATGGCCGCGACTCAGCCAATCGTGCTGGACGAATCGATTATGGGCGTCCGGGATGTCCTCGAGGCGGCTAATAGCTCGGCTGCGGACGGCATCACGATAAAGATATCCAGGGTAGGTGGGCCGTCTCGCGCGGCTCACCTAAGAGATTTGGCAAATGACCTGGGTTTGCTGGTGTCAATCGAGGACACCGGCGGTGCGGCCATCGATACCGCGGTGATGGCGCATCTGTCGATGTCGACACCGGTGGAAATGCGAATGCATACGTCTGCTTGGAATCACTGGCTCGCCCCCGATGCCCAAGTCTCCATGCCACGAGTTGACCGCTACCGCCTCTTCGCTCCCCAGGGCTTGGGTTGCGGGGTGTCGGGAGAGTCAACCGTCAATGGATTACCAACCCACACTATTTCTGCCGGCAAGTCCGGCCAACGCTAGAAGGAGCTCCCTATGATTCTCAGGAACTGTCGGCTCGTGCCTGCCCTGGTTGACGATTTCAGTGAAAGCACGGCAGATGTCGTGATCGAAGAAGGAAGAATTATCGGTATTACGCCCACCGGGGATCGTCCGGCCGCTGCGGATGATCTCGACCTTGATGGTCGCTGGCTGCTGCCAGGACTCATCGATCTGCATGTACATCTTTACCTGCCGAACGGAAATTTTGACACTCTGGAGCGGCGTTCGCATGCAGACGTGATCATTGACGTCATCGAACATGCTCAGGCACGCCTCATGTACGGGTACACTACGGTTCGGGATTGCGGAGCATCCGGCTTTGCCAACTCGGCAGTCAGGGACGCGGTAAAGCGTGGAGTCGTGATGGGTCCGACAATCTTCAGCTCCGGCCGGATCATCAGTCCAACAACCAGAGGTAACAGCATCACCCAGTCGGTCTATGTAGAGGCCGACGGTGTCGACGCGGTCGTGAGGGCCTGTCGGGAGGAGATCGCACACGGGGCGGACTTCATTAAGTACATGGCCACCGGTTCCATTGCCAACCCTGGAGGAGAACCCGGGATGATGATCACCACTGAGGCTGAGCTCGTTGCCTTGGTGGAGTCAGCCAGGTTGCAGAACAGCTATGTCGCTGCTCACTGCCACGGAAAAGAAGGCATCATCGCCGCTGCCCGGGCCGGTGTGCGAACCATCGAACATGCGTCCTTCCTTGACGACGAGGCCATCAAAGTACTTTTGGACTATGGGACCGCTATTGTCCCGACCATGTCGGTGGCGCACTCGGCCTTGGCCCGGGCTGCCGCGAACGAGGGCGCACACGGCATCGACGATGAGCAGATCAAATCATTCTTCGACGCATGCCGCGAAGGTGTGAAGAACGCTTACGAGGCCGGAGTGCCTGTGGCCTGGGGAACCGATTTCGGCTTGTCCGGGTTGCGGAAGTTCGGCAACGTCGAATTCACGCTCCGTAAAGCGTTCGGATTCACGCCCGAAGAGTTGCTGAGGCAAGCCACTATAGATAGTGCACAGATCCTGGGGATCCAGGATGACGTTGGGTCGATCGCTGTTGGGAAGCTCGCCGATCTCATCGTTGTTGAAAGGAACCCACTCGAAGACATTGACGTCATGGTGGCAGCTCCACAGATGGTGTTCGCCAAGGGTGTGCTCGCTGGTCTGGGGCGGTAGCTGGCTTCGCGACATCTTCCGTCTGCAGCGCTTCAGCGCACGCTTCAGCGCTATTCCGTCCCGTTGTTCTTGACGCGCAAGCCAAGCTCGTTCAAATAGTTGTATATCGTGAATCGGCTGACATCCAGATGTTCGGCGGCGAGTTCCACCGCTTCACGGATGTTAAAAAATCCACGATCATCCAGTTCCTGGACTACTTGCATTTTGTGCGACTTTTTCATGAGCTCAACCGGAACGCCGACCGTGCTCGTCGAGTCTCTCAGTATGCCCTGCGCCAGGCCATCGACCGAGACCGGGAAGGTGTCAACCACCTGGGGTGAAGGATGGAGGGGCATTGCCGTCAGGGCCGACAGTGCAACCTGTGCCCGTTCAAGGTCTGTGACGTCGCTGTTCAGGGACAGGCATGCCACTGCACGTCCGTCCGGTGATCTGAAGAAAATATTCGAGCAGCGCATGCTCATTCCGCTGGTCGTCTGGGTTCGGTAACCGATCATGTCATCCAGCTCGTTCGCTTCGACAAACCGGAGACCGACATCGGTGATCGGACCACCAACCGCGCGGCCGCTCACGGGGTTGGCTATGGCGACGATACTGGTGGGCACTTCACAGAGGTTGTGCAGTACCACTTCCGTGCTCTCACCAAGGGCAAGGCCCAGGACCGGAACCACCGGAGCAACTATGGAGACAACCGCGTCGGCGTGCTTTACCTGCTCCGCCGTGAACGGAATGCGGCGGGCGGCATGACGCGGCGGGTCCACGAGCTTCTTAGAAACCATCTTTTTAACCATTCCTCGAAGGACGGTGCCGGATGACCGTCGGTCGGTTCTAGCATCGCGCCTTCTCCGCCAGACAGTCAACAAATGATTGACATGGTTGATGAATGGACTTAAGCCTGCAACACTTTGTTGATTCAGTTGATGAGGGACTATCTCCCGTTGACACCACCTAAGGAAGGTTGACCCATGGCGTTTTCGAAACCCAATTGCGCGGACTTCGTCACACTCAAAGAGCCTGTTCTGCTGTCTGGAATAGTCGGTGTTACCGATGAGTGGGAATGCTCCGGCGATGATTTTTCCACCCAGGCACGGCAAGCCTTCGCAAACGCTAAGCGTGTAGTCGACGAGGCGGGGCGACGGTGGGAAGATGTGGCCTTTGTGCGCGCGTTTTTGGCCGATATCACCCACTACAAGGAGTACAGTGCCCTGTTTGATGAGATGTTCACGGTGAGTCCTCCGGCTCGCACGACTGTTCAGGCCGGCCTCGTCGGCCCATTCCTCGTGGAACTGGAAATCACCGTCAACGGCAATTAGTTCACCACCCGTCGTCGTCGTGCCGCAGGCCCGAACAGCAATAAGAGGAAAAACTATGTACACAGTCCAGGCGACCACCCGGCTCGGTGGGGGGCGCGTTGAAGGCGTTGCCGGAATGACGTCACCCGTTGAAACAATAGTTTCCTCGGCGACGGTGATGACCCCCAGCGGTTCCACGGCCACGTTCGTGACCACAAGCCATTGCCTGGAGGTGGCCGACAAGCGAGATGGTCGTCCGATCATCTTCGCTTTCAATGGCGGTCCGGGCGCGGCGGCAGGGTTTCTTGATATCGGATTCCTTGGGCCGTACGGCCTGGAGTTCGCCGACGGTGTGCGCCCGGGCACGCACCCGCCGTTCAGGATCAATGTTGCTGCAGACACAATTCTCGATACCGCCGATGTGGTTCTGATAGATCCCCCCGGAACGGGTTTGGCGAGGCTGAATCCCGAGACGGACCCCAAGGATTTTTACGGATCCATCCAGGACGCCTCAGCAACGCTGGCCGTCATTATGGACTGGTGCGATCGAAACGATAGGGAGAATTCACCGCGGTACCTGCTGGGCGAAAGCTACGGCAGTGTTCGAGCGGTCGAAGTGCTTGGACGCTCCCTCGGAGGACCAACTGAAGGTGGGTGGCTTCCCGGCATGAGTTTTAACGGTGCCATCCTCGTAGGGTCGGTCCTGGATCTGGCGCGGACGATGCATGGAGACCTCGGATTTGTTCAACGCACCACTGCCTACGCCGCGAGTGCCTGGTATCACGGAATAGCCGGCGCGGGCGCATCCCTGGAAGCGCACGTTGCCCAAGCCCGCACGTTTGCAAACCGGGAACTCGTCGTGGCCATGCACGAAGGGCTAAGGCTTGGGGGAGCACATAGGCGCTCCATCACAGATCGACTCTCCGAGGCCATAGGGCTGCCAACTGGACTCCTGCTGCGCAACAATCTCAGGATCACTGCCGAGGAGTTCTCCAAAGAACTGCTGCCCTCCGGACGCATCGGGCCCTTCGATGCCCGATACACAGCCAGCCGCCAAGCCATCGGAGCCGATGTCGTTGCTGACGACGCGGGAATGGGGCAGTTCTCAGCTGCCTTCGCGCACGCCACTCGGACGCGGCTCCGGGACCTTAACGTCGCCAAGGCCGCCGACTACAAACTCATTGATTTTGCTTCCGTCGGCACACCCTGGGACTGGGGGAGCGGGCCCGGCATCGTCGCGCCACCAGACCATGTCTCTCGGCTGTCAACCGCACTGGACCGGGACCCGGAACTCCGCGTGCTCTTTGCCAACGGCTACTTTGACCTGGTCACGCCTCTCGGCTCTGCGGAATATGTCGCAGCTCAGGTAGAGCCGGATGCCAGCCGTGTGACCGTCACCCCGTTTGTGGCAGGCCACATGCCATACGTGGGTGACGAGGCCCGCAAGGCTCTGACGCAAAGCGTCCGAGCCTTCGTGACCACGGGGGGACCCGCACCAGCCAACAGCTAATTTCAACAAATACTTGTTTCTTGCAACATTTGGTGTAAAAATTTCTGTATCGCCCTAGATCGGCTGATCATCCGTAATCGGACCGCCGGGCATCCCATACTTTCCAGCACAACACTGGCTGGGGCCTCAATAAGGAGTTGAAGAACCCGTGACGAACGCAAGCGAGCTCATGCGTCACCAAGTTGCCGAAGGCCTCGGAATCCCCCGGGACCTTTACCTGTCCGAGGAAGTCTTCAATCAGGAGATGGAAGCCATCTTCGGAACCTCTTGGATCTACGCCGGACACGTCTCACAATTGGCCGAGCCCGGCTCCTACTTGACGGTGGAGTCCGGGAAGGAAAGTGTGATCGTAGCCCGTACGCGTGAAGGGTCGCTGGCAGCGAACTTCAATGTATGCCGACACCGCGGAGCGCGGCTTGTCGACGAGGGCTGCGGAGTTACCAGGCGATTCGTCTGCCCTTACCACCAATGGGGCTATGACCTTGACGGCTCATTGAAGGGTGCCCCGAAGATGCCCGAAACCTTTGACCGGAGCCAGTACGGACTAACATCCGTTCACGTAAAGACATGGCAAGGCTTCATCTTCGTGAACCTTGCCGAAAGCCCCACCCGCGACCTGGAAGACATGCTCAGTATCGGAGAGGAAGGGCTGGCCCCCTTCGACCTCGCCTCCGCGCGGGTTGCCCACACCATCACTTACGAAATCTCAGCGAACTGGAAGCTCGTCTGGGAAAACGCCCAAGAGTGCTACCACTGTGGAGCGAACCATCCCGAGTTCCTGAGCGCGGTCGATATCCGCGAGATCACCAGCGATGGACCCGTAGTGTGCGAGATTCCCCCCGGATATGATCCCGTGGTCAAGACCGCACGTTTCCCGCTCAAGGCCGGCGCCACCTCCCTTACGGTCGGCGGGCAGCCAGCATCAGCAAGGATGCTGGGCCAATTCGCCGAAGGTCTTGAGCCCTACACGGCCTCGGTCCACATTAAACCGACGTTTGCGCTGGTCGCCTGCCCTGACTACGCGATGGTCCTCCGGGACGAGCCGATCAGCCTCGACAAGACGCGCGTCACTGCGTCATGGCTCGTCCACAAAGATGCCGAAGAATCCGTCGACTACGACCTGGCCAATCTAATTCGCGTGTGGGACGAGACAAACAAGCAGGACTGGGCTCTCTGCGAGCGAACCCAAAAAGGCGTACAGTCCCGCGCGTTCGTTGCCGGACCGCTCTCTTACGAGGAAACGTCAGTCGTGGATTTCCATAGGGCGTACGAGGGATGGCTCCAAGCCGCGGGACTCTAGGCCAAGCAATCTCTACCCGATGGTCAATGGAGGTGAACCCACAGTGACGACAGATATGAACAACGGCCACTTGCTGGCCCCCACCTCAGTCCTCTTCCACTCCCTCGTGGTTTCTGATGTGCAGCGGCTTACCAGTGACTCAGTCTCTGTTGAATTCTTCGTGCCTGAGTCGCTGCGTAAGACCTATGAGTTCGCTCCGGGTCAGTCCGTTGCCCTTCGTAGAATCATCCAAGGCGAAGAGCACCGCCGAAGCTACTCCATCGCGGAGGCCACCGGCCAAGGCTTCCGCATAGGAGTCCGGGAAGTAACTGGAGGGCACTTCTCGCCTTGGCTGGTGCGTGAAGTGCGTCCGGGAGACGCCATTGATGTGTTCCCACCACAAGGACGTTTCCATATCCGCCCCGAGGACCGAGGGCGGCACCTGTGCATCGCCGCAGGCTCCGGCATCACGCCTATGCTGGCGATCACATCCTCAGTGCTGGAATCCAACGACGGAGAAGTCACCCTCATCTATGGCAACCGGAGTCCAGACTCAATCATGTTTGCCGGACAACTAGAGAGTCTGTCGGCACGATACCCGGACCGCTTCTCGCAACTGCGGACGTTCTCACGTCAGGGCATGACCCAGAGTGAGGCGCTCTTGCGGCTCGATGCCTCCGGCCTCCGAAGGGTCTTGAGTGGACTACCGCACGTGACCGAATTCGATCACGTTTGGATCTGCGGCCCCTTCGAGATGGCTCTGGGCGCAAGGGAACAGATAGTCGGTGACGGCGTCCCCGCTTCACATGTGCGCGTCGAGCTCTTCAGCGCCGACGGTGCCGCCGTTGACGCTTCCCCGCCCAAGGATGCACAAAGCCCCGACGAGACCACCGTTATTGCAGTGTTGAGCGGTCAAAGCAGTACCTACGTTCAAGGGACTGATATCACGCTCCTGCAAGGTCTCGAAGCGGCTCGGGATGACGCTCCTTTCTCCTGCCGAAGTGGGGTGTGCGGGACATGCCGCGTACTCGTTCAGAAGGGAAGCGTCGAAATGCGAGAGAACTACGCCTTGGATCCAGACGAAGTTGAGGACGGCTACGTTCTTGCATGTCAGTCCTATCCGCTGGGTGGAGCTATCGAGCTGGACTTTGACAGCTGACACCGATCCTCATGCAGGAAAGGACTCCTGGGTTGACCCTTTCGTAAATCATTCGTTCCCGCGACGGCTCGGTCGTTTACACGCAAACGTTTGATTGCTCGCCGCATTCATGACAGGAGGCGTGCGGCCGTCACTTATGCAAGAACCCTACAGAGCAGGGCTGGGATGACACGGAGTCGGACATGAGGCCAACGTTGTGCGAGAACTGAAAAGAATCACACCCGCTAACGACCCCCGGTCGGTATTGCGGGCAGCCATTGAAGTTTTTAGTCAGCACGGCTATGACGCCACATCCATGGACGACGTGGCTGAAGTTCTTGCCATATCAAGACCCGCGCTCTATTACCATGTTCCTTCAAAAGTCGAGTTGTTAAGACGTGCTCTGGAGCCGATCCTCAAAGCGCTTGAGGACATCACATACCCCACCAATGCGAGAACCGTTTCGGCTGAAGACCGGATCATACTCGTAGTTCAACAGGTGGTTACGATTTTCACCGGGGATCTGCCATCGGCCTCACTGCTATTGCGCCTCAGGGGCAATACGGACGTCGAACGCAAGGCGATACAACGTCGCTGTGTATGGGAAAAGGAGCTATCAGCCCTGATGTGCCAAGTGAAGGATGAAGGCTTCATTCGGCACGGCCCAGACCCCCGATTGGTGGCACGCCTCTTGATCGGAATGGTGTACTCAACTGTTGAATGGTACGATCCAGCCGACGGACCGACACCGCAGAAGCTGGCCCGTGAAATATTCCGTCTCACCTTCAGTGGCTTGAGAACGCCACGAGAAGCAGCCGCGCTCACCAAACCTGACACGCCTTGATACCGCTTCCGGTGCGGCCTTGACGCCGGAAGTGCTGCCTTCGACGTAACGTGGGGAGTGCGGGTCAACCTGAATGCCCCTTCGACTACATGCAGACCTCTGCAGGCAGTCCTACGCTTCCAAACAAGGTCTCAACTGACAGGCCACGTCGTCCCGCAGTTTTCGTCCTCACTTCCACACTCCTGTACTTTGAACGCCGATAATGGACGTTCTGTCGTCGGCCCCGGACGGGAGGCCTTGTCATGATGCTCTGTGTCGTCTCCGCCATGAAATAGATGAAGGAGGTGTAGCTACTGTGTCGAGCTATTCATCGTTCTGGCGGGTTGGCTGCCGTCGCGTTCTGGGTTGTTCTATCGACCGGAGCGAGTCATGCCTTGGGCGTCGGGGCCTCATCCTACCGGAGACTTCACGCGGACCAAGAGGTACCGTCCAGCAGGAAAACTGCGGAGGCGGCAGCGCCGATTTCCTGGCGCAGGCTATGAGTGCGAGGGACGCGTCAAGTGCCCCTTTTTCGGTGTTCGATCGAGCAAAAAGGAAGTGTGGACAATGTCCACACTTTCGACCCCGGACTGCCTCGTACAGCCGCCGAATTGCCTCGGATTCCGCATGTTTCCACCACTTCCCCGTGCTACCAAGGCCTGGAATCCCGTTCGAGTCCCACCTCGGGCACGGCATATCCCCTCTTCGGAGGGGATTTTTGCTTTAACGCGTGAACAAAAGCTTGACTTGTTCGGGAATCCTGCCGAACCTTTCGCGTATCCGCTCTCGTTGTGTGTCGTTGGGGTCGCGGTTGTGTACCCGTTTGTCCAGCCAAAGAGGGTGCACATTATGCGCACCGGTGTATGCCTCTAGTTGGGAATGGCCGTTCCCGATTTCTTGCTCACGCAGCTTCATTTGTGCACGTCGTCCACAAGGACATGACTTGGGTGCTCTGAACCACATAACAGTCCTCAGCGCCAGTCCCCTGACGGTCGTCGTGCTATGTGGTCGGCGACTGTGCTCCGCGGGCTGGCGCTGGTGTGTTGTTTCCAAAAAAAACGCACAACCCTTCCGTGCGCCGTCGTGACTAATGGCCCTGTTGCGGGCTGCCACACAGAGGGAGCATTTCCTGACAAGCACGCACACGGCAGGAGACAACTCATGAACGATGCAGCACCGTTGGGCAGGATCGTGGTCGGCGTTGACGGTTCGGAGGCCTCAGTTGCAGCACTGCGTGAGGCGCAGCGGCTTGCGCTTCCGCTCGGGGCAGATGTGGTGGCGACGGCGTTCTGGGAGTTTCCGCGGGTGTACGACGGCTACGTGGCCATGGGCATTGACCGCTTCGAGGAAGCCGCCGGTGACGTCCTCAAGCAAACCGTCGGGCAAGCTTTCGGGCCGGGCCGGCCCTCCAACGTGGTTTCACGGTTGGAGCGGGGCCATCCGCGGGAGGGCTTGATCGAAGCGAGCCGCAGCGCCGACCTGCTGGTGGTGGGCCGTCGAGGCCACGGGGGCTTCGGCGGTCTACTTCTTGGATCTGTCAGTTCGGCATGTGTAGCTCACGCCCATTGCCCCGTACTGGTGGTCCATGCACCCGAAGCGCACGAGGGTAGCACCGGTAAGTGAGCGGACCAGACGAGCGATGTTCCGGGCCCAGATGGCGGGCACTGCTCGGATCAGTGAATGTCCAGCGCCGTCTCGTGTGTTGTTTCCTCAAGGTAGTGTCCGCTTGGCTGCCAGGACATCCGTACGACGAAGTGGCCCTCCGCAGCTGATCTGGAGACCAGGGCGCCCGCGTCACCTGCGAGCTTGATGCCGAATTCAATCTCGAGGTTCTCCGGAGCGAGTTCCTGCATGGACTCCATGGCAGCAACGGCTGCGGGACGAACACTGGCGAGGGCATCTTCGAGGCGCCGTCCGACGTCCAGGATGCCCTGTTCATTGCGACCAGGATGGTCCACTCCGAAACTGCCGTCTGCAACTTCCACCAGCACTGTTCCGGAGCCAACTTCATATCTCAGTACGTCTGTCATGGTTCCCTTCCTGGGCTGAATCGAAGCTGTCTGTGACCATGGCTTAGTCCCCGTTCTCCTGTGGAGGAACGACGACGGTTGGGCACACCAGGTGCGTGAGGACACCATGGGCAGTGGAACCCAGGACCAGGCGGGCAAAGCCGCCCCGTCCGCGGCTACCCAAGACCAAGAGCCTTGCGCCCGCGGCTGCGTCTATCAGTGCCCTGACCGGCTCCTTGCTGGGTTCGAGTATCTTGTTGATGACCAAGTCCGGGTAGCTGCTGTTCAGACCGGCGACAGTTTCGGCAAGGATGATGTGTTCCTGTTCGTCCATCAACTTTCCGAGATCAGCCGGTGCAAGGCCTGCGTCAGTCACCGGGTCTGGAGCCGTGTATGCGTGGACTACGGTCAGTTCCTGCCCTTCCCTGTCTGCCTCGGCGGCGGCGAAGTCGACCGCGCGTTGTGAAAGGTCCGATCCATCGGCGCCCACGACTACACCGCTTTTTCCATCGACGTCGTTCGTCCCAACTACCGCTACCGGGACCACGCTCGCGCCGGCTATCTGTAGTGCTCTGTCGGTCAAAGCGCCCCCAAGGTGTGGGCTGCCGGAGCCGACCACGAGAAGGGAGCACTTTGGGCCGTAGTCGCCAAGTGCGCCAGCCACGCTTCCACTCAGCAACTCGGAGGTAATGTGCAGGTGGTCCTGCCCGCCGACCTTGGCAGCGGCAGCCTCCAGCAAGTCCTTCCCGGTCTGCCTGAGTTGACCATTCCAGGCACCAGGATTCAGTGACCAGCGGTCATCGACCACATGCAGGATCATTAAGGGCACTTTCTGCTCTGAGGCACGTCTCGCGGCCCACAGGAGTGCTGCT
Organism: Paenarthrobacter sp. JL.01a; assembly: GCF_025452095.1. Classification (NCBI taxonomy): domain Bacteria; kingdom Bacillati; phylum Actinomycetota; class Actinomycetes; order Micrococcales; family Micrococcaceae; genus Paenarthrobacter; species Paenarthrobacter sp. JL.01a. The sequence continues at coordinate 1,976,223 of NZ_CP104877.1, forward strand.
TCGCTTTGTGGCGAGTCCTTGTAACCCACGGCGATGGCGCGCGCGGTGTTCATGACGGGTTCCTTTCCGTGGAGGGGAATGGGGCTTTCTCATCTGCCCTTTGTTTTGGTTTGCATTCGTGGAGGCTTCACTTCGGCTGCTCCCGCAAGCCCATACCGTCACCGACAATGGGCCAGACCACCCGGGTCTGCCAGGTTGCAGGGTTCGGTTGTTTCTCGGGGTCGCTCAGGTAAAACTCCCACATTGTGTCAGAGGGAGTCTTGCCCTCTGCGCTCATTCGCTCCAGGATGAGCGCATAAGTCTGCTGAAGCGAGTCGTATGGGCCCCTGTGCATGGCTTCGAAGGCTTCCGACTCCGGCAAGATATGGGCCACCACGTCTCCCTCGTCACTGAAATTCGGGGTTATGGGAAACCCGGCCTCGACATCGACCGTGTCAGTGGGCATGCCGTGGTAGAGCGCGAACGGAGGCCCTGTGGGGTAGGCATGCTGAGCTTGGGCAGCTGCGATCACGGCCCCGAACGCACGAGCAAAGAAGTCGGTGAGTCCAGTCATTGCCACACGCTCGCGGATTACTGCAGTGCGCTGTTCAGGGGACGTGATCAGCCGGGGCTGAGGTTCAATGGTGACCATAAGGCCAGAATCGCGTCACAGGTTTATCCGGGGCAGGGCCAAAGGACCCTACGCGGCATTGAAAGCCAGCAAGAGCCAGTCCCGCACCTTCGCATCCGCTGAATCTGCCGTGGACAGTTCCGGCGATGCTGATAAACAATCAATGACCGAAGCGAGACCACCATGACGGCCTGCGCAGCCGCATGCGCGAGCTGTGCCGACGAGTGCTCCCGCCACGCCAGTATGCACGATCACTGCCGCATCTGCGCCGAAACCTGCCGACGCTGCGAAGAAGCCTGCAGCCAACTCCTGGCCAGTCTGCACTAAGACATTCATTAGCTGATCAGGTCACCGCCCCGGCAACCATGGAAGTGATGGCTGTTTTACCGGCACTGTTCGGTCCTAAGAGGGGGCAGGTCTCGCTGGGGTGGATTATGAAGGACACGTCGTCGACGGCGGTCAGCCCAGCAAATCTCTTGACGAGGTGGCTGGCCACGGAGACCTATTCCAGGCCCGCCCTGGTGGCGTCGTTAAGCGGAGTATCGGACGAGTCGGCTGCGCTGAGGTCGAAGCGTCGTCCCGTGATGGAGTCCGGAACTATCCGGTAAAGAAGGTCCTGGCCGACACCTTGCCAGGGGAACAGTGCACGGGTGATTTTGTTGACTGCCTGATCCTCCGGTCCGGCCTCGGTTGCGGGGCCTTTGACCACAACGCTCCATGCCAAACCAAATTCGGCGCTGACAGAATCTGCCTCAATGGCAACGGTGGCATCGCTTTCGATGGCGTGTTGTTTGGTCCCCATTCCGGTACGGAACACCAGCGTCCGGTCTGCCACGGCAAAATTTATGGGGAAGATGTCCGGGTGACCGTTGGAGATCACGGACAAACGGCCGATGTTTGCCTGGCCAAGGAGTCGCCAACAATCCTCAGGTTCCAGCACTTCGGGATCAGGTTCCAGGTTCTTCTCGTTCATGCCGCGATCCTAGGGGCCGCCATGTGCGTTCGACAGGGCCCAAAGTCCCGTTGACGGCCGCTGGATGCTGTTGTCTTGCCCGGGAGGTCCTGCGGACGGAATCTCCGACGCCCAGCAATAAGAGCAGCAGCCCGATCTCTGCAAGCCCGGCGCCAAAATAGATCACTTGCAGCACGCTGAAAGGAATCAGTGTCATCTGCACAAAAATCCAGACAAGGATCGAGTAGCCCCCTGCTGCCGTAAACAGCCCAGCCAAGCGGTGGTGACGGAGCAGAAACACAAATGCGGCCGTGTGCAGGCCGCCAACGATGAGGGCCAAAAGGAGCCCCGGGACCATGAACGAGCTGAAGGGGGAGCCGTTCAGATATTCAACCGGAACTTGGGCTTCGGCAGGTAGTCCCAGCTTTTCGGGTCCCAGCCAGGAGCCGAGTACCATGACGAGTCCACCGGCAATGGATGTCAGGGCCACAAGGCCAAGAATGATCAGGAGCAGGATGAAGAGCATGACATTCTCCTAGGCGAGGGAGGTGCGGAGTGTTTATCCAGCGCCACGACGAGCCAAGCCAGGCCGGCAACCAGGAGAACCATAAGCCAGGATTGGAGTGGCAGTGGAGCGGTGTGGAACAGCGTGTTCATGCCGGGAAAGTACGTGACTGCGGCTTGGCCCAGGACCTGCAGGAACACTCCTGCCACAAGCCAGTAGTTGCTGAAGGGCTTGATGCTCCAGACAGGCCGGACCATCGAGCGGCAGCTGAAGACGTAGAAGATCTCGAACACAACGAAGAGGTTCAGCGCCGCAGTCCTGGCTTCGGGAAGACTGGCGCCCCGTCCCAGTTCAGTTTGGAAGATCCACCAGGTTCCGCCCAACAGGAGAGCGGAGACGAGCATGATCCGGACGGTCAGCTGCCACGTGAAAAGCGGTTGGCCGGGGTTCCGGGGCGGCCTGGACATTAGACCGGGTTCTTTGGGTTCGAATGCCAGCATGAGGCCCAGGGCTACGGCCGTAGTCATGTTGATCCACAGGATTTGGGTGGGGAGGATCGGCAGGGTCCAGCCCATGACGACTGCTAAAGGTCACGAAACCGTACCCGGCCGCCCGGGTGCTGTCAATGACCGCCGGCAGTGCCTCGGCATCAAGAGTGCTGCCGTCATCGGGGTTCGAGCCGAGATGCATGAGGATGATTCCACCGGGTTGCAAGGTGCCCAGAACCCGGTCCAACACGCCGCTTCGTGACATTCCGCCGATGGTTCCTTTCCACCCCAGGGTGTCCACGGTCCAGCGGACCGGGACGCAACCCAGGGTATTTACCGCGTTGATGGTGCGCGCATCCCGGTCCCCGAACGGGAAACGGAACAAAGGCCGGGCCTCACCGCCGGCAGCGGTTATGGCCGCTTCGGTATCCCGTATTTCCTTGGCAATGGCCGTATCCGGGAGCTTGGTGAATTCCGGATGGGTCATGGAGTGGTTTCCCACCCGGTGCCCGGACGCTACGATCCTCGCCACTCCGTCAGGGTTGGAAGCGGCCCATGCTCCCGTGAGAAAGAACGTGCCTGGCACCTGCTTGTTGGCCAGCGTTGACAGGATGCTGTCCAGTCCTGCGGCGTTTGCCCCGGCATCGAAGGTGAGGGCGATGTTGTTGCCTGCGCCCGGAATGGTTGTCAGGTCCTGCCCGAGCAGTCCCGGCGGAACGGGCGGGGCAGAGGGCGCGGTGGGAGTAGCGGGCGGGGCGGGGCTGTCCGTGATGGGCCCGGGTACGCTCGGAGTGAGCGTTACTGGGCCGCCGGCCGTCACGGTGCCCGGTCCGGCGACGGCGGTGGGCGAGGGCGACACGATGCCGGCAGCGCTTGTTGTCGGGGTCGGAGCTCCCGCCGGGGTGGTCGCCGACGGTCGACCGCCAGGCCCCGCAACCAGGATCGCGAGCGTCACGGCGGCCGTCAGGAGAACGACGGTCGCTGCGAGCGCGACGGCGATTACCCGCCGTCGTGCCCTGCGTCCCGGCTCGCGGCCGGGTGACTCAGCTCCGGTCCCCGCCACTGTCCGACCTTCCGGGCCACTCGGTCGGAATGCCTGGAAGGTCGATGCCGGGAGCGTCCGTTTGAACGGGTTCCTCGGCTCCTTGATCCAGGCGGAAGGGTGGATACTCGTCCCTCATGAGTGCTCCGTAGGCGAAGACGCGGTAGACCCAACGGTTGATCCCCATGATGAAGGCGAAAAGGGGGCCCGGGTAGTGTCCGGAAAAGAGCAGGATGACCAAGGCAACCAGCACCAGAAGGGCCAGCAGGGACAAACCACCGCCACGATCGGTGACCACGCCGGCCGGGCCGTCCTGGGTGCGCCAAGCCCACGTTGCCGTACCTGTGAAAGCTCCGATGACGAGCCAGTGGGGAACCAGCAGTAGCCACGATTTGACCAGCACCAGAGCGCGTGAAAGCCGCTGCGGGTAGTGGATCTCCAAAGTGGCAGGATAATCGGCTTGCTCGAGCGTGAAAGGCGGATACTTGTCAGTTCCACCTGCAGCATAGGCATAGAAAGCAACACGCCAGGTCCACCGCAGCACGCCTACGTTGAAATGGAAGAGTGACACCGGGTACCGGCCGGTGAAGAGGATGGCGAACCAGGCCACGACTGTTGTTACGGCGAAAGCGAACCACAGGAAGAACAGCACGAAGAAGTGTGGAATGGCCAGTAGCCATTTGACGAGCCACAATCCGCGGGAGAGGCCGGCGTCAAGGTGGCCGGTGAGCCTGACGGGATGGGCTTGATCCCAGTTGTTGGCCGGTGGCGATCCGCTTGGTGGGTAGGCCGGTGCGGGGCCGTGGGCCGCTTGCCCCGCCGGTGATGGCGGGCCTGCTGGGCCTCTGCGCCCCAGTGCTACGGCGCCGAGGACAAGGAGCGGCACGCCGATCACCAGGGCGAGTCCGCCGGCAACCAGCAGGCCTGTAGCCGCTGGCCTGATGAGCTCGGACCTGAAACCTGCCTGCAGGTCTGCGGAAACACCTTGGTCCGCGTCGCTATTCATGACAACCACTGTCCAGCTGCCGGCTGCAACGTTCCAGGTTAGTTCCTGCGGACCTTGGCCCTCCGCTGACGCAACCCAGAAGTTCTGGCTGGTCGGAAGAGCCGGGTTCGAAAGGCCGGAAAAGTCCCTGTAAACGGGGCGGAACGGATTGAACTTCACTTCCTGCAACTCGGTGTAATGCACACCGGACAGGTAGCGGTTCACGGCCTCCTGTGGTGCGATACCGATGAAGATGCTTTGAGCCGGGTCCACTGCCGTCGCCCTCAATCGCAGGGTGCCGACGTCGAAGGGAAGCCTTTCAGCTGTTCCCTCACCGACAGCGTCCAGATGCGGAGAAACAAGGGCGAAGGACGGGACGGTGAAGCGCTCAGTGCGGGAGGTGAAGTAGCCGCCGTCGCGCTGGGCAGTGCCGAGCAAGGCGGCCGCTGCTCCTGCTGAAGCCAGGGCAAACCCGACAAGGGACAGCACGATTCCGACGACGAGCATGACAATGGCGCCGGGACGTTTCACGGCTCTAGCTCTTTTCTCTGGAAAACGAATACGGCCAACGCAATGGCCAGCCCGGCTGCAATCAGCGTCGTGAATACCGGCCAGGCCGGTGTTGGATGGCTTTGGCCGGCAGCCACGCTCGCCGCGATGCCGGGCACACCTGCAGGCGAAAACTTGAAGAGGGGGTCCCATGCCCCGCCCACCGCCAGCAGGGCATAAACTCCGAGGCCTGCCCCGGCGGCACCGGCAGGCGCGGGAATGACCACCGAGAAGAGCTCCATGAACGCCAGCAGCAGCAGCGCGAACAGGCAGAGCATGGAGGCTGACCCCCACAGTTGCGCAGGTGGTGCGGAGCGGAAGATGACGCTAGTGGTGATCCACGTAATGATGGTTCCTGCCGCGAATACGGCCGCGATGAAGAGTGCATGGACAGTGGCTTTGGCAGTGATGAAGGTACTGCGCCGCACAGGCTTGGTGAGCACGAAAGCCGCGGTTCCCTCGCGGACCTCTGTGGAGACGATGCCGCTGTAGATGATGATGATGGCAAACAGAACCAGTTGCGACAGGTTTTTGGCCCATTGGCCATAGGCGTCGGCGAACGTGGCAGGCGGCAGCACCACGGATTGTTGGCCAGACGGTGTGAGGGAAGCGAGGAGTTCGGGGGTGATCTTCGCCAGGGGTGGCCCGGTCACGGCAAAAACGAGGACGATCGCCGGAAGCACCCATATCCGCCACGTGTGGACGATCTCCTGTGCCTCTTTAGCGGCGACAGCGGGAAACGCCTTCACTGCACCGGTTCTCCCGTCAGCTCCAGGAACACGTCCTCCAAGCTGAGTTCGGCGCTCTCCAGTCGGACCAAGCCAACGCCGGCCGTTGCCACGAGGGAAGGGATGCCGTGTTGCGCGGCAGCCGGGTCAGTAGCCCGGACCAGGATTTCCCCGCGTGGGCCGGGTCTCACTGACAGCGCCCAAGGGGAATCGGCGATCTCATGCGCCAGCTGCTCCGCCCGCTCCGTGACTTCCACCGCAATGGTTTGCTGACCGTGCCTGGCGCGGAGTTCCTCCATGGTGGATTGGGAGAGGACCGTCCCTTTGTCGAGGACAGCAACGTGGTCACAAACCCGTTCCACATCACTGAGTATGTGCGTGGAGAAAAAGACGGTGGTTTGGCCCCGCAAAGTCACCACGAAGTCGAGCAACTCCTTTCTGCCCGCAGGGTCAAGCGCACTGGTGGGTTCATCCAACAAGAGCAGCTTCGGTGCGTTGATCAAGGCCTGCGCGACGCCCAACCGCTGACGCATGCCGCGCGAGTAGTTCCCGATGCGCTGTTTGCTTTCTGCAAGCCGGACAAGTTTCAGGACTTCGTGGATCCGCCCTCTGAGTTCCGGCCCGTCGAGGCCGGACAAGCGGCCGGCCAATCCGAGCGCCTGAGTGGAAGTCATCCAGTCGTAGAACGCAGGGACGTCCGGGAGGTACCCGATATCCCTGCGCACGTCCGGGTCATCCGCGCGAAGGTCCCGGCCCAGCAGGCGTACGGATCCGGCCGTCGCCCGCGACAGCCCTGTCAGGATGCGCAGAAGCGTTGTTTTCCCGGCGCCGTTGGGGCCGACAAGTCCGAAAACAGAACCCTGCGGGACATGCAGGTCGATCGCGTTCAGCGCAAGGTGGTGGCCGAACGCTTTGCTGAGGGTGGAACATTCGACGGCGGCGGGAGCGTTCTTCGACTCCGCGGACGCTTTTGAATGCGGGGGGAGGATTTGTTGTGCTTCCATCTCAAGGGTTTGATTCGTTCCGGGACGATGTTTGTTGTGTGTGAACAACAACCACGGGGCAGTGGGCATGCGCTACCACCGCCGAGCTGACCGAACCCAAAAGCAGCCCTCCGAACCCGCCGTGGCCCCGCCGTCCGACTACCAGAAGGGAGGCGTGCTTGCTGCCCTCCACCAGGGCCGAACGGGCGGACCCTTGGACCAGCCTGGTGCTGACGTTTTTGGGTACCTGCGGACCAAAAACTTCTTTTAGTGCCTCTTTGACGTTTTCTTCTGCCGTATGGGCAAATCCATCGATGCCCATGGCTAGGTAGCCTTCGTAGCCCGCGGGAAGTTCCCAACAACCCCAGGCTTCAAGCGGGGCGTTGAGTGCGAGCGCCAAGCGTTGGCCCTCGCGGAGGGCTTCCATTGACGCGGCGGACCCGTCGACGCCGACGATGATTTTGCTGGGATCAAGTCGGCTGCTCATGGCGTACCCTTCCTGGACGCGAATGCTTTCACTGAAGCCGACAGTTCGTAGCTCCAGGAAGATGCCCGCTTGATTTCACCTTCCAACAGGGGGCCTTCTGTGCCTTTGACGTAGAAGGGCATGGGCTGGGTTTCGGTGGGGCGCCACCCGTTGATCGGGCTGCCCACCACCAGCAGGTCGCCGATCGAGAGGTCGCTGCTGTGGAACTGCGAAACCGGCACCGTCCGGCTCTTCTCCAATCCGGCTGCTATTGCTTCAGCCACAGACTTGGTGTTCCCGTAGGCGGAGTCGTACATGATCACAGCTTTCATGGCATTTCCTCATGGGTGGCATGGCGGTTCCCCGCCTTCTTCCGTGCCCGTGGAACAGTGCTGTTGTCCAAGAACAGCGTGGCCCAGTAGGCGCCGCCGCCCATCATCATGAAACCCAGTGTCCCGAGCGGAAGGCTGCCCAAGGGGAGGCTGACCAACAAGATCCCGAGGCCGCCCAGGGCAACCAAAACTCCTCTTTCGGTCCGCTTCCAGCGCTGTCCCCTGAGGTCTTTGATGCTCATGAGCGCGGCAAGCCGTGGATCGTCCTCTTCCAGAGCGCGCGCGATGTTGTGCAGTTCCTGTTTCTCGAAAGGTGAAAGTTCCATTGTCTTGCCTCCTGCTTCTGCCTCCAGCATGATCACTGCGCAAATGCCGAAACAGGGCCAAAAGTCACAGCGCCCGCCGGGCCCAAAGACCCTCCCGTACCTTTAGCCGCAGGTCCAGAATCCAGACATGGATTCGGCACATGAAGCTTCGTTGGCCAGCGCCCACGTTCTTTGGTTTGAGAAAACCGGGATAGGAGACATCTTTAGGGTAGGCGGCAAGAATGCGTCGCTGGGTGAATTGACTCAAGCTCTCCGCACCAGAGGGGTCAAAGTACCCGACGGGTTTGCCACTACTGTGGATGCATACCGGCAGTTCCTGGCCCTGAACGGCTTGGAAAAAGTGATCAGCGGGTGCCTCGACGCTTACCGTTCCGGGGACTCCACGCTTCGCGAGGCCGGCGACGCCATACGGCAGGCCATCCTGGCAGCGGAGATCCCACCCGGGACTGCTGCGTCGATCAGGGAAAGCTATATCCAACTGTGCCGACGGACAGGAGAAGCCAACGTGGCGGTGGCTGTCCGGAGCAGTGCCACGGCAGAGGACCTCCCGGATGCCAGCTTTGCCGGCCAGCAGGAAACCTACCTCAACGTCAGCGGTATCGATGCGGTCCTCGAGGCGTGCAGGAAGTGCTATGCGTCTTTGTTTACAGACCGTGCCATCAGCTACCGCGAGATCAAGAACTTCGGGCACCTCGATGTGGCTCTTTCGGTTGGCATACAGCGAATGGTTCGTTCCGATGCGGGCGCGTCCGGGGTCATGTTTTCCATCGACACGGAATCAGGTTTCCCGCGCTGTGTGGTGATAAGCGCCACGTGGGGGCTTGGAGAGACAGTAGTGCAGGGCACAGTCAACCCCGATAAATACCAGGTCTTTAAGCCGTTTCTCGTCGACCGGGGTCTGGTTCCGATCATTCAGCGGGAAGTGGGCAGCAAGGAGCAGAAGCTGATTTACAGCCAGGACGGCAACTCCGGGACCCTGATGGTGAAAACGACCCGCCATGAGCAGAAAGCCTTGGTCCTCAGTGATGCCGAAGTGCTGACGCTCGCCCGCTGGGCCGTAGCAGTGGAGGAACACTATGGACGCCCCATGGACATGGAATGGGCCAAAGACGGGACCACCGGTGAACTGTTCATGGTGCAGGCCCGCCCCGAAACCGTTCAAACCCAACGCCAAGGGACAACGTTCAATATGTACCACCTGCATGGCCAGGGCCGCGTCCTAACGGTGGGCGCGGCCGTGGGGGATGCGATTGCAGCAGGAACAGTGTCCCGCGTCCTCGAAACGGCGGATATCGATTCCTTCGTTGACGGTTCCATCCTGGTGACCCGCATGACAGACCCCGACTGGGTGCCTGTCATGAAACGGGCGGCCGCCATAGTCACCGATCATGGCGGACCAACCAGCCATGCGGCCATCATCAGCAGGGAACTGGGTGTTCCGGCCATCGTTGGGACGGGAAACGCAACCCAGGTTCTAAAGCCGGGTTCGCCTGTCACGGTGTCCTGTTCCGAAGGCGAACAGGGGCGTGTATACGAAGGCGCTTTGGACTACGATGCCGAGGAGGTGGACACCGGCACGCTCCCGGCAACACAGACCCAGCTGATGGTTAACATCGGCAGCCCGGCAGCGGCGTTGCGGTGGTGGCGGCTTCCGGCAGCGGGCGTCGGGCTTGCCCGCATGGAGTTCATTATCAACAATCTCATTCGTGTCCATCCCATGGCGCTGGTACATCCGGAGCGAGTGACCGACGACGGTGAAGCGGCTGCCATCGCGTCCCTGTGGTCAAACCACCGGACGCCGCACGACTATTTCATTGACGTCCTTGCTACGGGCATTGCCAAAATCGCGGCAACGTTCCATCCCAAACCCGTGGTGGTGAGGCTCAGCGACTTCAAGAGCAACGAATACGGCCATCTGATCGGCGGACGGTTCTTTGAACGCCCGGAGGAGAATCCCATGCTGGGCTTCCGCGGAGCGTCCCGTTATTACAGCACTGCGTATCGGGAAGCCTTCGCCTTGGAATGCCGGGCATTGAAACGGGTCCGTGAGACAGCGGGCTTCAACAATGTCATAGTCATGGTGCCGTTCTGCCGGACGGTACAAGAAGGGGAAATGGTCCTGGAAGTCATGGCGAAGAACGGTTTGGTGCGCGGCCAGAACGGCTTGGAAATCTACATGATGTGCGAGATCCCGTCCAACGTGGTCCGCGCTGCTGAGTTCGCCAGGCTCTTTGACGGATTCTCCATAGGTTCCAACGACCTCACCCAGTTGGTCCTTGGCATCGACCGGGACTCGGAACAACTCAGCGACCTCTTTGATGAACGGGACCCGGCCGTGACCGCGATGATTTCCCAAGCGATCCGCGAAGCCCATAAAGCGGGCATCAAGATCGGCCTGTGCGGCCAAGGACCGAGCAATCACCCGGACTTCGCTGAGTTCCTGGTCGGTGAAGAGATTGATTCGATTTCGCTCAACCCTGACACCTTCCTCCGAACCCTGCCGTTGATCGCTGACGCTGAATTCCGTTGGCTGTAACGGGAGATGCCCATGCGGAAGTCACCCACGGCGGCAGCAGCCGCCCCACCCTACGACGCAGTGATCCTGGACCTGGACGGCGTGGTGACAAACACCGCGGTCGTCCACTTCGCAGCCTGGCAGGAGGCATACGAGGCGATTATCCATGATCCTCGCTACCCGCCGGATGGAAGCCGGGCCCCTTTCACGCCCAACGACTATTACGCCCTGGTTGACGGCAGGCCCCGGGAACAAGGGCTGATCGAGCTGATGGCGTCAAGAGGAGTCCGGCTTCCCAGAGGAACCCCACAGGATGCCGGAGGTGAGTGGACCGCCGTCGGGCTTGGGGCCTGGAAGAACAAGGCCTTCCTGAAACGGCTGCAGGTTTCCGGTGTGCAGATTTTCCCAGGCACCGGCCGGTTCCTGGAGAACTTGAAAGCGGCAGGTGTTGCCACCGCATTGGTGACTTCCAGCCGCAACGCCACGCCTGTCCTTGCCGCGGCCAACCTGTCGGAATCCTTCTCGGTGGTCATTGACGGCCGTATCTCCGCATCGCTGGCTCTGCCAGGCAAACCGGCCCCCGATACATTTCTGGAAGCAGCCCGCAGGTTGGACGTGAGTGTCCGACGCGCGGTAGTGGTTGAAGACGCAGTGGCGGGTGTACTGGCGGCGAGCCGGGGAGGATTCGGACTTGTTGTAGGCATTGACCGGCACGGGGACCGGGCCGAACTGGAAGCTGCCGGCGCCGACGTTGTTGTCAACGACCTCGCTGAGCTCGACCTGGGCCTCGTGATGCGGGATCCATGGTTGTTGATCTATGAAGGAATGGACCCTGAACATGAAGGCCACCGCGAAGCCCTGACCACGCTTGGGAATGGATACATGGGGGTTCGGGGGGCAGCGAGCGAAACCAACAGGACCACCCGATACGCCGGAATGTACCTTGCCGGACTGTATAACAGGGTCCAATCCACGATCGGCGAGGAAGCAGTGGTGGAAGAGCACCTGGTCAACCTTCCGGACTGCCTTCCCTTGGACCTGCGCTTGGATGGGGCACCCTGGTGGTCCGGGGGCGGTCTGGAGATATTGCACGAACGGCGGGTCCTCAACATGGAAAAGGCCGTCCTGAGCCGGCATCTGCTGCTTCAAGCACCCGACGGGAGACACCTGCAACTTGAAGAAACCAGGTTCGTATCCATGGAATCCCCGCACATCCTTGCTATCAGAACGCGATTGACACCCCGTGATTGGAGCGGGGACATCCATATCACCGCTGGTATCAATTGCCTCGTACGCAACAGCAACCTGCCCGAACCCCCTCTTGATTCCCAGGTCCATTTGATCGACAGGACCGTCCCTGGATCGCAGGCAACCGCCCCGGTCCTGGCTGTAGAGGTGGAGACTACCCAGAGCCAGGTTCGCGTGGCCATGGCGGCTACGGTTGATGTGCCAGGATCCGTTGGCGTAATGGAAAGCCGGGAGGGTTTGCACTTCCGTAGCTTCCAGGCCCGGTCCTCGGAGGAAAGCCCGGTCACGGTGGATCGGATCATCGCGGTGGCGACTTCCAAGGACCGTGCGACCTCCTCGGCCAGCAGTTCCGCTGCCGCTGCCTTGAGCGGATCCGGAGGTGACTTCGAGGAGCTGCTGCGCCTTCACAAAGCTTCCTGGCGGCGGGTCCTCCTGCCCTTCAGGGTGGAGCTTGACGCGCCTGTGCAGGTTCAGCTCGTGTTGAACCTGCATTTGTTCCATCTCCTGCAGACCCTGACTCCACACACAACCGAACTCGACGTCGGGGTTCCGGCGCGAGGGCTGCACGGCGAGGGATATCGCGGGCACGTATTTTGGGATGAGCTGTTTGTCCTCCCGGTCCTGAACACGCGCATACCGGAAATCTCCAAGGCCCTCCTGGACTACCGTTGGCGGCGGCTGCCTGCCGCGCGCCGGGCCGCCGTCGCAAAGGGCTTGGCCGGTGCGCTGTTCCCTTGGCAGAGCGGCAGTGACGGTACGGAAGAGACACCGAATTGGCTCTATAACCCGCGCTCAGGGCAATGGGTTCCCGATTATTCACACCTACAAGTCCACGCCGGACTCGCAGTGGCGTTCAACGCATGGCAATACTTCGAAGCCACGAACGATGTCTCCTGGTTTCTGTGCCATGGTGCTGAACTCCTGGTCGAGATCGCCCGCTGCTTTGCCTCCCTGGCCGTCTATGACCCCAGCCATCGCCGTTATCACATCCGGGGCGTAGTGGGACCGGATGAATACCACACCTGGTTGCCCGGACAGGATGGGCCTGGCCTGGACGACAACGCGTACACGAACGTCATGGCAGCGTGGGTATGTGGCAAGGCCGCGGAAACCACTGCAATGTTCTCCGGCCATGAAGTGAACGAGCTTCTGGACAGAACTGGCGTCAGCAAACGCGAGCGGGCACACTGGCGCAGGCTGTCACGGGCCATGTATGTCCCGTTCAATAACGACGGATTGATCAGCCAGTTCGAGGGCTATGAACGGTTGCAGGAGCTGGACTGGGATGGCTACCGGCAAGAGTACGACAACATAGAACGCCTGGACCTCATCCTGGGGGCGGAAGGCGATGACGTAAACCGCTATAAGCTCGCCAAGCAGGCGGACGTTCTCATGTTGCCCTATCTGTTTGGTTGTTCAGGCCTCATCACGGTGCTTGACCAATTGGGTTACCGAATGACAGAGGCACAGCTTGCGCGGACCGTTGAGTACTACCTCGCCAGGACAGCCCACGGCTCAACACTCAGCAGGGTGGCGCACGCCTCCGTCCTGGCCGCCGTGGACCCGGACCGGGCCTGGGAAAGCTACCGCGAGGCACTGGACGCGGACCTGGACGATACCCAGCACGGTACTACCAAATCCGGTATTCATCTCGGTGCAATGGCGGGGACGGTGGACGTCATACAGAGAACTTTCGCCGGGCTGCGAATGGACCGTTCCGGCATCACCTTTACACCCAACCTGCCGCACGGACTCAACGCACTGTCCTTTTCTGTGAAGGCGAAGGGACATTGGCTGGACGTCACTCTGGGGACGGACAGGATCCGGGTCACCTCATCGCCGGGCAGCGCTCCTCCGCTCCGTATCCAAGTCCATGACCAGACGCTGATGCTGCCGGCCGGTGAGAGCCGAAGTTTCAAGCTGCGCCCGCGCTCGCAGGCAGGTTCGCCGTGAAGACCTTGGGCATTCTGACCAGCGGCGGCGACTGTCCCGGCGTTAATGCCGTGATCCGGGGAGCAGTCCTGGCCGGGGTTCGCGCCGGGCATTATGGCTTTGTGGGTTTCCTTGACGGTTGGAGCGGCGTGCTCAACAACAACGCCGTTCCCCTAACGATTGAATCGGTCAGGGGTATGTCGCGCCTGGGCGGAACAATGTTGGGAACATCACGGACTAATCCCATCACGCCAGGGGGAGTGCCGGCGGTGATCGCGTCCCTGGAACGCCGGCACGTGGATGGTCTGATTGCGGTGGGCGGAGAAGGCACCCTTGCTGCTGCCTGGATCCTGGGAGAGGCCGGCGGCAAGATTGTGGGCGTCCCTAAGACCATCGATAACGATCTCAGTGCAACGGACTACACCTTCGGGTTTGATACTGCTGTGCAGACGGCAACCGAAGCGATCGATCGGCTGCGGACCACCGGAGAGTCCCACCACAGGTGCATGATTGCCGAGGTCATGGGGCGCAATGCCGGCTGGATCGCCTTGCACGCAGGCATGGCCGCTGGAGCGCATGCCATTTTGATTCCCGAACGCCGGGCGAGCCTGGCGCAGGCGGCGGCTTGGGTCCTGTCAGCCAGGGACCGGGGAAGGGCGCCCTTGGTCGTGGTGGCAGAGGCCTACGTTCCCTCTGGCCAAGATGCCCCGTACTCCCCGCGCGGACTCGATACGTTTGGCCGTCAGCGTTTGGGCGGCATTGGTTTCCTCCTGGAGGAGCAGCTTCACGAACTGACGGGCATCGAATGCAGAGCCACAGTCCTGGGACACATCCAGCGTGGTGGAGCACCCACAGCATTCGACAGGGTCTTGGCAACCCGGTTGGGGATGGCGGCTGTCCGTGCAGCAGCCGCCGGGGAGTGGGGTGTCATGGTTTCCTTGCGGGGCACGGATATCACCACTGTTGACCTTGCCGCCGCAATTGGTGAACTGCACACCGTCCCGGAGGACCGGTATCTGGAGGCTGAAGCGCTGTTCGGCTGACCCGGCAGCCGCAAGATAACGCGGGCAGGCGCCCCTTCATCGGCACCTGCCCCGCGGCAAATACTCAACTCCTGGTGATCTGGACCTTTGAGGGGGAGGCTGCCGCCGCCTTTTCCGGGATAGGTGCCCGAACCTCGAGGACACCATCCTTGTAGGAAGCGGTCACATCTCCTTCCTTCACCCCGTCGGGCAAAGGTATCCGGCGGGCGAAGGAGCCGTACCGGAATTCCGAGCGGTAGCTGTCCTTCTCCTTGTGCTCGGTCTTTTCCTGTCGCTCGGCCCGGATGGTCAGACCGCCGTCGGAAATGGTGATTTCCGCATCTTTTTCCGGGTCGATGCCGGGCAGTTCAGCACGGACCACCAGCGTATTACCGTCAACCATTTCCTCAACTTTGATCCCCCCGACACTGCTGTCGCCGTCGAACAATCTCTCGATCAGCTCCATCGGTGAGCGACGCGAATCAAGCCACTTTGTCAGCTCTGTCATGCCGGCCTCCATTTCTTGTTCGCCGCGGAACCTTTCCCGGCAGTCACAGCTTTTCGCTTTGGCACCGGCGCTTCCAGAGTCCAAAGTCCCCGCCCTTGCGGGGTCTTCCGGCCCTTACACGGCATGGAGGAGTGCAACAGGATGGGGATATGCCCGCGGGAACTGCTTGGTGCAGGGAGGAGTCAGTCATGAGTGGACGGGTCAACCCGGAGCCGGAGGCTCAACGTCCGAACGACGGTGAGGGGAGAAGACGAGCCCGGAAGCGGGGAACAGGCCTCCCCCTGCAGGGGAGTCCTTTAGTGCAAAGGATGCTTCGCTTGGGCCAACGCCGCGAGGCCGCCGAGGAGGAGTTGGAGCGCCGTTTGGGTAAGGATGATCCCGGGCCTCAAAGCTGAAATTGCCCCTGTTCAACGAGGCCTCAGGCCATGGCCCGTGCCGCTTCGGCGTGGGCAGGGGAGCCGGTCAGTGGATCTTCAGCACAGCAGCTCCTGTGACTCTGTCCTTGGCCAGGTCCTCCAGCGCCCGGTCCGCTTCCGTGAAGTCATAGGCAGTGACGGTTGGAGCCAGGCCGATCACTGCTGCCAGCGCCAGGAAAGCAGTGCCGTCGGCCCGGGTGTTGGCAGTGACGCTGCGGATCTGCCGCTCATGGAACAGTTCATTTTCATAGTTGAGGGACGGGATGTCGGTGAGGTGAATGCCGGCAATGGCCAGCGTTCCTCCGCGATCCAAGGCCCGGAGCGCGACCGGGACCAGATCGCCCACGGGAGCAAAGAGGATGGCTGAGTCCAGGTAAACGGGCGGCATGTCGTAGGCGTCGCCTGCGTACACCGCTCCGAGGCTCAATGCCAGTTCCCGGGCAGGTCCGGAACGTGTCATGACATAGACGGATGCACCTTGGCTGATGGCGACTTGAGCGGTCAGGTGCGCGGACCCGCCAAAACCATAGATGCCCAGCCGACCTCCAGACGGCAGGGCAGCCCTTTCCAACGCCCTGTACCCGATGATCCCTGAACACAGAAGCGGCGCAGCCTGTTCATCGGTGAACCTGTCCGGCAAAGCGTAGGCGAAATCCTCATTCACCGTCATAAGTTCAGCGAAGCCGCCGTCCCGGTCCCACCCGGTGAATGTTGGCGCTATGCAGAGGTTTTCCTGGCCGCGCCGGCAATATGGACATCTCTCGCAGGTTTCTCCGAGCCACGCGACGCCGATTCTGTCTCCGGGAGAGAAACGGCCTCCGTTGAAACTTTCAATCACTGTCCCGACGGCTTCGTGGCCGGGGACCACGTTCGCGTGCCGAGGGGGAAGATCGCCCTCGGCAAGGTGGAGGTCCGTGCGGCAGACGCCACATACGTCAACCCGAAGAAGCACCTCCCCGGGACCGGGTTTCGGGTCCTCCCGTCGGCCCATCTTCAAGGGCCTGCCTTCAATCTTCCCCGGCTCACTGACCCACCATGCGCGCATGACTCTTCCTCCGTCGTCGGATATCAGGAGGCTTCCACGGACCCTGCCGGTCTTCCAGAGGCGAAAGTCACGTCCGCGCCGTGTCTTCCAAAGGCCACGCGGCGTCCCAGAAGTTCGACGGCGGCAACTGCCACCAGCGCTGTCAGGACTGAAACCAACAGCAGGTCAGGTGGAGGCCACTCGAGCAGGAAGAAGTCACGCAGAAACCCAAGTCCCATCACCGCCGCCATTCCCGCATAACTTCCTGCCAGGACCAGCACCTTCGCTGCGTTCAGGGGCCGGGCGGTCACAGCCAGGATCCACGATCCAATGATGGTCAGGGCAATGGTGGTGGCCGAGCGGATTGTCAGAAGGCTGTACCCGCCGCTGAGGGACGCATAGGTGTTGACCCCAAGAATGGCTGTGGCCGTGATGATTCCTGCGGGGACAGCGAAAGACAGGGAGCGTCCGAGAAAGCCCGGGAGGTAACGGCGGCTGCTGGGAAGGAGCGCCAGGAAGAATGCCGGCAACCCGATGGTGAGGCCATCCACTGCAGACAGCTGGCGGGGGAGGAATGGGTAGGGCTGCAGCAAAATACCGCAGGCCAAGGCCAGGACAGTGGCGTAGGCCGTCTTGCTGAGGAAAAGCATCGAGACCCGTTCCATGTTGTTGATGGCCCTCCGGCCCTCGGCCACGATCCCCGGCAGGCGGCTGAACCGGCCATCAAGTAGAACCATGCGTGCTACCGCCTTCGTTGCCGGGGCGGCACTGTCCATCGCGATGCCCAGATCAGCGATCTTGAGCGCGGGGATGTCATTGACGCCGTCTCCCGTCATGGCAACGGTATGCCCCTTCCTTTGAAGGGCCTGGACCAGCTCCTTCTTCTGTTGCGGACCGACGCGGCCGAAGACGGCATTGTCCTGGACGCAGGATGCCAAGGCTTCCGGAGCCTCAGGGAGGTTGGTGGCGTCACAGGCAGGGAGCCCGGCGAGTCCAAGCCTTCCGGCAAGGAGTCCCACTGTGCGGGGATCGTCGCCGGAGAAGATCTTGATCTGTACGCCTTGCTGGCGGAAGTAGTCCAGCGTTGAAGCGGCATCTGACCGCACCGATTCCCGGAACGTAACCAGCAGGACCGGCGATGCGCCGGGGGGAGACGGAACCCCGGCGGCAACGTCTACGTCCTTCCCTCCGGCCAGTGCCAAAGCCAGAGTCCGGAAACCGGATGATGCCAACCTGTTGGCGAGCTCACGGTATACCGGCGCCTCTTCCGCCATGCCAAGAACAACCTCGGGAGCGCCCAGCAGCCATGTCCGGGGTAGGCCCGAACTGCCGGAAAGCGTCACGGAGCTCCAGCGCCGCGCAGGATCAAAAGGTACTGAGGTGAAAGGTGTTGCACGCTTCGCGATGGAAAGGCCTTGCCCAAGGCTTGGGTTGTGGCATTTGTGCGTTCGGTTGTGCCAAAGGATTCCAAGGCGTCGCGCCAATCCGGATATTCTTCCTCCGGGGCCAGCATATGAACCGCGTCAAAAACCATACGGCCGTCGGTCAACGTCCCGGTCTTATCAAGGCATAGGACGTCAACCCTCGCCAGGACTTCTACAGCGGCGAGCTCTTGGACAAGGACTCGCAGGCCCGCGAGCCGGATGGCCCCCACGGCGAACGCCACGCTCGTCAACAGGACCAATCCCAAGGGGATCATCGCGATGGTGCTGGCGACGGCAGGCACCACGCCTTGCTTCCAGTCGCCGGACGCAAAAGCCGGATTCCAGCCGCCGTGCTGCACCATCTGTGAATTGAGAACCAACCCTGAAAGGGGAAGGACAAGCCATGCAATGACTTTCAAGACCTTGTTGATTCCGGCGCGTATGTCGGAGTTGACAAGTGAGAAGCGTTTGGCTTCCGCTGCGATACGTTGGGCAAAGGTCCCCAGACCCACCGTCGTAACCCGGGCGAACCCCGAACCGGAAACCACCAAGGACCCCGACAGCAGGGGCTCGCCGCTGCGCTTGTGCACGGGTTCCGATTCTCCCGTCAGCAGCGATTCATCCACTTCCAGGCTTCCATGGCCAAGGAGGACGGCGTCCGCCCACAGCTGGTCGCCGGAGCCCAGGACCACCAGGTCATCTTGCACAATGTCGCGGCCGGGGATCACCTGCTCTGACCCGTCCCGAATCACGGTCGCCGGTGCAGCATGCAGGATCGCCAAGCTGTCCAGAGTCCGTTTGGCCCGGCACTCCTGGGCCACTCCGATGATGATGTTTCCAACCGCGGCGAGTCCAAATAGTGCATCCTGCCAATGGCCCAGAACGAGCAGCATCGCAAAGGCCGTAAAAACCAAGCCGTTGAAGAGCGTCAAGACATTCGCCTGGATGATGGCACGCAGGCTGCGACTGGCTGGTATTTGCGCATCACTGTTGAGGCCACGGTCGATGCGGAGTGCGACTTCCGAATGGGTTAGACCTTCCATGGCCCCTGGCCTTTAGGTTCTGTGCGTCATGGCGTCTGGATGCATGGTGCCCGCCATGGAGACACGTTTCAATGCGGTGCGGCCACCGGTGCTGACCGCCGACGCGGGGCGTGGTGCGGGCCCTGACACCGAGGGCGACCGTGGAAGCGGCTTGGTGCTGTGGTCTTCGACCAAGCCGGTGCCTGCACACTCGCGCACGTCGAAGATTGCGACGGCTACTGCCTGTTTGTCCTCGTACGGGCCGGACTCGAGCAAGGTGTTTCCCCTGGGGCCAATAAGGCGGAACCGAAAGTGGGAATAGGCATCGATGAAAACTTCGAAATGTCCGGACATGGTGAAACTTTCAACTGGAATTTCAGCGCCCCGGCCCTGGTGGCGTGGTCGCGGTGAGGGCCGGAAGTCGTGGGCATCCGGGTCCCAAAGGTTTCGTGTCACTTATTCTTAACGGTTCCCGCTGACTCGATAAGGGACGAACGGCCCTGTTTTCGCCGTCGGCCCTTGTCCGGTGGGCGCTTCGGCCGGCAATTTTCGTCGGCGAACTGAAGCGGGAAGCGCGTCTGCCGATGTGGTGTGTGGCTCGACGACGGCGGGTTGGCACCGGCCCGCGGGGCCCGAAGAGCACCATGAAACGGCGGTTGAAAGCGATGTCCCAGTTTGTGGGCGCACGCGGGTAAGACGGACACGTGAATGCCGGCAGGACGGTCAGCCGCTTCCGGCGGCAGCTGGCCGTGGCTATCATGGGCGTAGGGTCTCACAATTCCATAAAATTCACCGGACGAGCACCCTTTCACCGTCCTGAGGCACGGTACCCCTGCACCGGCTAGAGGAGGCTGGAACATGGACAGCGAGCAGGGATGGACTTCTCCAATGAAGGGCCGCGTCGACGTACTCCTGCGCGAATTCGTGGAGCGCGCCGACGAGCTTCTGCACGCCCAAGAGCAAATGAACGGGTTGTTGGCAGCGGTGGTGTCCCTTGCCGAGGACCTGAGCCTCGAAACAGTGCTTGACCGGGTGGTGAAGTCTGCATGCGTCCTGGTGGATGCCGCCTACGGGGCCTTGGGCGTCATTGGCGAGGACCAACGTCTCAGCCATTTCATCACCGTGGGGATCGACGAGGACGGTATCAGGTCGATCGGTGACCTCCCTACGGGCCACGGCGTTCTTGGCCACCTCATCAGGGAACCCAAACCGCTGCGTCTCCACGACCTGAGCAAGCATCCAAAGGCTGTCGGATTCCCTGCCAACCACCCGCCCATGAAGACTTTCCTGGGAGTGCCGATCCGGGTACGGGACACAGTGTTCGGAAACTTGTACCTTACCGAAAAGAAGGACTCCCAGGACTTCACGCGCGCTGACGAGGACTTGGCGGTAGCGCTTGCAGCGGCTGCGGGTGTCGCCATCCAGAACGCACGTTTGTTCGATGAGAGCGTCCGCAGGCGGCGTTGGCTTGAAGCGGGCATGGAACTCGCCAGCCAGCTGATCGCAGACGAGCCCGACGACGGCAAAGGGAACCTCGACCGCGTGGCGGACGCAGCTGTCCATGCCTCGGATTCCATTCTTGGGGTGATCGCCGTCCCGGGACCCGACGGGATACTGCGTTGCCGCTCTGCTGTTGGAGTGCAGGGCGTCCATGCGGGGCAGGAACTGCCTTGCCCGGACGTGGTGGCAACAGTAATCGAAACCGGTCAGTCGGGCCTTGTTCAGGATGCGTCCCAGGTCTTTGGAGCCGGAATGTCCGAGAAGCTCGGAACCGTCCTGGTCTCGGCCTTGGGCCAGCGTGGAACCGTAAACGGTGTCCTCATGTTGGCGCGTTCGCCGGGAAGCGCCAGCTTTACCCGCACGGATCTCGAATCGAGTGCACTCTTCAGCAGCCGGATCGGTCTCGCCCTGGACCTCGCACGGGTCAGCGCCCGCCGGCAGCAGGAAATGGTTCTCTCCGACCGCGAACGTATAGCAAGGGACTTGCATGACCTGGTCATTCAACGCGTGTTCGCGGCAGGCCTCGGAATCCAGAACCTCAAGCGGTTCGTTGAAGACCCCGCCGGTCTTGATCGGATGGGGGCTATTTCCGACGAACTTAACCAAACCATCCGCACCCTGCGTGCGACCATCGAAGAGTTGCGGTCCGAGGGGATGTCCGACCAGGCAGATCCCCTGTGACTTTTGGCCCTGTTGATTGCCGCCCTGGATGAGCCATCCTGACGTGGGAGGAAGGCGGACAGTCATGAAAGCTTTGGTGGTTTACGAGTCGATGTACGGCAATACCAGGAAGGTTGCCGAAGCGATCGCGAACGGACTGGATGGTGCCGTGTCCGCGCTGGCGGTACCTGTGAGCGGGGTCACTGCGGACAGGGTCGCTGATTGCGAGCTGCTGATAGTGGGCGGCCCTACACACGTCCACGGCATGAGCAGGCCCTCGACACGCCGCTCAGCACGTGATGTCGCGTCGGCCACGGGAGAAGTGGATATCGGTGCCCTGACGAGTGTTGGTGTCCGGGAATGGTTGGATGCGATGGAACCCGCATCGCCGGGCCAATTCGCCGTTGCCTTCGATACCCGCAACCACGGTCCATCTTTCCTCACGGGCAGGGCATCCAAAAGCATCAGCGAACGGCTGCGGCGCGCTGGATTCAGCGTTCTGGCCACGGCTGAAAGCTTCGAAGTTGCTCCAGGACCCTCCATGGCGCCTGAAGAGCTCGAACGGGCCAGACGCTGGGGTGGCGAATTGGCACGACTCCTACAGGATCGCGGAGCCCGGAAATGAGCATTCCAAGCATGGAACCGGCAAGGGTTGACGGAGCACGGCACGTCAGCGAGGACCTTACTCCCGAACGTTGCTGGGACTTGCTGCGGTCCCGGGAGACCGGCAGGTTCGGCTTTGTTCATCACGGACGCGTCATGATTCTTCCTGTCCACTACCTGGTACGTGACCACGCGATTTACTTCAGGACCGCTGCCACCGGCTTTGTTGGCGAACCATCGGCGCGCATGCAGACCTCTTTTGAGGTTGATCAAACGTGGCCGGACCGCAGCGAAGGCTGGTCGGTGCTGGTCAGTGGGCCTTCCTCCCATGTCACCGAGCCCGGTTTGGTGAAGCAGCTTTTTGGCAAAGCGATGCCCGAGCCCTGGGCCGGAGGTGAACGAAACCTCTTCATCCGCGTTCAGCCGGACATCATTTCAGGCCGCCATGTGCACCTGAGCTGAAGCCCGTTCTCAAGGCCTCATCCAGCAAGGAACATCAATGGACACCAACGGCCGGGTGGTAGTGGGCTATGACGGCTCCCGTGAGGCCGGGCAGGCCGTTCGTTGGGCGGCCTATCATGCGCAGGCCCGGCGGTGCGGGCTCCATCTGGTGCACTGCTCATTGTGGCCGGAGGTTGCCGACGCGGCCACCCCGGTCACCGGCGGGGCGGATCCCGCAACAAAACACTCGGCCGAGACCATCGTCGCCGAGGGAGTTGCAACTATCCGCGAAGTTGCCCCTGGTCTCGAACTGACAACGAGCCTTGTATACGGTTGGCCTGCCGAGAACCTCCGAAAGCTGTCCTCCCGGGCTGCGTTGCTGGTGGTGGGAAGCCGCGGCATGGGCGGGTTCATGGGCTTGCTGGTTGGATCAGTCAGTCTCGAGCTGGCAGCTACCGCGGTGTGCCCGGTGGCGGTGATACGACAGCCCGGGCAGCCGGGCGGCCCGGTAATGGTCGGCATCAGCAATGAGTACTGGGAAGGCGTCGTAGGGCAGGCAGCACTCTTCGCTTCCGTGATGGGTGCTGCCCTGCGCATCGTTCACGTCATCGGACGCGCCGAAAGCCAGTCGCCAAAACATGTGGCAGCCGCTCGGGAGACCCTTGCCTCCGCAGTCCGGAGCGTTGGCAACACTTGGCCCGAGCTGAGGATTGAGGAGCTATTGCTGACGGGAGTCTCGGTAGCCGGGACACTCCTGGCTGCGGCGGACCATGCTCAGATGGTTGTTGTGGGTTCCAGCGCCCGTGGCACGTTACTTGCAAGTATCGGCTCGTCAGCGCATGCTGTGCTCCACCACGCGGGCTGCCCCGTGCTGGTAATACGCCAGGTCACGGGGCAGACCTTGGGAAGTTGATCGCCTTGGAGGCGGATTATCCCGAATGCTTGACTGGCTTTACCCGGGTGATGACGGTGGGACATGGAAGTTTGGCCAGTACGGCGTGGGCGGTGGATCCCAGCATCAGGCGCTTGAAGCTGCCACGTCCACGGCTCCCGACAACCAGGAGGGCGGCGGTCTTCGCAGCAGTCAGGAGGGCCTCGGCAGGGCTCCTGTCCGTCTGCAGGACTTGATGGACCGTCAGGTCCGGGTAAGTGTCGGCCAGGCCGGCGACTGTTTCGGCCAGTACGACACGTTCCTCCTGCTCGATGAGACCATTGAAGTTGCCCCCGGGCATGCCCCGGCTCAGCCAAGGGTCCGGGAGGTGGAATGCGTGCAGGACGGTAAGTTTCTGTCCCGTCCGGTCTGCCTCGGCGGCAGCGAAAGCCACGGCCTGGACGGACTCCTCGGACCCGTCCACCCCAACCAGCACACCTCTCCGGCTGCCCAGGTCATGTTCACCGATGACGGCGACAGGGCATTGGGCCACCGCAGCAACTTGCAGGGCACGGTCGGTGAGAGAACCCCCCACCCAGCTGTGTCCTGATCCGATAACCACCATGGAAGCCTTCTTGGACTTCTTCCTCAGTGAGTACCCGGGTGCTCCCGAAACCAGGTCAGTGCTTAGGGTCACTGTAGGCTCCATTTTTGCCGCCCGGTCTTTGGCGTCTGCCAGAAGGGCCGCGCCCGAGTTGCGGATCCAATCGTTGTAGCCCACGGCATCGTACGCCCACCTGTCATCCACTGCGTGCACGAGCAGGACGGGCACCTTGAGGGCAGCCCCCCGGTGCATGGCCCAACGCATCGCAGCTTCACTGCTCGGAGAATCGCCGACACCGACGACAATGGCCTCTCTCATGACTGCTCCTGATTCTTCGAAGTTTCCCCGAACTTGTCGCCGGGGTTGTGTTCCTCCAGTGTTGACTGGCCGTAATCGGAAGGTTAGGGCCCTAAGTCCCGCAATGGCGCGTCAGTGGGGGTTGTCGAGCAATACCTTTTCCAGATACTCCGGAACCCGGGCCTTCCATCCCAGTTCATGCTTGATGCGAAGGCGCAGGGCCTCGGAGGCTTCAGCTTCGCCATGCGTCACATAAGTCATGCGGGGCGCTTGTGGCGCCGTGCGCATCCAGCTGATGATGGCGTCCGCATCTGCGTGGGCGCTAAGCCCCTCCAGCTGCACCACTTCGGCCCGAATGCGAACATCGTGTCCGTAGATCCGCATCTCGCGGGCTCCTGCGGCGAGGGCCGCGCCCCTGGTTCCCCCGGCCTGGTAGCCGCTGAGGACCACGGCATTGTTGGCATCTCCGCCGTAGGCTTCAATGTGGTGCAGGATCCGACCACCAGTGAGCATGCCGCTCGCTGAAATGATGATCATGGGACCTCCTCTGAGGCTGAGGAGCTTGGAGTCGTCAACGCTTCTGGTCATCCTGGCCAGTTGGTACATGGCTTTGAACTCTTCTGGTTTGAGCCGATGCTCTTCAGGGTGCTGCTGGTATATGTAGCTCGCGTCAATGGCCATGGGGCTGTTGAGGTAGATGGGAATCTCCGGAATGGCACGTTTTCGCATAAGCCTGGCCAGTTGAAGGAGGAGGCTTTCAGCCCTGCCTACCGCGAAGGCGGCAATGAGGACCACCCCGCCGCGTTTGGCTGTCCGGGACACCACGTCCGCCAATTCCTTTCCGGCGTCGCCCGTAGGGTGTTTGCGGTTGCCATACGTTGACTCCGTGACAAGCACCTCGACGGCTTCCAGAGGCCGGGGCGGGTTCATGAGGGGGTCGTCGGCACGGCCCAGGTCTCCGGTGAAGTGAATCGACTGCTGGCCGGCGCGCAGGTGGATCTGGGCTGCGCCAAGTATGTGCCCGGCCGGCACGAAGACCGCCTCGAAGGCATCCCCTACGTGCACAGGGGAATCGAAATCCACGGGCCGGAAACTCTGCAGGGATCGAGTGGCGTCCAAGGCAGTGTAGAGCGGCAGGACGGGATCATGGATGGAGGAGCCTGTGTGTTCTGCATGGCGGGCTTCCTCTTCCTGCAGGTGCCCGCTGTCCGGCAGCAGGAGCCTGCAAAGCTCCCTCGTGCCTTCGGTGCTGTAGACGGGGCCGCGGAAGCCGTCCCTGACCAGGAGGGGAAGGTAGCCTGTGTGGTCCAGGTGGGCATGTGTCAGCAGGACCGCATCGATTTCCGAGGGTGGGACGGGGAACGGTCTGCGGTTGCGTTCCCGGAGACGTTTGTAGCCTTGGAAGAGGCCGCAGTCCACCAACAGGCGGGTGCCCTGGTACTCGACGAGGTAGCGGGATCCCGTTACCGTGTCAGTTGCACCGAGGAATCGAAGAACGGCCTTGTTTCCAACCATCACAACTCCTTCCGGGCCGGCCACTGGCACAGGGCGATCCGACGCCGCAGCGGCAGCGGCGCCGGATCGGATTGCCGCCTGTCAAGGTGCCGGCGCAACGTGGTGATGCCGGTATTCCTCGGTGCTGGGCCTGATGGCCAGGGCCGTGACCACCAAAGCTACAGCGCCGGCGATCCAGGCGGTCCACGCGGCCCCCGTAGCCGAAGTGAAGGCGCCCACCCAAGGGGCCAGCAGCAGTGCCACGGCAATAACGGCCTGCGCCCATTCAACAGCCGGCATGCCCGGCATGGCCAGGTTGATTGCTGCGCCTGCGATCAGCAGGATGCCCAAGGTGACCATGATCGCCGTCGACGATCCTGTCTGGGAAGTCCAGAGGACCGACAATGCCGTGTAGGCACCTGCGGCGGCAACAACCCAGTCCTGCCATCGCGTCCATCGCTTCATGGAAATCGTGCTCCTTCTGTGGATGCCCGGACGCGCCCTTTGCGCTTGGTTTCCGGTATCCCGTACTTCCACATTCCCCGCCCGGCCCCCGCAGCAACAGGGCCTAAAGTCACCGCGCGTGGTCGGGCCCTTGGTCCCTTGTAAGGTAGGCGCGAGTGGTTCAGAATCGACACAGTCCGCAACGCAGACGGAGTTCACAGGCGCCACCATGCGCCGGACAGGAGCGCGTCATGAATGTCCAGGAGGTGCCCGTTGCCAACACCGGCAACGCCGGGCAGGTTCTCAGGGTCTACATTCTCGACGACCATGAGTTGGTCCGTCGGGGCCTCCAGGAGTTGCTCGAAAACGAAGGTTTCCTGGTGGTGGGGATGTCCGGGTCGGCTGAGGAAGCAACGCGGCGCATTCCGGCCTTGCATCCTGACATAGCTGTTCTGGACGCAAGGTTGCCGGATGGCACCGGGATCGAGGTCTGCCGTAACGTGCGCTCGGTGGACCCTGCGCTGAACTGCGTGATCCTCACCAGCTACGACGATGAGCAGGCCTTGCGGGGTGCAGTCATAGCCGGCGCGGCCGGCTACATCCTTAAGGAAATCGGCGGCACTGACCTTTTGGGTGCGCTGCGCCGGGCAGCCCATGGCGAATCCCTTTTCGACGACACCGTGCGCGAGCGTATCATCCAAGGGCTCACCGAACCTGAGCGGCCGGATCCGCGGGTAGCGGCATTGACTCCACAGGAACGCAGGGTTTTGGAATTCGTGGGGAAGGGCTTGACCAACAGGCAGATCGGGGAGGAGATGGTGCTGGCTGAAAAGACAGTCAAGAACTACGTATCGTCCCTGCTGGCAAAATTGGGATTCGAGCGCCGAACACAGGCTGCCGTTTTCATGGCCCACGCTCCGGAGGGGGAAAGAGGAACCTTGGGCTGAGTCACGCCAAGGGGACGGACCACGTCACAGTGGTTCCCTCGCCCGGCCTGCTGGTGATGGTGCAGGAGCCGTGGAGTCCAACCGCCCGCTCGACCATGTTGGCAAGGCCGTTGCCGGGAACGGCGTTGTCGAAGCCGCGGCCGTCGTCGCTCACTTCGACGGTGAGTGAGTCCGGTGCGACGACAACGGAAACAGCGATCGTTTGTGCCTCCGAATGCCGGACGGCGTTGCTAAGCCCCTCCGAAATGACCGCCAGCAGGTGCTCGATGACGACTTCGTCTTCCAACGCGTCAACCCTGCCCGTCAGCGTCAGATGCGGTGTATAGGGGAGGGCCGCCGCGCCTGAACGCACCTTCTCAAGGATTCGACTGCTCAGCGGGCCGCGGCCAGGAGAAAGGGCACCGAGCGAATAGATCGTATCGCGCAAGTCCCTGATACTGGTGTCCAACTCATCGGTGATTCCATCTATCCGCTCCGGCGCGGACGGGTCGGCCGTGAAGCGCCGGAGGCTCTGGATGCTCAGTCCGGCCGCGAAAAGCCGTTGGATGACAAGGTCGTGTAGGTCCCGGGCTATCCGGTCCCTGTCGGTAAAGACCAGCGACTGCTCACGGAGACGGCGGATCTTCTCCAGCGCCAGTGCCATGGCCACGTGGGAACCGAACACGGACGCCATTTCAGTGTCAGTCGAGGTGAACTCTCCCGCTTCGATGTTCCGGGCCAGGACCAACAAGCCATAATGTGTTCCCTGGGCGCTGAGATCCACCACCAGCACCTTGGGTTGGATGAAGCCTTCGCTTATGCCGGGCAGGTTCCAGGTATCTTCAACGACGATGCTGCACCCGGTAAGGATGATGTTCCCCACTGCCGGCGCATCCACGGAAAACAGCATGCCTACGGGATCCGGGCCGCTCCGGTTGTTGGCCGCCGCCACAGAGTAGGCGCCACTGCCGGCGGGAACCAAGGCTATTGCCAGGGAACTGCCGGTCTCTGCCGCTGCACTTTCCGTGACGATGTCCAAGATGGCTTCCGCCGGCTTGTCCTCCCGATCGCGGTCCAGCAGTTGGTCGGTCACGGCCATGCAGGCCTCAAGCCACGCCGTGCGACGGCGCCCGTCCTCATAGAGCCTCGCGTTTTCAATGGCGACGCCGGCTGCGGCGGCAAGGGCCACGGCGAGGTCCTCGTCTTCGGGCGTGAAGTCACCACCATCTTCCTTTTCCGTAAGGTACAGATTGCCAAAGACCACGTCCCGGACCCTGATTGGGACGCCCAGGAACGACTTCATCGGGGGATGGTCTTCGGGAAAACCATAGGCCCGGGGATGCTCCCGCAGGTCATGGAGACGGAGGGGGGCCGGTTCGGTGATCAGCAGGCCCAGGACTCCGTGCCCCGTGGGAAGGGGACCGATGCGCCGGGCGCGATCCTGGTCCATGCCCACGGTGATGAAGTGGCTCAGTGCATTGTCCTCGCCAATTACGCCCAGGGCCGCGTACCGTGCCTGGAGCATCTGGCGCGCGCACTCCACAACGCGTTGAAGTACTGCTTCGAGGCTCAAGTCGCCGGCCACCGCCACCACGGCTTCCAGCAACCCACGGGTTCGTTCCTCGGCCATGAGCAATTCCCCGGCCCGAGACATGAAATTCCGGAGGAGTTCCTCCAGGGGGACCTTGGAGGGCTGGTGTTCCTCCGCTGATGGGCCGGACGGGTGGTTCATCATTGCCCTCCCAAGGCGGGCTGGATGCTGGGCGTCTTCGTGGACAGACTACTCTGGACTCCCGGAGGCTGGCGACACCTGGACACGGGTCTTTCTACCCTGTCCTGCTGCCCTGAACGCCCTTACGGTCAAACCATGACCAACAAGGCAGTACCCGAAACGGAAACCCTCGATATCAAGCAGTGCTGGGAGCAGCTCCGGAGCGTGTCGGTGGGGCGGCTAGCGGTGTGGAACACCGACCATCCGGACATTTTCCCGATCAACTACAAGGTGGACCACGGCACGTTGGTCTTCCGGACCGGAGAAGGCACCAAGCTCCACGCAACCCTGGGTGCCACTCCCGTGGCGGTAGAGGCCGACGGCGTGGACGCCGCTTCCGGGGTGGCGTGGAGCGTGGTGCTCAAGGGAAAGGCCGAGAGCATCAAACTCACGCAGGATGTCCTGGATACCGTGGGTTTGTTGCTCTTCCCCTGGCAAGCTGGCCGCAAAGACCATTTCATCCGCATCGTCCCCACCTCCCTGACCGGGCGGCGCTTCAAAGTCACAGAGCCGCTGACGTGGTGGAGCCCGCTCGACGACGCCACCCGCGCTGGTCTCGAATAGCTGGCGTTTTTAGGACCTACGGCCCTAACGACGTCGGTCCGTCGACGTTAGCGTCATGCCATGGAAAAGACACCTCGGGAAGCCGTCGAACGACTTGAGCCCGAAGAATGTTGGGACCTGCTCAGTCATCAAACCGTAGGCCGGCTCGCGGTCCTCGCCGAGGGACATCCGGACGTTTTTCCGGTGAACTACGTCCTGGACCAGGACGGGATCGTGTTCCGAACAGGTGCCGGAACCAAGTACTGGAGTGCCATGACGGCGCCCTGCGCGTTTGAAATCGACGGGTATGAAGCCCTCGCATCCCAGGCCTGGAGCGTCGTGGCCAGGGGGCGGGCGGCGGTGATCCTGGAGCGTCACGAACTCGCAAAAGTTGGCGCACTTGGTCTGGATCCATGGCAACCCGGAAGCAAAAACCATTACGTCAGGCTGACTCCGGAATCCATCACGGGCAGGCGCTTTACCACCACCCGTCCCGATGTTTGGGATGCACCACTCAACGACGCCCGCAGGGAGTCATTCCGCTGACGGGCATGGCAGAAAGGCGATGCAGTGAAGGCCCTCGTGTATGACGGGCCCGGAACGAAAACGTGGAAGGACGTTCCGGATCCTATGATCAGCCAACCCACGGACGCGATAGTGCGCATTGACACAACAACCATCTGCGGAACAGACCTTCACATCCTGAAAGGAGATGTCCCGGCAGTAAAGCCCGGGCGGATCCTCGGCCACGAAGGGGTAGGCACTGTCACCGAGGTGGGCAGCTCGGTCAGCGGTATCCGGCCCGGCGACCGGGTGATCATCTCTTGCATCAAGTCCTGCGGACACTGCAGCAACTGCCGGAAAATGTTGTTCTCCCATTGCCTGGGGGATGAAGGGCAGCCCGGCACTGGATGGATCTTTGGCCACCTCATCGACGGGACCCAGGCCGAATTCGTACGCGTCCCCTACGCAGAAAACTCACTGCACAAGGTTCCCGAAAACGTCAGTGATGACGAGGCCGCCATGCTCTCGGACATCCTGCCAACCGCTTTTGAAATCGGAGTCCTCGATGGCCGGGTAGCCCCGGGCGACATCATCGCCGTCGTAGGAGCCGGACCTATCGGCTTGGCTGTCATGGCAACAGCGGGGCTGAGCGGAGCCTCGATCATCATCGCCATCGATCCCAACCAAAGCCGTTTGTCCCGCGCTGCGGAATTCGGAGCCACCCACACCATCAATCCGGGCAATCCCGACTGGTTGAACGAGGCCCTTTCCCTTACCGATGGCTCCGGCGTGGACGTGGTCATGGAAGCGGTGGGGCTCCCGGAAACGTTCGCCATGTGCCTGCAGCTGGTCAGGCCCGGAGGGAACGTGGCCAACATCGGTGTGCACGGCAAATCTGCAGAATTGCCGCTGCAGGACCTGTGGATCCGCAACATCAACATCAGCATGGGGCTGGTAAACACCAACACCACACCCATGCTGCTGCGCCTCGTTGCCCAGCACAAACTTCCCGCCGGGAAATTCGCCACCCATCACTTCCCGCTGCACCGGATCACGGATGCCTACGAAACTTTCGCTCAAGCAAGCGAAACGCAGGCGCTGAAAGTGGTCTTGTCCAGGGACGTCCGTGACTGACCGCAACCCACCGGGGTTTATCGGTCTGGCCCTGCGCTATCCGCTCGTTGGAACTACGGTCCTGGTAGGCGCCGTGGTCGCCGTTTTGTCTCTCGGCGGGCAGGGCGGGGCGGCGCAGGCGATGGCATCCATCTACGCGCTCTCGGTTGCCTTGTATCGCGCAGGGTCCATGGTCAAGGGTCTTTTCCGCGGACGCTGGGGCATCGACCTGCTCGCAATTGCCGCCATTGGCGCGACGGTCGCGGTCGGCGAATATATCGCCTGCCTGGTGATAGTTCTCATGTTGACTGGAGGCGAGGCCCTGGAGGACTACGCCCAAGGCCGCGCCGCCCGGGAACTGACCGCACTGCTCGCGCGATCTCCACGGATTGCGCACCGCGAAAGCGAAACAGGTGCCATCGTGGACATTCCGGTAGAGGCGGTAAACCCAGGCGACGTTCTCTTGGTTAAGCCGGCGGAGACCATCTCGGTGGATGGTGAACTGTTGTCGGAAGCCGGAACATTCGACGAGTCCGCCTTGACCGGGGAGAGCCTTCCCGTGGAGCGGTCGCGGGGCGGTTCGCTGCTTAGCGGCTCCGTCAACGGGTCCGAAGCCGTGCGCATGCGGGCAACAGCCACCGCCAAGGACTCGCATTACAGCATGATAGTTTCACTGGTCGAGGAAGCAGCTGCCAGCAGGGCCCCCACCGTCCGCCTGGCAGACAGATACGCTGTTCCATTCACCCTGGCGGCTTTTGCTTTGGCCGGTGCTGCGTGGTTCATCAGCGGGGATCCTGTTCGATTCGTTGAGGTCCTGGTGGTCGCTACTCCGTGCCCGTTGCTTATCGCTGCCCCTGTGGCATTCCTTGCCGGCACCAGCAGGGCGGCGAAGGCGGGGGTCATCATCAAGAACGCGGGCACCTTGGAACAACTCAGCAAGGTAAGGACGGCCGTCTTCGACAAAACCGGAACGCTTACCGAAGGCACACCCATGCTCGTGGAAGTCCGGTCGGCCATGCCGGCATCTGTGCCGGCGGATCTGCTGCTGCAGTTGGCCGCCTCGGCGGAACAGTATTCCTCGCACGTCTTCGCGGCCTCTGTGATAGCGGCGGCACGGGTTCGAGGCTTAGCGCTGCTGCCTGCCAACGATGCCACCGAACAGGCAACAAACGGTGTTGCCGCCCTGGTCGGGGCACGCCAAGTCATTGTGGGCAAGCCCGCTTTCGTCCGCGAACGGGCGAAGGGCTTCGAGCTTTCCTCACTCAAGGGCGGCCAAGTTGCCGTCTACGTGGGTGTGGACGGCCGCTTCGCGGGCAGCCTGATCATGAGCGACCCCTTGCGGCCTAACGCCGTAGCCACGCTGGCAAGTCTGCGCAGACTCGGTGTCCGCGAGGCGTTATTGCTGACCGGAGATGCCGCGAGCACAGCCCTGTCCATTGCCGCAGAAGCCGGCATGGGAGACGTGTTGGCTGAATGCCTGCCTGAAGACAAAGTCAAAGCCGTGGCGGCTTTGACCGCCCGGCCGGTGATGATGGTGGGCGACGGCATCAATGACGCGCCTGTCCTTGCCGCGGCCGATGTCGGAATCGCCATGGGCGCGCGCGGCGCCACTGCCGCGAGCGAATCAGCCGACGTGGTCATCATGCTTGATGATCTGGCCAAGGTTGCGGTGGCGGTCGCTGTCGGTCAGCGCACTTTGCGCGTTGCACGCACCAGCATTTGGACGGGAATTCTCCTCAGTCTGGTCCTGATGGTGGTTGCTTCCTTGGGCCTTATTCCTCCGGTTGCCGGGGCGCTGCTCCAAGAGCTCGTGGATCTGGCAACCATCCTCAACGCCCTGAGGGCGTTGGAAGGGCCAGGGCACGGCAAGCCGCGACGGTCCGGAAAACCGGAACCTAGTACCGCTCCGGCTCATCACCAAGCTCAAAGTGCCGGCCATGGACCCGTGTAGGGCGAATTTCGACGTAGGTGTACTTGCGGGTGGGAATCCACGGTTTGAGCGGCAGTTTGTCCGCCTCGTCGATCTCCGTCTGGGACTCAATGACGCGGGCAGTGCCCTTGAGGACCACGCTCCAGGCTTCGCCTTCACTGATCTCCTCCACCTCGAACGCCACACGTTCATTGACGGTCAATTCTGCGAGCTTTGTTCCCGGATTGGTCCGAACCAGCAGCCTGCCTTGGTCGGCGATGAAGTTCAGCGGATAGATGTCAGGTTCGCCCAGCACGCTCACTGCCAAACGGCCGTGTTGGTTTCGTTGCAGGACTTTCCACGACTCATCATCGGTCAGCACGGTGCCGGGCCGTTCGTCAGTTTCCATGACTGTGTTCCTCCTGGTGTGGAATCGGCGGCGGAGGGAGTCCTCGCCTTCGCCTTCTTGGTTGCGATCCTATGGGCGGGGCACTGCCGGCAAACAGGGTCCAAGGTCCCCGGCCCCTTGACGTTTCCGGGGCCCCGATAACCCGCGGACACAAAGACAGAAGGAAACCGTGGTTCAGGGCCTGTACGTAGCCTCCGCGGCCCCCGGAACCGGCAAATCGTTGGTGCTCCTGGGCCTTGTTGACATGCTCCATCGCCACGTGGGGCATCTGGGTGTATTCCGCCCACTGGTCAACGGCCAGAGCATCCGAAAGGACCCTGTGGTGTTGTTGCTCAGACAGCTATACCAGCTGGGCGCCCCGCAGTGCAGGGGCGGATCCTCCTTATCCGGCGCCATGACCGGCATGGAATGGAAGCACGCGGACGGGTTGGTGGCCGGAGCCCTGGAAATTTACAGTCGCATGTCACTGGCGTGTGACGCCATAGTGGTGGATGGCTCGGACCTGCGGGGACCTGATCCACAACGTGAATTTGAACTTAACGCGGTGTTGGCCAGCAATCTGGGGTTGCCCGTGATGGCCGTCGTTGGCGGAGGGGGCCAATGCCCCAGCCAGGCCGGACAAGCAGTAGCCTCGGCCCTCCGGCGGTTCGGCGCAGCTCACTGTTCCGTGCTTGCTGTGGTAGTCAACCGCGTGGAGCCTGGAACCGAATCCGTCGTGGAAGCGGCAGTAAAGATGGCCGCCCCGGACATACCGTGTTTCATCATCCCAGAGGTCCCCGGGATCTCGACCCCAACGGTCGCCGACATAGCAACGTCGCTCCGACTAAGGGCCATTACAGGCAGCAAGCAACGGGACAGGGACGTTCGGAAAGTCCGGGTGGCCGGAATGAACGCCGACGCCTTCTTGGACGTACTGGACAGTGGAGACTTGGTTGTGGTTGCCGGGGACCGTACGGAGGTCATTCTGGCGTGCGTTGCTTCGGCGCTCTCACCGGATAAGGCGGCCCCGGCCGGCATCATCCTGACCGACGGCCTCCGGCCCGTGCCCAAGGTCATGAATTTGCTGGAGAGCGCACCCTTCCCGGTCTTCAGTTCACGGAGGGACCTGTCTGCAATTGCGCAGCGTGCTTTGGCGGTCCGCAGTGAAATTTATACCGGAGAGACCCGCAAGATCGCTGCTGCCATGGGGATCTGGTCACGCAGGGTCGATGAGGCCGGACTCCTGGGACAACTTGCCCTGCCCCGCCCCTCCGCCATCACACCGCTGCGCTTTTTCAACGATTTGATTGAGCGGGCGCGCAAACACCAAAAGCACATCGTTCTGGCGGAAGGGGAGGACCTTCGTATCCTTCGCGCGACTGAAATCCTGCGGCGCCGTGATGTGTGCCGGCTGACACTGCTCGGAAACCCTGCCGCAATCCGCGCGTTGGCCACCACCCACGGCCTGGACATCGCCGATGTACCCATTGTCGATCCCGTGGCATCGCCTGATGAGGAGCGCTTTGCGCGTGAGTACTGCAGGTTGAGGGCCCACAAAGGGATGATCCTCGAACGCGCCAGGGAAGTGATGCTCGAGCCGAGCTATTACGCAACCATGATGGTCCATCTCGGCTTGGCCGACGGAATGGTCTCCGGTGCAACCCATACCACCGCGAATACCATCCGACCCGCCCTTGAGTTCGTCAAAGGACGGAATCCCCGGGACGTCGTTTCCTCGGTGTTCTTCATGCTGTTTCCGGACAAAGTCCTTGTCTACGGAGACTGCGCCGTCGTTCCCGATCCAACCGCTGAACAGTTGGCCTGCATCGCGGTGGCGTCTGCAGATACCGCAGCGAGGTTCGGCGTCGAACCCAGGATTGCGATGCTGTCCTACTCCACAGGCCAGTCCGGCGCCGGCACATCCGTGGACAAGGTAAGGGGTGCCACGGCGCTGGTGAAAGCAGCGCGGCCAGACTTGCCCGTAGAAGGACCCATCCAATACGACGCAGCGGTGGATGCAGACGTGGCCAGCACCAAGCTTCCCTCTTCAGCAGTGGCGGGAAAGGCTACCGTGTTCATCTTCCCCGACCTCAACACAGGCAACAGCACCTACAAGGCGGTGGAGCAATCTGCCGGTGCGGTCGCCGTCGGCCCAGTTCTTCAAGGACTCCGCAAGCCCATTAACGACCTGTCCCGGGGATCCACCGTAGAGGACATCATCAACACCGTTGCCATCACGGCCGTCCAGGCCCAGGGATGATGCTTCTGGTCCGGGCTATTCGTCGTCGGCAGCGACCAGGAGCACCGGGCAGTGGGCGTGGGCCGCGCAGGCCCGGCTTACTGAACCGATCGCTTGCCCCAGGAAACCGCCGGCTCCATGCCTGCCGACAACAAGCAACCGGGCATGACGGCTCTCTTCCACCAGGACTTTGGCTGGCTCGCCGAACTTCACTGTCACTTTCAAGCCCGCCGGGGGTGAATCTCCGAATGCCCTCATCAGCGACTCATCAACGAGGCGTCTGGCAGTGTCCTCGAGTTCCGAGGTGAAACGCGTCAGCTCATGTTCCAAGCGCGAGGACAGGTAGTAATCGGACATTCCGACACAGGTAATCACCTCTATTGGTACCCCGAAGGCAGGTGCCATACGTCCGGCCATTTCCAGCGTCGTTGACGAAAAGTCCGAGCCATCGACACCCACGATCACCCGGGCTGCGGTGTTTTCTGAATTCATGGGACCAGCTTGTCGGTACAGGCCACGGCTCACTAGGGCCAAAGGACACCTTCAGGATCGGTGCGAATGGCGGTGCCGCAAGTGTTTGTAGGCCCAGTCTGCGGCCAAGACGGCCGGGATCACGAAAACGCCTACGCTCCACCCGAGGACAGTTGGGGGAGCCTGGCCCAGTATCTGTGCCAGCGGAGGGGCATACAGGAACACGGCCAGCGCGGTCAGTTCGGCGGCAATGGCCCACAGCAGGAGACGGTTGCTGAACCAGCCCTGCCGCCAGGGGGGTACCGTGGCGCTTCGGCAGGCGAATGCCGTGGCCATTTGACCCAGCACCACCGTGGCGAACGCAGCTCCGGATGCGTCCATGAGTAATGACATGTCCCAAGGCC
Organism: Paenarthrobacter sp. JL.01a; assembly: GCF_025452095.1. Lineage (NCBI taxonomy): Bacteria > Bacillati > Actinomycetota > Actinomycetes > Micrococcales > Micrococcaceae > Paenarthrobacter > Paenarthrobacter sp. JL.01a. The sequence goes on from NZ_CP104877.1 coordinate 2,012,482, forward strand.
TGCCACGGGACCACCCACCGGAAAAAAAGCACAACAGTGAAGGCAGCCATGGAGACCAACGCTTCCGTGGGCCCCATAATGACAAAAGCCCGGAGCATCAATTGACGGTCCATCAGATGTCGCTTTTCAGGAGGCCTTTGAAGCACCTTCTTGCCCGGCTGCTCCGCCCCAAGAGCCAAGGCAGGCAGCAAGTCAGTACCAATGTCCAAGGCAAGAATCTGAAGGACGCCAAGGGCCAGCGGGAACTGTCCGCCGGACAGGGCCCAGATGACGAATGGTGCCAGTTCGGCCACATTGTCCGTCAAATGGTAGGTCAGGAACCGGTGGATGTTGGCGTATGTGGCCCGGCCTTGCTCGATGGCCCGCACGATCGTGGCGAAACGGTCATCCAAGAGCACCAAGTCGGCGGCTTCCCGTGCCACATCCGTGCCGCTAAGGCCCATGGCCACACCAATATCGGCCTGGCGCATTGCAGGACCGTCATTGACCCCGTCTCCGGTCATGGCAACCACATGGCCCCTGGACTGCAGCGCCTTTGCCACCCGAAGTTTCTGCTCGGGCGAAACCCGGCTGACCACCACCCCGTCGCGATCCAGGAGTGCGCCGAGCATTTGCTCGTCCCCGGGGAGGTCTGCGCCTTGGACCACCCACTTGTCAGGACCGGCGAGCCCGATTTCCTCAGCAATGGCACCGGCTGTCGCGGGATGATCACCGGTGATCATCCCAATCCGGATACCGGCTGCCCGCGCTTTTGCGATTACTTCCCGAACATCCGGTCGAGGCGGGTCATGAAGGCCAATCAACCCCAGGAATTCCAAGTTCTGCTCGGCTTCGGCGGGGCCGCCCCGCAACCACTCGTCAGGTGTTCCGGGGAGGGTTCGCTGGGCCGCAGCCAGCACCCTCAGCCCACGGGCCGCCATGCCATCTGCCACGGAGGCCATGCCTGCCACCGAGTCCCCGCACAGCGGCAGGACCGATTCCGGGGCACCTTTGACGAGAAGAGTGTTGCCCGCCAGCGCCGATTCCCGACGACGATCGGCGTCGAACGCGAAGCGCCCGACCGGTTCGACGGCGACGCGGTCACCGCTCGAGAGCCGCTGTGCCAACGCGTCCAACGCCGCTTCCATGGGATCACCGTCGGCAGACCATTGGTCGTCGCGCAGCACTGCCCGGCCTTGGGACGCGGTTCGGGCACACAAGGCCACCTCCAGGGCGGCCTCGACCCCCGTACCACTGATCACAGCAGTGGGTCCGTAGCCGTCTCCCTCGATCCCCACCACGCCGGCGGGAGTGAAAACCTCGACGGCGTTCATCCGGTTTTGGGTCAGGGTACCGGTCTTGTCGGTGCAGATGAACGTTGTTGACCCCAGTGTCTCCACCGCCTCCAGGTTCCGCACCAGGGCTTTGCGTTCGGCCATCCGTTGGGCACCCATGGCCAGGGACAGTGTGACCGTGGGGAGCAAACCTTCCGGAATCAGGGCCACCGCTACTCCGATGGCAAACAGGAACGAGTCCCGCCACTGGATCCCCACCAGAAGCGATACCACGAAGAACACGCCGGCGACGGCCAAAGCAACTGTTGCCACCACCCGCACAATTCTTCGAAGTTCCAATGTCAGGGGAGTGGGAGGTGACTTGGTGCCGCTCGTCAACGCGGCGATCTCAGCCAGCTTTGTGCGGGCACCCGTCGCGGTCACGAACGCCGTGGCATCGCCGTTGACCAGAAAGGTGCCGCCCCAGCCTTCATCGTTCATGGCCTTGGGGATTGCCATGCTTTCGCCGGTCAACATGGACTCGTCCACGGTACAACCGGACGCAGCAACAAACTTCAGATCCGCCGGAAGCTTGTCCCCGGACTTAAGGACGAGCACATCGCCCGGAACAAGCTCACTGGCATGGACGGTTTGCAGCCGGCCGTCGCGCCGCACGGCCACATCAGCCGGCAACAGGTTTTGGAGCCGCTCTGCGGCGTGTTGGGCGCGTTCTTGCTGAATGTGCGCAAAAACGCCATTGACGATGACCACCACAATGATGGCTATGCATAGTTGCGGCATCCCGGCAATGTAGGCCAAGGCAGCCGCAGCCCAGAGCATCAGGGCGAAGAAGTGCGTAAGCTCTCCAAGAAGTTTCCTCCACTGCGCAACTGCACGTGCCGCCGGCAGCGTATTCGGACCGAGCGACGCCAGCAGGTTTCTGACCGCGCGCGAACTAAGGCCCTCCATATTGGGAGCCTCAGGCAACGGGGCTTGGGGTATTTTGCGGACGGTCATCACTCCTCCACGGCGGGCCTGTTCGAGCACAGAATCCTCCGCCACGGCACCAGAGGGTAGGGCCAAAGGACACAGGGCCTCTGAGACTTCGCATGGTCGGGTCTTTCAGCCCTATCCACCGACTGCAGCCGGCGCTACGCTCGCCGCATGGAGAACACGGCAGCGGCACAAGACACCAAAGAACTCAGCATCCATGACTGCTGGAAGTATCTGCAATCAACCGCCACGTGCAGGATCGCGCTGGTCAACGGGGACGTCCCGGAAATCTTTCCCGTGAACTACGTCCCCAACTTCGGCACGGTCCTTTTCCGGATCGGGCAAGGAACCAAACACCAACTGCTGCGTGAACGCCCGCTGCTTGCCATCGAAGCCGATGGCTTCAACCGCTACGGCACGGTTGCGTGGAGCGTCATCCTCAAAGGCCGCCCGGAATTTGTTGAACAACCTGAGGAAATCCAGGAGGCGGTGGACTCAGGTCTGTCGCCTTGGCAGGCCGGGCACAAAGACATCCTGGTGAGGGTGACGCCGTCGGAAATCAGCGGACGCCGATTCGTCATCGCGCCGCCGGCCAGATGGTGGCCGCCAGTGGAACCGTCGTCGGCCGAGGATAGCGGCAGTGCGGGCGACACGGAGCCCGCGAGGGAGCCAAGGGCAACAGCTCACGACGGCGGCGGCGTCCGGTAACTACGTCGTCGACGTTCCAGCGGCCTATCGATCGCTGGGCTGGTTTGCTTCACGCGGGAAGCGCCAAGAGCGTTGGGCACCGGACATTCAGGAGTGCACGCTCGGCCACCGACCCCAGCAGTACGCGAAGCCCGCCCCTGCCCTTTCGGCCAATGACCAACAGTTTGGCATCAGAGGATGCTGCAGCCAAAGCGTCCGCAGCGGAATGGTTGGGATCCACTCGAACACGGATGTTGACTTCGGGAAAGTGCGCGCGAACCCATTCCACGGAATCTGCAACAACATCGTTCCGAATGCGCTCCGCCTCGGCTGCGGGGACGGCATGGACGATGACCAGCTCCTCGCGGATTCGTTGTGCTTCGCCGGCCGCCAGCTCCAAGGCACTGACCGAGTCCCTCGACCCGTCCACGCCGACCACTACACCAAATGACGGCCTCCTCAAGTGGTGGGGTATGACCGCTACCGGGCAACGGCTGGTCACTGCAATCTGGAAACTCACGGAACCGTAGCCCTGCCCCTCCGCTCCGGGCCTCCGATCGGTTCCCACTACAAGCAACCCCGCGCTACCAGAGAGACCCGCCAGGGTCTGTCCCGGTTCCCCGGAAATAACCTTCGAGGATATTTCCAAACCTGGAAAGGAGACAGCGAGGCGATCTGCTGCGCTGTTGAGCAAGTCTTCCGCGCCTTTATTGGCCAATGCATTCTCTTCAGGGCTTCGGAAAGCCCAGCCGGGAGGAGTGACATGCACCAGGGTGACGTCCGCGCCCAGGGCCTGTCCCCGGTCGGCCGCCCAGTCTGCCACAGTGTCACTGCCGTCGGAGCCATTGAGTGCGGCCAGTATGTGCATGTTTGACATCGACTTTCCCTCCGCCTTGACTCCCTCTGCGGATCACTCTGTGCCTGACGGTCCGGGTTCGCAAGGGACCGAAGGCCCTGACACTGAGCTGTCAGGTGCGTTAATGTCCAAGGAAGAGTGCTTGTCCTGTCCATGGCCCCGGCGGGAGGAAAGACTGCATGCGCATACTGGTGCTCAACCCAGGCTCGTCGTCCTTGAAATATCAGGTACGGGAAACCAACTCCGCCAACGACACCCAGGAAGTGATCGCTTCAGGCCATGTCGGCTGGACTGATCAGCATCAGGACCGCCTCAACACGCTGTCCGCTGTCTTGGACGAAGTGGACGAAATCACGGCCAGGCCGGATGGTGTCGGGCACCGCGTGGTCCACGGCGGCGTCCACTTCGACGGACCCGTCCGGGTGACAGCGGGAGTCGTTGAGACCATCAAAACACTTAGCACGCTGGCGCCTCTCCACAACCCCGCCAGCGTGGAGAGCATCGACGTTTGCGCGCGGCACTGGCCCGGAATACCGCAGGTCGCCGTCTTTGACACGGGCTTTCACAGCACCATTCCGGACTTTGCTGCCCGGTACGCCATTGCCCGGGACGCCTACCCGGACCAGCCTGTACGGCGTTACGGGTTCCATGGAATCTCCGTGGCAATGGCGTGCCAGGACGCAGCCACGTTCCTGGGCCTGCCAACGGAAAGGCTCAATGCCGTGGTGGCCCACCTTGGAAATGGGGCTTCAGTGACCGCTGTAGAACAAGGCCGCAGCATGGATACATCAATGGGTATGACGCCGTTGGAAGGCCTGGTCATGGGAACGCGTACCGGTGACCTGGATCCTTCCATTGTTTTGTTGCTGCAAAGAGCCGGAGCGACCGTGGACGAGGTCGACGAACTCCTGAACCACCGTTCGGGACTGATGGCTTTGGCGGGCACCCCGGACATGCGTCGGATCGAAAAGGGCGTGGAAGACGGAGATCCCAGTGCGGTTCTGGCCCTCAAGGTCGCGGGCTACCGTTTGGCCAAGTACATCGCTGCCTACTCAATGGTTGTTGGTGGTGCAGACACGCTGGTGTTTACCGGGGGGATTGGCGAGAACTCGGCTCTTTACCGCCAGGCCACAGTGTCTTGGCTCGGGCCTTTGGGGATCGCCTTGAATGAGGGGAGGAACCAAACAGTGGCCGGGGGTATCCGGGACATTGGGACAAAGTCTTCACATGCCCGCGTCCTGGTAGTTCCCAGCGACGAAGAGCGTGCCATTGCCAATTCAACAGTTGCCTTGTTGACCGGGAACGAGACGAAAGGAGGACAGTGATGGGCTTTGACGACAAGGGCACTGTGGAGCAGTCGGAAGATTTCGGCTTGCTCGACAGATACTGGGCGGCGGCCAATTACCTCACAGTCGCCCAGATCTATTTGCAGGAGAACCCACTCCTTCGTGAACCGCTTCTGACCGCGCACATCAAGCCACGGCTGCTGGGTCACTGGGGAACAAGCCCTGGTCTGTCGCTGATCTACGCCCACCTGAACAGGGTGATCCAGCGGACGAGTGCGAACGTGCTGTTCGTGACCGGCCCCGGTCACGGCGGACCAGCCGTCGTGGCCAATACCTACCTGGAAGGCACCTACTCAGAGACCTATCCCGAAGTCAGCCAGGACCTCGAGGGACTTAGACGGCTCGTAAGGCAGTTCTCGACGCCCGGGGGCATCTCCAGCCACGTGGGTCCCGCTACGCCCGGTTCGATCCATGAAGGCGGGGAACTGGGCTATTCACTCATGCACGCCACGGGCGCTGCCATGGACAACCCGGACCTGATCGTGGCCTGCGTCGTTGGCGATGGCGAAGCGGAGACCGGGCCCTTGGAGGGCTCCTGGAAAGCACCGAACTTCCTGAACCCGGCCCGGGACGGCGCGGTTCTGCCGATCCTGCACTTGAACGGACACAAGATCTCCGGCCCCACCGTCCTGGGCCAGCGTCCGGACGGCGACATCGTTGCCCTGCTGCGGGCCCATGGCTGGGACGCGGTGGTGGTATCCGGTAACAACCCCGGGACTGTCCATCCGGCCCTGGCCAGGGCCATGGACTCTGCCTTTGCCAGCATTCGCGCTGTTCAGTCCCACGCCCGCGAGCACGGTGTCACTGGCCCGGCGCGATGGCCGGCAATCATCCTCCGTACGCCCAAAGGTTGGACGGGGCCCCGGCAAGTGGACGGCCACCAGGTGGAAGGCACCTTCCGTTCCCACCAAGTGCCTTTGCCCGCCGTCAGGGAAAACCCGGACCACTTGGTCCAGTTGGAGGCCTGGATGCGCTCCTACCAACCTGAAGAGTTGTTCGACGACGACGGCCGGTTGGTCCCCGAACTGGAAGCATTGGTTCCCGACGGCGGCTTCCGCATGGGAGCGTTGCCGGCATCGCGGGGGGCTGGCCGTGGTGCACTTCAGGTACCCGACGCCACCCGCTACGGGGTGCCGGCTGCGCAGCGGGGCCGGACGATGATCAACAGCACCAAACCATTGGGGGAGATGCTCAGGGACATCTACGTGGAAACAGCTGATTCACCGAAGTTCCGGTTGTTCTGTCCGGATGAGACCAACAGCAACCGGCTGGGTGCCGTTTTCGAAGCTACCGACCGCTGCCTGGTGGTTCCCGAGGCAGGAAACGGTGCATTGGAGCACGTGTCTCCTGACGGAAGGGTGATGGAAGTCCTGTCCGAGCACCTGTGCCAAGGGTGGCTCGAGGGCTATCTGCTGACAGGCAGGTACGGGCTCTTCGCCAGTTACGAAGCATTCGCCATGGTCAGTGCCTCGATGACCATCCAGCACGCCAAATGGCTGCAGCATTCCCGTGAGCTTCAATGGCGGGAACCGGTGCCGAGCCTGAACATCCTTCTCACCTCCACCTGCTGGCGGAACGACCACAACGGCTTCAGCCACCAAGGGCCCGGCCTCATCGATTCTGTCCTGTCCCTCTCCGGCTCGGTGGTGCGCGTTTACCTTCCACCCGACGCGAACTCGCTCCTGGCCGTAGCCGAGCACGTGCTCGGCAGTAAGGACTACGTCAACCTTGTGGTCATCGACAAGCAGGAACACCCGCAATTCCTTAGCCTGGAGGAAGCGCGCGAACACGCAGCCGTGGGGGCTTCAGTATGGGAATGGGCGGGCAACGAATCAGCCGTCGCCGGCTCGGATGGCTCGCTGCCCGACGTCGTACTCGCCTGCGCCGGTGACGTACCCACCCAAGAGATGCTGGCCGCCGCCTGGCTCCTCCGGAAGCACGTCCCGGCGCTGCGGATCCGTGTGGTTAACGTTATCGACGCCATGGCCCTTACGCCGGCTGAATCGCATCCACATGGCCTTTCCGAAGACCGGTTCGAACGACTGTTCACGGCCGATGCGGATGTGGTGATGGCATGGCATGGCTACGCCCGTGCCCTCCACCAACTGCTCCATGGCAGGCCCCGTCCTGAACGCTTCCATGTCCGCGGATACAACGAACAGGGGGCCACCACGACGCCGTTCGACATGGTGGTGCTGAACGAAGTGAGCCGGTACCACCTGGTCATGGAGACTCTGCGTCGGTCGGCACGCCGACCAGAGGGAACCCAGGAACTCCTGGAGCATTGCCGGACCATGCTTGCGGCGCATGGAAACTATATCCGCGAACATTTTGAGGACATGCCCGAGGTAAGGGACTGGGTGTGGTCTGATCCGGAGGACTGAACCGCCGGTCAGGTCAGTTGCCGTCCCCCAGGATGCGCAGGTTCTCCCGGTAAGCCTCCGCGGTCAATTCGCCACGGGCGAAGCGCTCGTCGAGTATCAAACGGGCTGCGCTTCGCCCGCTGCCGGGTGGCGTGAACTTTTGGTCTTGTCGGTTGCCGGCGATGGACGCGCCGTTGTTAAACAGACGCACCGTGATGAGGATGAGCAGCGCCAAAGCAATTAGTCCGGCTATCGTCCATATGACCATCCAACCGTTACCCATTCCGTAACCCCACATCATGTCCTGCACCCTTTCGCCTCATGCCGTCGCGATGGCTTGTTTATATTGCGGCCCAGCCGTTATCCGAGGGCAGCACGGCACCGTTGATGTTCGTTCCGTCGCGGCTGAGCAGGAATGTAATGCCCGCCGCGACTTCTTCCGCTTCCGCGATGGGTGTCACATTTGTTTGCATCAGTGGCCCCAGGACTTCCACGGCCAGTTGTGAGTTGAACTCCGCGTGGATGTTTGTCCTGGTCCCGCCCGGGCAGACGGCATTTATCCTGATGCCGCGCCTCCCGTACATCACTGCCGAGCTGCGGGTCAGTCCGATGACCGCGTGTTTCGATACGGTGTAGGCGGCTCCGGCGGCTGAACCCCGCAGGCCTGCTTCTGAAGACACATTCACAATCGAACCCCTGCCTGTCTCCAGCATCAGTGGCAGGGCTGCGCGCATGAGGCGCATCATCGAGTTGAGGTTCACGTCCAGAACGCGTTCCCACGTGGCGTCATCGACTTCATGGACGGGTTGGAAGCTGTCCATGATGCCGGCAACGTTGGCCAAAGCATCAACCTTTCCGTCCGTCGCTGCTATGACCTGCTGCACAGCATCTTCGTTGCTGACGTCTCCGGTCACGGATATGAGATCCAAGTCCGGATGGTCCGTGGTCAGTTGCTTGAGTCCCTCCCGGCTGAGATCACTGGCGATGACCCGTCCACCTTCGCGGGCTACACGCAAGGCTGTGGCACGGCCTATGCCGGAGGCGGCTCCGGTGACGATTACGGTCTGTCCGTCGAACCGACCCGGTGTGACAACTTCATTCCACGTGGGCATCTAACTGCTCCTCCTCGTAGGGCAATCCGGATTCCTGCAGGGGTGCCATGACCGGACTGCGGCATCGCTTTGCCTCCAGCCTCGGCATCCCGCGTGAGAGGGACAAGTGCTGAAAGTCCTTGGTGCAGGGCTGACACAGACAAGGTCTTTCGGCCGTACCAGACGTAGGGTCCAGGTACATATGCTGTGCGCATGACTGACCGGAACAAGACCTGGCACGGACAGCACAAGGCGGGCCTTACCCGAGGTGAACGGGCAGCAGATGTCCTCCGGAATGGCATGGGCAGCTGGACCTTCGTGGGGCTGTTCGTGCTGTTCATGATCGGTTGGGGAGCAGTCAACACTTATTTGCTTGGTACGCAGGCTTGGGACCCGTATCCGTTCATCCTGCTCAACCTTTTCCTGTCCATGCTGGCGGGACTTCAGGGCGCCATTCTGTTGATCGCCGCTAAACGGCAGGATGCCATAGCCGCCGCCATGGCCTTGCATGATTATCAAACCGATGTCCAAGCGAAGATTGAGATAGAACGGCTCATGGCCATCAACAACCAGCAGATGGAGATGTTGCAGGGCATCCGGACACTCCTTGAAAGGAGCCAGACGCCAGACGCCGAATTAGAGTGCGAGGCTGCCGACGCGTAAAGCCGATAGGCCTTACACAAGGTGACCTGCCGGCCGATAGCCGCATGTCGTTCCGGCGGGCTGAGTGCCGCCGCGTTTTGGGTGTTCGACCGACTGGCGGGAGTCATGGCCTTTAGGCTGCGGGGCCTCGTCGCGGCCGGAGGCTGCGCGCGGACCAAAAGGTAACGTCCAACAGAAAGACTGCAGAGGCCGCAGCGTCGAGCTCCTGACGCAGGGCTTTCAGAGCTCCTGGGTGCGCCAAGTGGCTCTTTTCGGTGTTCGATCGAGCAAGAAAAGAAGTATGGACAATGTCCACACTTTCCGCCCTGGACTGGCCCGTACACCCTCCGGACTGCCCCGGATTCCGCATGTTTTCGCTACTTCTCAGCAATAACAAGGGAAGGAATCGCGTTCGAGTCCCACCTCGGGAACAGGAAGACCCCCTGCGGAGGGCTTTTGCTTTTAAGTGTGGCTAAAGCTTGTGGTCGCGTCTCTCCGAGGGTTGGTTGGGGCTTTGCGGGCCGCGAAGGACTCATCAACGGCCTGTTCCACCGAAACCTCGGGCAGTCCGGCAAAGCGGGAAGTGCTGGCAACTACGAGGACCCGGAGCAACTAAAAGCGTTTCCCTGGCGAGCCGGTCAGTCGCAGGCGGGGGCGGCCGGACAAATGCCGCGTCGGTGCTTCCGTCGGCTGACCCTTCTGTAGGGTCAGCGAAATTGAAGGACCTCATCCGCACGTGGATTTTGGAACGCGGCGCGGCCCTTACACGTGGTCGAGCAGATTATCGCGTGGCTGGGTCCGGCTCTGAGGAGTCCGCCTTTCGTGGGTGATGACAGTGGCGGCCAGGGCGATGGTGAGACCAATAAGGGTCTCGAGGGCGCGCTGGGTCAGGAGGGTGTCGATTGAGGCTGGCAGCATGAGATCGCCGAGCAGGAGGGCCATCGGGGTGAAGAAGACCAGGCCGAGGCTGTAGTTGCGCCCGGTCGTCAGCTCGGTGCACGCCTGGAGCGCAGCGATCAAGATGATCGCGGCATAGCCGCTGGGGTGGGCGGCCAGGACGAGGGCTGCGACGCCGAGGCCGGCGGCGGTGCCAATGACCCGCTGGGCGGCGCGGATGAGGCGGGCGTGCAGGTCGGGTGCGGACATGGGGACCGATGCCGTGACGAAGGTCCAGTATGGGTGGCCGATGCCGGTGGTCGCGACGGCGAGGCCTGCGGCGGCGATGCCAAGCAGGTACCGGGCGACGTGGTTGCCCGCCGGGTTGGACAGGCGTAGGTCGCGCCACGACAGCACAGGCCGCTCCGGGTCGACGCCGTCGCGGAGGCTGCGACCGGGGAGGGCGAGCAGCAGCGCGAAGACGGCCGCCCCGGCCGCGGCGAGGGCTGCTGCGGGCACCGTGCTCAGCGTGATCGGGACCGTGGCCGAGGCTGTGAGGGCGAAGACCGGGTTGAGGGCTCCGGCTGGATGCCATCGGCCCTGCTCGGCCAGCACTACCGCGATGCCGGCCCAGGCGGCCGCGACCGGGACGAGCAGCCAAAGCCTGAATGGGACGCTCGCCACCAGGGCGCCGACGACGACGCCGACCACCAGCACCACGCCCGCCTGCGCCTGCATGGCCAGGCGTGGTCGAACCGGCTCGTGTCGGCCGTATAGGGCGGTGAAGGCGCCGATCGCCGCATACAGCAGCAGATCGCCGCGGCCGGACGCCAAGCAAGCCACCAGCGGCACGAAGATTGCCAGGCTTGCGCGGAGGGCGGTCCAATGGGCGCCGGCATGCGGACCCAGATCGAAGACTGCCGCCCACCAGGACCGTGCGGCGGGGGCTTGGGTCATTTCAACCTTCCAAAGTAGTACAGGAATGAAGTACTTCAACGTTACTACACTTATGAATTACTCTTGTGGTTGACCGTGGCTGGGTGGAGGGAGCCGGATGGATCAGAACCCAGATGTACTTTCACGCCATGGCGACGTCGTGGATCGGATGCAGTTCGAGTGGGCCCGACTGCGCCCCGACCTGAGCTTCGCCAGCCTCGGGGTGATCCATCGCGTGCTGCGCGCGTCCCGGCTCATCCTCGAAGCCAGTGACGCCTTCCTCGCCGATTATGGGCTCACCCGCGGCGAGCTGGACGTGCTTTCAGCACTGCGCCGGACGGGCGAACCTCTGAGCCCGACGACACTGGCCCGGACGCTGCTTGTCCCGCGTTCTGCGATCACCATGCGGCTGAAGGCCCTCCAGGTTCGGGGATTGCTGAGCCGGACGGCGAACCCGGCCGACGGCCGCTCGTTCCTGCTCGTCCTTACCGACGCTGGCACTGCGCTCGTGGACGAGGTGATTCCCGCTCAGCTCGCCCTCGAGGATGCCCTGCTTGCAGAAGTCCCGCCCGGGGTTGTGGAGGGCTTGGTCGGTCCCCTGCGGGCGATGACCTCCGTGTGGGAACAGGGGCGCGGCCACCAAGCCGGGTCCAGCAGGGACCGGCGGAACGGCGCAGTCGAATCCTCCGAGTGAGCCCCCAAAGAGGTGCTGAACAGGGTTGGCCGGCGACACCTCACTGCCAATACCTTCTATTGTGGCTCTGGCAGGGGCGATGTTGACTCCGAGGGCGGCTGGAGCTGTGGCCATGGCGAAGCCGATGCCGCGCTTGGCGCCTGCTACGAGGGCGGTGGTTCCGGGTCAGTCCCGGGCGCCAACAGCGTCCCCAGGATGCGCAGACCCCTGGAAGTCCTCGAGTCTTTCAGCGGATTCAATAATCAATGCACTCTGTCTCCGGATCACCTGCAGTTCTTTGCCGCGTCCGCAGATGATGAGTCCGGCGTCTGCAGCCTCGAGGGGTGAACTTGGGAGGACAAGCCCATCCGCGCGCAGGTTCACCAACGACTCGACGAGACGGAAGACAAGGTCTCCGGGATTTCCGGCCACGTCCGTAGGGGATGCGCTGGCGCGGACTCCCAGGGTTCCATAGATTGCACGAAGTTCGCGCCGGCTTGCCAGGAATCGATCGAATTGTCCGCCTCGGGCTTCTGGAAGGTGGTACAGGATGCCCAGGTTCCAGCGGGAGCTGCAGAGTTGGGTGCCGTCGTAGAGCGCAAGGGCGTGCAAGACGACCTCGGCGGACGCCGAATCGCTGGAAACGCCGGACACAGCCTTCGCGAATGACAGGCTGGCGGCCACTGTGCTTTCCAGGAGGTCCTTGAGGATGTCGTCCTTGGTTTTGAAGTGGTGGTACAGCGAGGACTGCCATATTCCTACGGCATCTGCAATTGAGCGGGTGGAGGTGTTGGCGAAGCCTTGCGTGGTGAAGAGTTCGGCCGCGGCGTCGAGGATTTCTTCCCTGGCTGTGGCGCCGGGGCGGGATGGTTGCTGGTTGCGTGGGCGTCCTGGTCCGGCTGAAGTCACCCCTCATTCTTGCACCCGCCGGCCCGCCTTCGAGGCCGCGAAATCGGTGCCTCCAAGGTGGTGAGGAAGCGGAAATGTAACCGAAACAGGATGTCTATGCGCCTTTTACAGAGGTGAAACTGTTTGGGGACATCGCGCTGGAAAACTATCAAGTGACCGGTAATCAGCAGCTTCGGCCGAGCGCTGCAGTGCCGGACGGTTTTACCCTTCATCCCGTTCCAGCCCCGGAGAAACCGATGACCTCAACCGTAGTTCCAGCCGTCCATGTGGACGATGCGGACCTCACGTCACTTGGCTACGAGCCCACGCTGCACCGCAAACTCGGCCGTTACGCGTCGTTCGCTGCAGGCTTTTCGTTCGTATCGATCCTCACCACGATCTTCCAGCTGTTCGCTTTTGGCTACTCATTCGCCGGCCCCGCGTTCTTTTGGACCTGGCCCCTGGTCCTGGTGGGCCAGCTGTTGGTGGCCTTGAACTTCGCTGAACTCGCCGCCCGCTATCCGCTCTCCGGAGCTGTCTACCAGTGGGCGCGCCGGATGGGCGGTGAAGCCGTGGGCTGGTTTGCCGGCTGGTTCATGGCCATCGCCCAGGTCGTTACTGCCGCAGCTGCTGCCATTGCGCTGCAGGTGGTCCTGCCCCAGCTCTGGGAGGGCTTCCAAGTGGTCGGGGGCGCTCCGGCGCTCAACACGGTTACCGGCGCCTCGAACGCAGTCATCCTCGGTGCCGTGCTGCTGGTGGCCACCACCATCATCAATTGCCTCGGCGTGAAGCTCATGGCCCACGTGAACTCCGTCGGCGTTACCTGCGAAATCGTCGGGGTGGCCGCCGTCGTGCTGGCGTTGATCAGCGCGGCCCAACGCGGTCCGGACGTCGTGGCGGACACCACCGTGCTCCAGTCCTCGGACCTTGGTGCTGTAGGTGCCTTCCTGGTTTCCGGCCTGATGGCCGCCTATGTCATGGTCGGCTTCAACTCGGCAGGTGAACTGTCCGAAGAAACCAAGGATCCCCGCCGGACGGCGCCACGCACCATACTCTCAGCGCTCCTGATCTCCGGAATCGGCGGCGCCCTCATGATCATCACCGCCCTGATGGCCGCACCGAGCCTCGACGACGGCCGCCTCGCCACCGAAGGCCTGCCCTATGTCCTCACCGCAGTCCTTGGCACCTTCTGGGGCAAGGTCCTGCTGGTGGATGTGGCTATCGCCATCTTCGTCTGCACGCTGGCCATCCAAACCGCGGGCTCACGCCTCGTCTTCTCCATGGCCCGCGATGGCAAGCTGCCCGCATCCGCGCTTCTCTCCTCAGTTCGGCCGACCCGCGGCACGCCTATGTGGCCCTCGATCGCCATCGGAGCCCTCGCCGTTGCCGTGCTGGCCATCAACGTCGGCAATGCGGCGCTGTTCACCACGCTCAGCAGCGTCTGCATCGTGATGGTCTACCTCGCGTACTTGATGGTTACAGTGCCACAGCTGGTGAACCGGCTCCGCGGGGACTGGGGCCGCGTTGCCCAGACAACCCCCGCCGGCCTTTTCTCACTGGGCCGCTGGGGGTTGCCGGTGAACATCCTCGCCGTCGTCTATGGCGCCGTGATGGTGGTCAACTTGGCCTGGCCCAGGCCGGAAGTATACGACCCCACCGGCGAGAACCCTGTCCTGCTCTACTCGGCACCGCTGATGGTGGCGCTGGTCCTGGTCCTCGGCCTCTGGGTCCGGCGCCGGACATTGGCACCCAAGGCATAAGCCACGAATCTCCCTGACCCTAAGAAACCAGCACAGGATTGACATGACACAAGTAACCGATCGCCCCGCAGGCACGGCCACCACGGCAGGCGCACGCGCCCACGCCAGGGAACAGCACGGCAGGACCGCCGGCACCATGCGCCACGTGCCGGCAGCGTCCGCTCCCGCCCACCTTCTGGACGCAGCGCCCGACGGCGTGGTCCCCACCTGGGCGGAATCGCTCGCTTTTGGGCGGTACACCACCATGGCCCTGGCGCGGGGTACCAGGGTCAAGCTCATCGACGTCGGCGGGGATGCGTGCGTTCACACTCTCTTCTACCGCGGAGGCGCACTGCATGAACGCCTCAACGTGGCGGACACCGTGAAAGTCCCTTGGCAGGCCTATCCCGCTGCCGGGCACCCGTTGCTCTCCGATGCGGGGCGCTTGATGGCCACGATCGTCTCTGACAACTCCGCACATCATGACGCTTTGACTGGCGCCACCACGCTGGCCGGCAACACTGCGAAGTACGGAGCGGGAAGCGCTCACAGTGCTTCGCCGGCCGCGCGCGAACTGCTCATCCTCGGCGCACTCAAGAACGGCTTGGGCGTCCGCGATGTTGCCCCGTCAATCTCCTTCTTCAAGGGCATCGATGTGGACCCCGGCGGCACCATCACGTTCACCGGAAGCTCCGGGCCAGGTGCCGCCGTCGAACTGCTCCTCCACGGGGACGCCGTACTGGTCCTCGCGAACACCGCCCATCCGCTGGATCCACGGGACGCGTTCAGCGGCACGGCCGTGGACATCATCACCTGGCAGGCGCCACAGGACCTTGACGCCTTGGAAGCCGGCACCCTGCTTGGCCCGCTCGCTCCGGAGCACCTGCAGGCCCTCCGCAACACTGAACACGACCTCACCGCAAGGACCGTCCGATGACAACAGCAATCACCACCGGGATGTTTCCCGGAGCCTCCGAGACCGCCCTCGCCGCCGGCCCCGTGATCCTGGACGAGTTTGTTCAGGCGCGCGGCCCTTGGTCTGCAGTCGTGGCCGCGGGGGACGTGCTGACCATCGTGGACCTGGAAGGCAACCAGGCGGTGGACTGCCTCCTCTACGCAGCAGGAGACACCGCTGTCCGCTACTCCGCTCCAGTTACCGTCGCGGCCCAGGAATCGATTGTCCTGACCACGGGTTCGGTCCTTCGGGCGGACACGGGCGCGCCCCTCATGACCGTGGTGGCAGACGAAGTTGGCGTCCACGACACCATCGGCGGGGCCTGTTCGCAGGAATCCAACACCCTCCGCTACGGCCAGCACACCCGCGAACAACACGCCTGCGTGGAGAACTTTCTCATCGAGGGCTCGCGCTGGGGCCTGGGAAAACGAGACCTGGTGTCCAACATCAACTGGTTCATGAACGTCCCGGTGGACCCCGACGGCGCCCTCGGAATCGTTGACGGCCTGTCTGCACCTGGCAAGAGGGTTGCCCTGCGCGCGGAGGTAGACACCTTGGTCCTTGTCTCCAACTGTCCCCAGGTCAACAACCCCTGCAATGGGTTCAACCCCACGCCCGTCCGCATGATCGTCACCCGACCGGAGGCAGCACGATGAACACCTTTGACACGCTCCTGATCGCCAACCGCGGCGAAATCGCTTGCCGAATCATCGAGTCTGCCAGGAAGCTGGGACTGCGGACAGTAGCAGTCTTCTCGGAAGCAGACCGGGGCGCCAAGCATGTCCGGCTGGCCGACGAAGCTGTCCTCCTCGGGCCGGCACCCGCCAAAGACTCCTACCTGCGCGTCGACGCGATCCTTGAAGCGGCCAGGTCCACCGGGGCCGGCGCGATCCACCCCGGCTACGGGTTCCTGTCGGAGGACGCAGGCTTCGCAGAAGCAGTGGAGGCGGCCGGGCTTGTCTTCGTCGGCCCCACGGCCGCGCAGCTGCGGATATTCGGCACCAAACATACCGCCCGCGACGCCGCACGCGCGGCCGGGGTGCCCATGATCGCCGGGTCCGGGCTGCTGGAGGATGTGGACGCCGCCGTCGCGGCCGGCCAGGAGATCGGATTCCCGCTGATGCTCAAGGCCACTGGTGGTGGCGGCGGCATAGGCATGACCGTGTGCCGTTCCGAAGCGGAACTCGCGGAGAGTTTTCCCCGCGTTGCCCGCCTCGCAGACGCAAGCTTCGGAACCGCCGGCGTCTTCGCCGAACGCTTTGTGGAAAACGCCCGGCACATCGAGGTCCAGGTCTTTGGCGACGGCAAGGGACGCGTGGTCAGCCTTGGCGACAGGGACTGCTCGCTCCAGCGCCGGCACCAGAAGGTCCTCGAGGAAGCCCCTGCGCCCGACCTTCCGGATGCGCTGCGCGAAGAACTCCACCGCACCTCCCGTGCTCTCTGCGCTTCCCTTTCCTACCGTTCCGCCGGCACCGTCGAGTTTGTCTACGACTCCACGCGCCAGGAAGCGTCCTTCCTTGAAGTCAACGCCCGGCTCCAAGTGGAGCACCCGGTCACCGAAACCGTGACCGGCGTCGACCTGGTGGATTGGATGCTGCGCCTCGCCCAAGGCGGCGCGGAAGCCGACGCCGTCCTCTCCGACGTTCCGGACGCCCTGCCCGTCAGCGGCCACGCCGCTGAGGCGCGCGTGTATGCCGAGGACCCGGCGCGGGGCTTCCAACCGAGCGCCGGCATCATCACCAACGCCACATACCCGCCGGCGGAAGCAGCACGCGTTGATGCATGGGCCGAGACCGGAACCGAGGTTTCCACCAACTACGACCCCTTGCTCGGAAAAATCATCACCTCCGGCACAGACCGCGCGGCTGCCTTCGACCAGCTGGCCCTGGCCCTTCGCAGCACAAGAATCGACGGCATCGAGACCAACCTGGGTATGCTCCGTGCCGCGGCCGGCCTGGATGAGGTGCGCGGGGTCAGTCACTCCACCAGCACCCTGGACAAGGTGGGGGACCCTGAACCACGCATGACCGTGAACAGCCCCGGGTTGCAGACGAGTGTCCAGGACTGGCCCGGAAGGACGGGGCTTTGGCAGATCGGTGTGCCGCCGAGCGGACCGATGGACGATCTTTCCTTCCGTTTGGGGAATGCCGCACTCGGAAACGCCGAGGGTGCGCCCGGCCTTGAGTTCACGATGACGGGGCCGAGCCTGACCTTCACCCACGCCACCACCGTCTGTGTCACAGGGGCCGAGGTTGCGGTCACTGTTGACGGACGCGACGTACCCGCCTGGACACCGGTAACAGTTCCGGCAGGCGGAACACTCGACGTCGGCGCAGCCAAGGGCAGGGGCCTGCGCGGCTACATCCTGTTCCAAGGCGGGCTGGACGTGCCTGAATATCTGGGCAGTGCCTCCACCTTCACGCTGGGCCAATTTGGTGGCCACGCCGGGCGCGTCCTGCGTGCCGGTGACGTGCTCCGGACGGTGACCTCCGCCGTCGGGCATGTACCGACGACAGCTGTTCCGCTGGACAGCCGGCCGGCGCTGACCTCCACGTGGGAACTGACAGTGGTCGAGGGTCCGCACGGCGCCCCCGAGTTCTTCCAGCGCGAAGACATCGAGGAGCTGTACGCCACGGATTACGAGGTCCACTTCAACTCGGCCCGCACCGGCGTCCGGCTCATCGGACCCAAGCCGCGTTGGGCCCGGACTGACGGCGGCGAGGCGGGGCTGCACCCTTCCAATATCCACGACACCGCCTACTCAGTGGGCGCCCTGGACTTCACCGGGGACACCCCCATCCTGCTCGGGCCGGACGGACCCAGCCTGGGCGGCTTCGTTTGCCCGGTCACCGTAGTCACCGCGGACCGATGGAAGCTCGGCCAGCTTCGGCCAGGGGACAAGGTCCGGTTTGTGCCGGTCACCGTCAGCCAAGCCCCCTCTGCCAAGGACCTGGGACCCGGCCGCCAGCTAGTGCTGCCGGGGGACGCTGCGTGGCCGTCATCGACGGGGGCCACCAGCCGTCCTCCGCGGGGCGACGGCGACGACGGCGTATTGGGCAGGGTGCCGGAGGGCGACGGCAGGCCTGCCGTCACCTACCGCCGATCCGGCGACGACAACCTGCTGGTCGAATACGGTGAGATGGTCTTGGACCTTGGGCTCCGCGCCCGGGTCCACGCGCTGCACCAGCATCTTGAACGGCTCCGGGTTCCCGGGATCGTCGACCTGACACCCGGGATCCGGTCGCTGCAGATCAAAGTTGACCCTTCTGTTTTGTCCACGAAGCGGCTGCTCGATCTGGTTCGGGAGGTCGAAGCCGTGCTGCCCGCGAGCTCCGAACTGGTGGTCCCGAGCCGAACGGTGCGGCTTCCGCTCTCCTGGGACGATCCGGCCACTCGCGAGGCCATCGAACGGTACATGGCCGGGGTCCGGGACGACGCACCATGGTGCCCGTGGAACATCGAGTTCATCCGCAGGATCAACGGCCTCGACTCAGTCAATGATGTCTTTGATACTGTCTTCGACGCCGACTACCTGGTCCTCGGCCTGGGCGACGTATACCTAGGCGCCCCGGTAGCCACCCCCTTGGATCCGCGGCACCGGCTGGTGACCACCAAGTACAACCCGGCCCGTACCTGGACCCCGGAGAACGCGGTGGGAATCGGCGGGGCGTACATGTGCATCTATGGCATGGAGGGACCTGGCGGCTACCAGTTTGTTGGCCGCACCACCCAAGTGTGGTCCCGGTACGCGGACTCTCCGCCCTTTGAGCCGGGGTCCCCGTGGCTGCTTCGCTTCTTCGACCGCATTTCCTGGTACCCGGTGAGCCCCGAGGAACTCCTGGACCTCCGGGCCGACATAGCAGCCGGCCGTGGCCGCGGCGTGGAAATCGAAGACGGCACGTTCTCCCTGGCCGAGCACGAGGCCTTCCTGGCTGAGAACCGCGAGTCCATTGAGGCGTTCCGCCTGAAGCAGGGCGCAGCCTTCGCGGTGGAACGGCAGGCATGGGCCGACGCCGGCGAATTCGACCGTGCGGAGGCATTGGCCGGCATTGCGGCCCCCGCGGCAGAGGAAGCAGTGGTCCCCGAAGGCGGTTCCCTGGTCGCGGCGCCCTTCGCCGCCAGCGTGTGGAAAGTGGACGTCGCAGAAGGCGAACGGGTAGCGAAGGGCCAGCCGCTGGTGTCATTGGAGGCCATGAAAATGGAAACCATCCTTGAAGCCCCCTGCGATGGCGTGGTGCTCCGTGTCTTGTCGAAGGCCGGATCCCAAGTGGTGGCCGGGGAAGCCGTTGTGGTGCTCGGCGGAACGGAGCTGGAATCCGACGGCGACGACCTGCAAGCGCCCGAACTGGAAGAGGCAGCAGTATGAACACGGCTATCAACGGCAGTGCCACCTCCCGTGTGCACGCCGCACTGGCAGCGATCGACACGGTAAACCGCCCCGAAATCTGGATCACGCTACGGACACCGCAGGAGCTGCTGGCCGAGGCGGCGCGCATTGACGCCGCGGTGGCCGGGGGCGCGGATCTGCCCTTGGCTAGTCTCCTGCTGGCGGTGAAGAACAACGTTGACGTTGCCGGAATCCCAACTACGGCGGGGTGCCCCGGCTTCGCCTATACACCGACGGAGGATGCCGAAGCGGTTGCCCGCCTCCGGGCGGCCGGCGCACTCGTGCTCGGTGCAACCAACCTGGACCAGTTCGCCACCGGCCTGGTGGGCACCCGCAGCCCCTACGGTGCAGTCCGGGACTCACGGCGTCCCGAGTACATCTCCGGTGGTTCCAGCTCCGGTTCCGCAGTTGCCGTTGCCCTCGGACTGGTGGACATCGCGATCGGAACTGACACCGCAGGCTCCGGCCGTGTTCCCGCGGGCCTGCAGGGCATCGTGGGTATCAAGCCGACCCTGGATGTCGTCTCCACCGCCGGTGTTGTGCCGGCCTGCCGCTCCTGGGACGCCGTCACCATCTTCGCCCGGCACCTGAGCACCGCCGAACTGGCCATGGGCTTCATGGCCGGAAATTCGCGGGCCTGGCCGTCGGACATCCGGCTCGCCGCGCCGCAGAGACCCCGGGTGGCTTACCCGGCGGCCCTTCAGGCCCTTCCGGGAGCCTGGGCGGCCGAGTTCGCCCGCCAGGTGGACCGGCTGCATGCTTCCGGTGTGGATATCGAGCCCATCGGCTTCGGCGCTTTCCTCGAGGCAGCCCGGCTCTTGTACGACGGCGGCCTGGTCGCCGAACGCTACGCCGCGGTGGGCAGCTTCCTCGAAAAGTTCGACGCCGGAACCGAGGCTTCCGGGAACATCGACCCCACTGTTGCGGCCATCATCGGGGCGGCCGGCAACGTACCGGCGCATCGGTACGTTGCCGACACTGCCCGGCTGGAAGCGCTGAAGCGCGAAGCCATGGCGGCCCTCGACGGCTTCGATGCGCTGCTGATCCCCACCACCGCCTTCCACCCAACAATTGCTGAAGTAGCCGCCGATCCCGTCGGCGTAAATTCGCTGATGGGCACCTATACGAACTTCTGTAATCTGTTCGATCTGTGCGCCGTGGCCGTCCCTGCAGGGGAGGTGGACGGTGCCCAGTTCGGGCTGACCGTGGTGGGCAGGGCATTCGACGATGCCGTGGTGGCAGAACTCGCCCGTGGCCTCGAAACGACACCCGCTCCGCCCGCGCTTTTTGCTACGGGAGCCGCAGGGGAGACCAACGTGGAAGGCGGCAGGCCGTCGTCGTCCCTTCCTTGGCCAGTGACTGCCGGTGCGGTGGCTGCTCCGTTGGTGGTGATTGGGGCACATCGCCGCGGCCAGCCCCTGGCCCACCAACTTGAGGACTTGGGGGCCCTCTGGGACGGGCCCGTGCGGACAGCACCCCGGTACCGCATGGTTGCGCTGGATACGAATCCGCCCAAGCCCGGAATGTATCGCTCGGCCGAAGGGGCAGAACTGGTGGGTGAACGCTGGTTCGTGTCCGAGGCAGGATTGGGACGGTTCCTGGCCGCCTTGCCCGAACCCATGCTGCTGGGCTCGGTCGAACTCGACGACGGGACGACTGCGGTCGGCTTCGCATGCGACGCCATCGCAGCAGCGGCCGCAAAAGACATCACCCACTACGGAGACTGGCTCGAGTACCTACGGGAACCGACCAATAGCCACGGGAGGTCGTCCCGGAGTTTACGGCAGGGCCTGGGTGACGCCGTCCTGACGGGGTTTGCCCGCGGCGGTCCGAGCCGGAACTGACCGATCTGCGAAGCGTTCAGTCCGTCAGGACGGGAGGCCAGGTCACTCAACCACTGGCGGCCTGACTTCCTCTGGCTCCGGGCTATCGGCTTCGTAGATCGCGTGCAGCAAAGCTGGCCAGCGCGATGTACCACTGCAGAACACCGGCATCGTCGATGGATTGACCGTCAAATAGGGTCTTAAGGTCAGCGCCCTGGAACATCCTTTTGATGGGAATCTCCAACTTCTTGCCTGTGCGGGTGTGAGGGATACCTGGTGCGGCGATGATTTCGTCGGGTACGTGTCGCGGGGATGCCTCTTTGCGGATTATTTCTTTGATCGAGCCGATCAGATCGTTATTCAGAGTTGCGCCCTCGGCAAGAGCGACAAACAGTGGCATCCAGTATGTTCCGTCAGGCTTCTCCACTCCGATGACCAACGACCAGCCGGGAATGCTCGCCCAGGCGGTGCCATGACCGGTTGTGGTAGACCAAGGCGTCGCCGGCTTCGCCCGCTTGGACATCACGCATCACGCGGGACTCCAGCGCGTGAACGGCGATGATTGTGGAGGTGCCCACCTCCATGCGGTTGATGACGGCGCAGCGCACCCAGGCGCGGACATCTTCATACACGGCTTCGCCGGTTTCCAGGGCCGACCAGCGGTGCGTCTGGTCGAAACGGTCGGCGCCGGGGGTCGCCCCAAACTTGGCCAAGTCGACGTCGTGAGCGTCCAGCAGGTGCACGACGACGGTTTCGGCCCGCGAAAGCACTGCGGACGCAGAGGACAGTGCCGAGACCGAAAAAATCAGCAACGGAGGTTCTGCACTCACTGACACGACCGACGATACCGTCAGTGCCACCGGTCCTTCGCCTGCATCTGCCGTGATGACGGCGACACCTCCAGGGTGGCCACGGAACAGTGCTTTGAATTCGTCGGCCGTGAGGGAGGACGGAAAGCTTTGCTGCGGAGCCTCGAGCCACGTGTCTGTGGGGTAGGCGTGGAACATCGTTATGACACCCTGGGGGCAGAGCGGGCGAGTTCCTCGCGGACGATGTTCGTCCCTGCGCTCAGAGCACTCAGCTTGGCCAGTGAGACATCCCGGGGGAACGGTGCCATGCCGCAGTTGGTGCTGGGGATGAGCTTGTCCGCATCGACGAACTGCAGGGCCTTGCGGAGGGTGTCGGCGACCTCCTCGGGGGTCTCGATGGTCTCGCTCGCGACGTCGATTGCGCCGAGCATGACCTTCTTGCCGCGGAGCAGCTCGATGAGGTCCATGGGCACGTGGGAGTTCTGGGACTCGAGCGAGATGATGTCGATGCTGGAGTTCTGCAACAGCGGGAACGTTTCCTCGTACTGCCGCCACTGTGAGCCGAGCGTCGCCTTCCAGTCATTGTTCGCCTTGATCCCGTAGCCGTAGCAGATATGCACGGCGGTCTCCGCACGCAGTCCTTCTGCCGCTCGCTCAAGCGCAGCCACGCCCCAGTCCTTGACCTCATCGAGGAAGACATTGAACGCGGGCTCGTCGAACTGGATGATGTCGACGCCGGCCGCCTCCAGTTCTTTCGCCTCCTCGTTCAGGATCGCGGCGAACTCCCAGGCCAGCTTCTCGCGGCTCTTGTAGTGGTCATCGTAGAGCGTGTCCACCATCGTCATTGGGCCGGGAAGAGTCCACTTGATCGGCTGGTCTGTGGTGGTGCGGAGGAACTTTGCGTCTTCGACGAATACCGGCCGTTCGCGGCGTACGGCTCCGACGACGGTCGGGACGCTCGCGTCGTAACGATCGCGGATGCGCACGGTCTTGCGCTGTTCGAAGTCGACCCCGCTGAGATTCTCGATGAAGGTCGTGACGAAGTGCTGGCGGGTTTGCTCGCCGTCGCTGACGATGTCGATGCCGCGCCGGCTCTGTTCTTGGATGGCGATGCGCAGCGCATCCTGCTTGCCTTCAAGCAGCGCATCTCCCTCGAGCTTCCACGGGGACCAGAGAGTCTCCGGCTGGGCGAGCCACGACGGTTTCGGCAGGCTTCCGACAAGGGTTGTGGGCAAAAGTGTGTTCATGATGGGCGATTCTCCGTGGGTCAGTTGACGAGAGCAGGGTAGTTGGCGGTCCACCGGTCCAACAGATCCTTGTGGGGCGTGATGAAGTGTTCCTCCGTGTACTTCGCCTGAGTGACCGCGAGCTGACTGCGCTCGACGCGGTCGTAAGCGATCTGGGTCCGCGAGTAATCCTGCTCTCCCAGGCTCGGCTGGTAGATCGCGGCGGCGGCGGAGTTCGCGTTGTAGATCTCAGGGCGGTAGATCTTCTGGAACGTCTCCATGGTGCTGATGGTGCCGATGAGCTGCAGGTTGGAGTAGTCGTTGAGCAGGTCGCCGCGGAAATAGAAGGCGAGCGGCGCAACGCTGCCGCGTGGCATGAAGTAGCGGACCTGCATTCCCATCTTTGCGAAATATGCGTCCGTCAGCGAGAACTCGTCCTGCTGGTACTCGACACCCAGGACCGGGTGACGGTTCTCCGTTTGCCGGTACGTCTTGCTGGTCGAGACGCTGATGCACACCACTGGCGGCTGCGGGAAGCGCTCCTGGCACGCCGGGGAATCGAGGAAGTGCTGGAACAGCTTGCCGTGAAGGTCGCCGAAGTCCTGGGGGACAGTGGGTTTCCCTGAGTCCCCTGCGGCCGCTGGCAGTACGACGCTGAAGTCGAAGTCGCGGACGTAGGAAGAGAAGTTGTTCCCCACGATTCCTTGGTGGCGGATCCCGTTGAGTTGGTCGATGATCTGGATGTCGAGAACCTCGAACAGCGGGAACTGCCGGTCCGTGCCTTCGGCATTGAACTCTATCTGCACGGAGACGATCTCAAGCTCGAGCGTGTAACGGTTCCGGTCGGGGTTGTCCCAGTCTGCGAGGTCGTTGAAGCGGCGCCGAATCATGGTCAAGGCGTTGCTGAGGTTCTCCCGGCGGTGCTCGCCCCGTGCCAGGTTGGCGAAATTCGTCGTGATCCGGGAGCCTTCCGACGGCGAGTAGTCCTCGTCGAAGCGGGTGGTGCTAATGCTGAAGGTAAAGTCGTCTGCCATGATGCCAATCCGTTGATGATGGCCGGAGACGGCCTTCAGAAGATGATGTATCCATGGTGCAACCTTCCCGGGGGTATCGGGTAACTAGGCGTTACTATGCATTCATATAGACTTTTCCTATGGCACAGCTTTCGAGCGGACTGACCCTGCAGCAGCTCCGATACTTCATAGAGGTTGCAGCTGAGGGGTCCATCTCCGCGGCAGCCGATCTTCTCTACGTAGCGCAACCGACAATGTCCGCAGCGATGAAGGACCTTGAGGCCCGGGTGGGACGTGCGCTCCTGGTTCGCTCCACCCGCGGGGTCACCTTGACCGCTGACGGGGCAGAGTTCCTCGGTTATGCGAGGCAGGTCGTGGAACAGTTCGCCCTCCTCGAGCAGCGCTACCTTGGCAGGCCGCCGACGCGACGATTGCTCGGGGTGTCGACGCAGCACTACTCGTTCGCGGTGGACGCCTTCGTTCGGATGGTCAAGGGCACCGAGGTGGCCGACTACGAGTTCTCGCTGCGTGAGTCCCGCACCTGGGACATCATCGAGGATGTCCGGACGCTGCGCAGTGAGATAGGCATCCTCTACCGGAACGATTTCAACCGGAAGGTCATCGACAAGCTCCTCCGGGAATCCGGGCTCGCGTTTACTCCGCTTTTCCTCGCCGATCCGCATATTTTCGTTTCGCGGAAAAACCCGCTTGCCTCAAAAGAGAGTGCGACTCTTGCCGATCTCGCCGGTTTGCCGCGCCTGACCTTTGACCAAGGTGCGAACAACTCTTTCTACTTCGCCGAAGAAATTCTTTCCACTTTGTCCAGTAAGCAGGAGATCAGGGTCTCTGACCGTGCGACGATCTTCAACCTCATGATCGGGCTCCACGGCTACACGATTTCGACGGGCATCATCAGCGGCGAACTCGACCCGGAGATCGTCGCCATCCCGCTCGACGTTGACGAACGCATCGAGATCGGCTGGATCGGCCACGCCGCGATTCCGCTCACCGACCAAGCGCAGCGCTACCTCAAGGAGTTGCGGGCCGTGGTCGCTGAATTCGGCGTAGCGCTCCTGGACTGAGTGCAGTTGATCAGGCGGAAACGCCAACCTCGATAGACGTGCACTATTAACATCTCTAAATGCTTGTAATGCACAGTTGCCTATGTCACGATGATCCTTGGCACCTACTCTCAAGCAAGGAATTCAACCGTGATCATTGAACTCAAAAGTGTTCGGAAGCTGCGCATCCACTGGCCCATTTCGGTGGAGACGATGACCCGCCTTGGTCAGGGGGAGCCCAGCGCCCTCGAAGCGGACGCTGGTATCGCCCGCCTTCTGGACACCCTCAAGTCTTCCCCTGAACTCGGCGGTTTCGGGAACTACCACCATGTCTTCGAATCCTCGGCCGGTTTTGAGGGCTTCACCGTAGCGGAGGGCGCGAATCCAACGCTGGGCCACGTCGGCCAGCGGACCATCTCGCCCACATTCGTTTTCACCTCCTACTTCGACGCCGCCATGGATGAACCAACCGTCCAGCGATTGGTGCAGCGCGTCGTGGACATCCATCCCTGGGAGGTTCCCGTCATTGAAGTCTCCGGGCCACTCAGCGTTTCCACCAGCGCTGGCACCTCCAACGCCGCGAACATCCTGCAGGAAAGGATCGCCTCGTGAGCACTTCGATGTGGCAGCAACTGGCACCGCTGCTCGCCAACAGGACCTTCACCGACCTGACCCACGCCTTCCACCCTGGCCAGCCACACTTTGCCGCGTTTCCCGATGAACAACGCGAAGCTCTCTTCGACATGGACAAGGGCGATGGTTTCACCGCACACAGGTATTCAATCGTCGGCCAGTGGGGCACCCACGTCGATCCGCCGTCGCACTTCATCCGGGACGGCCGCACCCTGGACCAACTGCCGGTCCAGGACATGGTGCTGCCGCTGGTGGTCCTGGACATCACCAGCCGCGCCTCTGTCGACACCGATGCAACGCCCACTCTGACGGACATTGACGCCTGGGAGGAGCGCAATGGCAAGATCCCGGCTGGATCCTTCGTCGCGCTGCGCACGGGCTGGAGCCATCGCTGGCCCAATGCCCAAGAGATGGCCAACCGGGATTCAGGCGGCATCAGCCACACGCCGGGATGGTCGCGGGAAGTCCTGGAGTTCTTGGTCGAAGAACGCAATGTAGCGGCGATCGGACATGAACAGACCGATACCGACCCCGGCCTTGCCACATCCCGCCAGGACTTCAGCCTTGAAACGTACATCCTGGCCAAGGACAAGTGGCAGATCGAACTCCTCGCCAACCTGGACGGACTGCCGGAGTCCGGAGCCGCAGTCATAGCCACCTGGGCCAAGCCGCTGGGTGGAAGCGGATTCCCCGCCCGCGTCTTCGCGATCCACTGAGGCGGCAGGTCGCCGTCCTTCTTGCCTGCGGCGACCTTGGCCGCGGACTGGCTAGAATCGAGAAATGTCAAAGACCTCCAGCATGGGCCGCGGCATGATGGCCATCCTCGCCGTCGGCGAGCGTCACACCGAAGGGTACGACGGCGGTACGGTCGCCGAAGTCGCGGCCCGCCTGGACAAAGACCGCAGCCAAGTCTCGCGGAGCCTCAAAGGAGCACACCAGGAAGGATTCCTGGCACGCACGTCGGACCGGGCATACTGCCTCGATTGGTCGTTGCTCACCGACGCCCAACTGGTGACGGAACAACGCCTGCGGACTGATGGCCTCGCAGCCTTGGAAGGTTTGGCGGCCGAGACCACCGAGGCCTGCTTCCTGGGTGTCCTCAGCGGAAACAGCACCGTCACCATTGCCGAGCACGTACCTCCCGCTGCCAACCTTGTTGGTTCCTGGCTCGGCCGCCCTTACCCTGCCTACTGCAGCGACGCCGGCCAGGCCCTCCTGTGGGACGCACCCGAAGAGGAGGTGCGGAGGATCTTCCAGAACGTGGAGTTCGTCCGACACGGGCCCAACACGCCGTCGTCCGTGGACGACTTTCTTGAGCGCTTGGAAGGCGCCCGAAGCAGGGGATACTCAATTGTCGACGAGGAGGCCGAACCGGGCCTCTATTCGCTCTCTGCGCCCATCCGTGACTTCAAGGGTGATGTGGCCGCAGCGCTGCAGATAGTTGGCCCAAAATCGCGGCTGGAACCCCAGCGGGATCAGCATGCCCTGGTACTGGCTTCATGGCGCGGCTGGCTCGAAACCCGGGTCGGGGGAGTCTAATAAACCTGCCCGTGTGCGGAGCCCAAACGTTTGGACGCGGCTTGCAGGGCATCGGCCACCACCGCAATGTCCGGTTCTGCTCCGGACCGGCTGCCCAGCACGCTGAGCGCTGCAAGGATTTCTCCTCGGGCTGAGCGCACAGGGACTGCCAGTTCCCACACACCGTGCTCATATTCTTCGGTCGCCAAGACGTATCCTGCCGGTTTGTCGCGCGCCATCAGTTCCTGGACCTCGGCCCGAGAGTGGGCAGCGGCCGGTCCACCCACACCAATGAAGTTCACGTCCTTAAGCAACGAGTCCAAGGCGCCGGCGTCATGATCCCACAGCAGGGCCCTGCCAGCACCCGTGCACCAAACCGGTGTCACCATTCCAGGCTTGGCAAAACCGCCGAAAGCGGCATTGTTGCTTGAGGAGCGCAGGAGCTGCACCCGCACTTCGTCCCGGACGGAGAGGCGGGCCCGAAGACCAAAACCGGCCACCAGCTCTTCCAACTCGGCCTTCGACTCCTGGACCCAGTTCCGGTTGAGGGAACCAGCCAGGGCGAAGAAGCGCCGGCCCACCCTGAAGGGTCCCCGGTCTTCCCGCTCCAACAATTCAAGATCGCAAAGCTCCTGGGCAAGCCGGGACACGCGGCTCTGTTCCATGTCCAGTTCGGCGGCCAATTGCGAGACTCCCAGCAACTGCCTGCCTTGTTTCTCCCGGTCCGCCACCAACCGCACCAAGCGCAGGCCCTGGGCCAAAGACGAGGCTTCGGATGGAACATCCACGGATCGGCTCCTTTCAGAAAGCTCAAGCCATTCTCACATGGCCGCCTCCGAGGCGAGAACGCGGGAGCCGCCCGCCCATACGGTGTACAGATCGGCCAGGATGTTCCCGTTGGCAGACTCCAGCTCATCCACCGTGATCTCCTGGCTGCCTTGACGGCCGAAGAGAACCACTTCGTCACCCGGGCAGACGCCTGGGACGTCGGAAACGTCCACCACCATCGAGTTCATGGAGACCGCATCCACAACGGGAACCCGTTGTCCCCGGACAAGCACACTGCCTCCCATCGCAAGCGCACGCCTGTAGCCGTCGCCGTACCCGGCAGTGACGGTGGCCAGCCGCGCTTCGGAGCGCAGCGAGTGCAGGTGGCCGTACCCCACTTTGCTTCCAGCGGGATAGCAGTTCACCGAGCCGATCCTCGCCTTGAACGTCAAACAGCGCCGGTATCCGGGGTGACGCAGGTCAGAGTCTCCGTAGAGCAACGCGCCTGTCCGAACCATATCCAGCCATGCGGAGGGGACGTTGAGGGTTGCATAGGAATTTGCTGCATGCAGCAGTACCTGCTCGCGTGGGATCCCGGCGGCCTGCAGGATGGACATCGCCTGCTCCAGGAAGCGGTCCAGTCCTGCTTCGATGTCCCGAACGTCGTCCAGCGGGAAATGCGTCATGATGCCGGCGAGTTCCAGGTTACGGTGACTCAGTATTCCCGCTGCGCTTGCCCGCCCCAATGCGCTGGAGACATCCAGGCTGTGACGGCTGATGCCCGATGAGTTGATATCCAGATGGATGCGGACAACCCGCCCGGCAGCAGCTGCGATCCGGTTGATCTCCCATGCGCTTTGGGGGTCGGCAACCAGTTCTTCTACGCCATACCCGACGGCGGCCGCGATCTCTTGTGGCGCTGCTGCACGGACACGCAGCAGCTTGCCGGTAAATCCGTGGCTTCTGGCAATTCCGGCTTCCCTGTTGGATCCGACGCCGATGTAAGGTACGCCGGACCGCACGAGCCCCGGCATCAGGAGCTCCGCCCCGTGCCCGTACGCGTCGGACTTAATGACAGCGCAGAGCCTGGCACGGTCGCGCAAAAGTTCCCGCACTGCGCGGACGTTGGCTTCGAAAGCTTCTCCTTCCACCTCCAACCAGCTGGCGAGATTGTCTGTGCGGCGTACTGGGGGAGCCGGATGCAACATGGTGGGGTTCCTTTGAAGACGGCTCCGCGGCCGGGCAACAAGTTGCCCGGCCGCGGAGGATGTAAGGGGTCAGGCCGACTGGTCCTCGCGGCTTCTGCCGCTGTACCGAAGCCGGAAGAACAGGTAGCAGGCGGCCACGAATGGAATCCCGAAGTACAGGGCCGCGATCTGGGAAGGGTCCATGGCAATGCCAATGAGGGAAGCGAGGCACAGGACGAAGGCAAGGATCGGCACCACCGGATACAGCGGAGCCTTGTAGGCGAGCTCGGCCACCTTCCCGCCGTTGCGGACAAACGCACGCCGGTGGAAAAAGTGGGAGGCCACAATGGACATCCACACGCCCACTACGGCAAAACCGGCCACGGACACCAACGCCAAGTAGACGGATTCAGGGGCCACGACGCTGCTGATGAGGGATGCGAGGCCACCCAGCATGCTGACGGAGAGTGCGATCAGGGGAATGCCCCGGCTGGTCAGTTTCTTGAATGCCTGCGGGGCGTGGCCCTCGTCGGCCAGGGAGTAGAGCATGCGGGCACAGGAGAACAAACCGCTGTTGCCGGCCGAAAGCAGGGCGGTGATGATGACGAAGTTCATGATGTCCGGGGCAAAAGGAATTCCCACGGAAGAGAACACCGTAACGAAGGGGCTCTCGTCCAGGCCTACTTGGTCGTAGGGGACCGTTGCCGCGATGACAGCGATGGCGCCAACGAAGAAGATCAGCAAACGAATGACGGTGCTCCGCATGGCCTTGGGGATGCTACGGGATGGATCAGCCGTTTCTCCTGCCGCGACACCGATCAGTTCGGATCCTGAAAAGGCATAGAAGACTGCAAGGGCGGTCACCAGGACACCGGTGAATCCGTTGGGAAAGAGGCCGCCGGAAGTGTTGAAGTTCTCAAGGAGGAACGGATGGTTGCCCGAGGCGGATAGCGGGTGGAAGCCAAAGAGGGCTGCACCACCGAGGATGATGAGGCCAATGATCGCGCCCACCTTGATGATGGCAAACCAGAACTCGGATTCACCGAAGAACCGTGAAGAGACCGCGTTGAATCCGAAGAGGATTGCCGCGAAGACAAGACACCAGACCCAAACCTCGACATCGGGGAACCAACGCTGCATCAACAATCCTGATGCGGTGAACTCCGAACCGATGGCAACGGCCCAGCAGAGCCAGTACAACCATGCGGTCGTGAATCCCGTTGCCGGTCCGATTGATCTCGCGGCGTAGATGTGGAACGCCCCGGAGACCGGATAGGCGATCGCAAGTTCGCCAAGGCAGGCCATTACCAAGTAAACGACGAACGCGCCCACCAGGTAAGCAATGACGGCGCCCAACGGGCCTGCCTGGGAGATCGTGTACCCGGAGCTCAGGAAAAGCCCTGACCCGATCACGCCTCCCATCGCAATCATGATCAGGTGTCTGGTGCCCATGGACCTGCGAAGTCCGCTCTGGGCAGGTTCGGTGCCGGGTGTTTCGGACCGTTGGTCCAATTGGAGGGGTGTTGAAGATTCCATGTGATTCTCCGGTCGATGACGGATGCGAAGGGGAAGAGTCGGGCGGGCTGGGTATCACCCGCTGAAGTCCGTAGTGATGAAGGTAACACACATCATTGTTAAATGGTCATTAAAAACAACTGTGAATGTTTATACCGCACGAATGTGAGCTGGCCTCTCCCAAGATGTCCGCCGAATGGTCAGAATGACCAGGCTCTTTGCCATATCGACATGGCCGCACTGACACCAGGCCACCGCAGGATTGACTCATCAAGCCACACCACCCCAAAGGAGCACCATGACCACTTACGATCTCGCCCTCATTGGCTTCGGCGGCGTCAACCGCACGCTTGCCGAAATCGTCCACGAACGCGGTGCAGAACTCCGCGCGGATCTCGGGTTCGGTTTGCGCATTGTTGCCATCACGGACCTTCGGTTGGGCTCGCTGATGATCCCCGGCGGAATCGACCTCGACATGGCGTTGCACCTCCGGGCCGGTGAAACATTCGCAGACCACGGGGGATCGCGGGACACCAACAACGAGGAGGTAATCCGCAACTGCACGGCCGACATTATTTGTGAAGCCACCTTCACCAACCCGGAAGACGGGGAACCAGCCGTATCCCACGTCCGCTGGGCGCTGGAATCCGGCAAGAGCGTCTGCACTACCAACAAGGGCCCCGTGGCGCTTCAGGGACGGGAGCTGACCCGCCTGGCCACGGCAAACGGAGCCAGGTTCGAGTTTGAAGGTGCTGTCATGAGCGGCACTCCCGTCATCAGGCTCGCAAAGCAGATGTTCACCGGGCTCGCCATCCAGGGCTTCGAGGGCATCCTGAACGGCACCAGTAACTACGTGTTGGGCCGAATGGAAGCAGGTCTCGACCTGGAGTCCGCCGTTCGTGAAGCGCAGGAACTCGGTTACGCAGAAGCCAACCCAACTGCAGATATAGAAGGATTCGACGTCCAACTCAAGGTGCTGATTTTGGCCAATGAACTGCTGGGAGCCGGAATCACACTCGAGGACGTCAGCCGCGAAGGCATCTCTTCCCTGACCCCTGCAGACATCGCCAAGGCGGCTGCGGAGGGGCGTCGATGGAAGCTGATTGGATCGGCAATCAGGAACACCGACGGCACCGTGTCGGCTTCAGTCAAACCTATGGCGTTGCCCCTGGATCACGGCTTGGCGGGCATCTCCGGTGCCACCAACGCCGTCTCTTTCACGACGGACCTGTTGGGCCCGGTAACGATCTCCGGCCCCGGCGCAGGAAGAGTCGAAACCGCCTACGCACTGCTCTCCGACATCATCGCCATGCACGCAGCCAAGAAAGTTGATTCCTATGTCTGAGACCCTCACCTCAGTGCTTCCCACCGAAACCGGCATCCTGGACGTCACCAGTCCCTTCGACCACCGCACAGTGGGCAGTATCAAACTCACTGACCTCGACGACGTGGCAGATGTACTTGCCACCGCACGGACCGGAGCCAAGGCATCGGCAGCGCTCTCCCGCAACGACCGGGGCAGAATCCTGGACCGCGCCGCGCAGTCCATCGAAGAACGCAGCGAAATCTTTGCCCGGACAATTGTCAATGAAGCCGGAAAGACCATCCGTCAGGCGCGCAAGGAGGTCCTGAGGGCAGTCAACACCCTGCGGTTGTCAGCGGCGGAAGCCCGGCGCAACGCCGGTGAGGTCGTCCCCTTTGACGCGTACGAAGGATCCGAGGACCGGCAGGGCTGGTTCTCCCGTGAACCGCTGGGAATCATCCTGGCCATCACGCCATTCAACGATCCCCTTAACCTGGTAGCCCACAAGGTGGGGCCTGCAATCGCTGGAGGCAACGCCGTCGTTCTTAAACCTTCGGCACTGACTCCGCTGTCCGCGCAGCTGCTGGCGGAAACCTTGTTCGAAGCGGGACTCCCGGGCACCGTACTGACGCTCGTCCACGGCGGTCGCGAGGTTGCCCGGAAGATCCTGGCCGCACCGGATGTACGCATGGTGTCTTTCACCGGCGGCTTCTCAACTGGGGAGGACATCGCAAGGACAGCGGGACTCAAGAAGCTGGCCATGGACCTTGGTGGAAATGCTCCCGTCATCGTCATGGACGACGCCGACCTGCAGAAGGCGGTCGAGTCCTGCGTCTCCGGGGCGTTCTGGGCAGCTGGGCAGAACTGCGTGGGAGTCCAGCGCATTCTGGTTCACAGCTCCGTCTACCAGGAGTTCAAGTCCAGGTTCCTGGCCGAAACTGCGGCGCTGGTGTTGGGCGACCCGAGCGACGGGAAGACCGACGTCGGACCGATGATCACCGCCGGGGCCGCCGCAACGCTCATGGAGAGGATTCGCTTGGCCGTCGACGCCGGTGCAGTCCTGCTGGCCGGCGGAAAGTGCTTCGGAAACCTGGTTCAGCCGACCGTGGCCGAGGCGGTCCCCGAAGACAGCCGGCTGTGGCAGGAAGAAGCCTTCGGGCCGCTTGTGATGCTGCGGCCAGTGGATTCCATGCAGGAAGCCGTGGACGTTGCCAACTCGATCGACTTCAGCCTACATGCCGGGATCTTCACATCTTCACTCGGTAATGCCATGGGCGCAGCCAAGCAGATCCAGGCAGGTGGCGTGATGATCAACGATTCCTCCGACTACCGCTTCGACGGCATGCCGTTCGGCGGCTTCAAATACGGCAGCCTGGGCCGCGAAGGAGTCCGCTTCGCCTACGAGGACATGACCCAGCCCAAGGTCATCTGCATCAAGAACTGACGGGATGAGTAGCTTGCACAAGCAGTATCGGATGGAGGAAGACTCCCTTGGCCGCATCGAGGTGCCGGCCGACGCTTACTGGGGAGCCCACACGGCCCGGGCACTGGAGAACTTTCCCATCAGCGGGACAACCCTGGCACAGCATCCCCGCCTCGTCACGGCCCTGGCCATGGTCAAAAGGGCTGCCGCCGTTACCAACGGACGGCTCGGCGTCATTGATGCCACCACGGCGGCAGCCATCGGCGAAGCCTGCGGAGCCATCGAGGCCGGGCGATTCCTTGACCAGTTCTGCGTGGACGTCATCCAGGGAGGTGCAGGCACCAGCACCAATATGAACGCCAACGAGGTGATCGCCAACGTTGCGCTGGAAACCCTGGGGCACCCCCTCGGCAGCTATCAGTTGCTCCATCCCATCGACCACGTTAACCGCTGCCAGTCCACCAACGATGTCTATCCGACTGCCCTTAAATTGGCCTTGGCAGGCGCCGTGCAGGGTCTGTGCCAGGAACTCGCCATGCTGGCAGAGGCGTTCGGGGATAAAGGAATCTCCTTCGCTGACATCGTGAAGATGGGGCGCACGCAGCTGCAGGATGCGGTCCCCATGACGTTGGGCCAGGAGTTCCACGCCTTCGCGGCGACTGTCACCGAGGACCGGCAGCGGCTCGAAGAGTCTGCCGGTCTCCTCCTTGAGTGCAGCCTGGGAGCTACGGCCATTGGAACCGGAATCACTGCAGCTGCCGGTTACCGGGAGCGGGTAGTGGACACGCTGGCGGAAATCAGCGGTTATCGGCTGGTGCCGGCCGCCAACCTGGTAGAGGCCACCTCCGATGTGGGCGTGTTCATGCACTTGTCCGGAATGCTCAAGCGCTCCGCGGTCAAGATTTCCAAAATAAGCAGCGACCTCAGATTGCTTTCCAGCGGACCACAAAATGGTTTGGGTGAGCTGCGGCTGCCGCCGCGGCAGGCGGGCTCGTCGATCATGCCCGGCAAAGTCAACCCGGTCATACCGGAAACCCTCAACCAGATCGCATTCGCCGTCGCAGGCGCGGACACAACCGTCACCATGGCCGCAGACAACGGCCAACTTCAACTTAATGCCTTCGAACCGGTGATTGGGCACGTACTGCTTCAGGGATTGTCCTGGTTGACCAACGGAGCGCGTATCCTCCGGACCCACTGCGTCGAGGGCATTGAAGCCAATGGGGAGCTGCTAAGGGTGAAGGTGGCCAGCTCGGCGGGTCTGGCCACCGCTTTCATCCCGGCGATCGGATACGCGGCTGCCGCTGCAGTGGCCAAGCGCGCACTTCAAGACGATACGCCGGTGCTGGAGGCCATCACGTCACTGGGAGTGTTGGACCGGGGGGCCGCCAGGATCATCATGGACGACGCCTCTGGTCTTAGTCCGCGGGTGCCGGGTGGTCCTGTGGTGCCCTAAACGGA
This sequence comes from Paenarthrobacter sp. JL.01a, assembly GCF_025452095.1. Lineage (NCBI taxonomy): Bacteria > Bacillati > Actinomycetota > Actinomycetes > Micrococcales > Micrococcaceae > Paenarthrobacter > Paenarthrobacter sp. JL.01a. The sequence goes on from NZ_CP104877.1 coordinate 2,047,907, forward strand.
ACCCCTGCGGATCACATTGGAGAGCGTCATGGCCGTCACGGTGTCGGCCACGCCGGGAATGGCGGCGATCTCCTCCCAGATCTCCTGAACGCGGCCAAGGGAACGGGCTTCCACCCGGACAATCAAGTCAAAGTCGCCACTCAGGACATCACAAAGGACTACTTCGGGGATGGCACGGAGCGCAGCCAGGACATCAGCTCCGCGCATGCGGTCCTTACGGTAAACCATGAGGAACGCCGAGACGGAGTCCTGGCCGTCGCCACCGGCCACCACCGTGTAGCCCTGGATGTAGCCGTGCCGCTCCATCCTTTCGATCCGCTGCCGAACCGCGTTCCTTGACAGCATCACCTTGCTGGCAAGGACCGCATGGGGGACCCGGGCGTTCCTGGTTAATTCCGCGAGGATGCTTTGGTCAATACCGTCCAGGCCTGGTCGTTCCATGAGTCCCATCCACAAATAAACACACAGACGCAAAGGTACAGCGCCTGCTTTGACCGAAAGGCCCAAGAAGAAATGATACGTCGACAGCTGCGCGAGCCAGCTGCGGGGGAATTCACGTGCATCCTTTTCGATATGGACGGCACGTTGGTCGACTCCGCAGAAGGAGTGATTGGGAGCGCAGTTGCGGCCCTGACGGCGGTCGGGGCCGAACCACCCGGAAGGGAGGAATTGATGGCCTACGTAGGTCCGCCAATGATCGAGTCGTTCCGTTCGCTTCCGGGCATGGACGAAGAGCGGGCCCGCTTGGCCCTCAAGCACTACAGGACCCACTACGCCGAATGGGGATCCGGGAAAGCGAGGCTTTATGACGGCATACAAGCGCTTCTCCAAGCAATCCCAGACGGCCTCCCGATGGCTGTCGCCACCTCCAAGATTGAGGACCAAGCCCTCAGGGTGGCCAATTTGTTGGGGATCGAAAAGCACTTCCTTGACATCTGCGGAGCCTCAGACGCCCTGGACCGGTCATGCAAGAAGGATGTCATCGACGAGTCCCTGCGGCGACTCCAGTCGCAGGGCGTGGACGTGGCCAGGCCTGTCATGGTGGGAGACAGGATCTACGACGTCGAGGGAGCCGCCTGCTTTGGGATCCCCACAGTTTTCGCTCTGTGGGGCTACGGCACTCACGAAGAGCTGGCAGGTGCCGCCGCCGTCGCGGCCCATCCGAAGGATGTGGTTTCCATTGTGCTTGGCCGGTAGCTCGCTACCGCCATAGCCTGCGCCAGCCCTCAATATGGAGCCACTTTCGAGACGCCGCCCCGTGGCATAGCCAACAAAATTCCATTGCTACGACAACTCAAGGGCAGTTATTCTTCGACTGTGGAACTGACCTTCCCGAAGGTCTTCCATCCGCCGCCGTAACCGGCCTGGCGTTTCGGACGGCATAGTTGCCGCCGTCAGGGTCTCACCCGTACCAATTACCGAACGCATGGCCTCCGCCGATGGGTGGTGCGTTTCTCTTCAGGATCGTGAGGAGATCTCCCGGTTAGCAAAAGTCCGTGATCAAGGCGTCTGAAAAGGTCAACGACGCCCGCGGCACCCCGTTCATATTTCGATGCCCAGTGATGAAGCCAGGACCGCTCCGTCGAATCTGACGCCTTTGCTTTGCCGGACCCGCGGATCCTGGCCAGCCACGGCCAGTCGAATCAAAGGAACAACCATGCAACGCATCTCTTCGTCACGGCCCCTCGCGATGCTTGCGGCCCTCGCTCTTGCAGTCGCCGGATCCGTCTTGAGCCTGCTCCCGGCAGCCGCACCCGTGGCAGCTGCAGTACCTTTGGCTACGGATCGGATTGTCAGCACGCACCAAAGCACCCCATCCACACGAATCGTCTCGCCCGCCTTTACGACGAGTCAGACGAATGAACTCCTTCTTGCCTTCCTCACATCCGACGGACCTAAAGCCAGCGGTGGAGCATCGTTCTCGTCGGTGGCAGGTGGCGGCCTCTCCTGGCGGTTGCGCAAACGGACCAACGCCCAATACGGCACTGCGGAGATATGGCAGGCCGTCGCGCCGGCCGTGCTGACGAACGTCACTGTCACGGCCACTAACTCGGGTTCTTACCAATCGTCGATGACGGTGGCGACCTTTGTCGGCGCGGACTTGGCCATTGACGGTGCTATTGGAACGGGAAACGCCGCCACAGGGGCTCCCAGCGCTTCCCTGACCACAACGCGCGCCGGCTCATGGGTGTGGGGAGTGGGAAATGACTGGGACAGGGCCACCGCGCGCAGCGTCGGCGCCGGACAGACAAAGGTGGACGAATACCTTTCAAGCCAGGGCGATACGTTCTGGGTCCAGCGCCAGAGCGCAATAACGACGGCGGCACCTCCTACCGTCGTGACGATCAACGACACAGGACCTACCACTGACCAATGGAACCTCTCCATCGTGGAAATTCTTCCGGCCCCACCGGCAACAGGCGATACCACTGCCCCCGTGATCTCCTCTGTGTCTGCCGGCACGCCCAGTTCCAGCGGAGCGACCATCACCTGGGCCACAGACGAAGCTTCCACTTCGCAGGTGGAATACGGCACCACCACGGCATACGGCCAGAGCACGGTTCAGAATTCGACGCTTCAGACCACCCATTCAGAGGCACTGTCCGGGCTCTCGGCCAGCACTTTGTACCACTACCGGGTGAAATCCGCCGACGCCGTAAGCAATGTTGCCGTCTCGGGCGATGCGACCTTCACTACCGCGAGCGGCGGGTCCGGCACGGACCCGTCGGTAGTCGGCTCGTGGGGCCCTGTCGTCGCTTGGCCGGAGGTGTCCATCCACGCAGCGCTAACACCGACCGGGAAAGTTCTCACATGGCAGGGCGACTTCTCCCAAGGCGGCCAGCAGTACCTGCTCGATCCCGCAACAGGGAACTACATTCAGGTACCGAGCGCAGCCGCAGACCTCTTCTGCGCAGGGCAAGCGGTCCTGCCCGACGGCCGTATCCTCGTCGTCGGCGGGACCTCAACAAGCGGCGGGCTGGGTATCCGCGACGTGACGGCCTTCGACCCCGTCACGGAAACCTGGCAGTCCCTGGCGCCTATGAACCATCCGCGGTGGTACCCGACGGCGACGACGTTGGCCGACGGGCGCGTGCTGGTGACCTCGGGTTCTAACACCAGCTTGACGGACCTGGTGACCATTCCGGAAGTCTATTCACCCACCACGAACACGTGGACGGACCTGACGGGCGCGAACCGGAGTATCCCGTATTACCCCTTCATGTATCAGCTGCCTGATGGCCGGGTCCTCCAGTCAGGGGCGTCCGAACAAGCCACTTCGACCCTGGCGTTGAATGTGTCCACGCAGCAATGGACCACCGTGGACTCCCGTGTCCTGGACGGCGCCTCGATTGCCAATTACGCGCCGGGCAAATTCATCAAGTCCGGATCCGCCTCGGACAGTGGATTCACGGGACAGTCCACCAACACCGCCTACATCCTGGATATGAACGCGCCAAGCCCGGCATGGCAAGCGACTGCCTCCATGGCGTTTCCCCGTAGCTTCGTGAACTTGACGAACCTGCCCGACGGCTCAGTCCTTGCCACGGGAGGTGGAACGGACAAATCGGGTCAGGATGTCACCAAAGCCGTAATGCAGGCCGAGGTCTGGCAACCGGCCGCGGGAACGTGGAGCACCCTGTCGCCGATGTCGGTTCCCCGCCTCTACCACTCGGTGGCCGTCCTGCTCCCGGACGGTCGGGTCTTCGTTTCCGGCAGTGGCGGGGACGACGGCGTCACGGACCAGAGAAGCTACCAGATCTACTCCCCGCCGTACCTTTTCAAGGGCCCGCGCCCAACCATCTCCAGCGTGCCGGGCAGCGTCCAGTATGGTTCGCCCGCGTTCATCGGAACACCGGACGCGGCCCGGATCCAATCGGTGTCCCTGATCAAGACGGGATCTGTGACCCATGCCTTCGATGAGAACGCGAGGGCACTGAACCTGAACTTCTCGCAAACATCCGGCGGCCTGAACGTCCAAATGCCTGAGAACGGAAACTACGCTCCTCCGGGGTACTACCTGCTTTCGATCGTCGACGGCAATGGGGTTCCGTCCACAGCCGCCATGGTCCGGTTGCCGGCGCCAGGCCAGGACACCACCCCTCCGTCGGCGCCAACGGGCCTCGTTGCCTCTGCCTCTGCCGGCCAGATTTCCTTGACGTGGACGGCCAGTACAGACAACGTGGGTGTCACTTCGTACCGGGTTTCCCGTGACGGAGCCGTGATCGGGACATCGCCATCGACCAGTTACGCCGACACCTCGGTGGTTGCGGGGACGACCTACACCTACACAGTCGCTGCCCTCGACGCGGCAGGCAACGTCAGTCCGCCGTCGAACAACGCCACGGCGCAAGCCGTCGCAGTGCCTCCCGGCGTCACGGTCGACAAGATCGTCTCGGTCCACCAAGGCACCAGCACGACGACGATCAGCGCCCCGGGTGTGACAACCACCGGCTCCAACGAACTCGTCCTTGCCTTCATCAGTTCGGACGGACCCAACTCCGCGAATTCGGCGCGGATAGCCAGCGTTGCCGGCGCAGGGCTGACCTGGACGCTTCGACAAAGAACCAACACGCAACCAGGCACTGCGGAGATCTGGCAAGCCGTCGCCCCCGGCCCGCTTTCGAATGCGACCGTCACCGCCACGCAGGCCTCGGGCAGTTGGCAAGCCGCCATGACGGTCGTTGCCTTCCGCGGTGCAGACACCACATCAGGAGTAACCTTAGGTGCCAATGCCTCCTCGGGCGCGCCGACGGCCACCCTTACGACCACCAGGGCCGGTTCCTGGGTTTGGGGCGTCGGCACGGACTGGTCCAACGCGATATCCCACACGCCAGGACTGAATCAAACCCTCGTTGACCAGTTCCTGGCGCCAGCGGGAGACACCTACTGGGTCCAACGACAGAACTCCGCCACACCAACGAACGGCACGCCCGTGACCATCAATGACACGTCCCCAACAACGGACCGGTGGAACCTGGCCATTATTGAAGTTCCGGCGGCACCCTGATCCTGGTTCAGCAGTCCCGGTGTGGCCGCAGGGTCAGCCGGCTGAATTGCCAAGCGCAGCGGCTCCATTGATCGTAACCAGTGTGCCCAGTGTGAGGACCAGCAGCGACGCGGCAATACCAATAGTCCGTGCCGTTCGGGGGCCGACGGCTTTGCCGAAGAATGAGCCGAGAGAGGCCAGGACTAGCTGCCAAGCGAATGACGTCAGGCCGGCCGCCAGGGTGAAGGCGGCCGGAGCTGCCCACGAGCCGCCGGGACCGACAACAGAACCTCCGAGGGCGACGAAGTACACCAGAGTCAAGGGGTTTACAGCGGTCAGGCCAACAAAACGGAGAAAGGCACGTGATGATGATTTGCTATCTTCGAAGTCCGGGCGTGACGGCTTCTTCAAGCCCTGCAGGAATTGCATGACCCCAATGGAGGTGATCAGCAATCCCGAAGCCAGCAGGAAAATCCCCCGGTGTTCTTCGATGTTCCGTACCAGAAGAGTGCCTGCCGCCGTCGCGCCCGCACAGTAGAAAAGATCTACAGTTGCAACCCCGGCTGCAGCTGCACTTGACACCCGGAATCCGTTGACGATTCCCTCCCGCACCAGCAGCGCGGCGATGGCCCCAAGGGGCATTGCAACCCCCAGGCCAACCAGCGCACCCGCCAAGGTCGAGGTCCAAATTTCGTTCACCATGCAGATCAGTTTGCTTTCCCGGCGCCTCCGGCTCTGCCCAACTATTGTCTGGCGCAGATATTATTGAAGTGTGGATCACATTGACGAGAAAATTCTCGGTCTTCTGCAAGAAAACGCGCGGCGTTCGTTCAGTGATGTCGGCCGTCACGTTGGGCTGAGTACCAATGCCGCTGCCGCCCGCGTGCGGCGTCTGGAAGACGACGGAATCATTCTCGGCTACACCGTTATCGCGGGGAAAGATACCCCCGGACCTCGTGGCGGCTTGGAAGTCTTCATTGACGTCCGCCTTGATTCCGAAACCGACTACGACGCTTTCCTTGCCCGCATCGAACCCATCAAGCAAATTGTCGATGCCATCCACATGACTGGGCCCTACGACTACCTCCTGCGTGCTTATAGCCCTGACACGGCAGCACTCGACGCACTGCTGCGCCGGCTCAAGAAGGAATGCGGGGCGGCACAAACGCAGACCCGGATAGCGCTGCGTTCGAGATGACCGCCCGAACAGTGTTCAGGCTCTTTCACTGGAGCAGGGCGTCGACCACGAGCTGCGTCACTTTGTGGATGATGTCGGTGCGTTCTGTAGCGCTGCCTAAGTCTTCACCCTTGGTGTAGATAACCAGTGCGTAGCTGTGTCCGCCCTTCTCCAGTATCGCGGCATCGTGCAGCTCCCCGCCAAGCTCCCCGTACTTGTGGTAGACCGTGACGTCTGCGGGGACGGCGGCCGGGATGAGTGTTTCGTCGTTGGTGTTCTGCATCGTGGACAATAACTGCGTTGTATCCTCGGCGTTGAGCAGGCTCCCTGAGTAGAGCTGACCGAGGATGCGGGCCATGTCCGCTGGGGTGAGGGTGTTGGTTTCCGGGTCGTACTGCACGCCCAAGGAGTCCGCGTAGTCGCTCAGTTCCTGGAAGCCGATGGCGTCCATGATCAGTGACCAAGAGTCGTTGTCGCTCTGCTGGATCATGGCCTGCAGTTGAAAGGATGCCGGATAGGCTCCCAGCGGCTCGTCGAGTGATGCCGCGCCGCTTTCAACAAGGTGGAAATACGCTGCTGCTGCCAGCACCTTGGCGGTGCTGGCAGCCTCGAATGGTTTCTTCACACCGTACTGGTGGACTTCCTTGTCCTCGCCCCCGGCTGTCACATCCAGGAGCGCCACCCCGATCTGATATTCCGGGTAGGCGTCGATAACGTCGTTTATTTCGCGCTCCAGGGTCGGGTCATCGATCGAGTCGGCCGCTGTCACCCCTTGCGCCGAGGGCGCAGTCGTCGGAAGTGAAAGAGCTACCGCCGGGGGAGGCGGTTGTTGCTCCGAAGTCGTCTTCGGCGCGGCGTTGGACGTAGTGCGGGCCTGGGCCGCAGCGTGGACGCTGACCGGCACGGCCATGGCCAGGAGGATGGCGCAAACCCATATGAAGAGCGCACGCCTTCGGTGAATGACGGGCGAACGGCGGCGGGCGCGGCCGTTCGTGCCGGTCTTTGGCTCAGGCTGCTCCGGGTTGCTTTCGTACACGTCCGTAACGCTACGAGTGGAACCTATGCCGCAGCTTTGAGTCAACTGTTTTTGTTATCAGCACCGAATTGGATATGAGGCGGGTGCCTCTTCCGTTAAGGTGAGCCCCGGCGTCGTATGCGGTCGCTGATCCAGCCATATCGTAGGTCAGTCCCGCAGGAGCAGCGCCTCGATCTCCGGAAGCCGCTCGAACAGCTCAGGAAGGCCATGCACCCCGTTCTTCACGGACTCATGCGACAAAGCGAGGTCCGGGCCAGTGGTCGTCTCGACGCCGGCTAGACACCTGAGGATGTTCCGCCTCGTGTGCGCCAGCCACGCGCCGACCATGTAGGCAAACCAGCTTGGACCTGGCGGCGGCAGAGTACCGCCGCCCGCGACGTAGCCGTCCAGAACCGAACGGAAAATTTCGGGCTTGATGTCGTCCAGGCCGGGTCCCTTGGCGAGGGACAGTGCGGTTGAGCCAAGCTCTCCGGAGAGGTCGAGCATCCCGGAGAGCTCCCAGTCGAGCACCACCGGCCGCCCGTCGTGAGCCAGCAAGTTCCATGGCTGGATGTCCCTGTGGGTCAGCACGAGCGGACCTGGCGGTCGGCAGGTGTCGACGAAGTTGGTGATCGCGAGGAAGGTCTCGACGTGAGAGGAGAGCTCTTCGGCCCAGGGCTGTCCGGTTGTTTTCGCCCGCTTGGCCAGCCGGGACCAGTCACTGGGTGCGTGCTCCGGGATCGGCTGATGGTTCCAGGGGATGTGGAGCGAATGGAGGCGCGCGAGGATCTCCCCAATCTCAAAAGCATATGCCGCCGGGACCGGCGCTTCAGGCACCTTCTCGCCGTCGACCCAGCGGTGAACGATCGTTCCGTGGCTGGCAGAGATCGGCTCCGGCATTGGAATGCCGGCAGCGAAGGCTGCCCGCTCAAACCTGAACACATCCTCCGTGGGATAGGTCCCGCCCCGGTCGTCGAGGTTCAGCTCCTTGACAGCAAACGACCCCTGATCCGTGTCGAGCCGGTACATCCGGTTGGCGAACCCACCATGGACGCGGGTCATCGGCCCGATCGGCGCACCCAAATGCGAAAGGTCCATTTACCAACCCTAGGTGCTGGCGGCGTGAGCGGCTCTCAGGTTCTCAACGCCAACCTTTTGGTAGCGGCCCTCGGGGGCTCGCTATCTGGTAGGGCAGTGCCGGGCGCTGGCGTGACGCTGGGATGGACGTTGATTCACGAAGGTTTTTTCCGAAACCGGATAGACAACCGGACCTGCATCGCGTTCGACCAGGCGTTGCACCGCGACTGCTGGACTGCTTTACACTCTGCACTTTACAAATTGAGAATAAATTGACTGCATTTACAGCTTTCCGAATTGTTAATGCCTTAAGTCAATACTGGCCGATATAAAATAGAAAGCATCGCCACGCAGAAGGGTGGGTGTCCCCCCAAGGAAACACCCACCCCGCCCTCATGGCTCGGTGCTACTTGGGGGTGCTCGTGCCTGCACGCCTTCGTGCGACTACCACGGATGCGGAGCCTGCGGCCAGGACGCTGACGCCCACCAGCCCCCATGCGACCAGCCCTGGTTCGGCTGCCGTATTTGCCGGTGCTGCCGCCGTGCCGGCGTCGGTGACGCTGGATACGGAAACGAGATTGGAACCGCCCTTTCCGTTGCCGTTGTTGCCGCGCCCGTGGTTGCCGTTGTTGACACCGACCCGTGCGGAGCGAACGTTGCCCGAGGCGGCGCCGGTGGCAACGATCTGGTATTGGCCGGCGTTATCGAAGGTGATGCTGGTGGATATCGCACCCTTGCTGTCTGCCACAACGCTGAAGTTGGCTGGAGCGCTGCCCTTCGGGCGTCCCTTCTTCTCGAAGGTGATGTTGACGGTCTCGCCCGGGAAGTATCCGGTGCCGGAAAAGGTGATGGATTCACCCCGGTCAATGTTGCCGTCGGAAACGGTTCCTTGCTCGTTGCCCGGTGCGGGATAGGTGCTGGCCACGGCCGGCATAACGCCAGCGAAAACAACAACTCCCGAAAGCATTAGTGCTGCGATGGTCTTTTTCATATTCTTCCTCGGGATGAGTTAAGTAAATTGCCTGCCAGTTCTGCCATAAATCAAAAGGTGCACCCCCATGCGTCCTGCCAGCGAAAGAGTATCAGTGGGGGAGGGGGGCGACAAGGCACGGTGCAAACGGTGATAAAAGGTTAACTTGTACTTCACGTGACAGGACTCTCTCAGTTATTCCGAGTAACAACTGATTTTTATGACAAACTAAACAGCTTCCGTGACAAGCTCGTCACCGGATCCATGCCACCTGGATCATCAGTCACTGGCGGCCCAGCGAAGCCCCAGCAGTTTCGAGCAGCTGCCAGCGTGCATTTTCTGGGTCGTCCGAACAGCCCTGTAGGAGTAACATCCGCCCCATGGACCCGGCACCCTTAGGTGCAGGTTTCTCGACCCACAGGGACGTGAGTGGAGCGCGGGATCCTACGAGCCGGGGATTGTTTGAAGCTCTGCGTAGCAAGAAGGCAAGGCTCCGTCGAAGCTTTCCGGGGCGCCATGGTGGAGTAGCCTTGATGGCGCTGCATCATCCCGTCACGCCCGGATGGGGCGTCCTTGGGGTGGGCGAGCACCACAGCCTTGAACCCGGTCCCGGAGAGGAAACCCATGAGTACGCGCTGGAACAGTGCGGAAAACGTACCGCAAAAGCGCTGGCGCGTGGGCCAAATTCCGGGAATCATCGCCACAGCTCCTGTGACGGTCATGTGCATTATTGTCGTCGGGGTTTTTGGTTCCGTCGTTGACGGCCTGAGTGGAGGTTCCCGGGTGCCGCTGGCTGCAACGGCGCGTTCGTTTCCGGAACACTGGTGGGTGCTGCTGAGCTCAGCTTTCGTGGCCCGCAATCCTACTAGTGCACTGATCGGCATTCTGCTGTTGTTGGGTGTCGGAGTCCAGGTTGAACGACGTATTGGAAGCCGTCGCTTCGCCTTGGCGGCGATCGCGGGCCAGGTAGTGGGAGTTGCCGCTGCCATGGGATTCGTGAGCGTGTCGGCCGGGGTAGTGGGGGAATGGGTCGGTCAAATAAGCGGGAACGTTTTTGCCGGGCCGACGGCCTTCGTTTGCGCCACGCTGATGGCGTCCACTGCGTCCATGACGACGCTTTGGCGACGCCGGATACGTTTGGGGGTTTTTGCCCTGCTCCTGTTGCTCGCGCTGTACAACGGTGGATTCGCCGATTTGGTCCGGCTCTTCGCCGCCACAGCGGGCGCCCTCATCGGGCCGCTTCTGTCGGGCCGTAGACCCAGGACACCGCATCCCGTGGGTTCCCGGCATGAGCGCCGGGTGCTGATCGCTCTGCTGGTCGCGGCAACAGCCATTGGACCAGTGGTCGCGGGTCTTGCCCCTCACGCAGTAGGTCCGTTATCGGTCCTACGCTACCTGCTCACCAACATCCAGCCCGTGGATCCGGAGACCTTGAAAACTCTCTGCTCTTATCCTGCCTTGGCCAGGGACTGCGCCGCGGCAGGATTGCAGCTGCGGGCAGGGGCAGGAGGCACCTTCATGGCGGTGCTTCCGTCATTCCTGTTGCTTCTGCTTGCCGACGGATTGCGCCGCGGTCGCCGCGCAGCTTGGGCGGGGACGTTGGTCATCCAAGCAGCGCTGTCAGCGATCGCCGTCGCAACCATCATTGCTGTCCTGCAGCCCACGGCCGGTGAGACTGCGGCAGCAGAGGGCCTCGCCGCAGGAGAGGCAGCCGCTCACGGGCATCCGCTCTCCCTGGTGCTGCCGCTGCTGCTGCCCCTGCTGCTGGCGGTGCTTCTGTGGAGTCGACGGAAATTGTTCAGCGTGCGCGCCCCGCACGGCACATACCGACGTCTTGCAGCCCTCATCGCGGTCCTGGCGGCCGTCTTGGCATTGGTCTATGTTGGGGCAGCCTCGGCATTGGCCCAGGACTTCAATCCAGCGCCCGGGCTGGGCGAAATCCTTGCTGACGTCCCGGACCGGTTCCTGCCACTGGCTTACATGTTCGATCTGACGCCCGCCTTCGTTCCCCTGAGCCCTGTGACAGTGGCCCTGTACGAGGGAGTGGGCATCGTCTTTTGGGCGGTCACGGGGGCCGCTCTGCTCAGAACCTTCCTCCAACCTGCGCACAACCGCCACAGCCTGGACGAAGACCGGGCCCGCGCCATTATCAAAACCCAGGATGGAGGTACCTTGTCCTGGATGACGACCTGGCCGGGCAACAGGTACTGGTTCGCGCCTGAAGGTCAGAGTTTCGTCGCCTACCGGGTTATCGGCGGCATCGCCCTCACACTGGGGCCGGCGGTTGGTCCCCTCAGGGACCGGGAAAAGGCTTTTGACGAATTCACTGCCCACTGCACCGCCAACGGCTGGAGTCCGTGCTTCTACTCCGTGCCCCAGGAAGTGAAAGACCATGCAAGTGGCAGGGGCTGGGCCGGGGTTCAAGTCGCCCAGGAAACGATTCTCGATCTGGACAATGTCACGTTCAAAGGAAAGAAATTCCAAGACATCCGAACGGCGATGAACAACGCTGCAAAGGCCGGCGTCCGGGCTGAATGGACTACCTATTCGGCTGCACCCCGCACGGTCCAAGCACAAATCCAGGAGATCTCGGAAGAATGGGTGGAGGACAAAAGTATCCCGGAAATGGGCTTCACCCTGGGGAGCCTTGATGAACTCGACGATCCCGAAGTCCGCTGTCTGGTGGCCATCGACAAAGACAAGAAAGTGCACGCCGTGACCTCGTGGCTCCCCGTCTATAGGGGCGGGGCGATCATCGGCTGGACGCTGGACCTGATACGACGACGCAGCACCGCAATGCGAGCCAGTGCCGAATTCCTCATAGCCTCCGCTGCCGTCAGCCTAAGGGACGAGGGCTGTACATTCATCAGTCTCTCGGGCGCCCCGCTGGCGCCGCCGCCTGGCAGTGGCAGTGGCAGCGGCAGCGAACCGGATCCGTCCTCGTCCACCATGGATCGCTTCCTTGAAGGCCTCGGGTCCACCCTGGAACCCGTCTATGGATTCCGTTCACTGCTCGGCTTCAAGTCGAAGTTCCAGCCTCGTTTCGTGCCTCTCTATATGGTGTATCCCGATCCCGCAGCATTGCCGGCCATCGGCAGGGCCGTTACCCGTGCCTACCTGCCGGAAATTCGTTTCGAGCAAGGCCTCTCCCTTGCCCGGACTCTGCTGCAATCCATGGTGTCCCGAATGCGGCGGCGCCGAAGATGACAATTGTGGATTTCGGGCCCACAATTGTGGGCGTTCTGCTGCTGGTGGCCACGACGTGGATCGTGCTGAGCGCCTACGGTGTTCCCCGCCGGTGGTCTCCGGGTTTGGCGATACTGCGCGGGGCAGTTCAGTTGGCGGCCATCAGCATCATTCTCAGCGGTGTCATCAACAGTCCGGTCTTCGTTGCCCTTGCCCTGTTGGTGATGTTCGCAGTGGCGGCATCCACCGCTACCCGGCGGCTGGGCTGGAGTTGGCAAAACCTGAGACGTGTCGCCGGTTCCATGGCTTTGGGTGTTCTCCTCAGCATGGGCATTATTTTCGCCACGGGAGCTGTTGAATTGACCTCTCGTTATGCGTTGGCTATCGGCGGGATAATCGTAGGCAACTCCATGACTACCACGGTTCTTGCCGGTCGCCGTTTCACCGAGGCCGTCATTGATCATTGGGAAGAAGTGGAAGGGTGGTTGGCGCTGGGCGCCACGCCACGCCGGGCAACACTGGAGTTGGCCCGCGGTGCAGTGTTTTCCGCTTTGATCCCGTCGATAGGCCAGACCAAAACTACGGGGCTGGTGACCCTGCCGGGTGCTTTTGTCGGCTCTATTTTTGGCGGAATCTCGCCTGTGGAGGCCGGGCGTTTCCAGATCGTCGTTTTGGCAGGCATCATGGCGACCGTGCGCCATCACGGCCGTGTCCCTGATCTCCTCACGTGCGGGCGTGAGGGTACGTCCTGCACCATTGGGTCAGTGAACTGACTCTTCCGACCACAATGGATGCAGGTCGTTCAGAACGCCGGCCTCTTGCCCGCCGTCGTTCAGTTCCTGGCGGGTAGCAGGAGGAGCGCGTCCCCGACGGGGCGTTCGCCTGTAGCGTCGGACGGCGAATTCACCACCTGGCCGTCCTGGACCATCGTGGTCGATCCGCCACCGTCAAGGTTCATGGCGTTGACCATCCCGAGGGACCGTGCAACATCAGCTGCTTCCTTGATGCTCAGTCCCAACGAGGAGGTCTGGCGACCGTCCGCGGTGACGATCAGTGTGCGGCCCTGGGCATCCTCACCGACGATGGTGCGGGGGTTGCGCTTGTGGACCCACCCGTAATAGAAGCTGTTGCTGTCGTTGCTGTGGACCATGCCGTCACGCTTGGGAGTAACGTTCAAGGTCCCGTTTTCAACGAGCATCGGACCGCCGTTGACGACGTCGGTGCCCCCACCGGTTTTCAACGCCTTTCCGTTGCTGCCGAGAAGTTCCGTGGTGACCTTGAGGTGGCGCCCGACCGTGGCGAGGCTGGCAAGTTTGTCCGCCTCCGCACCGATGGCCTGCAGGGTCTTTCCACCCGCAGGGACTGTGGTGCCGCGGCTGTCGTTTACGGCTGTGACTGTTCCCGCGGCGTTGAGGATCACTTCCGTCCCGGCCCCGGCAGGGGTGGAGGGCCCGAACTCGGGGGTGAACTCGACAATCTCGTCGGCGTGGGTGCAGGTGATGTCATGCAGTGGCAGCGACGTCGGGTTGTCGCCGACGCCGCCGCAGTTGCGGATGAGCCCGGGAACCCGGTCGATCCCGTCCAAGGTGAGTTCGCCGCCTTTGCCCGGCGCGCTGACGGAGCCCTGCCAGCGCAGCCGCTGGATGGAGGTCCCGTTCTTGGCGCCGATGACCAGAGAAGGGCGGTCGCCGACCGGTTCGCTGAGGAGCTTGCCGTCATGTACGGATGCTCCGGCGGGGTCGCCCGGGGCGCCTGCTTTCGGATCCATGGTGAAGAAGCCACCGTTGACCGCTGCCAAAGCACCGGCGGCTGCGCTGAGCTGGCTGGTCGTTTCCCTGTCTTCGAGGTTCGGGCCGAAGGACGAAGTGAATTGGCCGCGGTAGTCCTTCGGGTCAATGGTGAGAACCTGGAAGTTCCAGGGGCCGCGGCTGTTTTCGCTTGAACCTTGGTCGCCGTCCCAGCCTGTGTAGATCACGGAGGACGTGTAGCCTGCGGCTTTGATGCGTGAGACCGTGTCGGTGCCTTCAGCTTTGGTGGGGAACGCTCCGGCGCGGACCCGGTAGCCCAGATCTCCTCCGGCGTCGGCCAGCTGGGGTGACTGGACGTGCTCGACCCTGGCGGCGACACCTGCTTCTTTGAGCTTGTCGGCGACCTTTTGGGCCTGGGCCTGGGTGGACAGTGCGGAGGCTGGGGCGTCCGGATCGGGGGAAGCTGAGGGAAGGGCTACCTCGGCCGTCCAGGAGAAGTCAGCGTTCGGCGTGCCGCGGCTGATGGCCGTGCGGGTCAGGCCGGGCGCCAAAGTCGTGACAGTGCGGGTTTCAGGCTGATCCGGTGCGCCAAGGTCGAGATGGCCGGACTGTGATGGTGCGGCCGCTTGCTGGTCCCGGGGCGGGGTCGCGGATGCCGCGCTGGAGGGGCCGGCCGGGGCGAGGAAGGAGAAGGGGAGCGACACGGCCAAGGCGGCGATAACCGCGCGGCGGTGGCGAAGATTGGGGTTGATCACGGTTTCACGCTAGGACGTTCAGGAAGGGGAGTTGGCATGCACACGCCGTCGTTCAGAACGCTTTCGTGAACTGTTCACCGGGTGTTTGGGCGGAGGCTTCGAGGGCACGAAAAAGGCGCGCCCCGTTCGCTGTGCGCGCCTTTCCCGTAAACCTTGGTCAGTGCTTGAAAGCGTCTTTGACCTTCTCGCCGGCCTGCTTCACATCGCCCTTGGCTTGATCGGCCTGGCCTTCGGCCTTCAGGCTCTCATCATTAGTGGCGTTGCCGGCAGCTTCCTTGCCCTTGCCGCCAGCCTTTTCGGCAGCGTTCTCAATCTTGTCGCCCAGTCCCATAGTGTTCCTCCTCTGGTTGGCAGCCGTGCGCATTCGGCTTGCATTCATACTAAGCATGCTTAGTATCCAGTTGGCAAGTCCGGGAGCCGGAAGTCAATGGCACTGAACGGCGCTGACGCACTACTTGACAGCTGATTTGCCCGGTTCCAGGTTGTACTGTTTGGGCAGCTTCAGGCCCCTCTCTGCCACGACTTCCCGTAGCGTGTCCGGGTAGTCGGTGATGATGCCGTCGACGCCGTCGTCCATGAGCTTGCGCATGGTCGGTTTGTCATCGACGGTCCACGGGATGACCTGCATGCCCTTGGCATGTGCGCGGTTGACCATGTCCGTTGTCACGTACGGGACGTAGCCGGGATCGGTGACGGTTCCGTTCTGCGGTGCGCCGTGGACGGGGGAGATGGCGTCGAAGCCAAGGGAAGCGGCCGCGTCCACCAGGTCCCCGCCAAAGTCGTCAGCGTCGATGCCGCCCAGCCAAGGCGACTTGCCCGGCTGTCCGGCCTGGAGGAAGTCCTTGTTCGTCAGGGCCACAGTGCGGATGCCGGGCTGGCGTTCCTTCACCAGGCGCAGCGAACCCCAGTCGAAGCTCTCGATGGAGACCCGTTCAGCCATATGCGCGGCGTTGATTTCGCGAAGGGCCACATCGACGAACTGTTCACGCGGAGCCGTCTCCTGCGGCGCGCCGGCCTCTACCTTCGTTTCGATATTGAACTTGACCTGGCTGGCCCTGTATCGGTTGGCCAGGTCGAAGACCTCTGCGAGGGTTGGCATCTTGGCCCCGGGAGAAGCTTGCTGTCCGGGGAACTGAGGCAGCGTTTGGGACCCGCAGTCCAGGCTTCGGACCTGGGCGAAGGTGAGGTCCTTGATGTACTTGCCGACGTAGGGGTAGGAAGGGTCACCCGGGACAACAGGTGCGGTGTCCTTGCACTTCTGGCCGCTGATCTTCCGGTCATGCGTAATGACCTCGCGGCCGTCCTTGGTGATCTGGAGGTCCATCTCCAGGGTGCTGACGCCTGTCTCGATGCCCTTGGCGAAGGAGGCCAGGGTGGACTCGACGGTCAGTCCGATGCCGCCACGGTGTGCCTGCAAGTCGAAGTGATTGTCGGTGCCGTTGGGGTTTGTGTCCGCAGCCTGGGCCGGGAGGGGTGCTCCCAGGGCGAGGCCGGCGGTGATGGCAGCCGCGGTCAGCAGCCTTGCGTATGCATCGCCATTCCGGATGACTCTGTGTTTTGCCTGGAAATGAGGCATGGGGGATCCAGTCTTTCGTCTGTGAAGGGGGTCGCTGTGAAGCGCCCTCCAAGTGTTACTGACTGGTAATTAACGCCGGGGGGTTGCTTTGTGAACACGAAGTGACGAGCAGGCGGGCTCCGCCGAACCGGCCCTTCGGAGCTAGTCGGATTCGGTGCGCTTCAGTGCCGCCCAGGCCTGGAATCCGCCCACGAGGTCCGTCGCATGGGGCAGCCCCAGCCGTTGCAGGGTGTGCGCGGCAAGGCTGGAACTGTAGCCCTCGTTGCAGACGATCACGATCCGCCGGGATGCGTCGCCGGCGGCTGGGATGCGGTGGGCGCTGGAGGGGTCAAGCCGCCATTCGAGAACGTTCCGGTCGATGATGACGGCTCCGGGAAGCTCACCGTCGCGGTCCCGTTGCTCCACTGGCCGTGTGTCGACAACCAGGGCACCGCCTTCCATCTCCCGTTCCAGGTCTGCCGGTTGAACACGCTGCAGCCCGCTGCGGCTCTCAGCCAGCAGTTGGTCGATCGTCAGGAACCCAGGGTCACCATCGGTGCTGTCCCGCTGCGTCATGATGTTCCTCCCTATGGCTGCCGGAGCGTCGCTCCTTCCACCATTAAACGAAAAAACTGCGTGTAGCTGTGGGTACTGCCGGAGGAGCGGCGACTTGGCGCCTGTCACCCTAATGGAAGCCGACGACGGCGGCCGCGCACCCGCCGTCGTCCGTCCGCGACCGCTATGGCGACACGAACCAGTGGTCCTGTTGCTGCCGCAGTGGTTTGGGTTATGCTCCACAAATGGCGCCGCGAAGTTTTCTTCAATGGCCGGTCGTCCGTCAGTTGAGTACGGGCGACCTCTTTGGCCGTGGACCGGCGGTGACGTCGGCCAAGACCAAGGCGATAACCCCCCGGACAGCTACTGCCGACCGCGTGGTGCAAAGCATCTGTCCGTATTGCGCCGTCGGGTGTGGACAGCGCGTGTACGTCAAAGACGAGAAAGTCATCCAGATTGAAGGCGATCCGGATTCGCCGATTTCCCGCGGCCGACTGTGTCCCAAAGGCTCAGCCAGTGAACAACTGGTCAACTCTCCCGGTCGCCAGACCAGGGTGCTCTACCGTGCACCGAAGTCCAGCGAGTGGGAGCACCTGGACCTCGATACCGCCGTCGAAATGATCGCAGACAGGTTCATCGAGACACGCCGCCGGACGTGGCAACAACACGATGACCAAGGCCGGCTGCTGCGCCGAACCATGGGCATAGCTTCGCTGGGCGGCGCGACCTTGGACAACGAGGAAAACTACCTCATCAAGAAGCTGTTCACGGCTGCGGGGGCGGTGCAGGTCGAGAACCAGGCCCGCATATGACACTCCGCCACGGTTCCCAGTTTGGGAGCCTCATTTGGACGCGGCGGTGCTACGCAATCGCTGCAGGACATGGCCAACGCTGACTGCATCGTTATCCAGGGTTCCAATATGGCCGAGTGCCATCCTGTCGGCTACCAGTGGGTGGCGGAGGCCAAGGCCCGTGGCGCCAAGGTCATCCACGTTGATCCAAGGTTTACGCGGACTTCCGCGGTCTCGGACAAGCACATTCCCATCCGGGCAGGCTCCGATGTTGTGCTCCTGGGCGCCCTGATCAACTACGTAATCTCCAACGACCTCTGGTTCAAGGAGTACGTCAGCGCCTACACCAATGCCGCCACGTTGGTGCACCACGATTACCGCGACGCCGAGGATCTCGGCGGGTTGTTCTCGGGCTTCGATCCCGAGAGGGGCGCGTACGACACGTCCTCGTGGTCCTATTCCGAACGGGGCGAGGGCACCATCGACGAACCGGGTCCCGGTTCCGAGCACGGCGCCGATGCTACCGCCCGGGCCGCCGGTCACGCCTACGGCAGTGGCGGCCCGCCCTTGGAGCACGCAGAGGTTGAGCGTGATGACACCCTGCAGGATCCGCGGACGGTCTTCCAGATCGTGAAGCGGCACTATACCCGGTACACGGCCGACATGGTGCAGGACATGTGCGGCATCAGCGTTGCGGACTTCGAGTACTTGGCCCGCGCCATCACGGAAAACTCGGGACGCGACCGGACCACGTGCTTCGCCTATGCCGTCGGTTGGACACAGCATTCCCTGGGAGCCCAGTTCATCCGTGCCGCCGCCATCCTGCAACTGCTGCTGGGCAATATGGGGCGCCCCGGCGGTGGGATCATGGCCCTGCGTGGACATGCCAGCATCCAGGGCTCCACGGACATCCCCACCCTGTTCAACCTGCTTCCCGGTTATCTGCCAATGCCCAGTGCAGGCCGTCACGACACCCTCGATGAATATCTGGCAACCATCGGCTCGAAACAACAGAAGGGCTACTGGGCCAACGCGGACGCCTACACCATCAGCCTGCTCAAAGCGTGGTGGGGAGAGGCCGCGAACGCTGATAACGACTGGGCCTACGATTACCTGCCCCGGCTGACCGGAGCACACGGAACCTACGAGACCGTGATGGGCATGCTCGAGGACGAAGTGGAAGGCTACTTCGTGCTTGGACAGAATCCCGCAGTTGGCTCTGCCCATGGCCGGATGCAACGCCTGGCCATGGCGCATCTGAAGTGGATGGTGGTTCGAGACCTGAACCTCATTGAGTCGGCGACCTGGTGGAAGGACAGCCCCGAGATCGAATCCGGGGAGCTGCGGACCGAGGACATCGAAACAGAGGTGTTCTTCCTCCCGGCAGCAACACATGTGGAGAAGGCCGGGTCCTTCACGCAGACCCAGCGGCTGCTTCAGTGGCGGCACCAGGCCGTGGCGCCGCCAGGGGAGTGCCAAAGTGAGCTTCAGTTCTTCTTCGAGCTTGGCCAGCGGATCCGGGAAAAGCTTGCAGGATCCGACGACGAACGCGACCGGCCGCTGCTTGACCTCACCTGGGACTATTCCACGGACGAACACGGCGAACCGGACGCGGAGGCAGTACTGGCCGAGATCAACGGCCGCCACCTTGAGGGGCCCGAGGCCGGGAAGCCACTCTCCGCCTACACCGAACTTCGTGCCGACGGTTCTACGGCGGCAGGCTGCTGGATCTACACCGGCGTATACGCTGACGGCGTCAACCATGCCGCCAACCGCAAACCGGGCCAAGAGCAGGGTCCCGCTGCCCCGGAATGGGGTTGGGCCTGGCCGGCGAACCGCAGGATCCTCTACAACCGGGCTTCGGCCGACCCTGCCGGTAAACCATGGAGCGAACGGAAGAAATACGTCTGGTGGGATCAGGAGCAGGGCAAATGGATCGGCGAGGACGTGCCCGACTTCCCGGTGGACCGTGCGCCGGGCAGCCATCCTGATCCTTCCGTCGGTGGCGCTGCAGCATTGAGCGGGGACGATCCCTTCATCATGCAGGCCGACGGCAAGGGCTGGCTGTTCGCGCCCAAGGGCCTCTTGGACGGCCCTCTGCCCACCCACTACGAGGCCCAGGAATCGCCCGTGGCCAATGCGCTCTACCCGCAGCAGCAAAACCCGGCCCGGCTGGTCTTCCCCCGCGCGGACAACCCGACTGCGCCGAGCGCCGGAACCAGTGGCGCGGACGTCTACCCTTACGTGTTCACGACGTACCGGCTTACCGAGCACCACACGGCGGGCGGAATGAGCCGGTGGCTGCCGTACCTGTCCGAACTGCAGCCGGAAATGTTCTGCGAGGTCTCACCCGAATTGGCAGCTGAACGGGGACTTGAGCCTTACGGCTGGGCCACGATCATTTCGCCACGCTCCGCGATCGAGGCGAAGGTGCTGGTCACCGACCGGATGGCACCGTTGAAAGTCGGCGGCCATACCGTGCACCAGATCGGGCTGCCCTATCACTGGGGTGTCGGCAACAACGCCGTCGTCAGCGGTGACGCGGCCAATGACCTCCTTGGTGTGACCCTGGATCCCAACGTCCAGATCCAGGAATCGAAGGTCGCTTCCTGCGACATCCGCCCGGGCCGCCGGCCACGTGGAGAGGAATTACTTGCCCTTGTTGCCGAGTATCGGGAGCGGGCCGGGGTGACCGTTGAGACCGGCAACGCAGCCGTCACAGCCCCGGCTGCCGAAGGCGTTGACCCTGCTACCGACCCGAAGTTGGAGGACTGAATGGGCCAGTTGTCCGGACCGACCGACCCCACCACCGATGCCCACTGGGAGCACAACCATCCGCGCAAGGGGTTCTTCACCGATACCTCGATTTGCATCGGCTGCAAGGCCTGTGAAGTCGCTTGCAAGGAGTGGAACCACAATCCGCAGGACGGAAACCTAGAGCTGCTCGGTTCGTCCTATGACAACACTGGATCTCTCGGTGCCAGCACCTGGCGGCACGTCGCCTTCATCGAGCAGGGCCAGGAGCGAATCGTCGAAGCGCGGAATTCAGGCCGCGCGCTGGTCAACCTGGGGATGCCGCGCATCGGGCCTCCGACGCCAGTGGCGCCTGAAGACAGCGACCTCGCCGAGGCCGACACCACCCCGCCGGACACAGCAGATTTCCGATGGCTGATGTCCTCCGATGTGTGCAAGCACTGCACGCACGCCGGTTGCCTCGACGTCTGCCCCACCGGAGCTCTTTTCCGTACCGAATTCGGAACCGTGGTGGTACAGGACGACGTCTGCAACGGCTGCGGAACCTGCGTGGCGGGGTGCCCTTTCGGAGTCATCGAGCGCCGAAGCGACGGCACGGTCAAAGTGGCCACAAGCAGGAATGACCGGCACGACGAACATCCCGCGATACCGAATGTTGGAATCGCCCAGAAGTGCACCCTCTGTTACGACCGGCTGGTCGACGACGAGACGCCCGCGTGCGCAAAGGCCTGCCCGACGACGTCGATCAAGTTCGGCGACCACGACGACATGGTGGAGACGGGAAAGGTTCGCGTTGCCGAGCTGCACGCCAAAGGCCTGACGGAAGCCAGGCTGTATGGTGCGAACGAAAACGACGGGGTCGGCGGAACAGGATCGGTCTTCCTGCTGCTGGACGAACCTGAAGTCTATGGACTTCCGCCGGACCCCCGGGTGCCGACAGCCGACCTGCCGAAAATGTACCGCAGGGCCGGAATGGCTGTAGCGGGTATGGCCGCGGCGGCTGCGCTGGCTTTCCTGGGAGGACGCGCGTGACGCTCTCGGAGTTCGATAATGTGCGGCCGGCTGAGCCAGTCCGCCTTCGGCGACCGGACGGCATAGCAGGCACTCGCCGCCGCCGGGACGCAGGGGACGGCTCACGGGAAATGCCCATGGTTCCCGAAGCAGAGTTCGGCTCCTACTATGGCCGCCCCGTGGTCAAGCCGGCGCCTTGGGGTGAGGATGTTGCGCTCTATCTGTTCCTTGGCGGCGTCGCAGCTGGTTCGGCACTGCTTGGCCTCGGTGGGCAATTGACGGGACGCCCGACGCTGCGACGGAATGCGCGGTTGGGTTCCTTGGCAGCAGTGAGCGTGGGCGCAGTGGCGCTGGTGAGGGACCTGGGCAGGCCCGAGCGCTTCCTGAACATGCTGCGGACCTTCAAAGTGACCTCGCCGATGAGCGTTGGTTCCTGGATCCTCAGCGCGTTCAGCGCCGGAACGGCAGTCACGGCAGTGGCGGAGCTTGACCGGATGACGGGGTCAAAGCTGCCATTGGGTCCGTTGCGGAAGGTGCTGCAGGCAGTCGAGGGACCTGCCGGAATTGAGGCAGCAGTGTTTGCAGGTCCGTTGGCGGCGTACACGGCCGTCCTGCTGGGGGACACCGCCACACCTACGTGGAACGCCGCGCACGAGGAATTGCCGTTTGTCTTCGTGAGTTCGGCCTGCCTTGCCTCGGCTGGACTTGCCATGGTCACCACACCAGTACACGAGGCAGGTCCTGCCCGGAAACTCGCCGTACTGGGTGTACTGGGTGATGTGGCGGCAATGAAGGTGATGGAACGCCGGATGGACCCGGTGGCTGCGGAGCCACTGCACCAGGGCAAAGCCGGGACCATGCTCAGATGGAGCGAGCGGCTGGCGGTTGCCGGGGGCCTTGGCGCATTGCTGGCAGGTCGCAACCGCGCGGTCGCGGCGGCTTCGGGGCTCGCGTTGCTGGCTGCCTCGGCCCTCACACGGTTCGGGGTATTCGAGGCCGGCATGGCCTCGGCACGGGATCCGCGCTACACGATCGAACCTCAGAAGAAGCGGCTGGCTGCCCGCCGTGCTGCCGGCGTCACCAACGACGCCATCACTACCGGCAGCTGAAACAGCCGTCCGCCCTAACGGACCTCGATTCCCTGACCGGCCGTGGTGTGGCCAATGACCGGATATCCCGGGAGTTCACCGACCACCAACAGGCCGCCTGAGGTCTGGGCATCGGCCAGCAACAGCAGATCGTCCTCGGTGATGCCGGCCGCCGTCGCCACATGCGGCCGCACCCAATCGAGGTTCCGGCGGGTTCCTCCGGAGACAAAGCCGTCACGCAGTGCTTCCAAGGCGCCATCGAGCAGTGGTACGGCCTTGAGGTCGATCACCGCGCCAACTTCTGAGGCGCGGACCATTTTGTGCAGGTGGCCCAGGAGGCCGAAACCGGTCACGTCCGTGGCGGCCCGAACGCCTGCGGCCACTGCCGCTTCCGAAGCCTCGCGGTTCAGGCCCGCCATCGTCTCGACCGCCTCGGCGAAAACCTCACCGGTCTTTTTGTGCCGGTTGTTCAGGAGTCCGACGCCGAGCGGCTTGGTCAGCGTAATGGGCAGCCCCGGCTGCGCCGCGTCGTTACGGAGCAGCCTGTCGGGATGAGCGACGCCGGTCACGGCCATGCCGTACTTCGGCTCAGGATCGTCAATGGAATGCCCGCCCAGCACTGGACACCCCGCCTGGGAAGCGACACTCAGGCCCCCGCGGAGTACCTCGGTCATCAGTTCCATCGGCAGCACGCCCCGGGGCCAGCCGACCAGGTTGATCGCCGTGACGGGTCGGCCTCCCATGGCATAGATATCGGAGAGGGCATTGGCGCCTGCAATCCGGCCCCAGTCGAAAGCATCGTTGACCACCGGGGTGAAGAAGTCCGCAGTGGAGAGAACTGCCAGGTCCTCGCGCACCAGGACCGCTGCCGCGTCGTCGCCACTGTCCAGCCCGACCAGGACCTCTGCGCCCGGTTGGCCGATCAGGCCGCGAACCACATCTTCAAGTTCTCCTGGAGGGATCTTGCAGGCGCAGCCCCCACCGTGCGCGTACTCGGTCAGACGGATTGCAGTCTCCGTGCCACCAGCGGGTTCGGTGATTGTTGCCTGGGTCTCATTCACCCGTTCAGCCTAACCCCCGAAAACAACCTGCTATATTGAGGCGCGGTGGCGTCCGGGTCCTGGTGGGCCCCCCGGTCTTCAAAACCGGTGAGGCCGAGCATCTCGGCCTGGCGGGTTCGATTCCCGTCCGCCACCGCCAGGCACCGGCGTGCAGATGCCGCGAGACGAGGAGGCGCTGTGGACAACGTAGATCCCCGCCGGCTGATTCCCCGCACCAATGACCTCCTGGCCCTGCCGGCCGTCCTCGAAGCCCGTACACGAATGGGCGGACACGTCATCCGCGGACTCGTCCGGGACCTCCAGGACCAGGCCCGGCGCGGCGACCTCCACCCCGCCCAAATTGAACCGGCTCTCCTGGCAGCCGTCGCTGACCACAGGGCGACAAGCCTTCGCCCTGTCCTGAATGCCACGGGCGTTATCGTCCATACGAACCTTGGCCGCGCACCCTTGTCCGCTGATGCGGTCGACGCCGTTGTTGGCGCCAGCGGCTACGTCGACGTGGAGATCGATCTTGCCAGTGGCGGCCGTTCCCGCCGCGGGGCGGGCGCAAGGGCCGCGTTGCTGCATGCCTGCCCTGCAGCCGAGGACGCCTTGGTGGTCAACAACGGAGCGGCCGCGCTGGTCCTGGCCACCACAGCCCTCGCCTCGGGTCGGGAGGTGGTGGTGAGCCGTGGGGAATTTGTGGAGATCGGCGCAGGCTTCCGTCTGTCCGACCTGATCGAGTCCACCGGCTCAAGGCTTCGCGAGGTGGGCACTACGAACAGGACCCACCTGCTCGACTACCAGAAGGCCCTTGGCCCCGACACCGGTTGTGTCCTCAAAGTCCACCCGAGCAACTTCCGGGTAGAGGGCTTCACCTTGTCGGTGGCGCTCGAGGAGCTCAGTCCTGTGACCAAGGCAAGCGGCGTACCGCTCGTGGCCGACCTCGGCAGCGGGCTGCTCGCTCCCGACCCCTACCTGCCCGACGAACCCGATGTTTCCTCGGCTCTGGCGGGAGGGGCCGACGTCGTCATCGCCAGCGGTGACAAACTGCTGGGCGGCCCCCAGGCCGGTTTGCTCTTGGGGCGCAAGGAGATCATCGAACGCTTGGCCCGCCACCCCCTGGCCCGTGCCGTGCGCGCGGATAAACTCGCCCTGGCTGCCCTTGAGGCGACTCTTGCGGGCGGACCGCCACCGGTCGTCCAGGCACTGCATGCCGACGTCGGCCAGTTGCGTAGACGCACGGACGAACTGGCAGAAGCACTCGGTCTACCAGTCGTAGCCCACGACGGCCGGGTTGGCGGTGGGGGTGCTCCCGGTGTTCCCTTGCCCGGGTGGGCGCTGCAACTTCCCGAGGATCTCGCGGTTCTTTTACGCACCGGAGATCCGGCTGTCCTGCCGCGTGTCCACGATGGCTCGTGCCTCATTGACCTTCGCTGCGTTCCTGCTGCGGATGACCACCGGATCCTCGCTGTGGTGCAGCACGCGCTGGCGCTCCGGGCGGGACGCTTTGCCGCCGGGGCGGGCTAAGCAGTGCACGTCGTTGCCACCGCCGGGCACGTCGATTCGGGCAAAAGCACCTTAGTCCGCGCCCTCACCGGCATGGAGCCGGACCGCTGGGAAGAGGAACGCCGCCGTGGCCTGACCATTGACCTGGGCTATGCGTGGACCACTTTGCCGTCCGGACAGGATGTGGCGTTTGTGGACGTGCCGGGTCACGAACGATTCCTGGGGAACATGCTTGCCGGCATCGGGCCGGCGCCTGTGGTCTGTTTCGTCGTTGCTGCCGACGAAGGCTGGCAGGCGCAGTCAAGCGACCACCGGGACGCAGTGGCCGCCCTGGGAATCGGGTACGGGGTGGTGGTCCTCAGCCGGGCGGACAGGGCATCGGGCCCGCGGATCGCAGCCGTGCTCGCACGGACCCGGACCGAGCTGGCGGGGACCGGTTTGCAGGACGCGCCTGCAGTAGCTTTGTCCGCCGTCGACGGGGCAGGGCTGGAGGAGCTTCGTGCCACCTTGGACGATGTCCTCGCGCAGGTTCCTGCCCCGGCCATGACCGGGCGCGTTCGGTTGTGGGTGGACCGCTCGTTCACCATTACCGGCTCGGGAACGGTGGTGACTGGAACCCTGGCGGCAGGAACACTGAGCCAGGGGGAGCGGCTTGAGCTGCTCGGCCATGATGGTTCCCGGCCTGTCAAGGTACGTGGCCTGCAGAGCCGTGACGCGGCCTGCGCCTCGGTGGAGCCTGTCAGCCGGGTGGCGTTGAACCTTCGCGACGTCGCCGCTGCGGATGTCCGGCGTGGAGACGCCCTGGTTACTCCCGGCGCGTGGCCCACCACCGCAGTTCTCGGCATCAGGCGGACCACGGGAGTGGCCTATACGGAAGTGCCGGAGCAGCTCACGGTGCATGTCGGCACTGCGTCGGTGCCCGCACGCTTGCGTCCGTTCGGTGTTGAGCATGCCCGCCTCGTCCTCGACAGGAGCCTGCCCCTGGTTCCCGGAGACCGGTTGGTACTGCGGGACCCGGGAAGCCGCTCGGTGCTGGGCGGTGCGCTCGTCCTCGACGCCGATCCGCCTGCCCTGCGGCGACGCGGCGATGTCGCCCGCTGGGCGAAACGGCTTACGGGCATGGATCCCGGCGGCGACGTACTCGGCGAGGTTTCAGCCCGCGGCGCGGTCCACGTAGATCAGTTGCTCAAGCTTGGACTCCTGGCAGGGCCCGGCCCGGACGCTCCGGCCGGCGTTAGTGTCATCGAGGATTGGTGGGTACACGTGCCGGTCCTCGAGGCATGGCAGCATCGCTTGCACACTGCAGTCCATGATCTGCAGGAACGCGATCCCTTGGCCCCCGGTCTTTCCATGGGCGCTGCACAGGACCTGCTCAAGCTGCCCGACAGAAAGCTCCTTCCGCACGTCATCCGGGGGGCCGCCTTGGAACAGGATGGCGGCCATGTTCAGCTGCCGGGCAGCCACGGCAATCTTGGCCCCATCGAGCCGTCCATTGCCACGTTGGAGGGAAGGCTGAAAACTGAGGCATTCCGGGCCCCCGAAGCCGATGAGCTGGCAGTACTGGGACTCGGTGCCCGGGAACTCGCTGCTGCCGAACGCGCGGGTCGCGTACTGCGGCTGCGCGACGGGGTGGTGCTGCTGCCAACCGCGCCGGCCCTTGCAATGCGAACCCTCGCCAGCCTTGACCAGCCATTCACCACGAGCCAAGCACGACAGGCACTTAACACAACACGCCGGGTTGCGGTTCCGTTGCTGGAATATCTCGATTCCCGTGGCTGGACCAACCGCTTGGATGCCGGCCACCGGACAGTCGTGCGTTGACTTCCGGACTTCGGAAAGGGTAGGACTCCGCGTCCTAGGAAGAACAGGGGCAGGAAAACCTGCTGACCATGCCCCAAGATGTGCGTATCGTCAACTCCAACAGGACCAACCTCGATGGGAGAACTGAGGAGAGCTATGCAATACCGCACACTGGGCAACAGCGGCGCCGTCGTATCGAACTATGCGCTCGGAACCATGACGTTCGGGGCTGAAGCCACCGAGGAGACGTCCCGCGCGATCCTTGATGACTATGTAGCCGCGGGCGGCAACTTCATCGACACTGCGGATGTTTACAGCGCCGGCGTATCGGAGGAAATCATCGGACGCTGGCTCTCGGACCGGCCGGGTCAAAGGGACCAGCTTGTACTGGCCACCAAGGGTCGGTTCCCCATGGGCCAGGCCCCGAACGATGTGGGCACCTCACGCCGCCACCTGACCAAGGCCCTGGACGATTCCCTGCGCCGGCTCGGAGTGGAGCAGATTGATCTCTACCAAATGCACGCCTGGGACCCCATTACGCCACTGGAGGAGACGCTCCGTTTCCTCCACGACTCCGTCAGCAGCGGCAAGATCGCCTACTACGGATTCTCGAACTTCCTGGGTTGGCAGGTGACCAAGGCAGTTTACTTGGCCAAAGCCCATGGTTGGAGTGCGCCCGTCACCCTGCAGCCGCAGTACAGCCTGCTGGTGCGTGAGATCGAGTGGGAAGTCGTCCCGGCGTCCCTGGATGCGGGCGTGGGTCTGCTGCCGTGGTCGCCCCTGGGCGGCGGCTGGCTCTCCGGCAAGTACAAGCGGGACGAACCGCCCGTTGGCGCAACCCGGCTCGGTGAGAATCCAACCCGGGGCATGGAAGCATGGCAAGCCCGTAATGACGACCCCCGTACGTGGGACATCATTGAAACCGTGGAAAAGATTGCGGCTGACCATGGCGCGAGTGCCTCGCAGGTAGCGCTGGCATGGCTGGCGGACAGGCCGGCGGTAACATCCGTGATCCTTGGTGCCCGCAGTGTGGAGCAACTGGCGGATAACCTTGCCGCTGCGGACCTTGAACTCAGCCCTGGGGAAACTGAGCTCCTCACCCAGGTCAGCCAGCCTCGTGCAGGGGTATATCCCTACGGGCCCATGGCAATTCAACAACGCAGCCGCAAGATCGAAGGCGGCAGGTAGTCTCACAAGCCGAATGCAGACGGCGCCGGCTTAAGGCCGGCGCCGTCTGTCGTGAGGCGGTTGTTAATGCCAGCAGTATTACTGCTTCAGCTGGCCGCCTCCGGCTCGCCGAGGGACAGCATCAGCCGGTTCGCCCAGTTGAAGAAGGCTGCGCCATGAATCACATCCGAGATTTCCAAAGCATCCAGTCCGGCATCCTCCAGGGCCTGGAGGTGGCCGGCGTTGAGCCGCGATGGAGTGTGGGCGAGAGCGGCGGCGGCAGCAGTGATGGCGTTCCATCGCGGGCCGAGGTCCGCCGAGGTGCCGTCGTCGAGAAGGCGCTGGACGTCGTCGTGCCGTTCTGAATAGTGGGACGCGAACCGCGAGTGGACCGATGCGCAGAAAACGCAGCCGTTCTCCCGTGACGTGGCCGTCGCGGCGAGCTCGCGTTCGGCCCGGGGGAGACCTTCCTTGGTGTTGTAGAAGATGTCCTTGTCTGTCCTGGTCCTGGCGCCGAGGATGTCAGGGTCACGGGCCAGCAGTCGGAAGTAGTCGCTCGAGGCGCGCGATCGGTCAACCAAGCCCTCGTACTGCCGTTCAGTCAGTTCCTCAACGGTCGGGGCCTCAAGCCAGGGCACCCAGCCCAGCTGGTCCTGCGTGAAGGCCTCGGGGCGGTTCAGCCCAGGGTAGGTAGTAACCGAATCGCTCATGAGTAGATCCTTTCGTTCTGTGCTTCGGTGCGCTCGGCTTCTTCATCAGTCGGCTGGGCATTGAGCAGCCCCAGCCCTGTAATAATCCGGAGCTGGTACGAAAGGAACGCGACAAGTTGGGACAGGGTCACGATTCCCGTAGTTGTCCAGCCGGCGGACAACAGGGCCTGAAGTGCTGCCGGAGAGGCCTCCCGGGGACGGAAGACCAGCAGGTGGGCGTGCTCCAGCGCTGCCGTGAGTCGAATACCCAGTGCATCCCGCAGGTCCTGCCCGGCAACCCACTGGAGTCCGGGCTTGCTTTCGCCCTGCAGGCCCGGTTCGCGGTACGTGCCGTAAGGACCTTCGGTGTCGCCGGACTGCGCTGCGTCCCGAACAGCTGCCGTCAGGGCGGGTCCGGCACCGGACTGTGTGAGTCCTGAGGCGTAGAAGGCAGCGGCGGCGTGGTTGTCGTGAAGAAGCGCCACGAACAGGGCGACGGCGTATCTCTCGCTTGCGCCGGCGTCGTCCAGTTGCCCGGTGTGGAACAGCGCGAGGTAGCTCGCTTGCGTGTTGTCGCGGGTGACCGGACGGCGGCGGCGCAGCTGGTCCAGCGGCGAGCCCGGGATGACTCCCAGTATGTCGTCGACGGCGTCAGTAAAGGTGGTGCTCATTTCTCTCCTTGCAGGGCGGGTACGGGAGTTGGAACAGGCTTCCAGCCGAGTCGCGGAACGACCTCTGTCGCCGCGAGCTTGATGGAACGCAGGATGTGCTCGTGCGGTGGGTCGATGGAGTGGACCTGGAAAGTCACATCGGTGGCCCGCTCCAGGACACTGTCGCGGCTAAGCGACTCGATGACGTCCTCAACCGAGCCCACATGCGAGTCCGTGGCCGCAATAAGGTCCTCCACTGTGTCACTGGCGAACACGTGACCCTGGCGCTCGAAGTGCGGGACGATCCTTCTCAGACCCGTTTCGGCGAAGCGGAGGGCAGTTGCCCGGTCATCAGCGACGAAGAGGGTCCGGGAAGCCAGGATCCGTGGTGTTGCTCCGGTAGGAAGTGCCTGGAGGTAGGCGTCGATGATGGGGTTCTGCAGGGCCTCAAGTGGAGCATCCGGTTGCGATGAGTCGCGCGGCTGGGTACGGGAGAGCATGAGCCCATCGCCTGCACGGCCGGCGCGCTCGCCGCCGCTGGCGGAGAACGTTGCCTGCCAGAGCCGTTCCAGCAACTCCGGAGCTGCAGGATAGAGGGAATTGGCTGAAGAGCGTACCTCCTTTCCTCCCCAGGCTTCGGTCAGGATCTGGAGCTTGTCAGCGTGGAGGGAGCGGCGCTGTTCGCTGTCCAGGCCGAATGCTGCGAAGGAGGAAGCGGTACCGCCGGTCCCAACACCGACTTCGAGGCGGCCCCCGGACAGCAGGTCAAGAACCGACGTGTCTTCGGCAACGCGTACGGGATCTTCCAGTGGCAGCGTGATGATTCCGGTGCCGAGGTGGATCCGGGAAGTGCGGGCAGCGGCATAGGCGAGGAAGACCAACGGTGCAGGCAGGCCGCCCTCGGCTTCGTTGAAGTGGTGTTGCGCCACCCAGGCGGTATCGAAGCCTTCTGCCTCGGCAGTCTGTATCTGCTCAAAGGCGAGCCTGTAACGCTCGGCCGGTCCGGCGTCGTCGAGCAGTCGCGTAAAGAAGCCGATCCGCTTGGATCCTTGCAGGTGCTGGGTCATGGCCGTGCCTTTCGGTTGCCTGGGATCGCTTCTATCAATTCGCGGGTGTATGCATGCTGTGGATGGTCGAACACGTCGGTGACGGTTCCGGCCTCGACCTGCCGTCCGGCGCTCATCACTGACACGGTGTCGGCAATCTGGCGGACTACTGCCAGGTCATGGGTGATGAAGATGTACGTCAGATCCAGCTGCGCCTGGAGTTCTTCCAGGAGGGTGAGGATTTGGGACTGGACGGTGACATCGAGCGCCGAGACGGCCTCGTCCAGGATCAGGACCTCCGGGTTGAGCACAAGCGCCCTGGCAATCGCGACGCGCTGGCGCTGGCCTCCAGAGAGTTCACGCGGGTGCTTGGGCAACAGATTGGCGGGCAAGTGCACGCGATCAAGCAGGGCGCGGACGATCCTTTCCCGCTCCGGACGCGGAACGGGATCAAAGTTCAGGAGGGGCTCCTCGATGATCCGTTCGATGCTCTGGCGCGGATCCAAAGAAGTGAAGGGGTTTTGGTAGACCAACTGGACGTGTTTGCGGAACTGCCGCAGGCCTTTGGCATCCAGGCCTGCCAACTCGATCCCGCTGATGGTGATGCTGCCTGAAGTGGGGCGCTGGAATCCTGCGAGGGCACGGGCCGTGGTGGTCTTGCCTGATCCGGACTCACCCACAATGGCGTGCGTGCTGCCGCGGGGCACCTGGAAGCTCACGTCATCCACGGCCCGGAAGGACGGCTGGTTGCGCCCGGTTTCGAACTCCTGCACGAGGTTTGACACCGCAACAGTGACCTCGCGGCCAGGGGTAGGTACCGGGCGGGCCGCGGCCGGCGAAATGGACGGAGCATCAGCCAGCAATTGCCTCGTGTAGCTGCTGGCGGGATTGGCTAAAACCTGTGTGGTCGGGCCTTGTTCCTGGACCCTTCCGTCTTTGAGCACCACCAGTTGCTCTGCCCGGTCAGCGGCAACTCCGAGGTCGTGGGTGACGAAAAGGACCGCCGTTCCTGTCTCGGCACGGAGTTCGTCGATCAGGTCCAGGATACGGCGCTGCACGGTGACATCGAGTGCGCTGGTGGCCTCATCGGCGATAATCAGTTGCGGTTCCAAGGCAATGGCGGCGGCAATGAGTACTCGTTGTTTCATGCCACCCGAGAGTTCGTGGGCGTACTGACCTGCCCGGCGTTCCGGCTCCGGTATGCCTACCCGCTCCAGGAGTTCCAGGACGCGCCGCCTTCGTTCGGTCTTGGGCAGCTTGGTATGAAGCCGGAGCACCTCCTCGACCTGGGCTCCCACAGTGAGCACGGGGTTCAGCGAACTCGTCGGATCCTGTGGAATCAAGGCGATCTTGGCGCCGCGGATCGATTCGAGGCGCTTTTGCGACCAACCGGCAATGTCCGTGCCGTTGAGCAGGATGCTGCCACCGTCCACGCGTCCGTTGCCGGCCAGGAGGCCGATGACCGCCTGTGCTGTGGTGGACTTTCCGGAGCCTGATTCACCCACGAGCGCCAGGACCTCGCCGGGGGAGATCTGCAGGGAAACGTCGTGGACCACCCTGCGGTGCGTTCGGTGCTTGTCGGAGTAGGACACCGACAGGTTCCGCAGTTCCAAGACAGGCAACGGTGTGTTCTGCCCCGCTGCCGCGGCAGCCGTCTCTGTAAGGACGTCGCTCACGGTTGTACCTTTCGGATCGAGTGGCTGATGCGGTTGGCTGACAGGACCACGGCCACCACAACCAGGCCCGGGTAGGTGGTCAGCCACCAGGATGTGGCGACGTAGTTGCGGCCCTCGGCGATCAACAGCCCCCATTCAGGAGTGGGCGGCGGAGCGCCGTAGCCAAGGAAGCCAAGCGTGGAGATCGCCAGGATCGCACTGCCGAATTGCAGGGCAATGAGTGCAAGAACCGGGCCGGCCGAATTCGGCAGGATGTGGCGCCGCAATACTGAAGCGAAAGTGCCGCCGCTTCCGAAGGCCGCTTCCACGAAGTCGCTCCGGCGGACCCTCAGGACTTCGGATCGAGACAGCCGGGCGAAGCTGGCAATGGAACCCACGCCCACGGCTATCGCGGCATTCACCGTGCCGAAACCAAGAATGATGATGATGCTCAGCGAGAGCAGGAGGCTTGGGATGGACAGCAGCACATCCACCACCCGCATCACCACGTTGTCGGTTGCTCCACCCAGGGAACCTGCGAGCAGTCCCAGGAGGGTTCCCACCACGAGCCCCACCCCGACGGCCACAAGGGCACCTGTTACTGAGTTGATGGAACCGTGGATCATCCTCGACAAGAGGTCGCGGCCCAGTTCGTCCGTGCCGAGGAGGTACTCGCTGCTTGGTGGAAGGAGTTTGTCCCGTGCTTTGCCTGACGTGGGGTTGTGGCCGGTGAAGAGTCCCGGCGCGATGGTCCACAGAGCAACGATTCCCAGGACCAGCCAAGCCAGCAAGAGCCCTGGCTGGATCCGGGGAATTGCGAAGCGGCGATCCGGGCCCTTGGGCGGGACGTCCGGTTGCGTGGCTTGGACCACGGTTGCCTGGCTCATGTGAGCGCTCCTGTCTTTTGCTTGAGCCGGGGATCCAGGACGGGGTAGAGCAGATCCACGGCAAGGTTGACCAGCACAAAGGCAGCCGCGGCAAGAACCACAACGGCCTGCAATACTGCGGCGTCCTGGTTGTTGACGGCCTGCTGGGTCAACTGTCCGACGCCGTTGCGCCCGAATACCGTCTCCGTCACTACGGCGCCGCCGATGAGTTCGCCGAGGAGAACGCCGGCGATGGTCAAGGCCGGCAACACCGCGTTTCGGGCCACGTGATGGCTGAGGACCCAGGCGTTGCTGCCGCCGCGGGAACGGGCGACGGCGACAAATGGTTGGGTGCGCACGTCATCGATGCTGCGGATCAGCACTTGGGCCAGGGGAGCGGAGATCGGGACGGCGAGCGTCGCCACCGGAAGGATCAGCCCCAGGGCCTCGGGCGGGTTGATCACGGGAATGAGCTTGAGCCGGAAGGAGAAGACCTGGATCAGTACGATGCCAAGCCAAAACACCGGAACGGAGACCAGCAGTGACGGCAGGGACTCGATGGCGTTGCGCAGCCATGCGAAGGGAGCGAGGCTGGCGAGGAACGCGATGGCTGTCGCCAGGATGACAGCGGCCAGGAATCCCAGCCCGGCAAGTGCCAGGGTCGACGGTACGTTGGCTGCGAGTTGGTCCACAACGGGCACCCCGGCCTGCACTGAATAGCCGAGGTTCCCCGTGAGGAAGCCGGCGAGGGAATTCAGGTATTGCAGGAACAGTGGAGTGTCTGCCCCGTACGAATTCCGGATGTCGGCGATCTCTGCAGGGCTCAGGCCCATGTCGGGATTCTGGTACTTGATCAGGAGGGCGTCCCCGGGCAGCGCCTGCAACAGCACGAAGGCGATCGTAAACGCTGCCCAGAGGACCAGTACTGCCTGGCCGATACGGTTCAGGAGATAACGCTGCATGTCAGCCCTTGTTGAGCCAGACGCCGTACAGGCTCGGCCGGCCAACAGCTTCGAAGGACAGGCCGTGCAGGTAGGGAGCCGAAGCGAAGACCTGCGGTTCTTCGAAGATCGGGATCACCAGGGCCTGGTCGATGAGGTGGTTCTGGATGTCGGCTACGTCCTTGAGGCGCTGCTGCGGGTCAGTGCGGGCCGTTTCTGCTTCCAGGAGGGCATTGAGCCTTTCATCGACGAATCTCTTCACCTTCTGGCTGCTGCCACCCAACTGGAGCAGGGCGTCGCGGTTCTTCGGGTAGAACTGGCTCTTGATCACATCTGGATCAGCGCGACCCACCATGGCAACGGAAACAGGGGTCTCTTCAGGATCCAGGCTGTCAACGGTCTTGCTTCCGGAGTCACCGGCGAGGACATTGAGTTTCACGCCTACTTTTTGCCATTGCTGGGCCACGAGCTGCAACACGGCCTTGTTCTGCGGCTGTGGCAGGGACTCATAAATGGTCAAGGACAGTTGCGCTCCGTCCTTGGTCCGGATGCCATCGGCTCCGACCTTCCAGCCGGCCTCGTCCAGGAGTTGCTTGGCTTTGTCCTGGTCGTGGCGGAGCTTGTCCGAAAGGTCAACGTAGCCCTGGGCGTCCTTGGCCAGGACGGAGGTGGCCACGGGGTAGTTCTCCGAGAAGATCGTGTCTACCACTTCATGGGTGTCCGTAGCTTTCAGGAGTGCCTGCCGGACCCGCACATCTGAGACGAGCGCATTATCCGGACGGAAAACGATGCTGTCATTGACTCCGCGGGTGCCCGGAGCATGGATCGTAAAGTTCTGGCCTTCTACTTGCTTCTCGTCATAGGCCTGGACCTGGCGGATCAGGTCGCCCTGCCCGGCAAGAAGCGAGCCTGTGCGCACGCTGTCCTCAGGGGTCACGACGATCTTTACGGTGTCCAGGTAGGCCCGTCCCTGGTGCTTTGCTGTGGCTGGTCCCCAGTTGTAGTCCTTGCGGGCTTCCAGGACGAGCTCCTTGCCGAGCACTTCGCTGGCGACAGTGAACGGACCGCTGCCGATGATGTTGCGGGCATCGCCAAGTTCGTCGAACTTCCGGTCCAGTGTGCTGATGGAGACGATGCCGGAACCTATGGTGGCCGTGCCCTGCAGGAAGCCGGGCGAGGACTTCTTGAAGTGGAATCTGACGGTGAGCGGATCAACAACCTCACTGTGGTCATAGTTGTTGATGACTTCGGAGACGGGCTGGTTCAGGGCTTTGTTTCCCAGGCCGTAGGTGTCGAAGTTGCGTGCTACTGCTGCTGCGTCCACGGGCGTGCCGTCGGAGAAGGTGACGCCGCTGCGCAGCTTGAACGTGTACTGGGTCAATTCGGGGTTGCTGGTCCAGGACTCGGCGAGCCATGGCTCAATCTTGAGCGTCTCGGGATCCTGGAATGTCAGCTTGTCCGTAATCTGGTTCAGGATGCCGCCGTTGGGATAGAAGCCGCCCGATGGTGGATACAGGTTGGTGTGAGCCTGTTGCTCCAGGTAAACCAGCGTTCCACCGGTAACCGGCACGCCGCCGTCGGCTTGCTTCGCCGTTTCTGCGCCGCCGCACGCAGCCAGGATCGTGGCGAGCGCAAGCGCTGCCACGCCTGCCGAGACGGCGCGGACGGGTCTGGGGAAGATCATGGGGATGCCTCTTTCGGATGGAGTGGAGCCCGCGGCGCTGCGCGGAAAATGGTGATTGAAGGACGTCTGGACATCACTGTAGGAGGGTGCGAAAGCCTGTCCGAACCGGGCCGACATCAACGGTCACTCCAGTTCGCATGGCGAAAAAGCGCTTCACGCGCCGCAACAATCCGGCAGCTTTTGCCCTCGATTAGTTCCTTTCTGCCGCGGTGGCCGACCATGCTGACCAGGACCCGACGTACAGTGCCGCTTCGATCCCCAGCGTGGCGAGGGTAAGGACTTTGTGGGCGGCCAGGACGCCGGCGCCGCAATAAGTTCCGACGGCGGCTCCCGGAGTCAGTCCGGCCGCCTCGGCCTGCGCACGCAGCACCTCAGGGGGAAGCAGCAGCCCGTCCTCGTCCAAGGTGCTGCTGCTGGGAAGGCTGAGCGCTCCGGGAATGTGGGCTGGCGGGTCCCCGGGAGTCCCGACGAAATGTTCTCTTTCCCGGGCGTCAAGCAGGATGCCGCCGTGTGGAAAGGCCGCCGCTTCGTCGGTCGCGATGGTTGCAAGGTTGCCGCTCGCCGGGGACAGTCCGGCCTTCAGCGTTATTGATCCGGCCCCGGTGTCCGGTCGTTGTGTCGTGGTCGGCAAGCCCAGGCTCCGCCAATAGCCATAGCCACCGTCGAGGACCCTTACATTCACCAGTCCAGCCCACTTCAGGACCCACCAGGCCCTGGCCGCCGACAGTCCGTGCCGGTTGTCGTAGACCACCACCGCCGAGTCATTGTTGATCCCGTAGCTGCGCAGGGCGCACTGCAGAGCACCTGCTGACGGAAGGGGGAGTGCCCCATCCACTGCGGACCTGTGCGGTCCAGCGTCCGCGAGCACCGTGGGCAGGTGGACGTAGTGTGCCCCCGGCAAGTGGCCGGCGTCGTATTCTGCTTCCGGTTGGGCGAAGCCGGGTCTGAACCGGATGTCCAGCAGGACCGGCGCCGCTCCTTCGGCGAGCTGACGGGCCAGTTCGGCCGCTTCGATGAAATGAGCATTGCGTAGTTCATCCAGCTCCGTGTCGGGTATGGATGTGGCCTCTGAGCTCATGCCCGGGCTCCGGCTCCGACCGGACCTGTCACCGTCGTGCTTTCAACCGGTGTGGCGTCGTGGAGGTTCACAGGAACGGTGAGTCCCAGATGATCGCGCAGCGTGCTTCCCTGGTATGCCTCCCGGAACAAACCACGCGAGCGCAATTCAGGGATCACTCCTCGGGTGAAGTGTTCAAATTGCTCCCCGAGGAAAGGCGTGAGGATGTTGAAGCCGTCCACACCGCCTTCCTCATGCCAGGCCTGGAGGTAATCGGCTATATGTGCGGCAGTGCCGACCACCACGCTGTAAGGCACCAGGTGGTTGACAAGTATGTCCCGCCATCGCACGGGCCGGGCCGTGCCCGGTATCCTCCCTGAGCGCTGCCGTGTCAGGTCAAGCAGGTGCTCGCCGTGTTGGTTGAAGCGGGCAGCATCGTCAACGGTGACTTCCGCCTCGAGCTCGGCTTGGGCCAGCTCGAGCCCAATCGCTTCGCCCAGGACAGCCAAGCTTCGGGTGGCAGGGAATCCTTCCCTGTCGTCGTGCGGTCCCGGTGATACAGGCACCCGGGAGGCCAGGAAATCGTGAATCTCCCAGGCCTCTTCGAAGGTTGACCCAATGATGGGCAGTACGGGAGTGAGACTCTTGACGTGGTCTGGATTCCTGCCGTTCGCCGCGGCCTCCGTGCGGAGGGTCTTCGTCACGGCGGCTGCCTCTGCGATGCCCGGCAGCGCCAGCAAGGCCAAGTCAGCGCGTGTGTGGACAAGGTGCCGTGAGCGCTGGGACGTGCCGGCGTGGACCAGCGGAACATGCCCTTGGATGGGTCGGAGCACGTTCAAGGGACCGGCCACGGGATGGTGCGCGCCCCTGAAGTCAGCCCGGTGCAGTTTGGAGGGGTCCAGATAGTGCCCCGATTCCTGATTGGCGACCAAGGCGCCGTCGCCCCAGCTGTCCCATAGCAGCCTCAAAGCATCGATGAGTTCTTCGGCGGAGTCGTAGCGCTGTTCGTTGCCCCAGTGCGCATCCCGGCCGTGATTGGCAGCTGCCCGTGGTTCGGCCCCTGTCACAATGTTCAGGCCGAGGCGTCCACCGCTGAGTCTGTCGATGGAGGCACTGATGCGTGCCAGGGTGTAGGCATCGGAGTAGGTGGCGTTGACCGTGGCAATCAGGCCGATCCTGGAGGTGATCCCGGCCAGGAAACCGACCGCGCTCAGTGGTTCGATGCGGGCGGCCAGATAGGGATCCCTGAACTCCAGATCGGGTCCTGTAGCCAGCCAGTCGCCGAAGAAGATGTAGTCGAGGCCGGCTGCCTCGGCTTCCAATGCAGTGGCGCGGATTACCTCCGGATCGTCATGGGGATCGTGGTGGGCTCCCGGGTAGCGCCAGCCGCTGGGGTAGGCGCCGACGGCCCGAAACATGGCCCCGATGATGATGTGCTTGCGTTTGGTGGTTCCTGTGTCGTTGGCTTCGGAATGCGTGGAGTTGTTTGTCATGCGCCGAACTTAGGAGCTGTCCGGGCAGGGCTCCCAATGAGACTTCACATGCGTTAGTGCGGTGTCACGTCAGGTCACTGTGGTTCACTGCGGTTCACGAATTCGATGCAAAGTTCTGGCGCCGGCATTGTCCCGAGTGACGATCGACGCGCAGGATCTCCCAAACTCAAACAGGCTGTGCGTCGGGGTAGGCATGTGCGGCGCAGGAAGGACAGGAATTCACCGCCGAATGCGTGCATTCAAGGACGTGGTCCAGGAACGCCTTCGTGGCTTCGAGGCTTGAGATCTGTGTTTCGAGCCGCTCGCGATGGTCGGCCACGAGCACTGCACGGGCCGTGCCCGTGGTGCGCGAGAGGATTGTGATCTCAGCGAGGGACATACCCGCCGACTGGCAAAGCCGGAGCAGCCGCGCCTCTGCGACAGACTGGGCGTCGTATTCGCGGTGCCCGTTCGGCAACCGTTTCGGAATGACTGCTCCGACTTCTTCCCAATGTCGCAGGACATGGGTTGGAACGCCTATGATCCGGGCCGCATCGCCTATCCGCATATGGGCTCCCGTCTTGACTTCAGGTTGACCTGAGCCTCTAGCGTCTCACGCATGTATAACTTTCAGTCCAATAAAGGGATGGCCTTGTGGACGACGGAACGATCGATTGGCGGGATGGAGATCCGGCCAGTGAGGCAAACGATGATGGGCATGGCTGGACTTCTTGCAATGCCATTTCGGCAGGTATGGCCGCGCAGGCGCGACGACGGCGAGCTCAGCGGACTGGTCGACGCCGGCCTCCCTTCAGGAACGGTTACAGTGAGCGTGCAGCCATTGATCCAGCAGAGGCGAGAAGTTCCAGCGTTCGCCATCGCCGAAGGGGTATACCGCCCGCGGACACTTGAGAGTGTGTTGACGAGCTACGTGATCCGACATCGCGACGCGACAGTGCTTGTCGACCCAGCCCTTTGTGTCGACGCTGACCATCGAATCATGCCGGAGCTGCCTTGGATGCTCCGAGGAGCTGTGAGACCCATGGCCTCTGCGCTGTCCACGACATCGGCCCTGCACTGGGCGGGAATCACGCCGCGCGACATTGACTTCGCACTGGCCACTCATTTGCACTGGGACCACGTGAGCGGTCTGCTTGACCTGCCGGACCTCCCGCTGGCTGTGCATTCCGTCGAGCATGATTGGATCACTCACGGGAGGCAGGCACCGGCCGGTGGAGTGCGATCGGTGATGAGGGGGCGTCGCATAGACAGGTTCGACTTGGGGGTCCGCCAGTGTTGACGTTTGAGCATAGTCATGACCTCTTCGGCGACGGATCTGTGCTTCTGGTTGGCCTGCCGGGGCACACTCCGGGCAGCGTGGGCGTACTGCTGCGAACCCGGACTGGTCTCGTCCTCCTGGCGGGGGACGCGGCGTGGCACGGAACCCAGATTGAGCGGCTTCGCCAGAAGGCCCCCTTTCCAGGACTTCTTGTCGACGCGAATCGGACGGAGGCATTTCACACCTTGCATCGGCTGCACTCGATCAAGGACCGCGTGCTCATCATCCCCGCCCATGACCCGGGACATCATGCGAAGCTGGCACGCTAAACCGCGCCTAGTCTGTTTTGCAAGCGAGTGACCGTGAGCCTTGCCACCTTATTTTGAGTAGCTCAGAATAAGAAGTTAGACTTGAGTACAGGCCAGAGCAGCCCTTGACTACCGCACCGGTGAACACTCCCGGGCCGGCAGGGCGAGCGCCACAATCCGCATCCCTTCCGCTTGAGCGGTACTGGAGTCCCTAACTGGCCATGATCCTGAATCCCAAGGAGTATCAATGACTTTGCTTGTCGAACGCCCCGTAACCATCGAAACCACCCCTGAGAGCGTTACCGAGGTCGGTGCCGTCAACACCGAATCGCACGGTGGCAGCTACGTGACTCTGCCCGCGGGTAGCCCGCAGCCAGGTGCAGAGGGGTCCTATGTCACCATCCCGGGCAGCCGAAACCTGCCGGCTGTCGCCCGTGGCAGCTACGTGACGGTGGCCAATGCCGCCGTCGTTGCCAACCGGGCCGTTGAAGGACGCTACGTCACGCTTTCGACGGCAGCCTAGGGCCCTTGCTGCTGCTCAACTGACCCACTCTTGTTTGATCGCTAGGCTGGCAGTATGCGAAACGATTTCAGCCCTTCGGCCACGTCCGCCCGTGACTTCTACCGGCTTTTGACCGCAGTGGTGGTTCCCCGGCCGATCGCCTGGGTTTCGACCGTCTCTCCGGCAGGAACCGACAATGTTGCACCCCATTCCTTCTTCACCGTTGCGTCAACCAAACCGCCGATTGTGCAGTTCACGTCAGTGGGTGAGAAGGATTCGCTGCGCAACATCACCGGGTCGGGAGAATTCGTCATCAACCTCGCTCCGGCGACACTGTTGGAAGAGGTCAATGCCACTGGAACCAATTTCCCGCCGCAGGTCAGTGAGTTCGATGCCGTAGGGCTGACTCGTGAGCCGAGCCTGACCGTGGCAGTGCCGCGCGTCAAGGAATCGCCGGCGGTGCTTGAATGCCGGCTCCATTCCGTGCTGCCGATCGGGGACTCGACTGTGGTTTTTGGCGAGGTAACACATGCTGCCGTGAGTAGTGCTGTGCTCGATGGCAGTCACCCGCGGATCGACCTGCTTGAGCCACTGGCCAGGTTGGGGCTGGACGAGTGGGGAACACTCGGAGCCGTCCGGAGCCGTAGCCGTATCCGGCTAGGGGACTGGCCGGGAGATTTCGCTCCCAAGGGTTAGGGCCGGCTGGCCGTCAATCCGAGGAAAACAAAAGGGACGTCCCAAGCGGGACGTCCCTTTTGTTTTAGCCTGTAACTCCTAGCCAATGCCGAGCTGGACAAACAAGAACCAGGCCAGAAGCGGGACAACGCCGATCATTGCGATGGCCCACAGCAACAGCGCACGGAAGAACATCCGCTCGTCTTTCGGCTGGGCGCTGGCCATCAGCAGGGCTCCGCTGGTGGACATCGGGCTGACGTCAACCACGGAGGAACTGATGGCGATGGCCGTCACCACGCCCACAGGAGTGAGCAGAGGGTCCATGGCGATGGGGGCAACCACGGGGCTGATGACGCCCAGGGTTCCCGTGGTGGAGGCGAAGGCTGAAACGATTGCCACCACGTAGCTGGCGATCAGCGCCGCGAGGGAACTGTTGCCCAGACCGGCGATGCCTTCCTGAAGTTCTTTCAGCGCGCCCATTTTCTCCAGCATGCCCACGTAGGTGACGATGCCGGTGACGAGGATGATGGCTGACCATGGCATGCTTTCCAGCGCCGGCTTCTGCACGTTGGAGTCGAGGATGATCAGGACCCCGGCGATGACCAGCGAGGCTACTCCCACATCCATGCCCAGGACAGTGGTGAGAACCAGCAGGGACGCAATGCCCGCAAGTGTGAGAATCCGCATGGGGGTGGCGGCTACCTTGACCGGGGCGGATCCGCTGGCATGTTGCCCAGCAACCGAAGTCCGCGCCGGGGCCGTAAGCACGGCTGTGCCCGATCCTCCCACGCCATCGGTCGCCGGGGAGGCGGGTCCGCCGTCGTAATGTATGGCAGTGTCCCCGCCGAGCCGCGCCGCCGTCTTCGTGGCCCGGCGCTTCATGATGGCCTGGACCAGAACATAGGCGATGACGGCCAGGATGGCGTTGAAGATGAAGCAGTACGCATACAGCTTCAATGAATCGTCACCGGCCCCGGCTGCGTCCAACATCTTGTTGCCAAGGACGCCGAAGGGGTTGACGGGGGAGAAGGCGCCGGCATTGGCGCCTTGGACGATCACCAGGCCCATGGCCAAGGTGCTGATGCCGAACCGCATGCCCAGAGCCAGGCCAACCGGAGCGACGATGGCGATGGCGGCGGGCGTGAAGGCGCCGGCGGAGGCCAAGGCTGCCGTCAGCAGGAACATGAGGATGGGAACCAGGACCTTGCGGTTGCCGGCGAGCCGTTCAGCCCAGTAGGCGAGCAGGTCGATAGTGCCGTTGATCCGTACGATGGCGAAGAGCAAGGTGGCGCCCACCAGGATGAAGAAAAGTCCGGCCGGGAACTGCCCGATGACATCCTTGACCGACATCCCAGCCAGGAGGGTACCCACGCCGAACGCAGCTATGGTGGCCAGAAGTCCGGCGTTGATCTTGGTGAACGAGCCGACGGCGAAAGCCGCTACGAGCACCAGGAAGGCGATGAGTGAGAGCGACATTTGCCCGCCGCCTACGCCTTCGCCGCGGTGAGCACCCCGGCGCCGGACAGCAGACTTCCCGCTCCGCTGATGGCCGGTTTGTGGCCCAGTGCCTTGAGAATCTCGTACGTAGTGGCCGTAGCTGCCGTGATGACAGGGAGTCCCAGCTCGTCCTCGACTGCCTGGACGGCGGCGAGGGAGGGCATCTGGACGCAGGCGGACAGGACGACGGCGTCGGCGCCTTCGCGCTGCAGGCTGCGGGCCAGTGCGGGCAGGTTTTGCGGGTCAAGGCAACCGACTTCAAGATTGTCCGCTACTTCGAGGCTGATGGCGTCCAGCACCGTGATGCCCGATCCTTCGATGTAGTCCACCACCATCTTGGTCAGTGGCTTCATGTACGGGGTAATCATGGCGACCCTGTTGGCGCCGATTTCATGCAGGGTTCGGACCAGGGCGCCTGCGCTGCTCGTAACCGGGGCCGGGTGCCCGTTGCCGGAGGCAGCGTCAGCAATGACCCTTTCGGAACCCTCATGCGCTCCGGGGCCTTGAGCCATGACGGCGACGAGGCAGGCGTAGGCGATGACATCCACATCGGCGTCGGAAACCGCTTCGGCGCTCTGGGCTGCCTTGCCCACCATGGCAAGCAGTTCTTCCCTGGTGACCTTTTTCATGCCGGCGCGGGCGGAGTGGAAGGTGTACTTGTGCCCGGTCGCATCGGCTTGGCGCCGGAACAACTCCGGCAATTCCGTCTCCATGGTCGTGTTGGAGCTGGGGACGATCAGTCCCACGCGGCTGCTACCAGGGCGCTTGGGCTCGGGGGCGGTTTCGCAGGTGCTGGCGGTGATGGTGCTCATGGAATCTCCACGTCTTTGTGTTAGGGGCGAGTAAACCCATAAAGTGGGTTCGCATCCCATAATGTGGGTCAGACTGTGGTGGTGTCAAATGGATCACATCCTGTGTCGCCGGAGGCTTCACTAAGCTGGTGCATGCTGGCGGTAAAGAGTTAGGGGTATTGGACTGTGGTGAAAGAACCGGGAGCAGGGGCTTCGCCCCTATTGGTCCTGCATAAGGTGGCGGAGATCCTGGACTGTTTTTCCGTAGATGAGCCGGAGCCGACACTGCAGCAGATCATCCGCAAGACTGGGCTGCCGTCGAGCACCTGCCAGCGATTGGTCCAGAACATGCTCCGTGAGGGGTTCCTGGACCGCGACGGCGATCGGTACCGGATCGGCATAGGCCTGGTCCGCTGGGCTACTCCCGGAACTTTTGGGCTCGACGTCGTTCGGCTGGTTAAGCCGGTTTTGCAGCGGTTGCGTGACGAAACCGGTGAAAGCGCCTGTTTGTACGTCCGCGACGGTGCGTTCCGGACCGTCGTCGCGGTGGCCGAGACACGCCACGTTGTGATGCGTCCCTTCATGGTAGGGATGGTCATGCCTCTGCACGCCGGTGCCCCCGGCAAGATCTTCCTGGCGTTCGACCCCGGGGCCTGGGATGCGTTGGACGAGCAGGCGCTTGAGGGCTTCACTCCGGATACCCCGGTGTCCGTTCAGCAGCTGAAAGAGCAGGCGGAGGTGGCGCGCCGGCAGGGATTCTACGCAGCCTTTGGGGAACGCAACCAGGATGTCGGCTCCATCAGTGCGCCGGTCTTCGACCATGCCGGCCGTCTCGCATGTGCCGTGGGACTGGGGTTCCCCACTCAGCGGATTGGGCCGGCTGATGTTGAGCGGTTGGGGCCGGTGGTGGCCCAAGCGGGGCGGGAAGCCAGTTATGCCCTTGGCTACCAAGGCCTGGGGGATCTGCAGGAGACGTCTTAGACCCTCAGGCTGTAGCCATTGGTCACTGCCGGCATTCAGTAGCTTTAGAGGGCCAGCTGCCGCGTTCGACGCCGCTTGAGAGTATCGGAAACTGCGACGCCAATAAGCGGAAGGACAGCGCCCGCAGCGGCAACGAAGGCGGGAACCAGAAGACCCAGACTTGCCAGCACCGTCAAGGCTGCAATCCCGGCAAGATCAGGTGGTAGGCGCAGGCCCAGCACTTTTCGAATAAAAAAGCCCCGGCCGGCAAGGAAGAGGGCGGGTCCACCGAACAGGAGCAGGACCGTGGGCAGATCGGGGCGGGCGACAGGATCGCTGATTACCAGCTGGTCACCAACCGCCACCAGGATCAGGCCCGCCAGTAAGATGAGCAAGCTGTTGCCTGCCAGGATACCGGGCCGGA
Source organism: Paenarthrobacter sp. JL.01a (assembly GCF_025452095.1). NCBI lineage: Bacteria > Bacillati > Actinomycetota > Actinomycetes > Micrococcales > Micrococcaceae > Paenarthrobacter > Paenarthrobacter sp. JL.01a. Next base: position 2,092,588 of record NZ_CP104877.1, read on the forward strand.
ACTGGTCATTTACCGAAGCAAGCTTTTCCTGGATGTCCTGTTCGAGGCCATGGAAGTAGCACCACCATATCGCGACGCTTCCAATCAGACTTATGGTCCCGGTCAGAAAAATCATTGGATCCGTCAAGTTGCCCGCGATGGCCAGCCCGGTCGAGAGGATTGTTTCCCCGAGCGCGATCAGGTAGAACAACCCGAACCGTTCAAATATTCGCTCTCCCGGGAGCGGTACCTGGCTCCCTTCGGTCTTTCGGCCTGGCAACCGGTGCGCCAGCATATGCCCAGCCAGATCAGTCGCGGCAGCAACACCCCAGATCATCAGGCGCGGTTCCGCGTCGAAGAAGACCCCGGTAATCCAAAACGGCGCACTCATACACCCCCAAATGAGCGTTCGCACGAAATGGTCGTGCGTAGTCTTCTCGAGTCCTGCAGTCAGCATCCAGGCGCCCCGGCCCAGCTGGACCACCAGATAGCAGGCAACAAAAAGGCAACCAAAAGCGCCAAAGGATGAGTCGATTGAGGCGTTCATGAACAGGGTGACCAGCATGACGATCAGCAGCATCCACTGCACCTCACGCCGCGAAGTGTCCAGCAGTGTTGCCGACCAAGTGGTGTATACCCATACCTTGTAGACCGCTAAAAGCAGCACAAATGTCTCCCCGGCACCCAGCCAGGAAAGATGTTCCAGCAAATGATGGGACAGCTGTGACAGGGCGAAGACGAAGACCAGATCGAAGAACAGCTCCACGCGGGTAACCTGGTCTTCGGAGGTCGCTGAGCGCATCAGCGACGTGGCACGGACCATCAGTATCCTCCACTGGGCCAGGAACCAACGGATGCTGCCTCCTGTTGACGACAACAGTGGCGACGGTCCGTCACAAAGTCAAGGGAAGCCTGTCGAGGATGTCGAAGCACCTGGTTCGTTGGCGTGGCAGCCCGCGCCCTATCGTGTTCTTCCCACAGGGGCGTAGGTTGGAGTAACACGGCGTGTTGGCCATGATTTGGCATGGAAAACGCCGGACGCGGTGCATCCCACCACTGGAGCTGGACCTTTTGACGGGAGCTACTATGCGCGAGATATTTCTTCCATCCGGTGAGACTGTTCCGGCGCTCGGAATCGGAACGTGGGGCATGGGTGAGCAACCCGGCAACGCCGCTCGCGAAACAGCGGCGATCCATACGGCCTTGGACCTGGGGATGTCCGTAGTTGATACGGCCGAGATGTACGGCAACGGCGCCGCCGAGGAACTCGTCGGAAAAGCGCTGGCCTCACGGCGCAACGAAGCGTTCCTGGTCACCAAAGTCCTGCCGCATCACGCCACTTTGCGCGGAACCATCGCTGCTTGCGAAGGTAGCCTGCGCCGCCTCGGAACAGACAACATCAATCTCTACTTATTGCATTGGCGGGGCAGCGTGCCCTTGGCCGAAACACTCGAAGCCTTCAAACACCTGCAGCAGGCCGGAAAGATACGGCATTGGGGCGTCAGCAACTTCGATGTGGCGGACCTGCAAGAACTTCAGCCCCTACCGGGCGCTGAGGGAGTCGCGGCCGACCAAGTGCTCTACAACCTGACCCGCCGGGGCATCGAATTCGACCTGTTGCCCCAATGTGTCAGCAGCGGCATCCCGGTGATGGCGTATTCGCCGCTTGAACAAGGTCGGATGCTTAAAGATCCTTTGCTGCTCCGCATCGCGGCCGAACACGGCACCAGCCCCGCGCAGATCGCCCTGGCATGGGTGCTCAGGCAGCCGCTGGTTATCGCCATTCCCAAGGCTTCAAGTCCGCAACACGTCCACGAAGTCCACCGCTCCCTCAGCATCGAGCTCACACCACACGATCTGGCTGACCTGGATAGTGCTTATCCTCCGCCTACCCGCAAAGCCATGCTCGAGATGATCTAGGCGACTATCTCGTGCGGCCTGCCGCTTCAGGTCCCGGCGTCCATTCACCAATTGCCGCTGTCAGCGCCGCGCAGCCTTTCTTGCAGCATTTTTCAGGGCTTTGCGGGATACCGGCTTGAGGGCTTTGCGGGCGGCCTCTTCGGCGATGGCACGGTGGCGGCGGGCGTCAATGACGTCATTCCAGAGGGCCGTGGCAAATGCTCCGCCATCCTCGGCGTAGACGGGATAGGGATAGCCGGAGAAAGCTGCCGGCGGCGTCCCTGCGGGGAGGTCCGCACCGGATGACCGGACCGCGGCCTCGGCGATGGCCCAGGTCTCCGTCAGATGGGGAGTCAGGTTATCCTGTACAAAAACATTGGCATCGTGGGACTGGGCAGCCCGCTCCAGCAGGGAGCCGAGCCGTTCCTTCAGCAAGTCTGCGACCGCACCCTGGACAGGTTTACCCTCAGCCGTGGCGTTGAGCCGAGCCTCCTGCTCCGCGACGGCGTCCTCCCAATCGCTGGTCCGCCGGAACGCCTGCCACGTGGGAAACCACACGATCGCTCCTGTTGCGTGATTGTGGATATGCCGGAGGCCGCTGTTCTTCTCGGTGGATGCGTGGTCATGTCCTGCGGTGTCAGCGTTGGCCAGAAGTTCGGACAGGGTTACTGGTGACGGGTTCATGGTGATGGCGGGCGCTTTCCTGTAGGACGTGCTTTTATTCGTTCATCAGCACAACCCGTGGCGGGCGGTGCCTATTCCGTTGGCTGAGACGGTCTTCAGTCGTCGGAAGCGTCGCGGTCACGGAGTCCTCCTTTGTCGTCGCTGAGGTCGTGTGTGGCGCCGTCGTCGGAGACGCCCGGTGCGCGGAGTCCGCCTTTGTCGTCGACCTGGACGGGAGGCAGTGTCACTGGTTCGGCTGGGACGATTCGGGTCCCCGGTGTGTGCTCAGGGACCGCAGTGATCATGGGCGTAGGAGCGGGGCCCGCGGACGGCGAATCGTCGGGTCTGGGGAAATCCTCAACAGTGGCGGGCGTGGTGCTGGTATCGACGTTGGAGACTACGACTCCGGGGGAGACAACGGGCGACGGCGCGGCATTCACTTGAGACCAGACGGACAGGCCCGCAGCGCCGAGGACGGCGGCGAGTGGGAGGTACCACATCTTTGACATCGGTCTTCCTTTCGTTTGCTGGTTCAATCACTCTTCCTTGCTGCTGTGAAAAGGGAATGAATCTTCCATGAGAGACCTCTCATCCATGGCACAGTCATCCATGCGGGGTCCAGCCTCCCGGTGCTGCGTCAGTTCGTGCCGTCCCGGACAAGGACGGGAATGAACCGGTAACCGGCCCCCCGGACGGACTGGAAATGCTCCGGACCAAGTTTGGCGCGGAGATATCCGACGTAGACGTCCACTACGTTCGAGGACCCGTCAAAGTCGTAGCCCCAGACCCGGCTAAGCAGCTGTTCGCGGCTCAGCAGTTTTCCCGCGTTGTCCACAAACACCCGTGCCATGGCGAACTCGCGGGCGGATAATGGGATCGAGCGGCCACGGACGCTGGCGCAGCGGAGGTCCACGTCAAGGCTGACGTCCCCGCTTGCAGGAGCCGCGGCCTCCCGCACGGCGGGGGTTTCCCGCAACCTTAGCCGGATACGCGACAGCAGCTCCTCGAAACGGAACGGCTTGCTCATGTAGTCATCCGCTCCGCCGTCTAGCGCAGCCAGCGTGTCCGGAAGTGAATCCCGCGCCGTCAGGACAATCACAGGCACAGCGCAGTCCATGGCGCGCAAGGCCGAGAGCACTGTGAATCCGTCCATGCGGGGCATCGCGATATCCAGGATCAGCAAGTCGAATTCACCGGAACTGCCGTAGTCAAGTGCCCGGATGCCGTCCCCGACCGAGGTGGTGGTGTGGCCCGCCGCTCTCAGGCCTTTGGCGATGAAGGCGGCGATCCGTGGTTCGTCGTCGGCGATCAGGATGCGAGCCACGACGTCCCCGACGGCAAGGTCAGGACAAATCTGCTTCCCACGTTGACACGTGATGAAAGGCGGACCGAACCGCCATGCGCTTCAGCGATTGCTTTGACGATGGGCAGTCCCAGGCCGGAGCCGTCAGGGCCCCGGGACACCCCGGCGCGGGCAAACCGGTCGAAAATCCGTTCCTGGTCCTCGGCGCTGATACCGCAACCGGTGTCGGCTACCCAGATTTCGATAGTCGGCTCATGGTGCTTGCTGCCGGAAGGGTCGCCCCCTTTTGCGACCCATGCCGCGCCGATGGAGATGATGTCCCCGGGTTCGGTGGATTGCACGGCATTGGCCGCTAGTTGTTCAATGGCCTGGGTAAGGCGGTTCAGGTCTGCCTGGAACCAGCCGCCCGGCAGTTGTTCAATCTGCCAGTGCCGGTCGCCCAGGACGCGGACACGTTCCATAACCGCCTCGAGGAAAGAATCGACGTCAACCCAGTCCGGGCGGATGAAGCCGGGCCGGCCGCTTCGGGCCAGGACAAGGAGCTCGTTGACGAGGGACTGCATCCGGTCCACCTCCTCCAAAAGCAGGACCCTGGTGTCAGCGACGTCGAGGGCGTCGGAGGGCTGGAGAAGCTGAAGGTGGCCGCCGATGATGGTCAGAGGCGTGCGAAGTTCGTGGCTGGCGTCATCGACGAACCGGCGCTGGTCCTCAATGCCGGCCTCCAGGCGGTCCAGCATGCGGTTGAAGTCGGCTGCCAGCCGGGACACGTCGTCGTCGCCGGGCGGTACCGAAACACGACTGCTCACGTCCTCAAACGTGGTGTTTTCAGTTGCCTGGCGCAGGCGCCGAATGGGAACGAACAGGTGCCCCGTTACCGTGTACCCCACGCCACCTGCCAGCAGCAAGATGGCCACCGATACCGCCGCGAAGGTTCCGAAGGAGCCCACCATCTGCTCCCGTTGTTGCCCGATCTCATTTCCCGCCACCAAAACGCCCTTGGGGGTATTTGCGTCCAATGCGGCATTTCCTTCCAACGACACGGGGGTGACGGCAAGGCGCACCGTGCGGCCGTCCAGGTTCACGTCCCGGAGGGCAGTGCCGTCCAAGGGCATGGAGAGGACGGTCTCGAGGATCTGGGGGTGGCCGAGGTTCCGTGCCTGTACTCCGGCGGGCACGAACGTGTTGCCTCCGGCAACGGTGGCCATCACGGACTCGTAGCGTCCAAGGGTGCCACCGCGGAGGAACACGGTGAAGAGATCATCAAGGGAACTGTAGGGCCGGCCGTCGGGAAGGCCTTGGTCCACGATGTTCCGGAGACGTTCGGACTGGTGGAGCAGGTCCTCACTGACCCGGCTGTTGAGTTCACGAAGGTCCAGCGCAAGCGTGGTGGTACCGGCTACGAACAGCCCCACCGCCAGGAAGGCCAGTACGGTGGCCAGAACCCGGACTCGGACGGTCCGCAACGCTGCGCGGAGTTTCTGCGATCTGGCCCTTGCTTCCCGCATGCCTGTCTGGACCTTGCTCAGAACGCGGATGCGGAAAGCGTGCCCTGACGGATCGGTGCGGGTAGGGGCGGTGATTCTGCGCGGGTCCATGAGCTCCGATCCTCCTCCGGCTGGGTTCGGTGGACGGGAGATGAAACAGCCGTGCCACTTTGCCTTCTACCAGCCAAAGTAGTGGTAGGCACTTGGAGATTCCTTTGGCGCTGGCATTGAGAAGTGCCAGGACGCCCTTCAGGGTTTTTCCAATATTCCCCCAAGATTTGTCACCACCGGACGGGACGGTTCCAGCAGCACGGCATGCCCCAAAATGAAACGCCGGTGCCACCTGCTCATTGCAGGTGGCACCGGCGTTGTCGTCCGAACGGGTAACTAGTGCACGTTGGTCTTGTCTGTAGCCTGGGCAGCGGAGACAGAGGCCGCATCAAGGCGGTCACGGACGCGCTTCACAGTTTCGGGCGCAAGGAACGCCGAAACCACGGTGATTACCCCGATGACGCTGAAGTACAGGATGACCCAACCGGGTTCGCCGTCACCTGCGTTGAGCAGGGCCACGGCGACCAGCGGTGCGATGCCGCCTGCCAGGACAGATCCAAACTGGTATCCCATGGAGGCACCGCTGTAGCGGAGCTTCGTCGAGAAGAGCTCGCTGAAGAAGGCTGCCTGCGGGCCGTACATCGAGTTGTGGAAGACCGCGAGGCCGATGATGATGGCCAGCGTGGCCATCAGCGCGCTTCCGGTGTCCGTCATGACGAAGTAGAGCGGGAAGAACAGCAGGCCGCCGATTGAGCCGAAGAGGTAGAGCGGCTTGCGGCCAATGCGGTCCGACAACGCGGCCCACAACGGCACCGCGATGACGCCAATGGCGGAGGCGATCAGCACGGACATGGAGCCCTGGTTGGCGCGCTCGGGTCCAAAGGTCCGCATGATGTAGACAACCGAGAACGTGGTGTAGAGGTAGAAGGCTGAGTTTTCCGCCAGGCGCATGCCGACCACCAGCCAAACACCCTTGCTTTCCTTCTTCAGGGCATCACCGAGCGGGTTGTGTGCGGTCTGCTTTTTCGCGATGAGTTCTTTGAAGTCCTCGGAGTCTTCGAGCTTCGCCCGGACCACCAGGCCAACGATGATCAGGAGGACGCTCAGCAGGAAGGGGACACGCCAGGCCCAGGCGTCGAACACCTCGGCCGGAACGCTGCCCTTGACGGCCAGGACGGAGGAGTTGGCCAGGAGCATGCCGGCAGGGACACCCATCTGGGTGAAGCTGCCGAAGAATCCACGACGGCCTTCCGGAGCATGTTCGGTGGAGATGATGGCCGCGCCTGCCCATTCCGCGCCGGCGCCAAAGCCCTGGACCAAGCGGAGCACGGTCAGCAGGATTGGGGCCCAGACGCCGATCTGTGCGTAGGTTGGAAGCAACCCCATGGCGAGGGTGGCGAAGCCCATCAGGAGCAGGGAGAGAACCAGCATCGGCTTGCGGCCGATCTTGTCGCCGTAGTGTCCGGCGAACATGCCGCCGAAGGGACGGGCGACAAACCCTACGGCGTAGGTGAGGAAGGCGAGGAGGAGCCCGGTGGCGGGGTCCTGCTCGGGAAAGTAGAGCCGGCTGAACACACCGGTCGCGGCCAGGAGGCCGAAGATGTAGTAGTCGTACCACTCAATGGTGGTGCCGGCGAAGCTGGCCAGGGACACGCGCCAAGGTACTCGACTTGTCTTGGCGGCAGTGGTTGAAGGGAGCGTCATTGATCTTTTCTTTTCGATGGTCAAACAGGTTTGTTGATGGGGCGGCGGTAACTGGCAGGGGGGCCAGTTTCACCAATCCACTGCGATGTACTTTGTCTCGGTGAAGTCCAGCAGGCCCTGGTGGGCGCCTTCGCGTCCCAGTCCGCTTTGTTTCACGCCACCGAACGGGGCTGCCGGGTCCGAAACCAGGCCGCGGTTCACAGCAACCATGCCGCTCTCAATGCGTTCGGCGATCCGCAGCCCGCGGCGGAAGTCCTCGGTGAACACATATGCGGCGAGGCCGTACTCGGAGTCGTTGGCGGCTGCGACCGCTTCCTCTTCCGTGTCGAACCCGATGATTGAAGCAACGGGGCCGAAAATCTCTTCGCTGACCATCCGTGCGTGCAGCGGTACGTTGGTCAGCACCGTCGGGGGGTAGTAGTAGCCGTCCCCTGCGGGCAACTGTCCGCCGGTTAGCAGGCGGGCACCCTGTTGCAGTGCGTCGCGCACCAGGGCGTCGACCTTCAAGACGCTCGCTTCGTCAACGAGGGGTCCCACTTCGGTTGCGGGGTCAGTGCCCGGGCCGACGGCGAGACCGGACATGCGGGCCGCCAAGCGGCTGGCAAATTCGGCCTGGATACCGCGTTGGACGTAGATCCGGTTGGCTGCCGTGCAGGCTTGGCCCCCGTTGCGCATCTTGGCGACCATTACGCCGTCGATGGCCTTGTCCAGGTCGGCGTCCTCGAACACCAGGAAGGGCGCGTTGCCGCCCAGTTCCATCGAGCACTTGAGGACGTTGTCCGCGGCTTGGCGCAGCAGGTGCCGCCCCACACCGGTAGAACCCGTGAAGGACAGCTTGCGCACCCTGGGGTCGGCGAGGATCGGCGTCATGACGTCGCTGGTCTTGCTTGTGGTGACAACATTGACGACGCCGGCCGGGGCACCGGCGTCGACCATCAGCTGGGCGATCGCCAGCGAGGTCAGGGGTGTCAGGGTCGCTGGCTTGAGCACGGCCGTGCAGCCTGCGGCGAGCGCCGGTGCCAGTTTGCGTGTGGCCATGGCAGCCGGAAAGTTCCACGGTGTGATCAGGACGCAAACACCGATCGGCTGGTGCTGGACCAGTATGCGGTTGGCTCCGGAGGGTGAGACGGAGACGTCCCCGATGATCCGGACGGCTTCCTCGGCATACCAGCGGAAGAACTCCGCGGCGTAGGCCACCTCTCCGCGGGCGTCCGGAAGGGCTTTGCCGTTTTCCAGGGAGATGAGCCGGGCGAGTTCCTCGCTCCGTTCGGTCATCAGGTCAAAGCAGCGGCTGAGGATTTCGGCGCGTTTGCGTGGGGCAGTAGCGGCCCAGCCGGCCAGTGCGTCCGCTGCAGCGTCGACGGCGGCAATGCCATCAGCGACGTCGGCGTCGGCGATCGCAGTAATGGCGGTGGCGTCGGAGGGGTTGACGACGTCGACTGTTCCGCCGCTCGCGGCGTCCCGCCAGAGCCCTGCGATGAGCAGTTGGCGGGGAACCGTCAGTCCTTCGAGATCAAGCGGTTCCAGGGTGGAAAGGAGGGTCATGGTAGAACCTTTGCTTCTTGGATGGGGGTGTGGGCTCAACTGATGGTGCGGTCGCCTGCAAAGGCGGCCTGCACAATGGACCCGACTGCTGCGAGGTCGAGCGGAAGGGGGTTGTTGTCGATGAGCCGTTTCGAGTTCAGTGACAGTTCGGCGATCCTGGCAAGGTCGTTTTCCGTGGCGCCGAGGTCCGCCAGCGTGGGAGGCAGTTCGATGGCGGCGATTACCTCGTCGATGGCTTCGACGCCGGCGATCGCTGCGTCCCGTGCGCCCATGCCCTTGGTGTCGCGTCCCAGGGCTTCGGCGATCTGACCCAGTTGGGGGATGATCGCACTGAAGTTGTGGCGGACGACGTAGGGGAGCAGCAGCCCGACGCCGACGCCGTGCGGGGTGTGCGTCAGCGCGCCGACCGGGTACTGGATGGCGTGGGCGGCAGCAGTTCCGGCGTTGCTGAGGACGATGCCGCCGTAGAGCGCAGCCAACATCATGTCTCCGCGCGCGTCGACGTTGCCCGGATCCTTGTAGGCGGTGGCCAGGCTGCGGCCTACAAGGCGGATTCCGTCCAGGGCAAGGGAGTCCGTCAAGACGTTCCTGCCCACGAAAACACGCTCCTTGGCGAGGGTCGGGGTGGGGTCCCGGGTGATTGCGGTGAACGACTCGATGAGGTGCACGAACGTATCCGCACCCGTGGCCGCCGTCAGCGACGGCGGGCAGGAATAGGTGAGTTCGGGATCGCATACCGAAGCGAAGGGAATAATGTGCGGGCTCGAAATGCCCATTTTCATGCCGAGTTCAGGGTCGGACACGACGGCGATGGCCGTGGCCTCCGAGCCTGTGCCCGCCGTCGTCGGAAGTGCGATCACTGGTTTGACCGGTCCCGGGACCTTGAATTCGCCGTAGTAGTCGCTGGGCACGCCACCGTAGGTCAGCAGCACCGACACGACCTTGGCCATGTCCATACAGCTTCCCCCGCCAAAACCAATGATGACATCGATGTCCTGGCCCTTGAGTTCTTCTACGCAGGCGATGATGCCGGGGACAGGCAGTTCCGCCTCCGTGCCACCGAACACGCGGACAGTGAGGTTTTGGTCTTCAAGGGACCGGACCAGTTGCTGCAGTTCTTCCGATGCCGCAACCCGGGGGTCGGTGCAAACCAGGACATTGCGGCCAAGGTCGGCAGCAATTCCGGCGATGGCGAACCGCTGTCCGGCGCCGACGACAACGGTCCTCGGCAACCTCAGGACGCCGAAAGTAGTGGGACGGATGCCCGCTTCATGCGCACACGACATTGTGACTAACTCCTAGATGTGGGGTCTTCGGCTACCTGACAGGTGCCGTGGATCTCATCGTTCCAGAGTCGTGTGAGGCAGCATATGGATGTTCCAGCCATAATGATGCCGTCAACGTGTGGCTATGTGACACCGTGGGGTGTCACGGCCGGCTTCAGGGCGAGCGACCGCCCACTCCCGCTGATTGCAGCCGCCACAGACGCAATGCCACGTGCACGTCCAGGGACCGTCCGCCGCGGCGCCAGTCCTCACCCAGGACGTTGTCGATCCTGGCCAGCCGCTGCCGCAACGTGTTGGCATGGATATGCAGGGCATTGGCCGCAGCTGCCAGGGAGCTGTCGTGTTCCAGGAAAGTCCACGCCGTCTGAACCAGCTGGGTGCCGCGCCTTGTGTCGTAGTCCAGGAGCGGGCCAAGCTGGGCGGCCAGCAGTTGGGCGGCAAACGGGCTCTCCATTGCTCCGAGGAGCATGCCGGCCGTGCCGAGCGCGGCTTTGTCCGCGGCCTCCCCGTTCCGTCCCAACGCCTGCAGTGCACCCAACACCGCGTGGGCCTCGGCATGGGCCGCCGACAAACGCGGGAATCCCGTCACAGCTTCAGACGAGCCCACGCTGGCTTCGATGCGCTGCCGCTTGAGTGCGTCGACAATTGCTGGGCCACCTGCTGTCCGGCCGGATATCGCCCGGGCAGCACGTCCTTCCCCTCCGTGGGCAGGGGGCTCAATGATGCACAGATGCGATTCGTGCAGTGCGGTAATGCCGGGGCGGCCCTCGGTATGCCGCCTAAGTACCGCAAGCGCCCGCTGGCGTTGATCGTCGCTGACTCCCACGACCCGGACAACGAGTTGGAGGTTCTCGGCAAGCCCGAACCGGCTTGCCCTCCTTTTCACGGCCTCCACGTTCCCGGAGCGGGGGTTCAGGAGCTCGTCGATCAGCTCGAGCTGGAGACGGTATTGCGCTTCCTGGTAGGTGCGCTCAAAAAGCAGCGCCGCGCTGAGCACCAGGGCGCTGCGTTCAAGTACCGCGGTCCTCTCTTGCGTCAGATGCCCCGCAACCACCAGTGACGCGAGATGCTGATCACCGGCAACAGCGGACATCACGGTGTAGTCCAGTCCATTGGCAATGAAGGGCACGGGAAGCGTCTGCGCCGCGGACATTTCTGCGGCGCTCAATGCGGCCGGGCTGCCGAAGTCTGAACCCGGGACGGGCCCTGCCATTGCCTGGCCCGTTGGCGAGACCACGAAAACCTCGCTGTCCATCGATTCGCCCAGCAGCCGCAGCAGCTCGGGCAGGCTGTCCGTGGCGGCCAGCGTTTCCATCAGCCGCCGGTCAAGCGATGCCAGCTCCTCCAGTGCCCTGACATGCGCGACGTTCTGTCGTTGGGCCTCGTCCAGCCGGGCAAGGGCATCTGCCATTTCGGTGAAGTGGCGGGCGTTTTCGAGGGCGACAGCGGCGTGGGTCCCGATGGATTCCATCAGTGCGACATCGTCACTGCTGAAGGTGTGGGCACGACGGTCGGCGACGAGGAGCGCACCGATAACCTTGCCTTCGACCCGCAACGGGACACCCATGATGGCTTTGACGCCTTCGGCCGCGACGGCAGCATCGCTTGACTCAAGGTGTGACTTGGTGTCGTCGCGGAGGTAGTCAGCGCTTTGCGCAGGTGCCTCACCGGTAGCCACAGCACCCAGGACACCCTCCCCGAGGGGCATGCGGATGTTGCGGAACTGTACCGTCGCGGCTCCGTCAGTCACCCGGATGTAGGATTCCCCGGTCGTGTAGTCATTCAAACTCAGGTAGGCGATGTCACTGCCGATAAGGGAACGGGTCCTGCGCACGATGGCTTTAAGGACGGCCTCCACATCGCGGATACCCGTAAGGTCCGTGGCTGTGTCATACAGGACGCGAAGCAGGCCCTCTCGCCTGCCTGCTTCCCAAAGCCTGGCGTTGAGGCTCCGCACGGCAGCGGATGTCGTCGGGTCGATCAGACTGGTCGCTTGCATGCTTTCCAGCTGTGGTTCGAGCTCCTCAGCGGAGACGCCATCAACGAGGTGGGAGAGAAGCCGCCCCAAGGCCAGCCCGTCAACGCGGGCGGCACGTGCACCGGAGGCCGGACCCTCTTGTGCATCCATAGCGCCAATGGTAGCCGTGCCCGTTACAGGAAAGAACCCGCGGACAGAGGATACGGCAGAGGGATCATTGCGAACCGCGTGGTTTGATCCGGATTATTCGTCTGCCTCCACCGACTGTCGACGGTGACGTTCCCGTTGGCCGTAAGCCGCACGCAGGATGTCGTCTTTTGACTCGAAACCCGAGCCAAGGGCTCCACCGATGAGCGCCGCCGAGGTGGTCATCCATGCCACTTCCATAAAGTCCAAGACTGAAACGGGGTGCTGCAGGGTTAAAGCCAGCAGACCGTCGTCGATGGCGAACACGGCAGCCAGCAGCACGGCCAGGAAAAGCATGACGTAGCTGATCACTACGCCGATCGTCAGCGACCACACTGTGGAAGTGTTGTAGAGGGACGCCTTGTATCGTTCCAGCAGGTCGTCGCGCCGGGGGCTTTCCCAGAGGTCGTGTTGGGTGATGATCCAGAACACCATCAAACTGATGGCAAGGACTGTCAGGAATGTCAGCCTCAGGGCCCCCAGCAGGTCTGCGAGCTGCCAGATCGTGTTTGTAACGAGCGCGAAGGCGCCTGTAGCAATCGCTGCGGCCATGGCACTCCTTAATCCGAAGACCAGCCGCCAAGGACGGTTCGCCCGCAGCATGCCTGCCAGCAGCCGTCCCCGGCCGAGTCGGGTGGCCGAGAGGTAGCGGAATTCAATTGGCCCGCCATCGGGAACAGCCTTTTCGACGCGGCGCGATCCGTGCAGGGAGGGCGGACCAAATTCCCCGGCGTCATCCTCGGGGTCAAAGTGACGGTGCATGGCCCAGCCGAGGTCCGCGACGGCGGAACGCACCCGACGGTCGATGTTGAAGGCGCCGAGCGCAGGCAGGGAAACCAAGGAGATCGGCTCTCCAAGTGCGACTTCCACTACTACCGTCCGTCCCCCGGAACGAACCGGAAGGTCCGTCAGGCAGACCATGACGTCCCATGACCGTCGGGCACGGTGCTTCCTCATGGGTTCCAGCATCGCTGCCAAGCCATCGCTGGCCGTGAAATCCTGGTACTCGATCTCCACGGACCATTCGTGGCGGTCATCGGCGAGATTGAGCAAACGTCCCACCTCACGGCCGTTGCGCCCGGCAAACTCGGCAGTTACCTCCGGTTCGGCGAGTACGCCTAACGTACGGGCAGTTGTTGGGGCCGCATCGCCCGGACTTTCCGACACGCCGGCCTCCTAATGTTTGGCGGCAGCACCTGGGCTGGTCGTTCCAGCCCGAAGCAGACGCAGGTGTTCGTGGATCATTGCCACAGCTGTTGAGCCTTCGCCGGCGGCAGCCGTTACACGTTTCACCGACCCGTGCCGTACATCTCCGGCCGCGAACAAGCCCGGGATGCTGGTTTCCAATGGCAGCCGTCTTCTCCCCGGATGGCTGAACCCCGGAGGAAAATCTCCGAGGTCGGCCCCGGTGAGAACAAAGCCGTGGTCATCCAGGGCCACCGTGCCCTGCAGCCATTCGGTGTGCGGCCTGGCGCCGATGAAAATGAAGAGGTAACGGGAGTCGAAGGTACGTTGTTCGCCTGTGGCCCCCATATCGACGGTGATCCGTTCAAGGACACCTGAACCAGCGAAGCCAACGATCCTGGCGCCGAGCAGGACCTCTACGCCGCGGTGCTCTTCGATCCGATCCGCGAGGTAGGCGGACATGTCTGCGCGGAGGTCATAGCCGCGCACCACCAGGCGCACGGTTGCACCTGTGCCGGCCAGGAACAGCGCTGCCTGGCCGGCGGAATTTCCACCACCGACGACAGCCACGGGCTGCGATCCGCAGAGCCTGGCCTCATGAACAGTGGCTGCGTAGAAGACGCTTATTCCTTCGTATTCCTCCAGCCCGGGCACTGGCAGGCGGCGGTAATGGACCCCGGTTGCCAGAAGCGCCGCGCGGGAGGACGCGGGACCGCTGTCGCTGAATTCTGCGTGGAACTCACCGTCCCGGAACGCGATGGAGTCAGCCCGGCAGGCGATGTTGATCCGGACCTTGAACTTTCGGGCCTGGATGACCGCTCTTTCAGTGAGTTCACCACCGGAGATTCCTGAGGGAAAGCCAAGAAAGTTTTCGATCCTCGATGAAGTGCCGGCCTGCCCACCGATCGCAAGGCCTTCCTTGAGGACAACGGACAGGCCGTCGGACGCTGCGTACACGGCGGCCGCCAGCCCCGCCGGACCGGCTCCGATGACCATCAGATCGTATGCGGCCGGATGCTCTTTGGCAGCCCGCAGGCCCAACGCTATTGCCAAGTCCGCGGTGGACGGGTTCTTGAGGATCTGCGATGCGTTGAGCACCACTGCGGGAAGGGCACCGGCACGGATCTCCGTGTGGCCCAGAATTGCCTGGGCCTGCGCGTCGTTCTCCACATCGAGCAGCCGGTGAGGCAGGCGGTTGGCGGCGGCAAATTCCAGGAGGCGCAGGGTGTCGCGGCTGAATCGGGAACCAACTATGCGGATGCCCGCGCCCGTGCTGATCAGGAGGATCCGGCGCTGAAGGTATGCCTGCAGGATGGTTTCGCCCACTGCGGCTTCCGTCAGGACCACTCGGCGTAAATCGTTGCCACTGATTTGGAGCACTTCACCCGCCTCGGCGACTACAGTGCTGACAAAGGCCGGCTGCCCCTCGACCAGGCCCAGTTCCCCCAGAAAACGCCCGGGGCCATGAACTTCGAGGATCCTCGAGCCCCTGCGGGATTCAACATGCTGTTTATCAGCGACAGCCCTCAACCCCTCAACGACGAGTACGTTGCCCTGCAGGATGACGAAGAAGTCGGAGTCGAAACTGCCCTCCTGAATGAGGACTTCTCCGGCAGCGGTGGCGCGCCTGGTGCCGACCCTGGCCAAAAAGTCGATCTGGGCCTGACCAAGCCGTGGATAAGCGCCGAAAGCGTCGGGCGTTTCGAGCAGTGGCGGGCTCGCTTCAGGCTCCATCAACTGCTTGCACCCCCGGGGCCTTAGACGAACGTCTCATGGGGATAGCACCAGCGCCAGTTTTCGCCGGGCTCGAAGGAACGGACAATGGGATGCAGTTCGGTGGCGTGGGCCCGGGCGTGCCTCATGGGTGAGGCATCGCAGCAACCCACATGGCCACAGGTGAGGCACAAGCGCAAATGGACCCAGGCTGTGCCCAAGTACAGGCATTCCTCACAGCCCTGGGGTGTGCGCACGCGCACCGGACGTATCAGTGAGAGATGCGGATCATGACTTTCGGAAATCATTGTGCCTCCTTGGCTGGCTATCGTTGCGCCGTGCTTCCCAGAGTGGCTGTCGTTGACTTCGTCTCCTTCCCGCGCTGAAACCCTATGACGGACTGCTTGCCGGGTTCCTTCTTGCGGATGGCGGCAAGGAGGTCGGTCGCGTTGGCGATGTTCTGCCCGTCGAACCGGGTAATGATGTCTCCTGGCTGAATCGCCGCCGAGGCCCTACGGCAAGCTGCCCAACCTGGGGGAGGGTCGCCGGGAACTTGGCGGACGGAAGGTCGCCCCGATCAGCCTTGACCACTGCCACATCGGTGGCGTCGTCTACTCCGACTACCGTGGCCGACGCTGCAGACCCGTCCGCGAAGCGGATCTGGACGGACTTCAATGGCTTCTTTTCCTGGTCCTCCACCTCGTGGGCGTCCGTGACTATGACGAGGATGAGCAACACGGCGCCGAAAATGGCGGTCCACGTCCTCCCTGACGCCGTACCCGTGGCGGCCACTGGCTGGCTCGTACTCATTGGACTCCCGCTGCCTGTTCTGGCTGAGTGGATGAGAGATGTACCTTTTTGAGTTTCCTCCAACTCCGACGTGCCCGCATGGTCCCCGGGCGTCCAAAAACCGCCTGGAATTGAACCCCCCAGGTCAGCCACGGACCGGCCGGCGCAGGCTGCACAGTCTGCCGGCGCCCCCTAGTGTCCCGGCCGCGACCGGGCGGACCGCAGGCGCCAGGCACGCGTGGCGACGTGCAAATTGAGGCGTGTCTCAGGGTCGCCCAGTTCAAAACCCGTGATCTGGCTGATGGACCTCAGCCGGTAACGCAGTGTGCTCCGGTGAATGGCCAGGCTGTCCGCCGTGTCGTCATAGTTGCCGCCATGATCCAGATATTGCGCAAGGGTGTGCACCAGGTCAGATCCACGGCGGTCATCGTTGCTCAGCAGTGCGCCCAGCCACTCCTCAACGTAACCTGCAAGGTCGGTTTCGCTGCCGGGCATGTCCAGGATGCGGTAGATCCCCAGTTGGTCATACCGGGTGAGCCCGTACGGCTCGGTGGAATGTACACGGACGTGAAGGGCCCGCAGAGCTTCTCCATACGAGCGGGGTAGCTCCGTGAGATCGCGGCTCGGGCCCCCGATGCCCACAGCTCCGGTGGCGCTGCGCAGCGTCCTTGCCGCAACAACGAAGAGTTCTGTATCAAGCGGTTCGCCTGTCACCACGGCAACGGTAATATCCGCATGAACTGAAACGAGTGCGGGTATTTGCAGTTCGCGCAGCGTCCTCCGCAGGGCGATCGTCACAGTATCGTCCGTCCTGGGCGGTTGCCACTGAGCGACGAACACGTGCTGCGGACCCCGGATGTCGTATCCCAAGGCCTCTGCACGCACCATGGCCGTTTCTTGATCCATTCCAGAGACCAGTTCATGCACCAGGTCGCGGCCCAGCTTCAGTTCCAGTTGCGCCATGCTGCGGCGGTGGGACATCTCCACCTGCAAGAGCCGTGTTGCATACTGCAGGGCAAAGACGTCATCCGCAGTGTAGGGCAGGCCGTTTTCCAAGAGGCACATTGCCCCGAGCAGGTCCCTGTCCGGCAGGACCAGGGACACGAGCCTTTGTGGTTCCCGCACTGGCAAACCGGACGCGCGCCATAGTTGCTCTGTCCGGGACCTGTCCGCCGCGCTGGACCGGGGGTATGGGCGCACGGATTTGGTCCCGGCCACAGCGTGGATATTTCCGAACGCGTCCTCGACGGTGACAGGGCGCCCCGTCACCACGGACAGCACTTCCGCCAACAGCGAGTTCCGCGACGTCATCCTTCCCAAGGGAGCGGTGAGGGCGCCATCCAACGCGTTTTGTATCGACGTCCGGGCTTCGAGGTGCATCACCGTCGCCGAGAGGGCACGCAATCTCTCGGCAAGCGCAGTTGCAGCGGGCTGCAGTGTGGCGTCCCGCTGCAGGTAGGTTCCCGGCTCCTCCTCGGCTGGCCGTCGTACCGTTGCACGGAGCGCGGTCATCTGGGACGGAGTTGGAACACGGCCGGCATGCAGGACGAGGCATCCGTTCAGTTCTCCGCTGTCACCAAGCACACAGAGCGCGTATCGCCAGGCAGGTCCTGTTGCCGACGGCGCAGCATCCGTCCCTTCGGGTTGGTGGCCGTCGTCATGGTCCTGGGCCGTCGGTGCCCGGTCCGGGCTCGGAACCAAGTGGCCGTCCACCACGAGATACACAGCTGCTATAAAGCAGAATTCCAGTACGGAAACAGATCGTACGGCTACGCCAAGTACCTCCCCGGCCCCTCGTCGATAGAACATTCAGTTGACCCGTCGTCTCTGTCCGCAGTGAGGGTCCGTCCGTGGCGGGGTGTGTGGCAGCAGACCCAAAAACGATCCCGCTCACTTCGACACTACGCTCGCGGAGCCTATTCTGGTAGGTCAGTTCAATGGAGCAGATTTGGACCCGGGAGGTCATGCCGCCGTTTCCCTGCACGGGGCAGACTCGACCTTATTAGGCCACATGACAAAGCCCTTCGAGCCTCAGTGTCAGTCAGGGCGGGTGATCATGAGGTGAAATCTCGGGCGGACGTCGCCACAGAACAGGTCACGCCCACTAGGACCGGAGCGAGTCATGGCCAAAGCAGTAGGAATCGATCTTGGAACCACCAACTCAGTGATCGCCGTCTGGGAAGGTGGGGAGGCCCGTGTTGTACCTAATGCAGAAGGGGCCCGGACCACGCCCTCGGTTGTGGCCTATACGGACGCCGGGGAACGGCTGGTGGGGCAACTCGCCCGTCGGCAGGCGATCCTCAACCCCAAGGGAACCATCACCTCGGCCAAACGGTTTATCGGCCGGCACTACGACGAAATCACCGATGAAGCCAAGGCCGTGAGCTTCGACGTCGTAGCGGATGACAATGGCGTGGCCCGCTTTGCGGTCCAGGGCAAGAAAGTCGCGCCCGAAGAAGTAAGCGCGCTCGTCCTTCGTAAGTTGGTGGACGACGCTGCGAAGCAGTTGGGCGAAAAGGTCACCGAAGCAGTCATTACAGTTCCCGCGTACTTCAATGACGCCCAGCGCACTGCAACCAAGGATGCGGGCAGGATTGCCGGTCTGGAAGTGCTGCGCATCATCAATGAACCTACCGCTGCGGCTCTTGCCTACGGTATAGACAAACGCCAGCATGAGACGGTCTTGGTGTTCGACCTTGGCGGGGGAACCTTTGATGTGAGCCTGCTGGACGTGGGCGACGGCGTTGTGGAAGTCCGCTCGACGGCGGGTGATACGCACCTCGGAGGCGACGATTTTGACCGCCGCCTGGTCGATTACCTGGCCGACGGGTTCCAGAAGGAGAACGGCATCGACCTTCGGTCGGACGCCCAAGCGTTGCAACGCCTGTTTGAGGCGGCCGAGAAGGCCAAAGTCGAGCTGAGTTCCGTGACCCAGACCCAGGTAAACCTGCCCTTTATAACGGCCGACGCCGCAGGCCCGAAGCATCTTACGACCACTATTCGACGCTCCGTTTTTGAAGAGATTACCCATGACTTGGTGGAACGCACCATGGAGCCGGTCAAGCAGGCCATGGCCGACGCCAAGGTCACGGCCAACGACATCGATGAAGTGATCCTGGTGGGCGGTTCTACCCGCATCCCGGCCGTACAGAACGTCGTTCGGCGCCTGACCGGCGGCAAAGATCCCAACATGAGCGTCAATCCCGATGAAGTCGTGGCCATCGGTGCGGCGATCCAGGCCGGTGTGCTCAAGGGTGAGGTCTCGGACGTCCTGCTGCTGGATGTGGTGCCGCTTTCGCTGGGGGTCGAGACCCGAGGGGGTGTGATGACCAAGGTCATCGAGCGCAACACCACCATTCCGGCAAGGCGCAGCGAAGTGTTCTCCACCGCCGATGATAACCAGCCCGCCGTCGACGTGGTGGTCTTGCAGGGGGAGCGGGAACTTGCGGCGGACAATCGGGTGCTGGGCCGTTTCCAGCTGACCGATATCCGGCCTGCGCCCCGCGGCGAGCCGCAGATCGAGGTTACGTTCGACGTCGATGCCAACGGCATCCTGAATGTCACGGCACGTGACAAGGACACGGGCAAGGAGCAGGGCATCACTATCAGCGAAGGCTCCAACCTCGACGCCAAAGAAGTCGAGCGCATGATTGCCGAGGCTGAGTCCCACAGAAGCGAGGACCTGCAGAGCCGGGAGCGGATAGACGCACTCAACGAACTCGATGCTGTGGCCTATCGGGTGGAACGGACCATGAACGAACTCGGTGACAGGGTCGCCGCGCACGACAAGGCTCGGGCCGAACTGCTGATCGGGCAGGCGCGCGACGCGGTCAATAACCAGGCGGAGGCATCCACTGCGAGGGAACTCGTCTCCGAACTTCAGCAACTTCAGGCGGCGCTCAGTGCGTCAGACTCTTCCGTGGGCGCGGCCGGACCCGGGGTCTCCGACCAGCAATCCAGCGGGGTGGACGACGATGACATCGTCGACGCAGAGTTCGATCGTGGCTAGGAACGACCATGAGAGACCAGGCAGGGGCCGCAGAAAAGGCCCATCAAGAAAGTGCCCAAACAAACAGCAGCCCGCCCGATGAAACTGATGAGAGGGAGACCGATGCAGTGGCACAGGGGGATGCCTTGGCCAAGATGGAGGATCAGTGGCGCCGTGCGCTCGCAGACGCGGACAACCTCCGAAAGCGCGCTGCGCGGGAGGGCACCCAGCTAAGGGCACAGGAACGCGCAGCGGTGTCCTTGGCGTGGCTGCCCGTGTTGGACAATCTGGAACTGGCGTTGGAGCACGCGCCTGCGGGTGGAAGTGACCCATTTGTGGAGGGGATAGTTTCAATCCGGCAACAGGCCGTGGATACCCTGGCGCGTCTGGGCTACCCACGAATCGATGCTGAGAACGTGCCCTTCGATCCCCGGATCCATGAGGTTGTCAGCGTGGTTGAAACTGACGACGTTCCCCCTGGGACGCTGGTGAGGGTGCTGCGTCCTGGCTATGGAAGTCCGGAGCACACGCTACGGCCAGCCGCCGTTGTGGTGAGCCGGGCGGTGACCCCGGATCGTGGCTGAGGATTACTATTCGGTTCTGGGGGTCACCCGCACAGCGAAGCCAGACGAGATCCAGCGCGCTTACCGGAAACTCGCAAGAAGGCATCATCCCGATGTCAACCGCGATCCTGGTGCCGCGGACAGGTTCAAGGAAATCGGTGAGGCCTACGATACGTTGTCGGATCCTGAAAGCAGGGCCCGTTATGACCGCTTCGGTGCCGAATACCGGCAGTACTCCGGCAGCGGCGGGCGTCCGGGTACGAGAGGCGCCGGGCCCGGCCCGAGGCCGGGTCCGCGGGCCGGGCGCACCGCCTATGGCAACGCGCACGTGAATCCTGGAGACGACGTCGACTGGGAGGATCTGCTGGGTGGCTGGTTCCGGCAACAGGCAGGAGGCGCGGCCCGGGGAGCGGACCACGAAGCCGAGCTCTGGTTGCCCCTCGGAGAGGCGGTCCGTGGCGGCCGGCGGACCGTTCGCCTGGCCCAGCAGGATGGTGCAACCCGGGACTACGACATTGACGTGCCCCCCGGCGTGCTCGACGGACAGCGTATTCGGCTTGCGGGGGAGGGCGCTGCGGGACGGGAAGGCGGTCCGCCGGGGGATCTGTCACTGACTGTGCGCATCCAACCGGACGCCACATACCGGCTTGAGGGACGGGACATCCACTTCGATCTTCCTGTCACTCCCTCCGAGGCCGCCTTGGGGGCCAGGGTCAAGGTAAACGCGCCGTCGGGACCGGTCACGATTACCGTCCCGGAGGGTTCCTCCAGTGGTCGCAGGCTCCGGCTTCGGGGCCAGGGCATGCCTGACCCCGGCGGACAGCCAGGGAATCTCTACGCAGAGATCCGCGTCATGGTGCCGCCGCGGCTTAGCAGTAAGGTGCGCAAGCTATACGAGCAGCTTGGCGAGGTATCCGATTTCCACCCGAGGGAGGGGCTGCTATGAGCCGGGAATTTCCACTCGCCTATCCGTGGCGCTTGAATCTCGAGGCTGTGGCACGCAGCAGCGGTGTCCATCCCGACGTCGTCATGCGGTTCGTAGAGCTTGATCTCATTCGCCCGTTGGGCGATGCGCCGGGCGGGCCGTGGTTCAGTCCCGGGGTCCCGGGGCTTATTGCCCGCGTCTTGAGACTTCATTCGGAGCTTTCACTTAATTACGCGGCAATCCCGCTGGTACTCGACTTGCTGGTGCGGGTCGACTTGCTGGAACGACGACTGGTTGAAATCACGCAGGTGGAAGGGACAGCTTAAATGAACATGGAGAGCTTGACGCAGAAGTCGCAGGAGGCCTTGGCGGAGGCCCAACGGATTGCCCAGCGGAACGGCCACACTGAAACAGACGGCGAACACCTGCTGCTGGCCTTGCTGGAGCAGGAGGATGGCCTTGTCCCACGATTGCTGACCGGGATGCAGGTGGACGTGGATGAGTTGAGGGCTGATGCTGAAGCAGAGCTGAGACGCAAACCAAAGGTCACCGGCCCGGGGGCAGCGCCTGGGCAGTTATATGTGAGCCGCAGGCTTGGCGCACTTCTGGACGCATCGGAACGCGAAGCCAAGCGGCTCAAGGATGAGTACGTCTCCGTGGAACACCTGTTGGTTGCCCTCGCGGAAGAAGGCCGGTCCACTGCGGCCGGCAGGGTTCTGGCTGACCACGGGGTCACCCGCGAGGCATTCCTTTCGGTACTGACACAAGTACGGGGAAATCAGCGCGTCACTTCGGCAACCCCGGAACAGACCTACGAGGCTTTGGAGAAGTACGGCCGTGATCTGGTGACGGACGCCCGCACCGGAAAGCTCGATCCGGTGATCGGCCGCGACGCGGAAATCCGGCGGGTCGTGCAGATACTTTCGCGTAAGACCAAGAACAATCCGGTGCTCATCGGGGAGCCCGGGGTGGGCAAGACCGCCATCGTGGAGGGTCTGGCCCAGCGGATCGTCCGGCAGGATGTTCCTGAGGGACTGAAGAACAAGACCATCTTCTCGCTGGATTTGAGCGCCCTTGTGGCCGGCGCCAAGTATCGCGGCGAATTCGAAGAGCGTTTGAAAGCCGTACTGGCCGAGGTATTGGCCGCAGAGGGCAGGATCCTGCTGTTTGTCGACGAGTTGCATACCGTCGTCGGTGCAGGTGCGTCGGAGGGGTCCATGGACGCCGGCAACATGCTCAAGCCAATGCTGGCCCGCGGTGAGCTGCACATGATCGGGGCGACCACCCTCGACGAATACCGAAAACACATCGAGTCGGACGCGGCCCTGGAACGCCGCTTTCAGCCGGTCATTGTTGAGGAACCGGACGTGGAAGATGCGATTTCAATTCTTCGCGGGCTGCGGGAACGGTTGGAGGTGTTCCACGGCGTCCGGATCCAGGACAGTGCTTTGGTGGCTGCTGCCACCTTGTCCCATCGGTACATCACAGACCGGTTCCTTCCGGACAAAGCCATTGACCTCGTGGATGAGGCGTGTGCCCGGCTGCGGACGGAAATAGATTCGATGCCTGCGGAACTGGATGAGCTCACCCGGAAGGTCACCCGGCTCGAAATTGAAGAGGCGGCACTCTCGAAGGAGTCCGATCCTGCCAGCAAGGCCCGGCTCGAGGAGTTGAGGCGTGAATTGGCGGACCTGCGGTCCGGGGCCGACGCGAAGCGGGCTCAATGGGAAGCCGAGCGCCGGGCCATCCACAAGCTGCAGGAAATCCGTAGTGAGCTCGAGCGGTTGCGGCAGGAGGCTGAGGAAGCGGAGCGGAACTACGACCTGAACCGCGCGGCGGAGCTGCGTTACGGCAAACTTGCCGACCTCGAACGACGGCTTGCTGCCGAGGAGGAACGCCTGACCGCGAAACAGGGGGAAAAACGACTGCTTCGCGAGGTCGTTACTGAGGACGAGATCTCTGACATCGTCGCCGCCTGGACGGGCATTCCGGTGGCCCGCCTGAAGCAGGGCGAACGTGAAAAAGTTCTGCATCTGGACGAAATTTTGCGCGGCAGAGTCGTGGGACAGGAAGAGGCAATCAGCGCGGTATCGGACGCCATCATCCGTGCCCGCTCCGGAATTCGGGATCCTCGTCGGCCCATAGGTTCCTTTATCTTCCTCGGTCCCACCGGCGTCGGAAAGACCGAGCTGGCGAAGGCACTGGCTGCGGCGCTCTTCGACAGCGAGAACGCAATGATCCGCCTGGACATGAGCGAGTACCAGGAGCGCCACACCGTGAGCCGCCTGCTGGGGGCGCCTCCCGGCTATGTCGGTTACGACGAAGGCGGACAGCTCACCGAAGCCGTGCGTCGAAAGCCATATTCGGTGGTGCTGTTCGATGAGGTGGAAAAAGCCCACCCGGACATTTTCAATACCTTGCTCCAGGTCCTCGACGATGGGCGGATTACGGATTCGCAGGGCAGGACGGTCGATTTCCGCAATACAGTGATCATCATGACCTCCAACATCGGCTCGCAGTATCTTTTGGAGGGTTCCGCAGAGGGCGGGACGATCACAGAGGATGCCCGCCGCATGGTGATGGGAGAGCTCCGGGCCCATTTCCGCCCCGAGTTCCTCAACCGTGTAGACGATACTGTCCTGTTTGCGCCCTTGGGACTTCCGCAGATCGAGCGTATCGTCGACCTCCAGTTCCAGCAGTTGCGGCAACGGCTCGCCGAGCAGCAGATAGAGCTCCACCTGACCGAGGAAGCGCGCCTTCTCATTGCCGAACGCGGCTTCGATCCGGTCTACGGAGCGCGTCCCCTGCGTCGCTATATTTCCCATGTGGTGGAAACCCAGGTGGGCCGTGCCCTGCTCCGTGGCAGCATTGCGGAGGGCGGAGTGGTGACAGTGACCCCATCCGGCGGAGAGCTGGTGGTTGAATACAGCGCCATGGACCTGGAGGAGGCCGCAACACCATGAAAAACTCCATTATCAAATGTCCCCATTGCGGCAAATCGAACCGCGTCCCCGCCGTAGCCGAGGGCCGGCCGCGTTGCGGACATTGCCACCGCGACCTTCCCTGGGTGGTGGAAGCCGGGGACGATGACTTCGGTGAAATCGCCGAGCGGTCCGGCGTTCCGGTGATGGTGGACTTCTGGGCGGTGTGGTGCGGGCCCTGCCGGATGGTGAGCCCGGTGCTGGACCAGTTGGCGCACGAACGCGCGGGGCAGATCAAACTCGTCAAGGTCGATGTGGACCGCTCGCCGCAGCTCTCCGCCAGATTCGCCATTCAGGCCGTGCCGACGTTGATGGTCATCGTCGACGGCAAAATTGTCGCGCGGCAGGCCGGCGCAGCTCCGGCCCCCGTGCTGAGGTCCTGGCTTGAAGGGGCACTGACCGGCTGACACCCCAGGAAACTGACGACGGCGGGCGGTCGGTGACCGCGGGCCGGGCTGCGAGCTGGAAATCGACCGGCGGTATGTTCGACCAGGCAGCGGAGCCAAGCCCCAGGCAGAGTCACCTCCCGGGTCCTCCGTCTACGGCCAGGTTCCTGCGGTTCCACCGGGAGGCTCGACCATTGCTGGTACCAGGCTTCTGTGGTCCGGCCAGAGTCACGCGGATGATCGTTCCGGCACCTGGCGAGGACCTGACGTCGAGGGCGCCGCCAGCGTGCTGGATGGTATCGCCGAGAATTCTTAGGCCATAGTGGCCTTCCTGGCTCTCCAGGTTCGGTTCAAAGCCGTGACCGTTGTCACTGACAGTGATCTTCGTGAAATAGTCGGATTGCCTGATCCGGACATGGACGAACGTCGCCGAAGAGTGTTTGGTTGCGTTTACCAGTGCCTCCCGGACCACCCGGTACATGAGGGCCGCACGGTCCCGGTCTGCGATCAGTTGCTCGGGGAGTTCCATCGTGAGGGTAATGCCCCTGGCCACCAGTGGAGCCGCGAGTTGCGTGAGCGACGCCTTGAGGCCCAAACGCTCCAGGTCCGGAGGGTAGAGTTCGTTGGTCATTGCCCGCAGTGTCCGTACGGTGTTTTGCAGCATCAACCGAGCGTTGCTGAAGACGGGCCGCAAATCGGCCGGTCCCCGGCGCTCTTCGGATTCCAGCGCGTAGGCCAACCCCGAGAGATCTTGGATGACGTCGTCGTGAAGTTCACTTGCTACCTGCCGACGCTCCTGGTCGGAAGCTTCGATGGCGTATTGCAGGAGGGCGTGCTTGGCTGCTTGGTGTCTTTGTATTCTCCGGGCCAGCCGGACGGCCGGAAACAGTTGAGCGAGCTGAAGTGCCGCCAGGGACAGGAGCATCGGAGGGATCATGCTCATCAGTACCGCGTGCTGCTCGCGGCGGACGTTCTCACCGGAGGAATAGGTTTCGAAGATCATAGGCGCGCCGCTGACGGAACGGGACCGGACGTAAACTTCCACCAGTTCGCCTGCACCTGATTCGTAGAGATTTTCCTGTTCGGTTTGGGCTTCCAAAGTTGCAGTTGCCGGGCCGCCCTCCAGGAGCTTGCGGGCCCATTCTTCCTGCTCGAACCGCTGTCCTATCAGTGAATCCATATCCGAGTAGACCACTTTGCCCTGTTCGTCCCACACTTTGATTCTGGTGAGCGTTCCCGTGCTCAGCCATGGGACCAAACGCTCATGGAGCAAGTCCAGGGCGGGGCGCTCCTGGGCCAGGAGTTCGGTCGTGAGGAGGGGGCCGACGACGTTGTCGGCCAGTCGCTGCGTCATGTCGCGGGCGTTGGCGAGCGCGTGCTGTTCTGCTTCGGCGCGAATCCAGAAGATAACGGGCGTTGCGAGCAGTACGAGCGCCACGAACCCCGCGGTAAGGAATCGCGCCACTGCTGTCTGGGCTTCCCTGCGCGCAACGGTGCCGGGCTCTTGTCTGTTTGGTGCCCGGTCCACGCTGCGGCATCCCGGTCAGTGTGCCGGGCGCCCGGGTGACGCCGGGTTGCTGCCCAATCCGGCTACCAATGACGGATGAACAATCATGTTGCCGGCCCGCGCGTGCCTCAGGGTATCCAGCATTACTCCAAGGGATCCGTCCTTTGGCATAAAGGCACAGATTCCCATGCCCGCCGCTTGGCGTAGTGCTTCCTGGGACGGATTGCCCGTCAGCATGACGATCCTTGTTCCAGGCTCGAGGGCGAGGATGCGTTCGGCTGCGGTCAGCCCTGAACCGTCAGTGAGGTAGAGATCCATGAGCACCACGTCAGGCCGCGTCTTTTGATACATCGTTACGGCCGCGGCGGCTGATCTCGCGGCCCCTACGCTCCGCATATCAGGTTCTCTGTCCAGCGCGCCGGCCAGAAGGTCGGAGAAGGTTGTGTGGTCATCGACGATAAGTATCCGCAGGCGTTCGGTGTCGGGCAGGGCCGATGGCTGGTTGATGGCCTTGGAGCCAAGCGGATTCGGCCCTGATGGGTCGTGCCCGGCAGCCGTGCGTGCCAGTAGCCTGGCTTGAGCCTCTGCCAGTGCCTTGTTCGGCGTGCAGCCTAGTTCGTTGGCCATGACTTTGCGGCAGCGGTCAAAGGCCGTCAGGGCCGCGACCACATCGCCATTGCGCTCGAGTCCGAGGATCAGGGTGGTCCAGGCCCGTTCATTAAGTGGATCCAGCCTCGTGACCGACTCGCTCATAGCTATTGCCTGGCCCAGTTCCCCTTGAGCGAGGGCAAGCTCGGAAGCCTTCACTTTGGCGGCTGCGACGCGCGTAGCGTGCAGTGCCCGTTCCTCCTCCGCCCAAGCAGGCAGGAGTTCGTCGCCGAGTAAAGGTGCCGACGCGATCTCGAGAGCTTCCGTGAGCAGGGCCAGGGCCCGTACTGGTGGAGCTTTGCCGGCCTGCTTGGTCAGGGTTCCAAAGCGGTCCAAGTCCAGGTCCACCATGGTTGTGTCGATGGCGTGCCC
The DNA here is from genome assembly GCF_025452095.1 of Paenarthrobacter sp. JL.01a. Classification (NCBI taxonomy): domain Bacteria; kingdom Bacillati; phylum Actinomycetota; class Actinomycetes; order Micrococcales; family Micrococcaceae; genus Paenarthrobacter; species Paenarthrobacter sp. JL.01a. The sequence goes on from NZ_CP104877.1 coordinate 2,119,723, forward strand.
GCCCGTGACAGTGCGTATGGGTCCCGACCTTCCAGTACCGGGCTGTAGGTGACGGCGCAAGACACTGACGTAGCTTTCGAGCGTAGGCAGAGCGACAGCTGGCTGGTTGCCCTCCCACAGCAGATCCATTAGCCGGGCTTTCGAGACTGCAATTCCGAAATTAAGCAGAAGAATTTCCAGGACCTGCCGGGGTTTCGGTCCGCCGAGGTCGTTGGCGCTCAGTTCAGTATCGCCGCGATGGACCGCCAGTGGACCGAACATCCTTATTTGAAGCTTGGGACCGCGGCCTGCAGGCGTCGTCGTTTCTGGCGCCGAGGGGACCAGCAGGTTGGCCAGGTTGAGAGTGCTCACGAGGTATTCCATCGGGTAGTTGCAACGCGTCCATTCCATTCAATCCACCGGCGGAGGCCCGAACAACAGTGGTGGATACTTGCTTTGAATCGCGCGGATACGTGGATCGGGGGGCCAAGTACTCGGATTCACTTCCGGCCACTACCCGACCCTCCGTACTGGCCGCCATCCTCGGCTTCCGTCCCGGGATTCCGCACCGCGCATGAGCAGGGGCCCGGCATCCTCCTTTCCCAACGAAGGATGCCGGGCCCTTGGCGGGTGTGGCGCGGCTACTTGTTCACAACGGTGATGGGACCAGCCGTACCGCCGAGCGTGGATTCGACCCAGATGGTGCCGGGATTGGTCGCCGGTGCGTTCCCGTCCCGCAGCCGAAGAGTGAAGACGCCCCCGGTCTCAGGCGCCACTGCCGCGGTAACTGGCGCCGTGCCTATAACAGTGCCCCCGGGCCCGCCAACGCGGATGCTGATTGTCCCACCCACGGCGCTGCTGGTACCAGTGACCCGGAAGTCGCGGCTCTTCCACTGCGCTTGGCCTGCGGTAACCCGGTCCGCAACAGGAGTTACAGTGACGACGTCGGTCTTCGCGCCACCGCCAGCGGTGACTGTCAGTTCGAACGTGAGTGGTTTGTTGGTCATGGGGTACTTGTAGACAGGAAGGCTGAACGTGGGCTGCAGCGTGGTGCTGCCAGCCAATGTGACCGCATCCGGGTCCGTAGGGCTGGCCAGGACCTGCCGCCACTGGTAGGTGGCACCCGCGGTGGTTGAGCCTGTACCGTCAAGCGTCACGGTGGTCGCCGTCGTGCCTCGGTTGACGTTTTGGTCGGGTCCGGCGTTGGCCACTGTTTCACCCTGGACAGTGACCGGATCGCTCATGGGGGATTCGGGGCCGTCTCCGTTGATGTTGGTCGCCCTTACCGTGAAGCTGTATTGGGTGTCTCCGGCGAGTCCCTCGTAAACGAGGCTGGTCACGTCCCCTGCCACCTTCTGCCCGGTCCCAAAGGCAACACCCTCCTCGGTGAAGGCCTGGACAGTGTAGCCCGAAATGGTCAGCCCTTCGGCGCCAGGGTTGGGTGGCGACCATGACACCGTGGCGTTGCCCTTGCCCGCCACGGGCGCTCCGGTGAAGGCCGGAGCATCCGGAACGGGGTCGTTGGTGATGATGAATTCGACGCTGCCCTTGTCCGAGACGTTACCCGAAGGATCTATGGCAGCAAAGGTGAATTTGCCGGAGTCAGTTACAGGAACCGGGTCTTTGTAAAGGGTGGCTCCCTCAGCGGCTACGCCGCCGCTGCCGATGGGGTCGCTCCCATCCACCGTGTAGAAGATGTCGCAGCCCTGTTCGTTCGCGGTCAGCGTTAATTTCTGGGCCGTCGAGAACGTGCCCCCACCAGGCGATGCCGTCACAGTCGGCTGCGTCGTATCTGTTTCAGCGATGAACGGAACAGCGGGGAATGTTTCACCGGCTGCGCTTACCGACACTACGTAGACATCGTAATCATCCCCTGAAGGGAGGTTCTTGATGGTGGTGCTGGAGGCCTTGGGATCGCTGATCCTTACCCCCGCCTCGCTTTGTTCATGGCCGGTTACGGTGCGGCCGACGGCGGTGACACGGTACCCGGTGATGGCGGGAGTTCCGGGTATTGCTTGAGCCGGGATCCAGTTGACCTTCACGTCGCCGTTGACCTTGGCTACTTTGACGTCGGTGGGTCCTACTGGACCTGACTGCAGCGGGCCGTTGGGACAGCCGCCCATTCCCGGGCCGCCCAACTCCCCGAATTCGGCGATGGTGAGGCCTTGCCGGTTGGCGTCAGCATCTTCGACTTCCCACGCCATAGCGCGCTCCCCGGATGCCGCGGCGGCGATTCCGGCGGTGGCCGCGTCATTGAATTCGTAGGTGGCCGTGAATGTTCCGTCATTGCCGAAGACAAGGCTTGAGCTGTAGCCGTCTGCTGCGGTGAGCGGACCGGGAACCGCTCGGATATCGCGGCGGCCAACACTGGTGTCCTTGAGTGCAGGTTCGACGATCCGTTGCTCCATTTGGGCGGGGTTGACGCCGGCGCCGGCGTGGCCCCTGACAGTCAGCGTGGTGCCGGACAGAGACGAATGTTCGGTGACGTAGGCGTCCTGGACGGTGGTAGCCCCCGCATCGGCGCCATTGAACTTAATGGAGACGACGTCGCCGGGTTGTATGTCCGGGGTGACATTCAGGCCGGTGCCGGCGCCCCAGCAGTACCCACCGGGGTGGTTGATTTCGAAGGCCACGTCCCCTGCGGTGACAACGCCCTGGGCGGACCCGATAACCCCTGCTCCTTTCCGGGTCACTTCCACCAGAGCGGTCTGCCCCACACGGTCCTGGTAGCCCTCGATGGTGATGAAGTCCCGGTCGGGAAAAACCACCAGGTTGTCCGGGAAAGTGGGTACCGCCGCGCTGGCGGAGGGAATAGCCATCAGGGACGTGGCGCAAAGGACTGCGGAGACGCCGGCGATGGTACCGGCCCTCCCGTACCCGACGCGTAACCGCGGCCCTCCCGGCTCGTGCAGTTTTGAATTCATGACAACCTCACTGGTCCTGGGTATTTGAGCGCGTTGTCCACGCGTGACCTGACACTAGGAAGGCGACCTTGCGGAAAGGCTGTCCTGCTGGGAGTTGTCAGGAAAGCCATTCCAAGTCGGTGCCGGCAGAATGGTCAGTCCGCCAGGACCCCAAGGGTTTCCCTAGAAATGGCGGCGACACTGGGCGCCATGGCATGGATTGCAACCACCAGGCGCATCAGGGTCCTTGTTCCGCTCGTACTGCTGATGCTCGTAGGGGTGCTGTTAACGGTCATCGTGACGGCGGCACCCAGGAAACCCCCGGCAATGCTGGGTGCCTCCGGAAGCCTCGAGGGCGGGCTGGGACGCATCAATGGCGTCATTCCCCTTGAAGTCGACGACTGGAGGCCCCCAACAGACACGGCGGCGCTCGCCGGCCCGCCGGCCCAGGAAATGCATCGCGTCCGCATCCTCGTGGAGTTCACCGCCATGGAGAAAGATGGCATCACCTTTGACCCATCCCTGTACTCCGTCTCGGCCCTGGGCAGCGGCACCTGGCAACCTGTCTGGGCAGCGCCCGGGCCTGCTCTCGTCAAGCAAGGCGAGAGCATCGACGCCACGCTGGTCTTCGAGCTTCCGGACCGTGCAGTGGACCTGATCCTCGAGGTGCCTGGCGGCGCGGGACTTTCCCTTGGGGGAGGGCATCACCGGCCCAAATAATCAACTGGGTCCGCGGGAGGCATCCAAGATTTTCCCAAGATCAGAGCACTGCGGGCAGGGAATCCCCAAGCTGGACACGGCAGAGTCTGGGTATTGAGCAAAGGAGGTACCTGATGTCCATTTCACGCCGCCAGGTTCTGTTGGTCGGAGGACTGGGAGTCCTCGGGGCAGGAGCCGCGATGTTCCCGACCGGTTCGGTGGAGGCCAAATCCGCCAGCCGCATCAGTGATAACGAGATGCCACGACCCTTCCAGGCAGACTTTGTCCAGGCGCCGTTGCTCGCGCCCTATGCAACAGGCACCGATCCCGCTGACGGGTTGCCGGTCAATTACTACAGGGTGACCGAAAAGGCCGAAACAGCCCGCATCCTTCCTCGATTGACAACCCCCATCCTGGGGTACAACGGCGTGTTTCCCGGCCCTACCATCAGCCTGGACCAAGGCACCAAAGCCGTGCTGCGGGTTCGTAACCAGCTCCCTGCCCAGCACGCGTTGGACGGACACGCGTTGTCCACGTCCACCCATCTGCACGGCTCGGCCTCGTTGCCGCAATATGACGGCTACGCGTCCGACATCACGCACCCCGGCTTTTACAAGGATTACCACTACCCCAATTTTCAGCCCGCACGCACGCTCTGGTATCACGACCACGGTGTCCACTTCACGGCCCTCAACGCATACTCCGGCCTCGCAGCGCAGTACCACATGCACGACCCCATCGAACGCCAGTTGCTGCCGCAGAATCGCTACGACGTGGCCCTGACCATCAACGACGTCATGTTCGCCTCCGACGGCTCACTCGGCTACGACGACAACTCGCACTCCGGACTGTGGGGTGACGTGATACTGGTCAATGGCAAGCCGTGGCCGGTCATGAAAGTGCAGAAACGTGTCTACCGCTTCAGAATCCTGAACGCCTCCATCTCCCGTTCCCTGCGGCCCACCTTGAGTACCGGAGATCCCTTGATAGTGGTGGGAACCGACGGCGGCCTGATGCCGACGTCCCAGAGCGTGGCAAGCTATCGGCATGGCGGCGCGGAGCGTTATGAAGTCCTGATCGATTTTCGCAAGTACAAGACGGGCCAGCGGATTGAACTAAGAAACCTTTCCAACAAGAACAACGTGGACTACGACTACACCAACAAGATCATGGCCTTCGATGTCATCGACGATGCCGTGGACGTGACCGACCCCACCTGGAACCGTATCCCCACCACGTTGACAGGCAGTGAGGCGATGTCGTTGAAGGCCAGCCAGGCGGCGAAAACCCGGGCGTTTCGTGTCAAGCGCAGCGACAGCACAAATATGTGGACTATCAACGATGACAGTTGGCAGGACGTCATAGCGAGCGGCTACAAGAAGGTTGCCGCGGACCCCGCGCTGAACTCGGTGGAGATCTGGGAGATCGAAAACAAATCAGGGGGCTGGTTCCACCCGGTCCACATTCACCTGGTCGATTTCCAGATCCTCAGCCGGAACGGTCAGGCACCGTTCGCCCACGAAAGGGGGCCCAAGGATGTGGTGTATGTGGGTGAGGACGAGAAGGTCCGTCTCCTCATGAAGTTCACACCCCACGCTGGCCTCTACATGATGCACTGCCATAACCTTCCCCATGAGGATCACGACATGATGGTCCAGTTCCGGGTGGGTCTCAAAGAGTCGGATGTGGATGTCAACGACCCCATGACCGCGGCGAAGGCTGAGTGGGATGGCGTGAAGGAATGAGCACGCGTGCCCTCCGCGGCCTCTCGGCGGCAATCGTCCCGCTCATAGTCATCCTTGCCGCCAGGGCGTGGCTGGTTGAACCCTTCACGGTGTCCTCAGACAGCATGGAACCAGCTATCGACGAAGGTTCGGTGGTGCTGCTTTACAAATTGGCCGCGCCTTCGGGGCTTGTACGCAGGGGCGCTGTAGTGGCCTTTGCCGACCCCGAAGACGGCAACACCGCCATCAAACGGGTTATTGCACTTGAGGGTCAGGTTGTAGCCATCCGCGATGCGGAGCTCTATGTGGATGGGCAACACATAAGAGAACCCTCCATCGATCACAGCCGCATTGATGCGACATACTTCGGGCCGATGACTGTTCCGGCGGGGATGATCTTCGTGCTGGGCGACAACCGGGGCGTGTCCATCGATTCCCGGGACTATGGTGCCGTGCCTTCAGCCGCCGTTCGCGGCATTGTCATGATTGGCCTTCACTGATTCCGTCCGCACCGTATGGTTGATCTCTGGACCGGGGCCCACGCTTGACCTATGGTGGGGGCATCAGCGGTCATAAGCCGGGTGGGGCTCCATCGCGGAGGTGCATCATGGGTATCATTTCGTCCGGATTCCGTGGGCGGCGGTCGGAGAACGCTGCACTGCCTCCTGGGCAGCACCTAACGCAGGACTTTCCCGTCCTGACGGCCGGGCCGGCCCCGCTGATCGCCCTGGACTCCTGGGAGTTCTTCATCGCCGCAGAAGAAGGCCAACGGCATTCCTGGTCCTGGGATGACTTCAAGGCCTTGCCACAGGAGGAAATTACCCAGGACATCCACTGCGTGACCAGCTGGTCGAAACTGGGAACAGTGTGGCGCGGGGTGTCGGTGGATACTCTTTTCCAAAACGTTGAGACAACCAGCAACTTCGCCACGGCACACTCGTTCGGCGGCTACACCACGAATGTTCCACTGTGGGATCTCTTGGGTGGAAAGGCGTGGGTGGCCTGGGAGTTCGATGGCGAGCCGCTGGCCCGGGCCCATGGAGGACCGGCACGGCTCCTGGTGCCGCATTTGTACTTCTGGAAGAGTGCCAAATGGATTCATGGCCTTGAGCTGACGGGGCAGGACGTTCCCGGTTTTTGGGAATCGAACGGCTATCACCTTCACGGCAATCCCTGGCGGGAGGAGCGGTACTCATGAGGCAGCTGCCGTGAGCTCCGTGTGGCAGGTCGCTGAAGTGGTCGGCGGGATGGACGAGAACGCCTCGGCCAGGACAATCCGCCTTCGGGTGGACGGCCTGATGGGACATCTTGCGGGGCAGCACATCGACATCCGCCTGACTGCCGAGGACGGCTACGCCGCCATCCGCTCATACTCTGTGGCCTCCGCCGCCACGGACGGGCAGCTGGAGATCACCGTTGACGAGCTGCCCGACGGCGAAGTGTCGCCTTACCTTGTCCGGGACCTGATGGTGGGGGACCGCCTGGAGATCCGGGGACCCGTGGGCGGCTGGTTTGTCTGGCGGCCCAGCAACGTCAACCCTGTTCAGTTGATCGGAGGAGGTTCGGGCGTGGTGCCCTTGATGTCCATGATCCGGGCACATCAGGCGTCCGGCAGCACATCGCCTTTCCGGCTCCTTTACTCACTTAAATCGCCCGAGACGTCCCTTTATGGCGACGAACTGGATCGTTTGGACCGCGAATCGGACAAGTTGACGGTTGACTACGTCTATACGCGTTCGACGCCGGAGGGCTGGCCCAGCACGCCGGCCCGCCTCACGCGGGACACACTTTTGGCCAGGATTTTCCCGGCCGATGAGAACCCGGACGTTTTTGTGTGTGGACAAACCGTTTTTGTGGAGGCTGTAGCGGACTGGCTCGTAATGGCCGGTTACTCGTCGGAGTCCATAAAGACCGAACGGTTTGGCGGAACGGGAGGCATTCAGTGAGCGGCGCCCATGACTTCACTTTCCCCGAACGCGAGGATCAGGACATTGCCGCGGCAGCTCATGACCCGATCCCTTACGTGGACGGGAACGCAGCGGCGGGCGCCCTGTCTGAAATCTTCCGCATCGACATCATTGCCGCGCTTGGACGCTGCCGGCACTGCGGCTCAGTGCGCGCTTTCGGGGCGGCCATGGTCTTCACCGATGCTCCGGGCATCGTGGTGCGCTGCCGCGATTGCCAGGGCGTCCTGCTGCGGCTTGTGCAGACGCCAACCCGATACTGGTTGGATCTGAGCGGGCTCAGCTACCTGGAGATTGACCGCGAGGAGTAGCCCGCTGCCATACGCCCGCTCATGTGTCGTCCCCCTCGTCCGCAAGCGTATTGCGCCGTTCCTCTTCACGTTTGGAATACGCGGCCGCGCGGACTGCCTCCTCGGATTCCAGTCCGCTGCCAAGGGCCCCGCCGACGGTGGCCGCTGAGGCGACAAACCACGTCAGTATGAACAGGTCGCCGTAATCAAGGGGGACCTTGAGGTAGCCCCCCATAACGGCAGGGTCGAGCACAAACAGGGCCCACGCCAGATTCACTACGTAGAGCGCCAGATAGCAGATGACCACCCCAATGGTGAGGGTAATCAGGGTGGAAGTGTTGTAGAGACGGGATTGTTCCTTGGTTGCCTCAGAATTGTCCTCAGCCTTATCCCACAGTCCGGCATCGACGACGAGCCAGGCAACCACCAGGGCAATTGAAGCGAGCATGGCAACGATGAGGCGCCAGGGCGACAAAGAGCCAGCCAACAACCAAACCGTCGAGTTAATCGTCGCGACCGCTCCCGTTGCCAGTGCCGCGACGAGAGCGGATTTGAGCCCGGGCACCAATAGCCAAGGCCGGTTCGCCAGGACCATTCCCACCAGCAACCTGAAGCGGCTGGTGAAGCGGGGGAGCGGCTCACTTTGCTCGTCTTGCGCAGTACCGTCCAATCCGCTGACGAGTGACCGTACTGCGTGTCGGCCGCGCTGGTGCATGTGTATTCCGCCGAGGGCCGGCAGAGACAATACAGCCGCGCGTTGTCCAGGGTCGGTCTCAGCCAGCAGGTACCGGCCGTCGTCTTCGTCGCGGAAGGGAAGCTCGGTCAGCCCTATGACCACATCCCATTCGTGGTCGCGGGCATGGTCCCGGAGTCGCGCCAAGGCGGTGTCAACATCCTCGGAACCCATGCTGAAGGGCTCACTGACTACCTCAATGTTCCACGCCGGATGGCCCTTGCCGCTTGGCGGCTTGAGGTCACACAGTCGGTGTGCAAGCTGCGTGGGCGCGGCGGGGTCGGCCATAAGGCCGACCTGAAGCGGCTTCACCACCGCAACCTACCACAAAACGGCAGTGGAGCCGACCCCACCGGCGGCCAATGTCCTGCCTTCAACCGAACTCTTTGGCAGGCAGGCTTTGATTGGATGCCGATGGGGGCGACCCCACTTTCCGGGTTCTCCGGGCAGGCAGGCTGTTAGGCCGACGCCGGCGCGAACCGCTCCCACACCCGGTGGGCTGCCAGCAGCCCGACCAAGTCCTGTGCCAGGGATTCACCGTTCTTCCCGGTCACAATGCCCGGCGTGCCTTCGGGAATGCCGGCCGCAGCCAGCGCCGCTGAACCGCCATCCAAGGTGGCAATGGCCTTAGCGTGCCGGAAGGCTTCGGTCAGCAGCAGTACTGCCCGAGGATCCAACTCGCCACCGGGAGCGCCCGCCTTGGCATCGAGCCCGGGTGCTGCGTCAGCTGCGGGGGCGGCAGCCGTTGCGACAATAACCGCATCAAACTCTGTTGAACGGGCGGTGAGATAAGTACGCTGCACGGGGATCCCGCCGTCGTCCTCCGCTCCCAGGAAGCCGCCTTCCGGCGCGATGACCAGCGGCACGATGCCCTCGGCATCCAGGGCCTTCCGGGCTGCCTCCACAGCGGAAAGGTCGCTGTCCTGGTCGGCGAGAATTCCTACGATCCGGCCGGCGACGGGCCAGGTTTGACCTATCTGCGAAAGCGCGGGGCTCGGTTCGGCGTCCGGCACCTCGAGAGTCGCTGAGGGTGCTGGAAGGCCCAAACCCTTGGCCACCGCGGCGCACAGATCGGCGTCGATGTTGGCCAAAGCGGCGAGCTGCCGTTCGCGAATGGACTTCTCGTAGCACTTGCCAAGCTCGAACGTGTAGGCCTGGATCACGTGATCCTGCTCGATCGGGCTCAGGCTGCGGAAGAAGAGCCTCGCCTGGCTGTAGTGGTCGTCAAAGGTCGCCGGGTTACGGCGTTCCTTGAGTGACGCAGCGATTTCTTCCGGGACATCGATGAACGCTCCCACGTCCTGCCCGGCATGGAACGGGCAGCCGCCGTCCAGGGAGTTCGGGCGGTAAGGGGCGACCCCGCCGTGGACCGCCTGCTGGTGCATCCCGTCGCGGAGCATGTCGTTGACAGGCGCCTGCGGCCGGTTGATGGGAATCTGGCCGAAGTTGGGTCCACCAAGGCGTGAAATCTGGGTGTCCAGGTACGAGAAAAGCCGGACCTGCAGCAGGGGATCATTGGTGACATCGATGCCGGGAACCAGATGGCCGGGGTGGAAGGCAACCTGCTCGGTCTCGGCGAAGAAGTTGGTGGGATTGGCGTTGAGGGTCATGATGCCAATGGGCTGGACGGGAGCCAGTTCCTCGGGCACGAATTTGGTGGGGTCCAGGAGGTCAATGCCTTCGAACATCTGGTCCTCGGTGTCCGGGAACGTCTGGACTCCGAGTTCCCACTGGGGGTAGGCGCCTGCTTCAATGGCGTCGGCCAGGTCCCGGCGGTGGAAGTCGGGGTCCATGCCGTTGATGATTTGCGCTTCTTCCCACATCAGGGAGTGGACACCCTGCTTGGGCTTCCAGTGGAATTTCACCAAGGTGGTGCGTCCCTCCGCATTCACGAACCGGAAGGTGTGGACGCCGAAGCCTTCCATGGTCCGGTAAGACCGGGGGATGCCACGGTCGGACATGTTCCACATGGTGTGTGCCTGGGCCTCGGTGTGGAGGGAGACGAAGTCCCAGAAGGTGTCGTGGGCGCTCTGTGCCTGGGGAATCTCGCGATCCGGGTGCGGCTTTGCTGCGTGCACGACATCGGGGAACTTGATGCCGTCGTGGATGAAGAAGACAGGAATGTTGTTTCCCACGAGGTCGTAGGTGCCTTCGTCCGTGTAGAACTTTGTTGAGAAGCCACGGGTATCGCGGACCGTATCCGCTGAACCGCGGGAGCCAAGCACGGTGGAGAAGCGGACGAAGACAGGAGTCTCCACATCCTTGGCGAGGAACCCGGCGCGGGTGAGGTTGGCTGCGGTGCCGTAGGAACGGAACACACCGTGGGCGCCTGCTCCGCGGGCGTGGACTACGCGCTCAGGAATGCGCTCGTGGTCGAAGTGCGTGATCTTCTCCCGCAGGTGGTGGTCCTGCAGCAGGATGGGGCCACGCGGGCCGGCCTTCAAGGAATGGTCGGTATCGCCCAGGCGAAGTCCTTGGGCTGTGGTCAGGTACTGGCCGGACTGGGCACGTGCAGTGGCCGGCGCCCCAGTGGGAGTACCCGTTGGCGAGACAGCCTCGGGCGCGCGCTGGTCCGGCTTGGGCGGCAGGGGTTCGCGGGGAGTGGTGGGTTCTTCCAAGCTGGCCGGCTCGCTGCCAGGGACTCCGGGGATGTTGATGTCGCGTTTCTTGTCCGCCATGAAATTCTCCTCAGAATGGGTAAACCAGCAGTGTTCTACCGATGGGGCGAGATGCTAAGCATGCTTAGCATGTTTTGTACCCTAGGGAATGTTGTTCAACACTGCAAATTAAATTCGGCCCAAGCGTGGAGAATGAAGCGCTACGACCCCAGGAGCTTTCGCAATCCGGCGGCGTGTATTTGTGCGAGTCCAGGTTGGTCCTGCAAGTCGCTGAGCGAGGGTCCGGTGGCGTCCTTGACCGCGCGGCGCATGGCTTGCAGGTTTGTGAATCCGCTGGCCTCGGCAATGTTGGCCAGCGACCGCATCCAGGAATTTGCGTCGGAGAGAAGTTCCAAGGCTTCTATAGTCCGCAAAGCGCGGATGAACTTGTTCACCTGCAGGGCTTCGGCCTCGAAAAGGTAGTACAGGGCCCGGCGGGAAAGGTGTGAATAGGCCACTACCTGCTCAACGCCCAAATCCGGGTTCCTGTAGTTCCTCCGCATGAACTTCTTGACCGCCGCTATGCGTGCCGGTTTTACATCCTCGGCATCGACGCGTGTTTCCAGCAGTGAGCCGATAAGGCCGGTCATCATGGATCGGTAGACCGGCTGAAGGCGGCCAACTTCGCGGTCCACGTTTGCGTCTTGCCAGCTGGTCAAAGCCGGAAGGATCAATCCGCGGACCAAGGGGTGATCCCTGATGTCGGCCAGGCCCTCCAAGCGTTTTATTGATTGGCTGCCCAGTCCCAGCAGTTGCCGGTCAAAATGGATTCTGACTGCGCTGAGACCCTTGGGTGCGTGGAAACTCCCGGCGGCTGAATGGTCGAGGAACCTGACGGTCCCAGGGGAAATTTCCTCGGATCGTCCGGAGAAACTGAATCCCGCGCATGAACTGCGGAAGTACACCAACCAGTTTTGGGCGGGAGCCGGGGCCCTCCAGTGGCAGATGGCCGGTTCGTTGACGACGTCCACGAGGCTGAAGCCGGGGCCCTCGAGGCTGAGAGCTGTCGGGTTGAAGCCGGGACGGATCTGTCGTTCGGTCTTCTCCAATCGCGCAGGGGTGTCGATGGCGCTGCCATACCAGCATCGCCAGTGTTCAAATTTTTCCTCCAAATCCAGCCCCGCCGGGATGGTGTAGCGCTTGATCCCTTCACCCCGGTGGGCGTGGGCATCGCGGGAAAAATGATCGGGGCCGGTCGAGGGTGTGCATTTCATGGGGTATGGCCTTTTGGCTGTCGGGCAGCCGTGGTTCTGCTGAGCAGTTCTGCTGAACTTCAGCTGCGCGCTCGTGCGATGGGAAGTTACAAGTCTAGGTACAGCGCAGGGCATGCGTGTTCACCAGTGGTGGACATCACAGCTCCTGCCATGTCCACCACACCTCCGGTTCGACGGCGGGATGCCCGAGCAGATATCCCTGCCCTGCGGTTACTCCCAGCTCCCTTAGTGCTGCCAGTTCTCCCTCGGTCTCGATTCCTTCGGCAACCAAGGTCGCTCCAATACCCGCAGCGAACGTCACCATGGCCGCTCCGAGGGCCTTTTTGGCCTGGTTCCCTTCGATTCCGGAGACGAGGTCCCGATCCAGCTTGATCACGTCGGGCTGCACGTGAAGGATGTGGCGCATCGATGCAAACCCCGCGCCGGCATCGTCAACCGCGATCCGTAAACCGAGCGCGCGTGCTCGCGCCAGGGCTGCGCAGAGAGATGGGTAGTCCGTCACTGGACTGTGTTCGGTCAGCTCCAGGACGATTCGTTCGGCAGGCAACGATGAGCCCTGAAGAATGGCGTCCATGCGCGGATCACAACATGCCTGTGGAGACACATTCAGGGAAACGTAGAGATGGGGCGGGAGTGCTGCGGCGGCCGCGAGTGCACTCTCCAACGCCAGGAATTCGAGCTCAAGTACACATCCCGCGGAGGCCGCGTCGGCAAACCAAGCGTCAGGTGCCTGGATGGGCCAGCCGGAGAAGCGGGTCAGGGCTTCGACGCCGGTGACCTCGCCGGTTTCCAATTGATGGATAGGCTGAAAAGCCGTTGACACGGCCCGGCTGCTGATAATGTCCTGCACCTTGGCGCCCAGCCTTTCATCCGCCGGGCCTGCGCCGCTCCCAGGGGCTGTCAGCTCGGCGGCACCCTTGCGGCCGGTGGCTTTGAAGGCGAGCTGAACCAGCACTGACGAAATAATTCCTGCTGCCGCGCCCGCGAAAAAGACATCCGGCCCGGCACCTTTGCGGCGTGCACCACTGCGCACTGACTGTGTGATGGCTGTGAAGATCACCATTGCAAAACACTATGGTTCCCTTGGGGAGGGAAGGACGCGCAGCTGTATCAATCTGTGCAGTCTTGGGCCCGGTCCGTTACTTTTCGTGCAAAGCAGTGAAGGACCTCGGGCTCGTTGCACGAATTGAATGCCCGGGAGGAAATTTTTTGCACGCAACGGCATCGGGCCCGTCCGTTCGATCCGGGATCGGCGGCTAGGCTTGTCAACGTTCCTGTCCCGCCCGGCCATCCCCCAAGTCGCTGGGCGGGACGGGGACCTTACCGCCGTCGTCGAAACCGTTGGAATTCCCGCCCTGCTAGAACAGCGGCCATGGGACGGCCGGCATGCCGCCCTGCGGCGCAGGAAACCGTCCGACAGCGCACAATCGTAAGCAACGCCCATGAAGCGCTGCTATTTCCTCGGCGGTGAGCAACCCGGCCAAGTCGCGACCAAGGTCGCCGTCCAGTCCTTCGCGGACACGCTCGACGCCTTCACGTTCCTCGTCGGTCAGGGAGTCTCCCAGCCAGCCCCAAAGAACTGTGCGCAGCTTGTGCTCGCTATTGAATGTCAGCCCGTGGTCCACCCCGTGCCGGTGCCCGTCAGGCATGGCAAGGATGTGGTTGCCTTTGCGGTCAGCGTTGTTGACGACGGCGTCGAACAGGGCCATCCGTCGGAGGGCGGGCGAGTCTTCGTGGATCAGGGCGACCATTCGCCCGTTGTCGTCCTGGCCTTCAAGAACGGCTTTCCAACCCGCATCCGGCACATGGTCCGTCGCGACCAGGTCCACCGGGGTTTGCCCGGGGTCCTGCTCCTTCCACAGCTGCACCATACCGGTCCCCAGTGGACCGTCCCTTAGCCACGTTCGCGGCACGATGTTCCAGCCGAGGAGCTGGGATACCAGATAGGAGGCTACCTCCCGGTGCGCCAGCGTCCCATCCGGAAAATCCCACAGCGGGCTCTCACCTGCTATCGGCTTGTAGACGACTGTCACCTCGCCGATGCTGCCAAGAAACGTAGCGTTCGACGCCGTCGTGATGCGGCCGGTAAGCGTCAGTTCGTCGGCGACCAGGTCCGGTGCGGCCATCAGACCTCGGGAAGCGTGCAGGTGTGACCTTCGGCGTCCATGGGGTACCCGCAGATGTCGCAGCTGGGGCGGCCTGCGGCGACGATTTCGAGGGTGCGCTTGGTGAACGCGCGGGCAGTGCCTACCGGCATGCGCACCAGCAGCATCTCCGTGTTCTCGGGTCCGTTGCTTTCGAGCGGTTCGTCGAGCTCGTCAACGTCGGCATCGATGGGGTAGGCCTCAATGACAACCTGCGCCGTGGTGGGATCCCAGCCCAGGCTCATTGCACCAGCGCGAAACTGCTCCACGGGAGCCTCAAGCGGCTCATTGTCATCGAGCTCGGAAGGACTGCTCGAGGGAACGCTGAACGGGTTGTCCTTAACGGTGCTGAGCTGGTCCAGGAGTTCGTCGATCTTCTCGGCTAGCTGCGCAGACTGCTGCTTCTCAAGGGCAATACTCACGATCTGCGTCCCCGCGCGCACCTGCAAATAGAAAGTGCGGGCTCCTGGGCGGCCAATGGTGCCAATGACGACCCGGTCCGGCCAGGCAAATTCGTGAACACGCGTAGGCATGTCAGTATTTTATGCACATGCGGTTCACGGCGTCTTCTGTCCGGCCCCGCCACCGACCTGCGCATCGCCGGAAGCCATGCCCTTCGCCAGCCAGGACAGGTCGCCCGCGTCTGTATTGGTGGCATAAACGCTCGGGCGATCGGCACCGTAGTGCACGATTGACACGGAGGCGGGACTTACATTGATCCGCTGGAACAAGTCCAGGTGCATGCCGAGGGCGTCGGCGAGGACCGACTTGATGACATCGCCGTGACTCACTGCCACCCAAACGGCTCCCGGGCCGAACTCCGCCTCGAATGCGGCATCGTGGCGCCGAATGGCGGCTACCGCCCGCGCCTGCATCCCGGCCATGGATTCACCACCGGGAAAGACGACGGCGGATGGTTGCGTTTGGACTGTTGACCATAATGCCTCGGTCGCCAGCTCACTCAGGGCACGACCCTGCCACTGACCATAATCGCACTCGGTGAGATCGTCGTCGATTGGCGCGTGCGGCCTGCCGCTTTGGCGCTGAAGAATGAATTGGGCTGTTTCCCGGCACCGCTCAAGCGGGCTGGAAACTACTCCTGCAACGGGCACCGCTGCCAACCGGTTCGCCGCCGAGGCGGCCTGTTCCCTTCCGGTCGAATCCAGGCTCACGCCTGCGGCCCGCCCGGCCAGTAGTCCGGTTGCATTGGCCGTGGTGCGGCCGTGCCGCACGAGGATAACTGTCGCCATCCACCCAGCCTAACCACCTGATCCGGGGTGCTGTGAACCGTTTATACGGAAGGAAGGCTTGTGAAACTGAGGGTTTGAAAGAAGCCACATAAATGCGGCATAGTGGAGTCAAAATTTCGCTGAAGAAGCCCGGCGCCCTTTTCGCTTTACCGCGGAGGTTTGATGCGCCCGCCTGCCCACCGTCAGTTCCTCTCGGGAGATTGACATGGAAACCCGGGAACAAAACGAAGACTTCAAGCTCCTCCATCAGTTGATCGCTGCTGGAGACGTCAGGAATTTCCTGGACGGCATGACGCAGTATGCCGCCACGACGCTGAGCCGGGCTGCCGGCGTGCGTGTCGAGTGTGCCGTGACCTTGTGGAGGCGTAAGCGTGCGGTCACCGTTGCAGCCAGCAGCGACAGTGCCCTTCTGCTGGACGGTATTGAGCGGGCCATCGGAAGCGGTCCTGCGCAGGAGGCCCTGGAAACATCGAGGTACGTTCTGCTCGCAGACGTTTCCACCGAGCGGAGGTGGCCCGAATATTGCAAGGATCTTTCCGCAGCGGGTTTCCGGAGTGCTTTGGGTGTTCCGTTGTCGTTGGGTACGGACTCATCGGCAGCCCTGAACTTATTCGCGTCGGAAGCCGGGAACTTCACGCAGGACGCCATTGGCGAAGCTGAAGTATTCGCGGACATAGCCGCCCAGGCGCTGCGGCTTGCCCTGCGTATTTCAACAGCTGACCTTTTGGCCGAGGACCTGAAAGCGGCTATGGCCCGGAGGACTGCCATCGACCTTGCCTGCGGCATGATCATGGCCCAAAGCCGCTGCACCCAGAGCGAAGCTTTCGCTTTTCTGCAGCAGGCATCCCAGAACAGAAACCAGAAACTGCATGATGTCGCCGAAGGCATTATCGCGGGGATTTCCGAACCGCAGGAACCACAAAGACGTTCTTTCAGGACTAAGGGCTGCGCCCCGGAAGCGTGGCGTCCGGCGGGGCGCGTTGCGTACGAACGATCTGTGCGGTGGACTATCGTGGTGCGCTGTCCTGAACCTTCAGTTCTCACTATAATAAGGATACTTATCAACGTCGGCTCCTGTGGACTGTGAAGCGGCGCGGAAAGGTCAAGAATGATGGCTGGGAATGATGTGGATCGGCCCCGCGATGGATGGCGACGCGGAAGATGCGGTGGTGCGGGTGAGTGAGCTGCCCCTGACGGATGAGTTGGCTGTGATGTTCGCGCGGGCCTCGAACATGCTGCTCACTGAAGAAACGGTGTCGAATGCCCTTTTGTTGATTACGGAAGCGGCCGTGCTTGCCGTCGAGGATGCCGTGGGTGCAGGCGTGTCGTTGATGGAATCCGACGGGCGGCGCAGCAGTGCGGCCTCTACCGCGTCGGTTGTGGCCGCCGCGGACGCGCTGCAATACGACTTGGGTGAAGGCCCGTGCCTGACCGCCTGGGCCTCGGGCAAGCCCGTGGATTCGGAAGACATCCGAACTGATCCAAGGTGGATGCGATGGGGGCAGGCCGCGGCGGATCTGGGAGTGCGTTCTTGCGTCAGTGTGCCGCTGCTCTCCGGTGATCTGGCTTTTGGAGCCATCAAGGTTTATTGGGAAGCGCCAGGAACCGCCTCACCTCGACTGATCCACCTCTTGGAAGCCTTTGCTTCACAGGCCTCGATCTTCCTGGTCAACGCGCTTGCCAAGGAGAGAGTCTCGGCGCTCAGTGACCAGCTCAAATCGTCCCTGGCGCAGCGCGAACAGGTTGCAACGGCCAAAGGGATCACCATGGCCACGCTGGGGCTGGGCGAGCATGAGGCTGTGCTTCATCTTATTGCCCGGTCCAACAAGGAGAAGCGCCGGCTGCATGAGGTGGCGCGTGAAGTCATTGACAACCTGCCGGGATCAACTGATTGACCGGGGGAAACTATGACCTTTGCCAGTGGTGAGGAGTTGCAAAGACACCAGTTCCGCTTGGCCTTGGAGGATACCGACCTGACCTTGGAACAGGTCTGGATGGCCTACTTCGGAATTGGTGGTGCGTCAGGCCTCGTCGAAATCCAGGCGTACTACTACGGTGCGCTCAGCTTGCCGCCGCTGGAGCGTGACTTGCTGGCCCACGCACTGAACGAGACGTTGGACGCGCGCGGCCAAAATGGCAGGCGGGCCAGCTACGGGCACGATACTTTGGGTGGCGGAAGCGACCGTCAGGAGTAGTGTCTCCGTATCGCTGTTGCTGTCCGTCATGATTCATGATTGTCGAGTATCGTGGGCTGCTTTGGAGACGGAGGCCGGACTGATGCCGAACCTTGGAGGATCTCGGTCGCGATATCGCGAATCCTTCGGCTGTTGTTGAGGGCCGCGACGTGGAGGAGATCCATGGCCTGTTGCCGGCTGCAATGGTTCTGCACCATGATCAACGACACCGCGGCGTCCACCACCGCGCGGGACTGCAGGACCGATGTGAGGTGATCCGGAACGTTGCTACCGTGCAGCCTGAGGGCAAGGCGAAGGGTCTTGGAAATTGAAGCGGCGTGGGCTTCGACCGCGGCAACGGTCGGCTTATCGAAGACCCCCAGTGTCAAGGCGTAGCAGTTCAGGGCAGCACGCGAGGCGCCCTCGCTCTCAATGGGAACGGCCAGAACGGACCGGACTCCTTCGCCGGCAACCCGTTCGGCGTAGTCCCGCCATCCGCGATCCATTCGCAGGTCCTCTATGAGGACAGTGCGTTGGTTCCTCAAGGCTGTAAGGCAAGGTCCGTCGTCGAGCGCGTATTGCTTTTCGTCGAGTCTCCGGGCCTTGTCGCTACTGCTGGCCACAGTGGCGGGAGAAGTATCCCTTTCGACGGTGATGGCGCACAACATTGGATCCCGGGCACCAAGCAACGAGGCAGAGATGGTGGTCAGGCCCAGGAGGAAGTCTGCAAATCCCGAGTTTTCCAACAGCAAATCCTGCAGTTGCTCCGCTGTTGGTCCCACATAATCGGCCATGTCGCCCCGATTCAAAACACGCGGGTCGACAGGCTTCCCTCGGTTGTACCCGGCAGCCTGAACGGCCCACAACGCTCCGCTGGCTTAACGCTACGCTTCTACGCGGCGATGCACACTAATCAATTGAGGGCTTGGAAGGCTCTATTGCTGGCTGGCTGGGATCATTGGTCCCGCTGGTGCGCCACCACGCGGATGGTGTCCACCGATGGGTCTGCTGGGTCCGGAAGCACCATTCCGGCCGTGGAGCCACTGCGCAGGTAGTCGACCACCGCCGCGTTGATCTTTTCGCCGGGGAGCATCGCCAGATCCTCCGGTTCCGGGACCTGGACCTTTGGTGGCGTTGGCAGCTCCCGGGCAGCATCGATGAGGTCCCGCAGGGCTGTCAGGAGCCGTTCGGTAGTTTCTTCGTTGTCGGAGTGGGACAACGTTGCCTCTATGGTGGAAGCGGTGGCGCGGAAGATCCAGATACACGCGCCCATGGGGCGAACGAATCCGTGCACCTCGGCGAACTCCGGAATGCGATCGTGGCAGAGGGGCTCTCTTTTTTGGCGCAACTGCATTTCTCCAGCCGCTAACTATCCTTAACCAACGCGCATCCGCAGGGGCCCTATGACCCCAGTGGACAACGGGAACCGGTCAGGCGGTGAAGGCGAGGTCCTCTGCGCGCACGCGAAACCGAAGGGGTTTGCCGCGGGCAAGCCGCAGCGCCTCGTCTACGGCAGATGCCGCCATGCGCTCCAGTTCGTTTCCCAACGAACCTGCCACATGCGGGGTGAGCAGGACGTTTGGGTGGGTGTAAAACCCCGAGTCCGAGGGCAGCACCCAAGGTGTTGTGACGTCCAGGATCGCGTACAAGTCGCCCTGCTCCACCCTGGCGAGCAGGGCGTCTTGGTCCACGAGCTCGCCGCGGGCGGTGTTGATGAAGGTGGCGCCGGGCCGCATGCTCTGAATCAGCCCGGCGTCGATGAGGTTCTTAGTGGAGGGTAACGACGGCGCGTGGAGACTGACGACGTCGCTGCCGGTTATGAGCTGCTCCAGGCTGACCAGCCCAACTCCCAGTGCCGAGGCCTCCTGCGGTGACAAGTACGGGTCGGCGACGACGATGTCCAGCTCGTAGGGGGCAAGCAGGCGGATCACATGCCGGCCGATCCTTGAGGCACCGATGATGCCGACACGTTTGCGGTAGTTTCCCATGTCCGGGAAGAGCTGCTCAGGGAGAACCTCCTCGCGGCTTGTATGGAGCGCCCGCGCGATCTGGAGGACGCGCTTGTTGGCCAGGATGATCATGGCGACCGTGTATTCGGCGACCGGGATGGCGTTCGCATCCGCAGCGGAACTGACCTGGATCCCACGCTCCCAACATGCCTCACCGATGTGGTGCTTGATACTGCCTGCTGCGTGGAGCACGTATCGCAGCCGTGGAGCGGCATCCAGTACTGCCTCGTCGATCATTGGGCAGCCCCAGCCAGTGAGGAGTATATCGGCCTTGCTGATCAGGGCACGTCCGTCGGGGGAATGGAAATCCTGGATGGGTTTGCGGCTCAGGATATTAAGGCTGGGTTGCAAGGGGTCCAGACTTCGCGGGGGGAAGACCCCTCGAGCAGTGTTTTCGGGCATGGCCAGGGCGACATTCAATGTCATTTGACGCTCCCTGCAGTCAGGCCGGACTTCCAGAAACGCTGCAGCAGGATGAAAGCGACGAGGAGCGGGATCACCGACAGCAGCGAACCCGTGATGACCATGGGAGTGAATTCCGGTTGGGGGAGGGAGTAGCCCTGCCAGATGGAGATTCCCACGCTGACCGGTAGCAGCTGCTGGTCCTGCAGCATCACCAGGGGCAGCATGAAGTTGTTCCACACTCCGACGAATTGGAAAAGGGCAATGGTGACATATCCCGGGAGCATCATGGGCAGACCCAGGGAGAAGAAGGACCGGACCGGGCCGGCACCGTCCACGCGGGCAGCTTCCAAGGTTTCCGAGGGGACGTAGGCCGCCGAATGTACCCGGGCGAGGTAGACGCCGAACGGGTTGCACAGTACTGGGATCAGGATGGCCCACACGGTGTTGGTAATTCCGAACACCGAGGCCAGCATGTACATCGGCAGGACTGTTGCCGTATTAGGAATGAGCACTCCCACCAGGACCACACCAAAAAATGAATCCTTGCCGCGGAACTGGAACTTATCGAATGCGTAGCCCGCCATGACGGAAATCAGGCCGCCGAAAATGGCGCCGAAAGCTGCGTAGAACATGGAGTTGGCCATCCAGCGCAGGAACATGCCGCCGTCCTGGTTGAGGACTGCAGCGACGTTCTCAAAGAACGCCGGGTTTCCAAGGGCATAGGCGCCGGTGGCGTAAAGGTCCGAGGCGTTTTTCGTAGAGGCGAAGAACAACCACAGGACCGGAAGGACCATATAGGCACAACCCAGGACAAGGAGGGCGTTGACGGAGAGCTTACGGCGAAACCCCGGGCGTGGTTGTTGCTGATTTTCCGATGGGGAGCGGGCTGCCTGGCGGCCTTCCCGGTCCTGGTCAGTGTTGGGGTGCTCATGCTTTGTTCATCCTTGAGCTCAAGCGGGTGACGACCCAGGACAGCACAGCTGCGACAAGGGCGATGATGATGGATGCTGCAGCTGCCTGGTTCAGGTTGTGCCGGTTGAAGGCGGCATCGTAGGCCCACATGTTGGGGACCCAGGTGCTGGTCACGGAGGCTGTGGCCTTGCCGATGATGGACGGCTCGGTAAACAGCTGCAACGTGCCTATAACGGTGAACAACATGATGACGCTGAGGGCCGGGAGGATCAGGGGCAGCTTGATGCTGAAGGCTGTCCGGATTTCCCCGGCACCGTCCACGCGGGCGGCTTCCAAGACCTCCCTGGAGACAGCTTGGAGGGCAGTGAACAAAATGATGACGTTGTAGCCTGTCCACTCCCACACCGCGATGTTCACGATGGAGGGCAGGATCATGTGGTTGTCCAGGAAGTTCAGCGAGATGCCCCCACCCTCCAGGACCGAGACGATGGGGCTGACGCCGGGGGTGTAGAGATATGCCCAGATCAAGGCTGCGATCACGCCGGGAACTGCGTGTGGAAGAAAAACGAGCAGTTGGAAGAGCTTCTTTGCCCTGGCAACTGTCGCGTCCAGCAGGAAGGCAAATGCCAGGGCGCCGCCAACCATGCACGGGATGTAGATGACGCAGTACAGGGCGAGCCGCCCGATGCCTGCCATGAAGTTCTCGGACTGCAGGACCTGGAGGTAGTTCTCCACCCCTACGAATGAGGTCTTGGCCTGGCCGAAGCCCAGACCCGACTTCTGCTGGGCAAAGAAGCTAAGGACGATCGAGTAGATAACCGGCGCCACCATCGCCAGGGCGAAGACGGCGAAAAATGGTGTCAGGAACAACGCCGCGGTGCGGCCGCCGGTTCCGGACTTGGATCGGGTTTTGCGCTGTGGGCGGGTCATGCCGTCTGCGTTGGTCAGAGCCATAATGTCGTGTTCTCCTCCGAGGCAGGCAGGCCCGGGGCGGGTTGGGTCCCGGGCCTCCCTGCCATGCGGGCCTACTCCTTGACGGAGAGGCCGCTCTGCTTGAGTCCGGCTACCGTAGCGTCCTGGGCTGCCTCAACGGCGTCTTTGACTTTTCCGCCTGTGGTCAGCTTGCCGTATGCGTCCTTCAGGGCGGTGTTGGTGATGTCCCAATTGGGTCCCCACTGCCAGCCCGGGGTAATGGTGGAGTACGCCTTGTCGAAGACCTGGTAGATGTCGTTGCCGAAGTAGCTGGCATCGAAGGCCTTCTGGGCCACGGGCGTCAATCCCGGGAACGCGAGGAAGGCCGAGCCGGTGTTCCCGCGGGCCTGGATGGCGTCGGGGTTGGTGGACAAGTACTCGATGAACTTGGCAGCCGCTGCGGGATTCTTGCTGCTCTTGGTGATGTTGAAGCTGGAGCCACCGTAGAAGGCATCGGCAGGAGTACCCCAGTTAGGCACTTCCGCGGCGATCCACTGACCCTTTTGGCCACTGGCTTCGGTGCGCTTCTGGATGCCGGTGGCGCTCCAATTGGCACCCAGGACTCCGACGACGGCGCCACTGGCCAAGTCTGCCGACCACTCATCGCTGAAAGATTGCTGGACCTTAACGATTTTCTGGTCGATCAGCTTTTGCCAGTACGTGGCGACTTTCTGCGTGGCTTCATCATCCACGCCGACTTTCCAGCTGTCCCCCTCGGTGCCGAACCACTTGGCGCCTGCCTGCCAGGCGAGTGCGGCCGTCAAGGAGGCCTCGTTGGGATTGAAACTGGCCAAGTGGGCGCCGGGGGCCACGGCCTTCAGCTTTTTGCCCGCGTCCTCAAAGTCGTCCCAGGTTTTCGGGACGCCCAGGCCTGCCTTGTCCAACATATCCTTGCGGTACCACATGATCATTGGTGCGGCATCGTAGGGCAGCGCATAGGTCTGGTCACCGAACTGCACCAGGGCCTTCGTGCCATCGCTGAGCTTGTCCACAGTCGCTGATTTGTCGATGAACCCGTCCAATGGCTGAAGCTGTCCGTTGCTGACGAATTGGGGCAATTGGGGGTATTCGATGGTTGCAACGTCCGGGCCGTTGCCGGCTGTGATCGCCGTCGACAGTTTGGCGTAACCGCCGCCGGCGCCGTTGGGAACGGTTTCGAAATTGACTTTGACCTTGTCCTGGCTGGCGTTGAAGGCTGCGGCCACTTTGTCCATGCCTGCCAGGGAGGACCAGAAGGTAATGGTGCCGCTGGGGTCCTGGGAGGGACCGGGGGCGGGGCTGGCAGCTGGTGTGCTGGCGCAACCTGATACCAAGGCCGCGCTGACCATGAGGCTGGCGGCTCCCAGCAGAAGCTGGCGTCGCTTCATTCTGTTCTCCTTCGAAGTTCACGATGCGAAGTCGGAGAGTGCGTGCTGCACTTGACTAAGTTCATTGAATCAACAGAGATGAACAAGCAGCTACGAAGTAAACAGGAATGAACAGAATGCCGATGCTCAGCTGCGTGAATCCTGCGACCGCAACGCCGGCTCGAGCTCTCTCCCCTCCGGCAGCGTCGAGTTGCGGACTACGAGGGTAGGGGACAGGTTGACCCGTTGCCGCGCAGCGGGGCCAGGTCGCCGGGAGATGACCCGGTTCGCGCACATCGTCAGAGCCTGGTGTCCGACGTCGAACTTGGGCGGCGCTACGGCAGTCAAGGGTGTGGTCCCCAGCGCCGCTATCTCGTCATCGTAGGCAATGATCGCGAAATCCTCCGGGACCTGGATGGCACGCTCCTGGCACATGCTGGCGAACTGCAAAGCGTCTTCATCCGTGTGCACAATGGCGGCGGTGACCTTCTCCCGCAAGCACCAATCGAGAATGTCGGCAACGAGCTCATGATGGGCCTGGGGATCGTTCCGGGCGCGCGACATGGTGCGGACCATGTTCGATGCCAAGTGCGTCCGGGGTCCGGCTTTTTCCATTGCTTGACCGAATCCCTCGATCAACGGCGGAGCAGTTGGACTGTTCTCCCGAAGGCACAAGGCGATCCTTTGGTGCCCGAGCTCCTGGAGATGGGCGACGGCGATCCGGGCACCCTGCGCGTGGTCGCTTCGCACGCACTCGAAATTGCCGCGATCGAGGGTGTCTTCAATGGATCGCTCCACGACGACGATCGGAACCGCCGCAGCCGCCAACAGCTCCAGCGTTTGGGTATTCGAGAGAGAGGCCTCGCTGGGCGTCACCAGTATCCCGTCGACGCCGAGATCCAGCATTCTCCTAAGCTGCCGTTGTTCTTCGGTGCTTGAGTTGTTGGAGACGCCAAGAATCAAACGAACGCCCGCTTCCCTTGCCGCGGTCTCTGCACCACGAATGACACCGCTGAAGTAGTACGAAGCCGAGGGTACGATCATCCCGATGGTGGCAACCGCCCCGCGTTGCGGGGAGCGGTTGCCGGGAACCGGGGAAGGCTGCTGGGCAACGGAGGCCTCGGGAACCGCGACTGCCCCTCCGTGCACCCGTTCCACCAGTCCCCGTTTCTCGAGGATGGCAAGGTCCCGGCGGACCGTCATTCCTGAGGTCCCGATGCTGGCTGCGAACTCCGAGGCATTGAGGGAGCCTTTGAGCGCCAGTTCCCTGAGTATGAGGTGTTTGCGGTTTTCCGACAGCATCCGGACCGGCCTCTCGCGGTGTGCATTAGAAGGTGTTCATCATGTTTCCTTTGTGTTCAAGTGTAAGCATTCCGGGCTGGATCCTGCCGGAACTCAGGGCAACCGTGCAAGCAGGCGGGAGCCCAGGTCCTCCAGTTCCCGGTACGTCGTGGCATCAATCAGGGACTTGAGTCCCTCAACAATTGCCAGGAACGAGGCCCCGGAGCCCTTTCGTGCCGGAGCGATCATCCCCGCAACGGCTTCGTCCAACTGCTTGTAGGGCTCTTTGCTGAGCAAGCCTGCCTTGTTCATGTCCTTCAGTCGTTCCGACACCAGCTCCGGTGTGAGGACATAACGCAGCCTGACCGATTTGCTTGCTCCCAGGGTTCCGTTGACGTCGGCCGTAATCCGTGTCCTGCCGTTCTGGCGGGACACCTCAACGCCGGGGTCTGCGGATAAAACCGCGCTCGGCCGGATGTCCAGTTCCAGGACGATGGAAGAAGACAACTGGGTGGGGTCGCTGAGGGTAATTACCAGCTGGTCCGCCAGTTCCTCCACGGCTATGGCACAGGGTTGGGAAGCCGTCACGAAGGACGCGGCTCCGGCCTCGAAGAAGGCTGCGGCACAACTGCGGTCCGGGCGATGACACGAACCGGAGATTGTTCAGCTACGTGGGCTGTGGCACTTGCGTTTGCTCCCGGCAGGACGATGTAGGCGTACGACTCGGTTCCGGATGCGGTGTGGTCCAGCCAAAGGGTGGAGAAAGTGTTGCTTGCGGCTGGGGATGAACGGTTGGGGCTGATATCGGCCAGCTTTCCGGTTCGGCTCTGGCGCAGTGCGTGGACATCGGTCGGGGTGGGAAATACAAAGCCGGCAACCCCCTCCAGATGCGCCCAGCGAGCGCCCGGTAGAGCCTCGGTTGTTTCTTCGACGGCGGCCACGGCGCGCCCGTCAACCGTGACGCCGGCCGATGCCACCGACGTCGAACGCCTGTTCTCCAGAACTGTTTCGACAGTTCGACCCGCCGCGGCGCTGATGCCGTCGCCCATGCACAGAACCTGCTCGCCGAAGAAGAACCAGGACTTAAGGCACTTCAGGGATGAGGGCTGTTCGGCCCTCAAACGGAGCCCTGCTGCACCCCACTGGCCGGCAGTCACGCCACCTGCCCAATAGTCCGGGTTGTGGTACTCGGCCCGCCAGGGCACATTGGTGTAGCTTCTTTCCACCCGGTCCACGGTCGTCCCGGGAATCCGGTAGGGGTCCACGGTGTACCAGTACCCGTTGCCGAACTGGGTGAGGTCATTCGTGTACAAGTACAGGGCCCCGTCTGCGGTGTACCAACCGGCGAGGTTTTCGTTGTTGCCCGTCTCGTAGTTCGAGATCCGCAGGGAGTGCATGGCCACAGCTGCTGCGTAGCTTTCCGTGCGGTGAAGTACGCGGTCCATGGCGCCGAAAACCTGCGTCTTCACCAGCGGGCCCCTGGCTGCAACGGAATTGTCGGCAAGTAACGTCCTTGCGGCGACCAGCGAGGCGAGGGAAAACGCGGACGTTGGGTCGTGTGCCGTGTCCGCGGCCAGTTCCTGCTTCAGCATGGAAGCCAGACGTTGCCGTTCTGCGCCGGAGGCGCTGGCAAGCAGGGGCAGGCAGGCGGAAAGGATGCCATGCCCGGCGTCGTGGTCGCCGCCGGCCGAGAAGGCCACATTACGTCCCCGGACTGTGTCCATGACCAGGCCGTTCCATAGGAATGGCTCGAAAGCCTCGTGGATCCAGGTGTAAACAATCGAGGTGTCCATGGGGGTGCCCAAGGCAGCCGTGCGGGTGATGGTGGCGACCAGCGAACTGAGGAAGCTGGAACCGTAGCCGCCGACGTACGTGAATTGCCCGTGTTGTATGAAGGAACCGTCAGGATAGAAACCATCGTGGCTGAAGAAGGCTGCCTCGTCGGAACCACCGTTGATCGCGCCCACATTGCCGCCATTCAGCAGGCCTACGGTGCCGCCAACAGGCTGGGCATAGGCCAGGATCGATGCCAAGCTGGACAAAGCGGCTTTCACTGTGTCCAGCTCCCCAGCGAGGACCCCTCGCCCGCTGAAGCCATCGGCTATGAGCGCCAGGTTGGCGGCAGCGGCTTTGGTGCCCGTGGTCGGCATCTGCGGCACCTGCTGTTTCTGGGCGGCGACGCACGCGGTGATCTGCGCCGGCGCGAGCTGCTCAAACATGAGCACAGCGGTGTCGTTCAACGCCTGGGGAGTGGCAATCATCCACTCATACCAGTTGTCGTAGGGCGCGGTATTGGCAGTGTAGGCGTGGGAGGTGAACCAGTCGAGGCCATCGATAATGGCAGCACGCAGTCCACTGTTGCCGTAAGCCGGGGATCCCTCAGCGGCCCACCCGATGGCCATGTCGCGGAGTCGGCGGGCATGTGAAGCGACATTGGCGGATTTGGCGCCCAACGGCAGATCTGCCCACAGGGCGGTCCGTGTCGTTCCAGTGATCATCGATGACTGCCATTTCGTGGCCGTTGAGGCCACAGAGGCCAGCCGCGATGCTATCGGAGGATCTGAGGGGTTGTAACCAAAGCCGACGATCCCTGCTTTCCACGCTTGCCTGGCCACGGCGAACGGATCGTCGTTGGCGGCAGCTTTGGAAGGTGCAGCCTGAAGAGTCGCGAGCAAAGCGGCTGCAGCCGATCCGGCGAGGAGCAAGGACCTGCGGCTGAAGGATTTGTCGGTTAGTGCCGGGCCTGTCGAGGGAGTTGCATCCATGGTTCACCTTTGAATCCGGGCACAGCGAAGTGCTTCGGGGGGGTGTAGGGGGTGTGATCCGGACGGCTTGGGACAGCCCCGGATCAGGTTGGTTCCATGAAAGGCCACGGGAGTCAGCGGGTCAAGCAAATGATGTTGAGCTGAACAGTAATGAACAGACCAGGTTGGCGCCGCCGTGATTCAGCGGGCTGTATCAGTGTGAGGTGGCTGCCGGCAACGTGATTCTCATGCAGGTACCTCGTGGTCCGGTGGAGAGGACTTCGGCGGAGCCGCCCGCGGCGACGGCGATCTCGCGGACCAAGGACAAACCGATGCCAAAGCTGCGTGGCTGGTTCCCCGCGCGTTCCTCTGATGTTCGGGCAAAGCGGTCGAAGATCCGGTCCGGGTTTATGCCAGTGATACCTGGGCCGGTATCGGTCACAGTGATGGTTGCGTGGTGTTTGTTGGCGGCTGCAACGACGGCGATGTGCCCCCCAGCGGGCGTGTGGGCCAGGGCGTTCTCGGCCAACCCCAGAATTGCACGGTGGAGCCTTTGCGGGGCAACGAGGGCCTGGGGCTGTCCGCTGCTTGTGTATTCCAGCCGGATGCCGCGCTCCGCGGCCAAGTGACTCAGGCTTTCGACGACGTCCTGCGTAACAGCGGCGACGTTCGTTGGGACGGCCAGCGGTTCGTGGGCGGACCCCGTAGCTGACTCCAGGAGTTCGTTGACGATGTGCGTCACGGCAGCGGTGTCGGACCGGATACTCGACAATTGACGCCCGTACGGAGAATCGGGAGTCGTACTGCGTTGTGCCAGCTGGATGCGTGCATCAAGAATGGCCAAAGGGGTGCGCATCTCATGGCTTGCGTCCTGGACAAAGCGTCGTTGGAGGGCCAGGGCCTCGCCAAGGGGACGGATGGCGCTTCGGGCGCTGAGCCAGCCAACGCCACCGGCCAAGGCAACCCCTGCGATTCCGGCGATGACCATGGCTTTGATCAGGTCCTGGGTATCTAGGTAGGCGTAGACAGCCCCGGCTTCGAGGGGTTCCGGTTGTCCGGCTTGGTTGAGCACATAGGTTGTGGCTGCGGCGAGGAGGCAAAGGACAAGGAGGGCGCAGGCGGCGCTGATCCGCAAAGCGATCTTTTGCGAGGCTTTGCGGAGGGTTGCCTGGTCCTGGCGTGATGGCAATGAAGGCTCAGTCATCAGCTTCACCTATCTGGTATCCCACTCCATGAATGGTCCTGATGATTGATCGGGCCGTCTTCCGGCGAAGGTGATGGACATGGGTGTCCACGACGCCGGGTAGTTCGCCTTGGCTGTGTGTGGCAACCAGGAGTTCTTCCCTCGTAAACACGCGTTCCGGCTCGGAGGACAAGACCAAAAGCAACTCTGACTCAGTGGCCGTCAGAGAGGCGAGGAAACCGTGAAGCGAGCGTATGGACCTGTTTGCCGGGTCCAGTTCCCAGTCTCCGATGGGGATGGTCCGGGGAACCTGGCGGTAGTTGCGGGTCAGCGCCCTGAGCCTGGCGGCGAGCTCCATGGCATCGAAGGGTTTGGTCATATAGTCGTTGGCGCCGGCGTCGAGGCCCCGGACCTTTTCGTCAACGGCCCCAAGGGCGGTGAGGATGAGGATAGGGGTTGCGATCCCCTTGGAACGCAGGGCCGCGATCAAGGCGATGCCGTCCATTACCGGTAGTCCACGGTCAATCACCATGACATCCCAATTCCGTGCCACTGCTTGCTCCAGTCCCTCGCGGCCATCTACGGCAACGTGCACGTGGTAGTCGGGCTGGAGGAGTTCGGCGATCAATGGTCCGAGGGCGGGGTCGTCCTCCACCAGCAAGAGCGACAGTTTGGCATCAGTGGTCACGGATCTATTCTTGCGTGGAGGAAGACTTTGCCGTGCGGGCGCGCCTGCGCTTAAGGCATTCGATGCCCCATGGCAGGACGGAGACCAGCACCATGGCTACGGCGATGACGTCGATGTTCTTTGCGACAACCTCGAAATGACCCAGCCAGGAGCCAAGCAGTGTGACGGAGCCGGCCCAAAGTATTGCGCCAGTGACATTCCACAGGGCGAATGACTTGTAGTGGTACCGGGCCATGCCGGCACTCAGGGGAGCGAATGTGCGCACGACCGGTACGAAACGGGCAAGGATCAGCGCGGGGCCGCCTCTGCGTTGGAAAAAGTCTTCGGCCTTTGCCAGATGCGAGGTCTTCAGGACCCGGGCATCGTCGGAGAACCACCGGCGCCCAAAGCGGCGCCCCAGCAGATATCCGACTTGGTCGCCGGCAATCGCGGCTGCGGTCACCACAGTTATCAGCACAGGCAACGTAAGGTCCAACTGTTGGTGAAGGAGGCCTGCGGTGAACAACAACGAGTCACCCGGCAAGAACGGGAACAGGACTCCGGATTCGATGAAGACCATCAGTGCCACTACGGCCAAGGTTGCTGGCCCAAGGCCCTGCAGCAGGGCGGCTGGGTCCAAGGCAGGTATCAGCTCGGTGTGACTTACAGACTCCAGGACGAGGGCGTTCATCAGGGCTTCTTCCGCTGGAGAGTACGTTGGGAGGTGGACCGGTACTGAATTTTGGTCAGCAGGCCCGGTGCGTATCGGTTCCACATTCCGGCCACGATGAGGACCGCTGCAATGGTGGCAGGGAACGATGCCACGACATCCAGAGGGTAGTGGGCCCCTATGTAGACACGGGACCAGCCGACCACTGCCGCCACGAACATGCCTGCCCAAAGGGACGGTTTGGCCCACTTCGTTTCCCGAAGCGTGACGAACACCGCCAAAGTGAGGGCAACGGCCAAAGAGGTGTGACCGCTGGGGAAGCTGTTGGACACCGGCTCCGGCACCAAGGGATCGAACAAGAGGGCCGGGTCAGGCCTGATCCTGCCGATTGCCACTTTGAACACCTGGCAGGTCAGCCAGCCGGATGCCACCGCAGCGGTGAACAGGGCCGCCTTGGGGAGCGACCGCCGCACCAGCAGGAGATAACTACTGCCGACCGTCAACATCAGTGCGCCGGCCAGCGGGCTGAACAGAACGTTGAGGGCTAAAGCCACGCCCGTGAGAACTGCCGTGTGGTGCGTGCTGAAGTCCTCATCGACCGCCAATTCGGCCTCAGTAAGCCCGGGGACAAACCTCAACGTCAAGCCGGCGCAGATCACCACCGCCGAGAGAACCAGCCCCAGAATCAACCAGTGCTTGGGTACCGGCAGCTGTTGAACAGGCTGGGGGCGTGGCGTGGATTGCAGAAACATGGGAACCTTCGGCAGAACGAATCGTTTTATTCGATTCTGGGCCGGGGACTTTAAGAACTCCATAAGAAAGAGGAAGGTGGTGGGGCCTATGGGTGGATTCATTGATGGCCTTCTAAGCGTCAGCCCGGCGCTCGCCTACACCCTCGTTGCGCTGCTCGTGTTCGCCGAAGACGCCTTCTTCCTCGGTTTCGTCATCCCGGGAGAAACAGCGGCGGTTCTAGGAGGCGTCATCGCCAGCCGCGGTGAGGTGCAGTTGGCCTGGATGGTGGCCCTGGTGGTGCTGGCTGCGATCATCGGCGACACCGTCGGCTACGAGGTCGGGAGGCACGCAGGAACCCGCCTGCTGGAAAGCCGTGCTCTCAAGCGGCACCGCGAGAAACTTGGCAAGGCGCAGGATTTCCTGCGGCGCCGCGGGGGAGCCGCCGTTTTCCTGGGACGATTCGTCGCGTTCTTCCGGGCCGTGATGCCGGCATTGGCCGGCACATCCCGGATGCACTATCCACGCTTCCTGGCCTTCAACGCTGCCGGAGGACTGGTCTGGGGCGTCGGCTTCGTACTGCTCGGCTACCTGGCCGGGAATTCCTACGAAGTAGTCGCCAAGGTCGTGGGCAGGGACATCACCGCCGTCGCCGTTGCCCTTGCATTGGCAGCAGTGGTGATCTGGCGGGTCCGGTCCGTCCGCAGGAAGCGACGCAATGCACCGGGGAGTTGAACATGCCAGGAAAAACTGAGCCGACAAAGGGTTGGGGGCGGATGTTCCATGAGAAGTTTGTGGTGGAGGAGCGCTTCATGGACCCCCGCGCCAGGAAGGCTCTTTATGTGACTTCAGCCGTCCTGGCCGCGGCTGGCTTGATTGCTTTCCTCATTACGCTCGCGGGTGTCCTGCAGCAGGGTGGCCTGGCCTTGGACGATGCCGTGGCTGAGCGTGCGCTGTTGGCGATGCGCTCCGAACCGCTTACGCTGGTCATGATCGTGGTTGCCGTCATATTCGGGCCCGTAGCGCTGCCCATCATCGTCCTGGTTTTCACGCTCGTCTGGGGGCTGCTGGCCAAGCACGCCTGGCGGCCCATGCTGCTGGCCGCAGCGATGCTCACAGGTGTGGCCCTGGCGCAGATCATCGGACGATCGGTACAACGGCAGCGCCCGCCGGTCAGCCAGATGCTGTTCGGCGTCGACACGACGTTCTCATTTCCGTCCGGGCATGTTCTTGGCGCCTCGGACTTCCTGCTCGTCACGACGTTCCTGGTGTTCTCCCGCTACCGCAACCCAAGGGCCGCCGTCGTTAGTTTCATTGTCGCCACAGCAGGAGTCTTCCTCGCGGCCGTCAGCCGCATCTACCTCGGCTATCACTGGCTCACCGATGCTGTGGCATCCGTGTCGCTGTCCTTGGTGGTGCTCGGCGCGGTGATTGCCTTGGACACCTGGCGGACCGCCCGGATACCTGGCGAAGAAGTAACGAAAAAAGACTACGGTATTGCTAAGTAGCCTTAGTAGTGGTGTCCTTGTAGCGGGATGAATCCTTCGTCCCGCTGTCCGGGCGCTGACCGGCAGCCCCGCCGACTCCTCGGAGATGCCATGCAAGGAATAGGTGGTCCAAGCCTTCCGCGACTGACGCAAGACATGCGCCCCCTCGGTTGCCTGCACTGCGGGACCAATGAAAATGTTGCCATCGAATCCATCGAGTCACTGCCGCCGCATCCTGGCGAGCTTCAAGTCCAGGTAGGTTACGTCTGCCGGAAGTGCCAAGGCAATTACCTGCACGCGGCACGGTTCCGTGATGTCGCAGCGGTACTGAACAGGACGCGTTCCTTGGATGGACTGCTCCGTTTCGCTGGAGAATACTTCCACTGCGGAGAGCCGATGTCGCTGATGGGTTCGAATATCAAGAGCATTTACGCGCCCCTGTCCACCGATGAGCCCAATGAAGACCCCTCGGTGGTCAACGTAGGAACCAAGGTGCTCCGGTGCCAGTGTGGATTCCAGCTGGAGCTGCCGAGCTAGCATGGCCGCCAGCCGCAATCCGCTCGATGACCTGCGCGAGACGATTGGTCATCTGGCCAACCAGCTCAAGCTGCCAGGCTCCGAGCGTGTGGACGACCTGGTGGGCGACTTCATCGGCGCCCGCCCGGGTCCTGCACGCCCGCTGTCCGAGGTGCAGGCTGAACTCGACTCGCTGGTCGGACTTGAAACCGTCAAGGAACAGGTGCGGGCCCTGGTCGCCCTCCTGCAGGTCCAGGCGCGGCGTAAGTCGCACGGCCTGCCGGAGGTGGCCACATCCCAGCATCTGGTGTTCCTCGGAAACCCCGGCACGGGCAAAACGACGGTGGCCCGGCTTCTGGCAGAGATGTACCGGGCAGTTGGTTTGCTGCAGAAAGGCCACTTGGTGGAGGTGGACCGCTCCGGCCTGGTGGGACAGTATGTGGGTGCCACAGCCATCAAGACGGACCGGGTGATCCGGCGTGCGCTGGACGGGGTCCTCTTCATCGACGAGGCTTACGCCCTGGCGCCCGAGGAGGGCCGGATGGACTTCGGCCCCGAGGCAATCGAAGTGCTGCTCAAGCGGATGGAAGATCACCGGCACCGCCTGGTAGTGATCGTGGCCGGCTATCCCCGCCTCATGGAAGCCTTCTTGCTCTCCAATCCCGGACTGCGCTCCCGCTTTGCCCGCGAGATCACGTTTCCGGACTACACCGTGGATGAGCTCGACACGATTTTCCACCAAATGCTGTCCCAGCACGAGTATGTACTGGAGCCGGATGCGGACCAGATGCTTCGCCGGATCCTCACCGGCCTGCACGCCGGGGAGGATTCCGGCAACGCACGGTTCGCGCGCACGTTGTTCGAGCAGGCGCTCAACCGTCAGGCGTTGCGATTGTCACGCGATGAGGACCAAAGCCTGGACACGCTCGACCGTGAGTCCGTGATGACCCTTACTGCGGAGGATATCGTCGAGGCTGCACTGGCCCTGGGCGAGGAACCGGAGCCGGAACCCGATACGACGCCGGAACCGGCCCAGCCGCGCTGGTGGCGCTGGCTGGCCTGATCCTGCTCACGGACACGTGATGATGAGGTCGGCGGAAGCCTTCGTCGACTCGACGTACTTTGCGTTTGCCTCGTCAGGTCCCTTTGCCCAGGCTTCGGCCGCGGCAGGCTCCATCCCGGAATCCACGTGCCGTTGGATGAGCCGTGATATGCGGGTTTCCGATGGGAGTTCAACGAACCAGGCCTCGTCGAGGTAACTCCGGACCCGAGCCCACGGTCCGTCGCCCGCAAGCAGATAGTTGCCTTCCGTGATGACAATTTCTGTCAGCCGTGGCACAGCTATGGACGCCGCAATGGGTTCTTCGAGTCCCCGGCGATATGTTGGCGCGTAAATGACGTCTTCCTCGTTGAGCCGAAGTCTTGCCAGGAGCGAGAGGTAACCGCCGACGTCGAACGTATCGATGGCGCCTTTCCGTTCCCTGAGTTCGGTACCCTCAATAATGGCGTTCGCCAAATGGAACCCGTCCATGGGCACAATGGCGCATTCGCGCCCCAGGTGCCGCCTGAGGCCTTCGGCAATGGTGGACTTGCCGGCGCCCGGGGGACCGGCCAACCCAACGATCAGGCGGTTCCCGGATAGGGCCCTGCGGCGCAGATGCTCCGCAAGTTGGGCAGTGTTGCCAGGGTTCACGGGCTGCAAATGATTCAACCCTTGAGGGTGTCCTCGAGCAGGGCCCGCAGTTCTTCGAAGTGCCGCTCAGTGGCTTGCGGATGGTAGGCGGACGTGTCAGCCATCGAGTAGCCATGCGGTGCCCCGGCATAGATTTCGTTGGAGGCCTTGAGCCCGGCATCATCCAAAGCGGCACCGAGCCGCGCCACCGCCTCGGGGGCCATGCTGGGATCATGGTCGGCGTGCCCGAAGACGAACCGGGCACGGGCGTCGGGCAGGCCCAGGTGGGGGCTGTCCGGAGCGTCGGTCGCGAGGCCGCCGCCATGGAAACCGCCACATGCCGCAACCAACTGCGGGTGTGAAGTGGCGGTGCGGACGGCCAAACGGGCACCCATGCAGTAGCCAGTGGTCCCGATGGGTCCGGGTGCTACACCGTCCAGGCCGGCGATTGCGGTAACCCATGCCTGGATATCGGGCAGTGCTTTGTCCGACGTAAGGCGACCGACCCGTGGAAATGCGTCCTTGCCCGCGGCTTCCCTGCCCTCGGTGGTTGTCATGTCGCCTGCGGGAGCGAGCTCGGCTATGGATCCCTCCCGGTAGAAGACGTTCGGAACCAGCACGACATATCCCCAATCCGCAATGCGTTGGGCCATCTCTTCAATGCGGGGACGCACACCAAAGGCGTCCATATAGAAAACAACTCCCGGGAACTCGCCATCCCCGGAGGATGGTCGGACAAGCAAGGCCTCGGCAGTGCCTTCGGCGGCAGCAATTTCGATGAGCATCTGATTACAGTATCGAAAGTATGCGCGGCTCAGGCGCCCACCGCAGCATCAATCGACAGGCACGACCTGCACCTGCACACCTGCGCTGACGAACTTGCTGACTTCCTTGGGGTCGGCGCCGTCGTCGGTCACCAGCGTCCACGGTGCGGCGAGCCGGGCCCACGCATGGAAGGGACGAAGACCAAGCTTGGAAGAATCGGCCAGAACATAGACACTGTTGCCCCGCCGCGCCATGAGTTCCTTGAGTCGCGTTTGGGAATGGTCCGCCTCGCAGATTCCATCCTCAGCGGTGACTGCGTCAGCCCCAAGGAAAACGCGGTCAAAACTCATTCGCTCCAAGGCCACTTCGGCCAGGGGGCCAACGAAGCTCTGGCTGACGGTGCGTAGCCGGCCACCCAGGCAGTCCACCTCTATCCCTTCGGAATCGGCCAATTCCTGCAAGGTGTTGATGCCCGGAGTCGTCACGGACAACGGGCCGAACCCCCGCAGTTCGTGAGCCAAAGCACCAACTGTTGAGCCGGCGTCGAGAAGGATGTTTTCCCCGGGCCGGACTTCAGCCGCAGCCCAGCGCGCTATGGCGTGCTTTTGTTCAAATGCTTCGCCGGTGCGCTGCCGAAGGGAGGCTTCGGGATGTGCCCCGAGTGCCATGGCCCCGCCGTAGGTTCGCGCGAGGCGACCCTGCGAATTCAGCAACGCCAGGTCCCGGCGGATAGTTGAGGCGGTGACGTCGAACCGGGCCGACAGTTCTTCCACCGACGCCAGGCCGGTGGTTACGGCAAGGTGATAGATCTCCTCGCGCCTTGCGCTTGCTGAGAGCATTCCCAGGCCTCCTTACCGTGACAGTGCTAACCATGCTAACTGCCCTACAGGGCGACAATCGGTTACACAGCCATGCTGGGACGGGTCGCCATCTCGGCGGCCTGATGCAGTGCTTCGACCATGCTGCGGGGATCGGCAATTGCCTTGCCGGCAATATCAAAAGCGGTGCCGTGGTCCACCGAGGTCCGGATTACAGGCAAGCCCACTGTGATGTTGACGCCGGCCTCGATTCCGAGAACCTTGACAGGGCCGTGCCCTTGATCGTGGTACATCGCTACGACGAGGTCGTAGTCTCCGCGTCCGGCCAGGAAGAACAGTGTGTCGGCGGGCAAGGGGCCGACCGCGTTGATTCCGTCAGCTTGTGCCGCCTTGACGCCGGGCTCGATCTTCTCGGCTTCCTCGCCCTGTCCGAAAAGGCCATTTTCCCCAGCGTGCGGATTAATGGCACATACGCCGATTTTTGGTTCGGGCACCCCGGCCCGGACCAGGGCTTCGTGTCCGCGGCGGATGGTGCGCTCCACCAATCCTGGTTCTATCTTGCGGATGGCATCGGCCAGCCCGATGTGGGTAGTGACGTGGATGACGCGGATCTTGGGCGTTGAGAGCATCATCGATACTTCTTCCGTGCCCGTCAGTTGGGCCAGCAATTCCGTATGGCCGGGGAAGATGTGCCCGGCGGCGTGCAACGCCTCCTTGTTCAGCGGCCCGGTGCAGATGGCTTGAACACGTCCGGCCATGGCGAGCTCGCTGGCTACCCTGATGTATTCGTAGGCTGCATGTCCGGCGACGGGGGAGAGCCTGCCCCAGGCGAGGTCCTCGGGGAGCAGCGCCAGGTCGATCACGTTAACCCGGCCCGGAGCGAAGACCGCGTCTTCAACGGTGGCGATCGGCTGGATGTCCGCCTCCACTCCCAGGATGTCCGACGCTTGCCGTAGCCGCAATGCGTCGCCGATGATCACGGGGCGGCACTCGGCGTTGCTTTGCGGATCAAGCGCGGCAGCCACCACCACCTCGGGTCCCACGCCGGCGCCGTCGCCCATGGTGACGGCGACGACGGGGAGGGACTGTTGCTCGGTTGCGGTACTTGCGGGAGTTGTCATGTTGGCTCCAGGTTGTGTGGAAGTCGGAGGGCAAAAGGTGTGGGAGGAACGCCCGCGGGCCGGCCGCGGCGCTGTTGTATCTCGTGGTGGAGCTGGCTGAGCGCCTGGTGGTCACCGAAGCTTCCGGGTTTGGTTCCCACCAGGGTTCCGTCGTTGGCGAGGCCAAGGACTGCGCCGTGTTGAACAGCCGCCAGCGGAACCATGGAGCGGATGCCCAGTGCATCCAGCACCTCACGGGCTGTCTCGCCCCCGGTCAGAATGAGGTCAGGCCCAAGTCCTCGGGCGGCGTCGGCAGCAAACCGGGCGATCGCCCGGACAATCCCGATCGCCCTGCCCGGGTCCACATCAGCTTGCTGCAGGGTCACGGCCACGTTGCTGGTAGCCCGCAGCGCATGCCGGGCTTCCTCCAGTTGCGATGTGTACCGCCCCGTGGCGCGGGGATCGAGCCGGATGACCATGAAGCCGTCCTCGGCAAGCTCCGACAGTTGGCTTTGCGCGGTAGGAGAGGCGGAACCGACGACGGCGAGAACCGGTGTAGGCGCTTCCTGCCGTTTCGGGATGGACGGCTTAGCCGTAGCCACGGATTGCGCGTTTCGCGCATTGCGTGTTGCCAGCCGCTGGGCCAGCACTTCGGCTAGGCCGCCGGTTCCGACCAGCGCTATCCGACGGTCACTGCACGTGAAGTCCAGCGTGATCACGGCATCGACCACATTTTCGAGATCGGACACGGACATTCCGTCCGCCACTGCTACTGAGGGGCTCTCGGCGTCGAGTACATCGGTCAGGATGGCGTCCAGCAGCTGGGAGCGAACCTGGTCGAGCCCGATTCCGTGCACGGATCCTGGAGCCTGCGGGCGGATCAGCTCGGCAACACTCGAGGGCGGGGTTCCCTGCTCTGCTTGCCAGAGGTCGGTGCGATCCAAGGGAAATTCATCCACGAAGGGCTTCCCATGCTGGACCGAGCGTCTGAGCTGGGGCAGTGCGCCGGCCACCACAACGCTGTAGCCAAGCTGGCTCAGTGCCGCGATCTCAGCGCTGATGTTGCCGCGCCAGAGTGAGTCGACCTTCTTGAACACCATCCCGGCATTCGTTGCGGCGGGGCTGGAGAAGGCTTGCGCGGCTGCATTGGCGGCCGCTGACCGCGGCAGTCCGCGTGAGTGGGTGTCTGTAATGACGACGTCGGTGACATCTCCCCGCGTGGAGACGTCGTCGTCGGACGTTCCGAGAAGAACCTGCGCGGTGTGTCCGTGGCGGACAAAGCAGGCTCCAACCTCGGCGGCACCGGAGAAATCGTCGGCTTGTACAAATACGGAAGCCACGCCGCTCCTCTCGTGTCGTTTGCTGGCCTGCACCCCATGGCTGCATGGGGTGCTCCCTACCATCATGGCACGAGTGCGTGGAACGCGCTTATGTTTCTGCGCGTTGTGCGCGGTAAGTCGACTAAAAGGAGTACGGCCCGCGATCGAAGTTCGATGCACATCACGGCCGGGCCACCTACACGCTTATGTGATCTCTGGACAACGCCCGCCAGGAACGGGCGTGGGCCACCCGGTGAACCCGCTGTGGCTGCCCTTGTCCGGGAAGTCGAGGCTGTCCACCGGGACCAGGAAAGGCATCCGGTTCCGGTAACTGACTCGTGCCCGTCAGTTGCCCCAGCCTCTCGGCGGATATGACAGGCTCGTCTGGGGATCGAAATTACCCATGAACCTATTGGCGGGCCGATATTTCTCGACACTTCAGGTGTTTGATGATGTCTGGCACGCCAGCGGGCGCGATTCCTCTGAACGATTAACTCGTCGGACTTAATCGTTGACCTTGCCTTGCCTGCAACACACCCCGAAGCTCCAACGTCAAGTCAAACCCACTCCAGCGGCCCTGGCCGCCGCATCACTGTTGCAAGTATCACATTTGTTTGCATCCAGACCCTTTGGCCCTGATCCTTGCAAGACCTAGTTTTTTTCAGCGCTTGTCAGAGCGTGCCCAATGGAGGACACAATTTATGACTAACGTTCTTTGGTTTTCTGAGCTTGGCCTGTCCGACCTTGACCAGGTCGGAGGCAAAAATGCATCGCTTGGGGAAATGGTTCAAAATCTCGCCTCGGCGGGGGTGAAGGTTCCGGGTGGTTTCGCGACGACGGCGGACGCTTACCGCCGTTTCCTGGCGGAGTCAGGCCTTGATACCCGGATTGAAAGCATTTTGGAGGGTCTGGACAGCGGCGATGTGGCCGCCCTGGCCAAGGTTGGCGGGGAGATCCGCTCCCTGATCCGTGAAACGCCGTTCCCGGCCGGGTTCGAAGAGGAAATCCGTTCGGCGTACCAGCGTCTCACCGAGGAGTACGGCGGGGATGTGTCCTGGGCGGTTCGCTCCAGCGCAACGGCTGAGGACCTTCCTGATGCTTCCTTTGCCGGACAGCAGGAGACTTTCCTGAACATCCGGGGGATTGAAAACATCCTGCTCGCGATCAAGGACGTTTTCGCGTCGCTGTACAACGACCGGGCCATCGCCTACCGCGTCCACCACGGCTTCACGCACTCCGAAGTCGCGTTGTCG
Organism: Paenarthrobacter sp. JL.01a; assembly: GCF_025452095.1. Taxonomy (NCBI): domain Bacteria; kingdom Bacillati; phylum Actinomycetota; class Actinomycetes; order Micrococcales; family Micrococcaceae; genus Paenarthrobacter; species Paenarthrobacter sp. JL.01a. The sequence continues at coordinate 2,159,302 of NZ_CP104877.1, forward strand.
GCGGGTGTGCAGCGCATGGTGCGCTCCGACGTCGGGGCCTCCGGCGTGATGTTCACTATGGACACCGAGACCGGCTTTACGGACGCCGTATTCATCACGTCCTCTTATGGCCTTGGCGAAGCCGTGGTCCAGGGTGCGGTGAACCCCGATGAGTTCTACGTCTACAAGCCTGCCTTGGCTGCTGGCCGCCCGGCGGTGCTCAAGCGCGGTTTGGGCGGGAAAGCCGTGCAGATGGTGTACACGGATTCCGACCAGGTTGGCAGGACCGTCGACTTCATCCCCGTGCCGCAGGAGTCCCGGAGCCGCTTCAGCCTCAGTGATGCCGAGGTGGAGCAACTTGCACGCCACGCCGTGGCGATCGAGCGTCACTACGGGCGGCCCATGGACATCGAATGGGGCAAGGACGGAGTGGACGGGGAGCTGTACATCCTCCAGGCCCGCCCGGAAACTGTGGAGTCCCGCAAGGCCGCGGGTGTTACCTCCCGCTACACGCTCACCGAGCGTTCCACGGTGTTGGTGGAGGGCCGCGCGATCGGCCAGCGCATCGGCGCCGGCCAGGTACGGGTTCTGTCCTCGATTGACCAGATGGCCTCCTTCCAGGAGGGCGATGTCCTGGTGGCCAACATGACCGACCCTGACTGGGAACCGATCATGAAGAAGGCCGCCGCGATCGTCACCGACCGCGGCGGACGGACCTGCCACGCGGCGATCATCGCCCGCGAACTGGGCATCCCCGCCGTCGTCGGTACCGGTTACGCGTCCCAGATCCTCAAGGACGGCACCCCTGTGACCGTCTCCTGCGCCGAAGGTGAAGCGGGGCTGGTGTACGAAGGGCTGCTGGAGTACTCACTGCAGGAGACAAGCCTTGACACCATGCCAGAAGCTCCCGTGAAGATCATGATGAACGTCGGGACCCCGGAGCAGGCGTTCAGTTTCGCCAAGCTCCCGAACCACGGCGTGGGCCTGGCCCGCCTCGAATTCATCATCAACCGGCAGATCGGTGTCCACCCCAACGCCCTGTTGGCTGTCGCCGGGGAGATTGAGCGTCCGGCAACCCTGGATGACTACACCGTCCGGCAGATCCAGGAGAAAACCGCAGCATACGAGGGCCCGCGCGATTACTACGTCAGGCGTTTGGCCGAGGGCATTTCGACCATCGCCGCGGCGTTCGCCCCTGAACCGGTGATCATCCGGCTCTCGGACTTCAAGTCCAACGAGTACGCCAACCTCATCGGCGGCCCTGCCTTCGAACCGGAGGAAGAGAACCCGATGATCGGCTACCGCGGAGCTTCCCGGTACCTCTCCGAGTCCTTCCGGCAGGCTTTCGAACTCGAGTGCGAGGCCCTGAAGTACGTCCGCAATGAGATGGGCCTGACAAACATCAAGCTCATGGTCCCGTTTGTGCGCACCCTGGAGGAGGCAAGCGGCGTCATTGACCTGCTCGCAGCCAATGGACTGCGCCGCGGCGAGAACGGCCTGGAAATTGTCATGATGTGCGAACTGCCGGCCAACGCACTCCTGGCCGATGAGTTCCTGGAGTACTTTGACGGGTTCTCCATCGGTTCCAACGACCTCACCCAGCTCACCCTCGGCCTTGACCGGGATTCTGCCTTGGTCGCTGACGGCTTCGATGAGCGGAACCCGGCAGTGACCAAGCTCCTGGAGCTGGCCATCTCGGCGTGCCGGGCCAAGGGGCGGTACGTGGGAATCTGCGGCCAAGGGCCCAGCGACCACCCGGACTTCGCCGAATGGCTGCTGGCACAGGGCATCAGCTCGATTTCGCTGAACCCTGACGCCGTCACCGAGACCTGGTTGCGTCTGGCCCGCACCACCAGCACACCGGTCTAAATGGCAGATCAGGCAACCGTGGGGGCGGGCTCCGCGCCCGCCCCCACGGTGTTCTTTCTTTCCGACAGCACCGGGATCACGGCAGAAACCCTGGGCAACACGTTGCTGACCCAATTTCCGGGCCAGCGGCTGGAGCGCCGCACCATCCCGTTCATCACCACCATTGAGCAAGCACGCGAGGTGGTGGCCGTGATCGACAAAGTGGCGGCCTCAGGTCCCGTGCCGATCATCTTCTCTACTGCCGTGGGGCAGGACATCCGCGCCGTGCTGTCGCAAAGCCGCGGGCAGTTCTTCGACTTGTTCGGTACGCACATCGGGCAGCTGGAACAAACCCTCGGCTCTGCGGCCAACGGCAAGCCTGGCCAGGCCCACGGAGTGGGGGATGCAGTCCGCTACCAGTCCCGCATGGCCGCCGTCGAATATGCGATCGAGCACGACGACGGCCAGTCCCTTCGCGCGCTGGAGCGTGCTGAGCTGATCCTCATCGCCCCCTCGCGCTGCGGCAAGACGCCCACCACCATGTATCTTGCCCTGCAGCATGGCATCCTGGCCGCCAACTTTCCCTTGGTCGAAGAGGATTTCGAGGTGTTGGCGCTCCCGAAGCCGTTGTTGCCTTTCGCGGACAAATGCTTCGGCCTGACTTCGCAACCGGTCAGGCTGAGCCAGATCCGCCAGGAACGCCGGCCGGGCAGCAGCTACGCATCCCTGAACCAATGCACCTTCGAACTCCGGAACGCCGAGGACATGTACAGGGCCAACAACATCCCGTACGTGAACTCCGCATCCATGTCGGTTGAGGAAATCTCGGCCACAGTACTCCAGCGAATGCAGCTGCATCACTGAGATTGGGCTGGCCCTACTCTGTCCCCAGGACCCGGTAGGGCTCAGTTCGTTGGGCACCTTGCCCCAAAGTACTAAGCATGCTTAGCTAATTTGGAACGGCCCGGCGCCTGTGGGCCCGAAAGTTGGAGGGGGCCATGCCCAAGACCGGGAAGAATGATCACGCCCGCAAAGATGAACTGCCGTCGACATTGCAACGTTCGGAGCAGAAGGCCCAGGACACGTTCGCCAAGACCTACGATTCGGCCATGGAATCCTACGACAACGATGCCAGCCGGGCGGCACGCACTGCCTTTGCTTCCTTGAAGCACAGTTACGAGAAAGTCGGGGACCACTGGGAACCCAAGGACGAGCGCGGTCCTTCCGATGCGCACGCCGTGGAAGGCGTGGACTCAACCTCGCCGACAGCTGGGGGAGTGGATGCCAATGCATCCAAGGGGCACCTCTACGAAAGGGCCCAACAGCTTGGCATCAAGGGCCGTTCGAAAATGAGCAAGGACGAGCTCGTGAACGCGCTGCAGAAGGCCAATGACGCCGCCACCCGGCGGGCACGCGAAGGCTAATCGCGGTTCTTCCGCATCCCCCTGTCGCGTTCCCCGGACATGACGTGGGCAGGGCCACCGTGTGGTGGCCCTGCCCATGCTGCGCTGGCATCCCTTCCTGCGCCCGTCCTTCGGGCTACCTGTTGCGATGGTGTGCAGAATGCGATTCCCAAACGCCCGCCGGGGAGACTGCTCCCGGCGACTTCTTGAAGTGCGGCTCCCGCCTACATGATTCCGGTGGGGACCAACAGCGCCCATGCCAGGGCCGGTGCCACCAGGACAACACCGCCGGCGTATGCCATGAGCTGCTTGTAAACGCGCTGGCGGTCATCATCGCGGGCGTTGGCCACTACCAGTGCTCCATCGGTGGAGAAGGGCGATACGTCCACCACGGTTGCCGCGATGGCCAGAGCCGCCACCGTACCTGAGGCGCTGAGCGAACTCGTCGCCAGCAGCGGGCCTGCCAGGGGGATGAAAGCGGTGAGGAGCGCCGTGGAGGACGCGAAGGCCGAACCGACTCCGATCACGTAGCAGAGGACCAGTGCAATCAGCAGCGGCGCACCAAGTGCCAATGCCATCTCCGCGAGGGTGTCAATCACGCCGACGTGCTGGAGCAAGGAAACGTAGGTGATCATGCCGGCCACCAGCAGGACAGTGGACCAGGAGATGCCGCCAATGAAGGTCTTGTGCTCCTTGATGTTGACCAGGGCCAACAACAGTCCTGCCGAGAGGGCCACGAAGCCAATCGGCATGCGGAAGCCGAGGGTGCAGACGAGGATCGCCAGGATGAGTGCCAAGGTGAGGATCTGCTGGCCGCTGGGACGCTCGATTCGGGCTGTGTCGAGTCCGGCGTACTCGTTGGAGTGCTTGTCGCGCAGCTTGCCCATGAGGGCGAAGAGCACGATCGTCAGGGCCGACAGAATGAAGTTGAGGGCGAAGCTGGCCAGGAACAACGCGCCTTGGTCGATGGGAAAGTCGTTCTTGTGTGCGATGTCGTGGACGAGGACGCCCGCCACGGAAAGGGGCGAGAAGCCGCCTGCGTGGGCTCCGTTGATGACGAAGGCGCCCATGAGGACGGGGTGGATGCGCGATTCGTAGGCAAGGCCCAGTGCCGCGGGTGCCAGCAGCGCGACGGCGGCGGGGCTGAAGGTGCCCAGCGAGGTGAGGGCGGCGGCCATGAGGAAAAAGACCCACGGCAGGAGCATGGTCTTGCCCCTGACCATCCTGACGCAGCTTTGGACGATGATGTCGATGGAACCGTTTCGCTGCGCCATGCTGAAGAAGTAGGTGACGCCGATGATCGTCAGCACGATGCTGGCGGGGAACTCTTCAAGAATCTGCTTGTCGGTCATGCCGAGGACGAAGTAGCCGACGCCGAAGGAGGCTACCAGCCCCATCACGCCGATGTTGAGCGGCCACTTGGTGGCGACGACGAACATCACCACCAGGATGACCAGCGGGATGATCTGCGTGGCAGTCATGGTCGGCTCCGATTCCGGGGTGGCCGCCGGGTTGAAGACCGCACCCCCAAACAGGATGGCGACCAGACCCAGGATGACGGAAGCGGCAACCGTTACCAGCAGGATACGGCGGCGTGTGTTGGGGCGCTTGGAACGCTGGTCACGAATGTCGCTCTCTGCCTCGGGAGTTGGTTGGTAAATAGTCTTAGCCATGGTGTTCTCTCCTCATCGAGTGGCTGTTTCCAGTGAGGCTTCGACGGCGTTGCCGAGAGTCTCCGGGAGGTGGATGATGCTGGTGGCGATGCTGCGGGCTGTCCGGTCAACGCCGACAAGAACGGAGCCGTGGTGCTCTTCGCTCCATGTTTCGATGACACCGGCGGGTGTCTTCAGTTTCAGTTCTGCGCGTGCGGCTTCGCCTGTGATGGCGTTAAGCACTGTCCCCGGTGTCCGCGCGGCGAGGGTCAAGGCGATGCTTCCGGTGATGGCCAGGGCCGGATGCGGCTTGCCCATGGAAAGCATCATGACGTTGACATCGGAGTCAGGATTCGCGCCGCTGGGCGGGCCGACGATGGCCAGCTTCGGTACGGCCCGGGCCGCTTGGGCGGGCGTGGCCGCCATTCCCATCCGGACTGCTCCCTGGCGGCGGATGGTGTCCAGGGTGTCCAGGTGCTGTTCCACACCTTCCTTCCACGAGTCGTAACGGGCAGTGTCCAGTCCAAGATCTTCGGCGCGGACAATAACCACAGGAGCGCCGGCGTCGACCATCGATACGGTCCAGGACTTTCCGGCGGCCATCACGGTGTCGCTTGCGGTTCCGGTGGGCAGCAGCTGTCCGGTCGTTTTGCCGGCAGGATCCTGGAAGCCGAGGCCCACCTTGAATCCGGGAAAGGCGACGCCTGGCATCTGCGCGTCCGGGACGATGGGCAGGGCCCCCGAGGGAGTTGCCACCTGCTGGATGATGAGCTGGTCTGTATTTGTATTGCGGGTGACGATCCGCGTCGTGTCGCCCTGGGGGGTGACCCATCCCTTTTCGATGGCATAAAGACCCACTACAGCTGAGCAGTTTCCGCAGTTGCTGCCCCAATCGACGGTGGCTTCCTCGATGCCTACTTGGGCGAAGGTGAACTCCACGTCAACGGAAGGGTCTGACGGGCGACGCAGGATCATCGCCTTGCTGGTGGTGGAGGTCGCGCCACCGACCCCATCGATTTGCCGGGAATCGGGACTTCCGAAGAGGCGCGGCAGCAGTTGGTCGAGGTCGATGCTGGTTTCGTTCAAATTTTCGGTCTCGAAGACCCAGCACTTGCTGGTTCCTCCGCGCATCCACTCTGCTTCAATCTTCATCAGTCCTGCACTCCTTCTGCCGTTCCCGGCGGGCTCTTCATTCAGCATGAGCCGGATCACACATGAAGACAATGTGCAATAAATGAAGGAGGGTGTAGCAATGCTTCATTCATCGCAGAATGGGGACTGGATCATGCCGTTTCTGGCTGTTGAAGGGGCTAAGCGGGCTAATGGATGGTTGATATCCCGGTATCCATGTATAGGATTAACCAAATCCGCAGAAGGGTACACAATTGCTTAACGATGAAGCCCAAAATTTATACGACATCCGCAGGCTTGCTCTGTTGGTCGAGGTGGTGGAGCAAGGTTCGATCACCGCAGCAGCTGACACCATGATGTACACCCCTTCCGCCGTGTCCCAGCAGTTACGCAAACTCGAGCAGGAGGTAGGCCAGCCGCTCCTGAACAGACGCTCGCGGGGAGTAGTGCCCACGGAGGCGGGCCAGGTACTGGCGGGCCACGCGCGTAAGATCCTGGGACAGATCCGTGCAGCCCAATCCGATATAGACCAAATCGCGGGCCTCCGGCGGGGCTCGCTGACCATCGGCACCTTTCCCACCTTGGCGGGCTCTTTTCTCCCGGTTGTCATCCGGGCCTTCAAAAAGCGCTACCCGGCCATCGGCCTATCTGTTAGAAGTGCCCGGTTCGATGAGTTGGTGTCGGACCTGGAGTCGGGAGTTACTGGTCTGTGCCTCCTGTGGGACTACCCGTGGAATCGCTTCGAAGACGAGTCGATCAGGACCACTGAGGTTTTCCAGGAGAGTACCGTCATCCTGGTGGCGAAGGGACATCCTCTGGCGGAGCGCGACGAAGTGTCCATGAACGAGCTCCGCAAGGAATCGTGGATCGTCCGCGCGGAGGCCCATCCCGTAGTGGAGGTTCTCCAGCGCTCTGCGCACGACGCCGGCTTTGAACCGACCATCGGCTTCCTGGCCAACGACTACCAGGAAGCGCAGGCCATGGTGAGTGTCGGCATGGGGGTCGCAATGGTTCCCAAGACAGCAGTGGCGTTGCAGCACCCCGATGTCAGGGTCCTGAGCCTAGGCTCGGCAGCCCCGCTTCGCCGGGTGCTGCTGGCGCAACGCCAGGACAAGGTTTATGCGCCGGCAGAGGTGGCTTTCCACACCACTCTTTTGGAAATCGCGCGCGAACGCGGCGCCGATTACCTCTGACTGCAGGTGGCGGGACGGCCAAAACCTCATCCCCGGCTCAGGTCAGATGGTCGAAATCGCCACGTGCCCACGCAGCGTGCCGTGCAGCCGATAGGCGCAGAATCTCCCGGGCGTCAGTACTGATCACGTTATTGAAGTTGCCATAGATCCGGTCGAAGGTGAGTTCTCCCAGCTGGGCGGCGATCCGCAAGGCCACATCACCGGAGAGCGGAAGATGGTTCGGGTAGCTGCGCATGAACGCTATGGAGCAACGGTCCGGATTGGGAAAGACGCTGTCGCCGGTGAGCAGGACACCTCGCCCCTGTGCTCCCGCTGCCCAGTGGGCCACTGCGCTGCCCGGGAAATGGCCCCCGGTCTGGTGCAGGGCCAACCCTTCGGCAAGCTGCAAGCCCCCCGACCAATAGGTAATCATCGGATCCTCGCGCCCAAGCCAGTCGCGGTCGGCTTCGGCAACCAACACTGGGACGCCCCCAAGCCGGCGCGACCACTCCACTTGGACTCCGAACATGTGTGGATGGCTCGAAGCGATGGCCAGCACAGGACCATGCGCGAGCACGGAGCGCACGAGGTTGTCATCGACATAGCCAATTGGATCCCAAAGCAGTGAACCTTGAGGCGTTACCACCAGCTGAGTGGTCTGGCCGATCCCTACCTTCGGTGCGGTGCTGATGCCAAGGAGCCCCGGCTCGTTCTCCCTCAATGGTGCCTGTTGGCCTGCCTGCTCCAGCGCCTCCAGTGTGAGCCAGGCTTGCCCATCCAGGGGAACATATTGTCGTTCATCAGCGCAGATGGGACAGGAAGCGGGCACGGGTTCATCGCGTTCGACGGCGCAGGTTGCACAGATCAGCATTCGTTGTTCCTCGCGGGCATTTGCCCAGACTATGGCAAAAGAAATTCTCCCGGAAGCGAAATCCGGGCGTTCCTTCCGGTGCGGGCGGGGGCCAAATAGGCATGAGGGGGATTTCCCCTGCATAGTTAATGTCTTGGGCTTGCATTGATGGGTACAGTCACCGCAAGAATGCAGCACGGAAATGAACAGGGGCTCGACTTTGGCAGGGAATGCAACCTTCCGGCACAGCAACACCGCACTGCTCTCGGTGAGCAGCGTCGAAGCCTCGAGAATTGTAAGTTCGAGGGACTTTGACCACAGGCTCGCATCCACCCTGAAGCGCCTGAAGTTTCCGCCGCGTTTGCTGGAGCGCGTGGCCGGCATCACGCACCGCAGATGGTGGGCGGCAGGGACTTCCTTTGATGACGCCGCTGTAGATGCGGGGGCAAAAGCCATGGCCGAAGCGGGCGTCGAGGCATCCGAAATCGGTTTGCTGATCAATACCTCCGTGACCAGGCGAAACCTGGAACCATCCGTGGCCGTCAAAATCCACCATGAACTCGGCTTGCCTTCGTCGGCGTTGAATTTCGATCTGGCCAACGCCTGCCTGGGATTCGTCAACGGCATGATCCTGGCGGCCAACATGATCGATTCCGGCCAAATCAAATATGCGGTGATTGTGAACGGCGAAGATGCCCAGAGCACCCAGGAAGCCACCTTGGAACGACTGCAGCGGCCCGAAACCACCCGCGAGGATTTCAACCGGGAATTTGCCACGCTCACGCTGGGATCAGGCGCTGCCGCGGCGGTCCTCGGACCCGCGAACGAGCACCCGGGCGGCCATCGGCTCGTCGGCGGTGTGATGAGGGCAGGTACTGAGCACCACGAACTGTGCGTAGGCGGTATCGATGGCATGAACACCGACACCAAAGGCCTGCTCGATGGCGGCCTTCAACTGGTGGTGGACGCCTGGCATGAGGCCCAGCGGGAGTGGGACTGGGCGGCAATGGACCGCTATGTCACCCACCAGGTCAGCAACGCCTACACCCAGGCGATCATTAATGCCATCGACCTGGACCCTGACAAGGTACCCATTACTTTCCCGCACTGGGGCAACGTTGGCCCGGCCTCCTTGCCCATGACCCTCGCTGCCGAGGCCCAATCGTTGACCTCCGGAGACCGTGTCCTGTGCATGGGTGTCGGTTCGGGCTTGAACGCGGGAATGGTGGAGATCGTTTGGTAGCCACCAGCTGGCCTGGCGTCGACCCGGAATGGTCGCGGATAGTTCACGCCAGTTCGACGTCGGCAGTTGACGCGCCTGGCACAACGCACCGCTGGCACAGCCTGGATAACGGCCCCCAACTCCAACGGCGGGGCCTGACTCCTGCAGGCACGCTGCTTTGTGTCCATGGGAATCCCACCTGGTCCTACCTTTGGCGGACACTGCTGGCCGCGGGCTCCGATGCCGACCATCCATGGCGCGTCGTCGCGGTGGACCAATTGGACATGGGCTTTTCGGAGCGAACCGGCACCTTCCGTCGCCTGCAAGACCGGGTGAACGACCTCGGCGATCTCAGCGAGGCCTTGGGCTTGGACGGTCCAGTCATTACGGTTGGCCATGACTGGGGTGGAGTCATCAGCCTCGGCTGGGCCCTGGCTCATCAGGACAAACTCGCGGGTGTGGTCCTCACCAACACGGCCGTCCACCAGCCTTCGGGTTCGGGCATTCCAGCGGCGTTGCAGCTGGCCTTGCACCCTGCGGTTCACCGCTGGGGTACCATCACCTCTGATGCCTTCCTCAGGGTGACCCATTCCCTGGCCCACCCGCCGTTACAGCCCGAAGTCAGGAAGGCCTATATGGCCCCCTATCGAGGCATGCAGCGCCGCGTGGGCGTGGGAAACTTCGTCGCTGACATTCCGGTGGATGAAACCCACCCCAGCTTCGCGGCATTGCAGGATATCGCAGAGGGTCTGCGCGAGCTCAAGGTGCCGGCCCTGATGCTGTGGGGCCCCAAAGACCCTGTCTTTTCCGACAGGTATCTCAAGGACTTGATGGAACGGCTTCCGCAGGCGGACGTCCATCGCTTCGAAGGCGCCGGTCACTTGGTGGCAGAGGACAGGGACATCGCCACGCCACTCTTCCAGTGGCTCGCTGGCCGCCAAGAACCTGCCGGCGTGCGGGAGGCTGATACTCTCCCGCCCAGGCAAACACGGGAGGAGCCCTTCCGCCCGTTTTGGGATTCCGTGGAGGCCCTGGCCAGCGGAACCGACAACGTCGAAACGGCTGTCGCCGAGATGGGAAGCGACGGCAAGATCAGCCGCTCACTGAGTTGGCAACAGCTGCACCGGAGCATCCTGGAGCTTCAGGAAGGGCTTCGGCAGGCCGGCGTGGGCAGGGGCACCCGGGTGAGCCTGATGGTCCCGCCGGGCGTGGATCTCACCGTGACTCTTTACGCTTGCCTGCGGCTGGGTGCCGTCGTGGTGGTTGCCGACGCCGGGCTGGGAGCCAAGGGGCTGAGCAGGGCGGTAAAGGGCGCAACCCCTGATGTCATCATCGGCATCGAAAAAGCCCTGGCAGCGGCCTCGTTACTTGGCTGGCCGGGGCGTCGGTTCAGCGTTCGCGACCTTCCGGCGGGCCGCCGTCGTATGCTTCGGGCGGAAACCTCGCTGGACGCCCTGGCGAGGCAGGGCGCAGCAAGTGGGCACCAACCACAACCACCGGACCCCGCCGAACCAGACGCGCCGGCTGCGGTCCTGTTCACCTCCGGCTCTACCGGCCCGGCTAAAGGTGTCCTTTATACCCACCGGCAGCTGACGGCGATGCGCGACACAGTCGGCGGAACTTTCGGCATCCAAGCCGGTTCCAGGCTGGTGGCCGGCTTTGCTCCGTTCGCCTTGCTGGGACCGGCACTTGGCGCGGTTTCTGTGACCCCGGATATGGACGTTACAGCCCCAGGAACTTTGACTGCCGGGGCTCTGGCGGACGCCGTCGCGGCCATTGGTGCGACGGTTGTTTTCGCCGCGCCTGCCGCCTTGCGCAATGTGGTGGCTACCGGCGACGCCCTGACTGGGCCCGGTCGCGAGGCCCTGGGCAAAGTTGGACTCCTGTTGTCCGCCGGTGCGCCTGTGCCGGAGCCATTGCTGGTCCGCGTCCAGGAACTGTTGCCGCACGCGTCGTTGAGGACCCCATACGGGATGACCGAAGCACTCCCTGTTACCGACATCAGCCTCGAGCAGATCCAGGCGGCAGCAGCTGACGCGGCGACCGGCAACTGCCCCGGTGCAGGAAATGGCGTTTGCGTGGGGACCGCTGTGCAGGGCGCAAGCCTGGCAGTCATACCCTTGGACTCTGACGGCAAGGCATCCGGTTCGAGCCCTGTCACCGACGCCGCCGTCACCGGCGAAATCCTGGTGGCCGCACCGCACGTCAAGCAGGCCTACGACCGGCTGTGGGTCACCCAGAAGGACAGCGTCGACCCGCCGGGGTGGCACCGGACCGGTGACGTTGGACATTTCGACGCCGAAGGCCGACTGTGGGTGGAAGGCCGCCTTGTCCACGTCATCACCGCGCCGGACGCGGTGGTCACGCCGGTAGGTGCCGAGCAAGCCATTGAGCAACTCGAGAGCGTCCGTCTTGCCGCGGTTGTTGGTGTGGGGCCGGGCGGCACGCAAGCCGTTGCCGCCGTCGTCGAAACCGTTCCGGCGGCCCGCAAAGCGGGTCCGGCCGCGCCGCAGCTTGCTGCCGGCATCCGGCGGGCAGCGTTGGGCGCCGGCGTCCAGGTCTCGGCAGTGCTCGAGGTGCCGGCCCAGCCCACGGATATCCGGCACAACGCCAAGATCGACCGGACCCGCCTGGCCCGGTGGGCCAACCGTGTACTGGCCGGTGGCCGCCCGGGTAAGCCATGAGGGTTCTCGTTACGGGAGCCAGCGGGCTACTGGGCAGTGAGGTGGCCCGGGTTCTGGTGTCCCAGGGCCACGAGGTCACCACCTTTCAGCGGAGGCCCTCCGGAGTCGAGGGGGCTACGGACATTTGCGGTTCGGTGACCGACGACGCCGATGTCCGGCGGGCGGTGGACGGAGCGGAAGGACTCATCCATCTGGCAGCGAAGGTTTCCTTCGCGGGCCGTGCCGCGGACTTCCACAGCGTCAATGTCGAAGGAACCCGCCGTCTGTTCGAAGCGGCCCGGGCTGCCGGAGTGGGGGACACGGTGTTTGTATCCTCTCCTTCGGTTGCGAACTCCGGCCGGGCGATTGCCGGCCTCGGGGCAGAACCGGCAGACCCGGTGCGGGCGCACGGCCACTATTCGCGCACCAAGGCTGAAGCAGAACTTTTGGCCCTGGCCTCCGATGCCCCGGAGTTCAGGGTCGCCGCGGTACGGCCACACATCGTGTGGGGCCCCGGCGATACCCAACTGGTGGAAAGGGTCCTGGCGCGGGCCGCACAGCACCGCCTGCCGCTTCTCGACGCCGGGGCGGCACTGATCGACACCACCTATGTGGACAATGCTGCATCGGCAATAGTTGCAGCCCTGCATCGGATGGACCACGTTCGAGGCAAAGCGGTGGTGGTGACCAATGGCGAGCCGCGGCCCATCGGCGAGCTCCTGGCTGACATTTGTGCGGCCGGAGGAGTCCAAGCGCCATCGTGGGCCGTACCAGGCGTTGTGGCGAGGGCGGCCGGCTCCGTAGTTGAAAAAGCCTGGACGTGGGCACACCGCGCCGATGAACCCCCGATGACAAGGTTCCTCGCCGAGCAGCTCTCCACCGCGCACTGGTTCGACCAACGCCAGACGCGGCGGCTCCTTGATTGGTCGCCGGTGGTCACCCTTGATGAGGGCCTTGCCCGCCTGGCAGAGTACTACGAAGGCAGAAGAACGGACCTCACACCGAAGGACTGACATGGCACTGAAAGCCGGAACCCACGTTGAGTGGAACACCCCGCAGGGCAAAACGCACGGCAAGGTCATAGAAAAGAAAACCAGCGACTTCGAACTCGACGGCAACACCCACCGGGCCAGCGAGGACGAGCCGCAGTACGTGGTGGAATCAGAGAAAACGGGAGCCCGTGCCGCGCACAAGGAGTCTGCGCTCACCGAGAAGAAGTAGCCCCCTGCAGCTGGCGAAGAGCGAACAAAGGGAACAGCAGGACGGAGAGCATGCCTGCGCCCACGAGGGCGGAGGCTATCCCACTGGATATCAGGTCATGGTCACGGCCGATGCCCGAGACGGCCACAATCACAGGCAAACCGGTTGCCCCGAAAAGCACGATTGCCCGCTTTCCCCGGGATGACGAGCCTGCCGGAGCTGCAAGCAGCGACGGCAGCCCACGCACAACCAGGAGCAGGACCAGGAACAAGGGGACCATGGCCAGGGCCAGGGGACTGGATGTCAAAGCGCCGAGCTCGAAATCTATCCCCGTATCGATGAAGAAGACCGGAACGAGGAAGCCGAAAGCGATGGCGTCGATTTTCCTGTCGATGACGACCCGGTCCGCTTCAGGCGCCCGCGCAATCGCCACCTTCCAGAGGACACCGGCAGCGAAAGCACCCAACAGCATGTCCAGTCCCAACAGCATGCTCAGGACGACAAGGGAGCTCAGGATCAGCATGATGGATCGCACCGCGAATTGCCCGCTGGTATGCAGCGTCCGGGTCACCTGCGAATGAAACAGGATGTGCCGGGAGCGAGATGCCAGCAAAATCGCCACCACCGTCAACAAAACGAAACCGAGGAGTACCCCCGAGGCCGCCCCCAGTTGCTTGCCACTGAAAAACAGTGAGATGGCAATGAGCGGGCCAAACTCGCCCACCGCGCCCAAAGCGGCAACCCCAATGCCGATGGGGGTCTTCACCTGGCCCGCGTCCCGCAGGATGGGCAACAGTGTTCCCAGGGCAGTGGAGGAGAGCGCGACGCCGATGATCACGGCCGCTTCCACAGCGGAGACCAACGCGAATCCGGCCGCCACGCCAGCAGCCAGGGAGATGATCCAGCCAACGGAGGCCCGGATGATGGGCCGGCCACGGATGGCCCCGAAATCAATCTCGTTGCCCGCCACAAAGAACAGCATGGCGAGCCCGAAATCCGCCAAGGTGTCGGTGAACTGTGTCGACTGGACCCAGCCGAGGACGCTGGGACCGAGCAGCATCCCAAGAACGATCTCGAACACCACGATGGGAATCTTCGCGATCCGCTCCACAAAGCGCGCAGCAAGGGGAGCCGCAACGGCCATGGCTGCGATGAGTACCAGCGACACTGACAGGCTTTCCATCACCGACGCCTCCGCCTATGGGTTTGCTGCCAAGGGGAATAGCCCGTCAGGGACGCCCGGTCCATTCCCTGCCAGCCCAGGGATCGTAGTCCGCAATCAGCGCCTCCTGCGGTGGCCGCTCCTGCTCGGGGACATGCTGGAGGTTGACCCTGACGCGATACCAGAGCGAACTCGATCCGCGCATTCCATCGATCAGGACGTCTGCTGGATGCAGCTTCGAAACAACGTCAGGATGCTGATTCTTCCATTCCTCCAACGCAGCCAGAGCCTCCGGCTTGGTCTTGGTACGTGCCACCTCAATGAGCGGCATTGATGATGTCCGGCGACCCGAGCCATCTCCTGATCGCGGGGCCTTCTCAGCGGGGCCAAGCTCGGCGGCCAGAGCAAGCAGCCCATCCAGGGAACCGGGTTCGTCGTCGATTCCGGAGTGGGGATCACCAGATGCGGCGAACCGCTCGGGCACCGTGAGTACCGTGAATTGCTCGGGCCGGGCGGAACGCACCTCCTCCCACGAAAGGGGCATGGACACCCGGGCATCGGGCCGCGACCGGACGGAGTAGGCGGAAGCTACTGTCCTGTCCTTGGCGTTCTGGTTGAAGTCCACAAAGACACTCTCACCCCGTTCTTCCTTCCACCATCGCGCCGTGGCGAGGCCAGGGGCACGGTTCTCCACTTCGCGGGCCAGCGTCTCCGCGGCCAAACGTACGTCGCGGTAGGACCAGCTGGGAGCTATGCGCACCAGGATGTGGAGTCCGCGGGAGCCGCTCGTCTTGGGCCATCCAGCAAGCCCGACGTCGCCCAGCACTTCGCGGGCCACATAAGCGGTGTCCACGATTTGGGACCAGTCGACGCCGGGCATGGGGTCCAGGTCCACCCGTAGTTCGTCCGGATGGTCCAGGTCTTCGGCCCGGACAGGGTGCGGGTTGAGGTCAAGGCACCCCAGATTCACAACCCACGCCAGGCCGGCGGCATCCCGGATGACCGTCTCCTCGGCAGAGGTTCCGGATGAATAGTGAAGTGTTGCCGTATCAATGAATTCGGGGTGGTTCTCCGGCACCCGCTTCTGGAAGAAAGGTTCGGCGTCGATGCCTTTCGGGAAACGCTTCAGCACCATCGGCCTGCCGCCCGCCCCACGGAGGGCGCCGTCGGCCACCGAGAGGTAGTAGTTGACCAGATCGAGCTTGCTCACGCCCGGTTCCGGAAAAACAACTTTGTCCGGGTTGGAGATACGGACTTCGGCGCCGCCTATGTCGAGTACTTCCGCCGGTGTCTTGGAGGGGCTCATGCGGTCACGCTAGCAATGAACATCGGATCCAACCAGAGGTTGGCCGACTATATTGGCCATGTCAGCCCACCACCACAATTGAGGGAGCCTGCACACAATGGCCAAGGAACTTGCCACCCAACTCATCGAACAACTCCAGGCTGCCGGTGTGCAGCGGATTTATGGAATCGTGGGCGACAGCCTCAATCCCATCGTTGACGCCGTTCGTCAGACAGGAGGCTCGAAAAACGGGGGCATTGACTGGATCCACGTCCGTCATGAAGAGGCAGCCGCGTTCGCTGCGGCGGCTGATGCGCAACTGACCGGAAAGCTGGCGGTGTGCGCGGGATCGTGTGGCCCCGGAAATCTGCACCTGATCAATGGCCTGTATGACGCCAACCGCACGGGCGCTCCCGTACTTGCCATCGCTTCACATATTCCCAGCAGGCAGATCGGCAGCGGCTTCTTCCAGGAAACCCATCCGGACAGGCTTTTCAACGAGTGCTCCGTCTATTCGGAGCTCATCAGCACCGCCGAGCAGGCACCCCGGGTCATGCACAGCGCCATCCAGAATGCCGTTGGCCTTCGAGGTGTCGCGGTGGTTACCCTTCCCGGCGATATCGCCGGCCTGGAGGCTGCAGCCCCGACGCCTTTGCCGGCAGCGTTCCGTCCCGCGAGCCTGGTACCGGACGCCGCGAGCGTCCGCGAACTGGCCGCGGCCATTAACGACGCCGGAAAGGTCGCCATATTCGCCGGTGCAGGTGTTGAGGGCGCCCATGACGAACTGATTTCTTTGGCGGGGCTGATTAACGCGCCCATCGGCCATTCGTTGCGGGGCAAGGACTTTGTCCAGTACGAAAACCCCTTCGACATCGGCATGACGGGCCTGCTTGGGTACGGAGCCGCGGCTGAGGGCATCGAGGACGCGGACCTGCTGATCCTCCTTGGCACCGACTTTCCCTACGACCAGTTCCTTCCCGATACCCGCACCGCGCAAGTGGACCGGGCCTCGGAGCGGCTGGGGCGACGCACCGACGTCGACATCGCAGTCCATGGCGACGTGCTTCCGACGCTGGCTGCCCTGCTGCCGCTGGTGAAACCCAAGAAGAGCCGCCGTTTCCTCGACCAGATGCTGAAGAAGCATGACCGCCTCATGAACAAGGCTGTGGGCGCCTACACCCGCAAGGTGGAGAAGAAGCAGCCCATCCACCCGGAATACGCGGCCTCGTTGCTGGACCAGCTTGCCGCCGACGACGCGGTATTCACCGCGGACACCGGCATGTGCAACGTCTGGACGGCGCGCTACATCAATCCCCTTGGAACCCGGCGTCTCATTGGATCCTTCCTGCATGGGTCCATGGCGAACGCGCTCCCGCACGCCATCGGTGCCCAGGTGGCCTATCCAGGGCGCCAAGTGGTGTCCGTTTCCGGCGACGGCGGCCTCTCCATGTTGCTGGGAGAACTCATCACGGTGGCCGCGCACAAGCTGCCGGTCAAGGTGGTGGTGTTCAACAACTCCACGTTGGGCATGGTCAAGCTGGAAATGCTGGTGGACGGACTTCCGGACTTTGGTGTCGACGTGCCTGATGCGAACTATGCGGAGGTCGCGAAGGCGTTGGGCTTCCATGCCGTACGCGTCACCGATCCTGCTGACATCGAGGGAGCCTACCAGGCAGCCTTCGCCCACCCCGGCCCTGCATTGGTCGAACTCATCACGGACCCCAACGCATTGTCCATCCCGCCGAAGATTTCGGGCTCGCAGGTTATCGGATTCGCCACTGCCATGTCCAAGGTGGTCCTGAACCGGGGCGCCGGAGAAGCTGTGAGCATGGCACGCAGCAATCTCCGGAACATCCCCCGGCGTTAGGCTACCGCTCCAGGGCGGCGGAGAGGTAAGGGGCCGTCCGGCTGTCGTCCGACCGCGCGACGACGGCCGGCGGGCCGGCCGCCATGACCGTACCACCGGCGTCGCCGCCTCCGGGGCCAAGATCGATCACCCAGTCCGCTCCCGCGACCACGTCCATTTCGTGTTCGACCACCACAACCGTGTTCCCCGCCTCCACCAGCCTGTGGAGCTGGGCCATCAGAAGCTGCACGTCCGCAGGGTGTAGTCCTGTGGTGGGTTCGTCCAGCAAGTACAGGGTGTGCCCGCGTTGGACACGTTGGAGTTCCGTGGCCAGTTTGATGCGCTGGGCTTCACCACCGGAGAGTTCTGTCGCGGGCTGTCCCAGCCTCAGGTAGCCAAGGCCAACCTCCTGCAGGGTTTGAAGGCTGCGGGATACCGACGGCAGATCCTCAAGGAACGCCGACGCGGCCTTGACGGTCATCCCCAGGACATCGGCAATATTCTTTCCCCGGTACGTCACCTCAAGGGTTTCAGGGTTGAAACGCGTGCCGTGGCACTCCGGACACGGACCGTAACTGCCCGGCAGGAACAGCAGTTCCACAGCCACGAATCCTTCACCCTGGCAGGTCTCACAACGACCTCCGGGAACGTTGAAGGAAAACCGCCCTGCTCCAAATCCGCGGGCCCGGGCACCGTCAGTGGCGGCAAATTCTTTCCTGACTCCGTCAAAGAGCCCGGTGTAGGTGGCCAGATTAGAACGCGGAGTGCGACCGATGGGCTTTTGGTCCACCTGCACGAGTCGGTCGAGACCCCCGAGCCCGGATACCAACGACCGTGCGTCGGTGGAGGGCTCCGGGTGCAGCCCGGCTTCCACCACAGCAGCCAGGACACGACTGACCAAGGTTGATTTGCCCGAGCCCGACACGCCCGTCACCGCCGTCAGCACTCCCAGCGGGAAGTCGACGTCAAGGTCGCGCAAATTGTGCTGGGTAACGTTGCGAAGGTTCAACCAGCCCTTGGGTTCCCGTGGGCCGTCGGCCGCCTCGTCCGAGCGGGTGTCGTTGCCGTTGTCAGCGAACAGGAATGGCCTCGTGATGGATTCATCCACGGATGCCAATCCTTCAACGGGGCCGCTGTAGAGCACCTTGCCGCCTCCTTCTCCGGCCTGGGGTCCCACATCCACCAGCCAGTCGGCGGCACGAACCAAATCCATATTGTGTTCGACCACAAACACCGAGTTACCGGAGTTCTTCAGGGTGTCCAGCACAGCCAGGAGAGGTTCGGCATCGGCTGGGTGAAGACCGGCAGAAGGCTCATCCAACACGTAGATAACGCCAAAAAGCCCGGACCGCAGCTGGGTGGCTATCCGGAGGCGCTGCATCTCACCGGGGGACAGGGTTGGCGTTGGTCGGCCCAGGGCGAGGTAACCCAACCCGAGATCCAGCAGAACCGTGATCCGGCTGAGGAGATCACGGGTGATGGCGATGGCAACTTCGTTGGTTTCGACGGACGTCTGGGTACGGGAGGCAGTGCCAGCCCTCTTCAACCCGGCGGTGGGGCGGAGAAGATCTGCCACGTCCGTCATGGGCAGAGCGTTGAGCTCGGCGATTGTTTTTCCCGCGAATGTAACGGCGAGTGCCTCGGGCCGAAGACCACTGCCTCCGCACACAGGGCATCGTCCCGTTTCCATGAAGCCCAGCACCCGGTCGCGCATGGCACTGCTCTTGGAATCCGCCAAGGTATGCAGGACGTACCGTTTGGCGCTCCAGAACCGTCCCTTATAGGGCTTGGCCACCCTGTCCCTCTGTGGTGTCACTTCCACAACTGGTTGTTCGTCGGTGAAAAGGATCCAGTCGCGGTCCTTTTTGGGAAGCTTTTTCCACGGAGTATCGACGTCGTATCCCAGGTGCGTGAGGATGTCACGGAGATTCTTGCCTTGCCAGGCACCTGGCCATGCCGCAATGGCACCCTCGCGGATGGTCAGCGAGGGGTCGGGAACCAGCGAGTCTTCGGTCACCGTATGGGCCACGCCCAGGCCATGGCATTCGGGGCACGCGCCGGCTGCGGTGTTGGGGGAGAATGCATCGGAATCGAGCTGGGTGGACCCTTCCGGGTATTTGCCCGCCCGGGAAAAGAGCATTCGGAGGGAGTTGGAGAGCGTCGTGAGCGTGCCGACGCTGGATCGGGCAGTGGCGGTTCCGCGCCGTTGTTGAAGTGCGACGGCGGGTGGCAGGCCGGTGATAGCCTCCACCTTGGGGTTGTGGCCTTGTTGGATGAGGCGCCTTGCGTACGGCGCCACGGACTCGAAGTAGCGTCGCTGCGCTTCGGCGAAGATGGTCCCGAACGCCAGGGAGGACTTCCCTGAGCCGGAGACACCCGTGAAGGCAACGATGGCGTCGCGTGGAACGTCCACATCCACGTTGCGCAGGTTGTTTTCCTTGGCGCCGCGCACTTTGACCATGCCGTCGTCGAGGTCGGCGGAGGTCCGGGCCTTGTGGCCGGACCCGGGGCGGCTGGCAATTGTCAGGTCACTGTCCATTTGTACGACTCTATCGGGCCTGGGCGGCGGGTCGTATCGGCAGACCTTGCCGGGATTGCCCCCTCGGTCCCTTAGCCTTCTAAGGGGCCGGACCCTTTACTGGCTTGTTTTCGTGGCGTTCGTCGGGTTGGGGAAGACTTGTGATCAAAAGAATGGTTTCAGCCGGGGTTCTGGCGATGATGATGGCGCTTGCCTCCGTCTGGATACCGACTGCCGCGCAAGCGGGTGCGCAGGTCTACAACCCATGCCAACGGCTCAGCGCCGGCCAGGTGAAGTATCCGTCGTATGCGGCCAACAAGGTCACCTTCGCGACGGCAGCGGACCGCTCCCAGTCGGCGGTGACTATCACCGGTTGTGTCAGGTCCGGCAGCGGATATGCGCAGGAGTGGCAGACGACAGGATTTGCCGGGACCAAGGGGTTTTCGGCCCAGAACCTGGCGTGGGAAGATACCTGGAAGTCGCCCACAGGCAGTTTCAGTTTCACTGAAGCCTTGGGACGGTCCAACCCGGGAACCGCGCTGAAGTACTACACCTTGAACCCCTACTCCCGCTGGGGAGGTGAACACGGCCCCAATTACAACCAGTACTTTGAGGGAACTGGTGGCGAATCGGACGAGAACCTCTGGACTTACTAGAATCAAGGGTTCTACGAGCAAGCGGCCGTCATTAATTGGAATCGCTACCCGGACATGCCCACTGTGCAAGGTGCCTCGTTCGCCATCTTTTTCCACGCCGGGAACGTTCCCAGCGCCGGGTGCATCTCCACGAACCTCGGCACGGTGGTCCAGCTCCTTAAAACCAATTGGCCCGGCGACCGCATCATCATGGGCGCGGTGGACGACATTTTCACTCCCTACAGCAGCTCGCCTTTTGGAGCGATCACCAATAAATTCGCCGCAATTGGCGGGCCGGCCTATGCCGGTGACCCTGTCAGCAACGAGATGTATGGCCTGAAGAACGGCGGCGCGGGCCAGGCCTTCCAGTTTGGCTCCATTTACCATTCGCCGGTTTCGGGGACGTTCTTCAGCACGGGTGTCATCCGGGGGAAGTGGGGATCAACTGGATATGAAAATGGGATCCTTGGCTATCCGGCATCCGACGAAATCCCCATGAGCCGGGGTGCCTTGGGCCAGGCCTACCAAAACGGATCCATCTATTGGGGCGGAAGTACCGGTGCCCACATCAGCATGGGTGCGATCCGCGCTGCCTGGGGCTCGACGGGATACGAGAAAGGCTTCCTGGGTTATCCGACAACCGACGAGATCAGGGGCATGGCCAAGGGCGGCATCGGCCAAGCATACGAGGGCGGGTCGATCTATTTCACGCCCGCGACAGGAGCCCATATCAGCATGGGTGCCATCCGCTCACTGTGGGGCCAACAAGGATTCGAGAAGGGCGCCCTCGGCTACCCTACGACGGACGAATATCGAACGAACGGCGCTGTGGTTCAAGACTTCCAAGGCGGAAGCATTGCGTGGTTCGGCGCAAGTGGCAAGGTGACGTTAAAGGGCTGACCCCCGATTCAGGCCCAGCGACAGCACGCCGCGCCTGAGGCAAGGGCTTTTCACTCAGTGGCAGGCCGGCGTCGTTGTTGTTTGGTGAGGGAGCGCCGCTCCTTGGCGACGCGGTGACGGCGCGCGGAACCGCGGGTCGGCTTGGAGGGACGTCGAACTGTTTCCGGTGTAAGCGCTGCGGTGATGAGACCGGCGAGCTTGGCCAAGGCAAGCTCCCGGTTCCGTAGCTGTGACCGCTCCTCGGAGGCCGTCACGGTCAGTGCGCCGGCGACAAGCCGGCGTCCGAGCCGTTGGAGCAACAGTTCCCGTTGCTCATCGCTCAGTACTGCTGAATCCACGACATTCCAGCTCAGCTCTGCCCGGGAGTCGGTGGTGTTGACGTGCTGACCACCAGGCCCTGAGGAGCGCGAGAATCTCCAACTGAGTTCGGACGCCGGAATCTTCAGCGAGGGCGGGATGTCCAAGTCCATGGAACAAGCCTTGCACGTCATGCAGCGGACAGCTTCGGCAGATGCCCGGGTGTCCGATGTTCACTTGGCGCATTTAGGATCGACTCATGGCCGGATTCGCGGATTTTCTGGGCCCCATCCTGGAAATGATGACCTGGGTGGGGTTCGTCCCGGGCGTGCCCCTCTTGGTATGGGCGTGGGTCATCGCCCGCCGGAGGTGCCAATGGGTAACTGCCGACGGCGAGCAGTTCGCGGCGGGCGGCTTCCTGGGACTTCGCTGGGTTGATCTGGAGCACGAGGAACGAAAGGTCCTGCTCGATATCGCCGCAACGGAGGGCGGCACGGCGACCGGCAGTGTTGTGGTCCACTACGATGCATGCCATCCGTCACGATGCTCCCTTGAGCCTCCACGCTACGATCACACAGTGTTGATACTTGGCTGGATTCTCACCGGTGTCGGCATCCTCAGCACACTGGGCGGACTGGTGCTCGTAGCGCTGTAGGCCCCTTGAAAGCCCGATCATGCCGGGGCTACCATGTGCGCGCGGGCTGATGCGACGCCGGGGCGGAGGACTTCAATGAGCGGGACCAGTGCACCCCTGATGGTGGATCTGATCATTTCCCTGGACGGCTATGCCTCCGCTGAGGGGTGGCCGGGCTGGTGGGGATTGGAGGGCCCTGAATATCTGGCGTGGCTTGACGATGAGGCCACGAAGGACGTCACCATGCTGATGGGAGCGAACACCTACAGAGTCATGTCCGGCATGTCCGGACAGGCCTCCGAGGAAAATTCCGGGTTCTCCAAGGAAGAAGGCGACTCTTTGGCAGGCTTGGCCGCGGTGCCAAAGATCATCTTCTCCTCGACGCTGCAAGAGCCCCTGGCCTGGCCCAACTCCGAGTTGGTTTCCGGGGATGCCGTCGAAGCCGTCAAGGAGCTGAAGCAAACCCGGACCGGGACGCTGAGCACCCTTGGAAGCTTGAGCCTGTGCAGGTCACTTCTCTCGGCCGGTCTGGTGGACAGATACCGTTTAGTGATCTTCCCTGTCATTACGGGAAAGACCGGAAGCGAACGGATCTACGACGGTTACCCGGACGTGGCCTTGGACATGGTCGAGAGCCGTACTTTCGATGGCAGGCTCCAACTGCTGGAGTACATTCCCCGGGTTATCGATGCTCCGTTGGGGCGGGGGTAGCCGGCAATTGGCGGACTTCAGGCATCCTGGGTGCTGAACAGAGGCGCAAGCGATAGGGCGTAGTGGTCCATTGTTTCCGGGAAGGTCAACAGGCGTCGGCCCTCCAGGGCAGAGGCCGCTGGGTTCTCAAAACCGTTCACGGCCGGGAGGCTGAGAAGAGGCTCTGCACTCATCCCGCGCGCGGTCAGGACGGCAATTCCCCAGGGGTCGGTGGCTTCGGCCACGGAGATGCCGGCGTTGTCGAAGGTGTCACGCAGCACGTAGCGGGTGACGGTGCGCCACGACTGCAGGAACTGTGGCAGCAGCTGCTCCACGAGCTCGTCATCGTTCGCGCTATAGGCATCGGCCAGGGCCGCGGAGAGCGCATCCCACTCTTCGGCATCCCTGACCATCAAGTGGGCGGCCCGGAGGTGGGCGATGGTCTCATTCAACATCATGGCAGTCCCCAAACTTCCTCGTGCGATGCTTGCCCAACCTGGGCAGGCCCGCCCTTGGCAGGCCGCGCATCAGTAGAACGGACGGGACACCGTCAAGATTCCCGCGGCGTGTTAAAGATACGGCAATTCCTCGTCCGCCTAGTAAATAAGGAAACTTACTATTAGGCTGTCGGCGTGGGAAGGTCCCCAGCGCAACAGGAAGTGAAGCAAACATGACTGAAGAGCAGGGCATCAGCAAGGTCACCGACATCATCAACGATTCCAAGATCGGGATGCTGGCCACCATCAACGAAGAAGGCGCCCTGGTCAGCCGGCCGCTTGCCGTCCAGGAAGTGAAGGACGACGGCGACATGTGGTTCTTTACGGGACTGGGAACCTCCCAGGTTGCCCACATCCGGCGGGATCCCCGCGTCAACGTCTCCTTTGGCAAGAACACAGAGTGGGTTTCGGTTGCCGGTACCGCCCAAGTCGTCACAGACCGCGCGAAGATCCATGAAATGTGGAACCAGGTGGTGGAGGCCTGGTTCCCTGACGGCCCGGACACCCCGGAAGTTTGCCTGATCCACGTGGATTCCGACTCCGCCGAATTCTGGACAAGCCCGGGCGGCACGGCAGCTACGGTGCTGCAATGGGTCAAATCCAAGGTCACCAACTCACGGTTCAGTGTTGGCGAAAGCGGTACCGTGGAATTGTGAGCGTCCATGGTTGACACAGAGCGGTTCCGGATCCTCCTTGAGCAGGAACGTGACCGGAGGCTGGTGCTGCTCTCGGCGCTTCGAAGCGACATTACCTCGGTGAGCCAGGCACGGCTGGACTCCAATGTCGACGACGAGCACGATCCCGAGGGCAGCACCATAGCTTTTGAGCTGTCCCAGGCCTCCGCCCTTCTTGGCCAGAGCAAGGAAGGTCTCGAACAGATCGATGCCGCACTGGTCAGGATCGAAGCGGGCACCTATGGCCGCTGCGAAATCTGTGGGATAGACATTCCGGAAGGCAGGCTGGAAGCCAGGCCTTGGACGCCGTACTGCGTGGTCCATGCCTCCGGGCGCAAATAGCGGTGTTCAGCTGCTTTGCCCCGCGTTGGCTGTGGCGGCACCATCGGCTGCCGCACCGTGCTTGCGGCTAGCCAGCAGGAAGGGCACCGCAAGGAGCTCGATGACTCCGGCCATGGCAAGCGACGCCGGATAGCCATAGAGGTCGGCGCCACGGCCCAGGAGCGGTTGAATCACCACGCCTCCGCTTGAGCCCATCAGAGAATCAAAGCTCAGCACAGTGGCCCGCTGCTTGGACGGGATCATGTCATTGACATATGCCTGCCGGACGGGCATGACCGCGGACCCCACCACGCCCCACAATGCCAACAGCAGCAGGGCAATCAAGAAACTGTGGGTGAAACCGAGGACAAGCAGGATCACTGAGCCACCGACACCGCCCAAAATGAGCACGGACGTGCGTTTGTGGAAAAGACTCCGGGCATGCGGAGCCAGCCAGCCTCCCAGGATCTGGGAACCGGCAACAATGGCCGCCGCCAGGCCGGCAACCGAGTAGGCCTGGGGATCGCCGAAAAGGTCCAGGAGGTATGGCTGCAACGCGTAGAAGACGTAAATCCCGACGCCGGCGCTGAAGGGGGCGGCCAGCATCACGAACCGCACGGGCGGGTTTTTCAAACCGTTCTCGATCGAGGCGGTGAGCACGGCATGGGTTGCCCGCAGTGGGTGCGTCGAGCGCTCGGGCGAGAAGCCGACGTCGTGCATCAGCCCAAAGGCGACGGCGAACATGGCCAGCAGCACCAGGACCCGCAGGAGGAAGGGCACGCCCAGGTTGGTGGCTTGGGCTATGACACCGCCAGCCACCGAACCCAGCAGCATGGCAACGCCTTGGACCATCTGTCCGCGGCCAAGTACGGCTTCGAGCCCGCCTTCGTAGCCGGAGAACCGCAGGGCATCAACGAGCCACGCCTCCACGGCCCCGGAGAAGAACGTGAATCCAAGGCCAAGGAGAACGGAGACCACCGCCCACATCCAGAAGGGCGCCGCAGTCTGCCACAACAGGTAGTACAGGTAGGTAGATGCCGCAAGTGTCACCGTACCCAGAAGGAAGGAAGCACGCCGTCCCCAGCCGTCGGCCACCACCCCGGTAGGGATTTCGAAGAGGACCATCCCTGCGGTGAAGAAAGCGTTGGCGGCAAATGCCTCGAGGTTGCTGAGGCCCGCGTCCAGGAGAAACAGGGTGTTGATGCCCCAAATGAACGACGCCGCAACGGTATTGCCCAGCGTCAACGTCAGGTAGACGCGTTGGATCTTGCGGGCGGCCTGGTTCATGGTGTCGCCGGTCCCGCGGGCGCGTGGAGGGACCACGTGCCCATTCTCGCGCCGATTGCCTGCCGCCGCCAGATCCGTGCTTGCGGTTTATGGTTCGTGGCTTGTGGGGATGTCCTGGGAGGCGGCCCACTCGCCGACATCCCTGCGTTCGATGGCGGCTGCCATCATTTCGGGAAACAGGTCCGGCGTGCAGGCGAAGGCCGGGACTCCGATACCGGCAAGCGCGGCGGCGTGCTGGGAGTCGAACGAAGGGTGACCGCTGTCGCTCAAGGCCAGCAGGGCGATCATGGTGGTTCCTCCGCCGACAACTGATGCCGCTCGACGCAGCATCTCCTCGGCTATGCCGCCTTCGTAAAGATCACTGATCAGCACGAGAATGGTTTCTGTGGGCTTCGTGATCTGCCCCTGACAGTACGCCAGAGCTCTGTTGATGTCCGTGCCCCCACCCAACTGCACGCCGAAAAGAACATCGACGGGATCGTCGAGATCATCTGTCAGGTCAACAACCTCGGTATCGAAGACAACCAACCGGGTGTTTACCGAGGGAAGTGAACTGAGCACTGCACCGAATACGCTGGAGTACACCACCGACTCGGCCATGGAACCGGATTGGTCGATGCACAGGATGATCTCACGCTGGATCTCAGTGCTGCGCCTGGCCTGACCGAGCAGCCGTTCGGGCACCACCGTCCGGTATTCGGCTTGGTAATGCTTGAGGTTTGCAGCGATTGTCCTGTTCCAGTCGATGTCCCGATGCCGTGGCCTGCGGGTCCGGGCCGAGCGGTTCAACGCCCCCGAAACTGCCTGGATGGTCTTCGCGCGGAGCTGGTCCTCAAGTTCCTTGGTAACTTGCCGGACCACTGACCGTGCGGTCTCCTTGGACGCTTCCGGGATGACCCTGCCAAGGCCCACCAGGGTACTGACAAGGCTGATGTCCGGTTGCACGGTACAGAGCATTTCCGGTTCCAGGAGCAGCTGCCTGAGGCCCAGACGGTCCATGGCGTCAGCCTGCATCACCTGGACCACCGAGGACGGGAAATAGCCGCGGATATCGCCGAGCCAGCGGGCTACCCGCGGACTCGAAGAAGCCAGGCCGCCCCGCCGGCCGGAGCCATCACCGTAGAGGGCTTCCAAGGCTTGGTCGCGTCGGGTGTCATCGTCCGATAACTGGACCTGTCCGCCGTCGTCCGTTGAGATTCCATCCGCGTCATCGCCGCCCAGCACCAACCGCCACCGGGCCAACCGATCGCGGACCTCAACAGTGTGGTCCGAAACATCGTTCACGCTACGGCCTCCCAACCCAGGATTCGCGCCATCGTTTCCAGTGCGGGCCGTGCCGCGGCCAAGTCCATGCCGGCATCGCCAACAGCATCCCTTGAGGAAGTACCGCGGCTTATTTGCTCGCCGATCTCGCGGCGTTCCGGACGGCTGAAAGCAGAAAACGTTCTGCGCAGCAGCGGCAGGACGTCCTCGAAGACGTCGTCACGGACTCCGTCCACCCATTCATCCACCAGTTTCAGGAGCCTCGGGTCGTGGATCAGTAACGTGGCGTCGCCGGACAGGAGCCCGTCCAGCCACGCGGCGGCCTCCGGCGCAGGCGTCGCGACGGACAGCCGACGGCTCAGGCCCGCCGCGACATCCTCCCGGCCCAGTAACCCGGCATCCAACAGCAGACGGGTGGCGCGGCCCGCTACGGAGCCGTGGATTTTGTCTGAGTGCGCTACGCCGCCCAACGCAGTGTGCCAATCAAGCATCGGCAGTTCCGGTACCAGCGTCATGCCGTCCTGGGCCGAATCGATGGCTCTGCGCATTGCGGCAGCGGCGTCGTCGTCGAGCCCGGCGCATGCTGTCGGCAGGCCCACGCAGGCACGTAGCACTGTGGCCTCAAGGATCTTCCGGACGTCCCGGACATCGACACCACGCACATTTCCGTATCTGCAGGTGCGGGCCAGGGGAGCGATGGTCTCCAGGAGGGGCGGAACGTCCTGTTGGAGTGCTGTTCGGGCGGCCAAAGCGGTGACTACCCCGGCTATGCCTTCGGGGAGATCGGCCAGGAGGCACGCTTCCAGCAAGGCACCCATTGCAGGCAGGCCTTCCGCGGCCTGGGCCTGTTCGGATACGAAAGCCGCCGCGGCGGTGGCAACGGTGGTGCCGTATCTGCTCGCTTCAACCAGTGAAACGGCCAGCTCGGGCCTCCACTGAAGCTTCCATGCCTCTTTGAAAGTGCCGGTGGTCCTGCCGGTCTCCGTCGGCACGCCCCACGCCACTCCAACCAGTGCCAGGCGATGCAGCAGCACCGAGCGGGCCAGTTGGTTCGGTTTGCGGAGGTCGAGGACCATGACCTCCTCCATTGCGCTTGGCTTCATGCGCAGCTTGCGCTGGTTGGCGGTGAGGTCGGCAAACAGGGGAAGCGTGGGAACGGAGTCAGGAACGCTTCCCAGCTCGGATCCAACGGTGAGGTCCCGATGTACAAGTGCCAGGGGAAGAGCAGAGCCGTCGCAGAGGACAGCCTGGGCGGCGTCGTCCAGTTCGGGAAGTCCTGGACTCGGTCTGCCACGCACTGCCGCCAACGCTGTGGCCATGCGGCTGGCCTCCACCACGGACGCGGTGGAGGCATCCAGGTTTTGCTCCCGCAAGGCGTGGGCTACCCGGACCAGCCAGGTGGTGGCGACATCGCTGGCAGGATCCTTCGACATCCAATGGGAGAACAGGTGCTGGTACCACCCTGGTGCTGCAACACCTGCTCCGTATCCGCTGTCCAGGCTGAGCCGGTCCGAGGTCCAGGGAACCCATGTGACAGACACCTTGATTTTGGGGAGGCCGGACAGGACCTTGTTGTCTGCTGCGGAGGATGGAAAGTCCGCCGGTACCAGGGCAGGGGCATGGTAGGCGCCGCAGATGACGGCGATCCGTTCATGGTCCTCCCGCATGGCGGCCCGCAGAATACGCCGCATGGCCGCTTCCCGACGGTTGTTTTCGACGACGTCCGGATGGTCTTCCGGGCGCTCATCCCGTGCCCGGATCTCTTTTATCGCCTCGATGAGCGACTCAAAGCGTTCGGCAGGGTCCGAACTGCGGTGCTCCACGGCATCTTCCCACCAACGCTCCGCATCGCTGTAGCCGGCAGCGTTTGCCAGAATGCCGATGGCGTCGGGGCGGTACCCCTGCTCTGCCGGGCTGACGGCTTCTGCTTCGGAAGCGGCCCTCAAGGCCAAGGAATTCGCGGCAGGGAGGTCCAGCGCGCGGACAGACGTCCCTGTGGACAGAGCCCAACGGATGGCCACCCATTCCGGCGAAAAAGCTGCCATGGGGTAAAACGAAGCCAACCGGGGTTCGTCCACCGCATAGATGAGCCCGGCAACAGGGGGAAGCATGTCGGGGTTGTTGATAAGGGGAATGATCTGGTCGAGTTCCGGAGGCCCTTCCACCAGCACCAGGTCAGGACGCAGCGTTGCCAAGGCCTCGGACACCGAGTGGGCCGAACCTGGTCCGTGGTGCCGGATACCCAGGACGTGGACCTCTGTCATGTCTGGCTGGCGGATTCGAGATCGCGGCAGGCCCGGTAGAGGTCCTTCCATTCGGGCCGGTTGCGGACGACGGTTTCCAGGTACTCCTGCCAGATCACACGGTCTTGAACGGGATCCTTGACGACGGCGCCTACAAGGCTGGCCGCGACGTCGTCGGCCCTGACAGTGCCATCACCGAAGTGGGCTGCCAGGGAAAGCCCGTTGGTCATCACGGAGATCGCTTCGGCCGTGGACAGCGTGGCAGAAGGTGACTTGATAGTGGTCCGTTGGTCCTGTGTAACGCCGGCGCGCAGTTCCCGCATCACAGTGACAACCCGCCGGATCTCCGACAATGCAGCCAGATCCGCGGGCAGTTCCAGTGCCTCGCCCAGGCTGCGGACCCGGGTGGTGACGATCTCCACTTCCTGGTCGATGCTGTCCGGCAGCGGCAAGACCACAGTGTTGAACCGGCGTCGAAGCGCCGAGGAGAGGTCGTTGACGCCTTTGTCCCGGTTATTTGCTGTGGCGATGACGTTGAAACCCTTCCGGGCCTGTACCTCTTCATTCAGCTCCGGGATCGGCAGGGTCTTCTCGCTGAGGATGGTGATCAGGGAGTCCTGCACATCGGAGGGAATGCGCGTCAGTTCCTCCACCCGCACCAGGCTTCCTGTTTCCATGGCCCGCATGACAGGTCCCGCTACCATCGCGGCGCGGGATGGACCTTCGGCCAGCAATCGCGCGTAGTTCCATCCATAACGCAGTGCTTCCTCGGGTGTTCCCGCGGTGCCCTGTACCACCAGCGTTGATGAACCGGAGATGGCTGCCGCCAGATGCTCCCCGAGCCATGTCTTGGCCGTTCCCGGAACGCCGAGCAACAGGAGGGCCCGGTCGGTAGCCAGGGATGCCACCGCGACTTCCACCAGCCGCTCCGAACCGAGATATTTCGGGGTGATCTGCGTTCCATTAGCCAGCGTTCCACCCAGGATGTACTTGGTGACAGCCCATGGCGACAACTGCCAGCTGGGCGGCCGCGGGCGGTCATCAACAGCGGCCAACGCGTTGAGTTCATCAGCGAACGCGTTCTCTGCGTGGGCGCGAAGAACATCGGTTCCGTTCTGTGGATCTGTCATCGGAAGGCCTCCGTCAAGGATTGTCTGAATGATTGGTATTGGACGGCGTCGCGGAGAACCCGACGCCGGGCGGCGTCGTCGTCTGTCCGCTCCAACAAGCGCCGGCACGTCGCCGTCGCCTCTGCTGGCAACGCCGTGGGAAGGACATCTGAGAGCATCGAAGCCAAACGGCCCCCCTCCTTGGTGGAGATGACCGCGAGAACAGCCTCTGCCAACGCAGTACCCCATGGTTGGGGGAGCCCGCGCAGTAAATAGGCCAGGGCGACGGGTTCTTCCCCGCCGGTCTGGATATGCCGCACCAGCCAGCGCTCACGCTCCCCGGCAGGCAGGCAATGCAGCAGCCGGGTATCGGTCCTGATGGTGAGCAGGGCCCGGACCCATTCCAGGTTGTTGCGGCCGGCGGCCGCTGAAGTCAGGGCGTCCAGGATCCTCGGCTCGTCTTTGAGGAGGGCTGCCGTCGCTTCCGGACTGCGGCCCGAAACCGAGGTCCAGACCTCCAGCGGTGCACCCGTAATGATGGTCTCGAGCCTTCCCAGACGGTCAGGTTCACCATTGCGTGGTTGCGGCGCGATTCCGTCCCGCAACGCTGATGCGTCCGGATCCGGTGGAAGGTCGATGTCGAAGCGCTTGTTAAGCAATCCCTTGACGTGCAGCAATGGCAGCAGCCTGTCGGCCATCCGGCGGGCACGGGCACTTTCTGGCAGCTGGTCCAACAGCTCGGCTGCAACTTCGCGCACGCTTTTGGCTTTGTCGTCCAGGCCCTTCTCAAACAGTGCCTCGTCCTCATCGCGGAGGTCGGTGCCCAGGAGTTTCATAAGGTTGGCACGCGTCCGGGCGCTAAGAGCATTCCACTGCGTGGACAGTTGCCCGCGGGCTGCTGCCACAGGGTCCACTGGGGTATCCGCTGCAAGGTCCACTGAGGCGTCAACGTGCCCGGGTTCTCGCCGTTCCGGCCGGGCGGACCATGATGGGCTGACCTCTTGGAGCCATCGCCCCCGTGTCCCAATGGCAGGCTCCAATACCCTGAACACGGAGGACGTGTTTCCGGCTATCGTGAACAACGCCGGAAGCAAGCGGTGGGGGACCCGGCGTCGTGTTTGTGCCGCGAAGCCCAGCCAGTCCACCAGCAGCTGGTTCCTGAGGTCCAGTCCCACAGGAGGCTGATTGAGCAGCAGTTCCAGGAGCCGTGCCGCTTCGCCTGTAGCCTGCGGCTCAGCATCAGGTGGTGCCGGCAGCACCTGAAGCCCGGGAGCCAACGGTGCGGGCGTCCGTGCCGCCCGTCCAACCATGTCCGCCAGCGCGGCCTGGTCAAGAAGGGCTTCTTCCCGTGACAAACCCTCGGGGGCGCGGAGACCGAGTTCCGGGGGCAGTACGGGAGCCTCGTGGCGTCCGGATCCCACCAGGGCGGTTGTTCGAAGCTCGTCAGTCCATCTCACGAGGTCACCACCGTCCCGTTCACGACGACGGCCAACGGGCGGATCCGTCCGTCCTCCAGCTCGCCAAAAAGGTCCACTTCTTGGCCCCCCGTTAGAGCCAGGAGCGCGTCAAGTGGGGCGTCAACCAACGCAAGGGCATGGCCAGGGGAGTCGTAGATCCAGCCGCTGCCTTCCGGACTGACCTTCACGCCGGCCAACAGCACCGGGTGGCGGAGCCGCCAAGGCGAAGCTGCCACCGCGGTGGACTCGTTCTCAAGGGCTTGGGCGATGGTGCAGCCATCGCCTAGCGTTGTTGCCACGCCCTGAGGGTTGATGGGGCCGGTGAACCTGGCGCGTTGAGGTGCCGAACCCGGGTAGCGGGCCACTGTCGCCTCAAGAAGGGCGCCGGAGAGTTGCGGGGTGGCAAGGCCTTGGCCCTGCGCTGCAAAATCAAGAACGACGACGACAGTTCCCTCGGGTGACCTCAGCCAGGTCCGCTGCTGCTGGAGTCGGCCGTCGTCGCTTCTGTGCGCACCCAGGACGAGCCACGGTCCCGGCAAGGACTCCGACTCCTGGATTTCGGACGATGGGGTGGCCCAGCCGACTGCTGCCCTGAGATCGGCGAACTCATCGGGGGCAAGACTGTCCTTCTTGGCCCATGCCTTGGTCAGGGCCCACCAGCGCCCGAGGGTCGTCAGCAGATGATCAGCCCAATCAGTTCTCCCATGAACATCCGAAGCCATCTGCCGCACTTGTTCGGCCACTCCGGGGAGCTGGGCATCCACCAGGCGTGCCGCCACG
This sequence comes from Paenarthrobacter sp. JL.01a, assembly GCF_025452095.1. Lineage (NCBI taxonomy): Bacteria > Bacillati > Actinomycetota > Actinomycetes > Micrococcales > Micrococcaceae > Paenarthrobacter > Paenarthrobacter sp. JL.01a. The sequence continues at coordinate 2,192,020 of NZ_CP104877.1, forward strand.
CCGTCCCACCACGAATACGGTTGCTTCCGTGCTGCCGCTAGTCCGGTTCTCACGATATCGGTCAACCAAAGGGCGAAGTCGGCCATCCCGGCATCCATCAGCTCCAGCCGTGCTGCAAGGCGTTTCGCTTGTGCCTCGGGATCCGTAGCTTGACCGGTCTGTCGCCGCTCCTTGGCTGATGCCCTGTCGGCCCGTTGCGCTGCCCACTCCTGGGCAAAATCGGCGGTGTCGGTTGCGGGCCCGGCTGCCTCGCCGCGGGCCCACAGCAGAAGCAGCGCCAAGGCGTGCTTGCAGGGGAATTTACGGCTCGGGCATGAACACCGGTAGGCAGGGGCAACAACGTCAACGCTCACCTGATAGGGCGTTTTGCCGCTGCCCTGGCATTTGCCCCACACCAAAACATCACTGCTGCCCGACTCCGACCACGGCCCGGGGTGCGCGAGCTTGCGCGCAGCAGCCAGTGATGATGCGTCAGGAGCGGCACTGATGACTCTCTCTTCGCTCCAACGCCCCATGATGTTCATTCTGCCTGACGGCTCCGACACTTTTGCGCAGGCTCCCTGCGGGCCATGGTCCGCCTCGAATGCTCCGCCGGGATTCTGAACTGCGGGTCAGGAAAAGACAAGGCCCGGATACCCCCATGTGCGGGTATCCGGGCCGGAACCAATCAAGGGCTTGCTAGTGCCAGAGTCCCAAGGCAAACTCCGCGATGACCGTCGACAGCAGGAAGGATGCGGTGATCGCGACAAGGCCAACCGGGACGATCTTCCACCCAATATTGCGCAGGAGGGGGATGTCCTTGCCGAGAGAAAGTCCTGCCAGTGTCAGCATGACCGTGGCGATGGACAGGAAGTCAACGGTCTTGACGGCCTCGTTCAAGACGCCTGAACCGAAGAACCATGGGCTGGAGATGTAGGCGCCGATGGTGGTGATGAAAACGATGGCAGAGATCTTCTTGGTGATTTTCGCCAGGAAGATACTCACGAGAACCAGGGCCAGCATGATGCCGTAGCCGGCAACAATCGACAGGCTCAGGCTCTTCGCGGCCACGGCAGCAGTGCCAATCCCCAATACCGTGAGGACGGACAAGGAAAGCCAAAGCGGCAGCTTCATCGCAGCCGAGGACTTTGCCACCTCTTCCCTGAAACGTCGGTTTTCTTCTGCCTGGAGTTCGTCCCTCTCGAGCTCAGCAGTGCTGCGTGTCACGGGTGCGGCGCCGGCGGCAACTCTCTGCGGTTCCTTGTTGCGGGTGAGGAATTTATAGAACCTGTCGGCCACGGGCAAGGCGCTGTAGATCCCAACGTAGACGCCCAGGATGGTGGTGATGAGATTGGAGACTGCAGCCATGCCGAGGATGGCTTCCTGGTCTCCCGGGTAAGCCGCGATGATGCTGGCTGCCGAGGCTGCCATCATGGAGCCCGACCCCACGCCCGCGCCCATTGCCAAAGCCAGGGGATCGAAGATCTTCCAGTTGGCCACCAAGGACGTCAGCAGTGTGATGAAGACGGCGCCGAAAAGCGTGCCGAAAACGTACATCGCCAGCACACCGCGGTACTGATCGGAATCCGGACCGTACTTTTCGGAAACCATCGCAAACGACGGTTCGCGGTCGAGGGAGAACGTGGCGCCCACGGTGGCCTTGCCCATTCGCAGCAGGACAGCCAGCGGCAGTGCCAACACAATGGTTCCCAACAGGTGGCCGACCTCTTGCAGAAGCAACGCGGGACCGGCCTTAAGGAGGCTCGGCAGGCTCGGTCCGATGTTGAAGGCGAGCCTGGCAACGAGCAACAGAACGGCGACGCCGACCAAGGCGGCCGCCACGCGCTGGAGGTCCAAGCCCAGCGGCTTGAACTTCTGGATGGAGACAAGCAGTCCGAGAATCAAGCCCCAGACCATGGGGAAGATGATGATCGCACCAATGCCAAGATCAATTTTGGCCTGGCCGATGAACTGGACTGCAAGGGCGATGACAAACGCCAGCGCGGCAATCGGAAGCGTAAGCCGTGTTCCGGCTACGTCCCTCCGCGCGGTTTCAGTGCTGGTGCTCATGATGTTGCTTCCTGGGTAAGGGCTTCACGGCGGTAGGCGGCCTTGATGAAGCGTTCTCTTTGCTGGGGATTGTTTGCAGCACCCGCCACTGTCCAGGCAAGCGCAGCCGCTGCCTCGAACATCAAGGCGTATGCCTCGGGAGTGTTTGCAACAGCTGCGAAGCCGTGCGAATGGATGGGTACATTGGCGCCGGGAATGCTCAACCACGGATGCAGGGAAGGGATGACCTGGGAAATGTTGCCCATGTCCGTTGAGCCACCACCCATGCCCGCAGCCGGCGAAGTGTCCTTGCCGAAGGCTCGCATGGCTTCGGTCCAATGTGCAGCGAGTTCGCCGTCTTGGATCAGCGGCTCATAAAGCGGCTCCGCAGCCGTGATCCGGAGGGTGGTTCCTGTGGCAAGAGCCGCGCCCTCAAAGCAGTGCTTGACCCTTTCGAGCAAGGCCTCGTACTCAGGGAGCGTAAAAGCACGGCATTCGAACGGAACCACCGCGTGATCGGGAATGATGTTGGTGACGTGGCCGGCCTCCGCAACGTAACAGGCAACGCGGTGGTCTCCCGGAATCTGTTGGCGAAGCAGTCCAATGGCGACCTGGCTCAGTACGGCGGCGTCCCCGGCATTGACCCCCAAGTGCGGGGCAGCGGCTGCGTGGGCCGCCTTGCCGGTAAAGACGGCCTCATAGCGGCCCACAGCCTGGGCAGTGGTACCAGCGGGGTTGTACGTCACGCCGTCCTGAACGGGATGGACCATCAACGCCAGCCCAACACCGTCAAAGGCACCCCGCTCGAGCATCAGTACCTTGCCGCCGCCATGCTCCTCGGCGGGAGTCCCGATCGCCTTCAACGTAATGCCCAGCTCGTCCACATGGGGGAGCAGAGCCAGCGCAGCAGCCACGGAGGCGCCAGCTATGAGATTGTGTCCGCACGCGTGCCCTACCGACGGCAGCGCGTCGTATTCAACGCACAGGGCGACCGTGAGTTCACCCGTCCCCGCACTCGCGGTAAACGCCGTTGCCAAGTCGGCCGTGCCGAGGGCGACGTCAAAGCCGCCCTCCGACAAGAGGGAAGTAATGGCCCCGGCAGCCCTGACTTCTTCGAAGGAGACTTCCGGATGGGCGTGCAGGTTCTCTGAAAGGGACTGTACCCTGGGTTGCCAGGCTGCGACGCCGTCCTTCAGTGCCTGCCGCAGCACGTCAGGGGAGGACGTTGGGTTGGTGATTTCCATGATTCTTCCTCTTAGTAGGACAGCGACGGGAAGGGCGAGCCTGCCGCCCTGGTGGGCACCCAAACCGCCTTTGTTTGGGTGTACTCGTCCAGAACGCCCGGGCCTGAGGAGCGGCCATGTCCGGAATCGCCGAAGCCGCCAAAGGGAACAGCCACGTGGATGGTTTTGTACGCATTTATCCAGAACGTTCCCGCCTTGACCTCGCGGGCAACATGGTGGGCCCTTGAGACGTCCGAGGTCCACACTGCCCCAGCCAATCCGAAACTGGTGTTGTTGGCTCGGGCGATCGCTTCGGCTTCGCTATCGAACGCGTCAGCACCTACCACTGGGCCAAAGACCTCCGTCGTCTCCAATCGGTTCGTTGGCGTGACACCATCCAGCAACGTCGGCATGACCCAGTGACCGCCGGCAAGCGGCGAGCCTGCCAGGGCCTCAGGCAACGCTCCGCCTGTTAGCCGGCGGCCGCCGTCGTCCATTCCTGCCTCGATCAGCGCCGTCACGGTGGCAAACTGCGGAGCAGTGATGATCGGGCCCACCTCGGTGGCGCCGTCCAGGGGGTCCCCGACCCGCAGCCAGGAAGCCCGTTCGGCAACCAAGTCAACGAAATGGGCGTGCACGCTTCGTTCAACGAGGAGGCGCGAGCCTGCTACACAGGACTGCCCCGCCCCAGAGAAGATGGCAGATATCGCTCCGTCTGCCGCCCTCTCCAGATCGGCATCGGCAAAGACGATGTTGGCGCTCTTGCCACCGAGCTCAAGGAGCGCGGGTATTCCTGCCTGGGCGGCTGCGACAGCTACGCGTCGTCCGGTGGGCACCGAGCCGATGAAGCTGACTTTTCCAACGCGGCGATCGGAGGTCAGCGCGGCTCCAACCGTTTGCCCCAGGCCCGTTGCCACGTTGAAGACACCGTCGGGGAGACCGGCCTCGTGCGCCAGCTGGGCGAGCCGAAGTGTCGTGGCCGGTGTGAACTCACTGGGTTTGATAATGACGGCGTTGCCCGCCGCGAGTGGTGCCGCCGAGTTCCAACCAGCTGTGAACAACGGGGCATTCCACGGGGTAATCGCCACAACCACGCCCCACGGGACCCGCTCTGTATAGGTGTGCCATGGTCCGGGTACGGGGATGGTCTGGCCCGTGAGTTTGTCCGCCCAGCCTGCGTAATAACCGAACATTTCAGCCACCTTGGCTGCTTCCACCCGGGCGTCGCGGATGGGCTTGCCAGTGGTGGCGGATTCGAGGATTGCCAGTTCTTCCGTGTGAGCTTCCACCACCGTGCTGACGTTGCGGAGGATGGCGGCGCGTTCGAAGCCGTTCAGCGAACCCCACGCAGCGGCGCCACGCACGGAGCTTTCAAGGATGGCTTCGGCACCTTCCGTGCCGGGGTCGGCGTACGTGGCGAAGGCTTCGCCCGTAGCCGCCGAGGTCAGGGTGACGGTACTGCCAGAGCCGGGGAGTACTCTTCCATCGACGAAGGCGCCGATGCCCGCTGGGAAGGCCGCGTCAAGGACGGCACGGGCTGTCTTTGTGGAGGATGCCTGCGGGGCTGTTGTGATGCTCATGTTGTTGTTGTCCTTCTGTTGCTCAATTACGCAACGTGCGTTGATGTGGGGGCGCCGGCTGGAGTCACAGCGGGCGCGACCATCCTGGCGATCTCGGTAAAGTCAGCGGCAGGCCCCAGGGCCGACAATGCTTCCTGCCACTGGCGGGCCACGGCCACCAGGAGCTCTGGTTGCTCGCCGATCTGGCGCGCGATGTCGACGGCGAGGGAAGCATCCCGTGCCATCAGGCCAAGGGAAAAGCCGGAATCGTGGCTGCCGGACAGCACCCAGCCCGGGTACATTGCGGCGGAGACCTTGCTGCCTCCGGAGGCGTTGCTGATGCTGGCGGTGGCCACGGCCGGGTCGATTCCGTAGGCCTTTGCCACGCCCAGGGCCTCACCCACGGAAACCAGGTTGGCTGCGGCGAGCACGTTGTTCAGGAGTTTGACGACGTTGCCGCTGCCGGGGCCGCCGATATGGGCGTATTTGCCGCCGGTGAGTGCCTCGAGGACCGGCTGCGCAGCGGCCAGGGCAGTGTCCGTTGCTCCAACGAATGCACTGAGTGTTCCGGTTGCTGCGCCCTCCCGTCCCCCTGAGACAGGTGCATCCACAAAACCGGTCCCGCGCGAATCTGCCAGGCTTGCCATGGATGTGCTGGTGCCTGGCTCGGAAGTGGTGGTGTCAACAATAGCGATGGTGCCGGCTGCAGAAAGCAACACCGGCACTGTTGCCTCGACGATTTTGGCTGAAGGCAGCGACAGGACGACGTACGGAGTGCCTGCGAGATCCTGGAGTTCTGCCGTCGTGGAGATTCCTGCTCCGGCGGCATTGTTTCGCGCAGCGTCCGAAGGGTCGAAGCCTGTAACGTCCCAGCCCGCGCTGTGCAGGGTTGACGCCATTGCACCACCCATGGATCCGAGGCCGATAACGGCTATCCGGCGGTTGTTGCTCATAAGTACTCCTAGGTAGGGATATTGCGGAAAAGGACGTGGCTGGAAAGGTGGGTGTCAGTCCAGGTAGATATCCAGGTCTTTCCACAGTTGTTGGGTGCGCCGGATGGCCGCCCGGCTACGATCGGGATGAGCCGCTTCCATGCCTGCGAGCAGGCCGTAAACCATCGAATTGGCCGCCGTCACGGATTGGAAGAAGGAGATTCCTTCCGATGCGACGATCAGCAAATGGTCTGCGGCTGCTGCAAGTCGTCCACGCCGCATATCGCTGATGGCGATGACGGTGGCACCGGACTGTTTGGCGGCTTCGGCGGTGACAATGATCTGCTGGACTGACCGCCACATGTTGACGACCACCAGGACATCGCCGGGGCCGAGACTGTTGGCTGCCGACGCCAAGTGGACACCGCCACGGTTTTCCAGCGCGATGGGGTATCCCATGGTGGATCCGAGGTGCGCCATGACGCTTGCCGGCCCGGCGAAGGATCCGACGCCGACGGTGATGATGGACCTGGCCGAAGCCAGGGATGCGATGGCAGCTTCAACGTCCTCGGCAGAGTTTGAGTCCAGCGTGAGTCGTAGATTTTCGATGTCATGGTTCAGGGCGTCGTGAAGGGGGCTTCGGTGCTCGCCGTGCTCAAGGAGGGTGTCCTCGGTGGAGATCATCACCAGATACCGGGAGCGAAGCTCGCGTTGGAGGTCGGGCCAACCGCGGTAGCCCAAGCGCTGGGCGGTGCGGACCACGGTGGAGTTGTTGACATCCGAGCGTTGGGCGATCTCGGCGATGTCTGCGTATGACGAAAGCTGCGGATTGCGGGCTATAACCTCCACCACCCGTGCTTGGGACTTGGACAAGGCAACATCGGGGAGTGCGTCTCCCAGCCAGGCGTGGTCCACGGAGTCCCGTGCAACTGCCTCATCGTGCTTGTTTGGCACAGTCTCCAACTCCTTGTAACGCGCATCACTTTGCAATTCGGATTGCAATTAACTTACTCTGCAATCCGGTTTGCCACCAGTGGCCTGCGTTACATCCACGTAAAACCTTGGCCCGTCGCGAACTGCGGGCAAGTCTGCTTTAAACGCCACATGCCGGGGAACCCTCAAGGGCTCCCCGGCATGTAGCAGGAACTCACGCTAGGTGACTCACCAGGCTTGCCTGCGCTGGTGTGGCTTCCGGCCGCGCCGTTGAGTGCAGGCGCGCGAAAAATTCGCCGAGTTCTGTCGTTGCTGTCAAGGGCAGAACGTTGGCGACGTACTGGTCCGGGCGGACCACGACGATGACGCCGTCGCGACTGAGGCCGCGGGCCTCGAAGATGTCGTTGCCGGGGTCGGTGCCGAAGACTTTTTCGAGGTAGGTGAGTTTGAAGGTGCCGACGGTGGGTTTGAAGACCGCGGGGACGGCGTTGATGTCCACGCCAGTGTGGTCTTGCTGGTAGATCACTTTGATGTCGAACCAGGCGTCGCGGTCAAGGTTCGACGGCGTTGCCGCCAATGGCGAGTCGGGTGCTGTTTCGAGCCACTGGGCCAGGTCCGCGACGGCACCGGGGGCGCCTGCGGGGTTGGCGTCGGCGAAGACGTAGATGCGCCAGCGTCCGTCGGCTTTGGCGTGGTGGCCCAGGTGCATGGGGTTGGTGTCACAGACCCGCTGCACTGGTGCTGACTTGAAGCGTTTGCCTACGGGGAAGCCGGTGGCGAGTTTCTGGTGCTTGGCTTCGGCGACGACCATGGAGGGGGCGTACTGGGTCATGAACCCGGCGGGGAACTCCGCGGTGCTGGTGTAGAAGGTTTCCAGCTCGGTGGGGTCCTTGAATTCCTCGGGCTTCTTGGCCATGAGGGTGGACCATTCCTTGTCGAAGTCGATCAGGTTCTTGGCCACCACTTGGCGTTCGGCGGAGTAGGTGTCCAGCAGCGATTCCGGGGACCGGCCGTCGAGGACGTGGCCGAGTTTCCAGCCGATGTTGAACCCGTCCTGCATGGAGACGTTCATGCCCTGCCCGGCCTTGGCCGAGTGGGTGTGGCAGGCGTCGCCGGTAATGAACACCCGCGGGGTGCGCGTGCCGCGTTCGTCCGGCAGGACGTCGTCGAACCTGTCCGTAAGCCGGTGCCCGACTTCGTACACGCTGTGCCATGCCACGTTGCGCACATCCAAGGTGTAGGGGTGGAGGATGTCGTTGGCCTTGGCGATGATCTGCTCGATGGTGGTCTTGCGGACCGCGCCGTGGTCATCTGCAGCGACCTCACCCAGGTCCACGTACATCCGGAACAGGTGTCCGCCCTCGCGGGGAATCAGGAGGATGCTGCCGCCGGAGCCGGACTGGATGGCGCACTTGGTGCGGATGTCCGGGAAGTCCGTCACCGCCAGCACGTCCATGACGCCCCACGCATGGTTGGCCTGGTCCCCGGCCAGATGGCAGCCAATGGACTCGCGGACCTTGCTGCGGGCGCCATCGGCGCCGACGACGTACTTGGCGCGGACCACCTGCTGCTGCCCTTCAAGGGGGCCGGCCGTGTGAAGGAGGGTCACCTCAACCGGGTACTCGCCCTCGCCCGTGACCTTCAAGCCCACGAACTCGTAGCCGTAGTCCGGCTTGATCCGGGCCGGGGAGTTCGCCGCGAACTCCGCAAAGTAGTCCAGCACGCGGGCCTGGTTCACGATCAGGTGGGGGAATTCGCTGATACCCGCAGGGTCATCCACGGCGCGGGCGGCCCGGACAATCTTGGAGTGGTCCGCCGGGTCCGGCTTCCAAAACGCCATCTCCGTGATCCGGTATGCCTCCGCAATAATCCGCTCGGCAAAACCGAAGGCCTGGAACGTCTCCACGCTCCTGGCCTGGATCCCGTCGGCCTGCCCGATGGCCAACCGGCCGGGCCGACGCTCAATGATCCGGGTGGTGATGTCAGGGAACTGGGCCAGCTGCGCCGCTGTCAGCATCCCCGCAGGACCGCTGCCCACGATCAGGACATCGACCTCGTCCGGCAGAGCCTCCGGGCGGTCAATACCAACGCCGGCTGCCGGCTCTATTCGCGGGTCACCTGAAACATAACCGTGGTGGTGGAACTGCACGGGCTTTCCTCACTTCTTTGTGGGCTGTTGAAACCATCATGTTCGATAATTGAACACCATGTTCTATTATCGCTCGTTACATCGTAATGCGGCTCACAGTCCGGTTCAAGCCGTCCCGGTAGCTTCTCCCCGAATCGCCCGTGGTTCCTGCGCATTTGATCCATCGCATGTCAGGATCAGGTATGCCGCGACTGATGCTCCTCGATACTGCCTCCCTGTACTTCCGCGCCTTCTACGGTGTACCCGATTCCATCAAGCGCGCCGATGGGACTCCCGTAAACGCCGTACGTGGCTTGATGGACATGATCGCCCGCCTCGTGACCGACTATGAGGCCACGCACCTTGTGGCCTGCTGGGACAACGACTGGCGCCCGCAGTGGCGTGTCGACCTGATCCCCGGCTACAAGGCGCATCGCGTTGCGGAGATCGTGCCGAACGGTCCCGACGTCGAAGAGGTCCCCGACCCGCTCGAGGCGCAAATCCCCCTGATCCGCAAAGTCCTGGATCTGGCAGGGATAGCCGTGGTGGGCGCGGACGAACATGAAGCTGATGACGTGGCGGGCACGTACGCCAGTCTTGCCACGATGCCCACCGACGTCGTGACAGGCGACCGTGATCTCTTCCAGCTCGTGGATGATCAGCGTGATGTCAGGGTGATCTACACGGCGCGGGGAATGAAGAATCTCGAAGTGGTCACCGACGTCGTCGTTGTTGGCAAATACAGGGTCCTGCCCCAGCAGTACGCGGACTTCGCCACCCTCCGCGGAGACGCCTCGGATGGGCTTCCCGGGGTGGCTGGTATCGGTGAAAAGACGGCGGCCGCCCTGCTTGGGGAGCACGGCTCGCTGGAGGGGCTGCTGGAGGCGGCAGAAGATCCCGACGGCGGCCTGTCGGCTTCAATCCGCGCCAAACTCTCAGCGGCAGCCGACTACCTTAAGGTGGCGCCCGTCGTCGTCAATGTCGTCCGTGACCTGGAGGTGCCCACCCTCGAGGAGGCAGGCGCCAGCTTGGGTCCCGTTAGCGGGGAAGCGCGTTCCGAACTGGAACGGTTGGCCACCGAATGGAACCTTGGCGGCTCTGTCACCAGGCTCCTGGACGCTTTGGACCGTATCGGCTGACTCAGCCGAAGGGCACCGTGGGATTCACAGGTTGATCATAGCTTTCGGACAGCAAGGTCTGGGGTTGGACCCCCATCGTGTTAAGAGGACGGTGCACTGGGCCGTCCCGCAGACAACACCCGTAGCAACGGATCGAGGAGAGGTACATGTCGAGAACCAAGAGAATCACCCTGGGCGTCGCAGCCGGAGCGCTGGCCTTGGGCGCCGGACTGGGTGTGACCAGCATGGCTACAGCGGCCACAACGCCAACACCGAGCGCCACATCCTCTGCCGATGCCACCACGCCCTCAGACCACGCCGGAAAGCCGGGCGGTCACGGGCACGGGCGCGACGGTGGAAAGATCGCTCAGGAACTCGCGACCAAGCTCGGCGTCGACGAGACCAAGGTCTCTGACGCCCTGAAGGCCTTCCGTGAAGCCAACAAGCCGACCACGCCGCCGACCGAAGGAACCGAGGGCACCAAGCCGGACCCATCGGCACACGAGGCTGCATTGGCCAAGTCGCTCGCATCAGCACTGGGTGTTGACGAAGCCAAGGTCACCACCGCTTTGCAGGAAATCCGCTCCGAGGGTCAGGCTGAACGTGCCGCCGCACTCAAGACCCGGCTCGACAAGGCCGTAACGGACGGAAAACTCACCCAGGCAGAGGCTGATGCCGTGACCAAGGCCGTTGAAGCCGGCGTCATTGGAGGCGGCGGCCGCTAGCCGACTCTGACCCCTCTGTGGGCGGGCATAAAGGATCCCTTGGAAGCATCCAAGGGATCCTTTGCGTTGCCGTGAAAAAGTTTTTCGAACGCGTTGTCGATTTGTCCTCGCACTGTTCGACCTATGGGTGAGAAGGTCGAAGGGCGGCTTTCCACGACACAGGAGATTGATCCAGATGGCAAAGTACATGTTGATCATGCGGGCAGATGACGATTCCTACGCCAAGTTTGAGAACATCGACTTCAACGACGTCCTTGAAGCGATGGGCAAATTCAACGACGAACTGATCCGGGCAGGGGTGCTGCTCGCCGCCGAGGGCCTGGACGACGCCAAAGAAACAGTGGTGGTGGACTTCACGGGTGAAACCCCGGTTGTCACGGACGGCCCCTACGGAGAGACGAAGGAACTCTTCGGCGGCTTCTACATCCTCGACGTCGCCTCCAAGCAGGAAGCCGTGGAATGGGCCAAACGGGCGCCCATGACGGCCGGAACCAAGACCGAGATCCGGCGCGTCACCAGCATCGATGAGTTCCCGCAGGACAACGAGTGGATTCAGAAGGAACGCGCCTGGCGTGAGCAGACCGGACAACTCTGAGCATCTGGCCGCTTGGCTTAGGCAACGGCGACGGACGTGAGCAGTAACGAGGCAAGGGCCGCCGTCGAAGCGGTATGGCGCAGTGAATCTGCCCGCGTCGTCGGCGCCCTTGCCCGCTACACCGGTGACTTCGCCCTTGCTGAGGACCTTGCCCAGGAGGCACTCGCGGAAGCGATCGTGTCATGGTCCGTCAACGGCATTCCCCGCGAGCCTGCAGGCTGGCTGATGACGGCTGGTAAGCGCCGAGCCATCGATACGTTCCGGAGAAGGTCGGTCCAGGACGAAAAGAACGCGCTGCTGGCCCACGGTCTTTCCGAGGAGGTACCGGGCACGGACACACTGTTCAACCCTGACGCGATCGATGACGACGTCCTGGCGCTGATGTTCATTTCGTGCCATCCGGTGCTGTCCAAGGAAGCACGCATTGCCCTGACGTTGAAGGTTGTAGGGGGCATGGGCACCGACGAAATAGCCAAGGCCTTCCTGGTTCCTGTTCCCACCGTCCAGGCCCGCATCACGCGTGCCAAGAAGACCCTCGCAGCAGCCCACATACCTTTCACCGTTCCGGAGTGCCATGAAATTCCCCAGCGGCTGGGATCCGTGCTCCAGGTGCTCTACGTCATCTTCACTGAGGGGTCATTTGCCTCAGCGGGGGATTCCTGGATGAGGACGGAGCTTGCTGCCGAAGCCCGGCGGCTTGTGCGCGTCCTTGTCCGGCTGAGTCCTGAACCGGAAGTCTTCGGCCTGCTGGGCTTGATGGAATTGACGGCCGCCCGGTTTCCTGCCAGGGTCGACGCTGCCGGGAATCCTGTCCTCCTTGAAGACCAGGACCGACGGCGGTGGGACCAGTCCGCGATACGGCGCGGCCGCGCCGCACTTTCGACGGCGGTCGCGGCTGGGCGGGGACTGGGTGCCTATGGCTTGCAGGCCTCCATTGCAGAATGCCATGCGGTGGCAAGGACGGCAGCGGAGACGGATTGGGAGCGGATCGCCATTCTGTATGAGGCATTGGGTTCCCTGGCACCGTCACCGGTCGTCGAGCTTAACCGTGCAGTGGCTTTGGCTATGGCTTCCGGGCCAGCTGCCGGCCTGGAGCTCGTGGATTCGCTGGCGGGCAGGGGCGAGCTGGCAGGATCGCATCTTCTGCCGACGGTACGGGGCGAATTGCTGGCCAGGCTGGGTCGTCGCGCGGAGGCCGTGGAGGCATTGAAGGCAGCACTCGATCTTTGTTCGAACGCCGCCGAACGGACTGCTCTGGAGCGGAAAATCGCACTTTTGTGAGTGCCAAGGGGGTCCCTGCCAGTACCCCTAACAGCGTTAACTCCTAACGCCCAGCCAGAGAGTGTTAGATGTAAATATCAGATTTAGTCCAACACGCAGGAGAAACATGCCTACCGCTTCCGCTTTTGCTTCACCCTCGGCCACGGGCGACCTGACCCTGACCACCATTGAACGACGCGAGGTTGGCCCGAACGACGTCCACATCGACATCAAGTTCGCCGGCATTTGCCATTCAGATATCCACACTGTTCGCGGCGACTGGGGTCCCCAGCAGTACCCTCTGGTCCCTGGCCATGAGATTGCTGGCATCGTCACGGAGGTTGGCACCGAGGTCACCAAGCACAAGGTCGGCGACCGCGTCGGCGTCGGGTGCATGGTGAACTCCTGCAAGGAGTGCAAGAACTGCCTGGCCGGCGAGGAACAGTACTGCCTCAAGGGCAATGTCGGAACGTATGGTGCGGTGGACCGCGACGGCACCATCACCCAGGGCGGCTACTCCAGCAACGTGGTGGTGAACGAAGACTTCGTAGTGACCATCCCGGAAGGGTTGGACCTCGACGTCGCCGCTCCTCTGCTCTGCGCCGGCATCACGACGTTTTCCCCTCTGCACCACTGGGGTGCGGGCCCGGGCAAGAAGGTGGCCATCGTAGGTTTGGGCGGCCTGGGCCACATGGGCGTCAAGATCGCCCACGCCATGGGTGCGGAGGTGACCGTCCTCTCGCAGTCGCTGAAGAAGATGGAGGATGGCCTCAAGCTTGGTGCGGACCACTACTACGCGACCAGCGATCCTGCCACCTTTGAACGGCTGGCCGGTACTTTTGACCTGATCATCAACACGGTCAGCGCATCCATCGACATCAGCGCTTACCTTCAGTTGCTGACGCTCGACGGAACGCTGGTCAACGTCGGCGCTCCTGCAGAACCGCTGCCGGTGAACGCTTTCGCCTTGATCGGTGGCCGCCGTCGCTTTGCGGGTTCCATGATCGGCGGCATCCGCGAAACCCAGGAAATGCTGGACTTCTGCGCCGAGCACGGCCTGGGTGCCGAGATCGAACTCATCCCGGCCAGCAAGATAAACGATGCCTACGAGCGCGTCCTGGCCTCGGACGTCCGCTATCGTTTCGTCATCGACGCCTCAACCATCGGCTAAGGCTCAACAACCAGAATGGCCGCGCCCTTCAAGGGGCGCGGCCTTTTCGTTTCCCCGGACTTCGCGCATCCCGGAACAGGGACAATGGTGTGGTGACTTTCAGACTGGACACCATCGGCCGGGACTTGGTCTTCGCCCATTCCATCGAAGACTTCGCGGCGCAACTGACGAAGCAGGGCGACGGCGGTGCGGTGGTCGTGCAGGCCCCTCCCGGTACTGGCAAGACCACCTTCGTACCGCCGCTGCTGGCTAATCTCGTCCAACAGGGGCAGTCCGGTCAGCCCCGCGTCATCGTCACCCAACCGCGCCGAGTGGCTGCCCGCTCTGCCGCGCGCCGCCTCGCGTCCTTGGACGGGACCCCCCTCGGGGACAGGGTCGGGTACACGGTCCGGGGCGAGAACAAGGCCGGTGCCCAGACGATGGTCGAGTTTGTCACTCCGGGGATTCTCCTTCGCCGGCTGCTCAATGACCCAGGCCTGGAGGGCGTCCACGCAGTGATCCTCGACGAAGTCCACGAGAGGGGCCTCGAATCCGATCTTCTCGTGGGCATTCTCGCGGAGGTTCGTGAGCTTCGCGGAGACCTGACGCTTGTTGCCATGTCCGCGACGCTCGACGCCCAGCGGTTCGCCGCTTTGCTGGGTAACACGCTCGACGGCGGCCCGGCCCCCGTCGTCGACTGCCCTTCCGCCCTGCACCCCCTGGATGTCCGGTGGCAGCCCGCCCGCGAACAACGCTTGAACGACCGGGGTGTGTCGCGTTCTTTCCTGGATCACGTCGCCCGGACCGCTGCGGCGGCGCACGAGGCGGCCTTATCCGACAACCCTGACGTGGATGCCCTGGTCTTCCTACCCGGTGTCCGTGAAGTATCCGACGTCGCCTCCCGCCTGTGTTCAGTGGTTCCAGGGAACGTTGAGGTTCTGGAGCTGCACGGCCAGGTGGGCCCGGCGGCGCAGGACCGGGCAGTTTCCGGACGCGAGCCTGGAGGGGCACCTCGTATCATCGTCTCCACGTCCCTGGCCGAGTCCTCGCTGACCGTCCCGGGTGTCCGGCTGGTCATCGACTCGGGGTTGTCCCGCGAACCGCGACGCGACGCCGCCCGCGGGATGTCCGGCCTGGTGACTGTATCGTGCTCCCAAGCTTCAGCGGCCCAGCGTGCCGGCCGTGCGGCCCGCCAAGGACCGGGTGTGGTGGTCCGGTGCTATGACCAACGGTCCCTCGCCGCGGCCCCTGCGCACCAGACCCCGGAAATCCTGGCCACCGACCTGACGGGCGCTGCATTGGCACTTGCTTGTTGGGGTGCGCCCGGAGGCCGTGGTCTTGCCTTGCCGGACGCCCCGCCAGCTGGCGCCATGACGGACGCCATGGAAGTGCTGAGGGAATTGGGTGCCGTCGCGGACGATGGCAGCGCCACCGCCTTGGGCAAAGTGTTGGCCCGCGTCCCCGCAGACCCCCGTCTGGCCCGGGCCCTGCTCGATGGATCCGCAGCTGTTGGCAGGCGGGCTGCGGCTGAAACGGTAGCACTCGTTGCCGGCGACCAGCGGGCACCCGGGGCGGATATCACCAAACTCCTGTCGACCCTGCGTTCCGGAACTGATCCCGCCGCCCGGCGCTTCGCTGAGGACGTGAAGCGGCTTGAGTCAATCGCCAGTCAGGAGGCGGCCGCCGTCGTGCCTCTTGAGGAACGCCACCGGATCACGCCCGGCGAAGCGCCTGGCTTTGTGGTTGCGCTGGCGTTCCCGGACCGTATCGCCAAACGCGTTCGCGGTGACGGCCCGGCCAGCTACTTGCTGAGCTCGGGTACGCGGGCCGGGCTCCCGGCTGGAAGTCCGCTGTCCGGGCATGATTGGTTGGCAGTTGCCGAGGTGTCGCGCGCCCAAGGCCGCGACGCTGCCGGCACAGGAGCGGTGATTCGTTCTGCTGCGCCGCTCTCGGCGGAATTGGCAGAGGCTGCGGCCCCCCAACTATTGACCGGCCAGGTCAACGCAACCTTTGACAACGGGCGCGTGACGGCTCGCCAGGAACGCAGGCTCGGGGCCATCGTGCTTTCCTCCACACCGGTCCGGGCCGGCATCGCGTCCGCACGCCAGGCGGTGGCCGAAGCCTTGGCGAAAAACGGACTCTCCATGCTCAGCTGGTCGCCCACCGCTGTTGCGCTGCGTCGTCGCATGGCCTTGCTGCGCCGGGGGCTCGGCGATCCCTGGCCTGATGTGACCGACGCTGGTTTGTTGGCCAGGTTGGAGGAGTGGCTGGCGCCGGAACTGGAGGCGATGGCTGCTGGAACTGCTGCGTCAGCCATCAGTCTTGCCGAACCGCTGCGCCGCCTCCTTCCCTGGCCGGAAGCCGGGCGCCTGGAAGCGCTTGCGCCCGAACGGCTCGAAGTACCCAGCGGTTCCCTGGTACGCATTGACTATCCGGACGTCGATGACGACGGCGGCCGGCCCGTTGTGGCGGTGAAACTTCAGGAATGTTTTGGCTGGGACAGCACGCCGCGGCTGGTCGATGGCAGGGTGCCCGTTCTTTTCCACTTGTTGTCGCCAGCCGGACGGCCGCTGGCCGTGACCGACGATCTCACGTCATTTTGGTCCGGGCCTTATTCCCAGGTTCGGGCAGAGATGCGTGGACGCTACCCCAAGCATCCCTGGCCCGAAGACCCGTGGACCGCGCTTGCCACGGCCAGGACCAAGAACCGGATGTGAGCGTCTAGGCCGTCCGGTCCAGGAGGAACTGGATTTCCCCGTCCACGAATGTTGCCAGCACGCTGCTCGCAGCGAAGTCATCCGGCGCTGCACTGAGCGGGTCCAGTTCGAAGGCCGTAAAGTCAGCCCGCTTGCCTACTGTGATGGACCCCGAGACTTCCCACAATCCTGCGGCTTTGGCTGCGTGGGAGGTGTATCCCTCCAGCGCCTGGAGCGCTGTCAGCGCCTGGGAGGGCGCAATCGGTTCCTGTCCGGGGTGTCCCGAACGGCGCCGCAAACGCGCGTCTGCCATGATCGGCAAGGGCTGGAACGGGGCAATCGGCCAATCCGAGCCAATACCCAGAACCACCCCTGCTTCACGGACGTCCCGGCACCTCCACGCACGGTTGGCACGCTCGGTACCCAACCGGGTGGACCAGTTATCGCTGTGATCTGCCAATGAGTAGTGGGTGCAATGTGTCGGTTGCATGCTCGCAACGACGCCCGAACCCTTGAAGCGGTCGACGAGTTCGTCCGGCACCGTCTCAAGGTGCTCGATCCTGTGCACGGTCCGGCGAAGGACATCTGCCGGCACGCTGCCGCGGAGGGACTCCAGGGCATCGAGGACATGGCTTACCCCGGCGTCGCCGATCGCGTGCGTCGCCGTCGGGATCCCACGGGCCGCGAAATAGTGGACAGCTGCTGAGTACTCATCAGGCCGCGGCCAGAAAGGCGCGGTGGATTCGCCATAGAGGTCGGGTTCGTAGAGCCAGGCGGTTCCGCTATCCACCGTTCCGTCGACGAAGAGCTTGATGGCCTCAACGGACCAGCGGCGTCCGCCGGTGCCGATGCTCCGCGCGAGTTCTTTCCAATCGTCTTCGTTGGTGCCGGGCATGCACCAAGGCGCAGAGCGCAGCCGCAGGGGCAGCTCGCCCTCGGCCTCCAGTGCCCGGAAGAGTTCAGAGGATTCCTCGCTGTGGTCCATGATGTGGCCACCGGTGAGTCCGGACCTGGCGAAGTCCCGGAGGAGCACGCCCAGCCTCGCCTTGCGCCGCTCGAAGGACTCCTGGGGGATATGGCGTTGAACCAGTTCCATGGCAGCGGCTTCAAGCAGCAAGCCGGTAGGAACTCCGTCAGCGTCACACACCACTTCCGAAGCCTGCTCGAATTCGTGCCTGCCCTGCACGCCTGCAAGCTCCAACGCCCGGCTGTTGGCGATCGCGGAATGGCCGTCGAACAAGCGGATCAGCGCCGGTTTGCCGCCGCTGACGTCATCGAGCACATTACGGTGCATGGGCACCGCTCCGAAAGCGTTAGGGTTCAGACCCCACCCACGCAACCAGTCGTCGTCGTTCCCTGACTGTGTGCGGAGAAGCGAGCGGACGTCATCAAGCGTTGAAGCGCCGGAGAGGTCGACGCCCACGGTGAGGTCCAGGCCGAACACCGGGTGGATGTGGCAATCCACCAAACCCGGGGTCAACGTCGCGCTGCCCAGGTCCACCACGCGGGTTCCCGAACCGCGCCAGCCTTGCGCGTCCTCACGGCTCCCGACGGCGGTGATGGTTCCGTCAGTGACTGCGACGGCTTGGATGGGCCCACGCCGGTGCTGGTCATCGAGGGTGTGGATGGTTTCGGCGAGGACGATGAGGTCAGGAGTCATGGGTTTCAAAGCTTCCAATCCGGGCAAAGTCGTTGGGGCGGGCAATCCGAAGGCGGCGGGCGACCAGCAGGCCCGCAAGGAAAACGGTTGGGGTAACGGTCAGGAGGATCGTGTTGGTAAGGGCATCTGCAAAAGTGAGGAGTTCGATGTTGATGGCGATCAACGCCACCACCCCGAACAGCAGGACGGCCGAGGCGATGCTGACGGGAACAAGCAGGCGGTTGGTCACGGCGGCGGGATTCCGGCGAAGGTACATGAAGGCGGCTACCGACACCAGCCCCTGCAGGGCCACGATGCCCACGATTCCAGGCGTGTTGACCCAGATCAACAGGTGCTTGTACGGGTCGGCGTTGGCGATGGCACAGATGAGGATGACGACGGCGGCCAGGACGGTCTGGATCTGTCCTGCGCGGTGTGGGGACTTGTACTTCGGGTGGGTCCTGCCCAGGAACGCGGGAAGGATACCGTCCTTGGCGAGCATGTAGACGTAACGGTTGATGGCGTTATGGAAGGCCAGTTGCGAGGCGTACACGCTGGTAACGATCAGCAGGTACATGACCACTTCTGCCCAAGGGCCCACGTACTGGTTGATGGTGGCGAAGAACATTCCGTCGGCAAGTTCGCCGGCGGCAGTTACGACATTTCCGTTGCCGTACGCCTGGATGACTGTCCACACAATGAAGGCGTAGAAAACAGACATGAATCCCACTGCGATGTAGGTGGCCCGGGGGACTGATGTGTCCGGGTTGCGTGCTTCCCGCCGGTAGAGCACCGTTGATTCGAAGCCCATGAACGCTGCGAAACAGATGGCGAGGATGGCCAGTACGCCCGGCGTGAACGCATGCTCGGGGGAGAAGGAGTCGAAGCTGATGCCCTCGGCGCCACCACGGGCGAGGATGCCCACGCCCATGATGGCGAGGATTGCCGTTTCAGCGATGAGCAGGACGCCCAGGACCTTGGCTCCGACGTCAATTCCGCGGTACCCAAGGAACCAGACGGCAGCAATGGCAGCCAGTGCTACCACGGGCCAGGGAACGTCCAAGCCAAAAAGAGTCTGGAGCATGGCTTGGGTCTGGACAGCGAAGAGCCCGTACACGCCGATCTGCAGGCAGTTGTACGAGACGATCGCGAGGATTGCCGAGGCAAGACCAACTGTCTTGCCCATGGCCAGCGTGATGTAGGTGTAGAAGCCGCCTGCGGCTTTGACGTGCTTGGTCATCGCCATGAAGGCAATGGCAAAAACCAGCAGCACTGCACCGGCGATGACATAGCCCATGGGGGCGCCGATGCCCCCGATACCGATGGCTACCGGGGCCACGCCGGCCATCACGGTCAAAGGGGCTGCTGCGGAAATCACCAGGAAGGCGATGCCGCCGGTGCCGATGGCGTTCCGTTTCAGCCCATTTCCGGCCTCGGCTGCCGGAGGTCGGGTTTCCAGATCAGACATGGGGATCCTATGGGGGAGTGGGGGAGGTTTTTCAGGGGAAGAAGGAGGGATAAGCGAAAGGCTTTCGTTTATCGTAGGGCCTTGTGACCGGCGGCACAATACCTAGGCTCCAACTTCTGGCTAGAGTCGTAACATCAACCGTGAATGGAGTAACCCCGTATGGCACGCCCGCTGGTCCCGCTGATTTCCGTCGACGCCCTCGTCACTGCCGCCCTGGAGCTGGTGGATGAGGCAGGAGACTTCAGCCTGCCCAAACTGGCCAAGCGGATCGGCGTCAGCCAATCGTCCATCTACAACCACGTCAGTGGACGCGAAGAGATCCTTGAGCTCATGCGTGGCCGCATCATCTCCGAGAGCCCCTACACGCTCAATGACGACCAGGACTGGGAAGCTGCCCTCCGGACCATTGTGCGCAGCTACCGGGACGCCTTTGCGCGGCATCCGAGGCTTGCGCCCCTGCTGGTACTCCAGACGGTGCAGGACCATCAGGTCCTCGCCCTTTATGAAAGCCTTGCGGTGGCCCTCCAAGCTGCCGGCTTCCGCGGCCGGGATGTCCTGTCCGCGATCTCCACCATCGACAGTTTCGCGCTGGGCTTCGCCTTGGACCTGGCCGCTCCCGATGTCGTCTGGGCGCCACCCGCTCAGGGATTCCCGGCGCTTAGCAGCGCGTTGGACAATGCGGCGCCTGCCGAAGAGCGCGGCGAGGCTGCCTTCGAACTCGGCTTGGAGATCCTTGTCGCCGGCCTGCATTCCAGGCTCCGGAACACGGATTCCCCGCTTCGGACCACAGCGCAGTGAACCTGCTGCAAACATGGTGGGACGCGGTTGTGCGCGGCTTCACCCAGAGTTACACCACGGCGGTCCCCTTGCCCGTCCTGCTGGGCATCCTTGCCTGCGCAGTGATCCTCAGCATTCCCCGCGCCACCTGGCGATGGTTCGGTTTGTACGTCACGTTTGTCCACGAACTGGGTCACGCCTACGCGGCGCTGATGACGGGAAGGTTCGTCCACGGACTCCGCATTGGGCTTGACCACTCCGGGCGGCTGGTCAGCAGCGGACGAAGCTCTTTTGGTGCCGCGTGGTCCGGCTTCTGGGGCTATCCGGCCCCGGCGGTGGTGGGATTCGGCCTGATTGCCGCAGTCAGTGCGGGGCGCTCGGGTGCTGCCATGTCGGTGGGTGCCCTGGTTCTCCTGGTGTCCTTGGTTTTCCTCCGAAACTTCACCGGGATAGTGGTTGCTGTGGCCAGCGCCGTCATCGCACAGGCACTGCTACTCTTCGCCACGCCAGCAGCCATCAATTACGTGGTGTTGGCCCTTGGAGTAGCCCTGTCCGTGGGAGCTGTCCGTGACCTCCTCAAACTCGCAGGCGTCCACACGAAGCGTCGCAATCGCCTGGCGGCCTCCGACGCCTACATCCTCGGCCGCACCACTGGAGTCCCCGCATTTGTGTGGCTCTCGGGATTCACCGCTGTCATCACCGCCTGCGCCGTGGCATCCCTGTGGTTGCTGTGGGGGATGCTCAGCGTTTAGCGGGTGCAAGCCCTTGCCCAGTGGTCGCCCCAGGGTGTCCAATCTGGTTAACGATTCGGATGTCCGGGTCCGAAACCCCGAGCTTTCGGACTCCACTCCGGGAGACACCAGGAGGCGCCCATGTCTGCCAAGGGCACGCGCGAAGCGGCAAAAGGGTCTGGCCCCGCCAACGAGAACAGGCGCGGGGAGAACGGCGCGGCCTTGATGGCCCAGGACCCCGCGAAGATACGCAATATCGCTTTGGTCGGGCATTCGGGATCCGGCAAATCGATGCTGGTGGAAGCACTGCTCGCCGCAACCGGAGCCATCAGCAGAATGGGATCCATCAGCGACGGAACCACGGTCAGTGATTCCGATCCCTCCGCCGTCCATCAACAACGGTCGGTGACACTGTCAGTGGCGCCCATCCTCGTGGGCGATACCAAGGTCAATCTGATCGACACCCCGGGTTACACCGACTTCACCGGCGAATTACGAGCTGGATTGAGGGCCGCCGACGCGGCCCTTTTTGTTGTCTCCGCAGTGGAGGGGATCGACGGCGCCGCCGTGGCCCTCTGGGGCGAGTGCGAAAAGATCCGCCTTCCCCGCGTCGTGGTTGTCAGCAAACTGGACCATCCCCGCGCCGACTTCAGCGCCGCCGTCGAGCGTTGCCGGCAAGCCTTCGGGGCATCGGTACTGCCGCTCTATCTGCCTGTGCCGGGAAACGCCGGACTCGTCGGCGTACTCCACGGTCCTGCGCACGGGCTCATCCCGGATTCCGAAGTTGAAGAGGCGAGGGAGCCCCTGTTGGAGGGCATCATCGCCGAAAGTGAAGATGAAACCCTGATGGACCGGTACCTCGGCGGCGAAGAACTGCCGTTGACCGACCTCGTGGCGGACCTCGAAAAGGCCGTGGCGCGTGGCAGCTTCTTCCCGGTTATGCCAACAGCTGCCGAGACGGGCCTCGGCCTGCCGGAGTTGATGTCCTTGCTGACCGATGCCCTGCCCTCGCCCCTTGAACGGATCCCGCCTGCCGCCATGACCCTTGATGGTTCGACACTGAAGCGCCTGGAGTGTGATCCGGTCGGGCGCTTGGCCGGCGAAGTCGTGCGGACCACGGTGGATCCTTTCCTTGGCAGGGTGTGCCTCGTCCGGGTATTCTCCGGAACCCTGCGGGAGGACTCATCCATCCATATCGGCGGCCGCGGGCTGGCCGACCGGGGCCACGAAGACCACGACGCCGATGAACGCATCACGCATCTCTATTCGCCCGTGGGTTCGAGCCTCAAGGCCGTTCCACAGTGCATCGCCGGCGACATCTGCGCGATCAGCAAGCTGGCAAGCGCCGAGACAGGCGATACCGTCTCGGACCGCGAGGCTCCGCTCCTGATCGAGACGTGGAACATGCCTGAACCGTTGATGCCGATCGCCGTCGAGGGTGTCTCCCGCAGCGATGAGGACGCCCTGGCCAAGAGCATAGGGAAAGTCGCAGCTGCTGATCCAACGCTCCGGCTCGAACGCAACCCGGACACCCATCAGCTCATCTTGTGGTGCATGGGGGAGGCGCATGCCGAGGTGATCCTGGACCGCCTGCGGAACCAGGGCGTCAAACTGCAGACGGTGGACATTATCACTCCTCTGCGAGAGACGTTTGCCAGCAAGGCCACAGGCCACGGGCGGCACGTCAAGCAATCCGGTGGCCATGGCCAATTCGCCATTTGCGACATTGAGGTGGAGCCGCTGGCGCGGGGCGAAGGCTTCGAGTTCACGGACAGGATCGTCGGCGGTGCCATTCCGGCTACATTTGTCACGTCCGTGGAAAAGGGGGTGCGGGCGCAAATGGTCAAAGGCGTCTCAGCAGGGTTCCCTGTGGTGGACATCAAGGTCACGTTGCTTGGAGGCAAGACCCACAGCGTGGATTCCTCGGATGCTGCCTTCCAAGCCGCCGGTGCCCTGGCGCTACGGGAGGCCGCAGCTGCCGCGAAGATCCAGCTCCTTGAACCGGTGTCATCAGTGGTCATCAGTGTTCCGGAGGAATACGTAGGGGCCGTCATGAGCGACCTCTCCGGCCGAAGGGGCCGGGTAAACGGCACCAACGCCGCTGAAGGCGAAGGCACGGAGATCCTGGCCGAGGTGCCCGACCAGGAGCTGCTTCGCTACGCCGTCGAACTACGGGCCCTCACAGCAGGCACCGGACATTTCAGGAGGTCGTACCTTCGGCACGAGCCCCTGCCGAAGTAGCCTCAGCCGCTGGCCTTCATAAACGCCGCCACCTCAGGTGCCAGGGACGCCCCGGTTTCCGCCGCGCTTCGCTTCACTCCCTTGACGGCGAACGAATGGTCGCCGCCTTCGCACCAGTGGAGAGTCGCCGTCGGACCAATTCCAGCCACTACCTTCTCCAGGATCCCGGGGGTGGCAAAGGTATCCCGGGTGCCCTGCAGGAACAGCATCGGCTCTGTGATTCCATACAGATGCTCATCACGGAGCTTCTCGGGTTTGCCCGGGGCGTGCAGCGGATAGCCCAGATAAACAAGCCCCTGCGCCGGCATGCCTTCGGCCACAGCCATGGACGCCATGCGGCCACCGAAGGATTTGCCTGCCGCCCACAGCGGCCCGCCGTCCGACAGTCCGGCTGCGGCCTCCATCACGGCTCGCCACGTAGCGACGGCAAGCGGCGGCCGGTCCGGGAACCGACGCCCGGCTTCACGGTAGGGAAAGTTGAAGCGAAGGGTCGCTACGCCTTCATCGGCCATGGCTGAAGCAAAACCCTGCAGGAACGGATGTTCCATGCCGGCTCCCGCACCGTGGGCTACAACCAGTGTGGCCCACGGGTTTTCGGGCCGGAGGAACAGGGCAGAAACCGTGGTCTCGCCAACAGCGATGGACAGCAATTCTTCGTTAGCGGACATGTACCCATCATTGCCTACAGGAACGAAAACACAGGAGACCGCGGTGAAACGCCCGGTGATTTCGCCCCGGATGCTGACGCACGCGCCAATTCCGGGGTAGCTTGTGCCCATGGCGAGTGAAGCAACCACTGTTACCGTGCCCGGTCCCAACGGACCCCGCGAGGTCCGGATTTCGAGCCCCAGCAGGGTGATGTGGCCGAAGGTGGGACTGACCAAGCTTGATCTCGCAAACTACCTGATCGATGTCGGCGAGGCATTTGTCACGGCCAACGGAAACCGTCCCGTCAGCCTCCAGAGGTATTCGGGAAACATCGACGGCGACATGTTCTTCTCGAAGAACCCACCCAAGGGAGCGCCCGACTACGTCCGTGCCGTCACGGTGACCTACCCCAGTGCGCGGGCCCACCCACAGCTGGTCATTGACGAACCGGCAGCCGCGGTGTGGGCCGCACAGATGAATACAGTGGTGTTCCACCCGTGGGCTTCACGGGCCAACGATCCCGACAATCCCGACCAACTGCGGATCGACCTGGATCCCCAGCCTGGAACGGACTTCGACGACGCCATTCCTGCAGCACTGGAGCTTCGTTCTGTTCTGGAGGAGGCCGGACTGACCGCGTTCATCAAGACTTCCGGCAACCGGGGTCTGCACGTCTACGCCCCCATAAGTCCCAAGCATGAGTTCCTTGATGTCCGCCACGCCGTGATCGCTGCCGGGCGCGAACTTGAACGCCGCATGCCGGACAAGGTCACCACCGCTTGGTGGAAAGAGGAACGCGGAACAAGGATCTTCGTCGATTTCAACCAGGCCAACAGGGACCGGACCATTGCCGGGGCGTACAGTCCACGGGCCGTGCCTACAGCCCAAGTGTCGTGCCCGTTGTCCTGGGAGGAGTTGGAGAACGCCGATCCCGCCAAGTACACCATCACCACGGTCCCTGACCGTTTGAAAAAGATCGGGGATCCGTGGGCAGTCATGCACGAGAACCCTGGTGACATCGATGTCCTGCTCGCGTGGTGGGACCGTGACGTCAAAAATGGCCAGGGCGAGATGCCTTTCCCACCGGAGTTCCCCAAGATGCCCGGCGAGCCCATGCGCGTTCAACCAAGCCGGGCCCGCAAGCCTGAGGAGTAGCCCCTCAGGCCCTGTAGACCGTGCCTATTCGAAGCGGGAGGGATCGCCAGTCCCGCGACGCACCACTTCTGCCACTCCACTGGAGAAGTCGACGACCGTCGTGGGTTCTGAGCCCGTGTCTCCGGCATCAATGACCGCGTCCACTTGGTTGTCCAGGCGCTCCTTGATTTCCCAACCCTGCGTCAGCGGCTCTTCCTCATCCGGGAGCAGGAGGGTGCTGGAGAGCAACGGCTCGCCCAGCTCCGCCAGGAGGGCTTGGACCACCCGGTGATCCGGGATGCGGACGCCCACGGTTTTCTTCTTGGGGTGCAGCAGCCGCTTGGGTACCTCACGCGTGGCTGGAAGGATGAATGTGTAGCTGCCCGGTGTGACAGCTTTGATGCTCCTGAAGATGTCATTGTCCAGCATGACGAACTGGCCCATCTGGGCGAAGTCCTTGCAGACAAGCGTGAAATGGTGTTTGTCGTCCAGGTGGCGGATGGTTCGTATGCGGTCCAGCGCTTCCCTGTTCCCGATTTGCGCGCCCAAGGCGTAGCAGGAGTCCGTGGGGTAGGCGATCAAGCCTCCGTCCCGCAGCATGTTAACCACCTGGCCGATGGCACGTGGTTGGGGGTCCTCCGGATGCACATCAAAGAATCTGGCCATGGAAAGAGCCTACGACATCACTAGGACAAGACGTCCTTGTTGGAGAATTTCGCATAAGCGAGTGCGCCGCAGACCACCACGTAGCCACACTGCAGCAGCGCGTTGTCGGCGAACGACGTCCAGTCGATCGGTTGCCTGAGCAGGTCGGCGAATCCCAACCAGTGGTGGCTGAACAGCCACGGGTGCAGCCAATCCAGTTGCGGAAGGTTATCCAGCACTTGGGAGACGACAGACAGGACGATGGTTGCCGCCATGGCGCCGACCGGCACATCCGTAAACGTGGAGAGCAGCAACCCGATTGCCGAAAGTCCCAAGAGGGACACAGTGATGTAGGCAGCGATCAGCAACGATCTCACGGCTGATTCGCCCACGCTGATGGTGTCTCCCGACAGGAGCGTCACGGGGCCCACGGGAAAAAGTACGACGCCGGCCAGGGCGCCGGACGCTGCCACGGTCACAGTCGCGGCGCAACAGAAAGCGACGGCACCGGCGTATTTAACCAGGAGAAGCCGGACTCGGCCGGATGGGGCCAGGAGCAGGTACCTCAAGGTGCCAAGGTTCGCTTCCCCCGCGATGGTGTCTCCGGCCACCACCCCTATGGTCAGCGGCAGGAACAGGGGCACGCAGACCACCAGTGCGGTGACCGCCACGAACAGCCCGTTCTGGGTGATGCGGTCCAGGAAGAGTGGACCGCGGCCCGGTGTTGCGGGCCGGGACGACAACTTCACCGCCACCGCGATCAATACAGGCACTGCCGCCAACGCGATCAGCATGGCCCACGTACGGAGCCTGCGGAAAAGCACCCTCAATTCCGAGGCGAGCAGCGCCCACCCGGCTCCGCGGCCAGCGCGGGTTGGCGGCGCACCAACGGTTTCAGCCGGCAACGTCGAACCCCTCTCCAGTCAGGGAGACAAAGCGTTCTTCCAGGCTCGGGTTCTCAACGGTAAAGCCGCGGACCCGGACGCCCTCAGCTACAAGGGCGGCAACTATCGCTTCCGGGGCCACTCCGTTGAGTCCCGTGCCCGCCACCGTCCAATCACCGTGTGTCTGCTCCCGCAGCGGCCGGGTCTCCAGCAGCGAACCGCCTTGCCCGGTCGCGTCCACGGTGAGAAGGCCCAGGCGCGACAAAACACCCGTGGCTTTGCCGACGTCGGGCGTTTGAAGGAGGACGCGCGGCTCACCGGCGGAGCGCAGCTCCTCCAGCGGGCCCTGCGCCACGAGTCGTCCGGCGCTCATGATGCCGGCGTGGGTGCACATCTGTTCGACCTCGGCCAGGAGATGGCTGGAAACGAAAACCGTGGTCCCGCCTGCAGCGAGGGAACGAACGAGACTGCGGACTTCCCGGGTGCCCTGGGGGTCCAAACCGTTGGTGGGTTCGTCAAGGACAAGGAGTTCACGGGGCCGAAGGAGCGCGTTGGCCAAGCCGAGGCGCTGCTTCATGCCTAAGGAGTAGGCACGGACCTTCTTGCCGGCAGCGTGGCCGAGGCCCACTCGATCCAGGGCGTCATGGACCCGCTGCCTTCTGGTTGAACCCGGCGCATGGCGGTCCGCTGAGTCCAGGCGGATGAGGTTTCCCGCGCCGGTCAGGAACGGATAGAAGCCAGGGCCTTCCACCAAGGCGCCCACGTCGGGCAACACGGAAGCCAAAGACTGGGGCACCGGCCTCCCCAGGACACTGATGGTTCCGCTGTTGGCTGTTGCAAGGCCCAACAGCACCCGGATGGTGGTGGTCTTTCCTGAACCGTTCGGGCCGAGGAAGCCAAAGACTGCTCCGCGGGGTACGGCCAGATCAATTCCATTGACAGCAGCCCTGTGCCCGAAGCGCTTCACGAGGCCGCGTGTTTCGATGGCAAGCCCTGTCCCGGCCTCCGTGCGGTTTTCCTCGTCGGCGGCCTCTGTCACTGGGCGGTTTCTGTCACTGGGCAGTTGCCCTTACTGGTTTGGGGCTGCCGCTTGGAGGGCTGCCGACTGGAGCCGCTCCAACGGGACCATGCCCGCGAAGACGCGGCCGTCGTCGAGAATCAGCACGCTGACCAAGGATGTCGTCACGGCGTGGCCGCCGGGAACCGGCTGAAGTGCCTGGGAAAGGAGTGGGTCGGCCATGAGTCCGGCAGGAGCGGTACCCGCTGGAAGGGAGACCACGGCATCCCAACCCTCTCCGGTGGCAGCTGCCCCATGCTGCCCATGGGTGGCCTGTGGAGAGGGCGGCGGGTTGGACTTCGCAGGCGCCGCGGGAACCGCCTTCTCGGTGACTGTCGCCCCCGGCGGTGGCGTGAACTCGAAGATCGCAGCATCCGGGGCGCGCAACTCCACCTGTGTAAAGGCCAGGGAGTAGGCAGGCTCAGCTTGTCCTTTGGCCCTGACCTCGACGCCCAGCGGCATGCCTGTTTCCGAATCGACGTCGATCGCCACCGAATCCACCAAGGTACCGGAAGTGCGGGGGCTCAGCAGGAGGCGGTAGGCGCTGCGGTCAGCGACTGTTGAGGCACTGTCCACCGTGACCTCGGTGCTGGCGTCAATGGCTGCGAGGAAGCGCGATGCCATGGAAGCCGGTGTTGGCATCTCCAGGTGCGCAGCAGCAGGCGGCAAGGACCAGTTGGATGTTCCCGTCGACGGCGAGGGAGCGCGCAGGTGCGTCGCGCTGTTGTCCGCGGAGTTGTAGAACCACGCATCGCTTCCGTTCACTACGAGGTCACGCTCAGCCATCCGGTCCAGGATCTGCAGGCGCGCTTTGGCGGGCGCATCAAGGTAGACGCGGGCTGTGTGCGAACCCGTCAGGAATTCCAGGGTGGACGCGGCGCCGGGAGCGACGCCCGGACCTGTTGTGGGAATATCCGGAAGTCCCAGCTCAGCGTTTTGTTCCACCGTGCCGGTTAGGGCGCGGACATGGGTGTTAGCGACCATTGCGAGGACCTCGTCCGCGGTCTTGGGCGGCAGGGAACTGCTTGCACCCGCTTGCACGGCACCAAACAATACCGCCATGCCCATGGCAAGGCAGATCAAGAACGCGGGCAGCCACCGCTGCCTGGCCCTGGACATTTTTACCCGCCGCCGCGGATGGAAGGCATGGATCCAGACTACTCCCGTTGCCGGCGGGGATCACCTGTGGACCGTCACTGCCCGATCAGTTGACGTGCGAGCTTGACCGCCCCGAAGACGGGGGACTGGGAGAGGATCCGAACCAGCGAGGGATCCTCCAACGACATTTTCCTGGCTACTGCGGCAGCAAGCTGGCTCTGGTTGACCAGTAACGCCCCAGCCATCACCAGTGGGAGGTCCAAGCCAAGTTCGCCCAGCACTTGCCGGGCCAGGGACGCCAGGGAATGCGCTGCCTCGGCCTGAATCCGCAAGGCCGCCGGATCGCCGTCGTTGGCCATGTCGAGGACTAGTGGAGCCAATCCGGCCCAATGGTCCGGCTCGGGCTTGGCATAGAAGAAGTCCATGAGCTGCAATGCGTCGACGCTGGCTGTGGCTGCCATCAAGGATTGGACCAGCGGCCCCGGTTCAAGGCCGGCGTAATACTCGCGCAGCGCCTCGCGGACGGCGTCACGAACCACTGAGTATCCGCCGCCTTCATCGCCGAGCAGATAGCCGTAACCACCGCTGCGGGCTTCGCGGCCTTCCCGGTTCCTGCCCCAGGCAACCGAGCCCGTTCCCGCCACCAGGACCACTCCTGCTTCAAGCCCCGCCGCGGCAAGGATGATCCGGGTGTCATGGACGACGTCGATCCTGGCGCCGGGGAAGTGTTCTGCGAGAAGCGCCGACAAAACTGCACGGCTCGCCGGGGTGTCCGCACCGGCTGCCCCGGCACATACCGCTTCAACGCCGCCGCCGACGATTGCGGCAATCCGTCGCAGAACCGCATCGGCTCCCTGGTGCCCTACGGAAGACAGGTTCGCGCGCGCTTCGGTGATCTCAAGCCCGGCATCGTCTTCCGCCCCGGAGAGGACGGCGTGGGTTTTGGATCCACCGATGTGGAGGCCCAGAACGACGGGAGCAGCTGCTGCGCCCCCGTTATGGCCGGACTGCTGCATGTGACGTCCCTTCGTCCCGGATCGGCTCGCTTGGGCCAGCGCCCACGTGCACGATTGACCCCCTGCAACATTGGCATAGACCAATCCCCTTGTCTACAGGTAGGTTTTCCCTATGCCTGCTGACATCAAGCGTGCGACGCCCAAATACTACGTCGTCAAGACCGGAATTCTCGCCCTCATGGCGGGGCTCCGGCCAGGCACCCTCATCCCCACGGAGCGGGCCCTCGCGCAGAGCTATGCCACATCCCGCACTACTGTCCGCATGGCCATCAGTGAGCTTGTCGCGGAGGGCAGGCTCGCCAGAATACAGGGCCACGGAACATTCGTGGCGCCTCCCAAAGTGACCCACGTCAGGCAATTAACATCGTTTTCCGATGACGCGAGGACCCAGGGCCTCAACCCGGGCTCCACGCTGTTGGCGCTGGAGGTCGTCAAGGCAAGCCGGGACGTCGCCGCGCACCTGGCGTTGGGTGAGGGAGACACCGTGACCCGGCTCGAACGCATCCGGTTGATCGATGGAGCGCCGCTGGCCCATGAAGTTGCCTGGCTTCCGGGCAAGCTTCCCCGGTTCAAGGCCAACCTGGCCAAGTCCGACTCCCTGTATGCCGCGCTCAAGGACGTTTACGGGATATCCATCGCAGAGGTGGAGGATACTGTCGAAACGGCCTTGGCCGGTCCAGGAGACGTTGAGCTGCTGGGCATTGA
The DNA here is from genome assembly GCF_025452095.1 of Paenarthrobacter sp. JL.01a. Taxonomy (NCBI): domain Bacteria; kingdom Bacillati; phylum Actinomycetota; class Actinomycetes; order Micrococcales; family Micrococcaceae; genus Paenarthrobacter; species Paenarthrobacter sp. JL.01a. The sequence continues at coordinate 2,222,410 of NZ_CP104877.1, forward strand.
AATGGGGGCGCCGCTGCTGGTGGTGCATCGGCTGGCCAAAGACAGCGACGGCGTGCCGGTTGAATGGACGCACAGCACCTTCCGTGGGGACAGGTTCCGCTTCGTATCAAGGGTGAGGGCGGACGGCTGAAGGCCTGCACTTCTCATGGGCCCGTGGTGACGCGAACGCCTTGGACCGTGCGTCGGACGAACTCGGCACTGGGCTCCTTGTAGGCGGCAACAATCCGCCCAAACAGCCGGGCGCCTTCGGAACCGGGCCAGTCCTCAGGGAGAAAGGTTGAGGGCAGCCCGGGATCGAGGTACGGGATGATGCGCCATCTGTCGATGCATTGGACGTAGGCCGCGAACGCGGCTGCCCCCGGTTCCACTTCCTGGCCGGCATCCGGGACTGCGCCGGCATGCTCGCGGATGAAGTCCTTGTGGAGTTCGGCGACGGCGTCCAGGTCCCACCATGCGGACGCGGCTTCCTGCAGGCTCCCACCCACAAGCGGTGTCCCTGCGACAAAGATCGTCACCATGTCACGCAGTTCGAGGTCAGCAAGAATCTCTTCCACTTCCACCCGAAGGGAGTCCGGGCAGATCCACAAGCCGGCGGCGACCGTTCCGCAGCCGATCCAGTGGAGCCTGCGCCGCAGTTGGTGTCGTTTTTCCCGCTCCGTCTCCGGGATGGAAAAAGAGATCAAACACCAGGGGTCGGAGGGGGACATGCTCCTGGGGTTGTAGATCCGCCGGTCACCGCGGGCCAACATGGCCGCAGCACCTTGCGTCAGGGTGAAGCCTGGACTTCCCTCCCGGTTCTGCTGGCTCAGTACGTCCTTTTTCCGCAGCCGGCCCAAGGCTGTCCGCGTCACGGTTGCCGATGTCCCCAGGGCATCCATCAGCGCCACGACATCTTTGGTGGACATCCAGCCGCCGACATCGCGCAAGTACAACCCAATGACTGTTCGCAGCAAGGACGGCGTGCTCCCGGGCCGGGAGTCCATGTCATCGAGGACGGCACTCACTTCCGGCTCACAGGAGTTCGGTGAGGACGTCCCGGATGGCTGAAACTCCCAGCTCCACCTCGGCATAGCTGGTGCTCAGCGGTGAAAGGCCAATGCGCAGGCCGTGCGGAGGCCGGAAATCGGGAATGACGCCCTTCTTCCAGAGCCTTGCGGTGACGTCGGCGAAGAGCGGGTGGTCAACCGTGATGTGCGAGCCGCGTTCGGAGGGATCACGGGGACTGACAATCTCAGCACCGAGCGGCACCAGGAGTTCTTCGGAGAGTGCAATGGCGTACTCCGTGAGTTTGATCGACTTGTCCCGTACGGCGTCCATTCCCACGGAGGCGATCAGTTCCACCATGTCCTTCAGTGGCTGCATGGCCAGGACCGGTGGGGTGCCCGTGATGAAGCGTCGGATGCCTTGGGCCGGGCGGTATGCAGCCGTCATCCCGAAAGGATTGTCCGCCCCCATCCAGCCCCAGATGGGCTGCTGCAGGCGATCCTGCGCAGACGCATTGACGTACGCGAAGGCGGGGGAGCCCGGGCCGCCGTTGAGGTACTTGTAGGTGCAGCCGACGGCGAGGTCCACGCCCCACGCGTCCAGCTCCATGGGTACGGACCCCACGGAATGGCACAGGTCCCACAGCATGAGCGCCCCGGCCTCGTGCACCTTGGCCGTGATCACCTCGGCGTCGGCAAGGAACCCCGAGCGGTAGGCAACGTGGCTGAGCACTACGACGGCGGTCCGCTCACCCAGCAGGTCGTCCAGGTCAGCGGCGCGGACGCCGCTGGTGGGGTTGGCCGCGATCCACTTGATGGTGGCTCCGCGTTCCTTGGCGATGCCTTCGATGATGAAGCGGTCTGTCGGGAAGTTGTCCCGGTCGATGATGATCTCGTCCCGGCCGGGCTGGGCATCCACTGCGGCCCGGATCATTTTGTACAGCATTACGGAGGTCGAGTCGCCCACCGTGACTTGTCCTGGCGCAGCTCCCAGAGTGACCTCACCGATGCGGTCGCCCACCCGCGTAGGTTCATCCATCCACTGTTCGTCCCATCCACGGATGAGGCGACTGCCCCAGGCGTCATGAACGAATGAGGCGAGGTTGGCGGACGTCACCTTGAGCGGCCTGCCCAGGGAGTTGCCGTCCAAGTACGAGGTGAGCTGGTCGGCGTCGGGCGCGTAAAAGGCTTCACGCTGGGCGGCGAGTGGATCCGCGGCGTCCAGTTCTGCCGACGTCGGCCATTGGGTCTGCTGTTTGGTGGTCATCATTTCTCCTGCGGAAGTGTGGGAGTGGCTGCTAGTTGCCGATCTCGGTACGGACGGCGTAGAGCTCGGGGAAGAAGGTCAGGTCCAAGGCGCGTTTGAGAAAGTCGACGCCGGATGACCCGCCCGTGCCCACTTTGAAACCGATGGTGCGCTGGACGGTCCGAAGGTGGCGGAAGCGCCAGGCCTGGAAGTTGTCCTCGATGTCCACGAGGTCCTCGCAGGCCTCATAGAGCCCCCACGGAGTGTCGTCGGACTCGTAGATCTTCTGGAAGACGGGGACCAGGTCCGCACGGAAGGTCCAGGGTTCACTGGTGTCCCGCTCGAGGATGTCGGCGGGAATGTCATAGCCTGCCCGGGCCAGCACGGCCAGGAAAGCGTCGTACAGCGTCGGTTCTTCCAGGAGGGTGCTGAGCAAGGCGTGGGCCTCGGGTTCGCTTTCGAAAACGCGCAGCATCCCCCGATTCTTGTTCCCCAGCAGGAATTCGACTCCGCGGTACTGATACGACTGGAAGCCCGATGAACTGCCCAGGAACCCGCGGAACTGGGCATACTCGCGGGGTGTCAGGGTGCCCAGGACCGACCATTGTTCGGTCATGGTGCGTTGGATGGCTTTGACGCGGGCGATGCATTTGAGCGCCTTGCCCAGGTTGTCGGCGTCGAAAAGCCGTCGGGCCTCCAGCAACTCATGGAGCACCAGCTTGAGCCAGAGCTCACTGGTCTGGTGCTGGATGATGAAAAGCAGTTCGTCGTGATGTTCCGGCTTGCTCAAGGGGTGCTGCGAACTGAGCAGGCGGTCAAGGTCCAGGTATCCGCCATAGGACATGGCGTGCCGGAAATCGGTGCGAACGGTGTCCTCGATGTCACGGACATTGCGTGAGGAATGGACTGCGGGCTTTTCCATGCATCGAGAATATCACCTGCATGACGAACGTCAAGGATCTGATTTTCCGATCCTGACGGTCGGCGGGGCTGCGTTCCCGTAGGCTGGCTTCAACCGTTGGGGAAGGGGACGCATGAGGATTCCGTGGAGGGCACCGTGACGCCGGTGTCCATCTATCTGGACGTCGACGGCGTGGTGAACCCCTTCAGTCCGATGGGCACCACCGACTGGGGCAGTGAATGGAGCATCGCCGACGCCGGCATCCTTGAGGTGGCCTTCGCGCCCGAAGCCGTTGCTGAACTCAACGCCCTGGCTGAACATCCGGCCGCACGCTTTGTTTGGCTGACGACGTGGGAGCGCCTGGCCCCGGAGTTTCTGTGCCCGGCCATCGGGCTGAACGGCCAGAACTGGCCTGTATTGTCCAGCCAAGGCTGGGATGAAGGGCCGGAATGGTGGAAGCTGGTGGCGCTGCAAAAGGATCTGGCGGCCAGCGGGAGCCAACGCTTTGCCTGGGTCGATGACCAGCTCAGCCAGGAGTCCGATGCCCGCTCATGGGCGGAATACCAGCAGGGCCGTGTGCTGTGCATCTCACCGGATCCCCGCAAGGGGTTGAGCCGCGCCGAACTTGCGGCCGTGCGCAGCTACCTGGGCTGAATCCGGGACCGCATTCGTTTGGCCCCTCGGGGGATGGCACGTAGGATTCTTAAGGTTTCAAGCCCGCCAGAGTGAATCCCGCAAGCAGGGTCAGTTGAACACTTGCTGAACTATGCTGTGGATGGCAGGTATGGGGAAGTGGAACTGCTGAACGTCGACTCTGCAGATTGGGCAACAGGTGGATATCACCTTCATGGTCGCGCTGGTAATAGCGTTGGCCCTATTCTTTGACTTCACCAACGGCTTTCACGACACAGCCAATGCGATGGCCACGCCTATCGCTACGGGGGCGATCAAGCCCAAAACGGCCGTTGCCCTGGCTGCGGTTCTCAACCTCGTGGGCGCCTTCCTCTCAACGGAAGTGGCCAAGACCATTTCCGGCGGACTCATCCGGGAAGGTTCCGACGGAATCCACATCACCCCGGACATTATCTTTGCCGGCCTTATGGGCGCCGTCCTGTGGAACATGATCACCTGGCTCAAGGGCCTGCCATCGAGTTCCTCGCACGCACTCTTCGGCGGCCTTATCGGCGCCGCGGTAGTGGGTATCGGTTTCCACTCCATCAACTTTGAAACAGTTCTGCAGAAGGTCATCCTTCCCGCAGTCTTTGCACCGCTCATTGCCGGTGGCGTGGCGTACATCTGTACCCGGCTGGCCTATGCGCTTACCTCCAGGCATGATCCGGAAACCGGTGACAAACTCACCCAGAAGCGTGGTGGTTTCCGGACCGGCCAGATCTTCACCTCCAGCCTCGTGGCCCTGGCGCACGGCACCAACGACGCCCAGAAGACCATGGGCATCATCACCCTGGTCCTCATCGCAGGTGGTACCCAGGCCCCAGGCAGCGGCCCTCAGTTCTGGGTCATCGCAGCATGTGCCTTCGCCATCGCCATCGGTACCTACGCCGGCGGCTGGCGCATCATACGCACCATGGGATCGGGCCTGACGGAGGTCAAACCTGCGCAGGGGTTCTCCGCGGAAACAAGCACCGCCTCGGCCATCCTCGCTTCATCCCACCTCGGCTTTGCCCTCTCGACCACCCAGGTTGCCTCGGGTTCGGTGATCGGCTCCGGACTTGGCCGGAAAGGTACCTCAGTCCGCTGGGGCACAGCCGGCAAGATTGCGCTGGGATGGCTCTTTACCCTTCCGGCATCGGCGATCGTTGGTGCGCTGACCGCCCTGCTCGTGGGAGCCGGCACCGTGGGTGTGATCATCGCCGCCGTCGTCGGAACCGCAGCAATCCTGTTCATGTTTGTCGTTTCCCGCAAATCCCACGTCGGCCACCACAACGCCGTCGAGGTTGAAGAAGCCGGCCACGCCGTACGGTTCCGCAAGAAGAAGAAGTCCCAAAAGAACACTCCGAGCAAGGACGTGCAGCGATGAAATGGTTGGAACTGCTGCAAGTAGCCGGCGTAACCCTCGTGGCCGCCGTGACGCTCGTTGTCCTCTACTCCCTGGGAGTCCGGCTCACCGCGATAGCCGGCGACATCCAGCACAAGTCACCTGCCCTGGTGCGCTCCCTGGCGTACGTTTGCTTTGGCCTTTGCGGCGTCGCCGTGCTGTTCGGCATTTACCTGATTGTTCCGTACTTCGGAAAGTAGCACTGTCTCTGGCAGCAACGTACATTCGGGAGAATAATCAGCTGTGTAGCCATGCGTGTGGCTGCGTGGTTGTGATCCGGCAGATATGGGGCTGTCATGATGTGCCCTTCCCGAAGCCGCGTCATCGGACTGACGCTCTTCCCGGTCCTGGTGCTGGCCCTTGCAGCGTGCTTGCCGCCCTCTTCTGAAGGACTGTCCCCGCAACCAGGTGCCAGCTCGCAAACAACCGGCACTCCGGGCAGGAACACCTCCACCATCGGCGCCCCCACCGCAGTCCAGCCAGCTGGTCCGGCCGGCCCGGGAGCCCCGCAGGAAAACGCCCCGGTGGTTCGGTGGATTCCAGTTGGGCCGGTAGGGCCCAACGACCCCACATCCGGCCAGCGGTATCTCCTGCTTCAGCAGTTCCAGTGTGATGCGCTGGCCCGCAGCGTGGAGGGCGCCGGGGATGAGGCCGTGTGGCTGGCGGGGGCCGCGGTCTGCCGGGCTGTACTAAGCGGCAAGGCCGATGATTGGGAAAGAGCATCGAATGCTGTTTCAGCCACGCCCCGGATCCCGGAAAACCAGTGCCTGGAGTTCAGGGTTGCCGCCATGTCGGCCATGATGGTGGCCCAACACCGCAGCAGCCCCCACACCGCTCTCAAGGTCGAACCGGGAGTTGGTGAAGCATGCCCCCGTCAACTGCAAGGTTTGACCGTAGTGGACGAACAGCTCAGGCCGGTGACGGGAACATCCCGGGCGTGGGGTCCCAGTACTGGCGGCACCATTGTCCGCCTCGACGGCTATTACGTCCGCATTGGCGAGGTCCTGTTCGACGGGGTGCCCGCAGACGTCGAATTCGTGGGTGACAGGAACGACTACGGGACCGTGTATTTGCGCATGCCGCCTGCCAATGGGCGCTCATCCATCAGGATCACGGTGACGGACACAGTGGACGTTGCCGGCGCAGTCACCTTCTTCTACGACGACGCCGCAGCGTCTTCCGGTACGGCAGGAACCGGCACCCCAACGGGCACGAAACCGGCACCAACCAGCCAAGCACCGACGTCGGCTCCTGCATCCTCATCCACGGCGTCACCGTGAGCGAGGTCTCCCCGGCCCCCGACGGCAGCAGCACCCGCTGGAAGCGAACCCTGGAGGTGCTCTCAGTGGTCGGTCCGCCGTTGACGGTGGTCACGGCCTTGCTGGTCTACTTCGGGTGGGCGCGCACCGATGCCCAAGCCAAGGCCATGGGATTGGATGTCAGCCTTTTCGGCTATACCGTCCAGGATTTCATCTTGAGGAGCATCCAGTCCCTGTTCCAGCCTCTGGCCTGGCTGGCTGTCATCGGCCTGCTCTGGCTCATGCTCGACCGTGCTGTGGCGCGCGTCCTCGAGTCTTCCCGGCATAGGAAGCTGGTGAAGCTCGGCGCCACCGTGATTCTCCTTCTGGGTTTCGCCCTTGCCGCCGTGATGTGGATAGCAGTGACGGTACGCCCGGAACAGGGTGTCCTTTATGCGCCCTTTCTGATCGCGGCCGGACTGGTGGTGGGGTCTTGGGCACTTGGTGTGCGACGCCGGGCCGCCGGGTCCACCGTGCCGGGTGCGTATGCCGGGCGCCGCGGGATCGAAGGGTGGTTGGTGTTCGTCCTGGTGACGCTGCTTCTGTTCTGGGGCACGTCCGACTACGCCCAGGCGCTGGGCCGGGGAGCCGCCGTCGACTACCAGGAACGTGCGCACCTGCTGCCCACCGCCGTCGTGTACAGCAAAGAACGGTTGGCCGTTACGGTGCCGAACGTCAAGGAAGAAGCGGCCGGGACGGACGCGGCCCCGTTGTACCGGTACACCGGGCTGCGCTTGCTGGTTGTCAGCGGCGGACGGATCTTCCTGTTGAACGATGGATGGTCGCTGGAGCGGGGCCGCGTAGTTGTGCTGCCGGATAACGGGAGCGTCCGCGTGGAGTATGGGAACCCCGCATCGGACTGACTAGTCTGGGGGCATGCCGACCTTCCAGTACTACGTAGCTGCCACCATCGACGGATTCATTGCTTCCCCCGATGATGACCTTGGGTGGCTCCTGCAGTTCGAAAGCGTTGACGGCGTGAACGAGGGCATCGAGTCCTTCATGGCCGGCGTTGGCTGCATCGCCATGGGTGGGGACACGTACAGGTGGCTCATGGACCACCAACCGGACACGTGGCCCTACCCCGACATCCCATGCTGGGTCTTTACCCATCACGAGTACTCCGCACCCGCTGGCGCGGACATCACCTTCGTCCGGGGTGATGTCACGGAGTTCGCCCCGGACCTGCTGAAGGACGCCGGCCCGAAGAATGTCTGGTTGCTCGGTGGAGGGGACCTCGTGGCGCAGTTCGCCGATGCCGGCCTGCTCGATGACATCATCGTCACCGTCGTGCCGGTCGTTTTGGGCGCGGGAAAGCCGCTCCTGCCGCTCAAGGGCCCGACGGCGCCGCTTGAGTTGGTCTCGTCAAGGATCCTTGGCGGGGCCGCGGCAGAGTTGCATTACAGGCTGCCGCGGCGTCCGCGTTAGGGCCCGCTTGGAGCCGGGGCCGCACTTCAGTGGCGGTTGTCCCTGATCATGTTGGTGATGCGGGCGGTTGAAAGCCTGCGGCCCTTCTCGTCAGTGATCACAATCTCATGGGTGGCCAGGGTGCCACCCAAGTGGATTGCCGTGCAGGTGCCTGTCACGATACCCGTCGCTATGGAGCGGTGATGTGTGGCACCCACTTCGATGCCCACAGCGTGGCGTCCTCTTCCCGCGTGCAACGATGCTGCGAAAGAGCCCAGGGTTTCGGCCAGCACAACGTGGGCCCCGCCGTGGAGGATGCCCGCCACCTGCGTGTTTCCCTCGACCGGCATGGTAGCCACCATGCGTTCTGCGCTCATTTCGGTGAAACGGATTCCCATTTTCACCACGAGCGTCCCCACTCCGTGCGCGGAAAGCCAATCGTGGAACTCTTCCGGTACTCCGGCCTCGTTGAGTTGGTCCACAAAGCTGTTCGGCGTGAAATTGTCCATCATGCCAACTAGGCTGGCACCTGTGAGTGAAACAACCAAACCGGACCAGATTCCAACGGCCCAGGCTGCTGCCATTGCTACAGCACCCGCCCCCACTGCCACGACCTCCAGCAGCGTCACGGGGGAGGGCCGGCCCAGGTTGCTGGTCCTGGACGGCCACTCCATGGCTTTCCGGGCCTTCTACGCCCTTCCTGCCGAGAATTTCTCGACCGCCCGTGGTCAGCACACCAACGCCGTGCACGGTTTTACGTCCATGCTGATCAACCTGATCAAGGACCAAAAGCCGACCCACGTTGCCGTCGCCTTTGACGTCTCGGACGACACGACCTTCCGGAAGGCGGAGTACAGCGAATACAAGGGCGGCCGCAACGCCACGCCCGCGGAGTTCGCCGGGCAGATCGGCCTCATCGCCCGGGTGATGGAGGCATGGGGCATCAAGACCATCGCCATGCCCGGATACGAGGCTGACGATGTCCTCGCGACGTTGGCTTCGCAGGCCGACGCTGCCGGTTTCGAAGTACTTCTGGTTTCCGGCGACCGGGATGCCTTCCAGCTGATCAACGACAACGTTTTTGTGCTCTACCCCAAGCAGGGTGTCAGCAACATTCCCAAGATGGACGCCGCAGCCATTGAGGAAAAGTACTTCGTCAAGCCCGGCCTGTACTCGGACCTCGCCGCGCTGGTCGGGGAGTCCGCGGACAACCTTCCGGGCGTGCCCGGCGTCGGCCCCAAGACGGCGGCCAAATGGATCAACCTCTACGGAGGCCTTGAGGGAATCCTGGAAAACCTTGATTCCATCGGGGGCAAGGTGGGCGGAGCGCTCAAGGAGAACCTGGAAAACGTCAAGCGCAACCGCAGGCTGAACCAGTTGCTCACCGACCTGGACCTGCCCATAACCCTGGAAGACCTCCATGAGCCGCGCCCCGATCGCCAGGCCATCGAGGAACTCTTTGAGGAGCTTGAATTCCGGACCCTTCGTACGAGGCTGTTCGACCTTTACGGCGATGACACTGCCGGGGCAGCGCCGGACACCATCGATGCCCCGGAGTTCGCCACCCTCACCGGTGCCCAGGAACTGGAGGCCTTTTTCGCCGCCGGTTCCGGGGTGCGGTCCGCCGTCGCCGTCCAGCTTGTCCCGGGCCGCATCGGTGACGATGCCAGTGCGCTGGCAGTCGTCCGCACCAACGGCGCGGCCTACATTGAGCTGACCGGCCTGGATGCCGCGGCTGAGGACGTGCTGGCCCGCTGGCTCCGCGACCCCGAAGAAGCCAAGGTCCTGCACGAGTTCAAATCGGCGCTTAAGGCGCTGCACAACCGCGGCCTTGGCCTTGAAGGCGTCGTGGATGACACGTCGATCTCCGGCTACCTGATCCAGCCCGACCGCCGCAGCTACGATCTCGCAGAACTCGCACAAGTTCACCTCAAGATCGCCTTGGGACCTGCGGCCGCCCAGTCCGGACAGCTGGAACTGGACCTGTCCGGTGAAACGGACCAGGCCGCGGCTGCAGCGTTGGTGCAGCATGCCGCCGTCGTGCAGGCCCTCAGCAAGCACTTCGAAAAGGAGCTGGCGGACCGCAACGCCGATGCCCTCCTGACCACTTTGGAGCTTCCGGTGGCGCGCGTCCTCGCCCAGATGGAACTGACCGGCATCTTCGTCTCCCAGGAGCGCATGGATGAGCAGCTCGCCGACCTGACGAAGGTGATCGAAACCGCCCAGGAGCAGGCCTTCGCGGCCATCGGCCATGAAGTGAACCTGGGCTCGCCCAAACAGCTGCAGACTGTCCTGTTCGAAGAACTGGGACTGCCCAAAACTAAGAAGATCAAGTCCGGCTACACCACCGATGCCGCCTCACTCAAGGCGCTGCTGGAAAAGACCGGCCACGAATTCCTCGTCCAGCTCATGGCACACCGGGAGTCTTCGAAGCTGGCACAAATGGTGGAGACCCTGAAAAAGTCGGTCGCCGACGACGGACGGATCCACACCACCTACGCGCAGAACATCGCGGCGACGGGCCGTATCTCGTCGAACAACCCCAACCTGCAAAACATCCCCGTCCGCAGTGAAGAAGGCCGACGCGTCCGTGGCATCTTCGTGGTGAGCGAGGGCTATGAGTGCTTGTTGTCCGCTGACTATTCCCAGATCGAAATGCGCATCATGGCGCACCTTTCCGGGGACGAGGCACTGATCCAGGCGTACCGGGACGGGGAAGACCTGCACCGTTTCGTTGGGTCGCGGATCTTCAACGTCGAGCCTGCGGAAGTCACCAGTGCCATGCGCTCGAAGGTGAAGGCGATGTCCTACGGCCTGGCTTACGGCCTCACGTCCTTCGGGCTCTCCAAGCAACTGGAGATCTCCGTGGATGAGGCCAGGACCCTCATGAAGGACTACTTCGATCGCTTCGGCGGCGTCCGGGATTATCTGAGGGGCGTCGTGGACCAGGCCAGGACTGATGGCTACACCGCAACCATCGAAGGCCGCCGTCGCTACCTCCCGGACCTGACCAGCACCAACCGGCAGGCCCGTGAAGCAGCCGAACGTATCGCCCTGAACTCACCCATCCAGGGCTCCGCCGCCGACCTCATCAAGCGAGCCATGCTGGGCGTGTCGGCTGAGCTCGCCAGCCAGGGACTCAAGTCACGCATGCTGCTTCAGGTCCATGACGAACTTGTGCTCGAAGTTGCCCCGGGGGAGCGGGAGGCGGTGGAGAAGCTGGTCATCGAGCAGATGGGTTCGGCAGCGGACCTGTCGGTTCCGCTCGATGTCCAGATCGGCGTCGGTTCCAGCTGGTACGAGGCCGGGCACTAGCCTGCGTCAAGCAATTCCTTGATCGCTTGGGGGCGCGCCGCCGTGATGGTGGCGCGCCCCCAGGCGTCTGGCTAGGCTCGAAGGCGTGGCTGATTCCAAGGAACACAACACCGCAAAATATTCCGTCGAGAGATTCCCCGTTGTTGCCGATCGCAATGATGCGGGGTATGACCGTTCAACCCGTTGGGTGCAGGCAGTCTCCCACGGGTTCCACCAGCAGCGGCGGGACGACGAGTACCTCGCCAAGACCTTGGCGGCTTACCAAACAGACAAGCGTGAGCTGACCGGCGTCTACGTCACAGGTCAGGTGCCAGAGCATTCGCTGGCTGCCGACGTTCCCGTGGCAACCTACGCCACTATGCGCAAGACGCTGAACATTGGCTTTGGGCGCACGCTCGAGTCCAACCTGATTACGTCCGTGACGGTCCGCGGTACCCACCGACGCAACGGAATCCTGCGGGGGATGATTACCGCGGACCTGGAAGGTGCCAAGGATGACGGCCTTGCCATGGCGGCACTGACTGCGTCCGAAGGTTCCATTTACGGGCGCTTCGGATTCGGAGTCGCCACCTTTGAACGCAGCATCACTGTGGACACAGGACCGCGCTTCCAGCTAAAGGGGCAGGCTTCGGGGACTGTTGAAGTCGCCGACCCGTCTGTCCTCCTGGACGTGGCACCGCAGGTCTTTGCCAAGGTCCACCATCTTTCACCCGGGTCCGTGGACCGGCAGGAGTATTACCGGCTTGTTGCCTCAGGGTCGATCGGCCATGACGGCAAGCCCGACCTCTCCGTTCGTTCAGCGTTGCACTACGACGCTTCCGGGACCTTGGATGGCTATGTGTCGTACCGGTTCAAGGGCTGGGACCACAAGCCGTACACCATGGAGATCGTGGATCTCGTGGCAGCAAGCAATGCGGCCTACCTTGACCTGTGGCGTTTCCTGGGCAGCATCGACCTCATTGAGCAGGTGACGTGGGTCGAAGCTCCCGTGGATGATCCTTTGGCGTGGGCGCTTGAAGATCCGCGGTGCATCGAGGCCTCCGACGTCCGCGACATGCTGTGGCTCAGGATCCTTGATACCCGGGCAGCCCTTGAGGCCAGGCGCTTCCCTGTGTCCGACCGTTTGGTTCTGCAGGTTACGGACTCCCTGGGCCTGGCGGAGGGCACTTGGGTTCTGGAGTCCGACGGCGGTGCTGCCGCCGTCGTCAGTGACGCCACTGGAACCGCGCCCGATCTCAGCATGGACGCCACCGACCTCGCTTCGATCTACCTGGGTGCGGTTTCGCCGGTGACGCTGGCCGCAGCGGGTCGCCTCCACGAGCACACCCCGGGCTCTGCCTTCAGGGCGCAGCAATTGTTCACAGTGGAACGCCCGGCCCACTGTCTGACACACTTCTAACGGCGCCCTTTCGGCCGGTACCACCTCACATCAAGATCACATAGTCACATCGTCAGTAAGGACATCCATGGGGGATTCCAAGCGGCGGCCTTTGGCCGGCCGTAGGTCAGTGCTGCTTGGAATGGCGGGCTTGGCGGCCGCGGTTATGTCGGGATGCGCCGACGGGGGCGCAGGAGCGCTCCCAACCCTTCCTGAACAGGATGTGGCGCGGGAACACCTGCGGCCGTCGGGACCGGCCACGCCGCCTCCATCCATTGCCGGCAAATCCAGCGAGCAGGCCGCTGCGGCCCGGGCACAGCCGAGCTCCAAGCCCCCGGTTTTGCCGAACAAAACGACGATCCTGGCGGAGTTCGCGGGCCGGCAGCCCAAGGAATGGGGGCTGCACGTTACGGGCGTCATCAACGAAGCTCCTTCCAGGCAGGCAGCCCTGACATTCGATGCCTGCGGCGGACCGGGCGGCTCCGAGTGCGACCACGAGCTGCTGCGGACCCTGCGCAGGCTCAATGTGCCGGCGACCCTCTTCGTCAACAACCGCTGGATCCGTGCCAATCCGTCGCTCTCCGCCGAGTTGGCGGCAGATCCGCTGTTCGAGCTCGCCAACCACGGCACGTCGCATCTGCCATTGTCCGTGAACGGCAAGTCAGCTTACGGAATCACCGGAACGGCGAATGCGTCGGCGGCGTTTGACGAACTCGCCGGCAACCAACAAGCGATGCACGACACTTTCGGGAAATCGCCGCAGTTCTTCCGGCCCGGCACTGCGTTCTACGACGACGTCACGGCAGCGATGACGCGCAGGCTCGGGATGATACCGGTGAACTTCACGATCAATGGCGACGGCGGGGCAACATTTCCGGCCGCAACTGTCGCCACCGAGGTGGGGCGGGCAGGCCCGGGAGATATCGTCATTTCCCACTTCAACAAGCCGGCGGGCGCGACAGCGGAAGGCTATGCGCGCATTCTGCCTCGGTTGCTGGACAAGGGCATTACCTTTGGCCGGCTGGGCGACGTGCTCTAGCCGTAACAGTGCTTTTGACCCTGCTTTGCCCTTGCGACTAGAATAAACGGGCGTGTACTACGTGCATGCATCCATTTTGTACTAATCCACAAATCAGGATGACCCGGCGATGTGCCGTGTCTGCCGTCCGGACCCGGACGGCAGCGGTTTGCCTGACCGACTAACTATCCACAACGGAGCCCCTACTACATGACCATCACCTCCACCGAGAAGCCCGGTACCCCCGTAGTCGCCATTAACGACATCGGTACCGCTGAGGACTTCCTCGCAGCTGTCGACGCCACCATCAAGTACTTCAACGACGGAGATCTCGTCGAAGGTACCGTCGTCAAGGTCGACCGCGACGAAGTTCTGCTCGACATCGGTTACAAGACCGAAGGTGTCATCCCTTCCCGTGAGCTTTCCATCAAGCACGACGTCGACCCCGGCGAAGTTGTCGCTGTTGGCGACCAGGTCGAAGCCCTGGTTCTCACCAAGGAAGACAAAGAAGGCCGTCTGATCCTCTCCAAGAAGCGTGCTCAGTACGAGCGTGCCTGGGGCGACATCGAGAAGGTCAAGGAAGAAGACGGTGTCGTTACCGGTACCGTCATCGAGGTTGTCAAGGGTGGCCTCATCCTGGACATCGGCCTGCGCGGCTTCCTGCCCGCATCCCTCGTCGAGATGCGTCGCGTCCGCGACCTGGCTCCGTACATCGGTCAGCAGATCGAAGCCAAGATCATCGAGCTCGACAAGAACCGCAACAACGTTGTTCTGTCCCGCCGTGCATGGCTCGAGCAGACCCAGTCCGAGGTCCGCTCCACGTTCCTCAACAAGCTGGAAAAGGGCCAGGTCCGTCCCGGCGTTGTTTCCTCCATCGTCAACTTCGGTGCATTCGTGGACCTTGGCGGCGTAGACGGCCTCGTCCACGTTTCCGAGCTCTCCTGGAAGCACATCGACCACCCGTCCGAGGTTGTCGAGGTTGGCCAGGAAGTCACCGTCGAGGTCCTCGAAGTGGATCTGGACCGCGAGCGTGTCTCCCTGTCGCTCAAGGCTACGCAGGAAGACCCGTGGCAGACCTTCGCCCGCACCCACGCCCTTGGCCAGGTTGTTCCGGGTAAGGTCACCAAGCTGGTTCCGTTCGGTGCGTTCGTCCGCGTCGAAGACGGCATCGAAGGCCTCGTCCACATCTCCGAGCTGGCTGTCCGCCACGTTGAGCTCGCCGAGCAGGTTGTCTCCGTTGGCGACGAACTGTTCGTCAAGGTCATCGACATCGACCTCGAGCGTCGCCGCATCTCCCTCTCCCTCAAGCAGGCCAACGAGGGCGTTGACGCAGACAGCACCGAGTTCGATCCCGCTCTGTACGGCATGGCCGCTGAGTACGACGAAGAGGGCAACTACAAGTACCCCGAGGGCTTCGACCCCGAGTCGAACGAATGGCTCGAAGGCTACGAAGCACAGCGTGCCGCTTGGGAGCAGCAGTACGCTGACGCCCAGACCCGCTGGGAAGCCCACAAGAAGCAGGTTGCCCAGCACGCTGCCGACGACGCTGCAGCTGCAACGTCCGGTGAGAGCGATTCCGGCGCAACCAGCTACTCCTCGGAGCCGGCTGCAGCTGAGTCGAACGCCGGCACCCTGGCATCCGACGAAGCCCTCGCCGCACTGCGCGAGAAGCTGACCGGCAACTAATTCCGCCTCCCTCACGGGATGTGCTGAATAGCCAACAAAGGACCCCTGCCTTCGGGCAGGGGTCCTTTGCGCTTTAAGCCTTGTGATGCTTTGGCCCTTGAGCCAGGTGTTCAGGTGGGAACATCAACCCATTCAGTGGCTTCAGGCCGGAGGGCCGAGTTCCCCGCCGTCAATGCCGCCACCCGTGCGTGGGCCTCCGCTATAACCCGCGGCTCATCTGCAACCGCTATCCGGAGGACGGCATGCCGGGCCTCGTACCGCGTCTCCGCCATAACGTACCCGGCATTGCGGAGCTCGTTGTCCAGACGGCCTGCGTCCGCGTGGGGAACCTCAATGGCGCACAAACGCAGCCGCCGGCGCTGGACCAGGGGGGCGAGGTCCAGCGCCGCAGAGACCGACTCAGAGTAGGCCCGGACCAGGCCACCGGCACCCAGCAGAATGCCGCCGAAATAGCGGACGACGACGGCGGCGACGTCGCTGAGGTCCGTCACCCCCGGCGATGACTCCCGCTTGATGAGTGCTTCAAGCATTGGTATGCCCGCAGTGCCTGACGGTTCACCGTCGTCGCTGGATCGTTGGATCATCCGATCCGGGCCGATCACGAACGCAGAGCAGTGATGCCGCGCGTCATGGAACTCCCGTCGCAGCCCCGCCACGAGATCCCGTGCGGTGTGCTCATCGCCCGACCGACGCAGGACAGTGATGAAACGCGACCGGCGTATCTCCAGTTCATGCCGGAAATCGGGTCCTGAGGCGAGTGTGGTGTATCTGGTAGCCCGGCTTTCGTCCTCAATTTCCACCGCTTCAGTCTAGTGTTGAGGGGTGCTGAAAATCGGACTGACGGGCGGCATCGCCTCAGGGAAATCGTTGGTGTCCTCAAGGTTCCGGGAGCTGGGCGCCGTCCTCATCGACGCTGATGTCCTTGCCCGTCAGGTGGTGGAACCCGGGACGCCAGGCTTGGAGCAGCTCGTCGAAGCATTTGGCACCGGCATCCTGGACCCGGATGGACGGCTGGACCGGCCGAGGCTGGGCTCCATCGTGTTTCGGGATCCGGCGCAACGTGAGGTCCTGAACGGCGTCGTCCATCCGCTGGTCCGCAGGGCGGCGGCGGCCATCATGGACAGCGCCGGCACCGGCGACATCGTGGTCCAGGACATCCCGCTCCTGGTGGAGACCGGGCAGGGCCGCAATTTCCACTTGGTGGTGGTAGTTGACGCGCCAGAAGACGTCCGCGTCCAGCGCATGGTGGAGTTCCGGGGCATGGACCCTGAAGACGCCCGTTCCCGTATGGCGGCACAGGCTGGCCGGGCAGAACGGAACGCCGCCGCGGACATCATTCTTGACAACGCAGGAAGCCCTGACCAGCTGCTGGCTTCGGTCGAAGCGTTGTGGGAGCAACGATTGGTGCCTTTTGCGGCCAACATCAAGCGCGGTGTCAGGGCCCCTCGGACGGTTGGTCCGGTGATGGTGGAACCGGCTGGGGACTGGGCAGCGCAAGCGCGGCGTCTGGCGGAGCGCATCTCGGCGGCCGTTCCCGAAGCTTTGGCCGTGGACCACATCGGTTCGACCTCCGTGCCGGGCTTGCCGGCGAAGGACGTCCTGGACCTCCAGTTGGCTGTGCCGGACCTGGCAACGGCGGACCGGATCTCGCCCTTGCTGGCTGCGGCCGGCTTTCCGGAAGTTCCCGGGATCACGGAGGACACTCCCAAGCCTTCGGACCCTGATCCGGCGTCGTGGCAGAAACGGTTCCATGCCAATGCTGATCCAGGCCGGCCTGTTAACCTGCATGTCCGTGCGGTCGGGTCAGCCGGTTGGCAGTACGCGTTGCTGTTCCGCGATTGGTTGCGCGGGGATCCTTCAGCTCTGGCTCAGTACGAAGCCCTCAAAAGCCAGTTGGCGGCCGCCCATTCCAGCGACAACGGCACAGCTGAGTACGCCGAGGCCAAGGAACCGTGGTTTACCAATGTGGCCTGGCCCGCCATGGAAGAGTGGGCCGCGCGCACAGGCTGGACACCGCCGTCGTACTCATCTTCCGCTGTGCGCAAAAGCGGACAGTAACTGTCCTGGGGCGGGGGTAGATTTGATGCATGAGCCTTGCCCAGGAAATCAACCGTGTCGTAGCGCCCTTTGAAGTTGTCAGTGACTACAAGCCTGCCGGTGACCAGCCAACCGCCATCGCGGAGCTGACCGAACGCATCAAGAACGGTGAGAAGGACGTAGTCCTCCTGGGTGCCACCGGAACGGGTAAGAGTGCCACCACGGCCTGGCTCATCGAGCAGGTCCAGCGGCCTACGCTGGTGATGGTCCAGAACAAGACCCTTGCCGCGCAATTGGCCAACGAATTCCGGGAGCTCCTGCCAAACAACGCGGTTGAGTACTTCGTGTCCTACTACGACTACTACCAGCCCGAAGCCTACGTCGCCCAGACTGACACGTTCATCGAAAAGGACTCCTCCATCAACGAGGAAGTCGAACGCCTGCGCCACTCCGCAACCAACGCCCTGTTGACCCGCCGCGACGTCGTGGTGGTGGCCACGGTCTCCTGCATCTACGGCCTGGGCACGCCTGAAGAGTACATTGCCGGCATGGTCACGCTGCGCAAGGGTGCGGAGATGAACCGCGACCATCTCCTGCGCAAGTTCGTCTCCATGCAGTACGCGCGCAACGACACGGACTTCCACCGGGGAACCTTCCGGGTCCGTGGGGACACCGTCGAGATCATTCCGATGTACGAGGAACTTGCCATCAGGATCGAGTTCTTCGGTGACGAGATCGAGAACATCCAGACCCTCCACCCCCTGACCGGTGAGGTCATCCGGGACGAGGAAGAGATGTACGTTTTCCCGGCGTCGCACTATGTCGCGGGGCCCGAACGCATGGCCCGGGCCATCAAGCGGATTGAAGACGAACTCGCCGACCGCTTGAAGGTCCTCGAAGCCCAGAACAAGCTGGTGGAGGCACAGCGCCTGCGTATGCGCACCACCTATGACCTCGAAATGATGCAGCAGATGGGCTTCTGCAACGGTATTGAAAACTACTCGGTGCACATCGACGGCCGCGATCCCGGCACGGCACCGCACTGCCTCCTTGATTACTTCCCGGATGACTTCCTGCTGGTGGTCGACGAGTCGCACGTCACCATTCCCCAGATCGGTGCAATGTACGAAGGCGACATGTCCCGCAAGCGCAACCTTGTGGACTTCGGCTTCCGTTTGCCCTCGGCCATGGACAACCGGCCGCTGAAATGGGACGAGTTCCTCGAACGTATCGGCCAGACCGTCTACCTCTCGGCCACACCAGGCAAGTACGAACTCGGCAAGGCCGACGGCTACGTCCAGCAGATCATCCGTCCCACCGGACTCATCGATCCCGAGGTCGTGGTCAAACCCACCAAGGGCCAGATCGACGACCTCCTTGGCGAGATCCGGATCCGCACGGAGAAGAACGAGCGTGTCCTCGTGACCACGCTGACCAAGCGGATGGCGGAGGATCTCACCGATTACCTGGTGGGCCATGGCATCAAGGTCGAATACCTGCACTCCGACGTTGATACCTTGAGGCGCGTGGAGTTGCTCCGTGAGCTCCGGATGGGCGTCTTCGATGTCCTGGTGGGCATCAACTTGTTGAGGGAAGGTTTGGACCTGCCCGAAGTCTCCCTGGTGAGCATCCTCGACGCCGACAAGGAAGGCTTCCTGCGTTCCTCCACCTCCCTGATCCAGACCATCGGCCGTGCCGCCCGTAACGTCTCAGGCCAGGTCCACATGTATGCCGACAAGATCACCGACTCGATGGCACACGCCATTGATGAGACGAACCGGCGCCGTGCCATCCAGGTCAAGTACAACACCGACCACGGCATCGATCCGCAGCCGTTGCGCAAGAAGATTGCCGACATCACGGACCAATTGGCCAAGGAAGACGCCGATACCCAGGAACTGCTGAACAACAACCGGCTGGCCAAGGGCGGAAAACGTGGCAAGTCCGCAGCCAAGGGAGCGGCAACTGTCCGGCAGGACGGCCTCGCCGCTGCGCCTGCCGAGGATCTGGTGGGGCTCATCGAACAGCTCACGGAACAGATGCACGGTGCCGCTGCCGAACTGCAGTTCGAAGTAGCTGCAAGGATCCGCGACGAAGTCAAGGAGTTGAAGCGCGAATTACGCCAGATGCAGACCGCCGGCCACGCCTAGGGTATGGTTTAAGCCACGTAGGGGAGTATCCCAAGCGCTAGGTTCGTCAGCACGCAAGGCATGGTTGCCTCGCCGGGCCTAGCGGGTCACCTTGTCAGAGCATCAAACGCTCCTTGGTGCCCGGAGAGACTTACACCGTTTTCCCGTACCCTGCGAAAGGCCCTTTAATGGAGCTCCCTGTCTGGTTCGAGGTCGGCTCGTTCGTCGTCCTTGGAATTATCCTGCTGATCGACCTGCTTTTGGTGGTCAAGCGTCCCCACGAACCCTCAATGAAGGAAGCCGGCCTCTGGGTCGCCTTCTACGTGGCCTTGGCCATGGTGTTCGCCGGAGCCATGTTCTACTTCACGGGTCCCGAGTACGGCAGCCAGTTCATCGCGGGCTGGGTCACTGAGTACAGTCTCAGCATCGACAACCTGTTCGTCTTCATCATCATCATGGCCCGCTTCGCTGTGCCCCGTAAGTACCAGCAGGAAGTGCTGATGGTGGGCATCATCATCGCGTTGGTCCTCCGTGGCATTTTCATCGCCCTCGGCGCCGTGGTCATCGAGCAGTTCAGCTGGGTGTTCTACATCTTCGGAGCCTTCCTGTTGTGGACCGCCTGGAAGCAGGCAAAGGACTCCGGTGAAGACGAAGAAGAGGGTGCCGAAAACCCCTTGATCGGACGCCTTCGCAAGGTTCTTCCGATGTCGGAAAAGTTCGACGGCGGCAAGTTGCGGACCACCGTTGACGGCAAGAAGGTCTTCACCCCCATGCTGATCGTCTTCGTGACCATCGGCCTGACTGACCTCCTGTTCGCCGTCGACTCGATACCCGCGATTTTCGGCCTCACCCAGAGCGCCTTCATCGTCTTCACGGCCAACATCTTCGCCCTGATGGGTCTGCGCCAGCTGTACTTCCTGCTGGGCGGCCTCATGACCCGCCTGGTGTACCTGAAGCACGCCTTGTCGGTGATCCTGGCGTTCATCGGCGTCAAGCTGGTCCTGCACGCCATGCACGTCAACGAACTTCCGTTCATCAACGGCGGGCACCACATCGAATGGGCGCCGGAGATTCCCACCTATGTGTCGCTCGCGGTCATCGTCGGAACGATCGTCGTGGCAGTCGTGGCAAGCCTGCTCAGCCCGGCGGCCCGCCAGGCCAAGCTGGACGCCCGGCTGGAAGAAGACGCACGAAAGAGCATGAGCGAAGCAGAGTAACCCCAGGGAAAGTTGTAGTCTCATCACGTGACTACCTCCCCAACTACGGCGCTGGACCCACACAGGGTCCAGCGCCGTACTGTTTTCCTGCTCAGTGCGTCCCAATTGCTCAGCGGTGTCGGAAACGGCGCCACCCTGTCCATCGGCTCATTGCTCGCCGTCGACCTCTCCGGATCTGAAGCGTGGGCCGGTTCCATCACGACGGTGCTGACGCTGGCGGCAGCCATTGCTGCCCTTCCCCTGGCACGGCTGGCAGAGGCCCGCGGGCGACGCGTGGGTCTGGTCACTGGCCTGGTCGCGGCAATGATGGGAGCACTGCTCTTCATCGTGGCCGTGATGACCAGGTCCTTCCCCATCCTGATACTGGGTGCCGCGTTGCTGGGTCTGGGCACAGCGGCGAACCTCCAAGCACGCTTTGCGGCCGTGGACCTCGCAGAGCCGGAACGTCGGGGCAGGTCGTTGTCCACGGTTGTCTGGGCAATAACCATCGGAGCCGTTGCCGGGCCAAACCTCATTCAGCCGGGCGCCGTTGTGGGGCAGGCCCTGGGCCTGCCTCCCATCGCCGGGCCCTTTGTCTTCTCGGCCGGGGGCCTGCTGCTGGCCTCGGTCCTTCTGTTCCTGGGTCTAAGGCCGGACCCTTTGTTGCTTGCCCGGAGGCTGGCGACGGCTGCGAACGGTAATGACTCCGGGGGTCCCACTCCAAGGGGAACGGTGGCGTCCGGCTTGCGCGCCGTCCGTGCGTCCCGGCGGGCCGTGTTGTCGCTCGCTGCAGTGGTCGCCGCCCATGGGGTGATGGTGGCCGTCATGTCCATGACGCCCCTTCACCTTCAGCAGCTGGTAGCGGGATCGCACGAAGGCCACCACGGCGGAAGCACCGACGACACAGACGCCTTGGTGGTCATCGGGCTTACCATCTCGCTGCACATAGCCGGCATGTTCGCTCTGTCTCCGCTGTGGGGATGGCTGACGGACAGGGCAGGACGCCTCCAGACGATTGCAATCGGCCACGGCATGCTTCTGCTGGCAGTACTCATCGCGGGCCTGGGGCAGGACCAACCCGCGCTGGTTACTGCGGGATTGGTCCTGCTCGGCCTGGGATGGTCGGCGGCGACCATTGCCGGCTCCACGATGCTTGCCGAGAGCGTGAGCCCGGACTCCCGGGTCACAGTCCAGGGAGTCTCAGACACCTTGATGGGTGCCGCGGGAGCCGTCGGCGGCGCAACCTCCGGTCTCCTTCTGGCGTGGATCGGCTACACGGGGCTCAACGTCGCCTCAAGCGTCGTCGTCGCGGCGGTCCTTGTCCTGGCACTTGCCGCGGCCCTTCGCGCCCGTGCCGGCGTAACCATCAACTGAGACGCACGGCGGCGGTCACTGCCCTCCGCGTACCATGCCAAGGAGCCGGTTGAAGATCCCTTCGCCGTCTTCGGCGATGCCGTCGTGGTGGAATTCCGCGGTGACCCATGGCTGGAGTCCACGGACGGCAGCGGCGGTTTCAAGTGACAGGTCGTGGTCCACGTAGATATCGTCCTTGTATACGGCAGCAGCAACGGGAACAGTGTTCGTTGCCAACATTGCTGTGTCGTACAGGGACTCCCAGTCCTTGCGTGCCGCGAGGAGCTCTGCAACGTCATGCAGGGGTACGAGTGCGGGATCCTGCTCGAAGTACCAGGGATAGACCATCTCTCCGGTGAGCAGGGGCTGCTCGGCTCCCGGCTGGAACTCGGGGTATTCCTCCAACACCCGCCAGGCAGCCCAGTTGGTGGCTTCGCCTCGGCCGTAGATTGATTCGTGCAGCACGGCGTAGAGAGGATTGGCGGCCCGGCTGACGAGGCTGCGCACCTGCTCAAGGAACGTTTCTGAGAGCCGTTGACCATCGAGGGTTTCGATGAAGGCATCTTCCAGGAGGTAATGCAGCGAATCCACCCTTGTGTTGCCACCCAGGAACGAACCCACCATTTGGAACCGTTCCGGGGTCAATCTTTCACCGCTGGCTAGGAACTCAGGTGTCCGCTCCAGGTGCCGGACGATCTTTGTGACCTTTTCACGGTCTTCGGGATACCACCGGAAGTACTCTGCGTTGCGGGCGGCAACACGTTTGAAGGTCGCCTGGTAAACGCGGTCTGCTGGTCCCTCCAGGGGAGCCAGGCCGCCGGTGATGAGGACTTCGCGCAAGCCGGCAGGGGCGAAGGACAGATAAGTCAATGCGCAGAACCCGCCAAAGCTCTGGCCCATGACGCTCCAGGGACCTGAGCCGAGGACACCACGGATGAACTCGGCGTCGGCAACGATGGAATCGGCGCGGAAGTTCGTAAGGTACTCAGCCTGGGCTGCCGCATCTCCGCGGAGTTCCAGCGACCGCTGTTCAACAGGAGTGGAAAGACCCGTGCCGCGTTGGTCGAGCATCAGGATGCGGAAATCCCTTGCCGCCGCTTTCATCCAGCCAGCCAGGGACGTGATCCGGTTCCCCCTGCCGCCAGGACCACCCTGCAGGAACAGCAACCACGGAAGCTTTGCCGCATCCTCTGCCGTGTGTGCGGTGGAGGAGTATTCCCGGGCGAAGACTGTGATCGTTTCGCCGCTTTCCCAGTTGTTTGCGGGTGAATGCACCAAGGGCACCGTGAAATAGTGCTCTGCCGTGCGCACACCGCGGAATTCGTGGCGGGCCCGGATGGTGTGCTCCGGGGTGGATGAGTGCGTCTCAGCCACGGGCAAACGACTCCTGAGCCTGGACGGTTGTTGCCCCAAACGATTCCAAGGCCTCTCCGGTGAGGCGGAACGTGGACCATTCCTCCATGGGAAAAGCGCCCAGCTTCTTGTAGAAGTTGATGGAGGGCTCGTTCCAGTTCAGGACGCTCCATTCAACGCGGGCGTAGCCACGTTCGACGGCGGTCGCGGCCAGGTGCTGCAGGAGCGCCTTGCCGTGTCCTTCGCCACGGGCGTCGGGTTCGACGTAGAGGTCCTCAAGGTAGATCCCGTGGACGCCTTCCCAGGTGGAGTAATTCAGGAACCACAGGGCAAATCCCTGCACGGTTCCGGCTGCGTTTTCCGCGATCGTGGCGTAGACCCGCGGGTTCTCGCCAAAGAGCACTTCAGTGAGCTTCTCCGGTGTGTTCTTGACGGCATCCGGCTCCTTTTCGTAGATCGCAAGATCGTGGATCATACGCAGGATCGCAGGGACGTCTTCAACGGTAGCGTGGCGGATTACACTCATGCATCCGAGCTTACTAGGAGCAACTGGTCGTCCTGGCGCCAAACCAAGGCAGAAGATCCATAGCGGACCGGCGGCCGCCGGTATTCCAGTGGCGCGCCGTCTACCATCAACGGTGGCTCCACGAACCGGAGCCGGCCATAAAGGCTCGCGCACTCCCGTTCATCCGGGGGCTGCAGGGCGCCTGCTGCATCTGCTCCATCAGCAGCGGGCAAACTGAAGAGTTCCTCTGCAGTCCGCGCCAACGAGAGCGCGGCGATCCCTCCGGTCCCCGTCCCGAGCCTGTGGGCCAAAAGTGCCAGGACGGCGGCGGCCACTCCGTAGCCCGTGGCGTGGTCAAGGGCCTGGACCGGCAGCGCTCCAGGCTTCCACCCGCCGTCGTCCTCTTGACCGTAAACCTCAGCGATACCGCAAGCCGCCTGCACCAAGCTGTCAAAGCCCCGCCGCCGTTGCCAGGGTCCCTCTCTTCCCCAGGCGGACAATGTTGCGACCACCAGATCTGGCTTATCGGCTAACAGGGCCTCAGCTCCGAGACCGAATCTGTCCAGGCTTCCGTTGCGGTAGCCCGACACCACGACATCCGCGGCGCCTACGAGGGCACGGATGACCTCCAGCTGGGCTGGATCTTCGACATCAGCCACGGCGGAGCGTTTGTCGAATCCGCCGTCGACAAACGCCTCCTCCAATTCCGGAAGCTGCGGCGGGTCAATCCGCAGGACGTCGGCCCCCAGGGCTCCCAGGAACCTTGTGGCTGTTGGACCTGCTATGACGCGCGTGAGGTCAAGGACCCTCAGTCCGGCGAGAGGCCGGAACGGGTCCGTGGACGGGCGCCACGTACTGGGCCGGCCAAGGGCGGGCGAAGCCGGAGCGGGCTCGAAGGCGATCCATGGGTCGTTTCTGATTGCCGCATGCATTGGCGACGCGAGCCACTCAGCGCGGGTTCGGACGGCAGCCGCGACGCCACGGTTGCCGTTGATGGCATCCTCCGCCGCAAGCGACGTCATGGCGAGCAGAGCCTCGTCCACATCCTGCGGCGTTGAGGCATCAAGCGCTTCCATGAGCCGGACAGCGTGGTGGGGATAGTTGGCATGCAGGCGGATCCAGCCGTCGGAGGTCCGCCGGAAGCCCGACGCCGGAGCGAACCCGTGCGGCTTGGCCCCGTTGATCCTCAGGTGCCCCAGTGAATCGAAGGAGGCAGCAACAGACCCGGATGACACGCAATAGCGCCCGCCGAATCCTGTCAGGGCTCCAAGGGCAGTCGCCGCGGCCTGGACCGAACCCATAGCCAGGCCCTCTACGTCCAGGTCTCCGTCCCACCAGGTTCGCAACCCAGTCACCGCCGCGGGCGTTACCGTCCCCGGAGACTCAAGACTCCGCAGGCTGCTTGCCAGCTCCGGGACTTCCATGGCCCGTCCGGTCAGAGCCTGTTGATGTCGGTCACGCGCACCACGGCCGTGCCATTCTCATCGGATGCCGCGAGGTCCACCTCGGCCGAGATGCCCCAGTCGTGGTTTCCGGCCGGGTCATCGAAGATCTGCCGGACCCTCCACAGCCCCGGCTCCTCGGTGATGATCAGCAATCCCGGCCCACGGGCGTCCGGTCCTGTGCCGATGTCGTCGTGTTCGTCGAAGTAGTCGTCCAGCACGTCTTCCCAGCGCTCAGCATCCCAGCCGGCGTCGGCATCAAGTTCGCCCAAGGCGGCTGAATCCTCGTCAGCGAACAGTTCCACCCTGCGGAACATCTCGTTCCGGACCATCACCCGGAAGGCCCGGATGTTGGACGTCAGCAGTGGAGGCGGGGGAGGTGGTGCGTCATGCGGGGTGGGGGCCAGCCCGGCGGTCAGCTCCTCCCATTCATCCAGGAGGCTGGAGTCCACTTGGCGCACCAGTTCTCCCAGCCACGCAATCAGGTCTTCGAGGTCGTTCCGCAATAAATCCTGGGGAACGGTCTGCCGCAGTGCTCGGAAACCGTCAGCGAGGTACCGCAGGACGATACCCTCGGAGCGTGCAAGCCCATAGAACTGGACGAACTCACCGAAATTCATGGCGCGTTCGTACATGTCCCGGATGATGGACTTGGGGGCGAGTTCGAAGTCCCCAACCCACGGCGCAGCCTTCCGGTAAACCTCGAAGGCCTCGCCAAGAATCTCCGCCAACGGCATGGGATAAGTCACTTCATCCAACATGGCCATGCGCTGCTCGTATTCGATGCCGTCAGCCTTCATTGCGGCAACAGCTTCCCCGCGGGCCTTCTTCTGCTGCGCGGAAAGAATCTGCCTTGGCTTCTCGAGGGTCGACTCAATCACCGAAACCACGTCCAGGGCGTAGGAGGGCGACTCGGGATCCAGCAGTTCCAGGGCGGCAAGGGCAAAGGGAGACAACGGCTGGTTAAGGGCGAAGTTGGGTTGCAAATGGACTGTCAGCCGAACCGAGCGTCCTTCAGCTTCCTGCTCTTCCTCCGGAATGCGTTCAACCACCCCGGCCGCCAGCAGCTCCCGGTAGATCCCCAGGGCCTTCTTCATAAGCCTGAGCTGGGAAGGCCGGCTTTCATGGTTTTCGCTGAGCAACCGCCGTGTTGCCTGGAAGGGGTCGCCTGGACGTTCCATGAGGTTCAGCAGCATGGCATGTGTCACCGTGAAACTGGATGTCAACGGCTCGGGAATGGATTCAACAAGTTTCTTGAACGTCGGCTCGCCCCAGGAAACGAATCCTTCAGGCGGCTTCTTCTTCACCACTTGACGGAGTTTTTTCTGGTCATCGCCGAACTTGGCTGTTGCCTTCGCCATGGCCTTGGTGTTCTCCACCACGTGCTCGGGTGCCTGGACCACGACGGTGCCGGCGGTGTCGTATCCGGCACGTCCGGCGCGGCCGGCAATCTGGTGGAACTCACGGGAGTTAAGCGACCTGGTGCGTACGCCGTCGTATTTGCTCAACGCGGTCAAAAGCACTGTCCTGATCGGAACATTGATGCCCACGCCCAAGGTGTCCGTACCGCAAATGACTTTCAGCAGGCCTGCTTGGGCCAATTGCTCCACCAACCGCCGGTATTTGGGGAGCATTCCGGCGTGGTGGACGCCGATACCGTGCCGGACGAGCCTGTTCAGTGTCTTTCCGAACCCAGCGGCGAAACGGAATCCTGCGATCAACTCGGCGATGCGGTCCTTTTCGTCCCGGCTGCACATGTTGATGCTCATGAGATTCTGGGCACGCTCGATGGCCTCGGCCTGGCTGAAGTGCACCACGTAGACAGGAACCTGTTTGGTGGCGAGCAACTCTTCCAGGCTCTCGTGAACCGGGGTGAGGTGGTAGTAGTAGTGGAGCGGAATGGGCCGCTCCGCCGAGCTCACCGTCGTCGTGGGACGGCCGGTCAGCTCAGTCAGGCCGGTTTCGAAGCGGGTGACATCGCCCAGGGTGGCCGACATCAGGAGGAACTGGGCCTGGGGGAGTAACAGGAGCGGCACCTGCCACGCCCAGCCGCGCTGCGGATCGGAGTAGAAGTGGAACTCGTCAATGATCACTGAGCCGAGTTCGGCAGTTGAGCCTTCGCGCAAAGCGATGTTGGCGAGAATCTCCGCCGTGCAGCAGATGATCGGGGCATCCTGGTTCACACCCGAGTCACCGGTGATCATGCCTACGTTTTCGGCACCGAAGATCTCGCATAAAGCGAAGAACTTCTCCGACACCAGTGCCTTGATCGGCGCCGTGTAGTAACTGCGTTGCCCGCGGGCCATGGCCTCGAAATGCGCGGCAATGGCCACCAGTGACTTACCGGATCCGGTAGGGGTGGCAAGGATGACGTTGGCGCCGGAGGCGAGCTCCATGATCGCCTCGTCCTGGGCGGGGTACAGCTGCAGCCCGCGGCTCTCAGTCCACTCCACGAAGCGTCTGTAGATCTCGTCCGGGTCCAAGGGACCTGTGGCGGTGGAACCGGGAAGCTGCTCAAGAAGTTTCATTGGTTTCCAGCTTAGTGCCCGGACGGTTTAGGCTCAGCCCAGCAGCGATGCCCGGCTCGAGGAGGCTTTTGTGAAGTGGGATCCGTCCAAGTACGCGGAGTTCGGCAACCATCGGGACCGGCCGTTCCAGGACCTGGTTGGAAGAATCCAGGCAACGGATCCCCACCAGGTGGTGGATCTTGGGTGCGGTCCCGGAAACCTGACAGCAACCTTGGCAGAACGTTGGCCCGAGGCGCGCGTCGTGGGCCTCGATTCATCCGGCGAAATGCTTGCCAAGGCCGCCCCGCTGGCAGAAAAGTTTGGCGGGCTGGAGTTCACGCAGCGTGATATCGCCGACTGGAGCCCGGACGGCAATACCGACGTCGTGGTCACCAACGCGGCCCTTCAATGGGTTCCCGGACACCAGGAGATGCTTGGCGGTTGGCTTTCGGCGTTGAAGCCCGGGGCCTGGTTCGCCATGCAGGTTCCGGGGAATTTCAGCTCAGCCTCCCACTCGCTGATGCGCGAATTGGCCGAAAGCTCCCGTTGGAGGCAGCAACTGGCAGGAGTCCTCCGGCACGACGGCGTTGTCGGCACTCCTGCGGACTACTTGGGCATCATGCTCGACGCCGGTTGCTCGGCTGACGCTTGGGAGACCACCTACCTGCAGGTACTGCAAGGCGAGGACCCGGTGCTGGAATGGGTGAGGGGGACAGGACTTCGCCCAGTCCTGGCTGTCTTGACGGCTCCCGATGCGGCCGCCTTCGAAAAGGAGTACGCGGCGTTGCTTCGCGAGGCGTACCCGCCAACAGGCCACGGAACGGTGTACCCCTTCCGTCGAATTTTCGCGGTTGCGAGGAAAAACGCGTGAGTGGTCAATCATTTGTGCGCCGAACGGGGTTCGTACGCCGGCATGGCTTGTTCGGCGGGGATGGCGCTGGTCTAATTCTCGGCATGGACCAAGGACGTAATCCAGATCGACCACCATTGGTGGCTCCAGCGCCTTCCGGGAGCTCGTTGTGACTCCCGCAGGGGAGTTCCCGGGAAATTGGCGGCCCAATGCCGGAAGCGCTGTGGCGCTTTTTGAGCAGTTAAGGCTCCGGATCATCGAACTCGCTGACTCAGGGTCCCTTGCGGTCGGATCGAAGCTTCCGCCGGTCCGGAACCTGGCAGGGATACTCGACGTGGCCCCGCACACGGTGGCGCGCGCCTACAAGGAACTTGAAGCTGCCGGGGTTGTTGCGACGCACGGCCGCAACGGAACTGTGGTCTGCGCCAGGGACGACCGTTGGGGTGCTCTGGCCGAGGTCGCTGCGCAGTACGCGGCCGCCGCCAAGGCCCAGGGCGCTTCCTTCGCGGAAGCCGTACAGCTTTTTGCCGCTGCGTACGACGCCGATTGATACCGATCGGTAGCATGTGAGGCACGACATGGAAATTCGAAGAAGTTTTCGATTAGCATTGGTGGGTGCCCAAAGCCTTAGCTGAAGATGCAGCCATCGATTCCCTGAACAGCGCTTCCGTCGTTTCTGATAACAAGCCAGCCAAGCCGGATCTCTCACGGCTGGTAGTCAAGGGCGCCCGGGAGCACAATCTGCGCAACGTGGATCTGGACCTCCCGCGCGACGCCATGATCGTCTTTACAGGACTTTCCGGCTCGGGCAAGTCGTCCCTTGCGTTCGACACCATTTTTGCCGAAGGCCAGCGCAGGTACGTCGAGTCATTGTCCGCGTACGCCCGCCAATTCCTGGGCCAGGTGGACAAGCCCGATGTCGACTTCATCGAAGGCCTCTCGCCCGCAGTGTCGATCGACCAGAAGTCCACCAGCAAGAACCCACGATCCACAGTGGGCACCATCACCGAAATCTACGACTACATGCGGTTGCTGTGGGCGCGCGTTGGACGCCCGCATTGCCCAGTTTGTGGCGAGCCCATTACGCGGCAGACGCCCCAGCAGATCGTAGACCAGTTGCTCGAACTTGAAGCCGGTACCCGCTTCCAGGTTCTTGCCCCGGTGGTTCGTGGCCGCAAGGGAGAATTTGTCGACCTCTTCAAGGAGCTGACAGCCAAGGGCTACTCCCGTGCCCGGGTGGACGGCGAGCTTGTCCAGCTGAGCGATCCCCCCAAATTGGGCAAGCAGTTCAAGCACACCATCGAGGTCGTAGTTGACCGCCTGGTGGTGAAGGATGAGATCAGCCAACGCCTCACCGACTCTGTAGAGACCGCCCTCGGACTGGCCGAAGGCCGCGTCCTGGTGGAATTCGTTGATCTCGACGCCGAGGACCCGGCACGAATCAGGGCCTTCTCAGAAAATCTGGCCTGCCCGAACGAACACCCCTTGGCCATCGATGAAATCGAGCCCCGGTCCTTCTCCTTCAACAACCCCTTCGGTGCCTGCTCCGCCTGCAGCGGCATTGGAACCAAGCTTGAGGTTGATGAAGAACTGATCGTCCCCAACCCTGAGCTTTCCCTGGGTGAAGGTGCCATTGCACCGTGGTCCCTGGGCACAGCCACCACTGAGTACTGGAACCGTCTGCTGGAAGGTCTCGCGCAGGAACTCGGTTTCTCCATGAAGACGCCATGGGAAAAGCTTCCCAAGGACGTCCGGAACACAGTGCTGCATGGCAAGGACCACAAGGTTGTTGTCCAGTACCGCAACCGATTTGGGCGTGAGCGGAAGTACAGCACCGGTTTCGAAGGCGCCATCCAGTACGTTCACCGCAAGCATGGTGAAACGGACTCGGATTGGGCCCGCGACCGGTACGAAGAATACATGCGCCAAATTCCGTGCCCGGAGTGCAATGGAGCGCGACTGAACCCGGCGTCGCTGTCTGTGCTGATCAACGGAAAGTCGATCGCCGAAGTTGCCGCCCTTCCAATGCGGGAGTGCGCAGCCTTCCTGGGCAGCCTGACCCTGACGAACAGGGAAGCCCAGATCGCCAACCAGGTTCTGAAGGAAATCCAGGCCCGCCTGACGTTCCTTCTGGATGTCGGCTTGGAGTACCTCAACCTTGAACGGCCTTCAGGGACGCTCTCCGGCGGCGAGGCGCAGCGTATCCGTCTTGCCACCCAGATCGGGTCCGGACTCGTAGGCGTACTCTACGTCTTGGACGAGCCCTCCATCGGGCTACACCAGCGCGATAACCGCCGGCTTATCGAGACACTGACCCGGCTCCGGGACCTGGGCAATACTCTTATCGTCGTCGAGCACGACGAAGACACCATTCATGAGGCCGACTGGGTGGTCGACATCGGACCAGGTGCCGGCGAGCATGGCGGCCAGGTAGTGCACTCCGGTACCTACAAGGAACTCCTCGACAACACTGAGTCCCTGACCGGTGACTACCTCGCCGGCCGTCGAAAGATCGATGTTCCCGCAAAGCGCCGCAAGTACGACAAGAAGCGCGAGCTGAAGGTTGTTGGCGCCCGTGAGAACAACCTCAACAACGTTGACGCCACGTTCCCCTTGGGGCTCTTTACTGCCGTGACAGGCGTCAGCGGCTCGGGCAAATCCACCCTCGTCAACGAGATTCTCTATAAAGTCCTTGCCAACAAGCTCAACGGCGCAAAGCAGGTCGCAGGACGCCACCGTTCAGTGGCAGGACTTGAGCATCTGGACAAGGTGGTGCACGTCGACCAGAGTCCCATTGGCCGTACGCCGCGCTCCAACCCCGCAACCTACACGGGCGTGTTCGACAACATCCGCAAACTCTTCGCGGAGACCACCGAGGCGAAGGTACGCGGTTACCAGCCGGGCCGGTTCTCGTTCAACGTCAAGGGTGGCCGCTGCGAAGCATGTTCAGGCGACGGCACGCTGAAGATCGAAATGAACTTCCTGCCGGATGTCTACGTTCCGTGCGAGGTCTGCCACGGTGCCCGTTACAACCGCGAGACTCTGGAGGTCCATTACAAGGGCAAGACCATCGCGGACGTCCTCAACATGCCCATCGAGGAGGGCGCGGAGTTCTTTGCTGCCTTCACGCCGATCGCACGTCATTTGAACACCCTGGTGGATGTGGGACTCGGCTATGTCCGTCTCGGCCAGCCTGCCACCACTCTTTCCGGTGGCGAGGCACAGCGCGTGAAGCTCGCAGCAGAGCTCCAGAAGCGTTCCAACGGCCGCAGCATCTACGTTCTGGACGAGCCCACCACCGGTTTGCACTTCGAAGACATCCGGAAGTTGCTCATGGTGCTCCAGGGCCTGGTGGACAAGGGCAACACTGTCATCACCATCGAGCACAACCTTGATGTCATCAAGTCAGCGGACTGGATTGTTGACCTTGGTCCCAACGGTGGTTCAGGTGGCGGACGAATTGTTGCAACCGGAACGCCGGAGCAAGTAGCCAAATCCACCGAGAGCCACACTGCGACTTTCCTCGCGGAAATTCTGGGGTAGAAGTATTCCGGTAGCGGCATGCGAGTTTCAGGCATGCCGCTACTCGTGAGAAACTAACCCTCGTGACTCAAACAAAGGTGCCCGTAATATTCGATCTGGACGGCACCCTTGTCGATCCTGCAGGCGGTATCACCGGCGGCATTTCGGCCGCCCTCCGGGAAATGGGCCGTCCCGTTCCGGAACAAGCCGTGCTGAATTCGATGGTGGGTCCCAAGCTCAGCGATTCCCTGCTGAACCTGGCGGGCGTCCCGGCTGAATTAGTGGATGAAACCATTGACCGCTACCGGCGCCACTACAAAGAAACCGGCATTGGGCAAAGCAAGCTCTACCCGGGCATCTTTGAACTCCTTGAGCACTTTGCCGAGACCGGACGGCCCGTGGCGGTAGCGACGCAGAAACCGCAGTCCATTGCGCGGCTGGTTCTTGAGCATCACCGGATTGCCGGTTTCTTTGTTTCGATCCGGGGCGCGGCCGACGACGAGTCCGTGGGAGCGAACACAGCTCCTGGCAAGGTCGAAATAGTTGGCGCGGCGCTTGCCGATCTGCAATCCCAGCCGGCAGTCATGGTGGGGGACCGCCACCAGGATGTTGCCGGAGCGATGGCCAATGGCTTGGACTGCATCGGTGTCAGCTGGGGCTTCGCACCCGACGGTGAGCTCGAAGAAGCCGGCGCCGTGGCGGTAGTAAAGACTGCCTTGGAACTTCGTACGCGAATTGAAGAACTTGATGCTGTCCGCGCGACGGCCCTTAGCGAGGTACAAAACGATGGCAGTCTTTGATGCGATCCGGTGGACAACCCGTGGACTGATTTCATCCACTTGCCGGCCAACGGTCATCGGGCTGGAAAACGTGCCCAAAAACGGGCCCTTCATTGTGGCTCCGAACCATCTTTCCTTTCTGGACAGCGTGATAGTGCAAGCCCTTATGCCGCGTCCTGTCGCCTTCTTTGCCAAGGCCGAGTACTTCACCACCAAAGGCGTTAAGGGTGCCGTGATGAAGTCGTTTTTTGAAGCAGTAGGATCCATTCCCGTGGAGCGCGGCGAGCAGGCCGCCAGCGTGCAGGCCCTCAAGACCCTCCTGGATATCCTCGAATCCGGAAAAGGCATCGGCATCTATCCCGAGGGCACCAGGTCCCGGGATGGAATTCTCTACAGGGGCCGGACCGGCGTCGGGTGGTTGGCGTTGACCACAGGTGCGCCCGTGATCCCTGTCGGCCTCATCGGCACGGAGAAACTGCAGCCGGCGGACAAGAACGCTGTGCGTCCCCAGCACTTCACCATGAAGGTGGGCGAGCCCTTGTACTTTGAAAAGACGGGACCGGACCATTCCCTGCCGGCGCGCCGGGAAGTCACGGACAAGATCATGGATGCGATTGCCTTGCTCAGCGGCCAGGAACGTTCCGGGAGCTACAACCAGAGCAAGTCGGTGGACTAAGGCCTTCTGGCCAGCTGTCCGCGCACTTGGGAGTCGGTCCGGTTCACTAGACTGGATCTGTGGCAGATCCATCAAGTTACCGGCCCCGCACGGGTGAAATTCCCACCACCCCGGGCGTCTATCGTTTCCGTGACCCCCATGGCCGGGTCATCTATGTGGGCAAGGCAAAGAACCTCCGTTCCAGGCTGAACTCCTACTTCGCCAACCCCGCGGGGCTGCTCCCGAAGACCCATGCCATGGTCCATGCAGCCAGCAGCGTTGAGTGGACTGTGGTTGGGAGCGAGCTGGAATCGCTGCAGCTCGAGTACACGTGGATCAAGGAATTCAAGCCGCGCTTCAACGTGGTCTTCCGCGACGACAAGACCTATCCGTACCTGGCTGTGACCATGGGCGAGAAATTTCCGCGGGTGCAGGTCATGCGCGGGGAACGCCGGAAAGGTACACGGTACTTCGGTCCCTATACCGCCGGTGCCATCAGGGAAACCATGGACACGCTGCTCAGGGTCTTCCCGGTCCGCAGCTGCAGTGCAGGAGTGTTCAAGCGGGCCCAGGCCAGCGGCCGCCCTTGCCTGCTGGGCTACATCGACAAGTGCTCGGCACCCTGCGTGGGACGGGTTACTCCTGAGGAGCACCGGGTTCTGGCGGAAGACTTCTGTTCTTTCATGGGCGGAGAAGCCAAGCGTTTCATCAGCCGGCTGGAAAAGGACATGGCAGCGGCCGTGGCTGAGCTTGATTACGAGAAGGCTGCGGGGCTGAGGGATGACATCATCGCCTTGCGCAAGGTTTTTGAGCGCAACGCGGTGGTCCTTGCCGAGGACACCGATGCCGACGTCTTCGCCCTCCACGATGACGAACTGGAAGCATCCGTCCAGGTCTTCCACGTCCGCGGAGGCCGGGTCCGTGGGCAGCGGGGCTGGGTTGTGGAGAAGGTCGAGGACGCCACCACTCCGGAACTCATTGAACACCTGCTGCAACAGGTTTACGGGGAAGACAGCGAGGTCCAAGGCCGGATTCCCCGGGAAGTCCTGGTGCCGGAGAACCCCAGCAACCACGCCGAACTCACGCAATGGCTGGGGGGATTGCGTGGGGCCAAGGTGGACATCCGTGTTCCCCAGCGCGGCGACAAGGCAGCGTTGATGTCCACGGTGCGTGAAAATGCGGAGCAAGCACTCAAGCTGCACAAGACGCGCCGTGCAGGAGACATCACCGTCCGTTCGTTGGCGCTCCAGGAACTCCAGGAAGCCCTCGACATTCCGGTTCCTTTGCTGCGCATCGAATGTTTCGACATCTCCCACGTCCAGGGAACGAACGTGGTTGCCTCCATGGTGGTGGTCGAGGACGGTCTCCCGAAAAAGGCCGACTACCGAAAGTTCTCCATCACCGGCGCCGCCGCTGCAGACGACACCGCAGCGATGCACGACGTCCTGACACGGAGGTTCCGGCATTACCTGACGGACAAGGCGGCCCAGGTTCCTGTCGTTTCCGGCGAGATCGTCAACCCGACGCGGTCCGCCTCCAGCGGCGTCACCGAAGCACCGCCGTCGGACGGCACCTCACCGGCACCGAAGGCCAAGTTCGCGTACCCGCCCAACCTCGTGGTGGTCGACGGCGGCCAGCCCCAGGTTAACGCCGCCGCCCGCGCCCTCGCGGATCTGGGGATCGACGACGTCTACGTCGTGGGGTTGGCCAAACGCCTGGAAGAGGTCTGGCTTCCGGACAGCGACTTCCCGGTCATCCTGCCCCGGACCTCCCAGGGCCTCTACCTGCTGCAGCGCATCCGCGACGAAGCCCACCGTTTCGCCATCACTTTCCACCGCCAAAAGCGTGGCAAGGCCATGACGGTCTCGGTCCTGGACGGCGTTCCCGGGCTGGGCGAGGCCAAACGCAAGGCGTTGGTGGCGCATTTTGGCTCGCTCAAGAAGATCAAGGCTGCTTCGGTGGAGGAGCTGACATCAGCAAAGGGCATCGGCCCTGCCCTGGCAGCTGCCGTAGTCCAGCACTTGGGTTCAACGGCCGACGACGGCGAAACTGCGCCTGCCGTGAACATGACCACCGGCGAAATCATCGAATCTTAGCTAGGGTAAGAACTTGGCCGCTGCCGCATCCGGCGCCGGGGACCACGTGTACTGCGTCGTGTCCGGCGGGGGACGCACGCAGCTATGACACTTTTGCGACGAAACGGGGACAACTGATGGATGAGGCAACGGCTGGGTCCGGCACGGAGCAGGACGGCCTGACGCCCGTTAAGCCACCGGAGGCGGAGCTTTTGGTCGTTACCGGCATGTCCGGTGCGGGTCGCAGTACTGCCTCCGATGCCCTGGAGGACCACGGCTGGTACGTCGTGGACAACCTGCCGCCGCAGATGCTGGGGACCTTGGCTGAGATCGTTTCCCACGCACCCAAGTCCATTCCCAAGCTTGCAGTGGTGGTGGACGTTCGCAGCAAGGACCTGTTCACGGACATCCAGACGGCGCTGGGCGCCCTGAGCGCCAGCGGCATTACGTTCCGGGTGCTCTTCCTCGATGCGAAGGACGACGTCCTGGTCCGCCGTTTCGAGCAGGGGCGCCGGCCGCACCCGCTGCAGGGCGGCGGCCGGATTCTCGATGGCATCGGCATCGAGCGGGAGGTCCTGCGGGAACTCCGCGAGCACGCCGACGTGGTCCTGGACACTTCCGAGTTCAACGTCCACGGCCTTGCCACCGCCATCACCGAGCTCTTCAGTGATACGGGACCGGTGACCCTGCGACTGAATGTCATGAGCTTCGGTTTCAAGTACGGCCTGCCCGTTGACGCCAACTTCGTGGCTGACGCCCGCTTCATTCCCAATCCGCACTGGGTCCCGCAACTGCGTCCGCACACTGGCCTTGACGAAGACGTTAGCGATTACGTCCTGGGTGCCAACGGCGTCCAGGAATTCGTCGACCGGTACGTCAAGGCGCTCGAACCGGTCCTGGATGGCTACCGCCAGGAGAACAAGCACTATGCGACCCTCGCCGTCGGCTGCACCGGCGGCAAACACCGTTCGGTGGCTGTCGCCGTCGAGCTTTCCAAACGGCTTGCCCAGTATCCCCGCGTGACCGTTACCACCGCCCACCGCGACCTGGGACGCGAGTAGTGGGGGTCCTGACGGGCCCGCTGCCCCTCATACCGCCAAAGGGCGTCCCCGGCAGCCAACAGAAGAAGAGTCCGTCCGTGGTCGCCTTGGGGGGCGGGCACGGCCTTGCCGCTTCCCTCTCGGCATTGCGGCTGCTCACTTCGG
Organism: Paenarthrobacter sp. JL.01a; assembly: GCF_025452095.1. NCBI lineage: Bacteria > Bacillati > Actinomycetota > Actinomycetes > Micrococcales > Micrococcaceae > Paenarthrobacter > Paenarthrobacter sp. JL.01a. Next base: position 2,259,306 of record NZ_CP104877.1, read on the forward strand.
AGCTGACCGCGATTGTCACAGTAGCGGACGACGGCGGGTCCTCCGGGCGTCTGCGCGAGGAGTACGGTGTCCTCCCGCCCGGCGACCTGCGCATGGCGCTCAGTGCGCTGTGTGACGACACCGACTGGGGCCGCACGTGGCGCGATGTCATGCAGCACCGCTTCAAGCCGGGTTCGGCCAAGGGCGGGTCCCTGGACAACCACGCCATGGGCAACCTGCTGATCGTCACCCTCTGGGAACTCCTGGGGGACACCGTGGCAGGCCTGAAATGGGCGGGGGCGCTCCTGGGCGCACGCGGCCAGGTTCTGCCGATGTCCAGCATCCCGCTGACCATCGAGGGAAAGGCCCGCAGGGAGCTGCCCGATGGCGGGTATGAGCTGCATACCGTGCGGGGGCAGGCCAAGTGTGCGGTCGCGGGCAAACTTGAAGAGGTCAAACTGTTTCCCGAGGACGCTCCTGCCTGCACGGAAGCCCTGACCGCAATAGAACTTGCTGACTGGGTCATTCTTGGTCCGGGCTCCTGGTACACCTCGGTGCTGCCGCATCTGTTGCTTCCCGAACTGCGGCAGGCCCTCGGCGACACGGCGGCCAAGCGCTGCCTGACCATGAACCTGGACGTTGAAACCAAAGAGACCTCAGGGATGACCGCTGCCGATCACCTTGACGTACTGCGGCGCTACGCTCCCGAATTCAGTGTGGATGTGGTCCTTGCCGATCCCGCCGCGGTCCAGGACATCAAGGCCTTCGAAAAGGCTGCCGGGATGATCGGGGCTGAGGTGGTGTTGGGTAGAGTAGGGGCGTCGAGGCGCCGCCCAGTCCATGACCCATTGCTGCTGGCAGCGGCTTACCACGATATTTTCGGGAACAGTTAGGAATACGCGATGGCACTTACTGCGTCGGTCAAGGACGAACTGTCCCGGCTGGACATCAAGAAATCTTCGGTCCGCAAAGCGGAGGTTTCTGCAATGTTGCGCTTCGCCGGCGGACTGCACATCATTTCCGGCCGGATCGTCATTGAGGCCGAAGTCGACCTCGCCTCCACGGCGCGGCGCCTGCGTGCCGCGATTGCCGAGGTCTACGGCCACCAGAGCGAGATCATTGTGGTTTCGGGGGGCGGATTGCGCCGCGGAAGCCGTTACGTGGTCCGCGTTGTCCGCGACGGGGAAGCCCTTGCGCGCCAAACCGGCCTGCTGGATGGCCGCGGCCGTCCCGTCCGCGGACTCCCATCAGTAGTGGTCAACGGCTCCGCAGCCGACGCCGAAGCCGTGTGGCGTGGCGCTTTCCTGGCCCATGGTTCCCTCACCGAACCCGGGCGTTCCTCCTCGCTCGAGGTAACCTGCCCGGGGCCGGAATCGGCACTCGCATTGGTGGGTGCCGCCCGCCGTCTTGGCATTCAGGCCAAGGCCCGTGAAGTCCGTGGCGTGGACCGCGTGGTGATCCGGGACGGAGACACCATCGCTGCCCTCCTGACAAGGATGGGCGCCCATGACGCCCTCATGGTCTGGGAAGAACGCCGCATGCGGAAGGAAGTCAGGGCTACGGCCAACAGGCTGGCCAATTTTGACGACGCCAACCTTCGCCGCTCGGCCCAGGCCGCCGTGGCTGCCGGCGCCAGGGTGGACCGTGCCCTTGAGATTCTGGGCGACGACGTTCCGGACCACCTCAAATACGCCGGCGAACTCCGGGTAGCCCACAAGCAGGCCAGCCTGGACGAACTCGGCCGTCTTGCGGACCCGCCCATGACCAAAGACGCGATTGCCGGACGCATCCGCCGTCTCCTGGCCATGGCGGACAAGCGCGCCCTGGACCTCGGAATTCCCGGGACTGAGGCAAATGTGACTCCCGAAATGATGGACGAGTAGTAAGCAGCCATAGAATCGGGACAGCAGGGAGGAAATACTGTGAGGCACCCGCGGGTTGTTCCCGGGGGAGGCAAGAGCAGCTTCTTCCCCAAGGATTTCCGGTTGGCCCGCCGGCCGGATGAACATAACGAGAGTTACCAAACCGGACGCTAGTCCATTACATTGGAGGATTTCGTGACAGAGTACGTTCTGCCCGAGCTCGGCTACGACTACGCAGCACTTGAGCCGCACATTTCGGCGAAGATCATGGAGCTGCACCACAGCAAGCACCACGCTGCCTACGTTGCAGGCGCCAACAACGCCCTCGCCCAGCTTGCCGAAGCCCGCGACAAGGGTGACTTCGCCAACATCAACCGCCTCTCCAAGGACCTCGCGTTCCACACCGGCGGCCACATCAACCACTCCGTGTTCTGGAACAACATCTCCCCGGATGGCGGCGACAAGCCCGAAGGCGAACTCGCTGCCGCCATCGACGACGCTTTTGGCTCGTTCGATGCCTTCCGTGCACAGTTCACCGCAGCAGCCCTCGGCCTCCAGGGTTCCGGCTGGGCCTTCCTGGCCTACGAGCCCATCGGCGGAAACCTTGTCATCGAGCAGCTCTACGATCAGCAGGGCAACGTAGCAGTCGGCACCACCCCGCTGCTCATGCTGGACATGTGGGAGCACGCTTTCTACCTGGACTACGTCAACGTCAAGGCTGACTACGTCAAGGCGTTCTGGAACATTGCCAACTGGGCCGACGTCGCCAAGCGTTTTGAAGCAGCCCGTACCAACGCAACGGGCCTCATTGTCCTGTAGTTGGTGAGTTCCGGTTCACGCGGATGTAACAAAAGTCACTTTTTGCGTGAATTGGGCCGAAATGCTGAAAAGCCTGCCTCCGCAGTTGCGGGGGCAGGCTTAGTTAAACGTAAGATGGATCACGGAAGGCGGTTAGCCTTCAGCAACGTGGCTGGTCGCCCTCCGATCTGATAATCACCTCTGCCCAACGACGTGCGGGGTCTGTTAGTTGGAAATATTTGATCCGACTCACTAGGCGTGCTTGCAAGAGCACCAAGGAGATTGACACATAGTGACCACCCGTATTGGTATCAACGGCTTCGGCCGCATCGGCCGTAACTACTTCCGCGCAGCGCTGGCCCAGGGCGCTGACCTTGAGATCGTTGCAGTCAACGACCTCACCAGCCCTGAGACCCTCGCCCACCTCCTGAAGTACGACTCCGTCGGTGGACGCCTCACCCAGAGTGTGGAAGTTGTCGATGGAAACCTGGTAGTCGACGGCAAGTCCATCAAGGTCCTGGCAGAGCGCGATCCCGCCAACCTTCCCTGGGGCGACCTCGGCGTTGACATCGTTATCGAATCCACCGGTTTCTTCACCAAGGCCGCAGCCGCCCAGAAGCACATCGACGCGGGCGCCAAGAAGGTCCTCATCTCCGCTCCTGCCAGCGACGAAGACATCACCATCGTCATGGGCGTCAACCAGGATCTCTACGATCCCGCAGCGCACAACATCATCTCCAACGCCTCCTGCACCACCAACTGCCTCGGCCCGCTGGCCAAGGTAGTCAACGACGCCTTCGGCATCGAGCGTGGCCTCATGACCACGGTCCACGCCTACACGGCTGACCAGAACCTGCAGGACGGCCCGCACGGCGACCTCCGCCGTGCACGCGCCGCAGCCATCAACATGGTTCCCACCTCCACCGGTGCAGCCAAGGCCATCGGCCTGGTCCTTCCGGAGCTCAAGGGCAAGCTCGACGGTTACGCCATCCGCGTTCCCGTCCCCACAGGCTCCGCCACGGACCTGACCGTTACCGTTTCCCGCGAGGTCACGGTTGAGGAAGTCAACGCAGCCGTCAAGGCCGCAGCCGAGTCCGAGCAGTGGGCCGGCATCCTCACCTACACCGACGCCCCGATCGTCTCCTCCGACATCGTTGGAGATCCCGCGTCCTCCATCTTTGACTCGGGCCTGACCAAGGTCATCGGCAACCAGGTCAAGGTTGTTTCCTGGTATGACAACGAGTGGGGTTACTCCAACCGCCTCGTAGACCTCACGGAGCTCGTTGCATCCAAGCTGGGCTAGGGTAGACACATGACATCTCACACCCTCAACGAACTCATCGCTGAAGGTGTCCGCGGGCGGTACATTCTGGTCAGAAGTGACCTGAATGTGCCGCTCGACGGCTCTACAGTGACCGACGACGGCCGCATCAAGGCCTCCCTCCCGGTCCTCAAGAAGCTCTCGGACGCCGGTGCCCGTGTGCTCGTAACAGCCCACCTCGGACGCCCCAAGGGCGCACCCGAAGAAAAGTACTCACTGAAGCCCGCCGTCGAGCGCCTCGCGGAACTCGCGGACTTCAAGGTCCAGCTTGCTGCGGACACTGTTGGCGACTCCGCCAAGGAACACGCTGCTGCTTTGCAGGACGGTGAAGTACTCGTCCTGGAGAACGTCCGCTTTGATGCCAGAGAGACCAGCAAGGACGACGCCGAGCGCGGCACCTTCGCTGACGAGCTGGTTGCCCTCACGGGAAGCAACGGAGCGTACGTGGACGACGCCTTCGGAGCGGTCCACCGCAAGCACGCCAGCGTCTTTGACGTCGCCAAGCGGCTTCCCTCCTACCTTGGTGACCTTGTGCACACTGAGGTAGAGGTCCTGCGGAAACTCACCACGGACACCCAGCGTCCCTACGTGGTTGTCCTCGGCGGTTCCAAGGTTTCAGACAAATTGGCTGTCATCGATAACCTCCTGGGCAAGGCTGACACCATTCTCGTAGGTGGCGGCATGTTGTTCACCTTCCTTGCAGCCGCAGGCCACAAGGTGGCTGGCAGCCTGCTCGAGGAAGACCAGATTCCGGTCGTCCAGGACTACCTCAAGCGTGCCGCCGACGCAGGCACATCCTTCGTCATTCCCACCGACGTCGTTGTTGCCAGCCGTTTCGCCGCTGACGCCGAGCACGAAGTCGTCAAGGCAGATGCCATCGAGGACAGCGCTTTCGGCGCTTCCGGCATCGGCCTGGACATCGGACCGGAATCAGCGTCCGCTTTTGCCGCGCAAATCGAAGGCGCCAAGACCGTCTTCTGGAACGGTCCCATGGGCGTATTCGAGTTCGAAGCGTTCGCCAATGGCACCCGTGCCATCGCGCAGGCACTGACGGACACGGTGGCCTTCACTGTGGTCGGCGGTGGCGACTCCGCCGCAGCCGTCCGGACCCTCGGGTTCGACGATTCACAGTTCGGCCACATCTCCACCGGTGGCGGCGCCAGCCTGGAATACCTTGAAGGCAAGGAACTTCCCGGACTGAGCGTCCTGGACCGCTAAAGCACCAACCCGGCCGGCAGGACGCCACAGCGTCCTGCTGGCCGTTCAACATCCCAACGCATTCCCTTGGAGTACATGTGACTACCTCTGCCAACGGCAACTTTGTCCGCAGGCCTTTCATCGCCGGCAACTGGAAGATGAACATGGACCACGTGCAAGGCATCACCTTGCTGCAGAAGCTCGCGTGGACCCTGTCCGACGCGAACCACGACTACAACCGCGTCGAGGTTGCCGTGTTCCCGCCATTCACCGACCTCCGCGGTGTGCAGACGCTGGTCCAGGGTGACGAGCTCGAGGTCGTCTATGGCGGACAGGACCTCTCGCAGTTCGACTCCGGAGCCTACACCGGCGACATCTCCGGCCAGTTCCTCAATAAGTTGGGATGCTCCTACGTCCTGGTGGGCCACAGCGAGCGTCGCACCATCCACAACGAAACAGACGAGGTCCTGAACGCCAAGGTCAAGGCGGCCTTCCACCATGACCTCACTCCCGTTCTCTGCGTGGGCGAGGGGCTCGAAATCCGCCAGGCGGGCACCCACGTGGAGCACACGCTTGCCCAGTTACGGGCCGGAGTCGAGGGACTCTCGGGCGAACAGGCAGCAGACCTCGTCGTTGCCTATGAGCCCGTTTGGGCCATCGGCACCGGTGAAGTCGCAGGCCCGGAAGACGCGCAGGAAATGTGTGCCGCCATCCGCGCGGAACTCGCTGTTCTGTTCAACGACGCCGTCGCCGCCAAGACGCGCCTGCTCTACGGCGGGTCAGTCAAGGCCGCAAATGCTGCCGCCATCATGGCAGAAACCGACGTCGATGGCCTCCTTGTGGGTGGCGCCAGCCTGGACCCCGCTGAATTTGCTAACATTGTCAGGTTCGAGAGCCACCTCGTCACGGACTAGTCCGGCTCCCGTTTTCCGCTTCTTCGAAAGGCCGTCGTGGACGTTCTTCAAGTCATCCTGCAGATCCTGCTGGCCATCACCAGCCTTCTGCTGACGCTGCTCATTCTCCTGCACAAGGGACGTGGCGGCGGTTTGTCCGACATGTTCGGTGGCGGAATGAGCTCCGGATTGAGTTCCTCCGGCGTGGCCGAGCGCAACCTGAACCGCTTCACCATCATTCTTGGTATCACGTGGGGTGTTGTGATCATCGGATTGGGACTCATTATGCGCTTCAGCTCCGGCGGCGACTCCTAGTCACCGCAGGGCGGGGGAGGTTCCTTTACGGGAGCCTCCCCATTTTCATGTTCCGATCGGCACCCAACTACCAGTGCCGCCGTCGGGCCCCCAGCATTAGACTGACCCTGTTGGCTGCAAAGCCTCCAGGGCCGTGACGGCCGACCACCGAGTCGTGAGGGGTTCGAAAATGGTTCATGGCACGCCAGGTTACCGGGGTACCCGCGTAGGGGTGGCCCAAGGATCCGAGGCCAGAAATCACAGTGACCACGGCCAGGGCGATCAGCTGCCGCGTATTCGCGTTCCCTATTGGTGTTCAAAGGGACACGAAACGCGGCTTGTTTTTCTTAAGCTTCCCGACGAACAAATTCCACAAACGTGGGACTGCCCCAAATGCGGAATGCCCGCATCACGGGATCCGGGACGCCCTGCAGCTCCCCGGACTGATGAGGAGCTATACAAATCCCACCTGGATTACGTTAAAGAAAGACGCTCCAGCCAGGACGCCGAAGCTGTCCTGGCCGGAGCGTTGGAGCGGTTACGCGCCCGCGGGGTCCTTTCGGACCAGTTGCTGGAGGACGCGTGAGGCCGCGTTCTCGTCGATGAGCCACAACGTCCTGGAGCGACCCACAGGGCCGGCAGCAGGAACCTGAACCGGATTCGCCCCTGCCAAGGCCAGGCCGACGGCACCGGCCTTGTCTTCGCCTGCCACTACCATCCAGATTTCCTGGGCAGTGTTAATGGCAGGCAGTGTCAAGGAAATGCGCGACGGCGGCGGCTTGGGTGAGTTCTCGACGCCGACCACAGTGCGGCTCTTCTCACGGATTCCGGCCTGCTCCGGGAAGAGCGAAGCGATATGCGCATCCGGTCCCACACCGAGCAACAGCACGTCGAACCTCGGGAGTTTCCCGGGAGTTTCGGGCCTGTCGTCGGACATGTCCGCGGCATGTTCGGCCTCAGCAGCCGCCCTGAGCTCTTCTTCGTAGGCGGCAGCAGCATCAGCGGCGGTGGCGAATTGATCCGCTGAGCCTGGTTCGTGGACCCGGGAGGGGTCCACCTGCAGGTGGGACAGCAGCGCCTGGTGCGCCTGGCGTGTATTCCTGTCGTCGCTGTCGGCGGCCACGAATCGCTCGTCACCCCACCAGAAGTTGACCCTGGACCAGTCCACGGCTGGAGCTGCGGCAGAGTCGGCCACGGCTTTGAGTGTGCCGATGCCCACCGTTCCGCCTGTCAGGACCACAGTGGCCTCGCCGTGCTTGTCCTGGACATCCACTAGCTTGGTGATGAGTCGGGCCGCAATGGCGGCCATCAACACCTTTGAGTCGGGGTGGATGCTTACTCTTGGGTCAGCGTGCACTGGTTTGGACTCTCCTCTGGCTGGTAAGTGGCAGTCCCATCGTAATCACTTCTCCGAAGACTTCGTCCGGATCCAGCCGCCGAAGTTCCTCTGCGAGGCAATCCTTCAGGCTGCGGCGGGGGAGCGTGATGCGTTGCGCCGGCTGGCCAGGTTGGGTCAGTTCCGCCACGGACAAGCCCGGACGGAACAACTGGACATCGCCACTTGCACGGGTAAGCCTGACACGGCGGATACCCGTACCTGCTGGATCGGCAACGATCGTGACCGGCGCCTTCAAAGCCATGCTCAACCATGCCGCCAGCAACAGCGTGCTCGGGGAGTCCGAAGCACCCTCCACTGCGATCGCGGAGACAGGGTCGCCATCCACCTGGTCGAAGACAGCTGCCAGCTGCATGCGCCAGTTGGTCAGGCGCGTCCACGCCAGGTCGGTATCGCCGGCCTTGTACGTGGCACGGATGTTCTCCAGCGCCAGGCGGGGATCGGGCTCGTTCGCCGAGTCCGTGATTCGCCGGTGGGCGATACGCCCGATCGAGGTCTCACAAGCGCTCTCCGGGGCCCCATGCGGCCACCAGGCCACAATCGGAGCGTCCGGAAGCAGCAGGGCCGCGACCAGTGATTCGCTTTCGTGGGCCATGTGTCCGTGGCCCCGCAGCACGATGACCTCGGACGCACCGGCGTCGCCACCAACGCGGATCTGCGCATCAAGGCGGTCCGGACCCTCAACCCCGGCGTCCGCGAGGACAATGATGCGGCAGGGATGCTCCCGGCTGGCCTCGTTGGCCGCTTCGATGGCTTCTTCTTCCAGCCCGGACTTCGTCACCACCACCAGGGTCAGGACCCGGCCCAGGGCGATCACGCCGCCCTGTTCGCGCAGCGACGTGATCTTCTTGGAGATCTTGGAGGTAGTGGTATCGGGAAGATCTACGATCATGGCCTTCTCCAGGTTCGTCCGTCACGGGCCAGCAGGGCATCGGCCGAGGCCGGTCCCCAGCTGCCGGGTGCATAGGGTTGCGGTTGCTCATCAAGGCTGGCCCAATAGTCCTCGAAGGGATCCAGGATCTTCCAGGACAGTTCCACTTCCTGGTGCCGGGGGAACAGCGGCGGCTCGCCCAGGAGCACGTCAAGGATGAGTCGTTCGTACGCCTCCGGACTGGACTCGGTGAAAGAGTGCCCGTAGCCGAAGTCCATGGTCACATCCCGGACTTCCATCTGCGTACCAGGGACCTTGGAGCCGAAGCGGATCGTGGCACCTTCATCCGGCTGGACCCGGATCACCACGGCGTTCTGGCCGAAATCGTCCTCGCCATGGTCCCGGAAGAGCAGGTTCGGTGCACGCTTGAACACCACGGCAATCTCGGTCACGCGGCGACCCAAACGCTTGCCCGCACGCAGATAGAACGGAACCCCGTTCCAGCGCCGGGTGTTGATGTCCACCCGGATGGCAGCGTAGGTCTCGGTCTTTGAATCGGCGGGAATGCCTTCTTCGTCCAGATAGCCCAGGACTTCCTCGCCGCCTTGCCAACCACCGGTGAACTGGCCGCGAGCGGAGTGCGTGGACAAGTCGTCGGGCAGCTTGACCGCGGCGAGGACCTTCTCCTTCTCAGCTCGCAGGTCATCGGCGTTGAAGGAGATCGGCTCCTCCATCGCCGTCAAGGCAAGAAGCTGCAGCAAGTGGTTCTGGATGACGTCGCGGGCAGCACCAACGCCGTCGTAATAACCCGCACGACCACCGGTGCCGATGTCCTCGGCCATGGTGATCTGTACGTGGTCCACATAATTGGCGTTCCAGAGCGGCTCGAACAACTGGTTCGCAAAGCGAAGAGCCAGGATGTTCTGGACCGTCTCCTTGCCCAAGTAGTGGTCAATCCTGAACACAGCATCCGGCGGGAACACGGACTCCACGATGTCGTTGAGCTGACGTGCGGACTCAAGGTCATGCCCGAAGGGCTTCTCAATCACCACACGCCGCCACTGACCAGGCTGCGCCTGCGCCAAGCCATGCTTGGACAACTGCCGGCACACCTGCTCGAAGGCCTTCGGCGGGATGGACAAGTAGAAACCATGATTGCCGCGCGTACCGCGGGTTTCATCCAGTTCATCGAGCACGTCGCCAAGACGCTCGAAAGCGTCGTCGTCGTCGAACTCGCCCTGAACAAAACGGATCCCTGAAGCGAGCTGCTCCCAGACGCCTTCATCAAACTTGGTTCGCGCGTGTGCCTTGACGTTTTCCTTGACCTCCGCCGCGAAATCGGCGTTGTCCCAGTCGCGCCGCCCGAAACCGACCAAGGCGAAGCTCGGCGGCAACAAGCCACGGTTGGCCAGGTCATAGACCGCGGGCATCAATTTCTTACGGGCGAGGTCGCCGGTGACTCCGAAGAACACCAACGACGACGGCCCGGCAATGCGGTTCAGGCGGCGGTCCCGCGGATCCCTCAAAGGATTCCGCAGGGCCCCGTTCTTCCTGCCGTTTTCAGTTTCTGGCATGTTTGTCTAAGTGCCTTAGCTTTCGAGTGTGCTGGCCTGGCCGGCCAACGCAGCGACGACTTCCTGAAGCTGAGCCACGCCTGCGGCGCGCTCGGTGAGGTGAAGGCGCAGCACCGGGCGGCCGTGGCCTTCGAGGACCTGTGAGTCACCGGAGGCCTGGGCGGCGATGAGCTGCCCGAAGGTGAACGGACGCTCAGGAATCTCAAGGTCGGTGGAGGATGCCGCGGTGACCTGCAGGAACACGCCGATGGCCGGACCGCCCTTGTGGAACTGCCCGGTGGAGTGCAGGAACCGCGGACCCCAACCGAAAGTAACCGGGCGCCCGCTGACCGCTGCGAGTTCCTCACGGATCCCTTCAAGCGGAGCGTGCGAGATGCGGTCAAGGTATGCCTGGACGCTGAGGTAGCCATCGCTGCCAAGCTGTCCCAGCAGGGCCTGGACGGATTCAGCCACCGAGGCAGCCGAACCCAGCCAGTCACCGCCACGAACTTCAACGGCACCGTCCGTGAACGCCGCGGGGGTGGGCTCGGGACGGGCGTCCAGCAGGCCACGGGCCGCAACCTTGGCGGCCTCGACGTCGGGCTGGTCAAAGGGGTTGATGCCCAGGAGGCGACCCGCAACTGCCGTGGCGAACTCCCAGAGGAACATCTGCGATGGCAGACCGCCGGCAACGGCGACCTCATTTTCGCGAAGTTCGACGTCGGAATCGGCGCCAACCAGCCGGACGACCAGGACATCCTCAGCCCCGCCAAGGGCTTCAGGTGAGTCCGGACCGGCGACGACCGGAAGGACGCCTGTGCCGAGCTTGCCCGTGGACTCTGCAATGAGCTGCTCAGCCCAGTCAGCGAAACCAACAATTCCGGAACCGTCCTCGGCGATGACGATTTTGTTCCGCAGGGGGCTCGTACCGCCGAGGGCGATGCCCAAGGCCAGGCCGATGTTGTCCGTGGAGTCGTCGTTCAGGATTTCCGCAACTTCTTCTGCCTCGTCCAGGAAAGCCTGAATGTCCACTCCGGCCAGCCCGCTGGGAACCAGGCCAAAGGCCGTCAGGGCTGAGAAGCGGCCGCCTACGTTGGGATCCGCGTTGAAAACGGCGCGGTATCCGGCCTCGCGGGAGGCCTTGTCCAACGGCGAACCGGGATCGGTGACGATGATGATGCGGCTCTTGGCATCGATGCCGGCGTCATTGAACGCCTTCTCGAAAACGCGCCGCTGTGAGTCGGTCTCCACCGTTGATCCTGACTTGGAGGAAACAACGATGGCGGTTTCAGCCAAGCGGTCGGCCAAAGCGGCACTGACTTGCTCGGGGTCCGTGCTGTCCAGCACAGTCAGCTCGACGCCAGCAGTCCCGGCAATGACCTCGGGGGCCAAGGAGGACCCACCCATGCCGCAGAGGACAATGCGTGAGACGCCTTCGGAGCGAAGGGCATCACGAAGTTCCAGGATGTCCCCGACCAGCGGTTGGGAGACCGTAGCGGCTTCTACCCAGCCGAGACGGATTGCCGACTCGGACTCCGCATCGGGACCCCACAATGTGTGGTCCTTCGCGAAGATGCGGGTGGCGATTCTGTCTTCGACCAGGTTGTCGATGTGCTTTGCGATGGCTTGCTGCGCAGCACCGCTGGCGTCGTAACTGAGTGTGCTCATGGTGGGTTAGGAAGCCTTCCGTGCGGTGGCCAGTGCGCCTTCGACGTCGGCGAGCAGTTCCTTCCAGGAAGCAACGAACTTCTCAAGGCCTTCGGTTTCAAGGAGCTTGACGACGTCGTTGTAGGAGACGCCGAGTGCCTCGAGGGCGTTGAGGGTCTCGTTTGCTTCGTCGTACGTACCGGTGATGGTGTCACCGGTAACCACGCCGTGGTCGAAGGTCGCGTCAAGGGTCTTCTCCGGCATGGTGTTGACCACGCCGGCGGCAACGAGTTCGGTGACGTAGAGCGTGTCCGGGTATGCCGGGTCCTTGACGCCGGTGGAGGCCCACAGCGGACGCTGGGGGAGCGCGCCTGCCTCAGCCAGCACTGCCCAGCGTTCGGTGGAGAAGAGCTCTTCGTAGACCTGGTAGGCCAGGCGGGCGTTGGCAACGCCGGCCTTGCCCTTGAGTGCCTTGGCTTCTTCGGTTCCAATGGTATCCAGGCGCTTGTCGATTTCGGTGTCCACGCGGGATACGAAGAACGAGGCTACGGAGTGAATCTTGGAGAGGTCGTGGCCGTTCTCCTTGGCCTGCTCCAAGCCCGACTGGAAGGCATTGATGACCGCACGGTAGCGCTCAAGGGAGAAGATCAGCGTTACGTTGACGCTGATGCCTTCGGCCAGGGTGGCCGTAATGGCTTCGAGGCCCTCAAGGGTAGCGGGGATCTTGATGTGGACGTTGTCCTTGTTGACCTTCGCGTAGAGGTTCTTGGCCTCAGCGATGGTGCCCTCGGTGTCCCAGGCGAGGCGGGGGTCCACCTCGATGGAAACGCGGCCATCCACACCGTTGGTGGCTGCGGCAACCGGTGCGAAGAGATCGCAGGCGTCGGCAACGTCCGTGGTGGTGATTTCGAAGATCGTCTCTTCGACACTGGCACCGGCTGCGGCCTTGGCTGCGATGGTTGCGTCGTAGTCCGTGCCGGCCGTGATGGCGGCGTGGAAGATCGACGGGTTGGTAGTAACGCCAACGACGTTCTTCTCGTCGATGAGCTTCTGCAGGGTGCCCGTTTCCAAGCGCGTGCGGGAGAGGTCGTCGAGCCAGATCGAAACGCCGGCGTCGGAGAGTTGCTGCGTGGGAGTTGTAGACATGTGATTTCTCCTGTTGTGAGGTATCAGGCTGTTACGCGGAGGCGTCTGCGAGGGAGTCCTTGGCGGCGGCCGCAACGGCTTCGGCGGTGATGCCGAATTCGTTGAAGAGCCGCTTGTAGTCAGCCGAGGCGCCGAAGTGCTCGAGGGAGATGGAACGACCGGCGTCGCCCACGAATTCACGCCACCCCAGAGCCAGGCCGGCTTCCACGGAGACGCGGGCCTTCACTGCTGCGGGCAGGACGGATTCGCGGTAAGCCTCGTCCTGCTTCTTGAACCACTCAACGCACGGCATGGAGACAACGCGTGCAGCGATGCCTTCGGCCTGGAGTGCTTCGCGGGCTGCAACAGCGAGCTGGACTTCGGAGCCGGTGCCGATCAGGATGACCTGCGCGTCAACGGTTTCGCCATCCTTGGAGGCCTCGGCCAGGACGTAGCCGCCCTTGGCCACACCGGCGGTGGATGCGAAGGTGTCGCCGGTGGCGTCGCCTTCACCGCGGGCGTAAGTGGGAATGTTCTGACGGGTCAGCACGATACCAGCGGGGTTCTCGTGGTTCTCCAGCATGGTCTTCCATGCTGCAGCGACCTCGTTGGCGTCGCCCGGGCGGACAACGTCCAGGCCGGGAATGGCGCGCAAGGAAGCGAGCTGCTCCACCGGCTGGTGGGTAGGACCGTCTTCACCAAGGCCGATGGAGTCGTGCGTCCAGACGTACAGGGACGGAACGCCCATCAGTGCGCCAAGGCGGATGGCGGGGCGCTGGTAGTCGCTGAAGATCAGGAACGTGCCGGAGAACGCACGGGTACGGCCGTGAAGGGAAATCCCGTTCACGATCGATGCCGCTGCGTGCTCACGGATACCGAAGTGGAGGACGCGACCGTAGGGGTTGCCCTTCCAGGCGTCCGTGGAACGTGACGTCGGAATGAACGACGGTGAGTCCTCGATGGTGGTGTTGTTCGACTCCGCGAGGTCGGCGGAGCCGCCCCAAAGTTCGGGAAGGACGGGGCCGATGGCGTTCAGGACCTTGCCGGAGGCTGCGCGGGTGGAGACTTCCTTGCCTGCCTCGAAGACCGGAAGTGCGGCGTCAAGCTCGGCCGGCAACTTCTTTGCTTCCACGCGCTCCAGCAGGGCTGCGGCCTCCGGGTTGGCGGACTGCCAGGCCTCGAAGGACTCCTGCCAGGCGGCGCGTGACTCGGCTCCGCGGTCGAGGACCTTGCGGGCGTGGGCCAGAACTTCTTCGTCCACGTCGAAGGACTTGGCGGGGTCGAAACCGAGCACCGTCTTCAGTGCGGCAACTTCCTCGGCGCCGAGGGCGGAACCGTGGATCTTGCCGGTGTTCTGCTTCTTCGGGGCCGGGTAGCCGATGATGGTGCGCAGGGAAATGATCGACGGCTTGTTGGTCTCAGCCTTCGCTGCGAGCAGCGCCGAGTACAGTTCCTGGACGTCCTCGACGTAGTCGCCGGTCTTGGTCCAGTCGACGCGCTGCGTGTGCCAGCCGTAAGCCTCGTACCGCTTCAGGACGTCCTCGGTGAACGCGATGTCGGTGTCGTCTTCGATGGAGATGTGGTTCTCGTCGTAGATCACTACGAGGTTGCCCAGTTCCTGGTGTCCGGCAAGCGAGGAGGCCTCGGAGGTGACGCCTTCCTGAAGGTCGCCGTCGGAGGCGATGACCCAGATGGTGTCGTCGAACGGCGACTCGCCGGCGGGAGCATCGGCGTCGAACAGGCCACGCTGGCGGCGCTGCGAGTAGGCAAAGCCGACGGCGGAGGCCAGGCCCTGGCCCAAGGGGCCGGTAGTGATTTCCACACCTGCAGTGTGCTTGTACTCCGGGTGGCCCGGCGTCAGCGAACCCCAAGTACGCAGCGCTTCGAGGTCCTTCAGCTCCAGGCCGTAGCCGGAGAGGAACAGCTGGATGTACAGGGTCAGCGAGGTGTGACCGGGGGACAGGATGAACCGGTCGCGGCCAAGCCAGTCCGGGTTCTTGGGATCGTGGCGCATCAGCTTCTGGAACAGCAAGTATGCTGCCGGAGCCAAGCTCATTGCCGTACCGGGGTGGCCGTTGCCGACCTTCTCCACGGCGTCGGCGGCCAACACGCGAACGGTGTCAACAGCCTTCTTGTCCAGATCGGTCCATGACAGTTCTTGCTCTTCCAAATGTGGCACGAAAACCGAGCCCCTCTCTGTGCTGACGGCAGGCGTATGGACACGGCACGCAGGAAGCACAGGATGGCGCCCGCTGCAATGTGTCTACCAGCCGTTCACCATTGAAACGTTGATCTCTCATCCAGACCCACGGATATCCGAGAATACGGTTTCCCGGATGATCAACGTGTGCTGTTCTGCTGACCAGCTTAGCCCCAAACGTGTCGCGGAACTCAGGGAATCCCACTAACTGGACAGAAATTCCCTTATATGAATCACGATTGCCTCCGCCGGCCGTGAAGATTCGGAAACATTGACGTTTTTTGCGGACATCGGGCCACTTCCGTCCACGGTATGATATTTGGAGGCCACCAGCGGTTCATGCGCCCACGTTTGCTTCAACGACCGGGACGAACATCCGCTGCGAGAACCCCAGAGCATAGAACAGAGTGACTGCCGCCGTGAGCACAACTGATACGCCCGTGAACGCTTCCCCGGCCCGGGGGAGCATCGGAACTTCCCGTAAATTAAAGGCGTATCTGGCACTGACCAAACCCCGCGTGATCGAACTGCTCCTGGTCAGCACCCTCCCCACCATGATTTTCGCCCAGCGCGGCTTCCCGTCCATCGGTCTCATCCTGGCGACCCTCGTGGGCGGCGCCTTTGCAGCAGGCAGCGCCGGCGTGTTCAATTGCTACATCGACCGCGACATCGACAAACTGATGCACCGCACCGAAAAGCGTCCCTTGGTAACTGGCGAAGTAAGCCCGCGTGAGGCCCTCGTCTTTGCGTGGGTCCTCGGCGCCGCGTCCATCGCCATCCTGTGGTTCGGCGCCAACCCGCTCTCTGCGTGGCTCGGACTGGGTGCCATCGTGTTCTACGTGGTCATCTACACCATGATCCTCAAGCGCCGCACAGCACAGAACATCGTGTGGGGCGGCGCCGCCGGCTGCTTCCCCGTGCTCATTGCATGGGCTGCGGTGACCAACACCGTTGAGTGGCCCGCAATTGTCCTGTTCATGGTGATCTTCCTGTGGACGCCCCCGCACTATTGGCCGCTGTCCATGCGCTACGGCGAGGACTATCGCAACGCCAACGTCCCCATGCTGGGAGCCATTGCGGGCGCCAAGGTGGTTTCGGTGCAGGTGGTCCTTTACGCCTGGGCCATGGTCGCCTGCTCCTTGCTGATGATCCCCGTAGGTGGGGCCGGTTGGGTCTACACCATCGTCGCCGTGGCCGCCGGTGCGTGGTTCCTTTACGAAAGCCACGCCCTTTACAAGCGGGCCCAGGGTGGCGACGTCTCCAACAAGGGCGCCATGAAGGTCTTCCACGGCTCCATCAGCTACCTGACGCTGCTCTTCATCGCACTTGCCGTTGATCCGTTCATCGGGTCGCCGCTTATCGGCGGCTGACCCAGGCGTTCACGACCGCAGCAACATCCGACGACGTCGGCACTCACCCGGGTGCCGACGTCGTTCCGTTTCCCCACCCTCGCTCACATCCCTCCCGCTTGGGCCCATCGCTGAGCACCTAGATGGAGTGCTCACACCACCTATTTTGGCGATCTGACCACTCAAATTTGATGAAATCAACCACCTAGATGAGCCATTTTGCGTCTAGGTGGTGCTTTTGGAGACCTACCGTTTGTGGAGGAACAAAGTTGTTCCGATTCAACTCGAGCATTGGGGAAATCATGAAAGCAGTACTTCGCTCAGCAGGTGTTTTGGCAGTAGCGTCAGCCTCGGTCCTGACAGGAGTGAGCGCAGCTCAAGCCGCTCCTGCCTGCTCCACGGCCCGCGTTTGCTTTTACGACGATATTGGTTCCTGGGAACCCCGCGCACCTTCAACTGGGTCACCTCGTACGTCGGCGATACCCCAAATGACAAGGCGAGTTCCATCGTGGTTGGCGCGGCTGCGGACCCTGCCTCCCCTTACGTCTACTTTTACAACGATCTCAACTACGGCGGATACAGGCTTATCTATCGGGCTGGCAATGCGAACAACGATCTCCGGTCTGAAACCATGTACTCCGGCCGCAACTGGGATGATGAGATCTCCAGCGTTTGGGGCTAAATGTGCAGCTCTTGAACCAGCAGCGAACAGGTAACACCCTGATTCTCGCGTTGATGATCGCTGCCGTAGCGGTTGCGTGCAGCGGACCCAAGGCCGCGCCACCACCGCCACCCGCCGAGAATCTTCCAGTGATTGACCGAAGCGTCGCTGCTGGCGTCAAGGCCTCCTTGAACGATGTCACCGGGGAAGTAGTACTGCCCATGAGCAGTTATTGGTACTCGGATCGAGAGAACGTCTTGGTGAATTCAGCCGTGGCCTACCTCATCGAGGATTGCGTACGGGCGTCCGGCCACATCATGGTTGCCTGGGGCGGTAACGGCAGAGCCCTCCAGGATTTTAGCTACGGACAATGGTCGCGGCCCCTGGCTGCTCGGAACGGAAACGTCCCCGAAACGCGTGTTGTCCAAGGCATCCGTGAGAAGAAAGTCACCGAAGTCAGTCCGACCGATGAGCAAGCATATGAGAAATGTTCAAGCTCCGTTGGTCGGGCTGGATTTCCGGAACTCCTTGCCGGGCTTGCAGGTGACGCGGGCCTTTCGAATCGCATGGTGCAGACGGCAGCAGCGCTTACGGAACGCGATCCCGAATATCTGAGCTACCGGAAGGCCTGGGAAACCTGCATCACCACCAAAGGTTTAAAACTTGCTGCGGAAGACTCCTGGACTGTCAAAACCTCAGATTCCAAGGAGGACGAGATCCGAACAGTTTTACTGGACCTCGGGTGCAAGGACTCCAGCGGCGGGGCACAGCTTCCGTATGACATCCTCGCCCAGTACGAGGCCGCGCAAATGAAAGACCATCAGGCCGAGCTCAATCAAGTCGCTAGCGAGAAAGCTGCGTCCGTCGAACGGGCCAAGCAGGTGCTGAGGGACCACGGCGTGGCCGATGCCAAGCTCTGAAACCATGCAGAACTCTGAAACCCAGCTCAACTCCGCAATGCGGCGCATTCCGCGATGGTGGCTCCTCCCGTGCGTATTGGTGCTGGTAGTGGGCGGGCTGGGGGCCGCCTACTGGGCAGGTACCAGCGCGGCGGAGAGTGCTGAGTCACCTCATGCCTCCCAGCAAACGGTTCCTGTATCCGCCACTGTGGAGAGGCGCGCCGTCGTAAAGCAGGTCGTCTTGTCCGGCAAGGTCGTCCCTGGGACGCAGTCAGCCATCAAGGCTGCCGCCTCCAGCGGAATTGCCCGCCTGGTGGTGACGTCGGCTGCCAAGTCACCTGGCGACGAGCTCGTACCGGGGCAACTTGTGGCCGTCGTCTCCGGCCGCCCTCTCCTTGTCATGCCGTCCGCCGTCCCGCTCTACCGGGACATTTCACCGGGTCAGACCGGGCCTGACGTCGAAGGTCTTCAGGAGGCGCTCACCAATTTTGGATTTCCTGTACCCGCCAGCGGTGTATTCGACCACGGAACCCAGCTGGCACTCTCCAACTGGTACCTGGCTACTGGCTCAAGGGCGCCCACGGAGGTGTCGGCCAATAATCACGGCGACGATACCAACACCTCGGCTGTCATCTTCCGCTGGCAGGAATTCGTCCAGATTCCGGGCGATGTTGGAAAGATCGCAAACATAGCACAACCGGGAACTGTCCTCGGGGAGGACGGCATCGTCGCCAACGTAATCATCGCCCCAGACACCATCGTCGCGCGTGCAGACGTGCTGCAAGCGGAGTCATTCCCCGTGGGTGCGGCTGTGACAGTCCGTGCCGGATCGGCAACCCTTGACTCAAAGGTTGCCGGAGTAAGTGCTTTCATCGCAGGAGGAAAGGACAGCAGCGACATTCCGGGAAAGGACATAACGCTGCCGCTGACGGCCGGAACTGCAGGGTTTTCGGTCGGGCAGACACTAACAGTCACTGCCATTACCGCGGCCCCTGAAGCCTTGGCGGTCCCTCTGATCGCAATCCGTCAGGAGCGAGGAAGTGCCTTCGTTGAGGTTGAGGCCGGCCCAGATGTCCGACGCGTCGATGTCTCTGTGACGGGCCAAGCCGACGGGTGGGCTGCCTTGGCAGATGTCCCGTCCATTGCGGAAGGGGATCATGTCCGACTCCCATGATCGAGCAACTGTGCCTGAACCAGCAAAGTGCGATCCGAACGGTCGGCAGGCGCTCCTAAGCCTGCGTGGGGTCACCCGTTCCTTTTCGGGAACGGAAGCGCTCAGAAGCATCGACCTGGATATCCATGCGGGGGAATTTGTAGCGATCGTGGGACTTTCAGGTTCCGGCAAGTCGACGCTCCTCAACATCCTGGGCCTTCTGGATACGGCGACCAGCGGCACCTACCTCCTTAGCGGCGCGAATACGGCCGGATTCAACGAGGGCCAACGCGCTGAAAGCAGGGCCCGTACCTTTGGCTTTGTCTTTCAGGACTCTCATGTGGTGGGACGCGACTCAACAGCACGCAACGCGACGCTAGGTCTTCGCGCCCGGGGGATAAAGCCGGCGCTTCAGAAATCGCTGGTCTGGCCGCAATTACATCGTTTTGGCCTCGACCATCGCGTGGGCACACCGGCGGCGATGCTCTCTGGCGGTGAACGGCAACGGCTCGCAATCGCCCGCGCTGTCGTCGGTGATCCAGACGTTATCCTCGCTGACGAGCCCACTGGAAGCCTCGACACAGCCAACGGCGCGATTGTGCTGCAGCACTTACGCGAGCTTCACGAGGGCGGGACCACAGTCGTCATGGTTACCCATGATCCGGGCATTGCCGCCTCCGCAGACAGAGTCATCACCATGCGGGACGGCCAGGTGATCAGCGATACGGGAGCGGCGATCCGTCAAGCGACGGCGACGGACGCACAGGTTTCCCCATCCGCGTCCGCCCTCAAGCGTCAGCGCAAAAGTGAGTTCACCGACCTCGTTGCCGAGGCACTCTCCGCCCTTACCGGACGACCCGGGAAGGCACTGCTCTTGATTCTGGCTTTTCTCATCGGCAGCGGTGGCTTGGTCGCAGCCATCGGTCTTAGCGAAAGCGCCGCCGTTAAGGTCGCGGACCGCATTGACGACGCCGCCAGCGATGAAGTCCGAGTAAACCGCGACGGCGGATACCCATCCTGGGATGCGGTCCGATCAGACCTCGGACGAGCAAAGCAGCTCAACGGAGTCCGGGGAGGCGGAATTGTCGCCGAGCTATCGGCTTCGGCTGTCCTCCCGTCAACCCTCCGCCCAGGTACTTTTCCTGATCAACCCGTATTTGGTGGGGCAGTCAGAGTGGCGGACTCCGGCTATCTGGCGATACAAGGCGCAATGGTTTCGTTCGGTGACCCGGCCCTGCTCGATCAATCATTTGGTGGTCCAGTGGCATTTGTCGGTCGAGGAGCAGCGCAGGATCTGGGCATCGGCACCCCTGGGCCCGGCGCCGTCGTCTGGCTCTTTGGGCAACCTGTTCCGGTGGTCGGCCTCATTACGGACCCGGGACGGGATCCCATTCTGACCGAGGCTGTGGTGGTGGGCGTCGGATCCTATTCCGTCACAGACAGAATGGCGGCCAGCCTGGTTTTGCGCACGGACCCCGGAATGCCTGCCGCAATTGCGGAGGCAATTCCCAAGGCGCTAAACCCCACCGAAACGGGCGCCGTCAAGGTTGAGACGGTGGCTGACCTTCGCGAACTCAAGCAAGGAATCAATTCGGATCTCGGCCGACTGGTAGCGATAGTCTCTGTCGTCCTGTTGGCCATAGCGTGCCTCAGCGCAGGCACGACGATGTACCTCGGAGTGACAGCGAGGTTCAATGAGATCGCCTTGAGGCGGGCCCTCGGTATGCGGCGCTGGCCGCTGGGCTGCATGTTTCTCCTGGAAGGGGCCATCGTCGGGGCGATCGGCGGCGCAGCAGGGGCCGCCATTGGCATGGCCGCTGTCCTTAGCTATGCGGCGAGTGAGGGCTGGGTGCCGGCCATTCCAGGGTTTGCCGCACTCTGGGGAATCGGCGCAGGCACCCTGAGCGGCACCATGGCTGCCGCGTACCCTGCCCTCGTTGCATCCAGGGCCGACCCAGCCCAGTTGATTCGCCTCTAGTACGCCTACCCGACCGGACTGTGCTTGGCCACGTCCGCCGCATTGGTAGCAGCGCTCATCAGAAGTGCAGCCCCCAGCATGTGAGCGCCCACCAGAAGTGCGGGAATCCCGTTGTAGTACTGGGTGAAGCCAATGACTGCCTGCAGCAAGGTCACACCCAGCAAGAGGAAGGCAGCAGTGCGGAACGGACCGCTGATCCTGCGCCGTACCACCAGGAACACCGCGAGGAGCGTGCCGGCCGTAATGAGGTAGGCCGGGATAGCGTGGATGTGGGAGAAGAGATCCCAGTCGAGGTCGTTCCGCGGAGCATCGGCATCTCCGGCGTGCGGTCCGGCGCCTGTAACCACGACGCCGAGCATCACCGAAAGTGCTGAGAATACGGCAACCGCCATCATCACAGGACGCGTCACAGCGGGCAGTGCGGGCAGTGTCCGGTTCATGAAACGGCCGGTGCGCCCGTAAGCCCGGTTGACCAGCAGGGTTGCAAAGACCACCAGCGCCATGGAGACCAGGAAGTGCAGGCCAACAACCCAAGGGTTCAGGTTGGAGAGGACGGTGATTCCGCCGATGACGGCCTGCGCGGGGATGCTGGCAAGGAGGCCGAGGGCAAGCAGGAAGAGGTCACGGCGCTGCTTGCGGAGGTTCCACAGGTACACCAGCATTAACGCGGCGACGGCGGCCAGGGCGAACGTCAGAAGGCGGTTGCCGAACTCAATGAAACCGTGCATTCCCATTTCGGGCGTATTCACCAGGGAATCGCTGGTGCAGCGGGGCCATGTCGGGCAACCCAGGCCCGACGCGGTGAGCCGCACTGCACCTCCTGTTACCACCAGGATGGTCTGCCCGATGAGGGACAGCAACGCCAGCCGGCGTACGGCCGCGTTGACTTCGGTGGGCAGCTTGGACGTCCATTGCTGGACGGTTTTCGGGAGGCGCGATGCCGTGCTCACAGTTTTCTCGCTTCTTTGTTCTGCTCGGATTTGCTTAGTTCCACTTAAACCAGCGGATGGCTGCTGCGCCGGCCACGACAGTCCACAGCAGAAGGACAAGGACAGCGGGCAGGGATACGGCGCCAAGCAAGAACGCATCGCGCAGACCTTGGCCCAAGGCGCCCGAAGGCAGGAAATGCACAATGCCCTGCAGCAAGGCCGGGAGACGGTCGGCCGGAACAACGATTCCGCCCAGCGCACCCAGCAGGATCCAGAGCAAGTTGGTGATGGCGAGGGTGGCCTCCGGCCGAACAGTTCCGGCTACGAGCAATCCCAAGGCAGTGAAGGCTGCAGCGCCAAGGATCAGCAGGCCCAACCCGGGAAGCCAGGCTTCCGGACGGGGCTGCCATCCGAAGAATCCGGCCACCCCTCCCACAACCACCACCTGAAGGAATAGGACCACCAGCACGGCGAGGATCTTCCCGGCGATAAGGCCGCCCCTGCCCAAAGGCGTGGTGGAAAGGAACCTAAGAACCCCATACCGCCGATCAAACCCCGTGGCGATGCCTTGTCCGGTGAACGCCGTGGACATTGCGCACAGAGCCAGAATGCCAGGCGTTGCAGTGTCGACGCGCGATGGACCGAGCCCGTCCAGCAGGGGAGTGACCACCAGGCCCACCAAGGCCATGAGCGGCAGGACAATGGCCAGAATCAGTTGTTCACCGTTGCGAAGCATGGTGATTGTTTCGTAACGACCCTGCTGCATGATGCGGCGCGGCAAGGATGCTGGCCCTGCATTGGGAGTCAGAAGCCCGCTCATCGCAGATCCCTTCCGGAGATATCGAGGAAGACGTCTTCCAGGCTCCGCGCTTCGAGTCGGAGCGAGGCCGGCATAATGTTCCGTTCTGCCCACCAGGCCGTCAGGCGTGCGAGGTCGGTGGGAGTAATGGCGCCCGTGATGGAGTAGCTTCCGGAACGGGATTCGGTGATGCGGAGCGCGCCGTCAACGACGCCGGTGAAGTCCAGTCTGGCCGGGGCATCAAAATACAGGGTCCGGTCCGACGACGCCGGGTCGGCCGAGTGGTCGTGCCTGAGGAGCTCGGCCACGGTCCCTTCGGCCACGTTATGGCCGCCATCAATGATGTAGACGTAGTCCGCCAGCCGTTCGGCGTCGTCCATCAGGTGCGTAGTCAGCACAATACCCATGCCTGCATCGCGCAGTTCGGCAATGAGGTCGAAAACCATTTGCCTTGACTGCGGATCCAGACCGGCGCTGGGCTCATCGAGGAACAGTATCTCGGGGTTTCCCACCAGTGCCGCCGCCAACGCCAGCCGCTGTTTCTGGCCGCCCGAAAGCCGCCGTACACCGGTTCTGCTGAACTGGTTGATGCCCAGCCGTTCGACCAAGGCATCGACGTTCATGGGGTTGTTGTACATGCCGGCGACGTGCCGCAGCAGCGGGATGGGACGGGCCGACGGCGGCAGGCCACCGTCCTGGAGCATCACACCTACCCGGGCGCGCAACTGGGCACTTGCGGTATCGGGATCCGATCCGAGGAGGGAGATCTTGCCGCCCGTCCGCTTTTGCAGGCCTTGGGCGCATTCGAGAGTGGTGGTCTTTCCGGCTCCGTTGGCACCAAGAAGGGCGGTGATCTGGCCACGCTCAGCCACCAGGGAAAGTCCACTGACCACCCGAAGCATTTTGCCGTCGAGGGAAGCCAAGGGGCCTACGTCCTTGATGAGTCCATCTATGATGAGGACGGGAGATTCGGGTGATCGCACCAAAGTATTCTACGTGAAGTAGTACGGTCACACTTTGCGGCGAAGCCAAGGTCAGTCTTGCCTTACTGGATGCATGAAACAAATTACGACATGATTGTGTTGTGTATTCCATGAGCAGTCCTATATCCATGCCTCCAAAGCGGCATGCTGCAACGGCGGAGGCCTTCAGCGCCCCGTCGTTGCCGGACGCGGATGACCGCACGCGGGACCGCGTTCTGAGCGCTGTCCTCGAGAATGGTCCGGTCAGCGCTGCCGAGCTGGGGGATCTTCTAGGGTTCACACCTGCTGCCGTCCGCAGGCACCTGGACCACTTGGAGCGCAGTGGCGTGATCGAGGTCAAAAGGGTCGCCAAGGCCGGTTCAGGCGCCGGACGTCCTGCACGCCGCTACGTGCTCAGCTCCCAGGGGCAGTCCAAGTTGGGCGATGATTACCTGAATATCGCGAGCTCTGCCCTCAAGCGCCTGCAGGAGCTTGCAGGCGAAGACGCCGTCCGGGAGTACGCCGAAGAGCGTTTTGCGGAGATGGAACGCCGTTACGCACCTGAGGTCCAGGCGGCCGGTGATGACATCACGGCGCGTGCCATGGCGTTGTCCAAAGCCTTGAGCCGCGACCGCTTCGTAGCCTCCGCCCATTCGATCGAAGCCAAAGCTCCCTTGCCCGCGGCTTTGTCCAGTGTCCAGCTTTGCCAAGGACATTGCCCCATCCAGCAGCTCGCTGCCCAATTTCCGGTGTTCTGCGATACCGAAACCGCAGTGTTTTCCCGGCTGGTCGGCGTCGATGTCCGCCGGCTGTCCACCTTGGCGCAAGGCGGTCACGTCTGCACCACCCACATACCTACCGGGCGACCGGCTGCCACAGTGCTCCCAGGCACTGAAGCGCAGACCGGAAACCTGTCCCAGGAATCAAACAACCAGCAAGAAAGGCCGTGATGACGGGTCAATTAGCTGAAGGAACAGCAGAGAAGGCGGTAGCTGACGGCACTGTAATCTCGGAGATTCTGGAAAAGAATCCCGAGCTGCACGGTATCGGCAACTACGAGTACGGCTGGGCCGACAAGAACGACGTTGGCGCCAATGCCCGTCGTGGCCTCGACGAGGAGGTTGTCCGTGACATCTCCGACAAGAAGAGCGAGCCCGAATGGATGCTCGATCTGCGCCTCAAGGGTCTGAAGTACTTCGACCGCAAGCCCATGCCCACCTGGGGTGCAGACCTCTCGGGCATCGACTTCGACAACATCAAGTACTTCGTGCGCTCCACCGAGAAGCAGGCAGCGACGTGGGAAGACCTTCCCGAGGACATCCGGAACACCTACGAAAAGCTGGGTATCCCGGAAGCTGAGCGCAGCCGCCTGGTATCCGGTGTCGCGGCCCAGTACGAGTCCGAGGTTGTCTACCACCAGATCCGCGAAGACCTGGAGGCCCAGGGCGTAATCTTCCTGGACACCGACACCGCTTTGAAGGAACACCCGGAAATCTTCCAGGAGTACTTCGGCACCGTCATCCCCGTGGGCGATAACAAGTTTGCTTCGCTGAACACGGCCGTTTGGTCCGGTGGCTCGTTCGTGTACGTTCCCAAGGGTGTCCACGTGGATATCCCGCTGCAGGCCTACTTCCGCATCAACACGGAAAACATGGGCCAGTTCGAGCGCACGCTGATCATCGCTGACGAAGACTCCTACGTGCACTACATCGAAGGCTGCACGGCTCCGATCTACACCTCGGACTCGCTGCACTCCGCAGTTGTGGAAATCATCGTGAAGAAGGGCGCCCGCGTCCGCTACACCACCATCCAGAACTGGTCCAACAACGTGTACAACCTGGTCACCAAGCGCGCCATCTGCGAAGAGGGCGCCACCATGGAATGGGTCGATGGCAACATCGGTTCCAAGGTGACCATGAAGTACCCGGCTGTCTACCTCGTTGGTGAGCACGCCAAGGGCGAGACGCTGTCCATCGCGTTCGCCGGCGAAGGCCAGCACCAGGACACCGGCTCCAAGATGGTGCACATCGCACCGAACACCAAGAGCTCCATCATCTCCAAGTCGGTTGCACGTGGTGGTGGCCGTGCAGCATACCGTGGCCTGGTCCAGGTCCGCGAAGGTGCCAAGCACTCTGCCAACACGGTCCGTTGTGACGCGCTCCTGGTGGACACCATCTCGCGTTCGGACACCTACCCGTACATCGACATCCGTGAGGACGACGTCGTACTGGGCCACGAGGCAACCGTTTCCCGCGTCAGCGAAGAACAGCTCTTCTATCTGATGTCCCGCGGCATGCCGGAGGACGAGGCAATGGCCATGATCGTGCGCGGCTTCATCGAGCCGATCGCCCGTGAACTGCCCATGGAATACGCCCTCGAGCTCAACCGCTTGATTGAACTTCAGATGGAAGGATCCGTCGGTTAACAATGACTGATATCACTACTGAAAAGGCACGCATCGGCGCGCCCTCAGCACAGCCCTTTATCGACGGCTTCACCGAAGAAGGCGAGAACCTCTCTCCCATCAACGCGGACAGCCCGACGGCGGCCCAGCCCTCCAGCGGTCCTCTCGCCGGTGCTTCGGCGAAGGGTCACTCGCACGGTGGCGGCGTTGGCGTCCCGGACAGCTCCCGCGCCGGCCGCCTCACCTCATACAACGTTGAGGACTTCAAGGCACTGACCGGCTTGGAAGAGGACTGGCGGTTCACCCCGCTGCGCCGCCTTCGCGGGCTGCACAGCGAAGCCCTGACCGGCGCTGCTCCTGCCGTGTCCGTCAATGCTCCCGAGGGCGTGACGGTGGAGACCGTCGGCCGCGATGACCAGCGCATCGGCCAGGCAGGTATTCCCGAGGACCGCGTCTCCGCGAACGCCTGGGCGAACTTCAAGGAAGCCACCGTCATCACGGTTCCCTCGGAGACGTCCCTTGAGTCGGAGATCACCGTAACCCTCTCGGGCGCCGGTACGGATGCCGCTGCCCAGCACGTTGTGGTTGTGGCTGAGAAGTTCTCCAAGGCCGTCCTGGTCCTGGGCCATGAAGGTTCTGCGGTTGTTTCCGAGAATGTGGAGATCGTCCTTGAGGACGGCGCCGAGCTGACGGTTGTCTCGCTGCAGGAGTGGAACGACGATTCCGTCCACGCTTCATCCCAGCAGGCGAAGATCGGCCGTGACGCCAAGTTCAAGCACATTGTGGTCAGCCTCGGTGGCGACCTCGTCCGCGTCACGCCGACGGCCCGCTTTGCAGCTCCCGGCGGCGAAGTGGAGCTCTTCGGCCTGTACTTCGCCGACGCCGGCCAGCACCTTGAGCACCGCACCTACGTTGACCACGCGCAGCCCAACTGCGTCTCCAACGTGCTCTACAAGGGCGCACTCCAGGGCAAAGGCGCGCACACCGTGTGGGTTGGTGACGTCCTCATCCAGAAGAACGCCGAAGGCACCGACAGCTACGAGAAGAACCAGAACCTGGTGCTGACCGATGGCTGCCGCGCGGACTCCGTTCCCAACCTGGAAATCGAAACGGGCCTTATCGAGGGAGCTGGCCACGCCAGCGCCACGGGCCGCTTCGACGACGAGCACTTGTTCTACCTGATGGCCCGCGGCATCCCGGAAGATGTCGCCCGTCGCTTGGTAGTCCGCGGCTTCCTCAACGAGATCATCCAGAAGATCAAGGTACCGGCCATCGAAGAACGACTGACCGACGCCGTTGAGCGCGAGCTCGCCGAAACCGACAACTAACGTCCACCAACAACCAGAACAGGCCAACAGGACAAGCATGAGTGATCACATCAAGGGCGAATTGGTGTGCAACGCCAATGACATCAAGGTCAAGCAGGCGTTGCGCGTCCTGATCGATGACTACCCGGTAGCCATCGTCAAGGACTCGATGGGCGAAATCCACGCCGTCGGAGACACCTGCTCGCACGCTGACATCTCCTTGTCCGAGGGAGAGGTCGAGGGCTGCGCAATCGAATGTTGGGGGCATGGTTCCCAATTCGATCTGCGCAGTGGCCAGCCCCTCCAGTTGCCTGCCTACGACCCCGTCCCCGTTTTCGCCGTCACCATCGACGGCGAAGACGTGTACGTGGACGTGACCAACGTTGTGAACGGCGCTCCCGTCAACAATTACTGAGCGCCAAGTACCGCCAGACTTACGAACGGAAAGAAAGAAGAGCATGTCTACTCTTGAGATCAAGGACCTGCACGTCAGCATCGAGACGGAGCAGGGCACCAAGGAGATCCTGAAGGGCGTCAGCCTGACCATCAGGACCGGCGAGACCCACGCGATCATGGGCCCCAACGGCTCCGGCAAGTCCACCCTTGCTTCCACCATCGCCGGCCACCCGCGCTACACGGTCACCAGCGGCAGCATCACCCTGGACGGTGAAGATGTCCTGGAGATGAGCGTCGACGAGCGTGCACGCGCCGGCGTCTTCCTGGCCATGCAGTACCCGGTAGAGGTTCCGGGCGTAACCATGACCAACTTCCTGCGGACCGCCAAGACCGCGATCGACGGCGAGGCACCTGCCCTGCGTACGTGGACCAAGGACGTCAAGGCAGCCATGCAGCAGCTGCGCATCGATGCCGACTTCGCCCAGCGCAACGTCAACGAAGGCTTCTCCGGTGGCGAGAAGAAGCGCGTCGAGATCCTCCAGCTCGAACTCTTCAAGCCCAAGTTTGCTGTCCTTGACGAGACCGACTCCGGCCTCGACGTCGACGCCCTCAAGATTGTCTCCGAAGGCGTCAACCGCGCGCACGCCGAAGGCGACATGGGTACCCTGCTCATCACCCACTACACCCGCATCCTCCGCTACATCAAGCCGGACTTCGTTCACGTCTTCGTCGACGGCAAGGTTGTTGAAGAGGGCGGACCGGAGCTTGCAGACCGCCTCGAAGAAGAAGGCTACGACCGTTACGCCGCAGGTGCCGGCGTCGCTGTTGCTCCTGCCGCACAGGCCTAGTTAGGATCACCTTATGACCGAAATCAACGCTGCGCGCACCAGCCTCGAGGACGTCGAGGAAGCGCTCAAGGACGTCATCGACCCCGAGCTTGGGGTGAACGTCGTTGACTTGGGCCTTTTGTACGGCCTTAAGTACTCCGACGACGACGGCGCCCTCCTGATCGACATGACCCTCACCACGGCGGCCTGCCCGCTGACGGACGTGTTGGAAGAACAGGTCGGAAAGTCCCTGGACGGCATCGTCGATGACTGGCGCCTGAACTGGGTATGGATGCCGCCATGGGGTCCGGAACGGATCACCGACGACGGCAAGGACCAGATGCGGGCCCTCGGCTTCAACATCTGATCAGGAATTTCGTCCGCTCATGCGGACAACACGAAGGGTTCCGGGCATTGCGCCCGGAACCCTTCCTTGTTTATGGAGACAGTAGTCCTTATGGGGTGGCGACTCCGAAGGTGTCGCACTTGTTGATATCGCCGGTGCTGTAGCCCTGCGAGAACCATTTCTGACGCTGCGCGCTGGAACCATGGGTCCACGACTCAGGTGAAACCCTCCCGGTGGCGGCCTTCTGGATCCTGTCATCGCCCACCGCGGAAGCAGCAGACAACGCGTCCTGCAGATCCTGCTGTGTGATGGGATCCAGGAAGGGCTTGCCGGTTGAGGGGTCAGCCTGCGTCGAGGCGTAACGCACCCAAAGGCCGGCATAGCAATCTGCCTGCAGCTCCACCCGGACTCCACCGGACTGGGGACCCTGTGGATCCTGCTGTGCGCGGTCGAGGTTGCCAAGGATGTTCTGGATGTGGTGGCCGAATTCATGCGCCACGACGTACTCCTGGGCCAGCGGGCCGCCGGAGGATCCGAAACGGGTCACCAGTTCGTCAAAGAACCCGGGATCGAAGTATGCCTTGACGTCGGCCGGGCAGTAGAAGGGCCCGACAGCGGTTGTGGCCTGGCCGCATCCGGTGCTGGTCACCTGGTCGAAGATGACGGTTCCGGGCTTGGAGTATTTAACGTTGTACTGGGCGAGGTAATCGGGCCAGAAGGCGTTCAGGCTGTTGACCGTGCCTGTGATCCGGCAGTCGAGGCGTTTGTCGGCGTCCGCACCGGTCTTGCATTCCTGGACCCCGCCTGTGCCGCTGCCGTTTTCGATGGCAGGAGGCGCTGCTCCGCCGCCGCCAAGGTCCCCCAGGATGTTTGGGTTGATACCGAAGAGGGCCAGCAGGAGCACCACGATGCCTCCTCCGATGCCACCTCCGATCTTGGTTCCCCTGCCCATACCACTGCCACGTCGGTCCTCTACTTGGGACGGGTCAAGCTGCGCGCCATCATTGAAACTCATACAGCCAGAATAGACGTCACTTTTGCTGCCGGGCGCCGGACACTGCCGTAAAATTGGCTGGATGCCTTTCCTGGACAAACTTCACCTCTGGGCTGATGAGCGCCCGCACGACACCGCCGTCGTCGTGGGCAGCAGCCGGATCACCTGGGCCGGACTCCGTGAGGCAGCGATGCAGCTGCTGGGTGGCACCGGATCCACCACAGTCCTTGCCGAGCCCAATTCTGTTCGCTTCGTTGAGCGTTATGCAGCCGCGGTCGCGGGGGAGCGGCGCTGCGCTGTTCTTGACCCCCTCTGGCCTGCTCCGATGATTGAGGAAGTTGCCGCCCGGATCGTGGACTCAGGGCCTGCCTCCGAGGAAGACCTTGTGGACGGAGATCCCTCGAGCACCTTCCTGGTAGGCCTGACGTCGGGCACCACCTCGGTGCCAAAGGCCTTCACCCGTTCCCGGCGCTCCTGGCAGGTCTCCTTCGAGGCCTCAATGGAGTTCTTCGGGCTTTCCCGGGATGACCACACCTTGGCGCCGGGGCCTCTCTCGGCAAGTCTCAATCTCTATGCTTTGTCCGAGTGCCTCTACGCAGGCGCCGCCTTCCACACTCTCGAATCATTCGACGTCGGGGATGCCCATGCGGCCATCAGCCATGACGGCATCACCCGCTTGGTGCTGGCACCGACCATGCTGCGCTTGCTGAGCGAACGTGGCCTGGCCGGAGACGTGGACGCCTCAGGTGTCCGCAGCATCATTTGTGCAGGTTCCAAATTGGACGCCCGTACCCTGGAGGCCGCCCGGCGTTGGACGCCGAACGCCGCAATCTATGAATACTACGGCGCCTCGGAGCTCAGTTTCGTCTCCGGGACCCGCTTGTCCGCAGGCGAACCGCTGGATGCGGGGGGTACCGGTATTGGGAGCCCGTTTCCCGGCGTGGAGCTGCGCATCCTGGATGACACCGGCAGCTCCTTGCCTGACGGCGAGCACGGGAACATCAGCGTGCGCAGCGGCATGGTCAGCAACGGCTACTTGTGGGGCGATGACGGGCAGGCTTTGCGATGCCTTGATGGTTGGTACACCGTAGGGGACCAGGGCTACCTTCGTGAGGGAATTCTCCACATCCTGGGGCGGCGTTCGGACATGATCGTCACTTCCGGGAAAAACGTATATCCCCATGAAGTGGAACTGGCTCTGGCCTCTGTTCCGGGCATCGAGGTTGCGGTCGCCGCGGGAGCACCTGACGACATCCGCGGCCAGAAAGTGATTGCCGGCGTCGTTCCTGCCTATGGTGCCGTGACACCCATGCAGCTCCGCACGGGACTTGACGGCCTGTTGGCGCGGGACAAGTGGCCGCTGCAGTATTACCTGCTGTCCGAGCTGCCGATGACCGACCGCGGCAAGGTCAGCCGGAAGGTGCTCCTGG
Source organism: Paenarthrobacter sp. JL.01a (assembly GCF_025452095.1). NCBI lineage: Bacteria > Bacillati > Actinomycetota > Actinomycetes > Micrococcales > Micrococcaceae > Paenarthrobacter > Paenarthrobacter sp. JL.01a. The sequence goes on from NZ_CP104877.1 coordinate 2,290,876, forward strand.
ATTGGATCAAGAACCACGACCCCCGGGCCCAGCTCCTTGGCTGACGCAGCGCCCGTAACCGACCCGTCCCGCCGTCCCGTTATCATCGCTGCGCTCCGGACGCCGATTTGCCGGGCCAACGGACAACTCAAACAACACACCGCACCTGAACTGCTGGCGCCGGTGCTGCGGGCGCTGCTGGAAGCGACGGGATTGGACCCCGCGGCCATTGACGATGTCATCATCGGCAACGCAGTGGGTGGAGGCGGGAACCTCGCCAGGTACGCCGCGCTCGAAGCCGGTTTGCCCGTCACCGTACCAGGGCTCACCGTTGACCGGCAGTGCGGCTCTGGTCTGGACGCCATCGCCTTGGCGTCCAGGTTGGCAGCTGCCGGCGGTGATCCGGTGTTCCTGGCAGGCGGCGTCGAAAGCATCAGTACCGCCCCCGCAAGGGCCAACAGAAACGACGACGGCGGCCTGGACTTCTATTCACGGGCCACCTTCGTGCCGCAGGAGTTCGGCGACCCGGACATGGGTGTCGCCGCGGAAAAGGTCGCCACGGCCTTTGGCGTATCCCGCGGGCAGCAGGATGAATACGCTCTTCGAAGCCATCGCCGCGCCGTGGAGGCCGCGGCAACGGGCAAGTTCTCCGGCGAGATCGTCCCGCTGGCCGGCAGGGGCGCGTCCGTAACAGCCGACGACGGCCCAAAGGCTTCGCTGCGGCCCGCCCTCATGGAACGGTTCCCTGCAGCGTTCGTCCCCGGCGGAACCGTCACGGCTGCAAACTCCTGCTTCGACGCGGACGCGGCCTCCGCCGTCGTCGTGACGTCGCTGGCCCGGGCCCGCACCCTGGGTGCGGTGGACGCATTTGAAGTGCTCGGCAGTGAAACCGCCGGTGTTGATCCGAACCTGCTGGGAATCGGTGCCGGCTACGCAGCCGAGCGCTTGCTCGCCCGCCAAGGAGTGTCAGCCGACGAACTGGACCTTGTTGAGTTCAATGAGGCGTTCGCCTCGCAGACCATCGCGTGCCTGGAGCACATAGGCGTTGATCCCGCGACGGCGAACCTTGAGGGGGGTGCGCTGGCCCTGGGACATGGTTACGGTGCGTCCGGTGCCGTACTGGTGACGCGTTTGTTGTCGCAGGCCCGCGCACTTCACCAGGAGACAGGAACAGCTGTCCTCGCGTTGGCGATGATCAGTATCGCCGGTGGCATGGGCACCGCCAGCCTGCTGCGGTACACCCGTTTATAGTTCCACCCGGGAGTACTCGGTCACGGCCTCTCGTCTGCCTCTCCGAGTCCACGGGCGGCCAAAGCGTCGCCGGTCTGGCGGGCGTACGCCACTGTGGTGATGAAGACGGGCAGGACCAAAGCCCGCGGGTTCCGCTCAAGGCCGCGGGCACGGGCTGAGTCCCGCACGTCTGCGAAGGCTCCGGCAATGAAGGGAATGCTCCTGAGCATCACGGCGATGGTCAGGGCGAACCGCTCAGGGTCGGCGCCGAATCTCCGGAAGGGTTTGGATAGGGATACCACTCCGTCCAGCAATTCCTGAACAGCAGTGGTGGCGGTCAGTACCGATGCAGCCACCACGCAGACCAGGATGTTGAGCACGATGCGCGCGGCTGTGGGACCGCCCAGCTGCCACCACTGGAACAGGCCGATGGCCACCAGTATCGGCGCCACCGTCCAGAGGGTACGCAGCAACCGCTTGATTCCCGCTCCGCTGAGGAGGAACAACAAGGACATGAGCCCAAAGGCGGCCAGGGAGACCGCCCAGTCCACAATAAGGAAGGACGCCGTCCCGCAGGCCACCACCACCAGGAACTTCAGCCACAGGGGAGTGCGGTGGAGCAGGGAGTTTCCCGGAACGTGGTTCGTCATCAGGAAGCCGTGGCCCCTCATTGTGGCGTCCCTTCGTACGGCACTCCATCGACGGAAGCCGCGCACAAAGCACGGTAACGGTCGACGCCTTCGGCCGCTCCGCCGTCGAACACTATGCGGCCGTCTTCCACCACCAGTACCCGGTCCATGTCCAGGGCCAGGTCGAGGTCATGCGTGGACATGATGACCTGCTGTTCAAGTCCGGCCAGGGTCCGGCGCAAGAGCCCGCGGTTGCGCAGATCCAGCAGGGTTGAAGGCTCGTCGAGGACCAGAACCCCAGGATTCACGGCCAGTACCGCAGCGAGGGCCAACAACTGCCGCTCTCCGCCCGAGAGCTCGTAGATGCTCTGGTCTGCCACCCGGAGAAGGCCAAAGCGGTCCAGGACCTCTTCAGCACGCGTGGCCCGTTCCTTGGAGTTCTTGATGGAGCGGCGCAGGGACAGCTCAACGTCTTCCCGGCCAGTGGGCATCACCAGTTGGGACAAAGGATCGGTGAAGACGAAACCAACGTTCCCCCGGACCCGCCGGACATCTGTTCGCGTGTTGTGACCATGCACCACGACGCTTCCATCAGAGGGCTCCACCAGGCCGTTCAGGAGTCGCAGAAAGGTGGACTTGCCCGAGCCGTTGGCACCGATGACGCCAATCCGGCGCTCGGTGAGCTCCAGGGAAACGTCCTGCAGCAGGGTTTTTGGAAGGTCACTGGAGTCGACGGCAACCCGCACCGCGACTCCGCTGAAACTGATGGTGCCCATGTCCCTACTTGACCCGACGTACCAGGACGTCGGGGAAAGCCTTGTGGATGGCCACAGCGATCACCACAGCCAGGACGTTCTTGAGCGTATCCCCTGGAAGGAACGGCAGATCGGCCAGGAGCGCCTTGCCGAAGTCCAACTTGGCGTTGACCATCATGCCCAGGATGCCCAGGCCGTGGACGATCACGATGCTGCTGGCCATGGCTGCGGCAAAGAGCCACAGTCCGCGGAACTTGACGGTTCTGCGGATTACGACGCCGGCAAGGTAACCGGTTGCCGCTGCCGCCAGCGGGAAGGCGATGATGTACCCCGCAGACGGGCTGGCAAGGATCCCCAATCCACTGCGGCCGCCGCTGAAGATGGGCAAGCCTGCCAGGCCCAGGAGGACATAAAGCCCGACGGCGGCAAAACCGCGACCGGCGCCAAGAACCAGTCCGCTCAGCATGACCGTCAGGGTCGCCAACGTGATTGGCACGCCAAGTGCCCCTACCGGAATGCCTGGAACAATCGACGACACCGCCACGAGGGCGGCAAAAACGGCGATAAGGCCGAGATCGGTTGCGTTCCAGCGTTTGCGTGAGGCGGCGGGCCGCTGAACAGTGGCGTCGGCAGCTGTGGCGGAGTCGGTCTTGCTCATGACAGGTCCTAACGGATCAAAGTGGTGTGATGACATGTGGATGTTTCCCCTGGCTTCGAGAATACGGACGCTGGGCGCAGGGGATTTTGGAGCCTCCCTACAAGGGTGTTCGGTGGTTCTTTGGATGTTGGCACAAGTTCCGCTGCCGGAGGACGATGTCGGCCCGCGTCCAGGGTGCCGGTAGACTTGGACAGGCTGTTCTCACAGCCATACCCCGCCGCAGTCATTGGGCCCACCGGCCCCGCAGGCGTTCCCCATTGAAAGGCATCACCCGAATTGATTACCGTCCAGGAACTCGAACTCCGCGCCGGCGCACGCCTGCTCATGGACCAGGTCAACTTCAGGGTGGACAAGGGCGACAAGATCGGGCTTGTCGGACGCAACGGTGCCGGCAAGACAACCCTCACTCGCGTCCTGGCAGGAGAGGGCCTGCCTGCCGGCGGGAAAGTGACCCGCAGCGGTGAAATCGGCTACTTGCCCCAGGATCCCAGGACCCCTGACATGGAGCAGCTCGCACGGGACCGGATCCTCTCGGCACGAGGCCTGGATGTTGTCGTGGGCAAACTCAAGAAGGCCCAGCAGGAGATGGCCAGCGAGGACGCGAATGTCCAGCGCAAAGCCATGAGCCGGTACGACCGCCTCGAAGCCGAGTTCCTGGCCGGTGGCGGATACGCCGCCGAAGCCGAAGCTGCCGCGATCTCCTCCAACCTTGCGCTCCCTGAGCGCATCCTCAACCAGCCGTTGAAGACCCTCTCCGGTGGTCAGCGCCGCCGTGTAGAGCTTGCCCGCATCCTCTATTCGTCCGCTGAGACACTGCTTCTCGATGAACCCACCAACCACTTGGACGCGGATTCCATCACCTGGCTTCGCGACTTCCTGAAGGACCACCAAGGCGGCCTCATCGTCATCAGCCACGACGTGGAATTGCTGGAGGCCACCGTCAATAAGGTCTACCACCTCGATGCCAACCGGGCACAGATCGATTACTACAACATGGGCTGGAAGCGTTACCTCCAGCAGCGTGAAACCGACGAGCGCGCCCGCAAGCGCGAGCGTGCCAACGCAGAGAAGAAGGCCCAGGTCCTGATCGACCAGGCCAACAAGATGCGCGCCAAGGCCACCAAGGCCGTTGCGGCCCAAAACATGGCCAAGCGCGCTGAACGGCTGCTCGGCGGACTCGAGGCGGTTCGCGAAAACGATCGCGTCGCAGCCCTGCGCTTCCCGGATCCTTCACCGTGCGGCAAGACGCCGCTCACCGCGGAGGGCCTGAGCAAGTCCTACGGTTCCCTGGAAATCTTCACGGATGTGGACCTGGCCATCGACCGTGGTTCCAAGGTGGTTATCCTCGGACTAAACGGTGCCGGCAAGACCACCCTGCTGCGCATGCTGGCCGGCGTCGACAAACCCGATACCGGAGACATCATCCCGGGTCATGGTCTCAAGGTGGGCTACTACGCCCAGGAGCACGAAACCCTTGACCACGAGCGCACCGTACTGGAAAACATGCGGTCCTCGGCGCCGGACATGAAGGATGCCGAAGTCCGTGGAATCCTGGGCTCGTTCCTGTTCTCCGGAGACGACGTCGACAAGCCTGCAGGCGTTCTGTCCGGTGGCGAGAAGACGCGCCTGGCCCTGGCCACGATCGTGGCATCGAGTGCCAACGTGCTGCTCCTGGACGAGCCCACCAACAACCTTGACCCGGCCAGCCGCGCCGAAATTCTTGGTGCGCTCAAGAACTACACCGGCGCCGTCGTCATGGTCAGCCACGATGAAGGTGCTGTGTCAGCGCTGAACCCGGAGCGCGTTGTGCTGCTTCCGGATGGAGTCGAGGACCACTGGAACGAGGACTACCTGGACCTCATCACGCTGGCCTAGCCGCAGCACCGGGGCTATCGGACGCGGAGTTCTTCCGCGCCGGTAATCCGGGCCAATTCCCGGTAGGTGATCGAGAACATCGAGTGGTGGTCTCCTGCGCCTGCCCACAGCAACGGGTGTTCCTGAAGCGAGTCGTCCAGAATTGTCCTCAGAGGCCTGGGATGGCCCACAGGTGCAACTCCGCCCACTTCCTGGCCGGTGTGCTGCAGGACAAAGTCCGGCGTGGCTCGGCGGATCTTTGCCGTCCCCAATTGGGTCGCCACTAACGCCGTGTCCACCTTGGCTGCTCCGCTGGCAAGGATGAGCAGCGGACCGCCGGCGACCTCGAAGATCAGGCTGTTGGTAATGGCAGCGACGTCGCATCCCAGGACCGTCGCGGCTGCAGCGGCAGTGGGCACGTGCGTCTCGAAAATCCGGACGGTGTCTTCAACTCCCGCTGTGGTCAACGCCGACTTCACGTTCAGGACGGGAGCAGGAATGTTCTCAATAGCCTTGGGCATCCAGGATGGCGTCTTCCTCTTCTTCGGACGTTGGCCGTTTGCCCCTCCGGGGTGCCGGAGCACGTTTGCGCGGGACGGCGCTGGCAGCCATGATCTGCTCGTCTTCCTCGTCCTCGGCATCGATGGCTGCGTTGCGAGCCTGCTGGCGTGCGGCGTAGCCGAAACCGATAAACATCAGAACCCCGAACGCGAACCACTGCAGGGAGTACGAGAGATGGGTGCCCTCTTCGGTGGCGGGCTTCGGAAAGGGCGTGGGCATGGGCTGCACGGCAGGGTCTTCGCTGGCAAGCTGCCCATAAGCACCGGTGGCGATGGGGTAGGGCAGTTCCGTGGCAAAGCTTGCCAGGTCGATGGACGCGAGCTGGCCCTCCACCGCTCCACGGTCCAGCTTTGGCTCCGCCGGCTTCAAGCGCGCGATAACGGTGACCTCGCCTGCGGGCGGCGCGGGGACGACGTCGGGACGGCCAGGTGTGTTGTTGCCGATCGGCAGCCAACCGCGGTCGATCACCACGGCCTGGCCGGTAGTAAGGCGGAAGGGCACGACGACGTCGTAACCTGGCTGGCCATTTAACGGACGGTTGCGGACTACCCGCTGCCCTTCGGTGTCGTAGGTGCCTCGCAGCTGGACCTGGGTCCACTCCCGTTCAGGATCCAGCGCGTCGAACTGGTCCTTGATTTCGGCGTAGGGGACCGGTGTCGCCGAATAGTTGCTGACAACCCGGTTGATTTCGGCCAGTGTTTCAGCCCGGCGGTCCATCTGCCAGCGGCCCAGGAACACGCAGGCAGTAGCGAAGATCACGGCCAGAACGAAGTACCCCAGCCATTTGCTGGAGAAAAGGAACCGATACATTCAGTGAGCCTCGTTAGCTGTTGAATCATCCGCGAAGGGCACGGTCTCTTTCCAGAGGCCCCGGGTTTGCAGATACTCTTCAAGCCATTCCCTGTGGTCACCGCAGGAAAGCCACACCTTGCGCCGCTCCGGAGTGTGGATGCGCGGGTTGTTCCACAGGAGTTGCCACTGGGCATCCAGGCGGCACCCCTTCCTGGAACACATGGCCGCGCCGGTGGCACGCGCCGACTCCTGGCCGGCCAAACCTGTGCCGCCAAGGTTGAAGATGTTCATGAAGCCGCCCGTTCGTCGCCGGGGTGTCCGGCCTCTCCTGCATGGTTTTCCATCTTTGGTTCCGCCTCACCGCCAACTGGCGTGTCATCAACCAGCTCGCCCTGAAGCACTGTGGGCGCCCCATCATCCGGGTCATCCGCGGGCTCATCCGAACGTTCAATTTCAGGAACCGCAACGTAGTCGAGGAGGGAATCGCTGGGGGCCTCGGCTTTGTCGTTGCCGTTGGCAATGACCACGGCGAACCATGGGAGGAAGACAGCGCCTGCGATGGCAATGATTTTGAACCAGCCGTCCACGACGAAAATCAGGATGATGCACACCATGCGGATGCCCATGGCGACGGCGTACTTGATCATCCGTTCGCGCATGTCCTCGGAGTGGGCAGCAGCGGCGTCGGTGATGCTGTGGACCTCGGGGTCGCCGGAAACAGCGTCCGGTTCCCCGGGCACCCACTGCAGGGGACTGTTCTCTCGTGTCACAACTGAATCATCACGCTCCAAAGGCCTCTTCCAATTCTCTCACCAACACCCTGACGGCCCAAACCGCGCAGAGAGCCGGTTACCCGCGGGTTGCTTCAGGCGGCGGATAAGATCGAAACAGGAAAATCCCTCTTCACAACGGTCTTTGATGACCGCAGAACCTGGAGCGAACGTATGTCTGAAGCAGTATCCACCGGTCGTAGCGTCCTGATTACCGGCGGCAACCGTGGCATTGGCCTGGCCATTGCCGAATCCTTCCTCGCCAACGGTGACAAGGTGGCAGTTACCTACCGGAGTGAAACAGAGCTGCCTGAAGGAATCCTGGGGGTCAAGGCAGACGTTACGGATGAGGCTTCGATTGACGCAGCGTTCAAGATCGTTGAAGAGGCGCACGGCCCGGTCGAAGTCCTCGTGGCAAACGCAGGCATCACCAAGGACACGCTGCTTTTGAGGATGAGCGAGGACGATTTCACCTCGGTGCTGGACACCAACCTGACCGGGGCTTTCCGCGTGATCAAGCGCGCTTCCAAGGGAATGATCAGGCTCCGCAAGGGTCGCGTGGTCCTGATCTCCTCGGTCTCCGGCCTTTATGGTGCACCGGGCCAGATCAACTACTCCGCCTCCAAGGCCGGCATGGTGGGCATCGCACGGTCATTGACGCGCGAGCTCGGGAGCCGTGGCATCACAGCCAACGTGGTGGCTCCCGGCTTCATCAACACGGACATGACAGCCGAACTGCCGGAAGAGACCCAGAAGTCCTACCTCGCCAGCGTTCCCGCGGGGCGCTTCGCAGAGGCGTCAGAAGTAGCCGACGTGGTGCGCTGGGTTGCCAGTGAAGAAGCCGCCTACATCTCCGGTGCCGTCATTCCCGTCGACGGCGGCCTCGGAATGGGCCACTGACCCACTACCCGAAGCAGTACTTATTGTCCGGGGCCTACAACGGATTTCTTCGCAGCCGCTGGCATGATGGAATCCGATCCCTCGGAATTTGGATGGACTGAACAAAAGGAGCACGAATGGGAACGCTGGAAAACAAGACCGCGATCGTCACTGGGTCTTCCCGCGGAATCGGCGCTGAAGTTGCCAAGATCCTCGCTGGCGAGGGTGCCGCCGTCGTCGTCAATTACCGCCAGAAGGCGCCCCGCGCCAACAAGGTTGTAGCTGAAATCCAGGCTGCCGGCGGCCACGCAGCAGCCGTAGGAGCCGACCTCACCACTGACGAGGGCGTACACGCCTTGGCCAGCACGGCCATGGAGCAGTTCGGCTCCCTTGATGTTCTGGTGCTCAATGCCTCCGGTGGCATGGAAACCGGCATGGAGGAGGGCTACGCCCTCAAGCTGAACCGCGATGCGCAGATCAACATGCTCAACGCCGCCGTGCCGTTGATGCCCGAAGGTTCGCGCGTGGTCTTCGTGACCAGCCACCAGGCACACTTCGTGGAGACTGTCCCCACGATGCCTGAGTACGAGCCCGTAGCCAAGAGCAAGCGCGCGGGAGAGGACGCTCTGCGCGCACTGTTGCCCAGCCTGGCGGAAAAGGGCATCTCGCTGGTGGTCGTTTCCGGCGACATGATCGAAGGCACCGTGACGGCGACGCTTCTTGACCGGTCGAACCCGGGCGCCATTGAGGCCCGCCGGGCCGAAGCGGGCAAGCTGTACTCGGTGGAAGAATTCGCCGCCGAGGTCGCCAAAATGGTGACCGCTGACGTTGAGTCGGGCCACACCGAGTATGTCGGCGGCTCGGATTACTTCAGCAAGAGCGCTGAATAGACTCTGATTTATCGACTGCGGCCCGGGACTTTGTCCCGGGCCGCAGTCGATTAAGAACCAGAGAGTGACGATCTGATAAATTTTGATGATTTTCGCGTCATGAATTGCCAATACTTGTTTTATTGTCCTTTTTTGCCTTTATTCAGTTGATCTGATTGACTCGGCACAGCACCCGGAACTTCCATTGCATTGCTTTGTGCCGGCGTGCCTTGCGCGCTGCGGAATTTCGACATCTGTTAGCGCATAGACGTGAACTAGGAGCTTCTTTGGACCTGCTGTTGCATGCTGATGGTATTCACGCTTCCTACGATCAGCGACGCATCCTCAAAGGCGTTGATCTCTCGCTGCATCGCGGCGAAATACTTGGGCTGATCGGTACCAATGGGGCCGGAAAATCCACGTTGATGGACGTCTTGTCCGGGTCCCTGCGTCACGACTCCGGGCTGGTCACTTTGGCTGGAGAGAAATTCGGGCCCGATTCCAGGGATGAAGCCCAAGCATGTGGGGTGGGTATCATTCCGCAGAACTTCCGGCTCGATCCGCAGCTGACGGTTGCCAAGGCCATCTACAGGGGAACGTTTCAGGCCGACAAATCCCAGGATGATCTTCGGGGGCCGGCATTGAAGCTAATTAACGACGTGGCGATCGCCCTGGACCCGGATGCCCTGGTCGGCTCGCTCATCCGCGCGGAGCAAGCACTGGTGGAAGTCTTGAGGATGGTGGCCGAGGAAGCCCAACTGGTCATCATGGACGAGGTGGCAGCGTCCCTTCCCGATCATGACGTCGCCACCTTGCACCAGGTACTGAGGATGCTGGTCAACCAGGGACGGGCGATCATCTACATCACCCACCGCCTCGATGAAGTCCGGTCTATCGCGCACCGGATTGCCGTGCTGCGGGAAGGCAAGGTCCATACCGTCCTCGAAGCCAGCAGGACCAATCCCGAAGAGCTGGCCTTCCTGCTGCTTGAACAGAAGCCTGCAGGCAGCAGCCGCCCTACGGAGCTTGCCGTCAGCGACGAGGCCCTGCGGGTGGCAGACCTCAGTGTTGGGGACTCTGTCCGGAACATCTCATTCAGCGTTGCCAAGGGCGAAATCTTCGGGCTGCTCGGTACTCATCAATCGGGCGTCCACCAGATACTGGAATCCCTCGTCGGTGTCAGGCCGGCTACGTCAGGGCAGCTGTTCCTGCACGGGCAGCCTGTGAGCATCCAAGGGCCGGAGGATGCGCTGCGGCTAAGGATCGGCTACCTTTCCGAGGACGCCGGTGCCGTTGACGAAGAAGCCAGCATTGCCGAGGGCTTGCGCGTGCAGACCGGGGACGAAGACCTGAAAGACGAGATCTCGGGACTCCGGGGCGTTATTGACCTGGTGCGACGCATGCGGATCAACACAACTAATATCCATGGCACACTCACCACTTTGTCCGGGGGAGACCGCCAGAAGGTCTCGCTCGCCAAATGGATGACCTCCGGCTGTGACGTGCTGATCATGTCCCACCCCAGCCGCGGCATCGACATTGGGGCGAAAGACGTCGTCTACCAGATGCTTGACGAGCTGAGGCAGACCGGCGTCGCAATCATTCTGATGTCCTCCGACCTCACGGAACTGGTCAGCTGGTGCCATCGGATCGGAGTAGTCCGCGATGGTGAACTTGTGACCATCGAAGCCAATTCCAACACCAACGAAGACGTTTTGGTCTATCACATGTTGGGAAGCGCGGCCGTCTCGGGGAACAGTGCCGCACGAAGGGTGAAGAGCTGACAGCCCCGGAAGTTCAACACAAAGGGACGGCCACGTTGACAGTGGCCGTCCCTTGTCGTTGCAGGGGATTAGATCGTGATTCCCTTTGCGAGGTTGTTGAGCTTATGGCGGGCCAAGGCAAGGTTCGCGTAGGTGCGGTCAAGCACCAAGTACACGAACAGTCCCTTGGATCCGCTGGAATTCAGGACGTTGATCAAGTGGTATTGACCGTTCAAAGTAATGAGAATGTCTTCTATGTCGCCGTCCAGGCCGAGGTCGGCCATGGTGCGCAGCTTCGCGCTTACAACATTTGAGTTACCCGCTGCGGCCACGCCCAGATCGAATCCAGGGCTGCCGCCCTGGGCGAGGGCCATGCCGCTGGAGTAGTCGACTACCGCGGCCCCCGTAGCGCCTTCAATGGACAACAATTGCTTTATAGCTTCGTCAAGCGTGCTCATGGTGCTTTCTTCCTGTTCAGTAATGTCTTCGAAGGAATAGGCAGAGTGACCGGAGAAGAGTTCGGGGAAGGTGCTGAGACCCTCATCCCTTGAGTACGCGCTGGGCACCGCGGACTTCGTGGTTTCACGGCTTTTCCACCATTTCCACGTTCGCTGCGAATGCTTCACTCTTCGGATTCCGCACTTCCCTTATGCCTGGTCACCGCCTACCTCGCGGTACAACCACAAGAGTATGCGCAGATCAGGATTAAACACCATTACGATTCCGAAATCGCGGAATTGTTGTGGGTAAAGGGTACGGGGCCGATAACAATCAAATAAATTGATTCAGTTTTCGCGTCACGAATTCACAATAAGTGTTTCTCCGAGCGTGGCCGCATGGACTGCATGCTTAGCGCGGGCCCTGGAATCAGACGTTGGCGATATGCCGCACTGCATCAAGGTAAGGCATGTTGATTGCCGCATCGGCCACGGCGCGAACTGCAGGCTTTGCGTTGAACGCTACGCCGATGCCGGCCGCCCCCAGCATGTCGAGGTCGTTCGCGCCATCGCCGACAGCGATGGTGTGCTCCAGGTCGATCCCCTCGGCAGCGGCCCATTGGCGCAGGTACTTCTCCTTGGATGCCCGGTCGATGACAGCACCCAGGACTTTGCCCGTGAGCGCACCGTCCACAATCTCAAGCTCATTGGCAATCCAGTAGTCCAGGCCCAGCTCCCCGGCAATGGGGCCCAGGATTTGGTTGAAGCCGCCGGAAACAACCGCCACAACGTGACCGGCTTTCTTGAACGCGGCCACGAGTTCTGCCGCACCGAGGCTGAGGCGCACTTCCTCACGCACGGAATCGACGACGGCGGCCGGCAAGCCCGCCAGTACGGCGACACGGGCATGCAGGCTCTGGGCGAAGTCGAGCTCGCCCCGCATGGCAGCTTCCGTGACGGCCGCAACCTCTTCGCGCTTGCCGGCGTAGGCAGCAAGGAGCTCGATGACCTCCTGTTGGATAAGCGTTGAATCCACGTCCATGATGAGAAGCTTGCGCCCTGCCTGCCGGAGCCCTGCGGGGACCAGGGCAGTATCGGTGCCGGTCAAAGCCGACCCGGCCACCCGGCGTCGAAGGTCGGACAGCGCGTCCGGTGAATCAAGCCGCACGTCTACATCGGCCGTGTGAACGGCGAAGCGCTCGTCACCGGTCTGTGATTCCGCGGACACTTCCGCGCCGGCGTCTGCCAGCACCTTGCGCACGGCATCGAGCGATTCAGGGGACAAATTCACGCCATAGCTGACCGCAGCCAAGTTCGAAGTCATGGCCTCAATCCTATCGATCGGCCTTCTTGCCCCCGAAACTGTTTCGCCAGTTAAACCAGCGGAAAGTGCCGGTTATCAGTCATGTTCACTTTTGTCCTAGTGTCTACTGCTATGAGTGATGTTCTGGATTTGGCTTCCGTCAGCGTTGTCCGAGGCAAAAAGACCCTGCTGGACAAGGTTGACTGGCAAGTCAACGAAGGAGAACGCTGGGTCATCCTGGGCCCCAACGGCGCTGGCAAAACAACCCTTCTCCAGATCGCCGCCGCGCGCCTGCACCCCAGCAGCGGCAAGGCCGGCATCCTCGACGAGACTCTGGGGCGGGTCGACGTCTTTGAACTCCGCCCCCGGATCGGCCTCTCCTCGGCAGCGCTTGCCACGCAGATCCCCGAGCACGAGAACGTCCTGAACGTGGTGGTCACCGCAGCGTACGGCGTCACCGGCCGCTGGAGGGAGGGGTACGAACGCGACGACGAACGCCGCGCCTTTGGCCTCCTGAACGACTGGGGGATGGGCCCCCTCCTCAACCGGACCTTCGCAACCCTTTCAGAGGGGGAGCGCAAGCGCGTTCAGATCGCCCGCGCCCTGATGACCGACCCCGAGCTGCTCCTGCTGGACGAACCCGCCGCAGGCCTGGACCTTGGCGGGCGTGAGGAGTTGGTCCATAAGCTGGGCGAGCTCGCCAGCGACCCCGACGCGCCGGCCATGGTCCTTGTAACCCACCACCTTGAAGAGGTGCCCCCGGGATTCACCCATGCGATGCTGCTGCGCGAAGGAGGGGTCGTTGCTGCCGGACCCATCAAGGAAGTCCTGACCGACGAGCACCTGGGTAACACCTTCGGCCTGGCTCTGGACGTTTCCGAAAATTCCGGGCGCTACACCGCCACGGCGCGCCGCTAGGGCGGTCCCGGTACACAATGGAGATTCTTAGCAGCATCCTGGTCTTTATCGCGGGCTTGTGGGCCGGCACCATCAATGCGGTGGTGGGTTCCGGCACGCTGGTGACCTTCCCCGTGCTGATCGCCTTGGGCGTCGTGCCTGTCGTAGCTTCCATGAGCAACGCCATGGGGCTTGTAGCCGGTACGGCCGCCGGCGCCTGGGGTTATCGCCGTGAATTGGCTGGCCGTGGCAGGCAGCTGCTCAAACTGATGCCGGCATCACTGTTGGGTGGCATTACGGGCGCATGGCTGCTGCTCCACCTGCCGGAAAAGGTCTTTGGCTACGTAGCACCTGTCCTGCTGGTCGCCGCGCTGCTCATGGTGCTTTTCCAGCCCAAGCTCCAGGCATGGATCCGGGCTAGGGAACAGAACCCCGAGCATGCCATCAAGGACAAGAGCCACGGCATCCTCTTGGTGGTCCTGATCTACTTGGCCGGGGTGTACGGCGGATACTTCGTCGCCGCTCAAGGAATCCTCCTCGTGGGAATCCTCGGCGTGTTCCTCTCGGGCACCATGCAAAATGCCAACGCCATGAAGAACATCCTCACCCTGACGGTGAACATGGTGGCGGCTGTGTCCTATCTCATCTTCGCCTTCGACAGAATCAATTGGTGGGTTGTCCTGCTCATTGCCGTCAGCTCCACGATCGGCGGGCTGGTCGGTTCGAAGGTTGGCCGGAAATTGTCGCCCAAGGTGCTCCGCGGCGTCATCTTCACCCTCGGCATTGTGGCGCTTGGCTTCATGATCGCCAACCTCCTGAAATAGTCTCCCAGTGACCTTCCACTACCTCGAGTCCGCCGATGATCCGCGGGTGAGCGACTACACCACGCTTACCGATGTGCACCTGCGAAAGCTTCGCGAACCGCGGGAAGGCATGTACATCGCTGAGTCCTCCAGGGTGCTGCGCAGGGCCTTGGCAGCAGGGCACCAGCCACGCTCGTTCTTCCTCGCCGAGAAGTGGCTGGAGGACCTCGACGATGTCTTCCAGGCCTACCCCGATGTTCCAGTCTTCATAGGCAAAGCTTCTTTGCTGGAGGAGATCACAGGCTTCCACCTTCACCGCGGTGCAATGGCTGCAATGCACCGTCCGGATCCTGTGCCGTTGGAGGACCTCCTGGCCTCGGCACAGCGGGTCGCCGTGCTGGAAGACATCGTGGACCACACCAACGTCGGGGCCATTTTCCGTTCGGCCGCCGCACTGGGGGTGGATGCCGTGCTGGTCTCTCCACGCTGCGGCGACCCTTTGTACCGGCGAAGCGTCCGAGTCAGCATGGGCACGGTTTTCCAGGTGCCGTGGGCGCGCCTGGAAAGCTGGCCAGGTGACGTTGTCCAGCTGAAGGAACAAGGTTTCACTGTGGCAGCCATGGAACTGACCGATGATGCGGTGGACCTGGACGATCTCGCGGCCAGGCAGCTTCCAAAACTGGCACTGGTGCTTGGAACAGAAGGTGCCGGGATGAGCCCGGAGACGCTGGCCGCCGTCGACGTCGCTGTCAAAATCCCCATGCGGAAAGGTGTCGATTCGCTCAATGTGGCCGCTGCCTCCGCCGTCGCCTTCTGGGAACTTCGACCGCGGGATTGAGCCGGTTCGTAGGCCGTGCCCGTTTCGGCTATGATTGGTTGTTGGCCCGGAAGCTGGAATGTTTACATTACAGGCCACGGTCCACCTCCATTCATACCTGGCAGCTGGCAAAATCCAGTTGCGCGAACAAAAGGTCCCATTATGAAGTCTGATATCCACCCGAAGTACGAAGCTGTTGTCTTCAACGACCTCGCTTCCGGTACGAAGTTCCTGACCAAGTCCACCGTGTCTTCCTCGAAGACCATCGAGTGGGAAGACGGAAACACCTACCCGGTTATCGACGTCGAAATCTCCTCGGAGTCCCACCCGTTCTACACGGGCAAGCAGCGCATCATGGACTCCGCTGGCCGCGTCGAGCGCTTCAACGCCCGCTTCAAGGGCTTCGGCGGCAAGAAGTAACCACTTCACCCCAAGGCTTTCAAAAGCCCGCATTACCGGATTCTCCGGCAATGCGGGCTTTTGCGTTTTCCGGCAAGATGGAAACCATGACTTCCCAGCCGACACCTGAAACCGATAACGACGACGCCGGGACCCGCCTTCACGGCGAATATAAAGTTCCCGGCGGCAAACTGGTGGTGGTGGACCTGGATGTGGTGGACGGCCTGTTTGCCAACGTTTCGCTGAGCGGCGACTTCTTCCTCGAACCCGATGAAGCCCTGCAGGACATCAATGAGGCACTGACAGGACTTCCCGGGAACTCAACAGCAGCAGATATTGCCGCGGCGGTCAGCGCCGGATTGCCCGCCGGCGCAACGCTGTTCGGTTTCTCCGCAGAGGCTGTGGCCATTACAGTCCGACGCGCATTGTCCAAAGCCACCAGCTGGGACGACCACCAGTGGGACGTCATCCCGCCGTCAGTTCTCCCGACCCATGTGAACGTCGCACTGGACGAAGTACTGACCGAAGAGGTCGGCGCCGGGTTGCGTAATCCCACGCTAAGGTTCTGGGACTGGGAGGAGCCATCAGTAGTCATCGGCAGCTTCCAGTCGGTCAAGAACGAGGTTGATCCTGAGGGCGTTGCCCGCCACGGCATCACCGTGGTCCGCCGGATCAGCGGCGGCGGAGCCATGTTCATGGAGGCCGGCAACTGCATCACGTATTCCCTGTACCTGCCACAGACCCTGGTGGACGGCATCAGCTTCGCCGACTCATACGCGTTCCTGGATGCCTGGGTCATGGCAGCACTCGAGAAGCTGGGAATCACCGCTTTTTATGTGCCCCTCAATGACATCGCAACGGACCAGGGCAAGATCGGCGGAGCCGCCCAGAAGCGGCTTGCCAACGGCGGCATGCTCCATCACGTCACCATGAGCTACGACATCGACGCCGACAAAATGGTCGAAGTGCTGCGGATCGGCAAGGAGAAGCTTTCGGACAAGGGCACCCGCAGCGCCAAGAACCGCGTAGACCCCTTGCGTCGCCAGACCGGCATGGCGCGGGCCGCAATCCTGCAGGCCATGCAGGAGGTCTTTACCGAGCGATACGGTGCCTCAGAGTCCGTGCTCACTGAAGCAGAGCTTGCAGAAGCCAGGAAACGCGTGGACTCCAAGTTCGGTACCAGTGAATGGTTGAACCGGGTTCCCTGATCATCATGACCGGAGTTGGATTGACCGGAGTTGGATACTGCCGGGTTCTGGATACTGTCGGGTTCACTGCGCACGCCCATGCACCGGCCGGGCGTTCACCGGGGGCTCGCCAACTTCGTCGATGGTATGGCCGCTGCAGGCAGTTGTGGTGACGCTGGCCCCTTCGACGCGGGAAACGGTAAACCATCTCATCGCGTCGCGCAGCCGGCACCACCCCACCAGGTACCACCGGCCGTTCGTGGAGGCGAAAAGCACAGGTTCCACGTCGCGGATGGTCGTAGTCCCGTCTGCCGAGGTGTAACTGATACGGACCACTCGCTGCGCGGCCATCGCTTCCTCCAGCGCTGACCTGGTTTTGCGCGACGGGGAGCGAACCTCATTGACCCAGATGCGACCGGCCAGTTCGTGTGCTCTAGCCTTGGTTCCGGGATCGAGGACGTCCAGGATTTTGTGGATACCCGCTGCGGCCAGGTCTGCGTACGGCGCATCGGGCGCTGCGGACACAGCCGCCATGAGGGCCACGGCCTGCGCCGGTGACAGGGTGACGGGCGGCAGGGAGGACCCTGCGGCCAGTCCGTAACCACCGCCGGGACCTGGGCGGGACCAGATGGGCGCCCCGCTGTTCTCCAGGGCATCAAGGTCTCTCTTGACGGTGCGTACGGATACCGCGAACTCCCTGGCCAGCATTTCGGCGGAGACCCCCCGGGCACCGCTGCGGCGCAACATCTCAGAGAGGGCATGGAGCCGTTCGACTCTTCTCACTGTTCGAACCTACCCAAATTCATGACACAAATAGTGACATACCCTTGTCCACGGCGCCTGCGAGGGTGGTGTCATGACAACTTCCACTAACCGCCCAACCATCATTCTCCTCGCCGGCCACTGGTTGGGCGCTTGGGCCTGGGACGAGGTCCTGGAACACTTGGGGTCCCATGACTCACGCGCGACGGCATTGACCTTGCCCGGCCTCGATCCCGACGACCCCGACCGTGCCGCGAGGACCCTCGACGATCAGGCAGCAGCGATACTGGACGCCATGGCGCGACTCGGGGTATCCGAAGACCAGCCGGCGGTCCTCGTCGCCCACAGTGGTGCAAACGCACCTGCCAGCCTCGTCCTGGACCGACGCCCAGAGCTCATCCACCGAATGGTCTGGGTAGACTCGGGCCCTCTGGCGCCAGGAAGTATCTTCGCCCCGGACTTTCCGGACGGCTTGGCGGAGCTTCCGTTGCCGTCCATCGATGTCCTCGCAAGCCAAGCGAGCCTGGAAGGCCTGAACACCGGGGACCTTGAGCGCTTCCAGGCCAGGGCCGTCCCGGAACCCGGCCCCGTGCTTCGTCAGCCCGTCGAGCTCACGAACGATGCCCGCCGCAAGGTCCCCACCACACTGGTGTGCTGCTCGATACCCGGCACGACCGTGTTGGAGCTCGCCCTCTCAGGCCATGGCATGTTTGCCGAAGTCGCGCACATCGAGAACCTCGACGTTCTTGACCTCCCCACGGGGCACTGGCCCATGTGGAGCCGTCCCCGCGACCTCGCCAGGGCCATTCAGTCAGAAGCTACCCGGAACTACTGAAGAGCATTCCTGCAGGAGCAGGAACGGGCTTGGGTCCGGTCCTGAATGACAGCTAAACCTTTGCCGACTGTGCTGTGTTTGCCGACTGCGCTGTGAGGGACCGCAGGAGGTGGCTCCGCTGCTCAATGATGATGCGCCGTAACGCGCGCGGGGCATCAGAGTGGTGGTGGAGCCATTCATCCGTCCTGAGCGCGACCGGATGGCCGGAGGGCTCCATTCCCTCCGCGAGGTCCTGGGCAGCCGGGAAGAGGCCCCTGACGATCCTGCCGGCAATTTCAATGCTCCGCTCGGCCCATACACGCTCAAGGCATTCGAAATAGGGCTCGACATAGGACGCCAGCATGTCACTGGGCGCAGTGGCGAAGCCGGCAATTGTGGCGCTGAGGATCTCGTTGGAGAGGCCCGTGGTGTTGACGGCCAGGTCCCAGGCCGCCGCCTTCACGGCAGCATCCGGGCGGGCAGCGGACGCCAACGCGTGCCCTTCCTTGCCTGACGCTGTCTTATCCGCTTCGAGTTGCCTGTCCAGCTCGGCCTGGGATGCCTCGCCGTGCGCGGCCAGGGCCTGCCAGAAGCTCCATCGCAGCTCTGCGTCGACAGTCAAGCCCTCCACTACGGTGGTGCCGTCAAGGATGTTGCGCAGCAAGGGGAGCTGGCTGTCACCGTGGCGTGAGACCTCTGCCAATGTTCTGGCCCACGCCAGCTGCGCGTCGGAGCCGGGAGCCGAAGCCCGCAGTTGATGAGCCGCGACAGCCAGGAAATCCGTGCGAACGCTGTCCCTGGACCGTCCGGGTACGAAGCGTTCAATGGCGCCGGAGGCGTTTCCGAGCACATTTTGGAGGACTCCGATGCCGGATTCTGCCGGAGCGAACTGCTCCACCGCGCTCACGTACCGTGCAGCAGGCCTCACGCCGTCCCGAGCAGAATCCCACAGTGCCGTCCAGCACAACGCCCGGGCCATGGGGTCCTGGATTTTATCCAGTGAGGTACGCACCGTGCGCTCGGAGACAGGATCAAGCCGTACCTTGGCGTAGCTCAGGTCGTCATCATTGACCAGCAACAAAGCCGGACGCTTCTTGCCTGCAAGCCCGGAGACGAGGGTGCTGGGACCTGCGACATCCACTTCCAGGCTTTCCAACCTGAGCAAAGCGCCGGTCTGGTCGGCGTCATACAGTCCAAGGCGCATACGGTGGGGCCGGAGTTCCTGGTGGCCGGTCAAGGGATCGATGGCTTCCTGCTCCAGCATCACCGCGCCCATCACACCATCGTCCTCCACGATGTCGGCCGTGATGGTCGAGATACCGGAGGTCTGCAGCCACTGCCTGGCCCAATCGCCGAGGTCCCGTCCCGAGGCTTCACTGAGGGCCTTCAGCAGATCCTGGAGGGATGTGTTACCGAAGGCATGCTCGCGGAAGTACTGCCGGGATCCGGCGATGAAGGCATCGAAGCCCACGTAAGCCACCAGTTGCTTCAGCACTGAGGCACCCTTGGCATAGGTGATTCCGTCAAAGTTCTGTTTTGCGGCCTCAAGATCCGGAATATCCGCCACAATCGGGTGCGTCGTGGGCAGTTGGTCCTGGACGTAGGCCCACGCTTTGCGTTTGCTGGCGAAGTTTATCCAGGCTGTGTCCCAGTCGGTGGCCCGGTCCACACCCAGGGTTCCCATGAAATCGGCGAACGATTCCTTCAGCCACAGATCGTTCCACCAGGTCATGGTCACGAGATCGCCGAACCACATGTGCGCCATCTCGTGCATGAGGGTGTTTGCCCTGGCCTGGTACTGGGCATCGGTGGCACGTGAGGCATAGACGTACTTTTCGGTGAAGGTCACCAACCCGGGGTTTTCCATGGCGCCCAGGTTGTACTCGGGCACGAAGGCCTGATCATATTTGCCCCAGGGGTACGGATAGTCGAAAAGCTTGTTGAAGAAGGCCAGGCCGCTCTTGGTGAGCCGGAACAGTTCCTCGGCATCGAAGGACGGCGCCAAGGATGCGCGGCAGTAAAGTGCCAGCGGAACATCCAGGCGGGTGCCGTCGTCGAGCGTTGCATCCCAGTGGTCGGTGGCTTTGAAGTAGGGGCCCGCCAGCACAGTGGTGATGTAGGTGGACATCCGTTCAGTGGTGGCAAAGTCCCACTGGGAAACGTCCTCAGAGCCCGGCACCGGCACCCGGGCGGCCTCCGAGCCGTTGGACGCGACTTCCCAGCCCGACGGCGCAATGACGTGGAACGTGAATTCCGCTTTGAGGTCGGGCTGTTCGAAGTTGGCGAAAACACGCCGGCAGTCCGCCGGTTCGTACTGGGTGTAGAGGTAGCACTGCCCGTCGGCAGGGTCCACGAAACGGTGCATTCCCTCACCGGAACGGCTGTAAAGGGCTGTCCCTGTAACCGTCACGGTGTTCTCCGTTGCGAGGCCCTCCAAGATGATTCTGTCCTGGTCCACCACTGTTCCTACATCCAAGGCGCGTCCGTTCAACACCACGGACTGCACGCCCCCACTGATGAAATCAAGGAAGGTGTAGGAGCCGGCCCGGGCCGAAAAAGTGATGGTGCTGGTGCTCGGATATCCGGCGGCTGCGGGATCTGCCGCGTCGCGGACATCAAGGGTGACATCGTAGCTGTGGGTGGTGATCAGGGCTGAGCGGGTAGCGGCTTCTTCGCGCGACAAATTGTGATTCGACACACAGCTATCTAATCATGATCCACGCGGCCATCAGGCCCAGGGATGCGATGATCACCCAGGACCCCAGCGCCACCAGCGCTGCGCGGCCACCGGTGTGGATCAGCGTCCTGACCCGCACGGCGGAGCCCAAGCCGAACAAGGCCGAGGCGAGCAAAATGTCCTGGGCCACGGCAGCCGCTTCAAGTACTTCCGGCGTCGCCCATCCGGTGGAGCGCAGGGCCACCATGGCGATGAAGCCGACCACAAAGAGCGGCACGATGGGCGGGAACCTGGCATCGACGTCGTCCGCATCCGCTGAACCGTTGGCGCGTTGCCGCACGTGCTGGACCCGCTGGTGCAGGCCGGCGGCAGCGACGATTGGGGCCAGGAGGACCACCCGGGTCAATTTGACGACGACGGCGATGGCCAGCGCCGCTGTCCCGGCAGTTTGCGCTGTCGCCACCACTTGGCCGACGTCGTGCACGGAAGCGCCCGTCCACGCCCCGAATTGCGCCGGATTCAGGTTCAGCGGATGCATCAGGAGCGGCAGCACACCAATAGCCAGCGTGCCGCAAAGCGTTACCAGCGCCACGGGCAGCACCGTGTCCTGGTGCCTGATGCGGCGCACGGCGGCCATGGCGCCGATGGCTGAGGCGCCGCAGATCGAGAACCCCGTGGCAATCAGCAAGGAAGCTTCGCCGGGCAGGCGCAGCAACCGCGCCAAGCCATAGGTACCGGCGAAACTGATCAGGACGACGCCGGCGATCAGCAACAGGGACAACCAGCCAAGACCGAGTACGTCCCACACACTGACTTTGAGGCCCAACAGCACAATGCCCGCGCGCATGAGGTGCTTTCCTGCGAAGTCCAGGCCCGGCCGGGCGCGCCCCGCAACCAGCACCGCAGGGCCCGGTATATTTGCTGAGAGCAACCCCAAAGCAACAGCGAGCGTCATGGCCGGGATCGCGGGCAACACTGTGTGGATGGCGAAGGCAAGTCCGGTCGCGGCGACGCTCAGGACCAGCCCTGGCCCCAACCGTGACAGCTGGGACGCAAGTCTGTTGAAGGGCATGCCTCAACCCTGCCGGATGGGGGCACGGAAGGCGAAACCGGGAGCACCCGGAAACCGCGACACAATCAGTGCGTAATGCGCTCGACTCAAAAAGGTGATTGTCTGATTCCCATGTCTGACCTATTCCAGGATTACTCCGAGGCCGCTGCCCGCAGCGGAGCCTACGACGAGATGTTTGCACCCGGCCACGTTGCCAGAAAATCCTACGGTCAGGTCTCCGGTGCCCTACGTGAGCTTTCCCTCGCTGATGTCACCGCCCGTGCCGACTCCATGGCACGAACCTTCCTGGACCGTGGTGTCACTTTCGACTATGCCGGAGAGGAGCGGCCCTTCCCGTTGGACATTGTCCCGAGGGTCATTCCCGCCGATGAGTGGGATGTGCTCGAACGCGGCGTTGCCCAGCGGGTCAAGGCACTCGAAGCGTTCCTCAACGATGTCTACGGGCGGATGGCCGTGGTGGCAGATGGCGTGATACCGCGGCAGCTGGTCACCACCAGCGCGCATTTCCATCGGGCCGTCCACGGATTCGAACCCTCAGGCGGCGTCCGGGTCCACGTCTCCGGCATCGACGTCGTCCGGGACGCTGCCGGGACGTTCCGCGTCCTGGAGGACAACGTCCGCGTTCCCTCCGGCGTCAGCTACGTCCTGGAGAACCGCAGGGCAATGGCGAAGGGCTTGCCCGAGGCGTTCGGGCAGCAGCACATCAGGCCGGTGGAGGAGTACCCACGGCGGCTTCTCTCCGCCCTCCGCAAGACCGCACCTGCCGGCGTCGATGATCCCACAGTGGTAGTCCTGACCCCGGGTGTCTTCAACAGCGCCTACTTCGAGCACACGCTCCTGGCCGGTCTCATGGGTGTTGAACTTGTGGAGGGCCGGGACCTTATCTGCCGCGGCAACCGCGTCTATATGCGGACCACAGCCGGCGAACAACGCGTGGATGTCATCTACAAGCGCATCGACGACGACTTCCTGGACCCCCTGCAGTTCCGCTCGGATTCCATGCTCGGCTGCCCGGGACTTGTCAACGCCGCCCGGGCCGGGGGAGTGACCATTGCCAACGCGGTGGGCAACGGAGTAGCCGACGACAAGCTCGTCTACAGTTACGTGCCTGACCTGATCCGCTACTACCTTCACGAAGAGCCCATCATCGCCAACGTGGACACCTTCCGGCTTGAGGAAAAGGAAGCCAGGGAGCATGTCCTTGACCGCCTTGAGGAACTGGTGGTCAAACCTGTCGACGGTTCCGGCGGAAAGGGACTGGTCATTGGGCCGGACGCTTCCAAGGAAGAACTGGATGCCTTGCGCAAGAGGGTCATTGCCGATCCCCGCGGCTGGATTGCCCAGCCGGTGCTGCAGCTCTCCACGGTGCCGACACTCTCGGGAGACAAGTTCGGGCCGCGCCACGTTGACCTGCGGCCCTTTGCGGTCAACGACGGCGACGATGTCTGGGTCCTCCCTGGCGGGCTCACCCGTGTGGCGCTCAAGGAGGGTTCACTGATTGTGAACTCCAGCCAGGGCGGTGGCTCGAAAGACACCTGGGTCCTGGCGAACTCGCCCCAGATGCCGGCCGAAGTCATTCCGCGGCAGTCCGTCACGTTGCGTGAACAGGTTTCCGTCTGGCCCGTTGAAAGCAACTGGCGCGACCGGCAAACGGAGCAACAGCAGTGAACCCGTTCCAACCACCACTTGAACTTCCACATGCACCACGCGAAGGAGGCACAGCCGCATGCTGAGCCGCATTGCTGAGTCACTCTTTTGGATCGGCCGCTACGTAGAGCGGGCCGATGGCACGGCCCGGATTCTCGACGTGCACCTGGAGCGCCTGAACCACCTGCCCCTTGACGAGCAGCGCAGCGTAGCCAGGGAACTTCTGGCCGTCATGGGCGCCCGGCCCCAGAGCGAGGAATTCGGCCTGCCCGAGCTTCTTCATGCCCTGGCCTACGACAAACAAAGCGCGTCCTCCATTGCCGGCTCCCTCGGGGCCGCCCGGGAGAATGCGCGCCGTGCCAGGGAAACGGTGTCACAGTCACTATGGGAAAGCCTGAACACCACCTACTACGGCCTGAACCAACACCGCAAAGACGTGGTCGGTACGTACCGTTTCTGCAACTGGGTACTGGAACGGACGGCCATGGTGCGTGGCTTGGCGGACACCACTGTCAGCCACGATGAGAGCTGGCTGTTCATGGTCCTGGGCCGCTCGTTGGAGCGTGCCGACATGACCGCCCGGATGCTGTCCACCCGTGACGTCCAGTCCGCGGGAATGTCCTGGGTAAACATGCTGCGGTGCGCCGGCGCGTACGAGTCCTTCATCCGGACCCGGCGTGCAGCTTTCGGTGATCAGCACGCCGCCGAGTTTCTGCTGCTGGACCGCTTGTTCCCACGCTCAATCGTGTATGCGCTGCGCGACGCCGATGAGTGCTTGGCCAAGCTCGACCCGTCGGCCCAGCGCGTTGGCTTCATCAACGATGCCCGCCGGATCGTGGGTCAGGCCCGGACGTTCCTTGAGTTCCACCGCACCGATGACCTGATGTCCGAATTGCCCGAGCACATGGAGCGTGTGCAGAAGGCTGTTACGCAGGCATCGGATGCGATTTCCCGTAAGTACTTCAATCAGGCAGATGAACACGCCTGGGTGGGAGAAGTTTCATGACCCGGCTGAGCATCGTCCACAAGACGGCCTACAAGTACAACCGCCGCGTGACGTTGTCCTACAACGAAGCCCGGATGACCCCGCTCACTGATGGCCAGCAGGTAGTGCTGGAGTCCTCGCTGAAAGTCTCGCCCAACCAGGCTTCAGTCAGCACCTACCGGGACTACTGGGGAACCCGCGTCACCGCCTTTGACATGCAGATGCCGCACGAGAGCCTCGAGGTGCTGGCCACGGCAACCGTGGAAGTGCACCGCACGGAGCGGGTCGCCGTCGAGGACGACATCGTCGGGTGGGATGTCATGTCCTCCGACAAGGTGCTGGACGAATTCAGCGATTGGCTGCCGCAGTCCCGCCTCAGCGGGCCCGGCGAAGAAGTCCTTGGGATAGTTCCCGGCATTGTCGAGGGCAAGAATCCCCATGAGGCTGCCCTGGCCGTTTTTGCATGGATGGCCGGAGAAATGACCTACATGAAGGGCACAACCGGAGTCACGACCAACGCCGAGCAGGCATGGACGCAGCGCCAAGGGGTGTGCCAGGACCTGGCCCACCTCGCCATCGGTGCCCTGCGCTGCAGCGGGATCCCTGCCCGCTATGTTTCGGGCTACATCCATCCCAGGTCCTCTGCCGGCATCGGCGAAACCGTCGCCGGCCAGTCCCATGCCTGGCTGGAGTGGTGGGATGGCGAATGGCGCAGCTGGGATCCGACCAACCACAAGCCTGCAGGCGACTACCACGTGACAGTAGCCAGGGGCCGCGACTACCGGGACGTGCCTCCCTTGAAGGGCATCCTTTCCGGCGGCGGTGGTTCAGGACTCGCCGTGTCGGTGGAGATCACCCGCCTCGCGTAAAGAGTTTTCGTACAGATAAGGCCCTTAAGAAGCGCTCTTAAGGGCCTTATCTGTACACAAACTCCGACGGGGGGGGTTTACCAGGGGGAGGGTTTGTAGTCCTTGAGGAACACCCCGTACTGGTCTTCGCCCTTTTCGCCCATCACTATGGGGTTGTACACGCGGGCAGCACCGTCAACCAGGTCCAGGGGAGCGTGGAACCCTTCTTCCATGAGGCGGACCTTGGTGTAGTGCGGGCGCTCATCGGTAATCCAGCCGGTATCGACGGCGGTCATCAGGATGCCGTCCGAGTCCAGCATCTCCTGGGCACTGGTGCGGGTCATCATGTTCAAGGCAGCCTTGGCCATGTTGGTGTGCGGGTGCCCCGGTCCCTTGTAGGCGCGGGAGAACTGTCCCTCCATGGCCGAGACATTGACGATGTATTTCCGGCGCGCCGTGGACCGCTTCATGGCGCCCCGCAGCCGGCTGACCAGCAGGAACGGTGCAGTGACATTGCAGAGCTGCACCTCGAGCATCTCCAGCGGGTCCACCTCATCGACAACCTGTGTCCAACTGTTGATGGTGGCGAGGTCGGGGACCAAGCCGCCGGCGTCGATGGCGGTTCCTGACTCAATCCGTTCCAAGGTTGCCGAACCGGTGGACAATGCCAGGGAAGTGATGGCGTCACCTGCCAGCACGGGGTGCTCGGTCACGCTGCTGGCCAGGGCCAACGGGTGTTTGTCGTGCGCATGGCCGAAGGTCACGAGCTCCGGGCCACCGTTGGCAGCTTCCAAGGCAGCCGGAAGCGGCTCATCCTCGGCATCGACCAAGGGCTTGTAGGCGTTCCCTGAGCGGCGAACGGTTTGGGCGGCGTTGTTGATGATGATGTCCAACGGGCCGGCCTCGTTGAGGGAGTCGGTCAAGGCCATGACCTGCGCCGGATCACGAAGATCGATGCCCACGATCCGGAGGCGGTGCAGCCAATCACCGCTGTCCTCCATGGCGGCAAACCGGCGCGCGGCGTCTTTGGGGAACCTTGTGGTGATGGTGGTGTGGGCTCCATCCCGGAGCAGGCGCAGGGCGATGTACATGCCGATCTTCGCGCGACCACCAGTCAGCAGCGCGCGACGACCCGTGAGATCCGTGCGGGCATCGCGCTTGCTGTGGCTGAAGGCTGCGCATTCGGGGCACAGCTGGTGGTAGAACGCATCCACCTGGGTGTAGTGCTGCTTGCAGATGTAGCAAGGCCGCGAACGGATCAGGTGTCCGGCAATCTCACCCGTCGTGGAAGGAGCGAGCTTGTTTCCACGGGTCTCGTCGTCGATGCGATCAGGGGCGGCAGTGGCCGTCAGGGCGATGACGGCGCGGTCTGCTTCGGCGATGGAATCGCGCTTGGTGACACGGCGGTGGCGTTTGACGGCCTTGAACATCTTGCCGGTGGCACGCCGGACTGCGATGTAGTCCGGGTGCTCTTCGTCATAGACGTGGATCGTGGTCAGAACCTTGAGGCAGGCCTGGATCTCTTCAGGCGTCAGATCGGTGGAGCTCATTGACCTGATTTTACAGCCTTGGGAGAGCGCGGCCTGCCTCGGGTTCTGTCCGGTTCAGTTGAAGGCCGGCGGCCTAGTTGGCGGCACCTTGCGACGCCGGACCGGTCACGCGGGACTGTATTCCTGCGGCCACCTTTTCAGCGGAGTCACGGATGTCGGGGTCGTGGTGCGTAGCAGCCTTGACGGCCTCCGGCAACGCGCCCCGATGCCTGGCGGACAACTCGAGCTCAGCTTCACCGGGCTCCGGAACCACCTGGCCCTTGGCAAGGACCGTGATGCCGGACTCTGTGACTTTGTATCCCCGGGCCTTGTCCAAAGCCGGGTCAAGACCGATGGCAGCACCAGCGGGGACTTTGACGTTCTTATCCAGAATCGCCCGCTTAATCACTGCCCCTTCACCGACGTACACCTTGTCCATCAGGACGGAGTCCTGGACACGACTGCCTGCCGCAACATAGGCGTCGTTGGAAAGGACAGAGCCTTCCACGATGCCACCGGAGATCACCACACCGCTGGCAACGATCGAATCCAAGGCGGTGCCCACCGTGTTGTTCCCACCGCGGACGAACTTGGCAGGCGGGGAGATGCTCTGCCGGGTGTAGATCGGCCACTCGGAGTTGTACAGGTTGAACACCGGCACGGGGGAGATGAGGTCCATGTGGGCGTCATAGAAGGAATCGATTGTACCGACGTCACGCCAATAAGTACGGTCACGATCGGTGGCACCGGGAATATCGTTCAGGGTGAAGTCGTACACTCCGGCTTCACCTTGGTCCACGAAATAGGGGATGATGTCGCCACCCATGTCGTGCTTGGTGTCCAGGCGTTCAGCATCCACATGCAGCGCTTCGACCAAAGCGTCGGCATTGAAGACATAGTTGCCCATGGAGGCCAGGAACTGCGAGGGGTCCGCTGCGAGTCCGGGGGTGCTGGCAGGTTTCTCCACGAAGGCTGCGATCTTCTGGGGATCGTTCTGGTCCACTTCGATGACGCCGAACTGGTTGGCCATGTTCAGCGGTTGGCGTACGGCCGCGACGGTGGCCTTGGCTCCACTTGCAATGTGCTGCTCCACCATCTGGGAGAAGTCCATCCGGTAGACGTGGTCCGCGCCGACCACAACCACGATGTCCGGGGAGTCATCATGGATCAGGTTCAACGATTGGTAGATCGCATTGGCGCTGCCAAGGAACCAGCTCTTGCCCACACGTTGCTGTGCGGGAACTGAGGCGACGTACCGGCCCAGCTGCGTGGACATACGCCATGTTTCCGAGATGTGCCGGTCAAGGCTGTGCGATTTGTACTGCGTCAGTACAACGATTTTCAAATATCCCGAATTAACAAGATTGGACAAGGCAAAGTCAATTAGCCGGTAGCCGCCGGCAAACGGAACGGCCGGTTTGGCCCTGTCCGCCGTCAGCGGCATGAGTCGGTTGCCTTCGCCACCGGCCAATACGATTGCCAAAACTTTCTTCAACGCCATGGTCACTGCTCCCCGTACGTCTTCGTATCCCCCAAAAGTCCGATTTTCCGGACCCTTTCACACTAGAACACATACGCCGGAACGACTACGTTGGTTAGCGTGCGAATAGACATTGTGACTAAAGAATTCCCTCCGGAAATTTATGGCGGTGCCGGTGTCCACGTTGCCGAGCTCAGCCGGGTGCTGGCGAAGCAGGTCGACCTTCGGGTCAGGGCCTTCGGTGCGCCCCGCGACGCCGACTATCACGGGGCAGCGGTGTCCTCGTATGCCACGCCCGAAGATCTTGGCGAAGCCAACGCTGCAGTCCAGACGCTTGGCGTGGACCTCAGGATCGTTCCGGACATTGCGGGAGCGGACCTGGTCCACTCGCACACCTGGTACGCCAACATGGCCGGACACCTCGCTTCACTGCTTCACGGCATTCCCCACGTGCTCAGTGCCCACAGCCTGGAGCCCCTGCGGCCGTGGAAAGCCGAGCAGCTGGGCGGCGGCTACGCGCTGTCCTCCTGGGTGGAAAAAACAGCCTACGAGGCCGCTGCCGCCATCATCGCCGTCTCGGACGGCATGCGCCAAGACATCCTCCGGAGCTACCCCAACGTTGATCCGGACAAGGTCAGGGTGGTCCACAACGGCATCGATGTCTCCTTGTGGGAGCGTGATGAGGAAGACGACGCCGTGAAAGCGTTGGGTATCGATCCCGCAAAACCCAGCGTGGTGTTCGTTGGACGCAACACCCGCCAGAAGGGGGTTCCGTACCTGCTGCGCGCGGCCTCGAGCCTTCCGGCGGATGTCCAGCTGGTGCTTTGCCTCGGCGCCGCCGACACCCCCGAACTGGCTGCGGAAACGGCACGCCTCATCGAAGAGCTCCAGAGCAAGCGTGAGGGCGTGGTCCTGATCGAGCGGATGCTGCCGCGCAGGGAGCTCATCCAGGTCCTCAGCCATGCCACCGCCTTCGCCTGTCCGTCCATCTACGAACCCTTGGGCATTGTGAACCTTGAGGCCATGGCGTGCGGCGCGGCGGTCGTCGCCAGCGCCACAGGCGGCATCCCCGAAGTGGTCCAACACGGCGAAACCGGCCTGCTGGTGCCCTTGGAACAGGTCACCGACGGCACCGGCACTCCGCTGGATCCGGAGAAATTCGTGGGTGATTTCGCTGCGGCGTTGAACGAGGTCGTTTCGGACCCCGCGCGGGCCCGGGAAATGGGTATCGCCGGAAGGCGCCGGGCAGAGGAACACTTCTCCTGGGAATCCATCACGGAAACCACCCTTGAGGTGTACCGCTCAGTGCTGCGGTAACAAAGTTCCGCGGAATAGTACGACGGCGCCGCCCCCCCCTTTGGTGGGGACGGCCCCGTCGTGCTTTAACACCTCTGAAATCGGAGAATTCCCTGACTGTTCACCGAACAGTACAGAAACGCTGCTAGCGGGACTTCGCCGCTTTCAGTGCCAGCAAGGCTTTCTCGTCGGCGGGGGCGCTGCCGCTGGCGCGCTGCTCGCGGAAGAATTGACGTGCCTCGTCCTGGCGCTGCGCTTCAGCTCCCGTGGCGATCCGCGCGCGGAGGTGCTCGGGGCCGTAGCCGAAGGCATCCACCAGATCCACTGCATGCGGTCGGATCTTGACCAAAAGGCGGTTGATGTAGGTGCCTACAGTCCGGCCTCGTTGCATGGAAAGCCGGCCGTTCATGAGGTACCAGGACAGGTGCTTCTCAATCAGGGACAGGCCAAAGAGGTCACGCAGCCAGGTCAGCACCTGCTTGGTTCCCTCATCCGCGGCCTGGGCCAGGGATTCGGTGAACGCCTCCCACTGGAGCAGTTCCGCGTGGGCCTGGGCTGCTTCGATGAGTTCGTGCTGGTGCTGGTTGAACAGTGCCGCGGCCTGGTGCTGGGGAAGCTTATTGGCACCCTTCAGCGCCGCTCCGACCTCGGCAACCATCGACTGGACACGGTCCGCGAGCAAGGTCCGCTGGCCTTCCTCGTCGCGCAGGGCCAAGGCCGCCTTCTGAACCGAACCGTTGTCCGCCACGAACTGCGCCACCTGCCGCAAGCCGGTCCGGTGCAAGGCCACACCTGCGGCCTGGTCCACGACGTAGCGTGCCAGCACGCCAAAGTCGGCGCTCCGGAATTCCTTGGCGTAATCGGCCAGAAGCCGCTTGGCCACCAATTGCAGCAGGACGGTGTTGTCACCTTCGAACGTCACGTAGACATCGAGGTCCGCACGGAGGGAGGCGAAACGGTTCTCGATCAGGAAGCCTGCGCCACCGCACGCTTCGCGGCATTCCTGCAGGGTATCCAGGGCGTGCCAGGTGCTCAGGGGCTTGAGGGCTGCGGCGAGCGTTTCAAGGTCCTGGCGGTCGGCGTCGGTATCGTGCGCGCCGGAGAACACGTCATCGAACTTCTGGAGCAACTGTTCGTGGGCGAAGCTTGCAGCATACGTGGTAGCCAAGCGGGTGAACAGCCGGCGTTGGTGCCGCTGGTAGTCCAGGAGGACTTCTTCATCCGTGGCGGAGGAGGCATTGAACTGCCGGCGCTCGGTGGCGTACTGGATGGCCGTTTTGAGTGCCACCTTGCTGGCGGCAACAGCGGCACCGTCCAAGGAAACCCGCCCCTGGACGAGGGTTCCGAGCATGGTGAAGAAGCGGCGTCCCGGGCTTGCAATGCTGGAGGTGTAGGTACCGTCGGCAGCGACGTCGCCGTAGCGGTTCAAGAGGTTGGTGCGCGGGATCCGGACATCGGTGAAGTGGAGGCGGCCGTTATCGATACCGTTCAGTCCGCCCTTGATGCCATCGTCTTCGCCGCCGATGCCCGGCAGGAACTCCTTGGTAGCCGGATTCCGGAGTTCCACGTAAAAGGCGTGGACGCCGTGGTTGACGTTCTTGGTAACCAGCTGGGCGAACACCACCGCCGCGAGACCATCATTGGCCGCGTTGCCGATGTAGTCCTTCCATGCAGCACGGAAGGGGGTGTTGATAACGAATTCCTGGCTGGCGGCATCGTAGGTGGCGGTCGTGGCGATGCTCGCTACATCTGAGCCGTGGCCGGTCTCCGTCATGGCGAAGCAGCCGGGAATGTCCAGGCTCATGATGCCGGGCAGCCACTTGTCGTGGTGTTCGGCGGTCCCGAGGTGCATGACGGCGGAGCCGAACAGTCCCCACTGCACGCCCGCCTTGATCTGGAGGGAAGGGTCTGCCGTGACCAGTTCCTCGAAACCGGCGATGTTTCCGCCGTGGTCATCCGAGCCACCCAGGCGCTTCGGGAAGGCGCGGTGGACCGCGTTGTTGTCCACCAGGAACTTCAGCTGTTCGAACACGCGTGCACGGTGCTCGGTGTGCTGCAGCCCCTCGATCTTCTGAACGGCGGGGTTGCCGGCCACCTCCCGCGCCTGGCGCCGGATTGCGGCCCATTTACCGAGGAGCTGCTCACCCAGGGCCGCGACGTCGACTTTCGGTTCGGCGGCAGTGGCGGCGTCCTCGCGTCCTGCCGGCTTGTTGGCCGATGAGGCCCGGTCCACTACTTCAGTCATGTTGATTCCTTCTTTGGTTCCGATAACTGATGAGTCATTTGGTGCTGTCATGTGGTGGCCTTCAGCTGCGGGGCGATACCCAGGCACAACCAGTCGGTGATCTGTCCGGCCATCGCCGCCTGGTCCGGCTTTCCAGCGCCCGCGGGACTTCCGAGCCACATCTCGCCGGCGTTTCTGACCAAACCAATGGCCGCTGTGGGCCAAAAGACGATTACCGCTTCCTTTTCGCCGCCGAGATGCTCACGCATGGGCGTGGCGATCATCTCGGTGATCTGCTCGAAAAAATTCCCCAATGCACCGGACGCCGCGATGGCATCCTGCGCGGATGCTTCACCGGGCGTGAGCCTAGTGATGAACGCGTAGACGTTGGGACTCGACTCGGCCATTTGCAGGTATGCGGACACCATGGCAAACAGCCCTTCGCGGGGTGTTTGAGCGAGCTGGGCAGCTTCCCGCATGCGGCGCTGCATTTGCCCCAGGACCACCTCACCCATGGCCTGTTGGAGGCCGGCCTTGTCACCGAAATACCGGTAGAACACCGACTTGGAGGTGCCCGCGGCGCCGGCGATGTCCTCCATGGAGGCATCACTTCCGAGTCGGTGAACTGCCTTCCGCGCGGCCTTGATGAGTTCGCGACGCCGTTCTTCACGATGGGACTGCCAGCGGGAGGCACGGCCGTCAATCGCCGCGGAGGCCCCGCCCGGGGGAGCCTCTGCGGCAGTAGGGAATTCCTGTTGGGGGCTGTTCACGATACCCAGCGTATCAGGTACGCTGGGTATCAGTAACTGGCAATGATCGAAGGAGACAAGCATGGCTGAAGAAGACGCGACCACCGGCCGAAGCCCGGAACGCACCACCACACCCCAGCAGACGCGACGCGCCTTCGTCGTGGGCGGCAACCGCATTCCTTTCGCCCGTACTGGCGGCGCCTATGTGAAGTCCTCCAACCAGGACATGCTCACGGCAGCATTGGAAGGGTTGATTGCCAGGTTCGGGCTGCAGGACGAACGCATCGGCGAAGTGGCTGCCGGGGCCGTCCTCAAGCACTCAAGGGATTTCAACCTCACCCGCGAGGCAGTCCTGGGTTCTGCCCTGTCACCGGAGACCCCCGCCTACGACCTCCAGCAAGCGTGTGCCACAGGCTTGGAGACAGTGATCGGCCTGTCGAACAAGATCAAGTTGGGCCAAATCGAGTCCGCCATTGCCGGAGGCGTGGATTCGGCATCAGATGCACCTATTGCCGTCAGCGAGGGTCTCAGGGAAATCCTGCTCGACCTCAACCGCGCCAAGACTCCAATGCAGAAGTTGAAGATCATCGGCCGCATCCGGCCCAAGGACCTGGCCCCGGATGCCCCCAACACCGGCGAGCCCCGGACGGGGCTGTCGATGGGTGAACACCAGGCCCTTACGACCGCGCAGTGGAACATCAGCCGCGAGGCCCAGGACGAGCTTGCCTTCAACAGTCACCGCAACCTTGCCGCCGCCTATGAGCGCGGGTTCTTTGATGACCTCATCACCCCGTACCGAGGCCTTAGCCGGGACTCGAACCTTCGCCCCGACACAACCCTGGAAAAGCTTGCAAACCTGAAGCCTGTCTTCGGCAAAAACCTCGGCTCCGAGGCGACCATGACCGCGGGAAACTCCACACCCCTGACCGACGGCGCATCGACAGTTCTGCTGGCAACGGAAGAGTGGGCGGACCACCACAAGCTGCCAAAGCTTGCCACGGTCCTGGACGGAGAAGCGGCTGCGGTTGACTTTGTCCACGGCAAGGACGGACTGCTGATGGCCCCCGTCTTCGCTGTTCCCCGCCTGCTGGCACGCCACGGCCTGACCTTTGAGGACATTGACTTCTTTGAAATCCACGAGGCCTTCGCCGGGACTGTCCTGAGCACGCTGGCAGCCTGGGAAGACGAAGAATTCGGCCGCAACCGCCTCGGGCTTGATGGCGCGCTGGGCAAGGTCGACCGGGCAAAGCTCAACGTCAATGGTTCATCACTGGCCGCAGGCCATCCGTTTGCGGCGACCGGCGGGCGGATTGTGGCTTCCCTTGCGAAGATGCTCCATGAAAAGGGAACTGTTGACGGGCGCCCGGCACGCGGCCTTATCTCAGTCTGCGCCGCAGGCGGCCAGGGTGTAGTCGCGCTTCTGGAAGCAGCATAGGGGGAACTCAATGACAGACAAGTACACACAGCTCGTCAGCCAGGGCCTGGGCAGGAATGTTGCGAAGAAGCTGGGCTTGCCTCAGCCCGTGGAGCTGCGCCGGTACAAGCCGGGCGCACCGCTGGTGACCGGGCCGGTCCTGGTCAGCGGTGACAGCGCAGGAAGCGACGACGTCGCCACCACCCTCCTCGGCTGGGGACTGGATGTTCGAAGGAATGCCCTCCCCAAGGAAAAGCTGGGCGCCATCATCCTGGTGCTGGACGCCGTGCAGCATCCGGAGGACCTTTCCAAGACAGTGCTGGCGGCGGCAGCTTCCCTCCGTGACCTCGCACCGAATGCCCGGGTGATCACCATGTCCCGGACGCCGCAGTCAGCACCCACGCCTGCCTCCGCGGCGGCCCGCCAAGGCATCGATGGATTCCTGCGTTCCTTGGCCAAGGAGTTGCGGTCGGGAGCCACAGCCAACGGGATCCTCCTCGACGACGACCTCGCCACCACCAGCCCGTCGGCACTTGGCGCCTTGCGTTTCTTCCTTTCAGGCCGCTCGGCCTACGTGGACGGACAGTTCCTGACCGTCTCCTCGGCCTCGGGAGCACTGCCTACGGACTCCGACAAACCTTTGGCAGGCAAGGTCGCGGTTGTCACCGGAGCCGCCCGGGGGATCGGGGCGGCCATTGCGCGCACCCTCCACCGGGACGGTGCAACAGTGGTCGTGGTCGATATCCCGGCCGCCGGGGAGCACTTGGCAGCAGTGGCCAACGAAGTCAGGGGCACGGCGCTGCAGCTGGACATCAGCCGGGCCGACGCCGGGCACCGGATCATCGAACACGCCGTGGAACGCCACGGCCGCCTGGACATCGTGGTGCACAACGCAGGCATCACCCGGGACAGGCTCCTTGCCAACATGGACGAGGGCAGATGGCAGTCCGTTATTGCGGTCAACATCGCCGCCCAACTGCGGATCAACGAGGCACTCCTGGCATCCGAGCACTTCAGGGCGTTTCCGCGGATCGTGTCGGTGGCTTCCACCAGTGGCATTGCCGGCAACAGGGGCCAAACCAATTACGGAGCATCAAAGGGTGGCGTGATCGGTATGGTCAGGTCCACTGCAGCCTTGCTGGAACCGTATGGCGGAACCATCAACGCGGTCGCCCCGGGCTTCATTGAAACAGAGATGACAGCAAAGATGCCGTTTGCCATCAGGGAGGCTGCCCGGAGGCTGAATTCCTTGAAGCAAGGCGGCCAGCCGCAGGATGTGGCCGAAGCCATCGCCTTCCTCGCCAGTGATGCCGCAGGTGGCATCTCCGGAGAAGCGCTCCGGGTGTGTGGGCAACAGCTGGTGGGAGCATGAACACTCCGCAACCCGTAGTTCTCGGGGAGCTTCCCTCGCTGTCCCGGCTCTACGTCAACGCAGCAACGATGGCGGCGCGCCGCCGTGTCCTTGGCGCCACCACTGACGGCACCCGGCTGCCCGCGGTCAGCCACGAAGTACATGGCGTCAGGGCCGACGTCGAAAACCTCACCGCCTACCAGCACCTGGTAGGGGAGACGGCCAGCGACACCCTGCCTGCGGGCTACGTCCATGCACTGGCTTTCCCTGTGGCCATGAGCGTGATGAACCGGGACGACTTTCCCTTGCCACTCCTGGGCATGATCCACCTCAGGAACCACGTGGAGCAGCATGCCGGTATCCACTTCAGCGAATCGCTGGACATCAGGGCGTGGGCGGAGAACATGACAGGTCATCGTGCGGGGACGCAACTGGAAGTGGTGGCCGAGGTCCGTTCACATGGCGGCGGGGACCTGCTTTGGCGCGGGGTGTCGACCTACCTGGCAAAAGGCGTGTTCCTCCCGGGCATCGACAAGCCGGGCGCACCTTCAGGATCCACACCGGGTGATTTTTCGGCGCCGGATCCGACCGCCCTGTGGCAGCTCGGCCTGGAGACCGGGCGCTCCTATGCCACGGTCTCAGGTGATTTCAACCCCATCCACCTGAGCGTGCTCTCGGCCAAGGCCCTGGGAATGCGGGAGTCCATTGCCCATGGAATGTACTTGGCATCCCGCGCCCTGGCCGACGTTGGAGCCGTCAAGTCGGAAGCATTCACCTGGGATGTGGCTTTCGAAGCACCCGTCTTCCTGCCGGCGAAAGTGGCTTTGGACATTGCCACCGTCCAGTCCGGCCCGGGTGCATGGGAACGCTCCGACTACGTGGCCTGGAATCCTCGCAGCGGAAGGCGCCATTTCTTCGGGGCGGTATCGGCATTGCCGTAAATAACCCCGGGATCACCAACAAGCGGCGCCCACCACGGTGGGCGCCGCTTCCCATAAACAAACAAGGCCTGGAATCCGTGGATTCCAGGCCTTGGTCTTGTGCGCGGAGGGGGACTTGAACCCCCACCCCCTTTCGAGGACTAGCACCTCAAGCTAGCGCGTCTGCCATTCCGCCACCCGCGCAGGTGGTGTTCGATCGGACACTCCAGTACCTTTCAGTACTTCATATTCCGCCGAAGCAGCGAGAAAAACTCTAACACGGTTTCAGGTGCCTGAAAAATCGAGGACCGACACCGGGCGACGACGTGTCCCAGGAAGACGTGGACACCGAGGATTCCCCACCCGGGGTCCAACTGATGAGTAGGCTGAAGGTACACGGGACGGGCCGCGGGCAAGGCCGCGCGCGTCACCGGAACCTGCAGCCCAGCCACGCAAGGAGAGTTTCCATGTCTGCCATCCGCCCAGAAGACGAAGTTGTCAGGATCTGCCAGGAGCTCATCAGGATAGATTCCTCAAACTTTGGAGACGACACCGGGCCCGGCGAACGTGCAGCCGCAGAGTACACAGCCGGCCTGATCACCGAAGTCGGCCTTGAGGCAGAGATCTTCGAGTCCGCCCCCGGCCGGGCCAACGTCGTGACCCGGCTGGCAGGGGAAGATCCCAGCGCTGACGCATTGGTGGTGCATGGACACCTGGATGTCGTACCGGCACTGAAGGACCAGTGGAGCGTTGACCCCTTCAGCGGCGAACTGAAGGACGGACTCGTGTGGGGCCGTGGAGCCGTCGACATGAAGGACATGGACGCGATGATCCTCTCCGTCATGCGCGACTTCGCCAGGACCGGACGCAAACCCAAGCGCGACATCATCTTTGCGTTCTTCGCCGACGAAGAGGCCGGCGGCACGTACGGCGCCCGGTATGCCGTGGAACACCGCCGCGAACTCTTCGACGGCGCCACCGAAGCGATCTCCGAAGTCGGCGGCTTCTCCGCCACCATCGGCGGCCAACGGACCTACCTGCTCCAGACGGCAGAAAAGGGCCTGTCCTGGTTGCGGTTGGTGGCGCACGGCCGGGCGGGACATGGCTCCCAGATCAACACCGACAACGCAGTTACCCGGCTGGCCGCAGCAGTTACCCGCATCGGCGAATACAAGTGGCCCGTGGAGCTGACCCCCACTACCCGGCAGTTCCTGGACGGCGTTACTGAACTGACCGGCGTCGAATTCGATGCCGACAATCCCGACATCCTCCTCAAGGAGCTCGGAACCGTGGCCCGCTTCGTCGGCGCCACCTTGCAGAACACCTCCAACCCCACGTTGCTGCGCTCGGGCTACAAGCACAATGTCATCCCGGAATCCGCCGAGGCGTTCGTGGACTGCCGGACCCTGCCGGGCCAGCAGGAACTGGTGTTCGAGACCATCAAGCAGTTGGCCGGTGACGGAATCGACATCAGCTACGTGAACAAGGATGTTTCCCTCGAAGTGCCCTTCGCCGGCAACCTGGTGGATTCGATGATCGATGCCCTGCACTCGGAGGACCCGGGAGCCAAGGTCCTTCCCTACACGCTCTCAGGCGGCACGGACAACAAATCCCTGAGCAAGATCGGCATAACGGGGTACGGCTTCGCGCCGCTCATGCTGCCGGACGAACTCGATTTCACCGGGATGTTCCACGGCGTCGACGAGCGGGTGCCCGCCGAATCCCTGCAGTTTGGCGCCCGCGTACTGAACACGCTGCTCACCAACTACTAAGCGGCAAGCGATCCAAGGAGGCCCTGTTATGACGCCCGAAGAAATCCTCCCCGATACCCTCCTCGAACGCCTGCGCGGCCGGGCCGCAGGATACGACCAGAACAACCAGTTCTTCCATGAGGACCTGGAGGAACTTGCAGCGGCCGGTTACCTCACCTTGTTCGTCCCGGAGCACGACGGCGGCAAGGGACTCGGTCTCGAAGCGGTGGCTGCGCTGCAGCAACGGCTCGCCACGGCTGCCCCGGCCACCGCTTTGGCGGTCAACATGCACTTGGTGTGGACCGGCGTCGCGCGTGTCATGGCGGCCCGGGGTGACGACTCGCTGGACTTCGTCCTCAAGGAAGCCGGGAGAGGCGAAATTTTCGCCTTCGGCATTTCCGAGGCCGGCAACGATTC
Organism: Paenarthrobacter sp. JL.01a; assembly: GCF_025452095.1. Taxonomy (NCBI): domain Bacteria; kingdom Bacillati; phylum Actinomycetota; class Actinomycetes; order Micrococcales; family Micrococcaceae; genus Paenarthrobacter; species Paenarthrobacter sp. JL.01a. Next base: position 2,329,394 of record NZ_CP104877.1, read on the forward strand.
CATGCTTTTCGATTCCGGCACAGTCGCGGAGCCGCTGCCAGATGGTGGATACCGCTTTACGGGGCGGAAGATCTTCACCAGCCTTTCGCGTGGATGGACCCGGCTTGGCACCTTCGGCAAGGACGCGGACGCCAGGGACGGCCAAGGGGAGCTGGTTTTCGGCTTCATCCACCGTGACGAGCCCGGACACGAGACCTTGAGCGACTGGGACACCCTGGGCATGCGTGCGAGTGCTTCGAACACGACGCTGCTGCATGGGGCAGTCATTCCCGCTGAGCGCATCTTCCGGAAGCTGCCTGTGGGACCCAACCGGGATCTGCTGATCTTTTCCATCTTTGCGTGTTTCGAGACGTTGCTGGCAGCCGTTTATACGGGCGTCGCGGAGAGGGCCTTCACCTTGGCCGTGGACAACGTGAAGCGTCGTGTTTCAGCGAAGTACGGAGGGCGAAGCTACGCGCAGGACCCGGACATCAGGTGGAAGGTGGCCGAGGCGGCCTTGGCGATGGACGGCATCTACCCCCAGATATCGTCAGTGGCCCGCGACGTCGACAACCTCGTGGACCATGGCGCCCAGTGGTTCCCGAAACTTGTGGGGATCAAATCCCGGGCCACGGAGAACGCCCGCCACGTAGTGGATCTGGCCATCCGGGTGACCGGGGGATCGAGCTACTTCCGCGGCTCGGAGATGGAACGCTTGTACAGGGATGTCCTGGCCGGAATTTTTCATCCGTCCAATGACGAATCCGCCCACAATACTGTTGCCAGCGCCTGGCTGGGACCCCTCGAGGGCTAGCTGCGGTCCTAGACAGTGCGCTGCACGGAGTACACCTTGCGGCGCAACCAGAAACGTCGTCCGCCGCCCATGTAGAGCACGCTTCGTTCCAGTTCCCACTTGCCGTACTCGGAGTGTTCGGCCAGCCGTTGCCTGGCGTCGGGGAGCGAATCGGCGGGTCCCACTGTCAATACGAGGTATTCGTACTGGCGGGCGTAGTCTCTTTGGCGCTCCACGGAGCTGCCGGGAAATTGTTCTCTCATCCCTCTCCATTTTCGTCTTTTTCCGGCTAACGTGAAGTCATGAGCATCGATCCGCGTGTCGCGCTTCAATCATTGACCGCCGCCCTGGAAGAACACCTGGCCGCCGCCTCGGCACGACGCGGTGAGGGTGATCCTACCGTCGAAGCCGCTTTTTTCGCCGTTGCCGACGCCTTTGAAGTGTACGAAGACGCCCTCTACGAGACATTCTCCGAGGTCACGCCCCTCCAGGTATTCGACGACGAGGATGAGGACGATGACGACGAGGCGCTTGAGAGCGTCGACGACTGAACTGTCCTTGCATTGAACTGTCGTTGAACTGAACATCCTTTCAACCGGCCGCCCTCCGGCGGCCGGTTTTTTGTGCCCTTTTCGCGCCGCGATTGTCCCACTGCAGGCCCGGATTCACGGGCGTTTCGCTGTCCCACGAGGGCACTGAAACACGTAGTGCCCCCGCCGCCAGCTAGGTACTCGCACGTAGCAGCCGTGGGTAAGGCTGCGCAAACTTGAGTACCGACTACTGGTGCGCCCCTCTACGGCCAAAGCTTCACTGATATGTAGGCAATGGACGGTCTGCGAAGAAGGCTGACAAGGTGAAAGTTCCAGTCGTGCGTTTAGGCAAGGCGGCAGCACCCAAGGGTGCAGGCCATGCCGCCGTGGGAACGGCCTTCCCAGCGGAACAGCTTATTGCCCACGTCAATCCGCCGATGTCTCCCTGGATTGACAAGTCCGTTGCTGCACAACGGACTGAAAAGGCGGGACTGGCGGCGCCCAGGCCGGATGTCACCCTGGACCTCGTGCCGCCAGTCACCCACCGCCGCTCACGCGTCAGGGCCCCACACCGGAGCCGCCAGGACTGGACACATGTCCTGGTCACCTGCCTTCGCGTCGCCGACACCCTTTTGGTTTCAGCCGCGGTCACAGCCGGCTATGCGCTCAACACCGGAGGGCTTCCTTTCGCCGCCAGCCCACCCGGTCTGCGCCAACTGACCCTGTTGATAATCCTCGGGATCATCTGGCTCGCTGCCCTGGAGGTCTACCGGACCCGGGACCCGAAAGTGCTTGGCGTTGGTGCCGAAGAATACAAGCGGGTCCTGTCCGCCAGCTTCCGGGTGTTCGGTTTCCTGGCGATCGTCGCCGTCGTTTTCCGGGTGGAGTCTGTCAGCTCCTATGTCCTGGTTTCCCTGCCGCTGGGCATCGTGGCCTTGACCGGCAGCAGGTGGAGCTTCCGCAGGTGGTTGACCCGGGAAAAGTCCCGGGGGCGGTGCCTGTCCCGTGCCATCGTGGTGGGGGAGCCGCAGGACGTCCGCTACGTCATCAAACAGATCAACCGAAAGTCCGGCGCACCCTACGACATCCTGGGTGCTTGCCTCCCTGGCGCGAGGAAGGGCGCTGTGCTGGTCGTCGACCAGGTCCGCGTACCCGTTTTGGCATCCCTGTATGGAATAGCGCACACCGTCCGCCAGACCGGGGCAAACGCTGTGATCGTGGCCGGACCCGTACCGGGAGGAAACCAGTTCATCCAGGAACTCGGATGGCGCCTGGAGGAAGACGCCGCCGAACTGGTTTTGGCAGCCACACTGACCAACGTGGCGGGCCCGCGGATCCATTGGCGGCCGGTGGAAGGTCTGCCGCTGATGCACATGGACATCCCGCACTATTCCGGGGGCAAACACACCCTCAAGCGGCTCATGGATATAGCCGTTTCCGCCCTTGCGTTGATTATCCTTTCGCCCATCTTGCTGCTCCTGGCCCTGATCATCAGCGCAGACAGTCCCGGACCGGTCCTTTTCCGCCAGGAACGGATCGGCAAGCAAGGCACCACATTCCGGATGCTGAAATTCAGGTCCATGGTGGTCGATGCCGAAGCACGCCTGAACGAGCTCGACAACCAGGACGAAGGAGCCGGCGTCCTCTTCAAAATCCGCAGCGACCCCCGTGTCACCACGTGTGGCCGGTGGATGCGCAAGTACTCACTGGATGAACTGCCGCAGTTCTGGAACGTCCTGGTGGGAAACATGAGTTTGGTGGGTCCACGCCCACCGTTGGCGCGGGAGGTCAATGGCTACGAACGCCATACGCACCGACGGCTCCTGATCAAGCCCGGTATCACCGGGCTCTGGCAAATCAATGGACGGTCCGACCTTCCGTGGGATGAAGCGGTCCGGCTCGATCTTTACTACGTGGAGAACTGGTCCATCGCGGGGGACGTGATGATCATGTGGCGCACCTTCAGGGCCATGATCCGGCCGTCGGGAGCCTACTAGTCACGGCAATTGAGGCCAGGCAACAACAACCCTGCTACCAACACAGAATCCGAGTGGGAAATGAGCATACGAACAGTTCCATCAGGACACCTCAATGGCAACGCCATGCGGCCCAGGCTGCGCATAGCAGTGGTCGGTGCGGGTTATTGGGGACCGAACCTCGCGCGGAACCTCAAAGCCAGCCCGGACTGGGAACTGGTGGCCATTTGCGACCTTGACGTCGAGCGCGGGATGAAGCTGGCCGAAGCGGTGGGCGGGGTGGCCGTCGTCGAGTCCTTGGACGAGCTGCTGGACACCTACAACCTGGACGCCGTCGCCGTCGCGACTCCGGCGCATACGCATCACGGCGTAGTGATGACCGCCCTGCGCGCAGGCAAGCACGTCCTGGTGGAAAAACCGCTGGCCGACAGCCGGGCCAAGGGGCTGGAGATGGTGGACGAAGCCAACGCCAGGGGACTGGTGCTGATGGCCGACCACACATACTGCTTCACACCGGCTGTGCTCAAGATCCAGGAGCTGGTGTCCAGCGGTGCACTGGGCGACATCCTGTATGTCGACTCGGTCCGGATCAACCTCGGACTCGTCCAACCGGACGTCAACGTGTTCTGGGACCTTGCACCCCATGACCTGTCCATCCTCGACTTCGTTTTGCCAGGGGGCTTGCACCCCACGGAGATCTCGGCACACGGCGCGGACCCCCTGGGTACAGGTCGCGACTGCGTGGGGCATCTGACGTTCGGCCTGCCCAACGACGCCATGGTCCACATCCACGTGAACTGGCTCAGCCCCACAAAAATCAGGCAAATGATCATCGGTGGGTCAAAGCGGACCCTCGTTTGGGATGACCTGAATCCCCAGCAACGGCTCAGCGTTTACGACCGTGGCGTCAGCCTGGAACACCAACCACGCTCCGCCGCCGACAAGAAGGCCAGCGCCATCTCGTACCGTCTCGGCGACACGTGGTCACCAGCCCTCCAGGAACGTGAACCCCTGGGTCAGGTTGTGGCAGAGCTCGCCAGTTCCATCCGGAACCACACCAGGCCGCGCACCAGCGGCGAATCCGGGCTTCGGGTCCTGTCGGTCCTTGAGGCAGTGACGCAAAGCCTCGGCACCGATGGAAGGTCCACCCTCGTGGCCGGTAACGAGACCAACCTCCAGGTTGCGCGATGAAAGAGCTCCTTGGTGCCAACGTCCTGGTTACCGGAGGCGCCGGAACCATCGGTTCCACCCTGGTGGATCAACTGCTCGACGCCGGTGTGGCCCACGTTGACGTCCTGGACAACCTCGTGCGCGGCAGGCGCGCCAATCTCGACGACGCCCTGGCCAGCGAACGCGTCCAGCTCGTCGAAGGGGACCTGCGGGACCGGGACCTCGTCCACGACCTCACCCGCGGCAAGGACCTCGTATTCCATCAGGCCGCCATCCGCATCACCCAATGCGCCGAAGAACCACGGCTGGCCCTCGAAGTCCTGGTGGACGGCACCTTCAACGTGTACGAAGCCGCCGTGGAGCACAAAGTAGGCAAGCTCATTTCCGCCTCAAGCGCCTCCGTCTACGGCATGGCCGAACACTTCCCCACAAAGGAATCCCACCACCATCACAACAACGACACCTTCTACGGAGCGGCAAAGTCCTTCAATGAAGGGATGGCCAGGAGTTTCAGGGCGATGTCGGGCTTGGACTACGTACTGCTGCGCTACTTCAACGTCTACGGACCCCGCATGGATGTTCACGGCGTCTACACTGAGGTCCTGGTCCGCTGGATGGAACGCATCGACGACGACCTGCCGCCCATGATCTTCGGCAGCGGACAGCAAACCATGGACTTCATCCACACCCACGATGTGGCCAGGGCAAATGTCCTCGCGGCAGTCAGCGACGTTCGCGAGGGTGTCTACAACGTGGCAAGCGGCACTGAAACCAGTCTGGCCGAGCTGGCCCGGACCCTGCTCAGGGTCATGGGATCTACGTTGCATCTGGAACACGGCCCGGAACGTGCCGTCAACGGCGTGGCCCGGCGGCTCGCGGACACCACGGCCGCCAGGGCGGACCTTGGATTCGAAGCAGCCATTGGACTCGAAGACGGGCTGCGGACCCTCGTTTCATGGTGGCGACCGCTTCGCGGCGAAATTGCTGCATCCCGCCTGGTAGCCCGCCCCGATGCTCCGGCAGTAGGTGCGCGATGACCATTTCGGAGACGCGGATGGCCCGCATCGACGTCATGAAGCCGTGGCTGGGCGAAGAAGAAGCCCAGGCCGTAGCCGAGGTGATCGCCTCCGGGTGGGTAGCGCAGGGGCCAAAGGTGCGCCAGTTCGAGGAAGCCTTTGCCGCGGAACAGCAGGCTGGCTACGCCGTTGCCACCTCCAGTTGCACCTCGGCCCTGCATCTGGCGCTCGCCGTTGCCGGCATCGGACCCGGTGATGACGTGGTGGTCCCGTCGTTTTCCTTCATTGCCACCGCCAACGCGGCCTGCTACGTGGGCGCACGTCCGGTGTTTGCCGACGTCGACCTCCAGTCCGGTTGCGTGACGGCAGAGACCGTAGAAAGGGCACTGACCCCCCGCACGAAGGCAGTCATCGCCGTAGACCAAGGCGGGGTGCCGGTGGATCTGGACCCCATCCGCGCACTCTGCGATCCCCGCGGGATCATCGTGGTCGAAGACGCGGCATGTGCCATCGGTTCCCGCTACCATGGCCGCCCGGCAGGCGCCGGTGCAGAACTGGCGGCCTGGTCTTTCCATCCACGCAAGATCCTCACCACCGGGGAGGGCGGAATGCTCTCCACTCCCCGGCAGGACTTCGCGGACAGGGCGCGGCACCTCAGGGAACATGCCATGAGCGTCTCGGCCGCAGAGCGTCACGCCAGCATTCTGGCACCGGCCGAGGAGTACCTCGAAGTCGGCTTCAACTACCGCATGACCGACCTCCAGGCCGCCGTCGGCCTTGTCCAGCTGGGCCGCCTCCGGGCGGCAATCCAGCGGAGGCGCGAACTGGCCGCCAACTACGCCAACGCATTTGTCGGCATCGAAGGGCTTCGGCTGGTCAGCGACCCGGACTACGGCACCGGCAACTTCCAATCGTGCTGGCTGGAGACGGGCACGGCATTTCCGTTGAGCAGGGACGCACTGATGACCCATCTGGCCCACGACGGTATCTCCGCACGGCGGGGCATCATGGCCGCTCACCGCCAGCCCGCCTACGCCGGGAAGGACACAGGCAGTGCGTCACTGGAGGTCACTAATTGGCTGACCGACCACACGCTCATCCTGCCCCTCTACCACCAGCTCGAACTCCACGACCAGGTCCGTGTCATCGACTCGGTACTTCGCGCTGCGGGGCGCTCACGATGAGCGAGCTTCTCCTCATCGCCGCCAGTGGCCTCGCCCGGGAAGTGCTGGCCATGGTCCGCAGCAGCGGACCGTTCGATGTCATTGGGATCCTCGACGACGACGAGGACAAACTCGGGCGGGTGGTGGACGGCGCCCATGTGCTGGGACCTGTCCGCGACGCCCTGAAGTTCCCGCACGCCCTGCTTCTGGTCTGCATCGGCACCGGAAGCGGCCGGGAGGCCGTGGTGATGCGGCTGCGAAGCCTCGGGCTCGACGACGAACGCTACGCCACCGCCATCGATCCCTCCGTCAACGTTCCGGAAGGGTGCATGATCGGGCGGGGAAGCATCATCCTCGCCCATGTGAGCATGACCGCCTCAGTGACCATCGGCAACCACGTAGTCGCCATGCCCGGAGTCACCTTCACCCACGACGACGTCATCAGTGACTACGCCACGTTCGCATCAGGGGTGTCCCTTGGTGGGAACGTACACATTGGCCGGGCTGCCTACATCGGCATGAACGCCAGCGTCCGCGAGCGCCGCTCCATCGGGGCCAAGGCGACGATTGGCATGGGCGCGGCTGTCCTGAGCGACGTGCCGGAGGACGAGACCTGGGCCGGTGTTCCGGCACGGGTGATCAGGCGGGGCAATACCCCGGCGCTGGAGGGGGCGCAGTGACACTTCGAAGCGCGGCCACCCCCGGACGAGAAGCAACGCCCACCCGGGCGTTCGTGATCAGCGTGGTCAATGCCTTCGTCACCAAGCTGGGCACCATCGGCATCGGCATCGCCTTGGCGCGCCTGCTGGGTCCTGAGGAGTTTGGAACCTACGCGGTGGCATTTATCGCGTTGGTGGCGGTGCTGAGTTTCAACGAGTTGGGGGTCAGCCTAGCCATCGTGCGCTGGCCCGGGGACCCGAAGGACATCGCCGCTACCGTCACCACCATCTCCGTCGTGTGCAGCGTCCTCCTGTTCGGCCTGTCCTATGCGGTTGCACCCCTTTTTACGGCGGCGATGGGCAACGAAGCAGCTACGGATGTCGTCAGGGCCCTGGCCTTCTGCATCGTGCTCAACGGCCTGGTTGCCACTCCGGCCGCCTTGCTGCAACGGAACTTCCGCCAAGGACAGCGGATGGTCATCGATCAGGTCAACGTCTGGCTGGGTGCCGGCGTCTCTTTGGTTCTGGTCATTGCAGGGATGGGGGCCATGAGCCTTGCCATTGGCCGGGTTCTGGCCAGCGTCGTGGCCGGTGTGCTGTTCCTGGTGTACTCACCCCTGCCGTACCGCTTTGGTTTCTCACCGCAGTCTGCGAGACAGCTCCTGGTGTTTGGTCTCCCTTTGGCCGGGGCCAGCGCAGTGGTCTTTGCGGTGGGCTACGTTGACCAGCTGATAGCGGGAAAGTTGTTTGGTCCGGTCGTCCTGGGTTTCTACGTCATGGCCTTCAACATGGCTGGGTGGCCATCGAGCCTGCTGTCACAGCCCTTGCGAAGCGTGGCACCAGCGACTTTCTCCCGCTTGCAGGATCGTCCTGAGGACATGGCAGCGGCGTTGCTGGCCATGGTGGGCGCGGTTTCCGTCGTGGTCCTGCCGATAACCGCAGTGATGGTCGGATGTGCCATACCGCTTGTCACAGTGGTCTATGGGCAGGACTGGGCTCCTGCAGGATTGGCACTGATGTGGTTGGCGCCCCTCACAGTGTTCCGCATCCTCCACGAGCTCCTCTACGACTACCTCGTCGTTCTTGGCTCATCCCTGTCCATCTTCAGTGTGCAGCTTTTTGCCCTGATCGCCCTCGTTCCGGCGCTACTGGCCGGCGGCGCGCTCGCAGGGATGACAGGACTTGCCGCTGCCCCGGCGCTGGTTGCCTTGTTCGTCACCTCCCCGCTCTATCTCAGGGCGTTGAGCCAGGCGAAGGTATCGCTACGGGCTGTGGGAAGGCGGCTTTGGATGCCCTTTGCCTTGGGGCTCCTGACCGCTGTGGGCTGTTTCGGGTTGTCGCGCACTATTGAATCCCCGCTGGCAGCCGTTGCGGCATCGACGGGCCTTGGCATCGTTGCGATGGCGCTGATGATGTTCGTTCGCCGGAACGACCTGCGGGAGGTCCGGATCTGGGGCCGCGGTCGGGAAGTTGTTCCGTCATGAGAATCCTCGTCTATCCTCACGACCTCCGCATGGGTGGCAGTCAACTGAACGCCATCGAACTGGGAGCGGCAGTAAAGCAACTGGGCCACGAAGTCATTCTCTTTGGACAACCGGGCCCCCTCGCTGAGAGGGGCATGGGGCTGGGTTTGGAGTTCATTGCCGCACCGGCACCGGGAAAGCGTCCGTCGCCCTCTGTCATCAGCGCCCTGGTCCGCACTGTCCGCGAGCGCCGGATAGACATTGTGCATGGGTATGAGTGGCCGCCGGCGCTGGAGTGCCTGGCGGCTGCAAGGATTGTTCGCGGCACCACTGCCGCTGCAACGGTAATGTCCATGGCGGTCGCCCCGTTCATTCCCACATCCATGCCCCTGATGGTGGGTACGGAGCAGATCCGGCACGCAGAGTCGTCTTCCGGACGATCCAACGTCCACTTGTTGGAACCGCCTGTAGACCTTCCCATGAACAGCCCCGACGCCGATCTGGACCTGGTGGCTTTCCGGAACCGTTGGGGTCTGGATCAGCATCACTTCACGGTGGTCTGCGTGTCCCGGCTGGCCAAGGAACTCAAGCTTGAGGGCATCCTGTCAGCGATTGATGCGGTGAACCAGCTCGCAGCAGACATACCGGTCCGCTTGGTCATCACCGGGACCGGCCCGGCTGAAGGCATCGTCAACGCCCACGCGGCGCGCGTCAATGAAGCACGGGGGGAGCGCACGATTATTCCTACCGGCGAACTTGCCGACCCCCGACCGGCCTACGCCGTAGCGGACGTCGTTCTGGGCATGGGTGGGTCCGCCCTTCGAGGACTGTCGTTCGGAAAGCCCCTCGTAGTCCAGGGCGAACGGGGTTTCTGGGAGCTCCTGACCCCTGACTCCCTGCCGCTCTTTTTGTGGCAGGGGTGGTACGGGTCCGGTCCAGGCTCCGCAGGGCCAGGCGCGGCTGGCTTGGTCTCTGTCCTTGGGAAGCTCGTCGAGGACAAAACACTGCGGACCGAACTGGGCGTTTTCGGCCGGTCGGTCGTGGAAGGCAGGTTCAGCCTCACTGGCGCAGCGCTACTCCAAACGGAGCTGTACCAGCACTTCATGTCGGACACTGCCGCACAGCGGCCCCACCTGTTGGCCGAGGCGTCCGCCGCGGGGCGCTACGGCTCGTACGTCGTTCGACGGCGTTACCTCCGGTTGCGCGGCCAACAGCCCTCCGAGGATTTCAACGCCCGTCCTGTCGCGGTCCAAGCGGCCGCATCAGGCCTGATCACTGCGAAGGAGGCGTAATGTGCCCGACCATGTACATCTCAGGCGGACGCTGGGATGACCTGCCCGGAACTGATCGACTCCTGGCCGAATCACTGGCAGTGATGGGACCGCTCATGTGGGTGGACCAGCCCGCTCCCGTCTTCCGCTTCCCGGATGTTCGGAAGCACTTGGTGGCAAGCCTGCTCGGGATCCCCGAGATCCTCACTTCGCAGCTGACACGCCTCCGACTTCCCGCCCCGCCGATGTTCAGCAGCCGCCCGGGCCGCGGCATGACCAAAGCCATTGCCCGGCACTGTATGGAGAAGGCCATAAGGGCGGCGGTCCATCCGCCGACGGCCATCATCAATGCCTCACCGGTTATGGGTTTCCCGGCAGGCGGCACCGGCGTTCGTTTGCTTCACTTGACCGACGATTGGTTGGCTGCCGCAGATCTGATCGGGTTCGGCGCGGATTACCTTCGCCGATCCCTGGAACAGAACATCGAAGCGGCCGACGTCATCACGGCCGTCTCGCCCGGATTGGCCGCCAAAATGTCCGCCTTTTCAGGCCGGACCGTGAAAGTGGTTGCCAACGGGTGCCGGCCACCGGCGAACCAAACGGCAGCCGACCGACGTCGACCGGTAGCGGTCCTCGTGGGTCAACTCAATGAACGCTTGGACCTGGACATTTTGGAGACGCTGGGCACCGCCGGGCTGGACATTCTGGTGATCGGCCCGAGGACCGAGTCCAACCCTGTAACCAGGCGCCGGCTTGATGCCTTTCTCGGCCGCGGAAACGTGGATTGGCGGGGAACCATGTCTCCAAAGGACTTGCAGCGGCTGCTTGGGACCGCATCCGTAGGTATCACCCCTTATGCGGACACGGAATTCAACAGATCCAGCTATCCGCTCAAGACGTTGGAATACCTTTCGGCGGGACTGCCCGTGGTCGCCACCGACCTGCCCTCAGTGCGATCCCTGTCGTGCAGCACCTTGACGGTGGCCAGCAGCCCCGCGGAGTTCGTCGATCTGGTCAGGAAGGCCCTTCGGGAACGGCCGGATCAAGGACAAAAGGAGGAGATGAGGCAGGTGGCGGAAGCTAACACCTGGGACGTCCGGGCGGCCAGCCTCATGGGGCTGTGCCAAGACCCCGCCACGACGAGCGGGCCTTTCTGGCCAGATCGCACCAGTGCCCCGTCCGTTCGAGGAGTCAGCAATGAACATTGACAGGTCAGTGAGCAGCCCTCCCACCGTGGACCACGTTCTGCTGACGAGGTTCAATCTTCCTTCCCGTGGCTTTGAAAGCCTTGTGCGGGCTCAGGAGGGCTGGCTGCGGGACCGGATCGTCCTGTTCGAGCGTTACTGCCTTCCATCGGTGAAAGCCCAGAGCAACCGCAACTTTCGTTGGATCATCTATTTCGATCCCGAAAGCCCTGCCTGGCTGCTGGAACGTGTACGGGAACTGAGCGGCGACCGGGCATTCGTACCCCTGTTCAGGGCTGAGGTCAGCCCGTCGGAACTGCTGGAGGACATCCGGTCAGTAGGTGCCGGGGACCGCAAGGTTCTCATCACTACCAACCTGGACAACGATGACGGCCTCGCTGTCGATTTCGTCGAGCGCGTCCAGGGTGCTGCTGCCGGCCAGCAGGTTACAGCCATCTATCTGGCATCCGGCCTTGTCATGGGCCCTGGTTCCGTTTTCCTTAGGAATGACCCCACCAACGCCTTTTGCTCGGTCAGCGCACCTTGGTCCGCTCCCGCGACGTGCTGGGCTGCGTGGCACAACCGCCTGGGCCAGTCCATGGAGGTCAGGACGCTGCGTGGCACGCCTGCCTGGCTGCAAGTGGTGCACGACCACAACGTAAGCAACAGGATCCGCGGCCGACGTGTTTCCCCGGAAACGTACCAAGGGCTTTTTCCGGACCTTCTGCGGGACGTTCCTGTCCCCACCAGGAGGACCATCATGACCGACCGCCTATATCAGGCTCCCGTCCGGACCCTTAAGGAGCTGGCCCGAACCGCAGCCAAGGCCGTAACCGTTGCGTTGCTGGGCACCGGTGGCATAGACCGCATCAAGACAACGTTCGCCAGCAGGAAAAGCACGGCCTCGAGGACCTGAACCATGTGGTGGGCCCAACAAGAAGTCACCCAACGAAAGGTAAGAGCGGGACATGCAGGTACAAAAGATACTGAAAAGCCTGTTACGGCGATGGTTCATCGTCGTTCTTGGGCTTGCCCTGACCGCAGGTGCCTGCTTCTTCCTTCAGCAGAGTGCTCCTGACAACTACAAGGCCCAGGCGAGCCTTGTCCTTCTGCCTTCGACCAAAAGCGTTGGAGAGGCCGGTAACCCTTATCTTGGGCTCGGCGGCATGAGCGAGGCTTTGGACATCCTCACCCGCAAGATGTCATCCGAAGAATTCAAGGAGAAGATCCGGGACCAGGCAGGCACATCCACGTTCACGGCTGAGGCCGACAAGGGGACCAGCGGCGCAATCCTGCTCATCACGGCTTCTTCACACGACGCAGACCAAGCACTGCGGCTGCTGGACACTGTCATGAACCAAGCCCCGGTGGCCCTGACGGAGCTGCAGGACGTCTTGAACGTTCCCACAACATCCCGCATCTCCACCATGAAATTGCTGGAAGACAACAAGGCAGTCCCTGAGGTCAAGGCCCGCACGCAGCTTCTCCTCGTTACTGCTGCCGGAGGCGTGGCCTTGAGCGTCGTGGTGACTGTGCTTATCGATGGGCTCCTTCTGTCCAGGAAGCAGCGCAGGAATTCCGGGTCCAGCCACAAGGCCTCCGGTCCAAATCCACCTGCACCTGGTTCAGCCCGCCAAAAGAAGTCCTCGCCTGCCGAACGCCTGCCGGGCAGCCGGCCCAAGGCGGACGAACCTGCCTACCTTTCAGGTGAGACCGCCAGCGTGGTGCCCAGCTCCTACAGGCCGGGATGACCATGACGGCTGCGATCCTTCTACGCATCCTGGCCAGGCGTTGGTACATAGTGGCCATCGGCCTTGCCATCGGGCTGGCGTCCTTGGGCGCCGTCCGGACGTCTGAACCTGTGTACTGGACCAAGGCCGAGGTTACCTTCGTCGCGCCGGACCGTGAACCGGCCTACTGGATTCCCGGCGACGATTATGCCTCGCTGGTGGACTTTGCGGCCATGGTGGAAAGACGTGTGAACTACGGCTCAGCCTCGGTGGACCTCACGCTGTCCACCGGGACGCTCTATGGCGCGGGTGTCCGGCACGGCTACTCAGTGACCCTGCTTAACAGCGGCGGGCAATGGGCAAAGAGCTTCCGGTGGCCGGTCTTGTCAGTTCAGGTGGTGGACTCCAGTGCCCAAAAAGTGAAGGACGTGCTGGGTGACGTCGTGAAGGGTATCAACGCAGCCTCCACGCAACTCCAACAAGAAGCAGGCGTTGAACAAGCCCTGATCACCACCCTGACTTCCCCCTCGAGCCCTGAAATCGTGTTTGGGGGAGGAACCCAGACTAACCGCGTCAAAGGGGCCGTTTTCTGGATGGGCATTGCGGCAACGCTTTCGATCCTGTCCGCGGTGGTCATTGATGCCCGGCAACGACGGCGAAGGACAGCCCAGGTGCCAACCTCAAGAACCAGAAGAAGCAGCAAACGGCAGACAGATAACAAGCAGGCGGAGGTGACAACCCGTGTACCGGGCTAATGGGCTTCTTCATCGCGACAGCGTCCACGGGACCACCGGGAGATCCGATGCGCCCATCTTCCTAACCATCTATCTTGTGCTCACCTGCGCCCTGCCATCGAACCTGGTGATCGCGTCGTTGGGCTCGATCGGTCGGCCGAATACACTCTTCGCGATCCTCGGGCTGGCATGGTGGGTCCTGCACCAACTGCTCCGCACCACCCCCTCGGTCAGGCGGTTCCACCCCTTGAGGGCAGCGCTGTCAGCGTTCCTCATAGTTGCGGCATCCAGTTACGCGCTCGCCATGGTGAGGGGTTTGCCTGAAACCGAGGCCAGCCCCGCCGATGCCGGGCTCATCCGGCTCGCGGGCTGGGCCGGAATCCTGCTCATAGCCACCGATGGCCTGACCACACGGGAAGGGGTCAGGACACTGCTGCGAAGGATCGCCTTGGCGGGCGGCCTGACAGCAGCACTTGGTTTGCTCCAGTTTGCCACCGGCTCATCGCTCATTGAATGGATCAGGATTCCAGGCCTCAGCCTCAGTTCCGAGCTTGCAAACATCGATTCCCGTGGCGGCTTCATCCGGGCGGCAGGCATGTCTCTGCATCCCCTCGAATACGGTGTGGTGCTCTCCACCTCCCTTCCGATTGCCGTAACCCTGGCCCTGAACGACACCTCCAAGCGCCGGCTCCTATGGTGGATCCCTGTTGGCCTGATTGCCGTGGCCGCAATGTTGTCGGTCTCCCGCGCAGCCCTGATCTGCATGGCATTGGCTTTCCTCATTCTCTTGCCGGTCTGGCCCAAGCAACTGCGACGGCGGGCTGTCGCAGTCTCGGCACTGCTGGTCGGAGTGATCTACGTGGTGACTCCGGGAATGATCGGCACCCTGTTCGGGCTCTTTACCATCGGCACGGATGACCCCAGTATCAGTTCCCGGACCAACGGCTACGCAACGGCATTCGGAATGGCCAGCCAACAGTTGTTCCTTGGACGTGGTTTCGGTACCTTCCTCCCGGCGTATGTGATTGTCGACAACCAATATCTGGGGCTCCTGGTGGAACTTGGCATAGCCGGTCTGCTTGCTTTCCTGATGCTGGTTGTCGCTGGCATCATCTGTGCTTGGCAGGCCCGCAGGGCGGCAAAAGACAACGAGCTGCGCCAGATGAGCCAATCAGTACTTGCCAGCGTGGCTGCAGCTGCTCTTGCCTTCGGATTCTTCGACGCCTTTGCATTCCCCATGGCCGCCAGCCTCCTGTTCCTCATGCTGGGAATATCCGGGGCACTGTGGAGGATCGCGCATCGAGAGGCCGCGGAGGCACAACTCAAGGACAAGGCGGTCCCTTCAGGGGAGCCGTAACAGGAACCCAGGCAAGGAGAACCGCAGGCAACCAGCGGCCAACGGCGGCTAGCGACGGCTCTCGTCCCGTTCCCATACGGGGGAAGACGCCCGCGACCTTGGACGGCGGCGCCCGGCCACTGCGAACACCGCATAGACGACGGCGTCAAACGCCGTCCGCGGCCCACGAACCGACCCCAGCAGCTGGCGAGCCGTCCGCGGCAGGGAGGCCCCGCCTGACACCTGGTCCTGTTCGGCGTTACCCCGATAGGTACGACGCAACACAGCCAACAATGCAGCGGACGTCCGGGGCGTCCGGACGATCACCGGCTCCGTGGGCAGGACAGCTTTCTCCTGCGCACCAAAAAGCCTGTCCACAAAATAGTCGTCTCCCGTCAGGGCCGGAAAGACACCCATGCGGCTGTGCCCGGAACGGCTCAACGCATAAGCACCGGCGCCCCACAGTCCCTCCGCATTGCCCGGGATTCTGCTGCGGGCACGGTAGTAGGCCCGAACCGGCGCCGAAGCTCCGTGCGTGTCATAACTGAACGCAGGCCGGGCAGCCAGCAAGGTCTCATCCTGCAAGGCCGCAAAAACGTCAACAAGGGCCTTGGCGCTGACCTCAATATCGGCGTCGAGGTACAGGCGGGGCCACAATGCTGTGCATCGATCCCCGGCGTTAAGTGCCGCGGTCTTTGACGCCTCCGCCACATGGAGGACGGAAACGCCCTGCCATCGGGACGCAATCGCCTCCGTCGCATCTGTACACCCGTTGCAGGCCACCACTACATCAACGGTTCCCCACCCAATAACTTCCTTCAGCGACCCAAGAGTCCTGGCGATCACCGCGGCCTCATTATGCGCGGGGATAATGACAGCCCCTGATGGAAACACGGCCGACATCAGAGTTCCGCTTCGAGTGCCCGAACCGCGTGCGGAAGGCGATTCCACCGCCGTCGGCTGGTCAAGGCCCACGCTGCGTCGCGGTGACCGGGCTTCCCCATCCGGGCCACCTCTGCGGCCAGCACGGCCCCACGAAAGGCCATCAGCCGCGCCGGTCCAAGATACTTCTCCGCATATCGGACACGGTTCACGGACATCAAGGCAACCAGTTGCGGGGACGCCCCGGATCCACCGCGCGTGTGCCACATGCGCGCCTCAGGCTCAAACCAGATGGAAAAGCCAGCCTCCCTCAAGCGGTGGCAATAGTCGGTCTCTTCCGAATACAGGAAGAAACGCTCATCCCAGGCACCCACCAGCCTCGCAGCGCCGCCGTCCAGCAACAGCGCGGCGCCGGTAGCCCACTCCACCTGATGCCCATGCTGGTAGCTCTCTTCATCGAAATCCATCTCCGACAACCACCCCGGCCGCCTTTTGAGATGACTGCCCAAGGCGGCATCCCCAAGCGCTCGCAGAACACCCGGCTCGCGGCGCAGCGAGGGGTAGACGGTGCCGTCGTCATCCAGCAGGACGGGTACCACCATGCCTGCGCCGGATTGCTGCAGGCGCCGGCTCATTGCATTGATGGCACCTTCCCCGACCCGGAGATCCGGGTTGAGGATGAGGTAGGCGTCGGCCTCTCCCGCGGCTTCGAGTGCCGCATTGATGCCACCGGCGTATCCCAGGTTTCCTCCTGTCCTGAAGGCGATCACGTCCGGATGACGTGCCAGTTCGCTGATGGTCCGGTGGTTCGGGGAGTTATCGGCCACCACGACTTTCATCGACTGTTCTCTTGCTTCCCTCCGCAGGCTCAGGATCAAGGGGCCAATGCTGTCTTCATTGTTATAGGTGACGACGACGACGGCGACTTCCGCAGTGGCGCTGGCCGGCGCAAAGGACCCCGGAGCGCGGCTGGGCTCACGCTCCGGGACATCCGCGGGGTGGACACTTGTGCCTTTGGGGGCGGTATCCGCGCCGGGAAGCTGCCGCTGCCCGGCGGCGGGAAGCGTGAAACTGCTGTCCCTTCGCAGGCGAAGGTAGGCTTCCGGTCCGTCCACGAGGTATCTGCGGGCGAGCCTGCGCGGTTCCAAGGCCAGCCGCCAGGCCCACTCGAGGCTGTTGGAGCTCACCCAGGAGGGTGCCCGCCTGATGTGCCCCGCCAGGAAGTCCACCACGGCTCCGAAGGCCATCAGGACCTTTGCACCTGTCATGGCGCCATGCTCTGAAATCCAGAGTTCCTGCCGTGGCTTGCCCAGTGCCACGATCAAAATGTCCGGTGCTGACTCCGAAATCTTTGCCGCAAGCCGGCGGGAAGCTTCATGGTCACCAAGAGTGGTGCGCGGGGGAGCCCACCACCCGACGACCCTGAGGTGGGGACGCTCGACTTCGAACTTGGCGCGGATAAGTTGCTGGGTTTCCGTCGACCCACCCAGGAAACCAACAGTGAGCCCCCTGCGCCCTGCCTCATCCAGCAAGGGGCCCACGAGGTCGCTTCCTGCCAGCCGGGGCCAGTTTCGTGAGGTCAGGCGCCGGGCCTCTGTGGCCAGCGGGGCGCCGTCGATGAGCGTCAACCATTCCACGCCTCCCGGCTGCTCAGGGCCGGATTGTTCAAGCGTGCCGGCCCAGCGACCACCTGAACCGAAGTGGCGGATGTGGTCCAGGTTGGCAGAGCACACGCCCAGCGGCGGCGCGCCGGCACCGCTGGCCCTGTCCAGGATCTCCTCGATCGCCGGATCGAACTCCATGAGCTTGACCGCGACGCCGCCCAGGTTCACCCACGGTTCCCCGGAGGCAGCGGCCAGGGTGAGTGGCGCTGTTCCGCGGCGTGGGGCCACGCGGTGGGGGAATGTCAGTTGGGGGACTACCCGGTGGGATGCGATCCGGGTCGGCAGTGCTTTCGGCAGCAGCATTCTTGGCTCCAGGCTCGGGTCAAGCTCAAGGCATAACCATGTGGCCCACGACCCCTGGCTGCTGCACTGCCCGGATCGTGGGTGGCGGACAAACGCCGCCACATCGACATGTTTTCTTGAGTTGTCTCCCGGCCTCCTGCCAGAGGCTGCCGTAGGGCTACTTTAGGACGATTCCCCGGTGTCCGCCAGAGGTTTCGCCAGGCCCTTTGCCTGACGAATGCGGCCACGGTTTCCTAAAGGGCGATGCGGTACACATGGTGCGTGTACTCGTTAGGGAAATCATCGGTGAATTTCCCCCCTTGAATCGGAATGGAACGGTTTTCGTCCAGCACTTCCACGGTGGATGCCGTTATCCCGCCAGGGAGGGTGAATGTTCTGCTGCCGGTGGCTCCGTCGTCGGTCATCGCAAAGACGTAGGCGCTTCCGTCCTTGGCCTTGAGCATGGTGTCCGTACCCTCCCCGAAGTCCCAGACGTAGGACTGCGTGTTAAGAACAGGCGCCAAGGCAGCGATAGCGTGGTTTACGACACCGACTGCGGCGACCTGGTCCTTCAGACAATCAGCACTGTGCTTCCGGGCATCCTGGAAGGCATCACCGGTGATGCAGTCATTGACTTCCTGTTGGTCGGGGGACTGGCTGAACCACACAATTCCCCTGGCCTCATGGATCACCGACGCCCACACCTGGGCTTTGACCTGCTCAGGGCCCAGCTGCTTGTAGCCACGAGTTGAGCCGCCGGTGCTGACAACGGTCGGGAGCGCCCAGAGCGGCGCCTGAACACCACGCGTTGCGTTGATTTCCTGCTGAAGCTGCATGATTTTCCCGTAGCTGGAGGCGGTCCGGCAGTTCGAGGCAGTGATGGGATTCTGTCCGTTCGGAGTCCGCCACCGCAGCGTGCCTTCACCCCAGTCGCACTGTGGGACGGAGTAGAAGTACTGGTCCACGGAGTTCACGTTCGCAGTGCTGTAGTAGTCCGTGGAGAACTGCATTGGCACGTCATAGGTGAGGATTCCCGAGGTCCAGTTCGCATAAGTGAACCTGCCCGTCTGTGCGGGATCGTGCTGGGCAGCCAATTGCTTCATGTGTGCCAGCCCTGCCACGGGTTCGTACCTGCCATCCACCTCATCGTCCAGCACGCTGCCCACCTGCCGGTCCCAATTGCTTGGGGCATCTGTGGGGGTGTAAAGCGTGAACATTCCGTGCGCCGAGATGGCCGCGCTGGACGCATCCGGATTGCCCTGCACGTAGGTATTGATGCCCAGTGCTTTGTCGTACTTCAGTTGTTCATCGCTGCCGGGGGATCCGTACCAGATGGCGATCGGGAAAAAGGACGGGTCGCTCCAGCCCGCTGCGAAGGCCTTGGAGAATTGCCGCCAATACGCCGTGCCGCCCTCCCACGGAATCCGGGGGAGCTCGTGGAGTGCAGCTGCGGGTTCCACGGACGTCGCTGTGGGTTCCGGCTGGGGAGGGGAAGCAACGCGCGGGACAGTGCCGGGAATCGTACTTACCCAGAACAGCAAGCCAAGCGTCAAGGCCATCGTCGTGACGTAGCGAGCCCTCATAGCGTCATCTTCTTCCGCAACCCAATGATGAGTACCTCAAAGGATGACATCCGCTCCGCAATTCCGTAACCCGCCGTCGTGTTTTTAGCCGGACGTGCCCGACCCCAGTAGGCCTCGCTAGCGTTGGAGGTATTCCGCCATCCGCTGCGACCCGTCGGGGGGAGTGAAGCCCGTAGCGGTGATTTTGGCCAGGTCCAGCACGCTGTGGGCCGGTCGTGGCGCTGTTCCCGGTTGCGCGTACTCGGCTGTGCTGACCGGATGCACCAGCCCGGGATCCGCGCCGCAGAGCCGGTAGACTTCCGCAGCGATATCCGCCCAGCTCTGCGGCGGACCACCGTTGCTGATGTTGTATGTGCCGTACGGTGCCCTCGAATCAAGCAGATGTCTGATACCCGCGGCCAAATCCACGGCAAAGCTCAACCGGCCGTATTGATCGTCCACAACACTCGGTGCCGCCCCCTTGGCGGCAAGGCCCGCCATGGTCCGAACAAAGTTCTTCCCGTTACCCACTACCCAGCTGGCCCTGACGATGTAGTGCCTCGGCACGGTTGCCACAGCCGTGTCACCGGCGGCCTTGCTCTGCCCGTATACGCCCAACGGAGCGTAAGCCTCCTCTTCCGTGTGCACCTCGGCCGTACCGTCGAAGACGTAGTCGCTGGAGACATGGACCAGGGTCAGCGAATGTTCGACGGCGGTGCGCGCCAAGCGGGCGACGGCGGCTGCGTTGATTGACCAGGCAGCTGTGCGGCCTTCAGGCGTTTCGGCGGCGTCCACGGCGGTGAAGGCTGCAGCATTGATGACCGTGGAGTAGCTGCGCCATGCCAGCGACCGGAAGGAATCCTCGCTGGTGATGTCAAAATCCCGGCGACCGGCGAAGTCGACCGTTCGGTCGGCGTCGAATGCCTGCCGCAGCGCGGTGCCCAATTGGCCATCGGCTCCGAGGACGAGGGTCCGGCGTTTTTGCATTGGGGCGACGTGGTCCAGGCGCGGATGGTTCTTGTCCTGCTCCGAGACCACAGCGCGGCTGAGGGGGATCGGCCACGGCACGGAGACGTGTTCGTCGGCAAGATTCAGGAAGGTGTAGTCCTTCCGGGCCTCCGGGCTCCAATGGTCGTTGACCAGATAGGTGTAGGCAGTGTCGCCTTCCAGCGTCTGGAAGGCATTCCCTACGCCACGGGGCACGAAGACAGCTTGGCCCGGTGTCAGCTCCGCCGTGAACAGGACGCCGAAGCTTGGTCCCTCCCGGAGGTCCACCCAGGCCCCGAAAATACGCCCGGAGGCCAAGGAGATGAATTTGTCCCACGGCTCGGCATGGATGCCCCGGGTGGTTCCGGGAAGGGCGTTGAAGGAGATGTTGTTCTGGACGGGGCCAAAATCAGGCAGTCCGGCGTCCAGCATCTTGCTGCGGTGCCAGTTTTCCTTGAACCACCCGCGACCGTCGGCATGCACAGGGAGTTCGAACAGCAACAACCCGGGAATCGGGGTTGGCGTGGAGACTGGCTCCCGGGCCTCCACGGCTCAGTGCCCTTGGCCAGCGTATTTTGACTCGGTGGCCGCCTTCTGCGGACGCCACCATTCCTCGTTGGCTCTGTACCACTGCACCGTCTCAGCCAGGCCGGAGTCGAAGTCGGGGAACCGGGGCAACCAACCAAGTTCCTTGCGGAGCTTGGTGGAGTCGATGGCGTAGCGCAGATCGTGTCCCGGCCTGTCGTTGACCAGGTCATAGTCATCAGGCTGTTGCCCACCAAGGATCAGCAGCTTCTCCACCACCTCACGGTTGGACCGCTCCCCGTTTGCCCCGATCAGGTAGGTCTCGCCGATCCGGCCCCGTTGCAGGATCGTCAACACCGCGGAGGAATGGTCCTCTACATGGATCCAGTCACGGACGTTCAGCCCCTGGCCATACAGCCTGGGACGCACTCCGTCGAGAATGTTGGTGATTTGCCGCGGAATGAACTTCTCAACGTGCTGGTATGGACCGTAGTTGTTCGAGCAATTGCTGATGGTCGCTTGGAGGCCAAAAGAACGCACCCAGGCCCGGACCAACATGTCCGAACCGGCTTTCGTGGCGGAGTAGGGGCTGGTGGGCCGGTACACCGAGTCCTCAGTGAATTTCCGGGGTTCATCAAGGGCCAGGTCACCGTACACTTCATCGGTGGAAATGTGGTGGAAGCGGGTTCCATGCTTGCGGGCGGCTTCGATCAGGGTGAAGGTGCCCATCAGGTTGGTGTCCAGGAACGGACGGGGATCATCCAGCGAGTTGTCGTTGTGTGACTCTGCCGCGAAGTGCACCACGGCGTCCACGGAGCCTGTCAGCGCATCCACGAGGCCGGCGTCGCAAATATCGCCTCGATGGAATTCGAAACGGTTTACCGGCAGTCCCGCCAGCGACTCCATCTTTCCGGCGTAGGTCAGCTTATCCAGGACAGTGACATGGAGGCCGGTGTGCTCCATGATGAAGTGAACAAAATTGCATCCGATGAATCCGGCCCCGCCGGTGACAAGGATTCTCTGCATGGCCATAGCGTAACCGTCAGTGACGGTGATGTGCAGCGGGAGAGGACAGTTAGATGCGCGGAATTATTCTTGCCGGTGGCACGGGTTCGAGGCTTCATCCAATTACGCTCGGAATAAGTAAACAATTGGTTCCTGTCTTCGATAAACCAATGATTTACTATCCGCTGTGCACTCTGATGCTCGCTGGAATCCGCGACATCCTCGTCATCACAACGCCCGCGGATGGACCCCAATTCGAAAAGCTCCTGGGCGACGGCTCGCAGTTCGGCCTCAATCTGGCGTACGCCCGCCAACCCACGCCCGACGGACTTGCCCAGGCGTTCATTCTCGGGGAGGACCACATCGGAAACGGCAAAGTGGCGCTTATCCTCGGGGACAACATCTTCAACGGTCCGGGCATGGGCAACCAGCTTCGGCATTACGCCGATGTCGACGGCGGTGCAATCTTCGGTTACTGGGTCAAGGACCCCTCTGCCTACGGTGTGGTGGAATTCGATGATGCAGGCCTGGCGGTTTCCATCGAAGAGAAGCCCTCTGCCCCCAAAAGCAACTATGCAGTGCCCGGCCTCTACTTCTACGACAACGACGTTGTCGCCATGGCAAAAGAACTTCAGCCCTCACCGCGCGGGGAACTGGAAATCACCGACATCAACCGCAAGTACATGGAGCTTGGGCGCCTGCATGTGCAGAAGTTCCCGCGGGGGACCGCCTGGCTGGACACCGGAACATTCGGCGACCTCAACGATGCCTCCAATTACGTCCGAACCACCGAGAACCGGCAAGGGTTGAAGATCGGCGCACCGGAAGAAGTGGCCTGGCGGATGGGATATCTGACGGACGACCAACTCCGCCAGCAGGCAGCCAAACTGGCCAAGAGCGGCTACGGCAACTACCTCCTGGACATCCTTGACCGTCGCTGACTGCTAGGCCGCGGAAACATCCTCAAGCGCACGAGCAATCTCCGCCGGGAGCACCGCCAACTGGGCATCCAGCAATTCCTTGAGCTGGACGGCGTTCCTGGGCCCGATGACGGCGGTGGATACCCCCGGCCGGGACAGCAACCAGCTCAACGAAACGTCCAGCGGTGACCGGCCCAGTCCACGGGCGGCCATGGCCACCGCTTCGACTACCCTTGACGCCCGCGGCTCCAGATAGGGCTCCACATACGATGCCAGCCGGCCCTGTGCTGCCCGCGAATCCGCAGGTATCTGCCCCCGGTACTTACCGCTGAGAACTCCACGCCCCAGCGGGGCCCAGGCCATCAGGCCAAGACCGGCGTCCTCGACGGCGGGGATAAGTTCTTCCTCGGGTTTGCGGTGCAGCAGCGAATACTCCGACTGGTTGGCCACCAAGGTAAAGCCTGCTACGGCCGCTACCTTGGCTGTCTGCCAGCTGTTGTAATTGGAAATGCCAACGTAGCGGGCACGTCCGCTTCGCTGGGCCAGTTCCAAGGCTGAGAGCGTTTCATCCAAGGGCACGTTCGGATCCCACTGCTGCGCGAACCAGATGTCGATGTAGTCGGTCCCAAGCCTTGCAAGGCTCGCGTCCAGCGCAGAAAGCATGGCGCCCCGGGATGCGTTGACACTGCGCCGCGTTTCCGACGACGACACGCCGGCCTTGGTGGAGATGACGATTTCTGACCGGGCGACGACGTCACCGAGCATGGAGCCCAGCATTGCCTCGGCCCGGCCCTGCGCGTACGAGGCGGCCGTGTCGACCACCGTTCCACCCGCTGCAACAAATCCGTGAAGCAATTCGGCAGCGTCCTGCTCATCGGTTTCCTGCGCCCAGGACATGGTTCCAAGGGACATCGAAGACACGCGGAACCCACTGTTCCCGACATAACGCTGCTGCATAGCAGCTAGCTTACGGGCAGTTACCAGTGTTCATGACGTAGGGTCTATTCACGTGAACTGGATAGAAGCAGCCTTGCTGGGCCTTGTGCAGGGCCTCACCGAATTCCTCCCGATTTCCTCGAGCGCGCATCTGCGGATTGTCGGCTCATTCCTTCCCGATGCAGCCGATCCGGGCGCAGCCTTCACGGCCATCACGCAGCTTGGCACGGAGACCGCCGTCATCGTCTACTTTTGGCGCGACATCGTCCGCATCGTGCGGGCCTGGTTCGGCTCCTTGACGGGGAAAGTGGAACGGAACGACCCCGATGCCCGGATGGGCTGGCTGGTCATCCTGGGCAGCCTTCCCATCGTCATCCTGGGCCTGCTGTTCCAGGACCAAATCGAATCAGTGTTCCGCAGCATGTGGATTGTTGCCACCATGCTGATTGTTTTTGGCATGATTCTCGCCGTCGCCGACGCCATCGGCCGGCAGGAGCGTGACCTTAGCCAGCTGAGCTACAAACACGGCATCCTGTATGGCTTTGCCCAGGCAATGGCGTTGATTCCCGGCGTTTCGCGCTCGGGCGGCACCATCACCGCAGGCCTGCTCATGGGCTATACCCGTGAAGCCGCCGCGCGCTACTCCTTCCTGCTTGCCATTCCGGCAGTGTTCGGCAGCGGCCTCTACCAGCTCTACAAGACAGTCACCAAAGAGGGTTTGGCCGGCCCTTACGGACTGCCGGAGACCGCCCTGGCCACGGTCATCGCCTTCGTTGTGGGTTACGTCATCATCGGCTGGTTCCTGAAGTTCGTCTCCACGCGCAGTTACCGGCTCTTCGTCTGGTACCGCATCTTCCTTGGGTTGGCCTTGTATGTCCTGCTCGGTTTCGGTGTGATCAGTGCCTAGCACTAAGGTTGAGTCGTGAAATCGTGGATCTCCCGCCCTGTACCTGAACTGCCCGGCAGCATGCCGCCCGTACGGCTGTACGACACCGCTCTTGGCCGTGTCGTGGAGGTGGAACGGCAGGCCGAGCAGTCGATGTACGTCTGCGGCATCACGCCCTATGACGCAACGCATATGGGCCACGCAGCGAGCTATGTAGCGTTCGACCTGCTGAACCGCGCCTGGCGTGATGCGGGTATCCGTGTTTCCTACGTACAAAACGTCACGGACGTCGATGATCCCCTTCTTGAACGCGCCAACGCTACTGGCGTGGACTGGCGTGAACTGGCCGAAAGCCAGATCCAGCTCTTCCACACGGACATGGACGCCCTGAATGTCCTCGCGCCGGAGCATTACGTTGGCGCCGTCGAGGCAATCCCCGACATCGTGCCGGCCATTGAGCAGCTCATCTCCGATGGTGTCGCCTACCGCGTTCAAGGCACCGACGGAGAACCCGACGGCGATGTCTACTATGACGTCGAAGCGGCCGGCAAGAGTTCCAGTGCTACCGATGCCTGGACTCTTGGCGATGTGTCCGGGCTCGGTGAAAGCGAGATGCTCGCGCTGTTCGCCGAGCGCGGGGGAGACCCCGGCCGGCCCGGCAAGCGAAACGCCCTTGATCCCCTCCTGTGGCGCGTAGCCCGTGACGGGGAGCCCAGTTGGCCAGGCGCCAGCCTTGGGGCCGGACGCCCAGGCTGGCACATCGAATGTACGGTGATCGCCCAAAAGTACCTTCCGGCGCCCTTCACCGTGCAAGGTGGCGGTTCCGACCTGATTTTCCCGCACCACGAGATGGGTGCCGGTCACGCCTACTCCCTCGCCGGAGTCCCGCTGGCCCGTCACTATGCCCACGCGGGCATGGTTGGTCTTGACGGAGAGAAGATGAGCAAGTCCAAGGGAAACCTGGTCCTCGTCTCAAAGCTCCGTGCGGCCGGTGAGGACCCTGCTGCCATCCGCCTGGCAATCCTTGCAAACCACTACCGCTCCGACTGGTCGTGGACGGACGAAGACTTCGCTGCGGCCAAGGACAGGATCGCCGTTTGGCGGGCAGCCTTGCAGCAGGCTCCGGCGGGTTCTGCGGCCGGGCTCGTCGCAGCCATGCGCAAGGAGCTGGCCGAGGACCTCAACGCGCCGGGCGCGTTGGCCGCCGTCGACCATTGGGCCCAGGAGGCAGTACGCAACGGTGCGGAGAAGTCCGCACATGACGCGGCACTGGTTTCCGACGCCGTCAACGCTTTGCTGGGCGTGGAACTCTAGAATCGCGCCAGGAACAGGAAACGGCCCCGACGAATGTCGGGGCCGTTTCCTGTTCCTGCGGTCATGGGGATTCCCGCGGTCCTAGGGACGGTCTTTGCCGCGCCGCTTCAGGTAACGCTCGAACTCCCGCGCAATGGATTCGCCCGAGGCTTCCGGGAGATCTGCGGTGTCCTTGGCTTCCTCCAGCTGGCGCACGTAGGCAGCAATTTCCGGGTCTTCCGTTGCGAGCTCATCCACCCCGCGTTCCCAGGCTTCCGACTCTTCGGCAAGGGCATGGCTGTCCAGGGGCACTTGTAGCAGGTCCTCGATCTTGTGCAAAATGGCGAGCTGGGCTTTGGGGGAGGGCGGCTGCGCCACATAGTGGGGAACTGCAGCCCAGAGCGAGACCGTGGGCAGACCAGCCAAAAGGGCGAATTCGGCCAGAACCCCGACGATTCCCACGGGCCCTTCGTATTGCGAGGCCTCCAGGTTGAGGCGTTCCCGCAAGCTGTTGTCCTCCGAGGTGGTGCTGACCGGAATGGGCCGGCTGTGTGGAACATCGGCCAGCAAGGCGCCGACCAGGATGACCGAATCCACCTTGAGTGCCTCGGCATGCACCAACAGCTCGGTGGTGTAGGCACGCCAGCGGTAGGAGGGTTCGGTGCCGAGGACGAAAACCACGTCCACGTTGCTGTCCGGAACGGCGGCCTTGTAGATCCGGGTGGAGGGCCATTTCACTTTCCGGGCACCGGAGGAGGTGCGCCGCACTGTGGGCCTGGTGAACTGGAAATCGTAATATTCCTCGGCGTCCACGGTGGCAATCTTCTTGCCGTTCCATAGCTTGTTCAGGTAGTGCAGAGCATCGCTGGCTGCTTCACCGGCGTCGTTCCAGCCCTCAAAGGCAGCGATCATTACGGTGACGCGCTGTCCTTCCGCGGGTTCCTTGAGGAAACGCTCGGGCTCCACGGTGATGTCCTGCCCTTCGGGGGTCCCGTCCACACTGTTCATCCACTCACCCTACGTCCAAGACCCCAATGGATGCATGGCATTTCGCGTCAACGCGTGTCCCGTATTCGCCCACAGCACAATGCCGGAACTGCGGGCCATCAGGTTCCACGTAGACTGGAAACCATGCATTCAACACCCAGCCAGCCCCTCCTCAAAGCCGTGCTCTGGGATATGGATGGCACACTCGTGGACACTGAACCCTATTGGATCGCGGCCGAGCGCGCCCTGGTGGAGGCACATGGCGGCACCTGGAGCCACCAGCAGGCCATGCAGTTGGTGGGCCAGTCCTTGCTTCACTCCGCGGCTGTCCTGCAGCGGGCCGGAGTCAAACTCGAGGCCCGCGAAATCGTGGATACTTTGAGCGCACAGGTCATTGCCCGGGTCCGACAGGAAGTCCCGTGGCGCCCGGGAGCGCGCGAGCTGCTGGATGAACTCCACGCGGCAGGCATCCGCTGCGCCCTGGTAACCATGTCGGAAGGCCCGCTCGCGGGAGTGGTGGTTGAAAGCCTCCACAAGCCGTATTTCGAGTTCATGGTCACCGGCGACACCGTCACCCACGGAAAGCCCCACCCGGAGGCTTACCTCACCGCGGTGGAACGGCTGAAGCTAGACGACCCTTCCATCACGGTGGACCACTGCGTGGCCCTGGAGGACTCCATCCCGGGAGCCACGGCCGCCATTGCATCAGGTGTGGTAACCGTGGGAATTCCGCACCAGGTACCCCTTCCGGAGGACCCGCGCATGATCATGTGGCCCACCCTTGCAGGCAGGACGACGGCAGACGTACAACGGTTGGTCCTGGACCGCTTCCCGGCTCTGAACCTCGTTGAAGGGGCCAACTAGGTGAGCAGTTCCCCCGCACCCCATCACGCCGCGTCGAAAAAGGAAGGCATCCCGCTGGGGAAGATCGCCGGCGTGCCCGTCTACCTGGCGTACTCCTGGTTCGTGATTGCCGCGATCACAGTGGTTTTCTACGGCCCGGTTATCATCGACAAGTTTCCTGGCATTGGCAACTGGGGATACCTGGCTGGCCTTGCAGTCGCCTTGCTGCTGGCCGTCTCTGTCCTCCTGCACGAAATGGCCCACGCCCTCAGCGCCAGGGCCTTCGGTTGGCCCACAGAGAAGATCGTGCTGAACCTGTGGGGTGGCCACACCCAATTCGAAAACTTCACGGCCTCGCCCGGCCGCTCGGTCATCGTTGCCCTCGCTGGACCGGCGTCGAACTTCGTCATCGCCGGGATCATGTGGGCTGTAACGTCCACCGGAACGCTCAGTGGCATACCCCGTATGCTGGCCGACATCCTGATGCTCGCCAATCTCGTGATCGGTATCTTCAACGTCCTGCCCGGAATGCCCTTGGATGGTGGCCGCCTGGTGGAGTCAGCTGTCTGGAAAGCGACGGGCAGCCAGGACAAGGGAACCATTGCCGCCGGCTGGTCCGGCCGGATCATCGTGGTGGCTTTGGTGATCTGGTTCATTGTCGTGCCGTTCCTCAGGGGCCAGTTGCCCGACCTCATGTACACGGTTGTTACCGTCCTGGTCTGCGGCTTCCTCTGGATGAGTGCTTCGAGCTCCATCCACCACGCAAAACTGCGCAGCCGCCTGTACATGGTGACTGCCGCCGGCCTGGCAGAGCCCGCTGTCGGTGTGCCGAACTCGGCCACAGTGGCAGACGTCCTGGCCATAGCACCTGCGGGAAGTCCCGCCGTCGTGATCTGCGGACCTGATGGCAAGCCGCAAGGCGTTGTTGATGGTCCCGCCGTTGCAAGCGTCCCCTTTGAAGCGACCACGACGACGCCCGTCACCGCGGTTGCCCACGCCCTGGCCGCCGGGGCGTACGTCCCCGAATGGTCGAAGGGCCAGGAGCTGATCCAGTACTTGGCGCAGCTGGACGGCGGCGAATACGCTGTGGTGGACCACAACGGAGTCGTCACCGGATTGCTTCGCCAGGACGCCGTAGTGACAGCCATAACAGGCAAGGAACCCCGCAGGAGCGGTCGCGCCTGACCACAGGACCGGTAGAGTTACATGCCGGCCGTCTTAGCAAGAACCCAAACCTTCGGCGCCCAGCAGCCAGCAACACGTCGCGGCCAAGCCGTACAAGAGCGAGGAACACCACATGAACCGCGAAACCGCCGCCCCCGAGGCAAGCGCAAGCCCGGACAAGGCAGCCACCGGCTCCACTGTGCAGCCAACGGGTGCTGCTCGGCGTCGCGGGCCCTTCCGTGTGGGAGAGCGGGTCCAGCTCACTGACGAGCGCGGGCGAATGAACACGATCATGCTGGAAGCGGGCGGCGCGTTCCACACGCACCGTGGATTCCTGAACCACGACGAAATCATCGGCAAGGTAGATGGTTCCGTGGTGAGCAACAATGTTGGCCAGCAGTACCAGACGCTGCGCCCCCTGTTGTCCGACTTCGTGTTGTCCATGCCCCGTGGTGCTGCCGTTGTCTACCCCAAAGACGCAGCCCAGATCGTTACCATGGCAGACATCTTCCCGGGTGCCCGCGTTGTGGAAGCAGGCGTCGGATCAGGCGCACTGTCGATTTCGCTGCTCCGTGCGGTAGGCGACGGCGGTTACCTGCACTCCTTCGAGCGTCGCGAAGAGTTCGCTGACATCGCCCGGGGAAACGTGGAGACCATCTTCGGCGGGCCCCACCCGGCCTGGCAAATCTCCTTGGGCGACTTCCAGGAGGAAGTCGTCAAGGCTGAGGCTCCCGGATCCGTGGACCGCGTGGTCCTGGACATGCTCGCTCCATGGGAATGCCTCGACGCCGTCGCAACCGTCCTGGCACCAGGTGGCGTGTGGATCAACTACGTCGCCACGGTGACGCAGTTGTCGCGCACCGCCGAAGCGATCCGCGCCGACGGCCGCTTTACCGAGCCCGATGCCTGGGAGTCCATGGTCCGTGGCTGGCACCTGGAGGGCCTGGCCGTCCGGCCCGACCACCGCATGGTTGCCCACACCGGTTTCCTGTTGGTAACCCGGCGCCTGGCCGACGGCGTGACCGGAATTTCCGTGAAGCGGCGTCCTTCCAAGACTGAATTCAGCGAAGAGGACCTCAACGCCTGGACCCCCGGTGCGGTAGGCGAACGTTCTGTCTCGGATAAGAAGTTGCGCCGCGCCGCCCGTGATGCCATCGCCGGAACCAACGTCCAGGACGACCCCACGGTCACAAACTGAAAAGGTCACAATAGGGTCCGCATTCCGGATGTCATCGGGCACCCTGGGCTTTTCGGGACTAAGGTCTTGTTAAGCGCAGGAAGGGGCTGATGAATCGTGGATACGCCAAACAACGACCTTGGACGGCCGACGCCGGAGGATGCAAATACAGCGGCAGAGGAAAGGGCGGGCCGGGGTATCGCCCCAGTTCAGCCACCTGAACCCTCCACCGACCTGACTGTTGCCGAACGGCAGATCAACATCCTTCGGGACAAGCTCCGCCACATTGACCGCCAGCTGGCCGCCGCTACCCAGAACAACAGCAAGCTCGTGAGCATGCTGGAAACTGCCAAAGCCGAGATCCTTCGCCTCAAGGGGGCCTTGGAGCAGGAGGGCCAGCCGCCCTACAGCTTCGGCACCGTACTCCAGGTCAACCCGCGCAGGCAGCCGGCGCCCGGAAGTTCGGGGCAAGCTGCGACGGAAGAGTCTGTGGACATCTTCAACGCCGGCCGGAAGATGCGCGTGGGCGTGAGCCCCCTGGTCAATGTCAACCAACTCGCTGTAGGGCAGGAAGTCCTGCTCAATGAAGCGCTCCTCATCGTGGCAGGACTTGGCTACGAACGGGCCGGTGAGCTGGTCACGTTGAAGGAAATGCTCGGCAAAGACCGTGCACTGGTAGTGGGCCGCGCCGATGAGGAACGGGTAGTCCGGCTCTCCGGTGCCCTCCAGGAACTCCACCTCAAGGTCGGCGACGCACTTTCGCTCGATTCCCGGACCGGGTACGCCCTGGAGAAGGTTCCCCGCGCCGAAGTGGAAAACCTGGTCCTCGAGGAAGTTCCGGACATCACCTACCAGGACATTGGCGGCCTCGGTCCGCAGATTGAACAAATCCGTGACGCCGTTGAATTGCCGTTCCTGCATCCGGACCTCTACCGCGAACACGGATTGAAGGCCCCCAAGGGCATCCTGTTGTACGGTCCTCCGGGCTGCGGAAAGACCTTGATCGCAAAAGCCGTGGCGAACTCCCTCGCTGCCAGGGCCGCCGAACGCGCCGGCAACACCGACCTCAAGAGCTACTTCCTGAACATCAAGGGTCCAGAGCTCCTGGACAAGTATGTCGGCGAAACTGAGCGGCATATCCGGTTGATCTTCGCCCGGGCCCGTGAGAAGGCGTCGGACGGCAGCCCCGTGGTTGTCTTCTTCGATGAGATGGACTCGCTTTTCAGGACCCGCGGTACCGGTGTGTCATCCGACGTCGAAACCACCATCGTGCCCCAGCTGCTCAGCGAGATCGACGGCGTGGAGCGCCTGGACAACGTCATTGTCATCGGCGCATCCAACAGGGAAGACATGATCGACCCCGCGATCCTCCGGCCGGGACGCCTCGATGTAAAAGTGAAGATCCAACGGCCTGATGCCGAAGCTGCCGCAGACATTTTTGCCAAATACATCACAACGGACCTGCCGTTCCACGCCCAGGACCTGGCGGAGTACGGCGGCGATGTCCAGGCAACGGTGGACGCCATGGTCCAGCGGACCGTGGAAGCCATGTACTCCACCGAGAAATCCAACGAGTACCTCGAAGTCACCTACGCCAACGGCGACACGGAGATGCTGTATTTCAAGGACTTCAATTCCGGAGCTGTGGTGCAGAACGTGGTGGACCGCGCCAAGAAGTACGCCATCAAGGATCTTTTGACCAACCAGCAAAAGGGCCTCCGGATCGAGCATCTGCTGCGTGCCGTGGTGGATGAGTTCCGGGAGCACGAGGACATGCCGAACACCACCAATCCGGACGATTGGGCCCGCATTTCGGGCAAGAAGGGTGAGCGGATCACCTACATCCGGACCATCGTCCAAGGCAAGGCCGGGCAGGAACCTGGCAAGTCCATCGAGACCACCGCGAACACGGGCCAGTACCTGTGACAGCAAGACCCGAAGGTACACCCGCAGAGAAACTGCCCACAGGCGGAGCGATGCGCGTCATGGGCTCGGAAACTGAATACGGTATCCATGCGCCGTCAGCACCGGGCGCCAATGCCACCATGATGTCTGCGAGGATCATCCAGGCCTACGCCGCCGTGACGCGCCAGCGCGCCGCCGGCGGGGCCGAGACACGGTGGGACTACACGGACGAAGAGCCGCTCCACGACGCGCGCGGCTGGACGGTGGACAGGTCGGCGGCAGATCCAAGCCAGCTCACCGACCAGCCACCGGTTCTCGACGCCGAAGCTGTCGCCTTGGCATATGGCCGCCAGGAACTGGAGCTTGATGGCGCGGACGAGTCCGGTTCCCTCCTGATGAACATGGTGCTCGGCAACGGCGCGCGTCTGTACGTGGACCATGCCCATCCGGAGTACTCCAGCCCGGAGGTCACCAATCCCCGGGATGCGGTTGCCTGGGACGCCGCCGGCGACCTCGTGGCGCTTGCCACAATGCGGAAGGTTGCCGCCGACACCAGCTTGCCTGCCATCAACCTGTACAAGAACAACACCGATAACAAGTCGGTGTCCTACGGCTCCCATGAGAACTACCTCATGCCCCGTTCGGTGCCCTTTGGCGACATCATCCGCGGCCTGACGCCGTTCTTCGTGTCCCGTCAGGTTCTCTGCGGTGCCGGCCGCGTGGGGTTAGGGCAGGACAGTTCAACTCCGGGTTACCAGATCAGCCAGCGGGCCGATTTCTTCGAAGCGGAAGTCGGGCTGGAGACAACCATCCGCCGCCCCATCATCAACACCCGGGATGAACCGCATGCAACGGCCGACAAGTACCGCCGCCTGCATGTGATCATCGGGGACGCCAACCTCAGCCAAGCCTCCAACTACCTCAAATTCGGTACCACGGCCATGGTCTTGAGCCTCATTGAGGCCGGACAGGCTCCCAAAGTCGAGGTCCACGAGCCTGTGCAGGCCCTTCAGGCCGTCAGCCACGACACCACTCTGACGGCGACGGTCCGGCTGCTCGACGGGCGCAGGGTGACAGCGCTCGATCTGCAGTGGATGTACTACGAGGCCGCAGCGAAGCTTGCCCAGGAAACCGGCGTGGCAGATTCCCTCTCCGGAGACGGCCACAGCAATGAGGTTCTCTCACGCTGGGAATCCACGTTGACCGCGTTGGGCTCCGATGTCATGTCTGCCGCTTCCTCCGTGGAGTGGGTGGCGAAAAAGTCGATCCTGGAGGGGTACCGTAACAGGGACGGCCTGGGTTGGGACGACGCCAGGCTCGGTTTGGTGGACCTTCAGTGGTCCGACATCCGCCCCGAGAAAGGCCTCTACTACAGGCTTCTGTCCAACAACCGCATGCAGCGGGTGGTGGACGACGCCGACATCGCCCGGGCGGTGACGGAACCGCCGTCGGATACCCGCGCGTACTTCCGCGGCAAGTGCGTTTCGAGGTTCGGCAAGGACGTTGTGGGCGCCAGCTGGGACTCGGTGATCTTCGACGTGCCGGGACTCGGGAAACTACAGCGCGTGCCAACCCGTGAACCCTTGCGCGGGACACAGGCGCTGACCGGAGCACTCTTCGAACGCCACACTGAAGCGGGCCCGTTCCTGGCCGAATTGTTGGGCCAGAATCCACCACCGGCAAGGGCCTGAACCAGCCCGCAGCGTGGCAATATGGCAGTAGGAAGTCTCCGATAACAGGGGACTGACAGTAGGGAGAAAGAAATGGCAGCTCAGGAGCAGCAACAACCACAGTCGCGGGAAACCGAAGCTGAAGTGGACGTCCCGGAGGCTCCGCCCGCAGCGCCCGAGGCCCAGGCATCGGAGGCAACACAGGGCGTGGATGATCTCCTCGACGAAATCGACGGCGTACTGGAATCGAACGCCGAAGAGTTCGTCCGGGCCTTCGTCCAAAAAGGCGGTCAGTAACCGGCCCCACACCCAGGATCTACCACCCGGACGGCGTGAGGCCGCCGGGCACCGGAACGCAGAGTCGAAGGAGTGCAGCAATGCAGGACCCATCAAACGGCCCCCTGGCCACCCAGGCAACGTCTTCATTCACCGAGCATCTCCAACGCTCGCGTCCTGAACTCCTTCCGTTCAATCAACCGCTGCCCGCCGGCTCCGTGCCGGCATCACCCCACGCCACCACCATCGTGGCGCTGACATACGCCGGCGGAGTGCTGATGGCGGGTGATCGTCGCGCCACCATGGGCAACGTCATCGCCAGCCGCCACATCGAGAAAGTGTTCCCGGCCGATGAATTTTCGGTACTGGGTATCGCCGGGACAGCCGGCCTGGCAATCGACATCACGCGCCTTTTCCAGGTGGAGCTCGAACACTACGAAAAGATCGAAGGTACGCTCCTGAGCCTGGTGGGCAAGGCAAACCGCCTCGGTGCCATGATCCGGGGGAACCTGCCCATGGCGATGCAGGGGATGGCGGTCATTCCGCTGTTCGCCGGCTTCGACCACGTCAGCGGCGTGGGCCGCTTGTTCTCCTATGACGTCACGGGCGGCCGCTATGAAGAGCAGGAACACCACTCGGTGGGATCGGGATCGGTCTTTGCCAGGGGTGCGCTGAAGAAGCTGTGGAAGCCTAATCTGACCGAGGAGGACGCGGTCGCGGTAGCTGTCGAGGCACTCTACGACGCCGCTGACGATGACTCCGCCACAGGCGGCCCGGACCCGGTACGCCAACTCTGGCCAGTTGTTTACACAGTGAACCGCGCCGGAAACCGCAGGGTTCCTGAGCGGGACCTCGCGGCCATTGCGGGAGACATCGTTGAATCGCGGGCCATCGCCGGACGGGAGGCCTGAAATGACGCAGCAGTTCTATGTTTCTCCTGAACAACTGATGAAGGACCGCGCGGACTTCGCGCGGAAGGGCATCGCCCGCGGCAGGTCCGTCGTGGTCATCAGCTGCGCCGACGGCATCGCGCTGATCGCCGAGAATCCATCACCGTCCCTGCACAAAATCGGCGAAATCTACGACAAGATCGCCTTTGCGGCCGTAGGCAAGTACAACGAGTTCGAGAGCCTGCGCCAGGCAGGCGTCCGCTACGCCGATGTCCGCGGCTACTCCTACGACCGCGAAGACGTCACAGCCCGCGGCCTGGCCAGTGTGTACGCGCAAAGCCTCGGAGCTGTGTTCACCGCTGAACAGAAGCCTTTCGAGGTTGAACTGGCGGTGGCCGAGGTAGGCGCGACGCAGGAGCAGGACCACCTTTACCGCCTGACCTTCGATGGTTCCATCGCTGACGAGAACGGTTTCGTCGTCATGGGCGGACTGGCAGACCAGATTTCCGACGTCGTCAGCGGGGCCTGGGAGCCGGAACTCACCCTCCCGGGGGCCATGCGTCTGGCGTTGCGTGCCTTGGCTGCCGATAAGGAACTCGAAGCCCTGCCGGCTACCGCCGTCGAAGCCGCTGTCCTCTACCGCGCGTCGGAGAGCCACCGCGGATCACGCCGGGCGTTCCGGCGGCTGCTGCCCGAGGACATGACCCGGTTGCTCACAGAGGAGGCCTGAGATGGACAAACGCATATTCGGCATCGAAACGGAATTCGGGATCTCCTATTCCAGCCCTGATTCGCGTCCTTTGGCACCTGAGGAAGTGGCCCGCTACCTCTTCAGGAAAGTGGTCAGCTGGGGGAGGTCTTCGAACGTCTTCCTGACCAACGGCTCGCGGCTCTACCTGGACGTGGGTTCCCACCCCGAATACGCCACGGCTGAGTGCGATGACCTTGCCCAGCTCATTGCCCACGACAGGGCAGGGGAGCTCATTCTCGATGACCTCGTTGATGAGGCCCAGAGCAGGCTGGCCGCCGAAGGCTTCAACGGAACCGTCTACCTTTTCAAGAACAACACTGATTCGGCGGGAAACTCCTACGGCAGCCATGAGAACTACTTGATTCCCCGCCGCGGTGAATTCTCGCGCTTGGCCGAAATCCTGATTCCCTTCCTGGTGACCCGGCAGTTGATCGCAGGTGCCGGCAAGGTATTGAAGACCCCGCACGGCGCCACCTTTGCCTTCTCCCAACGCGCAGACCACATCTGGGAAGGCGTGTCCTCCGCGACCACCCGCTCGCGTCCCATCATCAACACCCGGGACGAGCCGCACGCCGACGCCGAGTTCTACCGTCGTCTCCACGTCATCGTCGGGGACTCCAACATGTCCGAGACAACGGCCTTGCTCAAAGTCGGTACCGTGGACCTCATTCTCCGGATGATCGAGTCGGGCGTCATCATGCGGGACATGCGCATGGAAAACCCCATCCGCAGCATCCGGGAAATTTCCCACGACCTTACGGGCCGGGCTTTGGTCCGCCTCGCCAACGGCAGGCAGCTCACAGCCCTTGATATCCAGCGCGAATACCTCACCAAGGTCACGGACTTCGTCGCCACCAATGGAGCCCACAACGCCCACGTCCCCTTGATCCTGGACCTGTGGAAGCGCACTCTTGACGCCATCGAAAGCGGCGACACGAGCACCATTGACACCGAGGTTGACTGGGCAATCAAGAAAAAGCTCATGGATGGCTACATGGGACGGCACGGGCTTGGCCTCGATTCGCCGCGGATCGCCCAACTCGACCTTACGTACCATGACATCTCACGGCAGAGGGGCCTGTTCTTCCTGCTCCAGGCCAGGGGAGCGGCCCGCCGCCTCGTCACAGAGACCGACGTCAAGGACGCCGTGGATGCGCCTCCCCAGACCACTCGTGCCAAGCTGCGCGGTGACTTCGTCCGCCGGGCCCAGGAACTTGGCCGGGACTACACCGTCGACTGGGTCCACCTGAAACTGAACGACCGCGCGCACCAGACCATTCTCTGCAAGGACCCCTTCCGTAGCGAGGACGAAAGGGTGGATGCACTCCTGGACTCCATGGGCTGACCCTCGCTTTAAGCTGGCTCCCAGCTTCACGGGCTATTCTGGATAATGGTCTCTTTTCAGGAGACAACCTGCTTGGAGGCGTAATTCGCTGATCCGAGTGTCCTTTGCCCCGACGAAAGTGTCTTTTTTGTGCGCCGACTCCTAGCAATTCTTCTTCCTGCCCTGCTGCTCATGACCGCGTGCGGCGGAAGCAACGCGGCACCCGAGCCCAGCAGCCAGTCCGCGGGTGACATTTCCAAGCTCGACTCCGTGAAAGTGACGGACAACGGCAACGACAAAGCACCCGGCGTTGAATTCTCCAAGCCGCTCAGCGTGTCCGAACCCACGGTCAAGGTAGTCAAGGAAGGTGACGGAGAGCGCGTAAAGGCCGGGCAGACGGCCGAACTCGTCTACGTAGCCATGGATGGCAATGACGGCAAGACGGTGGAAGACGCCTACGCCAATGGTCCCCAGCCAATCGAGCTCACGGATGAACTGAAGTCCGGCAACCCGCAGATCTACAACGCGATCGTGGGTGCCAAGATCGGTTCACAGATCGCATTCGCCGCCCCTGGCAACGCCGAAGCGTCGCCGGCGGCCGCCACCCAGTTGGTTGTCTTCAAGCTGCTCTCCGCCAAGGACCCGGCTCCGGTGCTGGACAAGCCCGAAGGTGACCCGGTTACTCCTCCCGCCGGTCTTCCTACCGTGAAGGAAGACGACAAGGGCATTCCCCAGATCTCAGTTGACGGCGTCGCAGCCCCCAAGGAGCTCATCGCCCAGGACCTGATCAAGGGCAATGGCGCCGCTGTCAAGGCATCCGACACCCTGACCGTGAATTACGTTGGCGTGAACCTCGTAGGCGGCACCAAGTTCGATTCCAGCTACGACCGTGGAAAGCCCGCCAGCTTCCCCCTCACCGGCGTCATCAAGGGCTGGACGCAAGGCCTCGAGGGCAAGACCGTTGGTTCCCGCGTCCTGTTGGTCATTCCGCAGGACCTCGCCTACGGCGCCGCCGGCCAGGGCGAGGCCAAGGGTGACCTTGTCTTCGTCGTGGATATCCTGGGCGTCAAGTAACCCCACCGCAATCTGCAGGCACTGGCTTAGGCTGGTTCCTGGCACCAATCCATCACCCACACCAAGGAGTAACCATGTCATTTGGTCAGCGTGACTTCGACCGCACCAAGCCGGAAATCGACTTCCCGGAAGGCGATGTCCCCACGGAGCTCGTCATCACGGACCTCATCGAAGGCACCGGCCGCGAGGCCCAGGCCGGGGACACCGTCTCCACTCACTACGTTGGGGTTGCCTGGTCAACGGGCGAAGAATTCGACGCTTCCTGGGGCCGTGGCGCCCCTCTGGACTTCCGCGTAGGCGTTGGCCAGGTTATCCAGGGCTGGGACCAGGGCCTGCTGGGTATGAAGGTTGGCGGACGCCGCCGCCTCGAAATCCCCTCGGAGCTTGCTTACGGCTCACGCGGCGCCGGCGGGGCCATCAAGCCGAACGAAGCTTTGATCTTCGTGGTTGACCTCGTGGCTGTCCGCTAAGGAACAGCCGTCCCCCGAGGCGCGTCACTTTCCGGTAAACCCCGGCTGGTGACGCGCCTTGCTGTTTTCCCACTGGACTTTAGTAACGTAGCAACCGTGTCCGCATCCCGCACTGAACGACTCCTGAACCTCCTCCTTGCATTGCTCAATACAAGAGTGGGCCTTCCACGCTCTGTCCTGCGCGAAAAGGTTTACCACGATACCGCCGCAAACGATGTCGCCTTTGGGCGCATGTTCGAGCGCGACAAGGCCGAACTGAAGCAGTTTGGCTTCGAGGTGGAAACCTTGATGGACCCCGGCAGTTTCGGTGCGGACGATCCGGCATCAGCCCGCTACAGGATCGGCAAGGATTCCAACAGGCTTCCGGAAGTCCAGCTGACCCCGGCCGAGTGCACCGTCCTCCTGCTGGCCGCCCAGCTGTGGGAGAGGGCCGCCCTGGGCAACGCCGCCGCAAACGCCGTCCGCAAGCTGCAGGCGGCCGGTGGATTCACCGACGTCGAACTTCCTGCAGGTGTTCAGCCCCGCATCAAGCCGGCGGGCCAGGCATTCGACGACGTCGTTGCAGCCATGCACGGCAGGCACCCCGTCCGCTTCGGCTACCTTGCCGTCAGCACCGGGCGCGAGGAGACACGCGAAGTTGAGCCGTGGGGCCTGGGCAGCCGCTTTGGCCAGTGGTACCTGGTGGGGTTCGACAGGGGGAGGGGTGCCAAGCGGATCTTCAGGCTCTCGCGGATGACCACCGCGCTGACCGTTGTGCCCGGAAGCAGCTTTGTCCCACCGGAGGGCTTCAACGCGCGCACGGAGCTCGATTCACTCAACGAACTGCCGCTCCAAAAAGCCGTCCTGCACGTGGATAAGGACCGTTTGCTGGCACTGCGCAGAAGGGCGGTCGTCACGGAGATATCGGACGTCCACCCGCACAGGGACCGGATCGCTGTGGAATTCCGGGATCCTGAACTCCTCGCCGAAGAGCTTGCCTCCTACGGTCCCCACGTAGAGGTGGCAGAACCTGCGGAGCTGCGCGCCGCTGTCGCACGCCGACTCAAAGGTGCGCTGGAGTTCGACGCCGCACTGGCGGTGGAGGTGGAGTTCCCCGAGGCCGGCCGCGCCCCGCGCGCCCGCAAACGCACGTCGGAGGACCAGCTGGCCAGGATGCTGCAGTTGGTGCCGTTCCTGGTCCACCACCAGGGCCTGCACATCCAGGAGGTGGCCGACCGCTTCGGCATCTCGCGCAAGGACTTGATCGATGACCTGAAGATCCTGATCTGTTCCGGGCTTCCGGAAGGCTACCCCGATGACCTGCTGGACATCCAATGGGAAAACGACCACGTCTACATTTCTGAACACCTGGACCTGAACCGTCCGGTGCGCTTCAGCGAAGACGAAGCCGCCGCGTTGCTGACGGGCCTGGCGATGCTGGGCGACCTGCCTGCCCTGGCCGGAATGGCGGATGAGGAGTCCGGCAGTGCGCTGGAGTCCGTCACGATAAAACTGACCGGTGCCGCAGGCCAGGCCGGCCGCTTGGCCGGGTCCGTGGCCGGGCAGTCAGTGGCCCCCCAGCAATCCGAAGCCTTCGCCACCATCACCCAGGCCATCAGGGATGGCCGGCAGTTGCGGCTGCGGTATCTGTCCCTGCAACGCGACGAGGTGTCAGAACGCGACGTCGACCCCCTGCGGCTCTACTCGATGGACAACACCTGGTACTTCGAGGCGTACTGCCACAGCAAGTCAGGAATCCGGAACTTCCGGCTGGACAGGGTGGAGGCACTGGAACCGAACGGCCGTGCGGCTTCAGACCAGGCAACCACGGACCAGGACTTTCCGGCGCGCCTGTTCACACCCGGCGATGACGACGTGTTGGTGGTCCTGCAGTTGACCCGCCAGGGCGCCGGGCTGGCAGATGACTACTACGCCGAGCGCACGGCCCCACTGTCCGACGGCGGCTTGCTCGCCGAGGTGCGGTTCGGCGACGCAGGCTGGCTGCCCATGTTCGTCTCACAGCACGGCGGGACGGTCCGGATCCTGATGCCCGACTCCTTGCGCGAGGAGGCGGTGGCTTGGCTGAAGGCTGCCCTGGCACAGTATGGCGATGCTTCCGGCGCCGAGGCTGGCTAGACTACTCAGATGCCTTGGTGGTTTTGGATCCTGCTGTGGATCGCACTCGTAGCTCTTGCCCTGCTCCTGCACCTGACCCTGGGGTATCGCCTGTTCAGGAAATTCATGGCAACTGTTCATGATCTGTCCGACGCAGGGAAACGTTTCAGCAACCTTTCTCCCGGCGTTGAAACCTCCGATGTGGAGGTGGCGGAAAAGCGCCCAGCGCCGGGGTCAGCAATTTTTGCCTCACCGGATCAGATGCGTCATGATTACCTGACGGCCAAAGCCTTCCGTCAGGAAGTTCGCCGCCAGAAGCGCGTCCAGCGCAAAGCGGAGCGGGGTCAGCCGCAATCCCTGCACGACATTGAATTCAGTTAGACGTAGGATGTATCCAAAAGGAAAGGACCTCTCCACATGAGGCTTGAAGGCTGGCATCTCATCATCATCATCGTTCTGGCCCTGGTGCTTTTTGCAGCACCGAAGCTGCCGTCCATGGCGCGCAGCATTGGACAGTCGATGCGTATTTTCAAGTCCGAGGTCCGGGAAATGAAGAAGGATGGTTCTTCCGAAGCGAAGGACTCACAGAACGCTTCCGACCCCGTCGAAGGCAAGGTTGTGGGCCACCCCGACGCCACGACCCCCGACGTGAAGGCCCGTAACACCGGCGAGACTGACGTTCCGCCCTCCAACCGCGTCTAAAGAGAAGTGGTAGAGACGAAGGGGCGCAAGGCCAACCCCGAAGCCCGGATGGCGCTCCTTGACCATCTCAAGGAGCTGAAGAACCGGCTCTTCAAGGCTGCAATCGGCGTCATCCTTGGGACCGTGGTGGGCTTCATTGTCTACCAGCCGCTCCTGGAGGCCCTGATCAAACCGATCAAGGACCTCAATGAAAAAGAAGGTCGCGCCGCCACGCTGAACTTTGACGGCGTGGCCAGTTCGTTCGACCTCATGGTCCAGGTCTCCGTGTTCCTTGGCGTGTTGCTGTCGAGTCCCGTATGGATCTACCAGCTCTGGGCGTTCATCGTTCCCGGCCTGCACAAGAAGGAACGCCGCCTGGCGTTGTCCTTTGTGGCTGCGGCTGTCCCGCTGTTCATCGGAGGCGTCCTTCTCGCCTGGCTGGTCCTGCCCAACGCGGTCCGCGTCCTGACGGACTTCACCCCGATGGGTGGCTCAAACTTCATCAGCGCTGAAATCTACCTGGCCTTTGTCCTTCGACTCTTGCTGGCCTTCGGCATCGCCTTCCTTGTACCTGTTGTGCTCGTCGGCCTGAACCTGGCCGGCATCGTCAAAGGCAAGCAGCTGGTCAAGAGCTGGCGAATCACCATCTTCCTGGTGTGTCTGTTCGCCGCAATGGCGGCGCCAGGCGCGGATGCCATGAGCATGTTCTACCTCGCTGCCCCCATGTTGCTGCTCTTTTTCGCGGCTATCGGTGTGTGTCTCCTCAACGACCGTCGTCGTGAGCGTCGCGCCATCAAGCGTGCCGCCGAGACGGAAGCCACTGCCGACATCGCGACCCCGGCCGCGGATCTGGAGAATCTGTAGACGTTGGGCCACTAGGCTTGATGCATGTCCTCGTTTTCCGGGTCTCCATCTCCATCAGAGCGTTACCAGGCGGCAGCGCAAAGGGCAGCGGAGGCAAAAACCTACCTCGGCGCCTTCGCCGGTTCACTTGACTTCGAGCTGGACGATTTCCAACGCGAAGCGTGCAAGTCACTCCAGGAGGGGCGGGGCGTACTGGTGGCAGCCCCCACCGGCGCCGGCAAGACAATAGTCGGCGAGTTCGCCATCTACCTTGCCCTTCAGCGGGGTCTTAAGGCTTTTTACACCACCCCCATCAAGGCATTGAGCAACCAAAAGTTCTCGGAACTGGCAGAGAAGTACGGTGCGGCCAACGTTGGTCTGCTGACGGGCGACACCACCATCAATGGCGAAGCACCGGTCGTCGTGATGACCACCGAAGTCCTGCGGAACATGCTGTATGCCGACTCGGAGACGCTCAGCGACCTCGGCTACGTGGTCATGGACGAGGTCCACTACCTTGCTGACCGCTTCCGCGGCGCAGTCTGGGAAGAAGTCATCATCCACTTGCCCAGCGAAGTGCAGGTGGCGTCCCTGAGCGCCACAGTCTCCAACGCCGAAGAGTTTGGCGCTTGGTTGGATACTGTTCGCGGCGATACAGACGTGATCGTCTCCGAACACCGCCCCGTGCCGTTGTGGCAGCACGTCATGGTGGGCAGGGAGATCGTGGACCTCTTCGCCGGCGACACCAGTTTTGACGAGATTGCTCCTGTGGCGCCGGGAGCGCAGGAAACCGACGCTCCCGACCTCTCCGAGGGCGCCGAGGTGTCCCGGGAGCCCAGCACAAGCCGCCGCGTTTCGTCCAAGGGAGCATCCGCCCCGAAAGTGCGCCAAGCGGTCACCGGTCCCGAATTCGAAGTGAACCCCGACCTCTTGGCCATGGCGCGTTCGGAGAGCCGCATGAACATGGGCAGCCGTTTTGGCCACGGCGGCCGCAGCCGCCGTCGTCATGACCGGCACCGCGACGACCGCCAGCAGTCCGAGCAGCGAAGTCCTGTCCGCAAGGCGAGCCGCCCCCAGGTGATCGAGAGCCTTAGGCGCCAAGACCTGCTCCCGGCCATCACTTTCATCTTCTCCCGGGCCGGCTGCGATGCCGCCGTAGCCCAGTGCGCTGCATCGGGGCTGTGGCTCACCACCGAGAGGGAGCAGCAGATCATCGCCCAAAGGGTGGATGAGGCCAGCCATGAGATCCCTGCCGACGATCTGGACGTCCTCGGCTTCTGGGGTTGGCGCGACGGCCTGGTCAGGGGCTTCGCCGCCCACCATGCCGGAATGCTGCCCACCTTCAAGGAAGTGGTGGAAAAGCTCTTCGCGGACGGGCTGGTCAAGGCCGTCTTTGCCACGGAAACCCTGGCCCTGGGAGTCAACATGCCCGCGCGCTGCGTGGTCCTGGAGAAACTCGAGAAGTTCAACGGCGAAGCGCACGTCAACATCACGGCGGGGGAGTACACCCAGCTGACCGGGCGGGCCGGCCGGCGCGGTATCGACGTCGAAGGCCACGCCGTTGTGCTGTGGCAACCGGGCACGGATCCCGCGGCTGTTGCTGGTCTTGCCTCCAGGCGCACCTACCCCCTGAACTCCAGTTTCAGGCCCACGTACAACATGAGCATCAACCTGATCGCCCAGTTCGGCCGGGTGAGGGCCCGCGAAATCCTGGAGTCTTCCTTCGCCCAGTTCCAAGCGGACCGTTCGGTGGTTGGCCTGGCCAGGCAGGTCCGTGGCAGAGAGGAGTCCTTGGCCGGATACGCCAAGTCCATGCAATGCCACCTGGGTGATTTCACCGAGTACGCCAAACTCCGGCGCGAACTCAGCGACGCTGAAAACAATGCCGCGCGCGACCATCAGCGAGCCCGCAAATCGCGCGTAGCCGACTCCCTCGCACGGTTGATTCCCGGTGATGTCATCAGCATTTACGGTGGCCGCCTCGCGGGGCACGCGGTGGTACTGGATGTCGATCCACATGCCCGCGAGCCACGTCCCTCAGTGCTGACCCAGGACAACCAACTCCGCAGGATCGGTGTCCACGACCTCGAAGGTCCTGTGTCACCGGTGACCCGGATCCGTATTCCCAAGTCGTTCAACGCCAAGGTTCCCAAGGCCCGCCGCGATCTGGCATCGTCCATGCGCCATGCAATCAGCGAGGACGCGCCCCAACGCCACCGCAACAGCAGGCACGAGGACTTCGGCCTCGGGGCCCGGCTGCCGGACCAGGAGCAGCGCATCGCGGAACTCCGCCGTGCTTTGCGGGCGCATCCCTGCCATGGCTGCAGCGAACGGGAAGACCACGCACGCTGGTCCGAGCGCTGGTGGAAGCTGCGCAAGGAGACCGACGGACTGGTCCGCCAGATCCAAGGCCGCACCAACACGATCGCAAAGACGTTCGACCGGGTATGCGAGGTGCTCTCCACCTACGGTTACCTTGAAACGAACGACGCCGGACAGGTCACCATCAGTGCCGACGGACAGCGTCTTCGCAGGATCTACGGTGAGAAGGACTTGTTAATCTCCCAGTCCATCCGCCAAGGAGCCATCAACGACCTCGACGCAGCGGAACTGGCATCCTTCGCCAGCACCTTGGTGTACCAGGCCAAGCGGGAGGACCGCGGTCTTCGGCCGAAGATGCCATCGGTGTCCCTGGAAACGGCTGTCGATGTAGTTGTCCGGGAATGGTCCAGGCTGGAGGACACCGAGGAACAACACCGTCTGCCCTTGACGGGCGAACCCGAGCTTGGCCTGATGTGGCCGATGTACAAGTGGGCCAAGGGCCGCCATCTCCAGGA
Source organism: Paenarthrobacter sp. JL.01a (assembly GCF_025452095.1). Taxonomy (NCBI): domain Bacteria; kingdom Bacillati; phylum Actinomycetota; class Actinomycetes; order Micrococcales; family Micrococcaceae; genus Paenarthrobacter; species Paenarthrobacter sp. JL.01a. Next base: position 2,374,326 of record NZ_CP104877.1, read on the forward strand.
CGTGCTCAGCGGAACCGACCTGGCGGCCGGAGACTTCGTCCGTTGGGCCAAGCAGGTGGTGGACCTCCTTGACCAGCTGGCCAAGATTCCCCAGCTTGACCCGCGGCTGGGCCGGATCTGCCGTGAGTCCATCGATCTGGTCCGCCGGGGTGTCGTGGCCTACTCCACAGTGGCCTAGCGCGCTGACCACCTGTCCCACGAAATATTTGTTGCCCATGCTCAAGGAGCTCACCACATGAACCAGCCCGGCACGCCTGTCGGCCAGCAACACCAAGGATCCGGCCGTAAGGTCACCATGTACCGGAACGGATCGATCTATACGGCGGCAGATCCCTTTGCGACCGCCATGGTGGTGGATGGGGACACCGTGGCGTGGGTGGGGTCTGAGCAGGCCGCAACGTCCATTGCTGATTCATCCATGGAGGTCATCGATCTCCGTGGTGCCCTCCTGGCTCCGGGCTTCGTGGATTCGCACGCCCACCTGACGGAAACCGGTGTGGCCCTTGGGGGCCTCCAGCTCGGCACCGTTCGTTCAGCGACAGAACTGCTCGACGCCGTTGCAGCCGCAGGCGGTTCGGGCACCATCCTGGGTCACGGCTGGGACGAAACAACGTGGAACGATCCCACGCTGCCCAACCTTGAAGAGATCCAGAGAGCAGCGGGGGACCGCCAGGTCTACCTGTCGCGCATCGATGTCCACTCCGCCTTGGTCTCTGCCTCCCTGGTGGTGGCCGCAGGCCTTGATGGCCTCGACGGGTACGCCGGAACTGCCCGGGTAGTAGGGGCTGCGCATACAGCGGCCCGCCTCCACGCACGACGATTCCCCGAAGCAGAACGGCGCACGTACCAGGAGCTGGCCTTGAATGAGGCAGCCTCCCACGGTTACGTTGCTTTGGCTGAAATGTCGGCACCGCATATTTGCGGGCCGGAGGACCTGCGAACGGCGGCGTCTTGGAACGACCAGGGTGACCACCCGGAGATCCTCCCGTACTGGGGCGAATTGGCGTCCTCGGAAGAACACGCGCAAACAATTTTGAATGGTTTGGGCACCGGCGTCCTGGGCCTCGCGGGCGATCTCAACATGGACGGTTCCATCGGTTCCCGGACAGCTGCCCTGCTGGAGGATTACTCTGATGCCCCCGGACACCGGGGCAGTCTCTATCTTTCGGTGGACGAGGCCGCAAAACATCTCGCAGCGACGTCGGCCTTGGGCCTGCAGGCAGGCTTCCATGTCATAGGCGACGCCGGACTGGGCGCCGTCCTGGACGCGCTGGATTCCGCGGCGGCCGAGGTAGGGGAGCAGCGTATCCGCGCAGCCGGCCACCGGCTCGAACACGTGGAGATGGCTGACAAGTCGGCCATCGACAGGCTCGCCAAGTACTCGGTGACGGTGAGCGTCCAGCCCGGCTTTGACGCTGCCTGGGGCGCTCCCGGGGAGTTGTACGAACAACGACTGGGCAATCGCAGCCGCAGCATGAACCCCTTTGCTTCGTTCTATTCCAGTGGCGTTCCCATCGCCTTCGGCAGTGACAGCCCCGTGACCGCCCTACGGCCGTGGTCCAGCGTCCGGGCCTGCCTTGAGCACAGCAACCCGGATCAACGCATCTCGGCACGGGCGGCCTTCCTGGGACACACCCGTGCTGGATGGCGCGCCGCCAAACACCGGAACCCCCTCATGGGGCAGCTGGTCCCCGGCGCCCCGGCCAGCTTCGCTGTCTGGGAAGTCGAAGAGCTGATGGTCCAGGTAGCGGACAGCCGGGTCCAGTCATGGAGCACCGATCCCCGCGCACGGACACCGCTGCTGCCCGCCCTCGACACCGGGGCAGACCCGCGTTGCCTGCAGACGGTCCACCATGGCCGTGAGCTCTTTGCCCACGAGTCACTCCGCGTGTAGCTGAGGACCATCACAGGGCACCATCCCGACCACTGTGGCCGGGGCCACAGACGCAAAAGTCCTGGCCGCCGTCGTCCTATAATGGAGAGTTGCGCCAGAACGCCAGCTGCCATGCTGGTCCGGCACACCGACCGCTCCATCAAGGAAAGGCCTCTTCTTGCGTGTCCTGACGATCATTCCCACCTACAACGAGCTGGAATCGCTCCCCGTGACGCTGGGACGGCTGCGCGCCGCAGTTCCCGAATCCGACGTCCTGGTGGTCGACGACAACAGCCCTGACGGCACGGGAAAGCTTGCCGACGACTTCGCCGCGGAGGACAACCAGGTTCACGTCCTGCACCGCAAGGGCAAGGAAGGCCTGGGCGCTGCCTACATCGCCGGCTTCAAGTGGGGCCTGGCAGCCGGTTATGACGTCCTTGTCGAAATGGATGCGGATGGATCACACAAGCCCGAACAGCTGCCCCTGCTCCTTGACGCCGTGAAGGACGGAGCGGATCTGGCCATGGGCTCCCGTTGGGTTCCCGGCGGCAGCGTGGTGAACTGGCCGCTCTACCGTCAGGCCATCTCCCGCATCGGCAGCACGTACGCCCGCATCATGCTGGGTGTAAAAATCAAGGACGTGACCGGCGGCTACCGCGCCTTCCGCCGCAGCACGCTGGAGGCATTGAAGCTCGATGAAGTCGAGTCGGTCGGTTACGGCTTCCAGGTGGACCTTGCCTGGCGCGTGGCCAAGCTTGGCCTTCGCATCGAGGAGCGCCCCATCACCTTCGTGGAGCGCGAACTCGGGGCATCGAAGATGAGCGGCAACATTGTGGTCGAAGCCATGATCAACGTCACCAAGTGGGGATTGGCAGCACGCTGGGCCAAGCTCACCGGCAAGTCAACCGAAATGGCCAAGTAGTACTTACAGCAAAGGCCGGGTCTGGTTCCCAAGGGAGAACCTGACCCGGCCTTTTTGCGTGTTGTGGAAACTATGCCGAACGGCGTTCCCCGCGGCGCTCACGAAGGATGTTGAGGCGATCCTCAAGGATCTGCTCCAACTCGGGAAGGCTGCGGCGTTCCAGCAGCATGTCCCAGTGGGTGCGGACGGCTTTTTCGTTGGCATCCACGGGACGCTCGCCATCGACCAGGAGCGCTTCCTTACCCGTCTTGGAAACCCACACGGGCGGGATTTCCGCTTCGGAGGAGAAGGTTACGAAGACCTGCTCGCCATCCTCGCAACGGTACTCGACCCGCTGGCGCGGTGCCGGTTCAACGCCGGATTCAGTTTCCATGCTTTGGGCGCCAAGACGCATACCCCGCAGGCTGCGATCGCTCATGATTACTCCCTCTGTCTGTTCGCGGAGCAGGAACTCCGCGCTAGCCGTAAGCCGTTTTCACGATCCCTACGGACTACTTCTGCACACCTTGCATCACTAATTGCAACGCCTGGCAAAGCTTTAATGTTCCGTCCACGCTGAACCAGCCGGACAAATATCCCATTATACGCTGATCCTTACTGACTACTCAAAAGCGCGCGGACGCAGCGAGCGGCCAGCCGAAATGGCTGACCGCTCTTGTCCTTGCTGTGGAGTTGGAACTACTCCGCCGTGCGTGATGGTTCCACTGTGCCCGCCGACTCAGGTTCCTTGGCCCCGCCGTCGAAAAGCCCCGCAACGGGGGAGTCCCCGCCATTGCCTCCCAGTGCGCCGCCGATACCCTTGAGGGCCTCGCCTACTTCGCTGGGAATGATCCACAGCTTGTTCGAGGTGCCCTCCGCGATCTTCGGAAGTGTCTGAAGGTACTGGTAGGCCAGCAGCTTCTGGTCCGGGTTGCCCTTGTGGATTGCATCAAAGACTTTCTGGATGGCCTGCGCTTCACCATCTGCGCGGAGGATGGCGGCCTTGGCGTCACCTTCGGCCGCGAGGATCGCGGCTTGGCGCTGACCCTCAGCGGTCAGGATCTGGGACTGCTTGGTACCTTCGGCAGTCAGGATCGCCGCACGGCGGTCCCGCTCTGCACGCATCTGCTTTTCCATCGAGTCCTGGATTGAGTGGGGCGGGTCGATCGCCTTGAGCTCTACCCGGGAGACGCGGATTCCCCAGCGTCCCGTTGCCTCGTCCAGCACACCACGCAGTTGACCGTTGATCTGGTCGCGTGAGGTCAGCGCTTCTTCCAGGTTGAGCCCACCCACCACGTTACGAAGCGTGGTGGTGGTCAGCTGTTCCACTGCCTGGATGTAGTTGGCGATCTCGTACGTTGCCGCCCGTGGATCAGTGACCTGGAAGTAGACCACGGTGTCAATGGAAACAACCAGGTTGTCTTCAGTGATGACCGGCTGCGGTGGGAAGGACACGACTTGCTCACGCAGGTCGAGCAGTGGCAGGAGCCTGTCGACAAACGGAATCAGGATGGTCAGTCCCGGGTTAAGCGTGCGCTGGTACTTGCCGAGCCGTTCAACGACGCCGGCACGTGCCTGCGGAATGATCCTTACCGAGCGGACCAACACGATGATGACAAAAATGACGAGAACAATCAGCACAATTGCCGCTGCTGTTCCTCCTAAGCCGTCCATACATCTCCTTCGTTCCCCAATTGCGTGGTTTGATGCGGCTGTTCGCGGGCAGGCAACCCGGTCCGGGAACAGCCTGAAATCTTGAGTGCGCCGAAGCGTCAGCGGGGGCTGTTGTCGGCGGCCGAGGCGACCACCGCCGTCGCCCCGTCAATTTTGGTGACCTGAACGGTGGCGCCGGCATCGATGACACCAGCCGCGCTGCGGGCGCTCCAAACGTCGCCACCAATTTTCACCAGCCCGCTGGTGCTGCTCACGGCTTCAATGACGAGGGCAGGCTGGCCTATGAGCCGGTCTATGTTTGACAGCTGTTCCGTGGGGCCCTTGCGCAGGTGGTTCAAGGCTACTGGCCGGACAAAAACGATCATCAGAAGGGACACCACGCAGAAGATGACGATCTGCAGCCAAAGATCGGCGCCGGAGAAGTCCGCAACGAGCCCGGCAAGCGCACCACCGCCCAGCATGATGAAGAAGAGGTCGAGAGTCAGCATCTCCACCACTGCGAACGCGAGGAAGACTGTAAGCCATAGGGCCCACCAGTTCTCGCCGAGCCATTCAAACATCGTTCCCCCTTGGTCCCGGATCCCGCGAGCGGGATCACAGTCGCTGTTCCTCCATCCTAGCCCGCGGCGCGGTCAAGCGTCAGGACGTGGTGAACACGCTGATCCGGAACTTGGCCGTCGTGTCCATGTCCTCGTCTGACGCTGCCAGTTCGGACAGCTGCTCCTGACGGAGATGGTGTCCAGCGGGCCCCATGTAGGCCAGGTCGGCTACTTCGCTTCCCGACAACACCAGCGGCACATCCAGGGAACGGCTGGTGGGCGAATCGAACCAGCCGCTCATGGACTCGGCCAGCCGTTCTTCCTTCCCCTCTTCGATCCCGAGCATCCCTGTCCTCGCAGCGATCTCCTGGAGGTGGCCGGACCGCGGCGTCACCACCAGCAACGATCCTCCGGGGCGCAGAATCCGCGCGAACTCCGCAGGGTTCCGCGGCGCGAAAACAACCGTCACGACGTCCGCCGAGTTATCCGCCATGGGCAACGGACGCCAAATGTCCCAGACCACGTTGGCAGCCCCGGGGTTGAGCCGTGCCGCACGCCGAAGGGCGAACTTGGAAATGTCCATCCCAACGGCGCTAGCCCCCGTTGCCTCCATAACAGTGCGGAGGTAATGACCGGTGCCGGTTCCGGCGTCGAGAACCAGTGGTTCCGGCCCTCGGATGGCCTCCGCGGCCATCTCTGCCACCGCTGAAGCCAATTCCGAGTAGTGCCCTGCTTCCAGGAACCGGGCCCTGGCGGCCACCATCTCGGCTGTGTCCGCTTCGAAAGCCGTTCCTTTGCCTGTAAGGAAGTTGAAATAGCCTTGCTTGGCAGCATCAAACAGGTGTCCCGACCGACACGCGAGGGTTGCCGGACGGGCCTGACGCAACTCGAAAAGTCCTTGGCAAACAGGGCATCGCAGGGCGGAGACGGCGTCGGACAACATGGCTTCAATCCTACGGTGGACGGAGTGTCTGGTGCCGCCGGGCAGGCCACCCCGCTAGGCTCACCATCGTGAAACCAGAGCAGCTGCCCCTGTTGAACTCCGTGTCCGCCCCGGCAATCCACCCTGACGGCACGAAGGCGGTGGTATCAGTCACAAGGCCGGATTTCGACGCCGACAGTTACGTTGGCCAGCTCTGGTCGGTCCCCTTGGACAACAGCAAATACCCGCGTCGCATTACCCGGGGTTTCAGGGACACGTCTCCGGCCTTCTCACCTGACGGGCTGGTGCTCGCCTTCCTCAGGAGCGATCCCGGCGGCAAACCCCAAGTGTTCGTCGTGGAGTCGGCGGGCGGCGAACCGCAGAGAATCACAAACCAGCGCGCAGGCGTCGATAGCTTCGTCTGGGCGCCGGACTCGCACCGCATCGCCTTCCAGGCCAGGGTCCCTGAACAGGGACATTATGGAACGATCGATGGCGTAGGTCCGGGAGCCGAAGACCCGCGCTACGTTGTTGCCAACCAGTACATGATGAACGGCGTCGGCTATACCGCCGACCAACGGCAGCAACTGTTCGTAGTGGATGTACCCGAACTCGGTGGAGAGCCCGCAGTGACTCCCCGGGGCCGGTCCGCCCACGAGCAGCCCGTGCCGGAAGGCCTTGGTCTCCCCGCCTCACGGCAGCTCACTTTCGGCGAATCCGACCACACTTCGCCCGCCTTCTCGGCTGATGGATCCCACCTATATTTTGTGGCTGCGCTTCATGAAGGTCACGACGACGATCTGGTCACCTCGGTTTACCGGGTGGAAGCCGCGGGAGGCGAGCCGGTCGCCGTCGAACCTGTCAACCGAAAGCAGCAGACCGTCAGCACTGTGAGGGCTTCGGAGGATGGCCGGTGGTTGTTCTACATCGCCCAGGACCTCGGAGATACCGGCAGGGATTTTGTAGCGCGGAATTCAGTACTTTACGCGATGCCGGCCGGTGGGGGAGAGGCCGTGGCACTGACCGACGTCGAACACCTGGACGTCTCGGGCCCGCTGGAAACAAGCGGGCCGGCAAGCGTCCTTGTCCTGAACACCGTCTTGGGCAGTGTCGAACTCCTGGATGTTACTGCTGATGGCACCATCACTCCGCTCGTCTACGGTGCGCGGGTGGTCATCGGAGCTTCTGTTGCCGCCAACGGGGAGACCGCGGTGACCTTCTCCGATGCTTCCACGGTCGGGGATGTGGCGTCTTTGGAGCGTGGTGAACTTCGCCTCCTGACGGACTTCTCCGGGAACCTGCGGAACAACTCCACAGTCATTGAGCCGATGGAGTTTGAGGCCGAATCAAGCGACGGCCACCCTGTTCATGGCTGGCTGGTGATGCCGGAAGGCCCCGGACCACACCCGGTCCTACTCACCATCCACGGCGGCCCTTTCTCCCAATACACGGGAGCCTTCTTCGACGAGGCCCAGGTTTACGCGGCGGCCGGATACGCGGTGGTGATGTGCAACCCCCGCGGTTCCTCAGGCTATGGACAGGACCATGGGCGTGCCATCAAGGGCCAGATGGGCACGCTGGACATGCAGGATGTGCTTTCCTTCCTGGACGCAGCCCTGGCCGCCCATTCTGCCCTTGACCCGGAGCAAGTGGGCATCATGGGCGGTTCCTATGGCGGCTACTTGACGGCGTGGATCATCGCCCACCACCACAGGTTCAAAGCAGCGATCGTGGAACGTGGATTCCTTGATCCCGTCAGCTTTGCCGGTTCCTCGGACATCGGCTGGTTCTTCGGCAACGAGTACACAGGACCCACCCGGGAGGATATGGACGCCCAAAGTCCGATGGCCGTCGTCGGGGATGTCCGGACGCCAACGCTTGTGGTCCACAGCGAAAATGATCTGCGCTGCCCCATCGAACAAGGCCAGCGCTATTACGCGCACTTGAAGGCACAGGAAGTCGACACAGCCCTGCTGGTGTTCCCGGGTGAGGACCACGAATTGTCCCGATCCGGCACGCCGCACCATCGCCGCCAGCGCTTCGAGCACATCCTTCGATGGTGGGCAAAGTATCTTCCAAGTGCTTTGAACCAGACCGAGGCCTGAGGAGGCAGGTCACTCAACGGCTTCAGCCGGGGAAACCGAGTGACCTGCGCGCCCCGTCGATGTCCGGAGAAGCCCAACGTGCTGTGTGCTCGGCATTGCTGGCCAAGGACCGGATCTCGGACTTATCCAAGTACAGGACACCGTGGAGATGGTCGGTTTCATGCTGGACGATTCGAGCCTGCCACCCCGAGAACCATTCCTCTACCGGCTCACCGGAAGGCGTGGCATAGGACAACTCAACATTCCGGTGCCGTTCCACCACAGCCTGATACCCCTTCACTGAGAGGCATCCTTCATAGAACGACGCTGTTTCCGTACCCAAGGGCCGGTATGTCGGATTAACGATGGCGAAAAAGTCCAGTGGCTCCCTGTGCCGCACCTCAGCGGAGACAGGATCGATCTCGTACTTGTCCTCAAGGACAGCCAGCTGCAGGGGAATACCGAGTTGTGGAGCCGCCAGGCCAACACCCGGCGCTGCGTGCATGGCCTCGCGCATCCGGTCGATCAGTGCCAGGAGTTCGACGTCGTCGAGCTGGCCGTCATACGGCGCGGCGAGCTGGCGCAGCACCGGGTGCCCCGCCTGGACGATGCCGGGCAGTTCTTCGGAGTCCAACAGTCTTCGGACGGCGTCCCGGATTTGGAGGGGATTGAAGTCCGTAGCGGGACTCTTGGCTCCGGGATGGGTTTGATGCGTCATGCATCGAGCCTATCGCCACGAGCGTCTACGGCGGTGGGCTAGGCTCATGGGATGACCACTCCCACCCCTCTGGAGCACGTACTCTCGTTCGTGCGGGCAGTTGAAGCCGGCGGCGGCTCAGCCGAACTGCGGCCTTTCCTGGCTGAGGACTTCCAGCTCACGGAATGGCCCCATGCCCTGTCCAAGACCGGCTCCACCCGGAATCTTGCCGAAACCCTGTCGGGCGCTGACGACAGCCAGGACATCGTGGCCGACCAACGCTTTGAGGTCGTCCGCACCACCTGCCAGGATGACCGTGTGGTGCTGGAGATGAACTGGTCGGCCACGCTGCTTCTGGACCTTCCGCATTGGGACCGTGGTGACACCATCCGCGCACGGAGCACAGCAGTCTTCCAGCTGCGGGATGGCCTGATCATCAGCCAGGACACCTACGACTGCTACTACACCGTGCCCGAATAGCTACCGCATGGTGAAGCGCCGCTCCACGAGCTGCGTAACACCAGGCATCCCCAGCAGGCCGGCGAAGAGTCTGTTCCTCACTGTCATGGCGGCCGGCGGAAGTGGTCTGCCCAAGGCCATGTTCAGGCCGGCCTGCCGCGACGCGCGGACCGCAGCCTTCCTCCGGGTCTTCTCAAAGTCCTGCAGCAGCGCCCCAACGTCTGTTCCTGCCAAGGAGGCGTCGATGATCGGCGACAGGGCCGCTGCGTCCAGCCACCCCAGGTTCATGCCCTGCCCGCCGATGGGGCTGATCTCGTGGGCGGCGTCTCCGAGCATCACCACCCGCCCGTGGACCATCCGTGGAAGCAACCGCGACTGCACCTCAAAGGCACTGAGCATCGTATTGCCCGCCGGCTCCAGTACCTCACCCGTTCGTGACTCGACCAACCTGGCCAGACCATCCGCCGTCGCGCCTCTGGCTGGTGCACCAAGCCGTACCACCCATCTCCGGACGCCTCCGGGCAGCGGAAAGGACTCGACAATTCCAGCGGGTTCCAGATAGAGCACCGCATCTGCGCCATGGCCGGTGCTGTCGGGGAAGTCGCCCATGAGGTACGCGTCCGGGTAGCTCCTTGGAGAAACGTTTGGGGCGAAGCGGCATCGGAGGGAAGAGTGGGCCCCATCCGCAACGATCGCCAGCTGCGCGGTTAACTCCTGGTTGCCCTCCTTTGAAAGGGCAACGACACGCACGTTGGCGCCTTCGTCGCAGACCTCCAGGACCTCGATACCCCGGGCAATCGCGGATCCATCCAGTCGGAGCACGGCGTCCTCCAAGACCTTCTCGGTGATGGTCTGGGGGACTGCCAGGATGAACGGATAGGCGGGATCGCTGGCGAAGGGCAGTTCGGCAACTTTGCGCCGCCGGCTGTAGGCGACACCCTTCGTGATATGGACTCCGGCGGAAACAAGCTCGTGTGCAACGCCGGCGCATGCCAACTCCGCAAGGGCCGGTGGATGGATTCCGATCGCGCGTGAGCGCATGCTTCTGCTGTTCCGGCGTTCGAGGATACGGACCCTGTGGCCACCCTGGAGTAGCCGCAAGCCCATGAAGAGGCCTACTGGACCCGCTCCAACAACGACGACGTCAAGCACGATCCTGCTTCCCCGATCCGCGGTGCTCGTGGATGAGCATGTTGTGCCAAGGGCCGTTTCGCTCAGCCCGCCAGCCGGGCGGTATGACGGATCTTAGTTCCGGCAATGTGTAACTGCGCCTGATGGACAGCAGGCCGTCTTTCACAATGTAGGAACCCCACCCCAAGGGCCAGAAGCCCGCCATGAACAGAAGGTAGGAGACGTTGCTCCGTGCCAAGTCATTGTGAAGAACTAGACGCCCGGCGAGCAATTCGGAATCGCGCAGGACTCCAGCGAACTGCCCTGAGTCCAGGTGGTGAAGGATATGGTTGGAAATTACGACGTCGAAAGCCGCTCCTTCCGCAACCAGCTCTGAGCTGTGAGCCTTTCGGTATGACACTCCCTCCACGGGGTTTAAGCCAGTCGCAAAAGCATGGGCCCGGGAGTCCGGATCTATCGCAGTCACTTCCAACACGAAGCCATCCCGCCGCGCCCACCGGCCCAGGCTGCGGGCCACGTCACCACTGCCACTTCCAATGTCCAGCAATGTCGCGCGCCCGGTTTCGGCCAAGAGCGGACGGAGGCGGCGTTCATAGGTCCGCCGCCATCGCGAAAGGAGCCTGTTGACCACGGGAAACCGAGCATATGTCCTGTTGAGCAGCAGTGGGTCACAGTCGGGGTCGTCCATGTCCTCGATGCTGACAAGGTCCCTCTCGCTCAGGGACCCCCAAGGACTCACAGAGCGGGGGAGACCAGGGTGAAAAGGCCGGTCTCCACCGTGAGGCCGGGGCCGAAGGCCATGGAGCAGATCCGCTCTTCCCGTTCACTGGCGGCCTGTCCCAGCATGTACTTCAGGACGAACAGGACCGTGGCACTGCTCATGTTGCCGAATTCCCGCAGCGTCTCCCTGGCCGGTACCAGCTGCTCCTGGGTCAGTTCCAGCTTTGACTCAACCTTGTCCAGGATGCTCCGTCCGCCGGGATGGATGGCCCAGTGGGCGATGTCCCGGTAGGGCACGCCTGCGAGCTCGGGCTCCTTGGCCAGCAGGGGCTCCAATGCACCTGTGATGTGTTCCTCGATAATGTGCGGCACGTAAGAGCCGAGGACCATTTCAAATCCCTCGTCGCCGATGTTCCATGCCATGGCTTCCTCGCCAACCGGCGTCAGCACTGTTTCGAAGTGATCCAGGCGAATCACCGGTTCGTCACCCTCGGGTTCCTTGGCGGTGATGATTGCCGCGGCCGCGCCGTCTCCGAAAATGGCGGAGCCCATGATGGTGTCCGGATCATTGGATGTCCTGACGTGGAGGGAACAAAGTTCCACACAAATCACCAGGACCACCGCTGCAGGATCCGCCACGCAGAACTGCTTTGCAGCTTTCATGGCCGGGAAGGCCGCATAACAGCCCATGAACCCAAGGTGGTAACGCTGCACCGCCGGATTCAGGCCCAAGGCCCTGACCACCTTGTAGTCGGGACCGGGATTGAAGAATCCCGTACAGGACACCGTGATCACATGCGTGATGTCATCAAGATCCACGCCTTGAGCATGGGCCACCGCTGTTTTGCCAGCCTCGATGAACAGTTTGGTGGCTTCGGTGGCAAAAATTTCGTTGCGGACTTTGGTGCTCGGGCTCAAGACCTTGTTGGTGCGTGGGTCGAAGAACTTCGGGTTTTCAGGATGCGCGTCGAGGCTCAGCTCTTCCACGGCCGTGAAGCGCGTATCGATGGCGGCCGAATCAAAACACGTCGTGACGAGCCGGGTTCCCAGGCGCGTCAACCCAGGTTGGGAGGCGAAAACCTCACGGGCTTGCTGCTGGACAAGGATGGTTGGCGGAACGGCGGTTTCGAGGGACCTCATGTATACCGGCATGCTTCATTCTTAGTGAGTAAAGCCGGGAAGACAATGGCAGAATCAATCGTATTGACCGAGGGTGGTCAACCAGAGCCAGGCGACGCCGACGGGGGACTGTTGGGCAGCGCCGCCCAAGGGACGGAGAAACCATGACTATTGCTGCCGGTTCGGATACACAATCTCCTGCGCTGCACGTTGCCGATACCCACGACCTCATCCGGGTTCAGGGCGCACGTGAGAACAACCTCAAAAACGTCAGCATCGAAATCCCGAAACGTCGGCTCACCGTGTTCACTGGGGTGTCGGGGTCCGGCAAGAGTTCGCTTGTTTTTGCCACCATTGCAGCCGAGTCGCAGCGGATGATCAACGAGACCTACAGCGCCTTTGTCCAAGGATTCATGCCGTCCCTGTCACGGCCCGACGTGGACGTGCTGGAAGGACTCACGACGGCGATCATCGTCGACCAGGAGCGGATGGGTTCCAACCCCCGCTCGACGGTAGGGACCGCCACGGACGCAAACGCCATGCTTCGTATTCTGTTCAGCCGCCTCGGCCAGCCACACATTGGGTCCCCGAACGCTTATTCCTTCAATGTCCCCACGGTGAAGGCCAGCGGAGCAATCACCGTGGAGCGCGGCGAGGGGAAGACCAAGACCGAGAAGGCCACCTTCAACCGGCTGGGTGGGATGTGCTCGCGCTGCGAAGGCATGGGATCAGTCAGCGACTTCGATCTGACTGCGCTTTACGATGACAGCAAATCGCTCAGCGAAGGCGCCCTTACCATCCCCGGCTACAGCATGGACGGCTGGTACGGACGCATCTTCAGCGGCACCGGCTACTTCAACATGGACAAGCCGATCGCCAAGTTCACCAAGAAGGAACTCCACGATCTCCTCTACCGGGAGCCCACCAAGGTCAAGGTGGAGGGAATCAACCTGACCTACGAGGGCGTCATTCCCAAGATCCAGAAATCGATGCTTTCCAAAGACGTCGATGCCTTGCAACCCCACGTCCGGGCTTTTGTTGAGCGGGCGATCACGTTCACCACGTGTCCCGAGTGTGAGGGCACCAGGCTGAGTCCGGAGGCCCGGTCTTCCAAGATCAAGGGCAAGAGCATTGCCGATGTCTGCACCATGCAGATCAGCGACCTCACCGATTGGATCCGCCAACTGGATGAGCCCTCAGTGGCACCGCTGCTCAAGGGCCTCCAGCATCTTCTGGACTCCTTTGCCGACATTGGCCTGGGCTACCTGTCTCTCGACCGACCTGCGGGGACGCTGTCCGGGGGAGAGGCCCAGCGCACCAAGATGATCCGCCATCTCGGCTCGTCCTTGACCGACATCACCTATGTGTTCGACGAACCTACCATCGGGCTGCACCCGCACGACATCGAGCGCATGAACCAGCTGCTGCTCCAGCTGCGGGACAAAGGAAACACCGTTCTTGTGGTCGAGCACAAGCCGGAAACCATCGCCATCGCGGACCACATCATCGACCTCGGCCCGGGCGCTGGAAGCGGTGGCGGCGCAGTCTGCTTCGAAGGGGACCTGGACGGACTGCGGGGGAGCGGCACCATCACCGGGCGCCACCTTGATGACCGTGCGTCACTCAAGACCCAGGTCCGGACAGCGACCGGTCAGTTGGAAGTGCGGGGCGCCGCCACCAATAACCTTAAGAATGTGGATGTGGACATTCCCTTGGGCGTTCTGTGCGTCCTGACCGGCGTTGCCGGCTCCGGGAAGAGCTCACTGGTTCACGGTTCAGTCGCCAAACGTGATGGCGTGCTGGTGATTGACCAAGGTGCCATCCGGGGTTCCCGCAGGAGCAACCCTGCCACCTACACCGGTCTTCTCGAGCCGATCCGGAAGGCATTCGCCAAGGAAAACGGCGTGAAGCCGGCACTCTTCAGTTCGAACTCCGAAGGCGCGTGCCCCACCTGCAACGGTGCGGGCATTATCTACACGGATCTGGGCGTCATGGCCACCGTGGAATCCACCTGCGAAGAATGCGAGGGAAAGCGCTTTCAGGCATCGGTTCTTGAATACAAGCTGGGTGGGCGCAATATTGCAGAAGTGCTTGCAATGTCTGTGAACGAAGCTGAGGTTTTCTTCAGCGACGGCGACGCGCGCACGCCTGCCGCCCACAAAATCCTGGACCGCCTCGCCGACGTCGGACTCGGCTATCTGACACTGGGCCAGCCGTTGACCACGTTGTCCGGTGGTGAGCGGCAACGGCTGAAGCTTGCCACGCAAATGTCGGAGAAGGGCGAGATCTACATCCTGGACGAGCCCACAACGGGCCTGCACCTGGCTGACGTCCAGAACCTGCTGGGCATGCTGGATCGTCTGGTCGAGTCCGGAAAGTCGGTCATTGTGATCGAGCACCATCAGGCGGTCATGGCTCACGCCGACTGGATCATCGACCTCGGACCCGGCGCCGGGCACGACGGCGGCAAGATAGTTTTCGCTGGAACTCCGGCCGAGCTGGTGGCAGGCAAAGCGACACTGACCGGCAAGCATCTGGCTGCCTATGTCGGGGCTTGAGAGCCACTTCCACGGACTCTCCTAAACTGGTAGCGGGACGTGTTCGTGTGGGACGAGTTGCGCGGCAGGAACACCAGTACCGTTTTGCACTGATGCACAGAACCCCGGAGTGGTCTGATGCATGACTGGTGCTGGTCCGGACAGGGCGATGACTATCAGTGCACGTCTAGCTCGGAATCAGCTCGGAAGAACCGGTTGGGCTGATGACTCCTGCTCTTCATCGAACCAGCGCACAGCGCCGCTGCCTTCGTAAGCCAGACTGAGTGTCTCCTGCATCGCTGCCGCCTGCTGGACCGCAAGGTCGAGCTGTTCAACCACTAGGGAGACGCCGGAGACGCTTTCGTCGTGGTGTTCCGCGAAGTGGACTCCCGGCATGGCGCCCTGGTGCCATTGGGCGAGTTCACGCAGCACATGCTCAATGGAGCGCTGCGTGTCCATCAGGGCGCCCAAGACCTGGCCGCTTCCGGAGGGCCGGTCAAGCCGGCCACTGAGTTCGGCGAGCTCACCAGCGGCCAGCCGGAGGCTGCCGGATGCCTCGACCACGTCTTTTTCCCTCAATGCTGCACCTGCTTCTCGTTGACGCCGTGGCCACCAGTTTACGTAAGCTTCCGTGCGCGACCAGTTCAGGCAGCGAGGACATCGCCTGAGGCATGGCAGGTGACGTTTGGAAACGCCCAATTCTTCAGGGAATTGGAGTCCTAGCAGCTACTTCTACTCCCGTGGTTTCACTGGCAGCGGGACGTGTTGATGTGGGACGATTCGGTGACATGATTCTGGCGTGACTTCTATCGTTGAGGCAGCCATTGAAACGCTTTACGAGGCGCGTATTCCGTTGGGTCCGGGTCTAACTAATGCCGAGGTCGCCGAGGTCGAGCAACACTTCGGCTTCAGATTCAGCCCTGATCATGTGGGGCTGTTGAGTCTGGCGACGCCGATGGGCCCTGGATGGGTTGATTCGTTGGGGGAGCCTGACGAGATTCGGCAGCGGCTCAACTGGCCACTGGAGGGAGCCCTGTTTGGCGTTGAGCAGAATGCTTTCTGGCCTGATGAATGGGGCGAAAGGCCAAGTGAAACGGCTGCGGCTTTGCAGGTAGCGCGCGAGCAGATGCGGCTAGTGCCGACGTTGATTCCGATTTACTCACACCGGTATCTCCCTGGCGCGCCGGCGCCGGCAGGAAGTCCTGTTTTTCCGTGCACCAAACCGACGTGATCTATTACGGCAGCGATCTAGCTGCATACTTCGCTGCCGAGTTTTTTCGGGACTCAGATCTGAAGACTCCGACTCACCGCGTTGACTTTTGGTCTGATCTGGCAGACGGCCGGTGGACATGACCTTTGGTCGTGCTGAGCGAATTTATGTATTGGGCGTAGTTGGCTGACGAATCGATGGCGTGGCGGTCGATTGTGGCCGGGGAGTAGCCGAGGGCTTCGGCGATGATGGCCACGGGGGCGAGTTTGGTGAGTTCGTGGAGGGTTCCGAGCCTGGCTGCGCGACTGCTGAAGGCCGTGCTCAGTCGTTGGGTGAGGGTTGAGGCTTGGATGTGCTGGCCGGGTGAGCCGCCGCGGAATACCCAGTTGCTTTTGGGGTGCGCTGCTGTTTGGTGATGGGTTGGGGTGGCTGCGAGTTCGCGCCAGGGCTCGTCGAGCGGTGGCGTAAGTGCGATTTTGACGGTTCCGAGGGTAATGGTGACGAGTTCCTCTGTCACGGTGACGTTGTCCCAGGTCAGTTTGGCGATGTCCGAGACTTGCTGGCCGAAGACCAGGATGAGAATGGCTGCTGCGCGGTCTCTCGGGTTCATGTCGGCAGTGCGGCTGAGATTGGTGACGAGTTCAGTCTGGGCGGCGGCGTCGAGCCGCGGGCTGGTGCCGCGGCGGTGGGGCTGCAGTTTCAGGGAGGGATCGATGAGGTTGGTCCTGATTGCCCAGTCGAGGAATCGTGATGCGATGCCTCGCGTCGTGGGGCCTTCTGCCTGCCATCGGTCCAGGTGTGCCTGGTTCACTTCGGCGAGTTCGATGCCTTGTTCGCTGAGCCAGTTCTGCAGGTCGATGGCGACGGTGACTGCTTGTTTGGCCCGCAGGAACGTTCCTCGGGTGACTTCGTCCATCTGATTCATGCGGCGCTGGTGGTGCCAGCGGATGTATCGGCGGGTGATGTCGCGGTGGCTGGGGCTGGTGATCCGGTCGAGGGCCTGCTCGGCCCAGTCGCTAAACTTTGCACTGAGTTCATCTCGTCGCGGCAGTGCATTGTGTTCGACCATGAGTCCGCGGACGTATTCGCGGGTGCGTGATGCCGGGAGTTGGTCGAGGCGGGCGTGGGTAATCGCAGGCTCGGTGGCGAGTTGTTGGAGGAATTCGGTGACGTGTGGTTGCTGGATCCAGGTGAGTCCGCTGTTGGCGCGTTTCATGGACTTCAGAGCGGTTCCAACTGCCCGGAGTTCGGGGGAGGGCGGCCGGTTGTCCGGCGTGCTGAGGATCCGGTCAACGGTCAGGGCAAGGATGCATGACCAGCATCGGTTGCCTGAGTGTAGTTCGTCTTCTTTGCCGCATGAGATGCAGTCGACGTTGAGGTGGACGCCGGAGCATTTCCGGCAGGCCGGCAGGGTGTCGACGCGGCCGGGCAAGACTCCCTCGTGGCCGCAGGCGCAGCTGCCGCGAGTTCTTTTGGCCTGTTGGTAGCAGTAGCCGCAGATTCCGCCGTCGGGCCAGCGAACTGCGATTTGATGGTGTTCGGCGCAGCGGGCGCAGGCTTCAGGCCATTTTGCGGGGTCGCCGGCTTTACGGGGCCTAGTCATCTTCGTCCGGTGGCAGAACCCGGATCCGGCGGGCAATTGGCGCACCGGGAGTGATGCCCAGGTCTTCTGGCCGCTTTGGGGCGTTCGCGGTCTTGGCGGCGCGCATCTGCACGAAGGGCTCGAACAGGTCGTTGGGCGTGCACTCGAGGATGTCGCAGAGGGCGGCGAAGGTCTGGGCGGGAATGCGCTCGGGTGTTCCAGTGACGAGCCGGTGGACCTGGGCGTTGGAGAGGTTGATGCCCCGGGCCTTGAGCAGGGGGAGCAGCTCGGTGGTTTTCCAGAGGTTTCGTTGGGCCATGAGCTGCCGGAGGTTCCAGCGGTAGCCGATCCGTCGCTGTTCAGCCATGGCTGTTCCCCTCGCCGTCGCCCGTGCGTAGCCGCTGGGCGATCATTTTCTGGATGGTCTTCTGTTTGAAGTCCGCCGACACGGAAGTATAGAGGGCCGTGGTGGAGGAGTAGTTGTGTCCGACTTGCTGCTGGATAAACAGCGGGTCGTAACCGGCTTCAATCAGGTGCGTCACGTAGGAGTGCCTCAGCGTGTGCAGGGTCAGTTCTTCCGGGAGCCCGGCGATCTTCCGCACCCGCTGGAAAGAACGGTCGAAGTTGCGGTAAACAGTCGAGCCTGAGCGCTCCGACGGCCAGAGACTGGCGGACCGGTCAGCGGTCGGGAATCGCTTGCGGCCGTCAGGGGAGAGCCAGTACTCGAGGAGCCCCACCACCCAGTCGAATTCCGGGACGGTGAGCACGGTCCGGCGCCGGGGCCCTGAGCCCTTGGTTCCCTTGGCCCAGCGCACCTGGAGCGCCCCGAAACGGCCGAACTGCTCGACGTGCGGGTTCGGGCCGAAATCGACGTACTCGAGCATCACCAGTTCACGCCGGCGCAGCCCGTAGGCGTAAGCGACCTTGAACGCCGTCGAGTCCCTCAGCGCCGGCAGCCAACGCTTTGAACCCTTGGCGAACTCGGTGTCGACCAGGTCATCTGCGGCGTCAAAGAAGGTCTGCAGTTCGGTCCGAGTGAAGGCCCGGCGCCGCGCCGGCACGGCATCATCGGTCGTATGACGGGGTGAGTTCCACTCGAAGACCACCTGCACCGGAATGTCTGAAAAGACCCGTTCGCAGAACGACGCCCAGCCGTAACGCCCGTCCGTCAGGTAGGAGCAAAACGCCCTGATAGCCCCGGAATTAGCCCTCAGCGTCGACAGCGCCAGACCCTTCTCTGAGCTGCGCCGGTCCGCCAGGAACTCGTCCACATGATGGGCCGTCCACGTCCACGGATACTCATTGGCGTGCTCCTGGAACCGCTGGACTGTCCCGCACGAGCTTTTGATGTACGACGTCGACAGGCCGCGCGCCAGCATCTGCGCACGCCAGCCATCCAACATCGCCTCGAAAACACGATCCTCGGCACGCAGCAGCCCGACATTGACGTTGGTCAGAAAGGCCGGAATCCGCCCAGGTTCAATACTCACTAATCAAACTATACGCAAAAATCTCTCACTTAATGAGAGATTACGTTGCTGCACCGCAGCATCGCGCGCATAGACGCGTTCATACCAGTCGGCGTCGAGGTCTCACTACAACCGCCTGACCTGCGCAAACACTAAAAGGCTAATTGGGACCAGTTCTCTCATCTACTTCTACTCGTCCCACTCAAACGCCGATAATCTACATTATGTCAACTAGCGTTTTGGAGGCCCACCCCCATCACGGCATCACAGAGGCTTCGAGGTAAGCCCTCCGTAAGGCTTTCCGCGCCCGAACGGACAAGGCTGAGACAGCATTCGGGGTAATCCCCATCAGCTCGGCGATCTGGGCCGGCTTCATGGCTTCCACCTCGCTGAACCAGAGCACCGACTGCCAGCGATGCGGCAGGGAACGCAATACTTGGATCAGCACGGCGGTCTCATCGACTTCCAGCCCGGAATGGTTGTTCCCGATGTCCTCGGGCAAGGGAAATCTCATTGGGCACGCACGCCGGGCCTGGATGTTTCGACGATGCGCCATCCGTCGGACGATGCTCAAAAGATAGCCCCTGAACGATTGCCTCGGGCCGCCACCTTCCTTCAGCGCCTGAAAGACGGATGCGAAGGCTTCTCCCACAATGTCCTCGGCGTCCGATGGATTATCCGCTTCCCTCATGGCGACGTAGAGCGCGATACCGCCATACCTGTGGAAGAGTTCTCCGAACGCGGCAGGCTGGCTGGCCCGGACCTGGGCAATCAGGACATCGTCGCCCGCCTCGGCAGCCTGGCCCTCCAGCCCGCTCCCCCGCCGTTCGCCAACCGGCTCAGGCGGCAATGCGCGCTGCGGCTGCTGCGCGTGGATGACTGCGGTATCTGACAAGGCAGCAGCGGGCATGGCTCCTCTTCGGGCGCTCTATCAAGGGGTCCTTGAATCTAGGGCGCCAGGAGCCTGGATGACGTCGGAATGCAGCTTTTTGATGAAATTTCAGCGATGGACGCAGGATTTTTGCGGTTCAGGCTCGTAAGCGGCCCGAGTGTTCACGGCACACGAAAGCCCCGCCGGAAGCATCCGGCGGGGCTTTCGAGCTGTGCGTCAGTTTGCCTTAGCTCAGCCTTGCTGCTGGGCTCCGGCGATGTTCACCAGCCAGGCTATGCCGAACTTATCCACGCACATTCCAAAGACATCCCCCCACGGTGCGCTTTCGAGCGGCATGGTGACCGTTCCGCCGTCGACGAGCTTGTCCCAGTAGCCGCGAAGTTCCGCTTCGTCCGAAGATTCGCCGCTCAGCGATACGGAAATGTTGTTTCCCGGGTTGTACTCCATGCCGTTCGGCGTATCGGCGGCCATGATGGTCAGGCCATTGGGCGAGACAAGCATGGCGTGCATCACCTTGTCGGCTTCGGCAGGATCCTGGCTGGCCTGGTAATCGCCGAAGGTGCTGATGTTCAACTCACCGCCGAACACTGACTCGTAGAAAGTGATCGCGTCACGGGCGTTGTCCCTGAAGGAGATGTAGGGATTCAGGCGGGAAGTCATGTGGTCAGTTCTCCTTTTATTGTTGGTGTTTATGCACGTCATCGTGCCTCGCGGGCACCGGCAACCGGCCGGCCCTCCCCCACAGTTTCAGTCGCCGTCGTACGCCTTTTGCAGGACGGCGAGGTCGAGTTTCCGCATTTTTAACATGGCCTCCATGGCACGTTGCGAGCCCGCGGCGTCCGGACCGTTCAGGAGTCCGGTCATGGCAGTGGGAACAATTTGCCAGGAAAGGCCAAACTTATCCTTGAGCCACCCGCACTGGCTCTCCTCTCCCCCAACAAGCAGAGCCTCCCAGTATCGGTCGACCTCCTGTTGGGATTCGCAGTTCACCACCAAGGAAACTGCCTCATTGAACGTGAAATGTGGGCCTCCATTCAGACCCATGAACTGCCGGCCCTCGATCTCAAACTCGACCGTGAGGGCGCTGCCATCCGGACCAGGCACGCCAGGACCGATCGAAGAGTTGTCGAATATCGATGTGTAAAACTGTGCTGCCTCAGCCGCTTGGCCGTCGAACCACAAACAAGTAGAGATCTTCTGCATGCGCCACTCCTCGAAGGACGACGGGAACCGCGTGTCCCCCATCAGAGGCTAGTACCGCGAGTTCGCTCACACAACGGGCCAACATCGATTACCCATGGTTTGGGGATAACTGAAGCCGCGCTGCGGATTGGGCGCCGACTTCGCGCCTGCGCGGCGTCCCCGATAGGGTCAAATGCATGTCTTCGTCCACTAAGTCCTGGCTGGCGGCCGCCGCCGGGGATCTTGTCCTGATTCTTGTCTTTGCCGCGATCGGCCGGGACGCCCACGCCCGCGGCGACATCATCTCCGGCGCCTTCATCACCGCCTGGCCCTTTTTGGTCGGCGCGTTGGCCGGCTGGCTTGCCCTCAGGGTGTGGCGCGCACCCTTCTCCATCTGGCCTTCGGGTGTGGCAGTGTGGCTGGGCGCCGTGACTGTTGGGATGCTGCTCAGGGCCGCAACGGGGCAAACCGTGGCGCTGCCCTTCATCATTGTTGCGTTGATCAGCCTGGGCGTCTTCCTGCTCGGATTCCGTGCATTGTTCACCCTCATCCGTCGAGCCGCGACCAAGCGGCAACACCGGGCGTGATCCGGACCGGGAACCAGAGGATGCACTAGGCTGGGAACCGTCCGCAACGATGCTTTTTTCGGAAAGGCCCCACGTGATCACCGCTTTTGTCCTGATCAAGACCGATGCCTCACGCATCCCGGAAACCGCCGAGCAAATTTCGGCCATCCAAGGCATCAGTGAGGTCTATTCAGTCACCGGCGAATGGGATCTTATTGCTGTCGCCAGGGTTTCCAAGCATGAAGATCTTGCCGACGTCATCGCCGACCGCCTGTCCAAGGTGCCTTCGGTGGTCCACACCACCACGCACATCGCTTTCCGTGCCTACTCGCAGCACGACCTCGATGCCGCCTTTGCACTGGGTTTTGAATAAACCCTGAACCCGTAGCGTCAGGGCGTCGTACCGGCGCGAGGCCTAAGCCTCGTCAGCTTTGGCTCAGGGCAATCCATTTCGCCAGCACTTCGGCGGCCTTGCCGGACTCAATTGACATCGTTGCCCTGTCGAACGCTGAGCGCATTCGTTCCAGCAGGCTACCCTCCGCCTGAAGATCGAAGGCCACCAAGCCGGCGGCTGCGTTAAGCAGCACGGCGTCCCTGACCGGGCCGCCCTTGCCGTCAAGTACTTCACGAACGACGCCGGCATTCACCGCGGCGTCACCGCCCCGAAGGTCCGCCACGGTGGACGGCTTGATCCCAAGTTCCGCAGGAGTAAAGACCTGCTCCGTCACGGAACCATCCCTGATCTCCCAAACAGTGGACGGCCCGGTAGGCGTCAACTCATCCAGTCCGTCGTCACCGCGGAATACGAGGCCACGGCTCCCCCGCCGGGCCAGGACTCCTGCAACAAGCGGCGCCATCCGCGCATTCGCCACGCCCACAGCCGATGCCTGCACGTGGGCAGGGTTGGTCATGGGCCCGAGGAAATTGAAGGCGGTAGGAACGGCAAGCTCGCGACGGGGAACAGCCGTGTGCCTGAAGGACGGGTGGAAAACCTGGGCGAAGCAGAACGTGATACCCGCCTCTTCAGCATTGCGCGCCACTTGCTCGATGGAAAGGTCCAGCCGAACCCCGAGCGCCTCCAGCACGTCCGCCGAACCGGACGTCGACGAGGCAGCCCTGTTTCCGTGTTTCACAACCTTGGCCCCGGCTCCGGCAGCAACAAGGGCCGCCATCGTCGAGATGTTGACGGTGTTGAGCCGGTCCCCACCGGTTCCGACAATGTCGAGCTTTTCGCCCGAGATGGAAATCGGGTTGGCGTGCTGGACCATGGCCTCAACCAATCCAGCAAGCTCTTCCACCGTTTCGCCCTTGGCACGGAGGGCTACAAGGAAACCGGCGATCTGCGATGGGGTTGCTTCACCGGACATGATCGTGTTCATGGCCCACTCTGTGTTGCCCACCGCAAGGTCGTCGCCGTTGATCAGTGCTGAAATGAGCCCTGGCCAGGTATTGCTGGCTGCAGGTGCCGATGCCGGAGAAGTCACTCCCTGATGCTATCGAGCCAGCCACGCCGATGACCAATGTGAACCACGCCGGGAACTTTTCCGCGCGATTTCGCGTCTTTGTAGAAAAAGTCTCCCGAATCGGTGGTTTGCATTGGGAACTCTGGACTTTTACAGACATAATGTCCTTGTGACATCTGCGACCCATGCCCCCAGTACCCCGGCGCACCCGACGCTGAACCGCCCCAACCTGGTTTCTGTTGGAACCGTTGTTTGGCTGTCCAGTGAGTTGATGTTCTTCGCCGGCCTCTTTGCCATGTACTTCACCCTTCGCTCCACATCAGGACTGATGTGGGCCGAAGAGACGGCCAAGCTCAACTTCCCGTTTGCGCTCGTCAACACCATCGTCCTGGTGGCAAGTTCCTTTACTTGCCAGATGGGCGTCTTTGCCGCCGAGCGGCTCGAACCCCGCCGCACCGGTGGGCTCTTCCAGTTCACCCGCTGGGGCATGACCGAATGGTTCACCCTCACGTTCATCATGGGTGCCTTCTTCGTAGCCGGCCAGACCACGGAATACGCCATGCTCGTCTCCGAGCACGTCTCCCTGTCCTCCAACGCCTACGGCTCCGCCTTCTACATGACCACGGGCTTCCACGGCCTTCACGTCATCGGCGGTCTGATCGCTTTCCTCTTCATCATCGGTCGTGCGTTTGCGGCCAAGAAGTTCGGACACTTTGAAGCGACGTCGGCAATCGTCACCTCGTACTACTGGCACTTCGTCGACGTCGTTTGGATTGGCCTCTTCCTGGTCATCTACGTCCTCAAGTAAGCCCGGCTTGACTCTTTTTCTACAAGAGGCAGAATTTCAAGAAGCGGCTCACGGAGCCGACGCAGGATCGAATAAAGGAACCACCACGTGAAGGCACTCTCGCAGAAGCGACGTCACCCATTGGCAGCAATTGCGCTGCTGCTGATGGGCCTCCTCCTCACTGGTGGGCTTTACGCCGTCGCCACATCTGTCAACCAGGCCAAGGCCGACACCACCAGCTACAGCGCCAGTGACGTAGAACAGGGCGGCAAGCTTTTCGCCGCCAACTGCGCCACCTGCCATGGCATGGGGGCCAGCGGAACCCAGGACGGCCCCTCGCTGGTCGGCGTGGGCGCTGCCGCGGTTGACTTCCAGGTTGGTACCGGTCGTATGCCCATGCAGATGAACGGCCCGCAGGCCCAGAAGAAGCCCGTCCAGTTCAATGAAGAGCAGACCAAGCAGCTCTCGGCCTATGTCGCATCCCTGGGTGCAGGTCCGGCCATTCCGGAAGAGCACCTGCTCGATGGAAAGGGTGACGCCGCGAAGGGTGGAGAACTCTTCCGCGTCAACTGCGCCATGTGCCACAACGCCGCCGCGGCCGGCGGTGCACTGACCCGGGGTAAGTTCGCTCCGGCCCTGGCAGATGTCACCTCGCAGCACATCTACGAGGCAATGGCTACCGGTCCCCAGAACATGCCCGTCTTCAACGACTCGAATGTCACCCCCGAAGACAAGCGCGACATCATCACCTTCCTGAAGACCATTGAAGCCAATGGTTCACCGGGTGGTGCGGACCTCGGATCCCTCGGCCCGGTCTCTGAAGGCCTGTTCGTTTGGGTTGCCGGTTTGGGTGTCATCATCGCCTTCACGATCTGGCTGACGTCACGCACGTCCTGATCGGGAACCAACAAAACTTCTGCTGCACAGTCAGCAGTTTGAAACTGAAAACAACTCGGCCCCGGTCGAGACAACGAGAGAAGGATGAGGCGAATTATGGGCAACCATAGTGACGGCAGTCCGAACCACTCGGGCACCGTAGCTACGGCTGGTCAGAATGAGGTGGAGAAGTTCCAGGATCCTGGTCTTCCTCCGCATCGTTTGCGCCTGGCTGACACGGACCCGGTAGCCGCAAAGCGCGCCGAGCGTCAGGTAGCCATTCTGTTTGGCACCTCCGTCATCGGAACGCTGGTCTTCCTGGTGGCGTACTTCGCCATCGACCTTGGCGACGACACCACCATTGCAACGATCCGCACGCAGAACCTCCTTCTGGGTCTCGGTACTGCCTTCGCAATGCTTGGTATCGGCACCGGCATCGTGCACTGGGCCAAGGCCCTGATGCCCGATCACGAAGTGTCCGAGGAACGCCACGCTATCCGCACCGAAGAGGACCGTCAGGCTGCAGTGCGCATCGTCGACGACATCGTCGAGGAGACCGGCATCAAGCGCCGTCCGCTGATCCGCAACACCCTTCTTGGTGCTGTCGCTTTGGCTCCCCTGCCTGCTCTCGCCATCTTCGGCGACCTGGGTCCGCGCCCGGACAAGGCACTTGCACACACGATGTGGGCTCCCGAGGGTGGCAAGCTCAAGCGCCTGACCCGTGACCCCGATGGCACCCCCATCAAGGCCTCGGATGTCACCATCGGATCGGCCTTCCACGTCATCCCCGAAGGCCTCAATGAACTCCACGAGGGCAAGCTGAACGAAAAGGCCAAGGCCGTTGTTCTCCTCATGCGCCTGGACCCCAACTCGCTGAACCCCTCCGCGGGCCGTGAAAACTGGAGCTACAACGGAATCGTTGCCTACTCCAAGATCTGCACGCACGTCGGTTGCCCCGTTGCTCTCTACGAGCAGCAGACCCACCACCTTCTGTGCCCCTGCCACCAGTCCACCTTTGACCTCACGCAGGAATGCAAGGTCATCTTCGGACCGGCCAGCCGTCCGCTTCCGCAGCTGCCCATCGCAGTTGACGCTGAGGGCTACCTCGTCGCTACCAGCGACTTCAGAGAACCTGTAGGACCGAGTTACTGGGAGCGTGACGAGCATGAGCGCCTCATCAACAGCTGAAGCCCCCTTCGTTCCGAAGACCAAAGTTGGTAGTTTCACCAACTTCGTAGACGAGCGTGTTGGCGGCTCCGGCATCCTGCGTGAGTTCGGCCGGAAGGTCTTCCCCGACCACTGGTCGTTCATGTTCGGTGAGGTGGCGCTGTACTCCTTCGTCATCCTGCTGATGTCGGGAACCTTCCTGACCTTCTTCTTCGACCCGTCCATGGCAGAAACCCACTACCAGGGTTCCTACACGCCGCTGTACAACGTCGAAATGTCTGTTGCCTACAACTCGTCGCTGAACATCTCCTTCGATGTCCGTGGCGGGCTGTTCATGCGCCAGGTGCACCACTGGGCAGCATTGCTGTTCGTGGCGTCCCTCGGTGTGCACATGCTGCGCGTCTTCTTCACGGGCGCCTTCCGCAAGCCCCGCGAAATGAACTGGGTTGTTGGTGGCGTGCTGCTGATCCTGGCCATGGCTGCCGGCTTCACCGGTTACTCCCTCCCCGATGACCTGCTCTCCGGCAACGGCCTGCGCATCATCGATGGCGTGATCAAGTCCATTCCGGTCATTGGTACCTACATCTCCTTCTTCCTCTTTGGTGGGGAGTTCCCAGGAACGGCCATCATCGGCCGTCTGTACGTACTGCACATCCTGCTTGTACCTGCACTGATCCTCCTGATGATCGTGATCCACTTGTTCATGGTGGTTGTGCACAAGCACACCCAGTACCCTGGCCCGGGCCGCAACGACGGCAACGTCGTCGGTTACCCCCTCGGTCCGGTGTATGCAGCCAAGGCCGGCGGCTTCTTCTTCATCGTGTTCGGTGTCCTGGCGCTCATGGCGGCAGCCTTCACCATCAACCCGATCTGGAACTACGGCCCCTACGACCCCTCCCCCGTTTCGGCAGGCACCCAGCCTGACTGGTACATCGGATTCGTGGATGGCGCACTCCGGCTCATGCCTGGCGTGGTGAACAACTTCCACTTCGAGTGGATCGTCTTCGGACACACGCTCACGCTGAACGTGCTTCTTCCGGCCCTGGTACCGGCAGGAATCATCTTCACCGTCCTGTTCACCTACCCGTGGATCGAACGCTGGGTCACCAAGGACAACCGGGAACACCACGTTCTCGACCGTCCCCGGAACGCCCCCACGCGTACGGCCATCGGCGTCGCAGGCTTCACCTGGTACTGCGTCATGTGGGCCGCTGCAGGTTCGGACCTCATCGCTACCCACTTCCACGTGTCCCTGAACGACGTGACGTACTGGCTGCGGACCCTGTTCTTCATCGGCCCGGTCATCGCCTTCATCGTCACCAAGCGCATCGCACTGGCCCTCCAGCGCAAGGACCGAGAGATTGCCCTCCACGGCCGCGAAACCGGACGCATCGTACGTCTCCCGCACGGTGAGTTCATTGAGGTCCACGCACCTTTGGACGAGTACAAGCGCTACAAGCTTGTCGGCTTCGAGTCGCCGGCTCCCCTGCCGGCACAGCCGAACGAGCATGGCGTAGTGACCCGTAAGGAAAAGCGCCGTGCAGCGCTGTCCCGCTGGTTCTTCGAAGACCGCGTTGCTCCGGCAACTCCCGCGGAACTCGAAGCAGCCCACTCGCATGGCCACCACGAGGCCATCGCAGCAAGCGACGAGCAGAAGAGCCTGAGCCACTAACAGCTCTGAACTCAACAAGAGAGGGGCCCAGTCCAAATGGACTGGGCCCCTCTCTTGTCTTGTGCTGTTCAGCCGCAAGGCCTGCCTGAACGAGGCGAATCGGACACGGCAACCCCAGGCCCTCCGAGAGCCGTGCTACTGCGTCCGGTACCCCGAGGCATAGTTCCGCGTTGGACGCACACCAGGGCGCTGCAGGGGAATCCAGAGCTTGTACCGGTCGGCACGGTAGTAGGACACCGAGTAGTCCACCATGGCCCGGGCGACGAATGCGTGCCGCTGTATCTTCAGCAGCGGGGAACCCACGTCGACGTTGAGCAGCCTGGCAGTCGATGGAGACGCTGCGGTGGCTTCGATCATGTCCTCCCCCCACTCCATGACCAGGCCGTACCGCTCGCTCAGGACGTTGTAGAGGGACGTGGGAGGCGCCTCGTCGAGAAGCCCGGGGACGCGGTGCGCCGGGATGAAGTTCTCATCCACGCTCATTGGCTCGTTATCGGCCAACAGAAGCCTCCGGAAGCGCACCAAGGGCGTTCCTTCGTCCAGCTGAAGTTCGCGTGCCAGAAAGGCACTGGCCGCAATCTGTTCGAAACTGAGGACTTTGGCAGCAGGCACCATGCCTCGACGCTGCATTTCCTCGCTGTACGACGTCAGCTTCACCTGCAGATCAAGCTTCGGCTTCTTTACGAACGTCCCCAAGCCCACGACGCGCTCAATGACTTCCTCTCCAACCAGGGCATCAATCGCCTGGCGGACCGTCATCCGGGCGAGCCCGAAACGCTCCGAGAGATCCCGCTCGGACGGCAGGGCCGACCCAGGCGGACAGGACTGTCCAATAAAAGTTCGCAGGATCTCACGGAGCTGGATGTAGATGGGCGTACTGCTGGAGCGGTCGATCTCGCCGGCAATATCAGCTGCGTCAGCCACGACAGTAGCCCGCCATGTAAGTCATGGTTCTAGGATAATTCAGGAACACCTCAGGTCTAGACCAGCGAGGACCCGAGTTGTTAGGCGTTGGGCGCTGGCCGCTACGCTTGTAAGGATCATTTTTCGGCGGGGTAACCGCCCTAGCAAAGGAGCTGGCTTGCCGCAGCACAAAGCATCGGTCGCCGCAGAGATCGGCCTGCACGCCCGGGCGGCGGCAGTCTTCGTACGCGCCGTCACGGAGACGGGGCTTCCGGTAACCATCCGAAAAGCTGACGGACATCCGGTCGACGCCCGCTCGCTGCTCGAAGTCATGACGGAAGACTTCGAACACGGCTGCGAGGTCTTCCTGGAGGTCGCTCCTGAGGCCCTGACGGACCAGCAAACCATCTCAGAGGCCAAGAATGCCTTGGCAGCCCTTTCCTCCGTCCTGGAGGCCCCAGAGGCCCACTGAACGGCCAACCGCGAATCCGGCGTCGGCCGGATTCACGAATCAGATCCTAAATGGAACAAAAAAGGATGGGCTCCACCTTTCGGTGGGGCCCATCCTTTTCGTACTGACTAACTAGTGGGCGTGGTCGCCGCGGCTGTACTCAAAGACCCAGCCAACGAGTGCGACAAGCGCCAGGCCACCGGCCACGTAGGTGACCCAGAAACCAACGGCCAGGCCGAGGAATCCGCCAGCGCAGGACAGACCGAGTACCAGGGGCCACCAGCTCCAGGGGCTGAAGTGTCCCTGCTCGCCTGCGCCTTCGTGGATCTCTGCATCAGGACGGTCCTCCGGGCGCATGCCGATGCGCTTGCCGGTGAAGCCAAGGTAGGCGCCGATCATGCCTGCGAGGCCACCGACCAGGAGGATGCCGAGAACGCCGACCCACTCCGACCATTCGGTGAGGAAGCCATAAGCGATGGCTACTGGCACGAAGAAGAAGACTCCGGCTCCGAAGAGCCACGATTCAATTTTCATTTGCTGACGTCCCTCTGGTCGGCGTTACCCAAGACTGCTGCTGCGGGTGACGGAGCCTCGGCGGTGTGCACCTGGGCCAACTCCGGGTGGTGGAGATCCAGGGCCGGGCGTTCGGAGCGGATACGGGGCAAGGAGGTGAAGTTGTGGCGCGGCGGCGGGCAAGAGGTTGCCCATTCCAGCGACGCACCAAAGCCCCACGGGTCATCCACTTCAACCTTCTTGTTGCTGCGCCACGTGATGTAGACGTTCCAGAAGAACGGCAGGAGTGAGGCACCCAGGACGAAGGAGGAGATGGTGGAGAACTGGTTCATCCACGTGAAGTTATCCTGCGGCATGTAGTCGGCGTAACGGCGCGGCATACCCTCAACACCGAGCCAGTGCTGGATAAGGAACGTGCCGTGGAAACCGAGGAACAGCAGCCAGAAGTGAATCTTTCCGAGTCGCTCGTTCAGCATCTTGCCGGTCCACTTGGGCCACCAGAAGTAGAAGCCCGCGAACATTGCGAACACGACCGTGCCGAACACGACGTAGTGGAAGTGCGCCACCACGAAGTAGGAGTCGGATACGTGGAAGTCCAGCGGCGGTGAAGCCAGGATGATGCCGGTCAAACCACCGAAGAGGAAGGTCACCAGGAAGCCGATGCTCCACAGCATGGGGGTCTCAAACGTGATGGATCCCTGCCACAGCGTACCGATCCAGTTGAAGAACTTCACGCCCGTCGGAACTGCGATCAACATAGTCATGAAGGCGAAGAACGGCAGCAGCACCGAGCCGGTGACGTACATGTGGTGGGCCCACACCGTCACGGACAGAGCGGCGATGGCAATGGTTGCATAAACCAGGCCCTTGTAACCGAAGATCGGCTTGCGGCTGAAGACCGGGAAGATCTCGGAGACGATGCCGAAGAACGGCAGGGCGATGATGTACACCTCGGGGTGGCCGAAGAACCAGAACAGGTGCTGCCAGAGGACGGCACCGCCGTTTTCGGGATCAAAGATGTGCGCACCGAAGCGGCGGTCGGCGCCAAGGGCAAACAGAGCTGCAGCCAGCGGCGGGAACGCCATGAGGACCAGGATTGCCGTCACCAGCGTGTTCCAGGTGAAGATCGGCATACGCCACATGGTCATGCCCGGGGCACGCATGCAGATGATGGTGGTGATGAAGTTGACGGCACCAAGGATGGTTCCGAAACCGGAGAGCGCAAGTCCGAAGACCCACAAGTCTCCACCGACGCCAGGGCTGAATGTCGTGTTCGACAACGGCGCGTAGGCGAACCAACCAAAGCTTGCCGCACCCTGCGGGGTGATGAAGCCGGAGACTGCAATGGTGGAGCCGAACAAGAAGAACCAGAAAGCCAAAGCGTTCAGGCGGGGGAACGCAACATCCGGTGCACCGATCTGCAACGGCATGATCACGTTGGCGAAGCCGGCGAACAGAGGCGTTGCGAACATCAGCAGCATCACGGTGCCGTGCATCGTGAACATCTGGTTGTACTGCTCTTTGGTCTGCAGGATCTGCATACCGGGTTCGAACAGTTCTGCACGGATCAGCAGCGCCATGACGCCACCGAGGCAGAAGAAAACGAACGACGCGATCAGGTACATGTACCCGATGGTCTTGTGGTCCGTGGAGGTGATCCAGTTGACGACGATGCGCCCCTTGGATTTAGGAACTACGGGAGCCTCGAGGGTCCCGGCGGATTGAGTGTAAGTAGCCACGTCGCTCCCCTTACTTTTCGTTCAGGTTCGGATTGCGGTCGTATTCCGCACCGAGCAGGCCCGTGTTGCCATCCTGGCGGAGCTTGTCCATGTGGGCCTTGAACTCAGACTCGGAGACAACCTTGACGCGGAAAAGCATTTCGGAGTGGTATTCACCGCAAAGTTCAGCACACTTGCCATCGAAGGTGCCTTCCTTCGTCGGGGTGAACCGGATGTAGTTGGTTTTGCCCGGGATCATGTCGCGCTTCTGGAGGAACGCGGGGACCCAGAACGAGTGGATGACATCGCGGGAGTTCAGTTCCAGGTCAACGGACTTGTTGACCGGCAAGTACAGCGTAGGGAGCAGTTCCTTGTCGACCTCGTTGCCGGTCAGGTGCGCCTGGACGCCGGCCTCGTGGAGGTCCTCGGTGATGACCTGGCCCTGCTTGTAGTTGAAGTCCCATGCCCACTGCTTGCCGCGGACATCAACGACGACGTCGGCCGGCTGTGAGCGGTCATCAATCGCGCGCTGGTCCTGGTCGGTGAAGTAGAAGAACACCAGAACCATGAACAGCGGAATGGTCAAGTAAAAGACCTCGAGCGGCAGGTTGTAGCTGAGCTGCTTGGGGAATCCCGTGGTGCCCTTGCGGCGACGGTAAGCAATGATGCACCAGACCAGGAGGCCCCACGTGATGATACCGACTGCCAAGGCGGCGATCCATGAGTTGACCCAGAGGTCCATGATCCGGTCAGTGTGGTTGGTGGTGCCGCGTTCTGTAGGCAGCCAACCCTTCTCTACCTCTGGTGAACATCCGGTCAAAACCAACGCGCCGGCGAGTGCCAAGCCAGTGATCGAGGTGATCTTTATGCGTCGGCTGCCGGTTCGGTTCTGCGAACTCACAGACGGCCCTTCCTCTTGTTGCTGTCTCCCGGCAGGCCGAAGGCTCACCGGGCACACTAAAAGTTTTACTACCCGATGTAGAGCTTACCGCTATCAGGCGGTTTTCGCGCACATGTCAGCGCCGTGGCTCCGGATGCGTTTAAAGCACCCCGCAAGTGGCGCCGACATGCGGCGATGGCTCACATCAGTGAAACGAATCACCGCAGGCGCAAGACCCGCCGGCGTTCGGGTTGTCAATGGTGAAGCCTTGCTTCGAAATGGTGTCCTCGAAGTCGATGCTTGCGCCGCTGAGGTAAGGGACACTCATCTTGTCCACGATGACCTCAACACCGTCGTAATCCCGCACAGCATCTCCGTCGAGTATCCGCTCGTCAAAGTAGAGCTGGTAGATCAAGCCGGAGCAGCCGCCAGGCTGGACTGCAACGCGCAGCCGAAGGTCGGTGCGCCCTTCCTGTTCGAGGAGGCTGCGGACCTTGCCTGCCGCCACGTCGGTCAGGTTGACCTCGTGCGTGGGCAGCTCGTCGTTGGCGACGACCTGTGTTCCGGTGCTGTTTTCGTTGGTTGCAGTGCTCATTGGCCTACCTTCTTATGAAGCTTCTGGCGGCGGCGCCGGGACGCTGCCTGCCCTTACCCAATTACATACGGGTTACAGCTAATGCTACGTCGCGCAGACGCTTAGCTATAACTCCTGACGTAACCACGGACAGCATTTCCTTGTTCCCGGCCGAACGGGTCCTAGGCGCCCAGCCCCTCGGCATTCAGACGCGCAAGCATCAGGGCTTCGGCCAGCACAGCATGGCGGAAGTCTCCGATATGCAGGGATTCGTTGGCGCTGTGGGCACGGGAGTCAGGGTCCTCCACACCTGTCACCAGGATCTGCACGTCAGGATACATTTCCGTGAGGTCCGCGATGAACGGGATGGAGCCGCCGATTCCCATCTCGACGGGCTTGACGCCCCACGACTCCTCCAAGGCCCACAAAGCCAACTTCGCGGCCCCGGAAGTCGTGTCGGTGGCAAAAGCGTTACCCCGCTCCCCCGGCGTAAAGGTCACCCTGGCACCGAAGGGTGCGTTCGATTCCACATGCTGCTTCAGGGCGTCCATGGCGGCTTCGGGGTCCTGACCCGGCGCGAGGCGCATGCTGAACTTCGCCCGGGCCGCGGGAATCAAGGTATTGGATGCGACATCCACCGCCGGGACGTCCATACCGATGATGGACAAGGCCGGCTTGGTCCACAGGCGCGAACCGATCGTGCCGCTCCCGGCGAGCCGCACGCCGTCGAGCACTGACGCATCCGCGCGGTAGTCCGCCTCGGTGAGGTCGACCGCAACGTCGTCGCGGGCCGCCAAGCCGGCGACCGCCACGTTGCCGTCGTCGTCGTGGAGAGTCGCTATCAAGCGCGACAAGAGCGTGGGAGCATCCAGGACCGGTCCGCCAAACATCCCCGAGTGGACAGCGTGGTCCAAAACCCGGACTTCGAACGTTCCATCCACCAAGCCACGCAGGCTGGTGGTCAGAGCCGGGACGCCCACCTTCCAGTTGCTCGAGTCGGCAACGACGATCACATCTGCCCGCAGCAGCTCCTGGTGTTCCTCAAGGAAGGTGCGGAACGTCGGCGAGCCGGCTTCCTCCTCACCTTCGAAGAAGAAGGTCACACCGAGACCGAGGTCCTCGCCGAGGACCTTGCTGACAGCACTGTACGCTGCCAGGTGCGCCATGATGCCGGCCTTGTCGTCAGCGGCTCCGCGACCGTAAAGGCGTCCATCCCGCTCCTCTGCCACGAACGGTTCGGACTTCCACAGGGCCCGGTCCCCCGGCGGCTGTACATCGTGGTGGGCGTACAAAAGGATGGTGGGTTTTCCTCCCGCCGCTGGTCGACGGGCGACGACGGCGGGACCACCGGGGGTCCCGTCGGCTTTGTCGCACCTGAGGATCCGGACGTCGGTCATGCCGGCAGCCTTGACCAGCGACGACACGGCCTCGGCGCTTCGATCCAGTTCCTTGGGGTCGAAGCTCGGCCATGCAATGCCTGGAATCGAGACGAGCCCGCGCAGGGAATCCATGGTGGAGTCGAAGGACTCTTCAACCGCCCTGGCCAGTGCCTCGACCGGGATGTCGCCGGAGTACTGTTGCTTGTTCTGCGGGGTGTCCGCATGTGCTGAAGTCATGGCCCACACTTTACCTCCGGCCGGCCGGCCATCCCGGGATGCCCGACCGGGCACCGAAGAGCCATCGACCGGGACGACGTAACCTGCGCCACCTCGCTGAGGGTATTCTGTATGGGTGTTCGGACGTAAAAAGGAAGAGCCCAGCGCTCAGTCAACAGTAGACCAGGCCTACGCCACCGCCCCGGCGCCGGGCGCCGGCAAGGGCACCCCTACGCCCAAGCGGAAGGACCAGGAAGCCGCCCGGAAGCGCCCCCTGGTGCCCACCGACCGCAAGGCCTCGAAAGCGGCAGAACGGGTGGCTATCCAGGATCAGCGCATGAAGATGCGGCAGGCATTGGATACCGGTGATGAGAAGTACCTCCCCTTGCGCGACAAGGGCCCCCAGAAGCGGTACGTACGCGACTACGTCGACGCCCGCTTCAGCCTGGGCGAATATCTGATGTTCGGCGCTTTGCTGTTCGTGGTCATTTCCTTGATCATTCCGCCGACCAGCGCCGGTATCAGCTACGTCCTGGTGGGCTTCTGGATCATGTTCCTCGCTGTCTTCGTGGACGTTTTCATTCTTTCCCGCAAGCTTCGCAAGCAGTTGACTGCGAAGTTCGGCGAGGTCGAGCGGGGATCAGTCTGGTACGGCTGCATGCGCGCCCTCCAGTTCCGCAAGCTTCGCCTCCCCAAGCCACAGGTGAAGCGCGGCCAGTACCCGGCCTAGAGCCCCATTGACAAGAAGACCCCGGACCAGTGGTCCGGGGTCTTCTGCTTTAAGAAGCTTTAGCGGGACGCCCGCTGCCGCAGCTTGACCAGGCCTTTGTTGATGCGGGATACCCAGAACGGACCCTCATACAGGAAAGCCGTGTACCCCTGCACCAGTGTTGCTCCGGCATCGAGGCGATCTTGAACGTCGCGGGCGGACTCGACGCCACCAACGGCAATCAGCACAAGCTCATCACCCACAGCATCCTTGAGCCGCCGGAGGACTTCCAGGGATCGCTGCTTGAGCGGAGCACCCGACAAGCCACCGGCCCCAAGAGCCTCCACCTTGGCAGGGTCGGAGCTGAGACCGGCCCTGGAAATCGTGGTGTTGGTCGCGATGATTCCGTCAAGCTTCAAATCCAGCGCAAGGCGGGCGACGTCGTCAACGTCTTCATCGGACAAGTCCGGCGCAATCTTCACGAGCAAAGGAACGTGCCGTCCGGCAGCCTCGTCGGCGGCGTCCCCGACGGCCCGAAGCAGCGGACGCAGTGTTTCAACATTCTGCAGCAAACGCAGGCCCGGCGTGTTCGGGGAGCTGACGTTCACCACCAAATAGTCCGCGGCGGGAGCCAGGCTGCGGGCACTGACGAGGTAGTCTGCCGTGGCGTCGTCAAGGTCCACGTTTTTGGTCTTGCCAATGTTGACGCCGATGATCGGCCGTGTCTGCGGGTACAGCCTCTGCAAAGCAGCCCGTGCAGACTTGAGCCGCGGCGCAACCGCAGCGGCGCCGTCGTTGTTGAATCCCATGCGGTTGACTACGGCACGGTCTTCGATCAGGCGGAACAACCGGGGTTTGTCGTTGCCCGGCTGGGCCTGGCCGGTGATGGTGCCGACTTCGACGTGGCCGAAGCCGAGGTCGGCCAAAGCCTCAATGCCGTGGCCTTCTTTGTCAAAGCCGGCCGCCAGCCCGAACGGCGATGGGAAAGTGAGGCCGAAAGCTTCTGTCCTCAACGAGGCATCCGGGGCGCTCAGCCGCGCCAGAATCCGGCCGGCGCCGGTACGGTGCGCTGTTCGGATCGCCTGGAAACCGATCTTGTGGGCTTTCTCGGCATCCATCCAGGAGAAGGCCAACTTGAAGAATGTGGGGTAAACACGCATGCTCCTAGTTTTGCCGGTCCGGGACCTCTGGCCAAACCCGTGACCGCAGAAGCCGTTAGCATGTACGCATGCCGCTGGAAGATAGTGACGCACATCATGGACCCCGGCGCGTTTCTGCCGACATCGCGGTGGTTGGTGCCGGATTGTCCGGACTCGTCGCGGCCGCGACCGCCTATGCCGCAGGCAAGAGCGTTGTGGTGCTGGACCAAGAGCCGGAAGCATCAGTGGGCGGCCAGGCACACTGGTCGTTCGGCGGACTCTTCATGGTCGATACCCCGGAGCAGCGCAGGCTGGGCGTAAAGGACAGCCCCGAGCTCGCTTTGTCCGACTGGATGGCTTCTGCGGCCTTCGATCGACCGGCAGATGGGCACGCACGGGCCTGGGCGGAGGCCTACGTCCATTTCGCCGCCGGTGAGAAAAGGAGCTGGCTCAGTAACCTGGGCGTCGGCATTTTTCCGCTGGTTCAGTGGGCCGAGCGGGGTGGGTACGGTCCCCAGGGTCACGGAAACACGGTGCCCCGATTCCACGTCACTTGGGGAACGGGACCGGCGCTTGTCCAACCGTTCCTCGCAAAGGTGCAGGAAGGCGTCGCTGCGGGAAAGGTGCGGATGTTCTTCCGGCACAGGGCCGCTTCATTGACGACGACGGCGGGCCGGGTCACCGGCGTGTCGGGCCAGGTCTTGGAATGGTCGACGGCGGCGCGGGGCCAGGAGTCCTCGCGGGTCGCCGTCGGCGACTTCGAGGTGAACGCCGGAGCGGTCGTGGTGACCACGGGAGGGATAGGGGGCAACCACGATCTCGTGCGTCGGCAATGGCCAGGTGGCTCAGCGCCGGCCTACATGCTCAGTGGCGTGCCCGCCTCGGTGGACGGTGGGTTCCTTCCGGCAGTGCAAGCAGCGGGCGGAAGATTGATCAACGGTGACCGGATGTGGCACTACCCCGAGGGCATCCACAATTACGAGCCTGTGTGGCCCAAGCACGGAATCCGCATCCTCCCGGGACCTTCGTCTCTGTGGCTCGACGCCGAGGGCAGCCAATTGCCCGCCCCGCTCTTCCCGGGTTTCGATTCCCTGGGAGCCTTGCGCCATATTCTCGCAACAGGCCACGGCTACTCATGGTTCGTCCTTGACAGAACCATCGCCCTCAAGGAGCTGGCTCTTTCCGGGTCTGAACAGAATCCGGACCTCACCGGCAAGGACGTGAGGCTCCTGGCCTCGCGCCTGAAGCCGGGCACGGACTCCCCTATCCAACGTTTCCTGCAAAGGGGCGAAGACTTCATCGAGGCCACGTCAGTGCGGGACCTCGCCGCGGGGATGAACCGTCTGGCTCAAAACCACCTGATCGACGCCGGCACCCTGGAGGCGTTGGTGGACGCCCGGGACCGGCAGGTGACCAGTGGCCTTGGAAAGGACCCACAGCTTGCCGCGATCAGGGCAGCCCGGCGCTTCGCCACCGACAAACTGATGCGGGTCGCACCCCCGCACCGCCTGACTGACCCCAAGCACGGTCCCTTGGTTGCGATCCGCCTCTCGGTCCTGACCAGGAAGAGCCTCGGCGGCCTTCAAACAGACCTGGGCTCAAGGGTATTGGGCGTGGAGGGGAAAGCGGTTCCGGGTCTTTACGCAGCCGGGGAGGCTGCCGGGTTCGGCGGAGGAGGCATCCACGGGTATCGGGCGTTGGAAGGAACGTTCCTTGGCGGCTGCCTCTTCTCGGGTAGGGCTGCAGGGCGGAACGCCGCGGACGGTGTCTAAGCTAAAGCCATGGAGTGGACCCCTGACATCCTTGGAAAGGACTTCCAGTCCTGCGGCTTCGAGGCGGCGGGGCCCGACGGGGTGACCCGCCACGCCACACTGGTCCGGCATCGGACTGAAGGGACTTCCACCCCGGAGGATCCAGCGTCCGGACGCGCGTCCTTCGGAGCCGTGCTCTTCCTCCATGGTTGGAGCGACTACTTCTTCAATACCGAGCTCGCCCGGTTCTGGGCCGAACAGGGATACGATTTCTACGCTTTGGACATGCACAACCACGGCCGGAGCCTGCAGTCCAATACTCCGGGCGGCTACGTAGCGGACTTGAGGTACTACGACGCCGAAATCGACAGAGCCATGGACCTCATTCGGGATGACCGCTCTGGCTACCCAGACGGCACGCTGACCTTGATGGGGCATTCAACCGGGGGCCTGGTTGCCGCGTTATGGGCCAGCCGCCATCCCGGCCAGGTCCAGTTCCTGATACTCGACAGTCCGTGGCTCGAAATGCACGGGAACTCACTGGTCCGTCGTGCCGCCCACGCCATGGTCGCACCTCTTGCCAGGTTTCGTCCGGAGACTGTCTTGCGGCTGCCGGAGAGAGGTTTCTACTTCCGCAGCATCAGCAGCAGCGCAGAGGGAGAATGGGTGCTCGATGAGAAGTACCGGCCTCCTTTTGCCTTCCCTGTGCGGGCGGGATGGTTGAGCGCCGTCTTTGCGGGCCATTCGCAGGTGTCCCGGGGGCTCAACCTGGAAATACCTGTGTTGGTTCTGACTTCAGCGGCCAGCGCCAACGGCTTGGTGTGGCAGGAATCCATGCGTCGCTCCGACGCGGTCCTGGATGTGGGCATCATCGCCCTGCGCGCCATGGCACTTGGAAGAACAGTGACCTTGGAACGGATTGATGGCGGCCTGCATGATGTCTTCCTCTCGGCACCAGAGGTACGGAAAGACGCCTATGAACGGCTCGCCCGCTGGATCAGCGGATTCATGCGCCATGGCGCTCTGGAAGGGCAAGAGGAAAGGAATACGTGACGGGGACAGGCAACTCCGGTCAGCAGTGGAGGCCCGACGTCCTGGGCCGCAACTATGAATGCATGGACCTGCCACTTAAGGACGACGACGAAGGTCCGGTCAAAGCAACGCTTGTGAGGCACGCTCCGGCTCTCGAGGACACAGCTCCGCACGGAATCCTCGATTTCCTGGCGACCTTCGTCAAACGCAGGCACCGCACACCGCACGAACCGGATGGGGCCCCCAAAGTCGTCCTCTATCTCCACGGCTGGGCCGATTACTTCCTGCAAACGGAACTCGCCGAATACCTCACCGCCTCAGGCTTTCTTTTCTACGCGGTGGACCTGCGCAAATTCGGCAGAAGCCTTCTCCCAGGACAAACACCGGGCTACACGTCCGACCTCAGCGTTTATGATGAGGATCTTGCCGCGGCCCTGAGGGAGATCGAACGGGACGTGGCAGCACGGACCAGCAATCATGTGCCTCCCACCATCCATGTGATTGCCCATTCCCTGGGTGGACTCATCGCCGCGCTATGGGCCAACCGCAACCCAGGCACAGTGGGCACCCTGGTCCTGAACTCCCCTTGGCTTGAGCTCCAGGGCAGCAGCTTGGTCCGCAGCATCGCCATGCACCTGGTGGAACCGTTCGCCCGCACAGATCCGAAGCGCCCCTTCAGGTTTCCGGAAATGCCCGCCTACTGGGAAAGCGTCAGCAATGAAGCGCATGGCGAATGGATGCTGGACCCAGTGTGGCGGCCACGGGCTTCATTTCCCATTCGAGCTGGTTGGACCAAGGCTGTCCTTGCCGGGCACGCCGCCGTTGAGCGCAAGTTGAACATTGATGCCCCTGTCCTGGTTCTGTTGTCGGGCCGCACCAGAATCCAAGCCGACTGGACGGCCGACCTGATGCGCGCTGATGCCGTCATCGACGTCGAAGAAACCTCCCGGCGCGCCCTTGGCTTGGCACGGCGAACCGCGGTCTTCCGTTACCCGGGCGCGCTCCATGACATCTTCCTGTCGCGCCGCACGGTCCGGCAGCAAGCGTACCGGGACGTCGCAGTGTGGCTCGCGGCTTATCCGTACTGAATTAGCACACGCAGGCTAATTCGTGACGGGCGCCGCGTCCACGGCTCCTCCATAGCGCCTGTCGCGTTTGGCATAAATTTCGACGGCGTCCCACAGGGTGCGCCTGTCAACGTCCGGCCAGAGGGTATCCAGGAACACGAACTCCGCGTAGGCGGACTGCCACAGCAGGAAGTTGGAGAGTCGCTGCTCCCCCGAGCTTCGCAGGAAAAGGTCGACATCCGGGAGGTCGGGCTCGTCCAGATACTTCTGGATGGTCTTCTCGCTGACGGACCCTGGCTTGAGCCTGCCGGCCGCCACGTCTTCGGCAATGGCGGAGACGGCGTCCGCAATCTCAGCCCGCCCACCGTAATTAACACACATGGTCAACGTGCAGGTGTCATTGGCCCGGGTGTACTCCTCGGCTTCTTCCAGCTCCTTGATGACGGAGCCCCAAAGGCGGGGCCGGCGGCCGGCCCAGCGGATTCTGACACCCCAATCGTCGAGCTGGTTTCGCTGCCTACGAAGCACATCCTTGTTAAATCCCATCAGAAAGCGGACTTCTTCGGGTGAGCGGCGCCAGTTTTCGGTTGAAAATGCGTAGACGCTGACGTACTTGATCCCCAGCTCGATGGCTCCCGCCATGACGTCCAGAAGCGCGGGCTCTCCGGCCTTGTGTCCCTCGATCCGGGGCAATCCGCGCTGATTGGCCCATCGTCCGTTGCCATCCATGACAATGGCGACGTGTTGCGGGATGAGTTCACTCGGAATATTTGGCGGAACCGCTCCGGAAGGATGCGTATAAGGCGCCTGTACCGGGGTAGTCCGGGTCGCCGTCGTCTTGCTCTTCTTTCCAAGTGCCACTGTCAGCTTCGCTCCACATGTTTGAGGGATTTCACGGCACGTTCCAAATGCCATTGCAGGTAACTTGCCACCAAGCCCGCGGCTTCACGGCGGTGCCGTGGATCTGATGCGTCCGCAACAGCCCAGTCGCCGGTCAACAAGGCTCCAAGCAGGACGACGGTTTCGGCCGCAGGCGCCGGTGAACCGGGCGGCCTGCAGTCCCCACAAACCATGCCGCCTACCGGGGCGGCAAAGGCAGTATGCGGTCCAGGACGGCCACACCGGGCACAGGAGGTAAAGCTGGGAGCCCATCCTCCTGTGGCCAACGCACGCAGAAGATAGGAGTCAAGGATCAGTTCCGGCGGATGGTCCGAGCGACTCAGGGCTGCCAACGCACCCACCAGGAGGTTGTACTGCGCCGTCCCTGATTCGGAATCGGCGTCCGTCAGCTTTTCAGCGGTCTCGGTCATGGCCGCAGCCACCGTGAACCGGCCATAGTCGGCGGCGATGCTGCTCCCATAGGCACCCTTGGCCACAGCCTGGGTGACAATGTCCAGCGTTCGGCCCGACACCAGTTGCAGATCTGCCACCATAAAGGGCTCGAGCCTGGCTCCGAAGCGGCTGCTCGTCCTTCGGACGCCTTTGGCGACGGCACGCACTTGCCCATGGTGTTTCGTGAGCAAGGTAATGATGCGATCCGCCTCGCCCAGCTTGTGGGTACGGAGCACTACGGCATCGTCCCGATAGGCCCGGGCGGCAAACGATGGATTGGCCACATCTAATCTTCGCACTATGCCTGGACCCGGGACGGCCACCGGACCGTGTGGTGACAGAGTTTCCTGTCACCACACGGTTCCAGCCTAGGCTTGGGCGTCGCGTACTGCCCGGTTCACAGCCGAAATCAAAGCCTTGAGCGAAGACGTCGTGGTGCTGGGGTCAATCCCTACTCCCCACAGGACACGCTCTCCGACGGCACATTCGACGTACGCGGCGGCGCTGGCGCTGCCGCCCTCGGACAATGCGTGCTCGCTGTAGTCGAGGACCCGGACGTCGACGCCGTCCTGGTGCAGAATGTCCAGCAACGCCGCAATCGGTCCATTGCCGTGTCCGGTGCGCCGCACCTCGGCACCATCAATCCGCAGGTTCGCATTCATGGTCATGGCACCGGCTTCATCGGTTTCGGTGCTCACGCTGCCCAGCGTGTAGCGGCCCCATTGGGCCTGTTCCTCGTCTGAAGGCAGGTATTCGTCCTGGAAGATCTGCCACAGCTGGGATCCGCTGACCTCGCCACCGACGGCGTCCGTCCGCCGCTGGATGACGCCGGAGAACTCAATCTGGGCCCGACGTGGCAAGTCCAGGTTGTGCTCATTCTTCAGCAGGTACGCGACGCCACCCTTGCCGGACTGGGAGTTGACCCGGATGACGGCTTCGTAGCTGCGCCCCAGGTCCTTCGGGTCGATCGGCAGGTAAGGCACCTGCCAGGTGAAGTCATCCACGGACTTCCCGGCAGCGGCGGCGTCCTTCTCCAGTGCCTCAAAGCCCTTCTTGATGGCGTCTTGGTGCGAACCGGAGAATGCCGTGAAGACCAGGTCACCGCCATAGGGTGAGCGCTCCGGAACGGGCAGCTGGTTGCAGTACTCCACCGTTCGGCGGATCTCATCAATATCCGAGAAGTCGATCATGGGGTCCACGCCCTGGACAAACATGTTCAGCCCGAGCGTCACCAGGTCCACGTTGCCGGTGCGTTCGC
This sequence comes from Paenarthrobacter sp. JL.01a, assembly GCF_025452095.1. NCBI lineage: Bacteria > Bacillati > Actinomycetota > Actinomycetes > Micrococcales > Micrococcaceae > Paenarthrobacter > Paenarthrobacter sp. JL.01a. The sequence goes on from NZ_CP104877.1 coordinate 2,416,770, forward strand.
CGTTTCCGAAGAGGCAGCCCTCGATGCGGTCCGCGCCAGCCAGGTAGCCCAGTTCAGCGGCTGCAACTCCGGTGCCACGATCGTTGTGGGGGTGCAGGGATATGATGATGCCGTCGCGGGGGTGCAGGTTGCGGTGCATCCACTCGATGGAATCGGCGTAAACGTTCGGGGTAGCCATTTCCACGGTGGCCGGCAAATTGATGATGACCTGCTTGTCGGCTGATGCCTCAAAGACGTCGGCAATGGCGTTGCATACACGCGCGGCGTACTCGAGCTCGGTTCCCGTGAAGGACTCGGGCGAGTATTCGTAGGTGATGTGCGTATCCGTCAGCGTTTCTTCATACTTCTTGCAGAGGCGCGCGCCCTGCAGTGCGATGTCCAGGATTCCGTCTTCGTCCTGGTTGAAGACGACACGCCGCTGGAGTACCGATGTGGAGTTGTACAGGTGGACGATGGCCTGCTTGGCGCCGACCAGGGACTCATAGGTCCGCTCGATCAGGTGTTCCCGCGCCTGGGTCAGGACCTGGATGGTGACGTCGTCGGGAATGTGACCGCCCTCGATCAGCTGACGGACAAAATCGAAGTCGGTCTGTGATGCGGAGGGGAACCCTACCTCGATTTCCTTGTAGCCCATCTTGACCAGCAGCTGGAACATCTTGAGCTTGCGGGCCGGGCTCATGGGATCGATCAACGCCTGGTTGCCATCCCGGAGGTCAACAGCACACCAACGCGGAGCTTTGGTGATGACCTTGTCCGGCCAGGTACGGTCAGGGACCTCAACGGTGATCTGGTCCTGGAACGGCACATAGCGGTGAATGGGCATACCGGAGGGCTTTTGTGCATTACGCATGACGTGTGGCCTTTTCTCTAAGAACTGTATGAAAGCTTGGCCGGACACAACGAAACTCCGCGGCGAGGGTGGCCCAGCGTCAAACAGCTATCAGGCCTCGCCGCGGCAGCTAAGAAGAAGCATTTCCGCACGCACAAAATTACAGTAGCACGGTGCGTATGATGACAGTGCAACACCTCATGCAACGTCCACTATGCAGACGCCGCAGCGGTGGCAACGCCGACTGCAGCGTCCCTTCAAGGAGGCACAGTGCCACAGTCGGGGATCACTCTTTCGAATATCGACCACAGCGTCCGGCCCCAGGACGACCTTTATCAACACGTCAATGGCGCGTGGCTGAACAGCACCACGATTCCTGACGACAGGCCGTTGGAGGGGACGTTCACCGCCTTACGCGATGGAGCCGAACTCGCAGTGAAGGCAATCATCGAAGAAGCCGCCGGCAAGGGTGAAGCGGCCACGGGCATCGAGCAAAAAGTGGGCGGCCTTTACGCAAGCTTCATGGATGAGGCCTCGGCCGAGGCAAAGGGACTCGACCCTGTCCGGCCGCGACTTGAGGAGGTACGGGCGGTGCAGTCCGCCGGAGAGCTGGCAGGCCTGATTGGCCGGCTTTTCCGTTCGGATGTATCAGGGCTCTTTTCGATCTACCCCGCCCCGGATGCCGGCAACCCTGAACGCATCCTGCTGTACATCGGTCAAGGTGGCTTGGGCTTGCCTGATGAGTCCTACTACCGCGAGGACAAGTTCGCCGGCATCGTTACGGCGTACAGCGAGTACATCGAAAGACTGTTCACCCTCGCCGGTGTCCCCGACGCTGCGCAGGCTGCCCAGCGCGTGGTCGCGCTTGAGACGGCCTTGGCATCGCATCATTGGGACAACGTCACGCTCAGGGATCCCCAGAAGACGTACAACTTGAAGTCGGCGGAAGAGGCAACGGCGCTGTTTCCCTTGCTGGACACCTGGTTCGATGCGGCGCGCGTCGATGCGGAGAAGCGGCGGGAAATCGTTGTCAGCACACCCGACTTCTTCACCGGCGCTGCCGGCTTGATGGAATCCGAGCCCCTGCAGACGTGGAAGGAATGGCTGACACTTCGGGTACTCAGTTCGGCCGCCCCCTACTTGTCGTCCGCCTTCGTTGACACCAACTTCGATTTCTATGGCACAACCCTCAGCGGGACACCACAGAACAAGGAACGGTGGAAGCGCGGGGTCGCGGTCGTGGAAGCAGCACTTGGCGAGGCAGTTGGCCAGATCTACGTCGAACGGCACTTCCCCGCCGGTCACAAGGCCCGGATGGAGACCTTGGTAGCCAATCTGATCGAGGCCTACCGCGAAAGCATCTCGTCATTGGAGTGGATGGGCGAAGAGACCAAGAAGGAAGCCCTGAAGAAGTTGGACGCGTTTCGTCCCAAGATCGGCTTCCCGGAGAAATGGATTGACTACTCTGCCGTGGAAATCGACCCCAATGATCTTCTCGGCAACGTTGAGCGCGCCCATGACGCCGATGTGGACCGGCACCTGGATGAGATCGGCAAGCCCGTTGACCTGACGAAGTGGCTGATGACACCCCAGACCGTCAACGCCTACTACCACCCCATGTTGAACGAAATTGTGTTCCCGGCTGCCATCCTCCAACCGCCTTTCTTCACCGCTGAAGCGGACGACGCCGTGAATTACGGTGGGATCGGCGCAGTGATCGGACACGAGATTGGCCACGGCTTCGACGATCAGGGATCGCAGTTCGATGGCAGCGGCGCACTGCGTAACTGGTGGACCGAGGACGACCGAAAGGCCTTCGAAGCGCTCACTGCGAAACTCGTGGCCCAGTTCGACGCCCTTTCACCGTATGCCGCACCGGATCACAAAGTGAACGGCAAACTCACTCTCGGCGAGAACATCGGAGATCTTGGCGGACTGACCATTGCCTACAAGGCGTACCTGCTGAGCCTGGATGGTAAAGAACCGGAAGTTATTGACGGCTTTACCGGCCAGCAAAGGTTCTTCATGTCCTGGGCTGCCGGATGGCGTCAGGTTATCCGCACAGAGGAAGCCATCCGCAGGCTCGCCACAGACCCGCACTCCCCTAATGAGTTCCGCACCAACGCCATCGCCCGAAACCTCGATGCTTTCCATGAGGCCTTTGGCGTGGGCGAAGCTGACGGAATGTGGGCTGAGCCGCAGGAACGTGTCAGCATCTGGTAAATGAACGTACGAAAAAGGCCGGGCCAGTAATTCAACTGGCCCGGCCTTTCTTATGAGTGGCTTTGCGTTGTCCGCTACTGATCGATGTAGAACGGGTTCACTTGCTGGCACACCGCGTCCTTGGCAGTTTGGTTGACCACATCTGAGGGGACCGACGCTGCGCCGTAGGCCGTGCCGGTTGTGAAGTCCGTACCCACGTAGAGCTGCACACCAGCCACGCCGGGTGCCTCTTGAACTTGGGCGGCCGGGATGCCATAGAGCTTGGCGACGTCGGCGGCCACGTCGGCAAAGCCAGTTCCGTAGTAAAGCACGGTCTGGTCCACGGGGTTGGCCAGATAGGACACAGCCTGCGCGAATCCGCCGCCCGTCAGAACGGCCATCAATTCCTGGCCGCGCGTGGCAACGCCACTGCCGTTTGCCACTGAAACAGGTTGGATAGCTTTGTCGTAGGCAGGCGCGGCGGGCGTTGTGGCCGTCGGCTGCGGTGCCGGGCTTTCCGACGGCGAAGGAGTAGCCGTCGCACCGGGGGTGGTGAGGTCGAGGTCCGCGCGCAGTGCTGCGAAGAGCTGGGACGCTTGGGGTTCCACAAGTTCAAGGCGGTTCGGATCTACGGCTGCAGCCTGGGTAGGCACTGCCACGAACGCTACCTTGGACACGTCAATGTCCTTCAGCCGCCCACCGATGGTCAACAGCGAAGGGACAGAGGCGAGGCCCTCGTCCACTGTCAGGTTTTGGGTGACGACATCTGCGATCTGGAGGAGACGCTGCGGGTTGCCCAACGTGCCTTCACTCTTGAGCTTTCGAGTCAGGGACGAAAGGAATGCCTGCTGGCCCTTGATGCGGCCCAAATCGCCGCCGTCACCGAACGCATGCCTGGTGCGCAGGAACGCCAGGGCCTGCTCGCCTTCGACCAACGAGTCGCCCTTGGGCAGGCGGAGCCGGGAGTCCGGATCAAAGACGGGGTCGCTGACGCACACATTCACACCGCCAACGGCGTGGGAAAGTTCCTTGACGGCGTTGAAGTCAGCCATCATAAAGTGGTCGATCTCGAGGCCCGTCAGCTTGTTGATGGTGTCGACTGCGCAACCGATGCCGGCCTCTGCCATGGCCTCGTTGATCATCACGCCGCTTCGGGCAGGAAAGGTCTGGTTGTTGGTGCGGTCGGTGCACTGGGGAACGTTCACCAACAGATCGCGGGGGAAGCTGAGGACATTGACGCGCTTGTTGTCGGCAGAGATGTCCAGCAGCATCATGACGTCCGAGTGACCATAACCCGTGGAGTCTTCGCTGGTGCCGTATTCGGCATTCTTGCCGTCACGGGTATCGGAGCCAAGGATCAGGATCTGAAGGCGGTCGGTCTTGTCATTGGCCGTGGCCTCACCTGCGTTGCGGCTTTCATCGGCACTCAAGGGGGCCTTGGTGATGTTGGTCTGCAGCCGGATAAACCAGAAAGCAGCAAACGCGACGCCGGCGACCAACGCGACGGACACCACACCGGTGACAATCTTCACCCAAAGAGGCAGTCCCTTGCGCTCATTCATATGGCGCGGAGTGCCGTCGGCCTCGGCTCCATGGCGTGCCGCAACGGGGCCAGCGGTGCCGGTGCCCTCCGGGCGGGCGTCACGACGTCGCACTATTCGGTTTCCTTTTCCTTAAACAGCTTGATCCCCGCAATCATAGTTGCCGTTTCTGGGAAGTTCCTTATCGGGCCGGGAGCCACGCCGGATCCAGCCTTGCCGGCCTAGAATCCGAGTTTGACCAGCTGCTTCGGATCGCGCTGCCAGTCCTTGGCGACTTTGACATGCAAATCGAGGTAGATCCGGGTACCAAGAAGGGTTTCGATGCCCTTTCGGGCATTGGTCCCGACTTCACGCAGCCGGCTGCCGCCCTTGCCGATAATGATGGCCTTCTGGGAGGGACGCTCCACGTAGAGATTGACGCGGACGTCCAGGAGCGGATTGTCCTCAGTGCGGCCTTCACGCGGCACGATCTCCTCCACCACTACGGCCAGCGAATGCGGAAGCTCATCCCGCACACCTTCCAATGCCGCTTCCCGGATGAGCTCGGCAATCATCACTGCTTCGGGCTCATCGGTAAGCTCGCCATCCGGATAAAGGGGCGGCGAGGGGGGCATGTGGCTGATCAGGACGTCGGCGACGGTGGAAACCTGGAAACCGTCGGCCGCCGAGACCGGAACGATGTCAGCCCATCCTGCTTCGCCCAGGACCTCCCTGCCGAGCTCGGCGACGGCGAGCAACTGCTCGGTCAGGGCCTGGCGGTCCACGAGGTCGGTTTTGGTCACCAACGCGACGATCGGCTTGCGTCCGACGCCGGCCAGCTGGGCGGCAATGAACTTGTCGCCGGGACCAATCTTTTCGTTGGCGGGGAGGCAGAATCCGATGGCGTCGACTTCAGCCAAAGTGTCGGCAACGAGCTCGTTCAGCCGCTTACCGAGAAGGGTACGGGGACGGTGCAGGCCCGGAGTGTCCACGAGAATCAATTGTGCGTCCTCGCGGTGGACAATGCCGCGGATGGTGTGGCGCGTAGTCTGCGGCTTGGCTGAAGTGATCGCTACCTTCTGGCCAACAAGGGCGTTGGTCAGGGTGGACTTGCCGGCATTTGGCCGACCGACCAGCACCGAGAAGCCCGCGTGGAAGCCGCCGAAGTCGCTGTCGGCGTCGAATTTCTTATTTTGCTTGCTCACGTGGAACTCCCTGTTGCGTTGAGTCGGCGTCGTCGAGAAGGTCTTCAAGGTCAGTGTCTTCCTTTGGCATGGCGGCCGCAATGATATGGCTGACCCTGTTACGCCGACCCTCAAGCCTATCTGCCTTTAGGAACACACCGTTCACTTCAACGGAGCTTCCGACGATCGGAACCTGGCCAAGGGCCTTGGCGAGTAGACCGCCCACGGTGTCCACTTCGTCGTCGTCGAGTTCGATATCGAACAGTTCGCCCAGGTCATCGATGCTCATGCGCGCGCTGACGCGATACTGTCCGTCACCCAAGTCGACAGCCTCCTCAGCGGCGGCGTCGTACTCGTCGACGATCTCGCCGACGATTTCCTCGATGAGATCTTCCAACGTGACCAAACCGGCGGTTCCACCGTATTCATCAATGACGATGGCAACGTGGGTGGACTCCTGCTGGAGCTCGCGCAGGAGATCGCTCACCGGCTTGGACTCGGGGACGTACCGGACATCCCGGGCCAGCGAATCGACGTCGTGTGGCTGCAGTCCCGGTTCACCGCGGTGCATGGCCGCTGCGACATCCTTGAGGTACAGGATGCCGCGGATTTGGTCGGTGTTTTCACCAATCACGGGGATGCGGGAGTAACCGGATCGCAGGAACAAGCCCATGGCGGTCTCAAGGTCGGCTCCCGTGCCGATACTGACGATGTCAGTGCGGGGAACCATGACAGAACGTACCAAGGTGTCGCCGAAATCGAAGACTGAGTGGATGAGTTCGGCTTCGTTGTCTTCGATCATGTCTGATTCAGCCGCGCGGTCCACGAACTCGCGGAACTCTTCTTCGCTGACGAACGCGTCGTCGCCGGCAGGGGCTCCGGGGGCCACAGCCTGGCCCAGGGCCACAAGCCAGCCCGGGATGGGACCGAGGACCCAGCACAGGAACCTGATCAGGGGCGCGGTGAAGCGCACGACGGGTCCCGAGTGGGCACGCCCAAGCTGCCTGGGCGAAACACCGACCAGCACAAAGCCGATGACGGCCATGATGCCCGTCGCGGCCAGCCCGGCGAGCCACACGTTGTCCAGCAGGCTGTGGAGGACAACGGCGACCGCCACGGCCGCTGCCATTTCAAACCAAACACGCCAGAAGCGCAGTGCCCTCATGTGGGCAATGGGGTTTGCGAGGATGCCGGCCAGGGCTTTGCCCTTGCTTCGGCCAAGGGATTGTTCGGCCTCATGCCGTGGCAGGAAGTTGAACGCAGCCTCCGCTGCAGTCAGCAAGGCTACAAAGCTGAGGAAAACCAGCGCCATGCCGACCAGGATGAGCGAGGTCACTGCATGGTCTCCATGGGGGCATCCTTGCCCAGGAATTCAGACAGCAGTTCGCGCTGCAGGCCAAACATTTCTTCTTTTTCCTCGGGTTCTGCGTGGTCGAAGCCCAGCAGATGCAGGATTCCGTGCGTGGCCAGCAGCAGCATCTCATCCTGCGTGGAGTGACCGGCGTTGCGTGCTTGGACTTCAGCCACCTGCGGGCAGATGGCGATGTCCCCGAGCATGCCTTGCGGGGTGGGCTTGTCCGGCGTCCCCGGCGTCAGTTCATCCATGGGCACGGACAGGACATCCGTTGCCCCGGGCTCGTCCATCAGCTCAATGTGGAGCTTCTCCATGGCGGGTTCGTCCACCAAGAGGATCGACAGCTCCGCCTGGGGGTGGATATAGAGGCGCTCGAAAATGAAGCGGGACAACGTCACCAGCTGTGCTTCATCGACTGCCACGCCGGACTCATTGTTGACTTCAATGCTCATTTACGTTCTCCACGTTTATGGGTGTTGGCAGCGGCCGCGGGTCGGTGGGCGTCATCCCATGCGCTGTAAGCGGAGACGATATCGGCCACCAGGCGATGCCGCACCACGTCAGCCGCCTCCAGGATCGAGAAATTGACGTCGTCGATACCGGTGAGGATTTCGCGGACGATCCTCAGACCCGAGGTCGAGCCAAAGGGAAGGTCGATCTGCGTGACGTCACCGGTGACTACCATCTTCGACCCGAACCCGAGGCGCGTCAGGAACATCTTCATCTGTTCCGGAGTGGTGTTCTGGGCTTCATCAAGGATGATGAAGGCGTCGTTCAGGGTACGGCCACGCATGTAGGCCAAAGGCGCTACTTCGATGGTCCCGGCAGCCATCAGGCGAGGGATGGATTCCGGATCCATCATGTCGTGCAGGGCGTCGTACAGGGGACGCAGGTACGGGTCGATCTTGTCGCTGAGAGTGCCAGGAAGGAAGCCCAGCCTCTCCCCCGCCTCAACGGCGGGCCGCGTCAGGATGATCCGGCTGACTTCCTTGTTCTGCAATGCCTGCACAGCCTTGGCCATGGCGAGGTACGTCTTACCGGTACCTGCAGGGCCAATTCCGAAGATCACCGTGTTGTCGTCGATGGCGTCAACATAGTTCTTCTGGTTCAGGGTCTTGGGCCTGATGGTCTTGCCCCTGCTGGAGAGGATGTTGTGGGTCAGGACATCCGCGGGATTCTGCACGGACTGGGTCCGCAGCAGGGAGACCAGTTGCTGAAGTACGTCGGGCGTGACCAAGGTTCCCTTGGCCACGAGGCCGCGTACTTCCTCAAGGAGGCGCATAATCCGTGGAATCACCGTGGAAGGACCGGTCATGGAGAGCTCGTTGCCACGAACGTGGAAGTTCACGTCCGGGAACTGCTCCTCGATGTACCGCAGCGCTTCATCATGGCTGCCCAGCGAGTGAACCATCTGGTCGGAGTTGTCGAACCTAACAACTTCCGTGCGCGTGCCCGGTAAAGTGTGCGGGAACTCGGTCAGCGGCTGGTTCCCGTTTCCGGTCCTGAGCCGCCCGTTCAAAGATTCACTCATAGTGCTGGCCTGCGGCCTGTTCTCCTCCGGTTGATGGTATGACGCAATCCTACGCCAGCCCCGGGCCGGATGAACCTCGGCAAGGTGCCGGAACCCAGGCCGAAACGATACCGAAGACATTTTGTCTCAACTCGGCATCAAGCCGGTATCAATCATGTTTCAGTTGACCGCCGTCCACCCAAACCCGGCCGGACGCCGTCGTCGATGTGCCAAGCTGGCTTAACCGGGTGGTTGGAACCCCCGCAGCCCTGACCAAAAGGAAGCACCATAGCCATGCCAGCGAGCACCGGGAAAGGCGCACGAAAGCGGACACGGTCCGCCATCGCCGCGCCTGCGATGCTTGCTGTCCTGCTGCTGACCGGTTGCATTGCCAACGGCGGCGGGAGCAGCCAGGCGACGTCGAGCCCGCCGTCGCTGTCCGTCCAGGACGCGCCCGCGAGCAACGCCCCCTTGGAGACAACCCAGGCATCCACCAAGATTCCGGTCTATTGGATTGGGCGAAGCAAGGACGAGGTCTACCTCTACCGCGAATTCCGGGACATTTCCGGTGACGGCAACCCTGTCACCACCGCCCTGAAGATCATGATGGCCGAGAAGCCGTTGGATCATGATTTCTTCACGCCGTGGCAGGAACCTGGAAACCTGGCGACCTCCATCTCGGGGAAGAACGTGATCACCGTCGACGTCTCCCGCGACGCCTTCAACTCGAACCTGGACGCCGGGATGGCCCAGAGGGCCATTCAGCAGCTGGTGTACACAGCCACGGCGGCAGCGTCGTCCTCCGGACTCATCAACTCGGGCCAGCAGATCCAGGTGGTCATCCTGGTGGACGGCCACAAGGACTACATGGCGTTCGGACAAGTAAAACTTGGCGAACCCATGACGCGCGACGCTTCCTTGGTGGCACCGCTGTGGATCATTGATCCCCAGGAGGACGTGTCCTTGCCGGCAGGGCTCATCAAGTTCAACGGCCGCATCACGGACAACTCCCGGCCCATCAGCTGGCAGATCCTCCAGGACAACGGCAAGGGAGAGAAGTCGAGCCTGCTCACGGGCCAGACCAAGGCAACCGGCGAGCCCGGTCAGTACGGTCTCTTCAGCTTCGGCGCAACACTGAAACCCGGCAAGTACGAGCTCCGCGTCTCCGAGGTGGACGACGCCGGCAAGGCGATCGAATCGAGCACGGATACCCGCCTGTTCAGCGTCTCCTAGGCGTCTTGTGCGTAGCTTGCGAGCGTCGGTGGCCGGCTACCAGCGTCCGAGGACGTCGCTGGCCAGAACGACGGCGGCAGGTCCCGCCGTCGACGACCGCAGCACATGGTGACCCAACAGTGCGGTGACGGCCCCAGCGTCGCTCAGCCGCGTTACTTCCCGCGGCGAGATTCCACCTTCGGGACCCACGATCAACAGAACCTCACGGGGCGAGGCGTCGTCGACGTCCAACTTCCCCAGGACCTCACGCAGGGGGTTCTTTGCGTCCTCGTGAAGGATAATGGCGAGGTCAGCTTCCGCAACGGCTTTGGCCAGTCCGTTCGAGTCCACAATCGGGCGGACCGAAGGTATCCAGGACCTCCGCGCCTGCTTGGCGGCAGCGGTAACCACGGACTCCCACTTGGCATGCGCTTTCGCTGCCCGGTCACCCTTCCAGCGCACGATCGAACGTTCCGACTGCCAGGGAACCACGGCATCGATTCCGAGTTCAGTGGCCGTCTCGATGGCCAGCTCATCGCGATCGCCCTTGGCCAAGGCCTGCACCAGAACCAAACGCACATGGGGCTGCTCTTCGAAGACGACGTCCGCCACCGTCACCGTCAAGGTGCCGGCTCCGACGTCGGCAACGGTCCCGGTGAGCCGGGCGCCTGCGCCGTCGGCGATGTCAACTGACTCACCGACGGCAAGGCGCTTGACCGTTACGGCGTGGCGCGCTTCGGAACCCTCCAGGATGAATTCGGCACCGGAGTGCAGCTGGTCAAGGCTGCCGGCGGGCGCGAAGAAGACGGGATTGCTCACCGCTACAGGTTACCGAGCTTGTCCCGGAGCTTTGCGAACATTCCACCGCTGGCCAGAAGCTTGCCCTCGGTGAATTGCTCACCCCGAAGCTTGGCGAGCTGCTGCAGCAGTTCTTCCTGGGCATGGTCAAGTTTGGTGGGCGTCTCGACGTGCAGGTGCACCTTGAGGTCGCCCCGGCCGTAGCCCCGGAGATGGGTGACGCCGAGACCGCGCAGGGTGATGATCTCTCCGGACTGCGTGCCTGCCTTCACCTCGATGCCTTGCGCGCCGTCGAAGGTGTCGAGCTCCAGGTCCGTGCCCAGAGCTGCCGCCGTCATGGGCACGCTCAAGGTGGCGTGGAGGTCATCACCTTCACGAACGAACATGGAATCGTTGTTCACCCGGATCTCCACGTAGAGATCGCCGGCCGGCCCACCAGCCGGGCCTGCTTCGCCCTGTCCGGACAGCTGGATCCGCGTGCCGGTGGCGACGCCTGCCGGAACCTTGATGGTCAACGAACGGCGGCTCCGGATGCGGCCCTGGCCGCTGCACTCGTTGCAGGGATCCTTGATAACGGTGCCGAATCCTTCACAGGTTCCGCAGGGCGCGGTGGTCATGACCTGGCCGAGGATGGAGCGCACTGCGCGCTGGACCTGGCCGCTGCCGCCGCAAATGTCGCAGCGTTCGGGGTGGGTGCCTGGACGGCAGCAGCTGCCATCACACGTTGGGCAGACCACGGCTGTATCGACTTCAAGCTTCTTGTTGACGCCGAACACCGCGTCCTTGAGGTCGATCCGGACACTGATGAGGGCGTCCTGGCCGCGCCGGACGCGGGAGGCAGGTCCTCCGTGGCCTCCCCCACCGCCAAAGAACGTGTCGAAGATGTCCTGGAAGGCGAAGCCCTGTCCTGCGTACCCGCCACCGAATCCGTTGTCCGTTCCGTTTTCATTGCCCGTGGCGTCATAGACGCGGCGTTTCTGGGGATCTGACAACACTTCGTAAGCGTGGGTCACGGCCTTGAACTGCTCCGCTACATCTTCACCGGGGTTTACGTCCGGGTGGAGTTTCCGTGCCAGCTTGCGGTACGCCTTTTTGATCTCTTCCCCGGTGGCTTCCGGCGAGACTCCCAAAACGTCATAGTGGCTGCTCAAAGTCGGTATCTCTTCCTGGTTGTACTGCGGATTTTTCCTCGGGCCGGTTTTCAGCCGCCGAGAATGCGGGAAAGGTAACGGGCCACGGCGCGTACTGCCGCCATGGTGGTCGGATAGTCCATGCGGGTCGGTCCCAGAATGCCCACCTTGGCACCTGATCCGTAGCCCGTGGCCACGACAGATGCCTCGGCAAGGCCGTCGTACGGATTCTCCCGGCCAATGCTGACCGTGACGCCTCGAGGATCGTCTCCCATGTCCGACAACAACCGGAGCATGACAACTTGTTCCTCAAGTGCTTCCAGCACAGGCCCGATGCTCAACGGGAAATCGACGTTGGACCGTGCGAGGTTGGCCGTACCGGCCATAAGGATGCGCTCTTCACGGCTGGTGTCGCTCAACGATTCCAGTCCGTTGGCGAGCGTTTGCGCGAGGGCCCGAAGGTCGGGCGGACAGAGCGCAACCACTGAGGGAAGTACCTGCGGCAGGAGGGCCAGCTGGGTGCCGGCGATGCTGCCAAGGAAACGGGACCTCAACAACATCAATGCCTCGTTGCTCACATCCACGCCTGTGTCGATGACCTTCTGCACGACACTCCCGGTGTCTGCGATCAGGACAACAAGCACCTGCTTGGGTGCCAGCAGGACGAACTCCGCGTGGCGGACCAATGCGCGGTGCGAGTGCGGGTACTGGACGACGGCGACCTGATTGGTCAGCTGGGAAAGGAGCCTGACGGTGCGCTCAAGGATGTCATCGACGTCGTCAGGGCCCTCCAGCAGTGAATGGATGGCCCGGCGCTCGGCCGCGGACAACGGCTTGACCTGGGAGATGCGGTCAACGAAGAGGCGATAGCCCTTGTCGGTAGGAATCCGGCCCGCGCTGGTATGAGGGGCCGCAATGAGGCCTTCCTCTTCCAGGACAGCCATGTCATTGCGGATGGTGGCGCTGGAAACACCCAAGTGATGCCGCTCGACGAGGGCCTTGGATCCCACAGGCTCCCGGGAATGCACATAATCCTCAACGATGGCACGCAGCACTTCGAGCTTGCGTGGCTCACTCATTGCTCCACCTCCTGACAATTGCCATGGTCCTTTGGGACCGTCCCCGCGTGACCTCCGACGGGTCACCACACTTAGCACTCAACATGCCCAAGTGCTAACAAGTCTAGTATGAGCTACCGCGTTGTTAGCATTGAAACCGTCCGCGGACAGTATCCAGGACGGCGAGCCAGTGCAGCTTGATCGCAGCTGTTGCCCGTCCTTACGCATATCAGCACAGAGGTAGGAATTCCTTGGCTTTCGACAATTGGGGCCCGCAGGATCTATCGGCTCCGGCCAAACGCCAACTCCCCGAGGTCCCGGTACAACGAGGAATGGTCCTGGAGGACGTCCAGTCGGGGTGGGTGGGCGAAGTCACCCGGGTTGAGAAGACGGGTGGCATGCACATCGTGGCCCTGGAGGACAGGCGTGGCAAGACCAAGTCATTCCAACTCGGCTATGGATTCCTCCTCGAAGGACAACCCATCCGGTTGATGCCTCCAGCCGCCCGCCCGCCTGCTTCAGCAGTTCCGGCGGGACGGACAGCCTCTGGCTCGGTGAAGGTCCAGGGACAGCGGGCACAGGTAGCCAAGGCCAGCCGGATCTGGGTTGAAGGCAAACACGACGCCGAACTGGTCGAGAAAGTCTGGGGTGACGATCTCCGGGTTGAGGGAATCGTGGTCGAACCCCTCCATGGCGTGGACGACCTTAAATCCGCCATCGCCGCTTTCCGCCCCGGACCCGACCGCCGGCTCGGTATCCTGGTGGACCACCTGGTTCAGGGCTCCAAGGAATCCCGGATCGCAGCCGAAGCCATGACAGTCCCCGGGGCTGCCGGGAATGTCTTGATCGTCGGACACCCCTACGTGGACGTGTGGCAGGCAATCCGGCCCAAGGTGCTGGGCATTGAGCAATGGCCGGCCGTGGCCCGCGGGACGGATTGGAAGACCGGTATTCTCACCGCCTTCGGGTGGCCCCATGAGAGCGCCGAGGACATAGGTTTGGGCTGGCAGCGGCTCCTCGGTGCGGTGCGCAGCTACGCGGACCTTGAGCCATCGTTGCTCGGCCGAGTGGAAGAAGTCATCGACTTCCTGACCGTCCCCTGATCTGCCGCCCAGCACTCGACGATCTGACCGTTTGCGGGGCGTTGGTCCCGGGAAGGACGTGCGGGCCGGTATTCTTGGACAGCAACACCGCAGCATCTTTACAGCAAAGGGAAGACACCGTGGCAGATAACGCTCCTGAAGAACCGGGCAGTGCCGCAGGCCGGCCCCAGTATCACGGCGCGCCTGCCAACGCACTCCCGCTGACGGCCAGTGAGGACCGGCAGTGGGCCACTTTGGCACACTTCGGCGGCATCCTCGGATGCCTGCCGGCTCTTTTGATCTACTTGATTTTCCGCGACCGTGGGCCGTTCACAGCACAGGAATCCAAGGAAGCGCTGAATTTCACGCTGCCTCCCACCATTGCCGCCGTGCTCGCGAACATCCTGGTGCTGCTGCCGGTGGTGGGCAATATCTTTGCAGTCATCGCCACGGGCATCTGGGTAGCGCTGACCTGCTTCTCCGTCTCAGCCGGTATCAGGGTCAACCACGGTCAGCCGCACCGCTACCGCTTCAACCTGCGCTGGATCAAGTAAAGCTCCCGGCTCAGGACGCAGGAGTTCCGCTGCTGGCTTAGCCGGTTCAGTCCGGCAGGATCCTTCGGACTACCGCATCGGCCAGAAGACGGCCCTTCAGCGTCAGAATCAGCCGGCCCTTGAACGCCTGAACAGGATCAACCAGGCCGTCGGCGATAAGGCCCGCCATGGCATGGCGACCCACAGCATCGAGGGCGTCTACGGCAAGACCCGTTCCCAGGCGTGCCTCCAGCATGATCCGCTCGACTTCGCGGGTTCCGGGGTCCAGGGTTTCGCGCCCAGCAGCAGGCGAAGTTCCAGCGCCCAATCGTGACGCATAGGCCGTGGGGTGTTTGACGTTCCACCAACGGACGCCGCCAACATGCGAATGCGCACCCGGGCCGATCCCCCACCAATCATCTCCGCGCCAATAGGCCAGATTGTGCCTGCAGGCTTGTTCCGGGGTCCGGGCCCAGTTGCTGACCTCGTACCAGTCCAGGCCTGCCGCTGAGATCATTTGATCCGCCAGTTCGTATTTGGCGGCGTGGTCGTCGTCGTCGATTCCGGGCACTTGGCCGCGCCTGATCTGCGCCGCAAGCTTGGTGCCGTCCTCTACGATCAGCGCGTAAGCGCTGATGTGATCGGGCTCGTAGGACAGGGCCGTCTTGAGCGAGAGCTCCCAATCCTCCATGGACTCCCCCGGGGTCCCGTAGATCAAGTCCAAGCTGACGGCCAGGCCTGCCTCGCGGGCCCATTGAACCACCAAGGGAACCCGGCTGGGCGTGTGTGTGCGGTCAAGCACCTTCAACACGTGGGGAACCGCCGACTGCATGCCAAATGACACCCTCGTGAAACCTGCATCCGCAAGGATCTTCAGGGATTCGGGTGTTACGGAATCAGGATTCGCTTCGGTGGTTATCTCAGCGCCGGGCTCAAGGCCCCAATGCCCGACGGCGGCACGCAGGATCTGTGCCAAATCTTCCGCGGGCAGGAGGGTTGGCGTGCCGCCTCCGAAGAATACGGTGCTGAGGGGCCGACGCGGGAGGCCCGAGGCATCTAGGGCCGCAGCCGCGAATCCGAGTTCGGAGACCGCCGTCGATGCGTAGGCATCCTGTGACGCTCCGCCGCCGAGCTCGGTCGCGGTATAGGTGTTGAAATCGCAATAACCACAGCGCACGGCACAGAACGGGATGTGCACATAGAGGCCGAATTTGCGCTGCTCGACGCCGTCCAGCACCTGCGGCGGCAAAATGCCGTCCGCAGGTGCCGGATCGCCCAAAGGTAGGACGCTGGGCATTTACTTCTTGGCCTTGTCCTTTGACTCGTCCGTGGTCAGCGCTGCGATGAAGGCCTCTTGGGGCACCTCAACGCGGCCAACCATCTTCATGCGCTTCTTGCCTTCTTTCTGCTTTTCGAGCAGCTTGCGCTTACGGGTGATGTCACCGCCGTAGCACTTGGCAAGAACGTCCTTGCGGATGGCCCGGATGCTCTCCCGGGCAATGATGCGGGAGCCGATGGCAGCCTGGATGGGCACCTCGAACTGCTGCCGTGGAATCAGTTCGCGGAGCTTCCCGGTCATCATCACACCATAGGCGTAGGCCTTGTCACGGTGCGTGATGGCGCTGAACGCGTCCACCTGTTCGCCCTGGAGCAGGATGTCGACCTTGACGAGGTCGGCCACTTGCTCGCCGTCGGCCTTCCAGTCCAGCGAGGCGTAGCCGCGCGTCTTGGACTTCAGGAGATCGAAGAAGTCGAACACAATTTCGGCCAGCGGGATCCAGTAACGGAGTTCAACGCGGTCCTCGGACAGGTAGTCCATGCCCTTCATCTGACCACGACGGCTCTGGCACAGCTCCATGATGGCACCGACGAACTCGTTGGGCGCAAGGACGGTAGCGGAGACCATGGGCTCGCGGACTTCGGCGATCTTGCCTGTGGGGTACTCACTGGGGTTGGTGACGTGGACAACCCGCTTGTCTTCCAGGGTGACCTCGTACTCCACGTTGGGGGCAGTGGAAATGAGGTCGAGGTTGTACTCGCGTTCCAAACGCTCGCGGGTGATTTCAAGGTGCAGCAATCCAAGGAAGCCCACACGGAACCCGAAGCCCAGCGCAGCCGAGGTTTCAGGCTCATAGACCAGGGCGGCGTCGTTGAGCATCAGCTTTTCCAATGCATCACGGAGCACCGGATAGTCCGTGCCGTCCAGGGGGTAGAGGCCGGAGAAGACCATGGGCTTCGCGTCGGCATAACCACTGAGAGATTCAGAGGCCGGCTTGGCTTGGTTGGTGACGGTATCGCCAACCTTGGACTGGCGGACATCCTTCACGCCGGTGATGAGGTATCCCACCTCGCCAACGCCCAGGCCCTTGGACGGGGTGGGCTCCGGTGAGCTCACGCCGATTTCAAGGAGTTCGTGCGTCGCGCGGGTTGACATCATTTGGATGCGTTCGCGTGGATGCAGCTTGCCATCCACCACACGGACGTAGGTGACCACGCCACGGTAGGTGTCGTAGACCGAGTCAAAGATCATGGCACGCGCGGGGGCGTCGGGATTGCCAACAGGTGCCGGGAGGTCGCGGACGATCTTATCCAGCAGCGCTTCGACGCCAACGCCGGTTTTACCGGAAACCTTGAGGACATCCTCCGGGTCTCCACCGATAAGGTTGGCAAGCTCAGCCGCGTACTTCTCGGGTTGCGCCGCAGGGAGGTCGATCTTGTTCAGCACTGGAATGATGGTGAGGTTGTTTTCCATCGCCAGGTAGAGGTTGGCCAAGGTTTGGGCTTCGATGCCCTGTGCCGCGTCCACCAGCAGGATCGCGCCCTCGCAGGCTGCCAAGGACCGGGAGACCTCGTACGTGAAGTCCACGTGACCTGGAGTGTCGATCATGTTCAGGGCGTAGCTGGTGCCATCGAGTTCCCACGGCATGCGAACAGCCTGGGACTTGATGGTGATGCCGCGCTCACGTTCGATGTCCATGCGGTCCAGATACTGGGCCTTCATGTCGCGTTGCTGAACGACGCCGGTGAACTGCAGCATGCGGTCGGCCAAGGTGGACTTACCGTGGTCAATGTGGGCAATGATGCAGAAGTTCCGGATGATGGCCGGATCTGTTGCGGCGGGCACCGGTGCGGTGCGGGCCATGGGAGACACGCAGGATCCTTACTGTCGACACTCACACGGCAAATCATGGAACTGGGCACAAGCCAGCCCGAACGCGCCGCATATCTGATCCTCTAGTCTCCCATGAACCGGCGCTTCGCCGTACATTGCGCAGCGGGTTGCCCGCCACAGACGGATGTAGCGTATTCACATGGCCTTCGATATGCGCCCTTTGGGTAAATTCCTGCTGCGTTCTCTCCGGGTTTTGGGAGGCTCGGGCTCAAAAGCCGCCGCCCCATCAACTGGCGCCAAGAAGCCGGCCCGGCCTACCGCCGTCGGACATTCCGCAGTCTCCTACCCGGGCGACTTCGGCGGAGCCGTGAGGCCCAGCTACTCCCCCAAACCTGATGGCCAACCGGACCCGGGCGAAATCGTATGGGGATGGGTTCCCTATGAAGAGGACCATTCGCAAGGCAAAGACCGCCCTGTGCTTCTCATCGGGCGCGACGGGAAGTGGCTGCTGGGACTGATGCTCACGTCAAAGGACCATGACAACGGCAGGCGCGCCGATGACTACGTCGACATCGGCAGCGGGCCGTGGGACAGGCAGGGCAGGCCAAGCGAAGTCAACGTACGGCGCATCATCCGGCTGGATCCTTCGGCCGTCCGGCGCGAAGGCGCCGTGTTGGGTAAACGGCAATTCCAGGAGGTTTCGCGGAGCCTCCAAGGGCAGCAAAGCAGGCGTTGAGCGTCAAGTCTCCGTTTACGGGCCTCATCTGCTATCCTTTATAGCTGTGTGTCCGTGCAGGTCGACGGCCACGCATGGTTGGCTGCCATAGGCATCCCCACGCCGCTCAGTCGATGGCCAACCTGACAACCCTCTAGACCAATTTCCGCATTAAAAAGAGAGTTCATACGTGGCTAATATCAAGTCCCAGAAGAAGCGCATCCTCACCAACGAGAAGGCTCGCCTGCGTAACAACAGCGTCAAGTCTGAGCTGAAGACGGCCATCCGCGCCGTCAACACCGCCGTTGAGTCTGCTGACAAGGATGCTGCTGCAACTGCACTTGTTGCTGCCAGCCGTAAGCTGGACAAGGCTGTCAGCAAGGGCGTTATTCACAAGAACAACGCTGCGAACCGCAAGTCGGCGATCTCCAAGAAGGTCAACGCACTCTAAGGTTTTCCAGTTCGACTGAGCTGATCAAAAGGCCGGCGCCCCTTTGGGTGCCGGCCTTTGGGTTTTAACCAGACGGCGTTTGCCGCCTGGTGCATCAACCAGCTTCAGCGTCGGCTGGCAGAGGTGGCGATCACGGTCACAGCGTGCTCAACGGCGTACACCGGGTCGCGGGATTCGCCTTTCACCTGCGCGTCCGCCTCGGCAATGACCTGGATGGAACGGATCAGGCCCTCAGGGGTCCACCGACGCACGTCACGTTGGGCCTGCTCCACCAACCAAGGCTGCATTCCAAGATTCTTGGCAATGCTCGCCGATGATCCGTTCGCCCCGGCAACTTTGGCCAATGTCCGAAGCTTGGCAGCCAAGGCAGCCACCAGTGGAACAGGATCGACGCCGGTAGCCAACGCGTGCCGAAGCGTGGACAACGCCACCGGGCCGTTGCCGGCCATGGCGGCATCCGCGACTTTGAAGGCTGTGGCTTCCACACGCCCACCGTAGTAGCGCTCCACCGTCTCTGCCGTCACAGCGGTTGTGGCATCGGCAATGAGCTGGCCGCACGCCGATGCCAGTTCAGAAAGATTGGCTCCGACGGCATTCACCAGCGCCTGGACAGCCTCACCTTCAATGCGGCGGCCGCCCGCTTTGAACTCCGCGACAACGAAAGCAGTTTTGTCGGCGTCCTTTTTCAGGGGCTGACATTCGACGACGGGCCACCCGCCGGCCTTCACGGCATCAAGCAGCTTCTTGCCACGTACACCACCGCCGTGCCGAAGAACCAGGACAACGTCATGGTCAGGATGTTGAAGGTAGGCCAGACCGTCTGCCAGGAACGCATCGTTCATGGCTTCGAGGCCCTCGACCTCTATGAGCTTGCCTTCACCGAAGAGGGACGGGGTGACAGTCATCGCCAGCGTCCCGGCCTCGTAGGAGCCGGCGTTCAGACGGGTGAGCTCCACATCCGGTGTGCTGGTGCGTACTTGCGTGCGGATCCGGTCCATGGCGCGGATCCCGAGGTATTCTTCCGGTCCCGTGATCAACACTACGGCGGCCGGAACCGCGTCCCGCCAGGAGAGGGTGTTCGCCGCGGAGTTCTTGGCCCGAGTGTTTTGGGCAGCAGCCACTGGTGTTTCCTTCCGGACGATTTCCTGCAGTTTACAAGTCTGCCATGCCCGTGCCATGAGATGCGCTCCAAAGCCACCACTACGGCTGTGTGCAGGGCCATGACGCGTGCCACAAACGGCCGCGGATGCAGCAGCAGCCAGACTGCAGTGATGGTAACCACTGAGCCGAGCATCATGGACGCAATTCCGGTCGGCCCGTCGGCCCACGGCAGTGCCGCCCCGGGCAGGCCCGCGAAATACCTCGCCACCCCCGCAACTGCCGCCGCACAGCCACCGGCGAGGGCCACGGGCACCATCGCCAACCAGGGCGCCAACGCGGCCAGTGGAACAGCGATCGTACCGAGAATGGTCACTGGGGCCACCAAAGGACCGGCCACTACATTGGCGATGAAGGCGTAAGGGGTGAATTGCGGTTGGAGTGCAACGATGACCGGACCGCACAGCAGCTGGGCGGACAAGGGAACTGCCACTCCTGCAGCGATCCACCTGGGAACCCGGGCAGGGATCCAGGAAGCAATCCGGCGGGCCAAGAGCACGATACCGAGAGTGGCCAGCACGGACAGCAGAAACCCCACATTTGCGCTCATTGCGGGGTCCAGCAGCAACAGCAGCGCTGTTGCCACGCAAAGGAAAGTCAGTGAACGCCCCCGCAGACCGCCTACCATGGCGGCCAGCCCCACGGCCCCCATGACGGCTGCACGCAAGACGCTCGGATCCGGGCCGACCATGACAACAAAGCCCGCCAGTCCGCAGGCAGCAAACGCGCCGGCCAGCGGACGGGACAGCCGGAACGACCGCGCCAGCACAATAAACCCTCCAAGGACAAGGCTGCAATTAGAGCCGCTAACTGCAGTCAAATGGGTCATACCGCTGGTCCTCATGTCTGTTTCGAGGCTCTCCGGCATCGCGCTGGTATCTCCCGTAACCATCCCCGGCAAGAGCCCGGCTGCGTCAGGGGGCAACCATTGCGTGGCACTGCCAAACGCTTGCTTAAGCTGTCCTGCCGATTGACGGACATCGAATAGTGAGCGGATCACGACGGGTCCGGACGACGCCGATAGAAGTGCTGCCGCTGTTTGCCCCTCCCGCACTTCCTTCAGGATCCCGGTGGTTCTGACCAGCTGGCCAGGTCGCACCTCCTTCCAAGAATCTCCTCCGGTCACCACGACCTCGGCGGCTCCCCGCGTCACTGTGCCCTTGGCGGTGACTTCCTTCATGGTGGCCTCCACTGTCCATCTGGAGGCACCTGTATGACCCGGCACGCTCGCTTCCTTGGGGCTTGCCTTGATCAGGAGCTGGATGACGACGCCGTCCTTGCCCGCAACTGCCTCCGCCAGGGGTCCGGCCTCACGCTGGGTTGCTACGGCAGCGCAGTGGACTGCAACTGAGGCGCCCATGAAACACGCCAGTGCAAAGGTTGCCGGCAGTGTCCTGGCGCGGGTTCCGGCGGGTTGCCGGCGGCGTCCACCGATCATCAGGACTGCTCCGGCGATAGCCAGGATCCCTGCCGTTGCCCAAGACCAAAGGGCGCCATTGAAGCTGCCCACCAGCGCCGCACCCCAGGAGGTGGCGACGGCGGGCACCAGCCTGAGATCCGTTCGCTTGGCTGGCTCTTTTTCGGCCCTGGCCTCAGCCACCTTGCACCGTCACAAGGTCCTTGAGTGACTCCATGAGCTTGGGCCCGATTCCATCCACCGCATCAAGTTCGTCCACGGAAGTGAAGGCTCCGTGCTCCTTGCGCCAATCCAGTATGCGCTGTGCTGTGACTGGCCCTACGCGCGGCAATGTCCCAAGTTCCTCCAATGACGCCGTGTTGATGTTAATCTTGGCGCCAGCCGCCGCTGCTGGACCAGCTGTCCCGCTGGCGTTCCCGGTGCCGGGCTGGGAGGACGCCGCCGGCGGTGGTGTCTCTCCCATCGCGGGGACATACAGCTTGGTTCCGTCCGTGAGCACTTCGGCGAGGTTGAGGGCTGCCAGCTCGGCATTCGGCGCGGCCCCACCGGCGGCACTGATGGCCTGGAACACCCTGCTCCCCTGCGGCAATGAGACAACCCCGGGCTTGCCCACTGCACCAGCCACATGGACAACAACCACCCCTGCTCCCCCTTCCGGGGCTGCAGGCAAAGAGTCCGGGGAGTCAGTCACTTCTGCTCTTGCGGTGGTACCCGGGCTGGTCGGACCTGTCGATGCCCCAGCCTCGATTAACGGCTCCGAGGTTGCTTGTCCGTCTGCTAGCTGCCAGAAGTGCCAAACAACGAGTGAAGCACCCACCACGGCAAGGAGCGCAGCAACCCTCCAGGATGTGCGCCACCGCAGCCGAGTTCCAGGCTGACTTGAGTCCGCTCCCCCTGCCAACAGCGAGTCCAAATCATCTGTGGCTGCCCCGGGATCAGGGGCATCAGCCAGGTCCAACAACGGTCGACCGCCGCCGTCAGGGATCATTCGGGAGGCAAACCGCTCCCGCGCGGCCCGCGCTGCGGCGTCCGGGGATACGTCGCGGTTCCAGCGTGGCATGAACCGAGCCTACGGCCGGTTACGCGGCACCGGCGCGCGGTTTCAGCGCTATGTGGATAACCGGAACAGATTGAAGTTGCCACCGCCAGCACGGCTCCCGCAGCACTCCACACGCAGAAGAGTCGGCGTAAAGTTTTGCCGCAATATTATCCCGCCGGCGTGCTGCTCTCCCCCACGATGACCGCGAGAACTCCGAGCCCGGCATGCGCGGCCAAGACAGCCGGCAAAGCACTGATCTGGGGAGCCGGGCAGTCCGGGCAGCTTTCGTTCAACCGCGCAGCCAGGGCTTCGGCCTCGATCTGGTTGCCGAAATGGTGGACCGCCAAGCGTTGTTGGCCTGCCGGGCGGGAGGCAACGTCGGCAGCAACGATCTCCTCGAGACGGGCTATGGCGCGCACAGCGGAACGCACCTTCTCGAGCGGCACGATCTTGCCGCCGTCGACCGCCAAAATGGGCTTTATCGCCAACACCGTCCCCAGGAGTGACGCCGCGGCGCCAATACGCCCACCCCGCCTCAGCTGCTCCAGGCTGGGGACGTAGAAGTACACCTTGGTACGCTCCATGCGTTCCACGGCGAAGTCCCGGACTTCAGCGGCCTCCCGCCCGTCAGCCGCGGCAACGACGGCGCTTTGGACACCCATCCCCTGGGCCATGCCCACGGTGCGGGAATCAACGACTTCCACGGGAATCGCCACGCGGGCCGCAGCCAGGCGGGCGGCGTCGGCGGTTCCTGAGAGCTCGGAAGAAATATGGATGGAGACCACTGACTCAAATCCACGGCGTTGGGCCGCCAGATACGCCTGCTCAAATTGCCCAGGCGATGGCCGCGAGGTTTTTACCGAGGCGCCCGAAGCGAGTGCCAACGACAACGTCTGGGTGATGTCGTCTTCACCTTCGCCATAGATCTCATTCCCCACCATCACCGGCATGGGAACAACGGCCAGACGACCGTCGGCCGTAAAAGCGGAAACCCAGTCCGCGGGCAGCGCGGCTGCTGAATCGGTGACCACGGCAGTCTTGACGACGGCGGCAAGCGGCTCGTCCGCGGCAGGAACCGCCGCCGCTGGTTGCCGGAGGCGCGCAACTCTTTCCTTGAGCCACATCCAAGCGGGTGGTTCTCGCTCAGGCACGCAACCTCCAAAGATGATGGCCGGCCGCCGGCACAGTGCCGGCGGCCGCACAGTCCCCGCTAGGCAGGAACGATGTTCACCAGTTTAGGTGCCCGCACGATCACGGTGCGGATGCCACGGCCGTCCAGTGCGCGCTGCACGTTTTCCGAAGCCAAGGCGAGCTCGCGGAGCTCGTCTTCGGCGACGTCAGGAGACACTTCCAGACGATCACGAACCTTGCCTTGGACCTGGACCACGGCAGTAACGGTGTCCTGGACCAACAGCGCTTCGTCGTGGGTGGGCCAGCCGGCGTTTGCCACGGATGCCGGATGCCCGAGGGCGTTCCAGAGATCCTCAGCAGTGTACGGAGCGAACAGGCTCAGGATGACGGCAACAGCTTCGACTGCCTCGCGGACGGCGGGGTCCGCAGCGCCTGCACCGGAGTCAATGGTCTTGCGGGTGGCGTTGACCAACTCCATGAGGCGTGCCACAACGACGTTGAACTTGTTGTTGTCCAGGAGCTCGGCAGCGTCGGCAATGGTCTTGTGGGTCACCGTGCGCAAAGCACGGTCGCCCGTGGCCGGGTCGACACCGGGCTCGCTGCTGACGTCCTGGCCAAGGCGCCAGGCACGGGCCAGGAACTTGGCCGAACCCGACGGCGATACATCCGCCCAGTCGACGTCGTCTTCCGGTGGGGAGGCAAAGACCATGGTGAGGCGGACGGCGTCGACGCCGAACTTGTCCAGCTGCTCACCGAGGTCCACGCCGTTGCCGAGGGACTTGCTCATGGCTTTGCCGCCGTTGAGCACCTGCCCCTGGTTCAGGAGCGCAGAGAACGGTTCGTTGGCCTCGATCAGTCCAATGTCCTTGATGACCTTGGTGAAGAAGCGGGCATACAGCAGGTGCAGGATGGCGTGCTCCACGCCGCCCACGTACTGGCCCACGGGCATCCAGTCATTGATCTTCTCAGGATCAAAGGGGCCCTCGGTGTACTGGGGCGATACAAAGCGCAGGAAGTACCAGGAGGAATCCACGAAGGTGTCCATGGTGTCCGTGTCGCGCTGGGCAGCACGTCCACAGTTGGGGCATTCAACGTTGACCCATTCGACGGCGGCGGCCAGCGGGGAGGTCCCCTTCGGTGCCAGCGCTTCGCCACGCAGGTTGTCGGGAAGCCGGACCGGCAGCTGGTCATCGGGCACGGGTACTTCGCCGCATTCACCACAGTGGATGATCGGGATGGGGGTGCCCCAGAAACGCTGACGGCTCAGCAGCCAGTCACGCAGCCGGAAGTTGACGAACTTTTCGCCGGTTCCGAGCTTTTCCAGGATCTGGATGGCTGCCGGGATGGCTTCGGCCTTGGACAGTCCGTCCAGCTCGCCGGAGTTGATGAGCGTGCCTTCGCCAGCGGTAGCCACACCGGTCTCGGCCGGGTTCTCGTCGCCGGTTTCAAGCACAGGGCGTACGGGCAGGTCGAAGGCCTTGGCGAAGTCGAGGTCGCGCTGGTCGTGGGCGGGCACCGCCATGATGGCGCCGGTGCCGTAGTCGGCCAGCACGTAGTCCGCGGCCCACACCGGCAGCTTTTCACCGTTGAGTGGGTTGATGGCGTAGCGGCCGGTGAAGACGCCGGTTTTCTCGCGCTCGGTGGACTGGCGTTCGATCTCCGAGAGGGCCTTGACCTTCTCGCGGTACGCCATCAGTTCGTCGTGCTGCTCAGGGGTCACCAGATCCAGCGCAAGGTGTGCGTCAGCTGCGACGACGAAGAACGTTGCGCCGTAGAGGGTGTCGGGACGGGTAGTGAAGACGGTGACTTCGCGCTCGGCCCGGTCTTCCGTGGCTTCGATGACGAAGCGCACGTGGGCACCTTCGGACCGGCCGATCCAGTTGCGCTGCATGGCCAGAACGCGCTCGGGCCAGTGGCCCTGCAGCTGGTCCATATCCTCGAGCAGGCGGTCGGCGTAGTCAGTGATCTTGAAGTACCACTGGTTCAGGGACTTCTTGGTGACCGGCGTGCCACAACGCTCACAGGCACCGTTGACTACCTGCTCGTTGGCCAGGACGGTGAGGTCCTTGGGGCACCAGTTGACCGGCGAGTCCTTGCGGTAGGCCAGTCCGCGCTCGTAGAAGCGCTTGAACAGCCACTGGGTCCACCGGTAGTACTCAGGGTCCGAGGTGTGGATGCGGCGCGACCAGTCGGCCGAGATGGCGTAGCGCTTGAACGATGCCGCCTGGGTGTCGATGTTGGCATAGGTCCACTCGCTGGGGTGGGCGTTGCGCTTGATGGCCGCGTTCTCGGCGGGCAGGCCGAAAGAGTCCCAGCCGATGGGGTGCAGGACGTCGAAGCCCTTCTGGCGCAGGTAACGTGCGACGACGTCACCCATCGCAAACGCTTCGGCGTGGCCCATGTGAAGGTCACCGGAAGGGTAGGGGAACATGTCCAGGACATAGCGGCGTTCGCGCGAGCCGTCGTCGGCAGGCGTGAAGACTTTGAGATCCTCCCAGACCTGCGGCCACTTGGCTTCCATCGCAGCGAAGCTGTAGACGCCTTCTTCAGGCGCTTCGGCTGCGGCTGTCTGTGCTGTTCCGGTCTCTGTCTCCGGCTGAACGCTCACTGCTGCCCTCTTCTGTTCTTCGATGGCGGTATTGCCTCCTGCTGCGGCCCGGAATGCCCCGGACACACAAAAGCCCCTCAACAATGGAGGGGCGGCCGCACGGCTGATAAAGCCGGGCGGCTAGCTAAGCAGAAGGATCGCACGCATAGATCTACAATAGCGCACGATCCCCCAGCCCAGTCGCATTGAGCGGCTTAGGGAAGGCCAGCTCACTGACGCCGTGCCGTTATGGGGGCCCGGGAACGGCTTCGGGCGTCCGCGAAGCGGGCGGGCCCCCATAACGGCTAAGGCGTCGGGTCTGTCGAGTGATGCTTACTTAACGTCCTCGTCGACCCAGTCCATGGACTTGGTCACGGCCTTCTTCCAGAGGCGCAGCTGGCGTTCCTGCTCTTCAGCCGGCAACTGCGGCTCCCAGCGCTTGTCCTCGTTCCAGTTGGCGCTGAGCTCGCCCAGGTCCTTCCAGAATCCAACAGCCAGGCCAGCCGCATAGGCAGCACCGAGCGCCGTGGTCTCAACGACCTTCGGGCGGACCACGGGCACACCGAGGATGTCGGCCTGGAACTGCATCAGTGCCTCATTGGCGACCATGCCGCCGTCGACCTTCAACTCGGTGAGCGGAACGCCCGAGTCGGCGTTGACGGCGTCAAGTACCTCGCGGGTCTGGAACGCGGTGGCTTCCAGTGCGGCACGGGCGATGTGGCCCTTGTTGGCGAACCGCGTAAGGCCCACGATTGCGCCGCGGGCGTCGGCGCGCCAGTACGGGGCGAAGAGGCCGGAGAAGGCGGGGACGATGTAGACGCCACCGTTGTCTTCCACCGCGGCGGCGAGTTGCTCGACCTCCGGGGCTGAACTGATCATGCCGAGGTTGTCGCGCAGCCACTGGATGAGCGAACCCGTCACGGCAATGGAGCCTTCAAGGGCGTAGTGCGGCTTCTCGTCCCCCAGCTTGTAACCGAGGGTGGTGAGGAGGCCGTTCTTGGAGTGGACGATTTCCTCGCCGGTGTTGAAGATCAGGAAGCAGCCGGTGCCGTAGGTGTTCTTCGCTTCGCCGGGCTGGAAGGCGGCCTGGCCGAACGTGGCGGCCTGCTGGTCACCGAGGATGCCCGCAACGGGGGTCTCACGCAGGAGCTGGGAGGTGTGGACCTGGCCGTAGACCTCGGAGGAGGACTTGATGGTGGGCATCATGGACGCCGGGACACCGAAGATGTCCAGGATTTCCTGGTCCCATTGCAGGGTTTCAAGGTCCATGAAGAGGGTGCGCGAAGCGTTGGTGACGTCGGTAACGTGCACGCCGCCGTCGACACCGCCGGTCAGGTTCCAGAGGACCCAGGCGTCGGTGTTGCCGAAGAGGAGGTCGCCCGCTTCGGCTTTCTCGCGTGCACCGTCCACGTTGTCCAGGATCCACTTGATCTTGGTGCCGGAGAAGTAGGTGGCCAGGGGAAGGCCTACCTTCTGCTTGAAGCGCTCAAGGCCTCCATCCTGCGCCAACTGGTCGACGATCGGCTGCGTGCGGGTGTCCTGCCACACAATGGCGTTGTAGACAGCCTCGCCGGTGTTCTTGTCCCACACCACGGCCGTTTCGCGCTGGTTGGTAATGCCGACGGCGGCAATATCGTGCCGTGTCAGGTTCGCCTTTGACAGTGCCGAGGCAATGACCTCCCGGGTGTTGTTCCAGATTTCCGCCGGGTTGTGTTCAACCCAGCCGGCCTGGGGGAAGATCTGCTCGTGTTCCATCTGGCCGGTGGAGACAATGTTGCCCGAGTGGTCGAAAACGATGGCGCGCGAGCTGGTGGTGCCCTGGTCAATGGCGATGACGTATTGGTTCATTGTGACGTCCTTGTCTGTTCTTGTTGGTTACTCGGTGGGATCTGTTGCGTGCGGATAAGAACGGTTGTTGCAGGCGGTGTCAGCCGGCAAGTGCAGGCATGATGCCCGGTACCAAAAGGCCCACAAGTCCGGCCAGGGCGCCACCAACCAGGGGTCCTACAACCGGAACCCAGGAGTAGGCCCAGTCGCTGGAGCCCTTGCCCTTGATGGGAAGGATGGCGTGTGCAATGCGCGGACCGAGGTCACGTGCGGGG
The DNA here is from genome assembly GCF_025452095.1 of Paenarthrobacter sp. JL.01a. Classification (NCBI taxonomy): domain Bacteria; kingdom Bacillati; phylum Actinomycetota; class Actinomycetes; order Micrococcales; family Micrococcaceae; genus Paenarthrobacter; species Paenarthrobacter sp. JL.01a. The sequence goes on from NZ_CP104877.1 coordinate 2,444,894, forward strand.
TTGATGGCGTAGCCTGTCGGACCACCGAGGGACACACCGATACCGACGACGAGCAGCGCTACGGCCAGGGGGCCGAGTCCCGAAGGGGTTCCGCCAAAGGTCAGGATCACGAACACCAGGACAAAGGTGCCGATGATTTCGGTGATCAGGTTCCACGGGGTTGAACGGATGGCCGGTCCGGTGGAGAAGGTACCCAGCTTGTTTGCTGCCAGGGGTTCTTCGTCGAAGTGCTGCTTGTAGGCGAGCCAGCAAACCACGGCGCCCAGGAACGCACCGAGGAGTTCACCACCAAAATAGGTCAGGGTCGAGCCGAATGTGACCGCCACGTCCGGCGCGTACTCCCCCTTGCCGTTGACCAACAAGCCCAACGTGACAGCCGGGTTCAGGTGCGCACCGGACTTTGCGGCCACGAAAACGCCCGCGAAGACCGCTATACCCCAGCCCCACGTCACCATCAAGAATCCAGCGTTGTTGCCCTTGGTGCCTTTGAGCGCAACGTTGGCCACAACACCGCAACCCAGCAGGGTCAGCATCATGGTTCCGAATACTTCGGAAAGGAAAACTATTCCAAGAGACATCTTTGACTCCTCTATTTTCTGTTGTCAGCCTCCTCGCGGGTGAAGAGGCTGTTGGGACGGTTCCGTTGTCTCCGGAACCGTCCCGGTGTGGTGGTCCCCTATCAGGTCCACCTACCCCCCATTCCGCCCCTGCCGCGTGGTGGGACGGTCAAGCTGTTTTCGGTGCCGGCTAAGCTACGAGGCTGTGCACGTCTACCTTGTGGAACCGCTGGAGAACATCCTGTGCGTGCCGGATTTCGGCCTCACGGGTTGCTGCGTCCCAACCAAGCGGCTCTGACAGGGCAGCGGCGATCTCGTTGAGCAGCTCACCGGTCACAAGGCCCCGGAACGCGAGGGACGTCCTGCGGATGAGGACATCGATCAGGTGTCCGATCTGCTCGTGTTCGGCCATGAAGGCCAGTTCACGGACACTGAGTTCCCGGGTTGACCGGAGCGGCTGGTCCTGGCCGGCGTTGAGGTACTCGATGACCGCTTCAGCCCGGGTTCCGTAACGGGTCAACAGCACGGCAACGCGGTCAGCGTCCAGGCCCGGCCCCATGTGCTTCTTGATCCATTCCTGTTCGCCCTGTTCGGTATCCGGGAAGCCGGCGCCTCCGCCGATGGCGAGTTTCGCCGTCGAGACCTTGCGCTCCATCCCCAGTTCGCGCAGGACGTCGTTCGTCATGTGTTCCGCCAAAGCGCGGAAGGTGGTCCACTTGCCGCCCACCAGGCTCAGTACGACGGCGTCTTTGCCGCCTGGCGTCGTCACGGCGTCTTTTCCGGTGCGGACGTTGCGCTCGATGCGGTAGTCGCGGGAGACGAATCCCGGCTGGGTCTCATCGTGCCGGGGCAACGGACGGACACCTGCGAAGCTGTAGACGATCTGGTCCCGTTCCACCTTGATGGTGGGGAAGACATGGCCTACCAGGTCGAAGAAGTAGTCGATTTCCTCTTCGGTGCAGACCGCGTCCTCCGACATATCGGCGTCCACGTCGGTGGTACCCACCAGGACGCGGTCGCCCATCGGGTAGATCAGCACGATACGGCCGTCTGTGTGCTCGAAGAAGATCTCGCGGCCGTTGCAGGCGGCAAGCAGTTCGGGGTGGTCCAGGACAATGTGGGAGCCCTTGGTCCCGCCCATGAACCGGCTGGCAGCCCCCATGGCCTGGTTGGTGAGATCCACCCAGGCACCAGTGGTGTTGACGATGACGTCAGCTTGAAAGTCGAATTCCTTGCCGGTCAGTTCGTCGCGCAGGCGGACTCCGTCTGTTCCCATGGAGACGAGGGAGACGTAGTTGCTGGCACGGGCGCTTCCTCCTGGAAGGCCGCCGCCAAGGCCGGCCTTCTCGCCGTCCTGCAGGACGTCGAGGGTCAGGCGCTCGGGGTTGTGCACGGAGGCATCGAAGTAGGTTGCTGCGTACTTGATGCCGGAGTGCAACTTGGGAAGCTCGGCAAGTGCGCGGGTCCGTCCGCGGAACTGGTGGCGCGGAACGCTGCCGCCGTCGCGGGAGAAGAAGTCATACATGCTCAGGCCCACCTTGATGAGAAACGCACCGCGTTCCTTGGGCTTGCCCTGCTTGTGGGTGAGGAAGCGCGTCGGAGCGGAGAGGATTCCCGAGAAAGTGCTGAAGATCGGGATCGTCGTCTGCAGCGGCTTCACGTAGTGCGGGGCAATCCGGAGCAGCCTGTTGCGTTCAACAACGGATTCCTGGACAAGGCGGAATTCGCCGTTTTCGAGGTAGCGGATGCCGCCGTGGATCATGTGCGACGACGCACCGCTGGCTCCCTGGCAGTAGTCGCCGCGTTCCACGAGCGCTACATCGACGCCTTGCAGTGCGAGGTCCCGGAAGGTTCCGACACCATTGATGCCACCGCCGATGATGAGTACCTTCGCCGTCGGCCGCTCCTGAAGTGCGACAACGGAGTCACGCTGCTGTGAGTGTTGTGAGGTACCGGAAATCCTGTTGTGTCCCAAAACTGCTCCCTTGGGCTTGGTTCGTGCGCTGCGCCACTCGCTGCTGCACCGTTCACCACTAATCTTGCGAAAGTGGAAAATGGAGTCAAGCTATTTGCACAAACGTGCAGGAAGGAAATGAGATGGCACGATCACGTCACTCGGACGCACTCCGGGCTGCACAAATGTATTACTTGCAAGACCTGACCATGGATGCAATTGCCCGTGAGCTGCGGACGTCCCGCTCCACAGTCTCCAGGCTCCTCTCCTCAGCCCGCGAAACAGGGCTTGTCCAGGTCCAGATCCGCAGTCCTTTCGATACCGGACCGGAGCTGGAAAGCCAGATCCGGAGCCAGTACGGGGTAGATGTCCACGTGGTCCCGGTCCTGGACACGCTCAACGAAGCCGAGACCCTGGACCGCGTCGCCATGCAGGCTGCGCGGACCATCGGGCCGCTGGTAGACTCGAACGCCATAATCGGAGTCGCTTGGGGCGCCACCCTCAGCGCTGTCAGCCGGCACCTGACCAGGAAGGTCACCCACGACAGCATCGTGGTCCAGCTCAACGGCGCCGGAAACATGCAAACCACGGGCATCACATATGCCAGCGACATCATGCGCCGCTTCGGCAGCGCCTACGGAGCACGGGTGGAACAGTTTCCCGTCCCCGCGTTTTTTGATCACGCCGCCACAAAAACCGCCATGTGGAATGAGCGAAGCGTTCAACGGATCCTTGACCTGCAGGCCCGCATGAGCATCGCCATTTTCGGTGTGGGGTCAGTCGACTCCGACTACCCAAGCCACGTCTATGCCGGCGGTTACCTTGATGAACACGATCTCACCATGCTGGCCGCGGACGATGTCGTCGGCGACGTCGCAACAGTCTTTTTCCGCAGTGATGGATCCTCGGACGGCATCACCTTGAACGAACGCTCAACAGGACCAAGCCATGAGCAACTCCGGCAAGTCCGCCGACGCATCTGCGTGGTCTCCGGCGCGTCAAAAATCAATGGACTTCAGGGCGCGCTGGCTGCCGGCCTGGCCACGGACCTGATTTTGGATGAGGCCTCAGCACGACGCCTCGTGAGTTTCAACGGGCACTCCTGAAGTATTCGTGCAAGGAATGGGTAGAGTCGTTGCTATGAGATCCCCCAGCCCGCTGGCCTTGAACAACGGCGTCACCATGGAACGTCTGGGATTCGGCCTCTACAAAGTCCCGCCCAAGGATGCCGATGTCCTGGTCTCCACCGCATTGGGCGAGGGTTACCGGCGGTTCGACACTGCGGCCATGTACGGCAACGAAGTAGGAGTGGGGCGCGCCCTGGGCGGCGCCATAGGAGACGCGGCACGCTACAACAGCGGCACGGGCGGTTCCGGCGAATCCCTCCACACCCTTGCACGCGAGGACGTGTTCGTCACCACCAAGGTCTGGAACGAGGACCACGGCTACGATTCCACGCTCCGCGCCTTCGATTCCTCCATATCCAATCTTGGGCTCGACTACGTGGACCTCTACCTCATCCACTGGCCTTGCGCCGAGCGGGGACTCTTTGTCGAAACGTACAAGGCAATGGAGACCCTTTACAGGGAGGGCAAGGTCCGGGCGATCGGGGTGTCCAACTTCCAGCCCGGGCATCTGGACGAACTCATGCAGAAGGCCGAAGTGGTCCCCGCAGTCAACCAGATCGAGCTGCACCCCTGGCTTCAGCAAAGCCGGTTGCGGCTTCTGCACCAGCAGTTGGGCATTGCCACGGAAGCGTGGAGTCCGCTCGGCAGGGGCCAGGTGCTGGCAGATCCCGCCATCGTCACCCTGGCCGAAAAGTACCACCGCACTCCCGCGCAGATCATCCTGCGCTGGCACCTGCAGCTGGGAAACCTGGTCATTCCCAAGGCCAGCTCGGCAGCCAGGATCAAGGAAAACCACGAAGTCTTCGATTTCGAACTCGACGCGGCTGACATGGACGGTATCGCCGGACTCGAACGCCATCATCGAACCGGGTCGCACCCGGACAACGTGAAGTAGGACTACCGAATGGACTCAGTGGACACCGGGCGCTCCCCCGACGGCGCACAGGCCCCCAGCCAATTTTTCAGCAAGGAGTTGCGGCCCCGGACCCGGGCCTCCGAAGTCGAAGTCGACGGAAGCACCGTGGCCTACTGGATCTACGAGCCGGTATCCGTAACACCGGGCACCCGCACCATCCTTGTCATCCATGGCTTCAGGGGTGACCACCACGGCTTGTTGCGGGTAGCGGACCAGCTCCCCGAAATGCGGATCATAATGCCGGACCTGCCCGCCTTCGGAAGTTCGGAACCCTTCGTTGGCGATGAACACACAGTGGAACGGTACGGGGACTTCATCACCGGTTTCATGGCCGCGTTGGACCTTGGACCCAATACCGTGCTGCTGGGCCACTCCTTCGGCTCGATCATCGCGAGCCACTTCGCCGCGGCGCACCCGGGGGCGGTTTACCCGCTGATCCTGATCAACCCCATCGCAGCACCTGCCCTGGAGGGCCCCAAAGGCATCATGACCAAGCTCGCTGTCCTGTACTACCAGGCATCAGCGAAGCTCCCCCGCCGCCTCGGCCTGGCGGTTCTCCGAAACCGCGCCATAGTCCGGATCATGAGTGTCACCATGGCCAAGACCAAGGACAAGGAACTTCGTCGTTTCATCCACGGCCAGCATGACGCCTATTTCAGCGCATTCGCTGACCGGAAAAGCCTGCTCGAGTCCTTCAAGGCCTCGGTTTCGGGGAACGTAGCTGACGTCGCGGAGCAACTGCACCTGCCGGTGCTGCTGGTCGCCGGCGAGAAAGACGAGATAGCCACCCTCCCCAGCCAGCACAAACTCATGGAGCGCCTGCCGGATGCAACGCTGGAAGTCATTCCCGGCGTCGGGCATTTGATCCACTACGAAACTCCGGTCCCCGCAGCAGCGGCGATCCGCGCCTTCCTGGAGGAACACCCCGCGTGAAAATTGTCATCGACGCCCGCTTTACCCGAACGGACCACCACGATGGCATCAGCCGGTACGGTTCCAGCCTCATCGCCGCGGTGTCGAAAATCGCCGACGTCACGATGCTCATCAGCGACAAGCGGCAGCTCGCCCTGTTGCCGGACGTCCCATACGTGCTGATCAACAGCCCCCTGTCGCCCTTGGAGCTGTTCGTGGCCCACAAGGTCAACCCCCTGGGCGCGGACGTCGTCGTGTGCCCCATGCAGACCATGGGCACGTTCGGGCGCAAGTACGGACTGATCCTGACCCTCCACGACCTCATCTACTACGAGCACCCGGCTCCGCCGGGGTTCCTGCCCGCTCCCGTGCGCGTCCTGTGGCGGCTCTACCACAAGGCGTACTGGCCGCAGCGGCTGTTGTTGAACCGGGCCGACATCGTGGCGACCATCAGCCACACCACCGAAGCCCTGATGGCCAAATACAGGCTGACCAAACGGCCCGTACGGATTGTGGGCAATGCTCCCCAACCAGGTCAGACACCGCGCGACGCCACAGCCGGCGCTGATAAGACGTTGCTGTATATGGGCTCGTTCATGCCCTACAAGAACGTGGAAACCATGATCCGCGGCATGGCCGGTTTGCAGGACTACACCCTGCACCTTTTGAGCCGTATCACTCCCGAGCGCAAGGCGGAACTGCAGGCCCTGGTTCCGGAAGGTGCCAAGGTCATCTTCCACAACGGCGTCACTGACGCCGAGTACGACGCCCTCCTGCTCCGCGCAACCGCACTCATCAGCCTCTCCCGCGCGGAAGGATACGGCCTGCCCCTGGTGGAGTCCATGGCGTTGGGAACTCCGGTGATTGCCAGTGACATCCCCATCTTCAGGGAAGTTGGCGGCGACGCCGTCAGGTACGTTGATCCAGGCTCGCCCACGGACTTCGCAGCTGCCGTGAACGCCCTCGGCGACGGTGCATTGTGGCAGCAGCGCTCACGGAATTCAGTAGAGCGTGCCGCCGCGTTCAACTGGGACGATTCGGCACGGCAACTGCTGGCTGCAGCTGAGGAAGTCGTGGCCCTGCGGCAGCACAGGGCCTGAGGCACCCGGCGCTAGAGGACGTCTACTCCGTCAAGGCGGAGCTGGACAGGTCCTGCGGTGCGTTTGGCCGCGCTTGCCACCTTGACTGCACGCATGGCACGGGTCGCCTCGGCAGCGTCAGCGTAGGGGATGAAGTAGAGCAGGCGGACGTCCGCTTCATCCTGCCCCGGTATCGCTGACGACGGGCCGCTGAACAGCTGCACGGGCGCCGGCCCGGCCTTCCGGAGCCGTTTGGCCAGCGGGGCGCTGGCCCCGAACGCCTCAGCAAAATGCCCGACGTCGGCCCGGGTACCTGTCACCGAGGCGACACGGACCGCCGGGGGCAGCTGAAGCTCTTTCCGGAGATCCAACTCGCGCGACGCGTAACCCGCCGCGTCCCACCGCAAGAGGGCGCCCGTCGCGGCGGTATCGTCCGCCGTGATGACCACCAAGCCACCCTGGCTGGCGGGCTTCACCAGGGAAGCGGCGTTGAACCACCGACGCACAGTGTCCTCGCCGGCCCGGAGGTTCTCGCGCCGAAGCAAGGAATTTCCATCCAACAACAAAGCAGCCGCGTAACCCTGTGGCGCCACCGGTTCAGCCCCGACCGTTGCCACCACCAGGGCAGGAGCATCCGGCACGCTCGCTTTGACGTGTTCGCCGGATGACGTCACGACAGCCTTGCCTGGAAACGCCCGGCCAAGCTCCTCCGCCGTCCTCATGGCACCCACAGCACCCCTGCGCAGCCTGGTGCCGCTGCAGTGCGTGCAACGCCAGTGGGGTGCCGGCGTGGAGCACCACCGGCAAGCAGGAATCGAAGAGCTGCTGGAAACGGCCAGCGGTCCCTGGCAGGTGTTGCACCGGGCAAGCTCCCGGCACGTCTCACACACCAGCGACGGCGCGTAACCGGCGCGGGCAACCTGCACCAGTACCGGGCCACGTTCCAGCCCCTCCTTCGCGGCACGCCAGGCGGCTCCCGGCAAGCGCGCGATGCGTGCCAAGGGATCGCGTTCCTGTTCGAAACTGTCAGCGGTATTCAGGACGCGGGGCACGGTGTCACGGACAGTGCTTCGTGGTGCTTCCACCGCCACAGCCCATTGCAGCTCCACCAGCCGCTGGAGTTCCGTGCTCCGGCTGTGCGAGGCCATCAGGCATGCGGCATTCTGCTGCTCCGACCGCAAGAGCAGGACCTCGCGGGTATGCGCGTAGGGCGCCCGTTGCTCAATGTGGAGATCGTCGCCGTCATCCCAGCACACCACCAGTCCAAGGTCCTTGACCGGCGCAAAAGCTGCGGAACGGGTACCTACGGCTACCCGCGCGGAACCGTTCAAGAGCCGCAGGAAGTTGCGGTACCGGGGCGTCTGGCCGTCATCGGCGGTCAGGCGGGCGACGTCGGACGGCGGCAGGACCGCTGCCAGCGCCGCCTCCACACGGTCAAGATCCCGGTAATCAGGGACCACAACGATCGCACCGCGGCCCGAGGATCTGACAGTTGCCACTGCGGCGGCCACCATGGCCGGCCAACCATCAGGCCCGAATCCTTGCAGTGCGGTCAGAACAGCCTTGGGCGAACCGCCGCTGGCCAGGTGCTGCAGGAACGGCGTGCCGTTGGTGTAGCGGCCCCAGGCACGGGCATCAGCAGCCGGCATCCCATCCGCCCCTGCTTCCGGGGCACTGGGGTCAAGATCCCCGCCCAGCAATTCCTTCTCCACCTTGGCAACCCGTGGAGGGATCGCCGAGCGCAGGACATCGCTCAAGGTTCCCGCGTATCGAGCAGCGACGTTGCCGACAAGCCTGGCAACGTCCGGCGTCAGAACCGCCACCGGGGAAACTACCTTGTGCAGGGGCGCCAGCGGTGACGCTGCGTCCGAGGCATCGAGCCGGTCCAGGATGTACCCGCCAAGTTCCTGGCCGTTGAATTTCACTTTCACGCGGACGCCGGGAGCCGCTTCCTCAGCCAGTTCAGCGGGGACGCTGTAGTCAAAGGGCCTGTCCAGGTGGGGCAGCGGTGACTCCAGGACCACGCGGGCTACAGGAAGGTGTTGGGCCAAAGGCGGCCCCTGCACAGGAGTGCGGTCCGGGAACCCCTGCAGCAACGAAGGCTGAAGCAATGACGGCTGGGCCTCATGGCCTGCCATAACCTTCACCTCCAGCTCTTCGTACGCCCACTGCCGTGCACAGGACTATCTACCGCATCAACGCAGATGCCCGCGGCGGGATTGACCGCTGCGGGCATCTCTGGTTAAAGCCAATCACGAACCACCGACAAAACAACTTCGTGGAGTATCGCGGGTGGAATCAGGCGTTGAAGTATTCCTTCAGGTCCGCCACCCGGTCCAGCCGCTCCCAGGTGAAGTCGGGCTCGTCCCGTCCGAAGTGCCCATGGGCCGCCGTCTTGGCGTAAATGGGGCGCTTGAGGTCCAGGGCGTCGATGATGGCGCGGGGCCGGAGATCGAAGAGTTCATCGATGGCCTCGCTGATGCGGGCAGGATCGACCGTCTCCGTGCCAAAGGTCTCAACGTACGTACCGACAGGGCGTGCCTGGCCGATGGCGTAGGCAATCTGGATTTCGGCGCGCTTGGCAAGGCCTGCTGCCACTACGTTCTTTGCAACCCACCGCATGGCGTACGCCGCGGAGCGGTCAACCTTCGACGGATCCTTGCCGGAAAACGCTCCACCACCGTGGCGGGAGAATCCGCCGTAGGTGTCCACGATGATCTTGCGGCCGGTCAGACCTGCGTCACCTACCGGTCCTCCGATGACGAAGGCACCAGCAGGGTTCAGGATGTTGGCCGTACGCGAGAGGTCAAGGTTCGATGCCGCAAGCACGGGATCGATGACATGGCTTGCGAGGTCGGCGCGGAGCTGTTCCAGGCTCGCTTCCTCTGCGTGCTGGCTGGAGATGACAACCGTTTCCACGGAAACCGGCCGGTCGCCGTCGTACCCTACCGTGACCTGGGTCTTGCCGTCGGGCCGCAGGTACGCAAGTTCGCCGTTCTTGCGGACTTCGGTGAGGCGTTCTGAAAGCCGGTGCGCCAGCCAGATGGGCGTGGGCATGTAGGAAGCCGTTTCATCACTGGCATAGCCGAACATGATGCCTTGGTCGCCGGCGCCCTGGAGGTCGTAGTCGTCTTCCTGGCGTCCTTCGCGAGCCTCCAGCGAGTTGAAGACGCCGCCTGCGATGTCGTTGGATTGCTGGCCGATGGAGACCGAAACGCCGCAGCGGGCGCCGTCGAATCCGTTGGCGGATGAGTCATAGCCGATGCCCAGGATCGTCTCGCGGACGATTTGCGGAATTTCGACGTAGGCGTCGGTGGTGACCTCACCGGCAACGTGCACCAAACCGGTGGTGGCCATGGTCTCAACGGCCACGCGCGATTCAGGGTCCGCGGCGAGCAGCGCGTCAAGAATGGAGTCGCTGATTTGGTCGCAGATCTTGTCCGGGTGCCCTTCGGTCACCGACTCGGAAGTGAAGAGCCGGAGCTTGGACGGGGTGCCATGGTGTTCATGGTGCAGCGGTAAAGTCACTCGACCACCTTACTGGGTTGCGGGATCACAGCATCCGCCGTGTGTCCCTTTGCTAAGAATTCAGGGATGGGCTCGGTCACATGGCCGGGAAGACCCGCGCGAGTTCTGCACCCACGCGATCGACCACCGCGGCAGCGACGTCAGCCTTGGAACCGGCAGCGGACTGCGGTTCAGCGCCGTGGCCTGAGAGGATGACCACGGAGTTCTCGTCCTGCCCGAAGACCTGGCCGACTCCTACCTGGTTGACAACAAGCAGGTCACAGCCCTTGCGTTTGAGCTTCGCCGTTGCGTGCTCCAGGACATCGCCCTGGGCGTCTCCGGTTTCGGCTGCGAAACCAACGATCAACTGCTGGCCACCGGCCGCGTTCCGCCGTTCCACCAGCTCATGCAGGATGTCCGGGTTCCGGACCAGGCGCACCAGCGGTGCGTCCTCGCCGTCGACCTTCTTGATTTTCGTATCCGAAACCTCTGCCGGACGGAAGTCCGCGACGGCCGCGGCCATAATGACGACGTCGGAATCGGCCGCTGCTTTCAGCGCTGCCTCGCGCAGTTCCAATGCCGACTCGACGCGGACAAGCTCGACGCCGGCAGGTGGCTCAACATCCATGTGCGCTGCCAGGAACCGCACGGTGGCTCCGGCGGCCAACGCAGCCGCCGCCAGGGCCGCGCCCTGCTTGCCCGAAGACCGGTTGCCGAGGAACCGGACCGGGTCCAGGGCTTCCCTGGTTCCACCGGCCGAAATCGTGACCGTCCTGCCCGCCAGCGATGCGTGCCGGGGCGAAGGCACTGCCATATCCGCGGTGGTCCCGGCAGCGTCCGCCAACGCGATGGCCGCAGCAAAGATGGCTTCGGGCTCGGGCAGGCGGCCCGGACCGGAATCGGCACCGGTAAGTCGTCCGGATGCCGGTTCGAGGACTGTCACGCCACGGCTGCGCAACGTTTCCACGTTGGCTTGCGTTGCTGCATGCTGCCACATCTCCGTATGCATCGCCGGAGCGAAGAGCACAGGGCCATGGGCCATCAGCAAAGTGTTGGTCAGGAGATCGTTTGCCTGCCCGGTGGCAGCCCTCGCCAGGAGATCGGCAGTGGCCGGAGCAATGACGATCAGGTCTGCCTGGTGTCCGAGGCGGACATGGTTGACCTTCTCCACGTCATCGAAGACGCTGTTGCTCACCGGATTGCCCGAGAGTGCTTCCCACGTGGCGACCCCGACAAAACGGGTAGCTGCCTCCGTGGGGATCACCGTGACCTGGTGGCCGGCTTCAGTAAAAAGCCGGAGGAGCGATGCAACCTTGTAGGCTGCAATCCCTCCCCCGACTCCGAGGACTATGCGCACGTGACCTCCGTCAACAAGCAGTCTGCTTTACTCTGCGGGCTCGATCGGAGTGGAAACCAGAAGGCCTTCGTTGATCTCGCGCAGGGCGATAGAGAGCGACTTCTCGTTCAGCTTGGTGTCGACCAAGGGACCGACGTACTCGAAAAGGCCCTCGTGCAGCTGGGCGTAGTAAGCGTTGATCTGGCGGGCACGCTTGGCGCCGAAGATCACCAGGCCGTACTTGGAATCGGCAGCCTCAAGCAGCGAATCGATCGGCGGGTTGATGATGCCTTCAAGGTTCGTGGACACGAATTCTCCAAATTCTAGCGGGCCAACAAACAGGCGCTTCAGCGCCCGTGCGGGGTAAGCCCCATGAGTGAAACAAGCTCGTCCGCTGCCCGGCGAACGTCGTCATTGATGACGGTGTGGTCAAACTCCGGTTCAGCAGCAAGTTCCAGTTTAGCGGTTTCCAGCCGACGCTGCTGTTCTTCGGCAGTTTCGGTGCCGCGGCCCACCAACCGGCGGACCATTTCGTCCCAACTGGGCGGGGCCAGGAAGACAAAGTTAGCGTCCGGAACGGCAGCCTTGACCTGGCGTGCGCCCTGGAGATCAATCTCAAGCAGGACGGACTTTCCCTCGGCGATGGCCGCTTCGACCGTGCTGCGAAGAGTGCCATAGCGGTTCTGGCCGTGGACCACGGCCCACTCCAGCAACTGACCGTCGGCTACCAGGGCATCGAACTCTTCGGCCGACTTGAAGAAGTAGTGGACCCCATCCTTTTCACCCGGACGGGCTGCCCTGGTGGTGGCAGAGACCGAAAGCCAAACCTCTGGATAGTTGTCCCTGATGTAGGTGGATACGGTTCCCTTGCCAACGGCAGTAGGGCCTGCAAGGACGGTCAGTCCAGGATTCTTGCTCACGGATTCCTTCGGGGAAATGCGTCAAACGCTTTGTTGGGTATCCATAAAATCTACCAGCGCTTGAGCCTGATGAATTCCCAACCCCCGGATGCGCCGGGATCCTGCAATTCCGATATCGGCCATGATCGCGGCCGCGCGGACCGGACCGATGCCCGGCAGGGCTTCCAGCAGCTCCACAACCCGCATCCGTGCGATTGCCTCGTCGGTGGCTCCCGAGGAGATCAACTCCGCGATGCTCACCTGGCCGCGCTTGAGCTTCTCCTTGGCCGCGGCCCGCACCGCCCGGGCCTTCGCGGCCTTTTCCAACGCATCGGCACGTTCTTGCGGTGTCAACTCTTTAAGGCCCACTGCAGAACCCCTGTCAGATCGAGTTAATGATGCAGGTCAGGCGACTGATCCCGAACCTACCTGCAGGGGCCCGGTTGCGCAATGAGTTGGACCAACGCGGGGTCACTTATGGCCCGTTGAACACCTCAACATGGGCCATAAGTGACCCCGCGTTGCCTTAGGAACGGAGCCCCGCCAGAGTCTTCTCCGCTGCCGAACGCAACGCCGCAGCAGTGGGGCCGGCCGCGAGGATGCCGCGGCTGGAAGTCGCCAGGACAGCCGGGTACGCGGACCCGAAAGTCGCACGAAGATCTGCCGGCGTGGCACCCTGCGCACCAAGCCCGGGAGCCAGGATCGCTCCGCGTACCGGGCCAAGATCGATGTCCAGCTCCGTCAACGCGGAGCCGATGGTGGCGCCCACGACCAAGCCAACCGATCCCAGGGAACCTTCGTAGCGCTCATTCTCTGCAGCGGCCTCGGCCACGATCCGTCGCGCTACGGAGTCAGCGCCTCCGACGTGCTGGACGCTCTTGCCCTCCGGGTTGGACGTCAGGGCGAGCACAAACACTCCCCTGCCGTACTGGGCGGCAAGGTCCAAGGCCGGACGCAGCGACTCAAAGCCGAGGTACGGGCTCAATGTCACAGAATCCGCGGCAAGGGCTGAACCATCGCGGAGCCAGGCATCGGCGTAGGCGGCCATCGTGGAACCAATGTCGCCACGCTTTGCGTCCGCGATACTGAGCACTCCGGCTTCCGTCGACGCGGCAAGGGTCCGTTCCAGCACAGCCATACCGGCAGAGCCATGTCGCTCGTACAAGGCAACCTGCGGCTTGACCGCGGCAGCGAGGGAAGCCACAGCCTCCACGACGGTGAGCGAAAAGCGCTCCAGCCCGGCGACGTCGTCGTTCAATCCCCAATCCGCCAGCAACCGGGGGTGGGGGTCGATTCCGACGCAGAGCGGACCACGGTCAACCATGGCCGCAGCCAGCCGGGAGCCGAATGACTCCCGGACCGGCTGCGGTTCCTGCGTTGCGGCAGACTCAGGCATTGGCTGCTTCCGTTGCCGCTGCCAGGTTGGCTGCGTGCTCCTGCAAGCTGGTGACCGACCACTCGTAAGTGCGCAGTGCTTCGATGGCCTGGACCGCGGCGTTGAACTCCGCCACGGTGGTGATGCAGGGAATTCCAATCGACGTTGCTGCCGCGCGGAGCTCGTAGCCGTCGCTGCGGGCTTCGCCGCCGGAGGGCGTGTTGAACACCATGTCGATCTCGCCGGCGACGACCAGATCAGCGATCGTGCCTTCGCCTTCGGCACTGCTGCCCTCGGCGACCTTGCGGACCGGGGTTGCCTGGATACCGTTGCGGCGCAGGACGTCGGCCGTTCCTCCGGTGGAGACGATCTCGAAGCCGAGGTCGGACAGACGCTTGACGCCCATGATCACCGAGCGCTTGTCACGGTTTGCCACCGAGACGAAGATCTTGCCGCCGGTGGGCAGTGCGTTGTTGGCCCCGGACTGGCTCTTGGCGAAGGCGGTGTCGAAGTGCTTGTCAATGCCCATGACTTCACCGGTCGAGCGCATTTCCGGGCCCAGCAGGGAGTCAACCACCTTGCCCTCCGGTGTGCGGAAGCGGCTGAACGGCAGCACGGCTTCCTTCACCGCGACCGGTGCGTCCAGCGGAAGGGTGGAACCGTCGCCGGTCTCGGGCAGCATCTTGTAGGCGCTGCGGAGCTGGTTTATGGTGACTCCGGTACCGATGAGCGCTGCGGCCTTGGCCATCTGCACGCCGGTTGCCTTGGAGACGAACGGAACCGTCCGGGAGGCACGCGGGTTGGCTTCGAGGACGTACAGGACATCCGAGGCCAGCGCGAACTGGATATTGATCAGGCCGCGGACGCCGACGCCCTCGGCAATGGCCCGGGTGGCTTCACGTACACGCTCGATCACGTTGTTGCCGAGGGTGATCGGGGGCAGCACGCAGGCGGAGTCACCGGAGTGGATACCGGCTTCTTCGATGTGCTCCATGATGCCGCCAAGGTACATGTCAGTGCCGTCAAAGAGGGCATCGACGTCGATTTCGACGGCGTCCTCCAGGAAGCGGTCGATCAGCACCGGGTGGTCCGGAGTGATTTCCGTGGCATTGGCGATGTAGCGCGACAGGTTGGCTTCGTCGTAGACGATCTCCATGCCGCGGCCGCCCAGCACGTAGGACGGGCGGACCAGGACCGGGTAGCCGATCTCATCGGCGATCTTCTTGGCGTCCTCGAAGGAGACGGCGGTGCCGTTCTTCGGTGAGGTCAGGCCGGCCTCATCCAGGACCCGGGCGAAGGCACCCCGGTGTTCGGCGAGGTCGATCGCTTCGGGCGACGTGCCAAGGATCGGCACACCGGCGTCGGCAAGCTGCTGGGCGAGCTTGAGCGGAGTCTGGCCACCGAGCTGGACGAACACGCCCATGACTCCACCGGTGCGCTCTTCAGCGGCGATGACCTCGAGGACGTCCTCAAGGGTCAGCGGCTCGAAGTAGAGGCGGGTGGAGACGTCGTAGTCGGTGGAGACAGTCTCGGGGTTGCAGTTGACCATGACGGTCTCGTAACCGGCCTTGCGCAGCGCCATGGAGGCGTGGACGCAGGAGTAGTCGAACTCGATGCCCTGGCCGATACGGTTGGGGCCCGAGCCCAGGATGATCACGGACGGCTTGGAGTGCAGGCCGACTTCGTCTTCCTCGTCATAGGCCGAGTAGTGGTACGGGGTGTAGGCGGCAAACTCCGCTGCACAGGTATCCACCGTCTTGTAGACCGGGCGGATGCCAAGGGCCTGGCGGACACCACGGACAACGGCTTCGGAGTTGTGCGTCAGGGCACCGATCTGCTCGTCCGAGAAACCGTGGCGCTTGGCGTTGCGAAGCATGTCCGCGGTGAGGACGCCCGCCTTCCGGATTTCCTGCGCGGTCTCATTGAGCAACTGAAGCTGGTCCAGGAACCAAGGGTCGATCTTGGTTGCCGCGAAGAGGTCTTCCACGCTTGCGCCACCGAGGAGTGCACGCTGCACCTGGTGCAGGCGGTCGGTGGTGGGACGCTTGGCCTTCTCGATGAGTTCGGCAACTTCGTACTCCGGCACGGAGCTGAAGTCCAGCTGTGAGCCCTTCTGCTCCAGTGAGCGCAAGGCCTTCTGCAGGGCTTCGGTGAAGTTGCGGCCCATGGCCATCGCTTCGCCCACGGACTTCATGGTGGTGGTCAGCGTGTTGTCGGCCGCCGGGAACTTCTCGAACGCGAAGCGCGGAACCTTGACCACAACGTAGTCCAGGGTCGGCTCGAAGGAGGCCGGGGTCTTCTGGGTGATGTCGTTGGGGATCTCGTCCAGGGTGTAACCCAGGGAGAGCTTGGTGGCGATCTTGGCGATGGCGAAGCCGGTGGCCTTCGATGCCAGCGCGGAGGAACGCGAAACGCGGGGGTTCATCTCGATGACCACCACGCGGCCCGTAGCGGGGTCGATGGCGAACTGGATGTTGCAGCCACCGGTGTCCACGCCGACTTCGCGGATGACGGCGATGGCAACGTCACGCAGCTTCTGGTACTCGCGGTCGGTAAGGGTCAGCGCGGGAGCCACCGTGATGGAGTCTCCGGTGTGGACGCCCACGGGATCGAAGTTCTCGATGGAGCAGACAACAACGACGTTGTCGTTCTTGTCGCGCATCATCTCGAGCTCGTATTCCTTCCAGCCAAGGATGCTCTCTTCGAGCAGGACCTCGGTGGTGGGACTGTACTGAAGACCCTGCCCGACGATGCGGCGGAGATCGTCTTCGTTGTAGGCCAGGCCCGAACCGAGGCCACCCATGGTGAAGGATGGGCGGACAACCATCGGGTAACCGAGGTCCTCAGCGGCCTTGAAGGCCTCATCCATGGTGTGGATGATGTGGCTGCGGGCGGACTCGGCGCCACAGCGCTCCACGACGCCCTTGAACTTCTCGCGGTCTTCGCCGAGTTCGATGGCTGCGATGTTCGCACCGATCAGCTCGACGTTGTACTTCTCCAGGACGCCGTTCTTGTCCAGGGCAATCGCAGTGTTCAGTGCGGTCTGGCCGCCAAGGGTGGGCAGCACGGCATCCGGACGCTCCTTGGCGATGATCTTCTCGACCACCTCGGGCGTGATCGGCTCGACGTACGTGGCATCGGCGAACTCGGGGTCGGTCATGATCGTGGCCGGGTTGGAGTTGACCAGGATGACCCGAAGGCCCTCCTCCTTCAGGACGCGCAGGGCCTGGGTACCGGAGTAGTCGAACTCAGCCGCCTGGCCGATGACGATGGGACCGGAACCGATGACAAGGACGCTCTTGAGATCTGTACGCTTGGGCATTACTTCTTGTCCTCAGTCTTGGATTCGTTGTTCGTGGCGGGGGCGGCGGCTTTGGCATCGGCCATGAGGTCGATGAACCGGTCGAAGAGGTACGCGGCGTCGTGCGGGCCGGCTGCGGCCTCCGGGTGGTACTGGACCGAGAACGCAGGGATGTCGAGGCAGGCGAGGCCCTCAACGACGTCGTCGTTCAAGGAAACGTGGCTGACCTCCACGCGGCCGTAGCGCTCCTCCGGCGCCACAGTCGAGCCGTTCAGCGGTGCATCCACGGCGAAGCCGTGGTTTTGGGAGGTGATTTCAACCTTCCCGGTGCGGCGGTCCATCACCGGCTGGTTGATGCCACGGTGGCCGTAGCGGAGCTTGTAGGTGCCAAAGCCCAGTGCACGGCCCAGGATCTGGTTGCCGAAGCAGATGCCGAAGTACGGCAGCTTCTCGTCCAGCACCGAACGCAGAAGGGAAACCTGGTGGTCGGCCGTTGCGGGGTCACCGGGGCCGTTGGACATGAAGAATCCGTCGGGGTTGACGGCGTTGACGTCCTCGAGCGTGGACGTGGCAGGCAGGACGTGCACGCGGACCCCGCGCTCGGCGAAGCGCACGGGAGTCATGGCCTTGATGCCAAGGTCCACTGCGGCGATGGAGAAGCGGGGCTCGCCTTCCCAGCCGTGGTCCTTGGGATCCACGACGTAGGCTTCGTCGATGGAGACTTCCTCGGCCAGGGCCGAGCCTTCCATGGGGGCACTGGCCAGGACGATGTCCAGCAGTTCCTTATCCGATGCCTGTGCAGCCTCCCCGGAGAAGATGCCTGCCCGCATGGTCTTGTGCTCGCGGAGGTGGCGGGTGATGGCACGGGTGTCCACGCCCTGGATGCCGACGATTCCCTGCTCCACCAATTCCTCGTCGAGGCTGCGCTCGGAGCGCCAGTTGGAGGGGCGGCGGGCGGCATCGCGCACGATGTACCCGGCCACCCAGATGCGGCGGGATTCAGCGTCTTCGCTGTTGACGCCGGTATTGCCGATGTGCGGGGCCGTCTGGACGACCAGCTGGCGGGCGTAGGAGGGGTCGGTGATGGTCTCCTGGTAGCCGGTCATGCCGGTGGCGAAGACGGCCTCACCGAGCGCGGTGCCCTGGGCGCCGTAGCTGCGGCCGCGGAACATGCGGCCGTCTTCGAGCACCAGCACTGCTGCTGCGGGGGTGGTTTTGGTGGCTGCGTTACTTTCCGTCACTTTATTACTTTCCACTATCGGCATCTGCCTGAGGGGCTGCGGAGATCAAATTCTGGAGGGCTTCGAGGAGGAGCGTCTTGTCGGCCGAGTGCCTGGACCGGAAACCGGTGTCGAGTTCCCGGTCGCCAAGTCTCCAGCTGATGACCAGGAGTCCGTCCTTTTCGACGAACTTCCCGGCCATGCCGTTGGCTTCACGGGTTTCGACCAGGGCGCGGCGGGGGATGAACACCGGGGCGGCGCCGTTGCGGTCGAACAACACGCCTTCAGCATGGATGCTCAGTTCCGCGTTGGTCCGGATACCCAGGCCCTGGACTGCGATGCGGTCCAGCCAGTCCCCCGCCGTCGTGGTGGTCACGTACTGGCCATCTGCGACGACGGTGGCCGGGGTCAGCTGCCCGGGCACCCCGGGGAGGCGTTCGACGTCGGCTTGTCGCCTCAGCCGGTTCCGCCACCCCAGCCAGATCATCGCCAGGACGACGACGATCAGCGGCACCGTGATGAGCACGGTCAGTGTCTGGTTGTTCATCAGCTGCTGCTGACTGCCGGGTGCTTGTACGGCGTGTTGAGCCGGCCTTCGAGGACCGTGGGGTGGCCCTTGAAGAAGGTTGCCACCACGGATCCGGGCAGCTCTTTGCCCTTGAACGGTGAATTGCGGCCCATGGTTGCCATTTTATGGGGGTCGACGGTCCAACGCGCAGCCGGGTCCACCAGGATGACGTTGGCGGGCTCGCCAACCTCGAGCGGGCGACCCTGGTCAGCTACCCGGCCGATGACGGCGGGAGTGAAGGAGGTGACCCTGGCGAAGTCTGCCCACGTCATGAGTCCGGTTTCGATCATGGTTTCCTGGACTACCGACAACGCCGTTTCCAGGCCGGTCATGCCCATGGCCGCTTGCGCCCACTCGCATTCCTTGTGCTCGCTGGGGTGCGGCGCATGGTCCGTTCCGACGACGTCGATGGTGCCGTCGGCCAGTCCTTCGCGCAAAGCCTGGACGTCTGAGTCCGTGCGCAGCGGCGGGTTGACCTTGTACACGGGGTCGTAGCTGCGGACCAGCTCGTCCGTCAGGAGGAGGTGGTGCGGGGTTACCTCGGCGGTGACGTTGATACCGCGGGCTTTCGCCCACCGGACGATTTCCACGGAACCGGCCGTGGAGACATGGCAGACGTGCAACCGGGAACCAACGTGCTGGGCGAGCAGGACATCGCGGGCAATGATGCTTTCCTCGGCAACAGCCGGCCAACCGGTCAGGCCCAGGACCGCCGAAACCGATCCTTCGTTCATCTGGGCCCCGGCGGTAAGGCGCGGTTCCTGCGCGTGCTGGGCCACCACGCCGTCGAACGCTTTGACGTATTCCAACGCACGGCGCATCAGGACGGGATCATGAACGCAGATGCCGTCGTCGGAGAACATCCGGACCTGGGCGCGGGAGTCTGCCATGGCGCCGAGCTCTGCGAGCTGCTCACCTGCAAGTCCCACAGTGACCGCCCCTACGGGACGGACATCCACCCAGCCGGACGCGCGGCCCAGGCTGTGGACCTGCTCAACGACGCCGGCGGTGTCAGCCACAGGGTTGCTGTTGGCCATGGCGTGGACGGCGGTAAAGCCACCCAAGGCAGCGGCGCGGGTACCGGTCTCGACGGTCTCGGCATCTTCGCGGCCAGGTTCACGCAGGTGGGTGTGGACATCCACCATGCCCGGCAGGGCGATGAGGCCCTTGCCGTCGATGACAGTGGCGCCGTCCTCGGAGAGGCCGGTGCCCAAGGCGGCGATGACGCCTTCGCGGATCAGCAGGTCCTGGACGTCGCCGCCGAGGATCGCGGCCCCGCGGATGAGGTAAGTGTTCTCGGCCATCAGTTGCTCTCCTTGCTCGACGGGCTCGCGAAAGCCGGTATGGCGGTGGTTATCGGGGCTGCCTCGCGGGAGTCCCCGGAGAGCAGCAAGTACAGGGCGGCCATGCGCACGGAAACACCGTTCCGCACCTGGGCCAGAACCGTGGAACGTGGTGAGTCCGCAGCGGCGGAAGAGATCTCCAGGCCGCGGTTCATCGGTCCCGGGTGCATGATGATGGTGTCTTTCATGCCCAGTTCGTCCAGGGTCCGGAGGCGGGCGTCGTCGAAACCCCAACGTCGAGAATATTCACGCGTGGACGGGAAAAACGAGGCATTCATCCGCTCGCCCTGGACGCGAAGCATCATCATCGCGTCGATGCCGGCTTCCAGCGTTTCGTCCAGGTTGTAGCTGACCTTGCAGGGCCAGTGCTCGACGCCGATGGGCAGCAGGGTGGGCGGCGCCACCAAGGTGACCTCGGCCCCAAGGGTCTTCAGGAGCCACACGTTGGAGCGGGCCACGCGCGAGTGCAGCACGTCGCCGGCGATGGCCACGCGCATGCCCTTCAGGTCCGCCCCCGTTGAAGCGACGCCGTTGAGCTTGGACCAGTGCCTGCGCATGGTGAAGGCGTCCAGAAGCGCCTGGGTGGGGTGTTCGTGCGTGCCGTCTCCTGCGTTGATGACGGCTGCGTCGATCCAATCGGTGGCAGCGAGCCGGTGCGGCGCCCCTGATGCCCAGTGCCGGATGACGACGGCATCCGCACCCATGGCAGCAAGGGTTTGTGCAGTGTCCTTGAGGGATTCACCCTTGGAGACCGAAGATCCCTTGGCCGCGAAGTTGATGACATCGGCGGACAGTCGCTTGGCTGCGGCTTCAAAGGAAATTCGGGTACGCGTGGAGTCCTCGAAGAAGAGGTTCACTACGGTGCGGCCGCGAAGGGCCGGCAGCTTTTTGACCTCGCGCTCCCCCACCGCGGACATTTCCTCCGCCGTGTCCAGGATGCGGATCGCATCTGCTGCGACCAGGTTTTCCGTGGAAAGAAGGTGTTTCACTTGCCGGCCTCGATAACTACCTCGTTGACAGGAACACCATCGACGGAGTCGGTTTCCTCCAGGTGCACCCGGACTTTTTCCGCCGAGGACGTGGGAAGGTTCTTGCCCACGTGGTCGGCGCGGATGGGGAGCTCGCGGTGGCCCCTGTCCACCAGCACGGCGAGACGGACAATCCGGGGGCGGCCGAGGTCTACCAGGGCGTCCAGGGCGGCGCGGATGGTGCGTCCGGAGTACAGGACGTCGTCAATCAGCACGACCACTTTGTTGTCGATCCCGGAGAGCGGGAGCCGGGTGTGGTGCGGTGGACGCGTGGGCTGGTGCGAGAGATCGTCACGGAACATGGTGATATCCAGCTGGCCGACGATTGACCCGGCGTTTACCGTGGGGTCGGCTGCGGCGATCTTGTTGGCGAGCCGAACGGCCAGTGGGTAGCCGCGGCTGGGAATGCCCAAAAGAACCAGGTCCTGCGAGCCTTTGTTGGCTTCGAGGATCTCGTGGGCGATACGAGTCAGCGCACGATCTATATCCGCCGGGTTGAGGACAACCCGCGACGGCAGGTGCGCAGAAGTGACTTCAGTCATCGCTCGTCTCCCCTTTCCCCGCCTCACGGGACGGAATTAAAAAAGGAATATTTGCTCCTCAAAACTATCACAGCGGGCCAGCGCCCGCCGATCGGGTGGCTGT
The DNA here is from genome assembly GCF_025452095.1 of Paenarthrobacter sp. JL.01a. NCBI lineage: Bacteria > Bacillati > Actinomycetota > Actinomycetes > Micrococcales > Micrococcaceae > Paenarthrobacter > Paenarthrobacter sp. JL.01a. Next base: position 2,466,661 of record NZ_CP104877.1, read on the forward strand.
CAGGAGAGTGAGTTTAAGCTCACACTTCCTCCCGTGGAATAGGCTCGTTTCCATGAGCATGAACCACCCAGGCCAGTACGGCGGACAGCCCCACCCGGGTCCCTATCTTGAACCGGGGGCGAACCCTACGTGGATCGGCCACGTCCAGCCAGGGAATTACCAGCCGGCACCGGGCAACAGGGCTCCGCTTCCGCAGCAGACCTGGGCCATGCCGCCGGTGCGGCGCAGCTGGGGCACGCTGCCCTTGTTGATCGTTGGCGCCGTCCTGGCCCTGGGAAGTCTTCTGCTGGTGGTTCCGTTCCTGCTGGGTAATACCGGTGTCACTGGCTTCGTCATCGGTTTCCTGGTGTCCCTGGTTCCGTTGTCCATCGTCCTTTTGACCGTGCGCCTCATTGACCGCTGGGAGCCCGAACCGCCGAGGCTTCTCTGGTTCGCCTTTACCTGGGGCGCCGCCGTTTCCATAGCCGGAACCCTCTTGATCCAGCCGATCTTCGCCCTGGCCGCCCCCACCTCCAGCGAAGAAGCCTTCGCTTATTTCATGGCCACAGTCCAGGCGCCGATTGTGGAGGAATTCACCAAGTCACTGGGTCTTCTGGTCCTGATCCTGGCAGCCCGGAAGTACTTCGACGGGCCCGTGGATGGGGTGGTGTTCGCCTTCACCATCGCCGCCGGCTTCGCCTTCACGGAGAACATCCTCTATTTCGGTCGTGAAATAGCCTCCTCCAATGATCCCGGCACGGACCTGGTGCGCATCTTCATCCTGCGGGGCGTCATGTCACCCTTTGCCCACGCCGTCTTCACCGGCACGACAGGGTTGATCATGGGCTTTGCCGCCCGGAAGTGGCACCCCGGATACGCGGTCCTGGCCTTCTTCATCGGCCTGCTGCCCGCGATGTTCCTCCACAACCGCTGGAACAGCATGGGCCAGAACTTCCTGGCCGAATACTTCGTCGTCCAGGTGCCCATCTTCCTGACGGCAGCCGTGGGCATCATCCTGCTTCGGCTCGCCGAGGGAAAGCTGACCCGCCAGAGGCTTCTTGAATACGCCCGCGCGGGGTGGTTTACGCCCGCGGAGGTGGAAATGCTGGCCACAACAAGGGGAAGGCGCCAAGCACTTCGCTGGGCGGCGTCACGGGGACGCGGGCACCAAATGAAAGCCTTCATCAAGGGAGCAACAGCCCTGGCTTTCACCCGCCAACGGATCCTCAGCGGACGCGACGTCAACGCGCACCAACGCGACGAACTCGAACACCTTCACGCAGTCCCTGCATTGCGGGCTGCTGTCCTCCAGTAGGCCACTTAAAGAGATGGACCCTTCCCGGTTTCCCCGGGAAGGGTCCAATCACAACTGTTGTCCGGCCGGCTACGCCAGCAGGGACGGCTTGAGTTTTTGGAGACGGCCAAGCAATCCGTTGATGAAGGCCGGCGACTCGTCGGTGGACATCGTCTTGGCCAGGGCGACGGCTTCGCTTACCGCTACTCCGTCGGGAACTTCGTCGTTGTAGAGAAGTTCCCAGGCTCCAATTCGAAGGATGATGAGGTCCACCGAGGGCATACGCTCAAGGGTCCAGCCCTGGGCATAGGTCTCGAGGAACTCGTCGATGGTTGCTTGCATGGACACAACGCCTTCCACGATTTCCACCGTGTAGGGGTTGATGACCAGATCTGTCTTCTCCCGACGCGCTTTCAGGGCGTCAAAAGCCGAAACCGAGCGCTGCTCCGCTTCGAAAAGTACTTCCAAGGCCCTGCTACGGGCTTTACCGCGGGCGCTCACTAGTCGTTGACCCGGCCCAGGTAGCTGCCGTCGCGGGTGTCGACCTTGACCTTGGTGCCCTGCTCCACGAACAGCGGCACCTGGATCTCGTAGCCGGTCTCAACTGTGGCCGGCTTGGTTCCAGCCGAGGAGCGGTCGCCCTGCAGGCCCGGCTCGGTGTAGGTGATTTCGAGCACAACGCTCGGGGGCAGCTCGATGTAGAGCGGCGTGCCTTCGTGGATGGCAATGTTGACCATCTGGTTCTCGAGCATGAAGTTGGTGGCGTCGCCAACCGTTGCACCGGACACGGTGATCTGGTCATAGTCCTGGGTGTCCATGAAGACGAAGTCTTCGCCATCCTGGTACAGGTACTGGTAGTCGCGACGGTCGACGGTCGCGGTTTCAATCTTCAGGCCGGCGTTGAAGGTCTTGTCGACCACCTTGCCGGACATGACGTTGCGCATCTTGGTGCGGACAAAGGCGCCACCCTTGCCGGGCTTGACGTGCTGGAACTCGATGATGTTCCAGAGCTGGCCCTCGAGCTTCAGTACGGTCCCGTTCTTGATGTCGTTTGTGGTTGCCACTCGTATCCTCTGGTTAATCGCACTGGTTCCAGCTGCCAGCTATCTATGCCAAGCAGGCGTGCCAATCGGCGCGCCAGCGCGTATTTATCAAAAATCCAAAAACCATTCTACCGTCAAATACGGAGCTGCCTTGCAAACAGCGTTCCGGGCAGCCTTCAGGAGGCAAGTTCCATGACATCCCGGGCCCGCTGCAGGGCTACGGCCGAGGAGTAGATCAGCGCGGCGTCGGCAGCCATGGCCACCCTCAGGTCCAGGGCCCTTGCGAACTCCTCAGATGCGGCCAGGGCGTTGCCGCTGACGAAATAGGCACGGCCAAGGTACTGGCGCACTACCGCTTCCTTGGAGGTTCCCTGGACCTCTTGCAATAGATGCCGGAACAGCTGGACAGCACGGTCAAGGCGGTTGGTGGCACGGTGGACTTCCGCCTCGAAAATCCTCAGCCGGAAGGACTCGGGATCCTTGTACCGCGCCTCCGCCAACAGCTCAGCTGCCTCCTTTGGCTGGTTCTCCAGCAGGAGGGCCATGATCCGGTCTGCGGGATCCTCCGAAGCCGCAAGCGCGGTCTCCATGACTTCCTCGTTGACCACTACGGGCAAGAGCGTGTCGGGGTTCATCCGGACACCGGGGAAACCGGCAGTAGGCCAGTCACTGACACCTTCGCGCAGGGCGATCGTCATGATGCGATCTCCTGGTACGCGGCAAAGAGAAGGGAGGTGTCGGGGACGTCCAGGATTCCGGGCTTGGCGATTCCGTCCAGCACGACAAAGCGGAGCAGGTCACCACGGGACTTCTTGTCCCGGCGCATGCCATCCAGCAGGCCCTGCCACCTGTCCCTGCGGTACGTGATGGGCAGGCCGAGGCTCTCGAGGATGGTACGGTGCCGGTCGGCATCGGCGTCGGACAAGCGGCCTACACTGCGGGACAACTCTGCTGCGAACATCATTCCCACGGACACGGCGGCACCGTGACGCCAGGAGTACCGCTCCACCAGCTCGATGGCGTGACCGAGTGTGTGGCCATAGTTCAGGATTTCGCGCAGGCCGGATTCCTTGAGGTCCTGGGAAACGACCTCGGCCTTGACCGCGATGGCGCGCTCGATGAGTTCCCGGACAACCTCGGAAGCCGGGTCCATCACAGCGTCGGTGTTCTTCTCGATGAGCTCGAGGATCGCGGGATCGGCGATGAATCCGCACTTGATGACCTCGGCCATGCCGGAGATGAGCTCGTTCTTCGGAAGGGTCCGTAGCGTGTCAAGATCGGCCAGGACGGCCGCGGGCGGGTGGAAAGAACCCACGAGGTTCTTTCCTTCAGCCGTGTTGATGCCGGTCTTACCGCCAACTGATGCGTCCACCATGCCCAGGAGGCTGGTGGGCATGTGGATGACTTTGACGCCGCGAAGCCAGGTGGCTGCGACGAAGCCGGCGAGGTCGGTGACAGCACCGCCGCCGACTGCAACGATGGCGTCCGAGCGCGTGAAGTCGTTCTGCCCCAGGACCTGCCAGCAGAACGCAGCAACCTGGATGTGCTTGCCTTCTTCAGCGTCCGGAATTTCAGCGGTGAGCGCGGTGAAACCAGCGCTTTCCAGCTCGTCGCGGACGGTATCCCCGGTCAGCCGAAGGGCGCGGGGGTGGATGACAAGGACCCGCCGGACGCGCTCCCCGAGTTTCGTCGGAAGGCTCCCGAGCAGACCGCGGCCCACCACGACGTCATAGTTTTCGTTGACTGACTGGCCGGTCACCTTGATGACAGTTGCTTCGTTACTCACTTTTCAACTTCCTCTTTCAAGGCTGCATGCTGGCGCAGCCGTTCCTCCAACTGGAGGCCGATGTCCGCCACGGTTCCTGTACGGACGTCCATGACGATGTCCGCCAGCCGTTCGTAGACAGGACGCCTGGTGGCAAAAAGTGCTTCCCAGCGCGTCATCGCGTCGCCCTGAAGCAAGGGCCTGCCGGTGTTCCGCGCAATGCGGTCCGCCACCGTCTCGGCGTCGCATTCCAGGTAGACCACCGTGCACTCCCCCAACAGTTGCTGGGTCCCGGAGTCCAGGACTGCTCCCCCGCCCAAGGAGATGATCGCCGGCTGCGTCTTGGCGGACTCGATCGATTTCGCCACTGCCCTGGCCTCGATTTCGCGGAAGGCGTGTTCACCGCGACCAGCGAAGATGTCGGCGATGCTGCCGTGGGCAGCGACGACTACGGCATCGGTGTCCACAAACGGGAGACCAAGCTGTTGGGCAAGCTGCTGGCCTATGGCTGATTTACCAACGGCCATGGGACCCACCAAAACGACGGGACGGCCAGTGAAGCCATCCAGGACAGAGCGGATCACTACCGGCCGACCGTGTCCAGGGTTGCCGGGATGTTGTCCAGGTAGCTCTGCAGGTTGCGTGCGGTCTCGGCAACGGAGTCGCCACCGAACTTCTCGGCGATGGCCTCTGCAAGAACCAAGGCCACCATGGCTTCGGCAACAACACCGGCCGCCGGAACGGCACAGACGTCCGAACGCTGGTGGTGGGCTTTTGCGGGCTCGCCCGTGCTCACGTCAATGGTGCGCAGGGCGCGCGGGACCGTGGCGATCGGCTTCATGGCGGCACGGACGCGCAGGACCTCACCGATGCTCATGCCACCTTCGATGCCGCCGGCGCGGTTGGTCTGGCGGACGATCCTGCCGTCTTCATCCTTGACAATCTCATCGTGGGCGGCAGAGCCGCGGCGGGCAGCGGTCAGGAAACCATCGCCGACCTCCACGCCCTTGATGGCCTGGATGCCCATGAGGGCTGCAGCCAGGCGCGAGTCGAGCCTGCGGTCCCAGTGGACGTAGCTGCCCAGTCCCGGGGGAAGCCCGTACGCGAGGACCTCAACCACGCCGCCAAGGGTTTCGCCTTCCTTGTGGGCAGCGTCCACCTCGGCAACCATGGCGTTGGAAGTCTCGCGGTCGAAGCAACGCAAGGGGTCGGCGTCAAGGGCGATCACGTCACCGGGCACCGGCAACGGACGGCCTTCGGGAACAGCCACGCTGGCAATGGAGACTGTGTGGCTGACGAGCTCGATGCCAAGCTGCTTCAGGAACTGCGCCGCGACGGTGCCGAGGGCGACGCGCGTGGCGGTTTCCCTGGCACTGGCGCGTTCGAGTACCGGGCGGGCCTCGTCGAAGCCGTACTTCTGCATGCCCGTGAAATCGGCATGCCCAGGACGTGGTCGCGTCAACGGAGCGTTCCGGGCCTGGTCTGCGAGAAGTTCGGCGTCAACGGGATCAGCAGACATGATCTGCTCCCACTTGGGCCATTCGGTGTTTCCCACCTGGATGGCAACGGGGCCGCCCTGGGTAATTCCATGGCGGACGCCACCCATGATGGTGACCTCGTCCTGCTCAAACTTCATGCGGGCGCCCCGGCCGTAGCCCAGGCGGCGACGCGCCAACGCGTCACGAATCTGCCCGCTGGTGAGTTCAACACCGGCGGGCACGCCTTCAACAATTCCGATCAGAGCCGGACCGTGGGATTCACCGGCAGTCAACCAACGCAACATATAACCAATCCTGCCATGTAAGGCCTCTAGAACACCCGTCGGGGAAGCCCGACTGAGTCGCACATCACATCTATGACGGCGGCATCGACATCACGTCCACTGAAGAGCCGTATCTGCTCCGCCGCCTGATACATCAGCATCTCCAGCCCGGGGACCACTGCTCCCCCGTGGCCGCTCCACACTTCGGCGATGCGGCTGGGCCACGGATCGTAGGCAACATCCAGCAGGACACCCGCACCGGTTCCCGGCAGAGACGCCAATTCGTCGGCGAGGTCATCAGCGGCCCGCGGGGGAAAAGTGGAAATGACAAGCTCAGCTGCCGCCACGGCGGTGGCGGCTTCGGTCAGCGGCCGAACCGCCAGCGACATCCCGACGGCGGCCGCCGCGGCTTCTGCGTCTGACGCGCGTGAAGCATCCCGGACGAAAACGTCGACGTGACCGGCACCCAGCTCATGGACCGCGGCGACTGCCGCGGCCGAGGTACCGCCGCCACCGAGAATGGCGGCATGAGGTGCGGACGCCACACCGGCATGCCGAACCGCTTCAACGATGCCCGCGACGTCGGTGTTGTATCCCGCACGACGCACCGTTCCGCCGTCGTGCTCAAAAACCACGGTGTTGATGACACCCAACCGGGCGCCGGCGCCGCGCACTTCGTCGACTTCCTTGATCATGGCCGTCTTCAGCGGCATCGTCACCGACAAGCCGCACCAGGAGCGGTCTGCGCGGAGCGACTCCATGAAGGCCGGAAGGCCATCCACGGTGACGTCAATCGCCGAGTACTCAATGTCCAGGCCCAGCTTGGCGTAGGCGGCCAGGTGGAGCGCCGGGGATTTCGAGTGGGAGATCGGATGACCCAGGACCGCGGCCCGAAGCGTCACACGCACCGTCCCGCATTGGCCTGGCACCAGGCGTTGTATTGCTCAACATAGGTGTTGTGCTCAGCCAGTGTCTTGGAGAACTTGGTCTCCTTGGTGTCCAGGTTGATGGTCACCCAGTAGAGGTAGTCGTTGGGCGTCGGCTTGGCAGCGGCGTCGATCGCGGTCTTTCCCGGCGAACCGATCGGACCCACGGGCAGGCCCACGTTCGCGTAGGTGTTGTACGGATTCGACTTGTCGGCCTTTTCCTCTTCCGTAACGTGGAAGGACTTCCTGCCGAGCCCGTACGTGACCGTCGCGTCCGATTGGATGAGACCGCTGGTTTCGACGTTGTTGGGCTTGAGCCGGTTGTAGATGGCCCCTGCCACGTTCCCATAGTCCGCCTGCCCACCTTCGGCCTGAACGATGCTGGCGATGGTGACGACGTCGTACTGTTTGGCTGGATCGGTAATGCCTTGGGACTTGAGCTCATCCAGGGTGGTGGTGACCAGCTTCTGGATGATGTCCTTAGCGGAGGTTCCGAGCTCGAAACGGTACTCCCCCGGAGCCAGGAAGCCCTCGAGGTTCTTCGCCTTCGCCGGTACCCCGAACTGTCCGGGTGCCTGGTTGAGGGCATTGAGCTGCTCCAACGGGATGCCGGAACCCTTGGCAATGGCGTCCAGGGATTCGTTGATCCGCAGCCCGGCGCTCAGGGCGAAGTACATGACCTTGGAGGAGTCTTTGTTGACCAGGACGGCCACGGCGTCCGAATTCTTCATTTCAGTCTTGAAGGTAAATTGACCCGGGGACAATTCACCGCCCTGGCTGACAAACTCCTTAACGAAGGCGTCAGCATCGGCAACGACGTGCTTTTGCACGAGATCGCTCGCTACCGCCTTGGGGCCGGCGCCCTGGGGAACCGTGACACTGACGGACCCGGTCCCGGGGCCGGGGTAGTCCGTGATCTTGTCCATGCCAAGCAGGGGCTTCAGGAATTGTGCTCCGACAGCTACGGCGGTGACGAACACGGCCAGCGTCAACAGGAGGGCAAGGACACGACGACGGCGGCGCGCCTTTTTCGCGGCAGCCTTGGAAGCGGGGGTGGCTACCGGCGCCAGCAGCTCGTGGGCATGGTCATCAGGGTGGAGCTCGTCGTGGTAGAGCTCGTCGTGGTGGAGCTCGTCATGGTGGAGATCATCGTGGTGCAGTTCTTCGTGATGAAGCCCGTCATGGTGCAGCTCATCATGGGCGTCCACGCCGTGGTGGGCATCCTGCCCGGCGTATTCGTGGGCTTCCAACGGCGCGCCACCGGTCTCAGCGAAAACCAGTTCACCTTCGCCGTGGGCCTGACCAGATTCTTCGTGCTCAACATGACCGGCATGGGCCGCTGCGACGCCGGCTGCCTCGTCATCGTTCGAGGGCGCCGGGGCTGCTGCTTCTTCGGCGGTGGCCGGAGCCTCGACCGCCGGCTTCTGGACCGGAACCGGAGGGGCCGCCTGGACAGGAGGCGCAGCCTGGACAGGAGGAGCCACTGGTACGGGCGGGGCTACTGGTACGGGCGGGGCTACAGGGGCCTGCGAAGCCGGAACCGCGGGAACGGGGCGGGGAAGTTCTGCCTCGGCTGCGGCTGCCGGGGAATCCTCGCCCGGCGTGGCTTCGGGAACGGGTACGACGTTGTGGTTCTGCGTGGCGAGGAATCTCTCCCGCGCCCGCAGCTCTTTGCGGGTCAGCGGCATGCCGCCGCCGGTACCGCTGGAGGGGTCGTTGTTGACCGGGCTCACAGTTGCAGTCCCCTCGTAGAAGAATCAGGTTCGTTGCCGGAGGCAGCCTGCAGCGTTGGGGCACTGCCGGGCGTTGCGGGTTCCGCCGGTGCCTGCACTCGGCGGCCGACGTCCGTTCCTCTGGCTTTTTGCATGTCGATCGCGTGCTGAAGTATTCCAGCAGCAGCAACCTGATCAACCACTTTACGGTGATTCCTGCTGCTCATGCCAGCTTCGTGCAGGTTGCGGTGCGCCGTCACGCTCGAAAGCCGCTCATCAACAAGGTTCACAGGGATGTCCAACCCGGCACGGGAAAGCTCCCCAACCAGCAACAGAGCATAATCTGCGGCCATGGCGGCGGAGCTGCGTTCCTCGCCCTTCATGGTGCGCGGAAGCCCCACGAAAATCTGCACTGCCGGCAACTCGGCGGCGTGCTTGACCACCAAACGGACATCGGAGTTCTTTTTGGCGTCCCGCCCAACCGTCTTGAACGGCGTGGCGAGGATTCCATCGGGATCACACTGGGCAAGGCCCACCCTGACGGTACCGACGTCTACCCCCAGCTTGATGCCACGGGGGTAGACGTCATCGTTAGTACGTGTGGACACGGTCAGCGCTTGGCTATCGCGTCCACCACGGCTGTGAGGGCCTCGGAGACCTTCGCAGCGTCGGTGCCGCCGCCTTGGGCGACGTCGTCCTTGCCGCCACCGCCGCCGCCGAGGATACCTGCGGCCAGGCGCACGAGCGCTCCAGCCTTGACACCGGCACCACGCGCAGCTTCATTGGTGGCAATCAGAATGACCGGGCGGTCGTTGCTGACACCCGCGACAGCCACCGTTGCGGCCTCCGAGCCGAGACGGTTGCGGAGGTCCAGTGCAAGGTTCCGCAGGTCATCCGCACCACCAACCTGTCCGGCGTCGTGGGCGACAACGCGCACCCCGCCGGCGTCCTTAGCCGTCCCAACGAGGGTGGCGGCCGCCGCGGCGAGCTGCTCCTTGCGGAGCCGGTCGAGTTCCTTCTCGGCCGCCTTGAGCTTGTTCAGCGTGCTGGAGATCCTGTCCGCGAGCTGGCCGGAAGGAACTTTCAACATCTCCGTCAGTTCAGTTACCAGCGCACGCTCGGCGGCGAGGTGGCGGAAGGCATCAAGGCCCACGAAGGCCTCGACGCGGCGGTTTCCGGAACCAACGGACTGTTCACCGAGCAGCGACAGGCTGCCAATAAGGGATGTGTTGGACACGTGGGTGCCACCGCAGAGTTCACGCGACCACGCGCCGTCGATCTCCACGACCCGGACTTCGCTGCCGTAGTTCTCACCGAACAGGGCCATGGCCCCGAGCGCCTTGGCTTCTGCCAAGCCCATCACCTTGGTGTCCACCCGGTAGTTGTTCCGAATGGCGATGTTGGAGACCTCTTCAATCTCGGACCGCGTTGCCGGGCTCAGACCTTCACCCCAGGCGAAGTCGAAGCGCAGGTATCCGGCCTTGTTGAAGGAACCACGCTGGGTGGCCTCCGGGCCGAGGATCTGGTGCAGGGCAGCGTGGACGATGTGCGTTCCCGTGTGCGCCTGCTCAGCTGCATGCCGGCGTTCACGGTCGACGGCGGCGCGCACCAACGCGTCGGAGGCGATCTCACCTTCGCGGACAATCGCTTTGTGCACGCTCAGGCCCTTGATGGGCCGCTGGACGTCCAGGACCTCCACAACGAAACCATCGCCGGTGATGAGGCCGGTATCGGCAGACTGGCCACCGGCTTCGGCGTAGAACGGGGTTTCGTTCAGGACGAGCTCGATCTCCTCGCCCGTGGAGGCATGCGAAACTGCCCGGCCACCGTTGACAATTCCCCGGACCTTCGACTCGCCCTCAAGCTCGTCGTAGCCGGTAAAGACGGTCTCGCCCTTGCCCAGGAGCTCCTGGTAGGCGGTGAGGTCGGCATGGCCGCCTTTTTTGCCCTTGGCATCAGCCTGTGCACGTTGGCGCTGCTCAAGCATGAGCGCACGGAAGCCTGCCTCGTCCACCTTGAGGCCGGCCTCTTCTGCCATCTCCAGTGTCAGGTCGATGGGGAAGCCGTAGGTGTCGTGAAGGGTAAACGCGTCGGCACCGGAGAGCGGGACTCCGGCGGCCTTGGATTCAGCCACTGCGTCCTCCAGGCGTGCAGTACCTGAAGCAATGGTGCGGAGGAAGGCCTTTTCTTCAGCGTAGGCAATGCGGCTGATGCGGGCGAAGTCGGTCTCCACCACGGGGTAGACCCCCTTCATGGCGTCGCGGGACGCGGGAAGAAGGTCAGGCAGGCAGGCCTTCTCGACACCCAGCAAGCGCATGGCACGCACGGCGCGGCGGATCAGGCGGCGCAGCACATAGCCGCGGCCTTCGTTTGACGGTGCCACGCCGTCGGCGATGAGCATCAGGGCGGACCTGATGTGGTCGGCGACGACGCGCATGCGGACGTCATCGGTGTGGTGCGGGTCCTCGTCGGTCTCGGCAGAGGTGTATTCCCGGCCGGACAATTCAGCGGCCTTGTCGATGACAGGACGGACCTGGTCGGTTTCATACATGTTCTCGACGCCCTGGAGGATCATCGCGAGGCGTTCCATGCCCAGGCCGGTGTCGATGTTTTTCTGCGGCAGTTCACCCACGATGTCAAAGTCCACCTTGGAGCGGACATTCTCGATCTGGTACTGCATGAACACGAGGTTCCAGATTTCGATGTACCGGGTTTCGTCAGCGAGGGGGCCACCCTCAATGCCGTAAGCAGGGCCGCGGTCATAGTAGATTTCCGAGCAGGGCCCTGCAGGGCCGGGCTGTCCGGTGGACCAGTAGTTGTCGGCCTTGCCCATCCGCTGGATACGCTCGGCCGGAATACCGGTGTTCTTCAGCCACAGTTCCTTGGCTTCGTCGTCCTCCTCGTAGACCGTCACCCAGAGGCGCTCGGCAGGGAGTCCGTAACCGCCGTCGTCAACGCTCTTGGTGAGCAGCTCGAAAGCGAACTTGATGGCGTCTTCCTTGAAGTAATCGCCAAAAGAGAAGTTGCCGCACATCTGGAAGAACGTGCCGTGGCGGGCGGTCTTGCCCACTTCTTCGATGTCACCGGTGCGGATGCACTTCTGGACGCTGGTGGCACGGCTGTAGGGCGGCTCTTCCCGGGCCGTCAGGTAGGGAATGAACGGCACCATTCCGGCCACAGTGAAGAGAAGGGACGGGTCGCTGGAAACGAGCGACGCGGAGGGAACGGCGGTGTGGCCCTTGCTGACAAAAAAGTCCACCCAGCGCTTGGTGATCTCCTGCGACTTCATTAGCTGATTACTTACCCTTCTCAATTCACTGCACACGATGTGCGCGGTTCCGGCTGGTGCCGTTCCGCAGCTTTCCATTCTGCCCTGTTGAGGGCTTCGGAGCGAACCGCTCCGTTAGCGCCCGCCTGCCGCGGCGTCGTCGATTCCCAGGGCTGCCCGGAGATCCTCTTCGCGCTGGTGCATGCCTGAGCGCACGGCATCGGCGAAGTCGAACAGTCCGTCGGCCATCCGGCCAACAGCACGGTTCAAACCCTCGGGTCCCAGGTTGGCCTGCGCCTCGGTGATCTTACGGAAGGCGATGACGCCGATTGCGACGCCGATGCCCATCCAAACAATTCTCTTCATCGGTTTATGGTCTCCCGTTGGTTCAGCGGCTGCGACGGCCGGAGGAAGGGGCGCGGCGTCCGGCGAAAGCGGAGCGGACTCCGTAGCTGAAGGCAGCCACCTTGATCAGCGGCGAACCAACTGTCGCCGCCACGAGCGAGGACAGCGCGGAGATGTTGGCGGACGCATCAGAAACGTTCGAGGCGATGCCATCAACTTTCTTCAGCTGCTGGTTGGTGGTTGTGACGGTTGCCGTCACTTCGTCCATCAGGGGCGTGGCGCCGTCGCTGATGGAACGGATGGAGGTGCGGACCTCGTCGAAGACGCCGCCCAACTTCAGAATGGGCACAGCCAACAGCAGAACCAGGAGCGCGAAGACTCCCGCTGCGATGAGACCGGCAATGTCGCCACCAGACATAGAACACTTCTCCTAGGATCGTTGCGCTGCCTTGTACCTGCCGCGGCGCGGCTTTGGGCAAGGCCTCCCCCAGTACCTTACCTATAGAGGAGCGGTACCTTATAGACAAAGAAGCCCGCGGCGGCTGCCACGGGCTTCTTTGTCTGCGCTGCTTGAATTTAGCGGGCGTAGAATTCGACGACGAGCTGCTCTTCGCAGATCACGGGGACCTCGGAGCGCTTCGGGCGACGAACCAGGCGTGCCTGCAGGGCGTCAATCTTGACGTCCAGGTACGGCGGCACGTTGTTCAGGACGTGTGCACCGGCAGCGGCGACCTGGAACGGAGCCATAACCTCGGAGCGGCTGTGTACGTGGATGAGCTGGCCTTCGCCAACGCGGAAGGACGGGCGGTCAACGCGAACGCCGTCAACCAGGATGTGGCGGTGCACAACCAGCTGGCGGGCCTGTGCGATGGTGCGGGCGAAGCCTGCACGGAGCACGAGGGCGTCCAGACGCATTTCCAGCAGCTCAACCAGGTTCTCACCGGTCAGGCCCTTGGTGCGGCGTGCTTCTTCGAAGGCACGGGTCATCTGGGCTTCGCGGATGCCGTACTGGGCGCGCAGACGCTGCTTTTCGCGCAGACGTACGGCGTAGTCGGAGTCCTGCTTCTTGCGGGCACGGCCGTGCTCACCGGGGCCGTACGGACGGCGCTCCATGTACTTGGCGGCCTTGGGGGTCAGAGCAATGCCGAGTGCACGCGAAAGGCGTGCGGTACGGCGAGCACGAGTGTTGTTAGCCACTTGTGTCCTTCCAAATTACTGCGGTGTATCGGTGTTACTGGCCTCCATCAGGGAGAGCATCGGCCAACCGCTGCCTCTTGCTACTGGCCCGGGCGCGCAGCACCGTTGAAGGAAATCTTCAAGGGATGTGGCGTCGGGTCATGCCAGACAAGGATCCATCCTACCACGGGCGCTGCATCCAACGCCCGCGCTACTCGCCCCGGACGATCTTCCGGAGCCGCTCCAGCCGCGCCGCAATATCGCGTTCCGCTCCATTGTTGGTGGGCTCGTAGTAATTCCTGCCCACAAGGTCGTCCGGCGGGTATTGCTGGGTGGCGATCCCATGGGGTTCGTCGTGCGCGTATTTGTAGCTCTTGCCGTGCCCCAGCTGTTTGGCCCCGGGATAGTGGGCGTCGCGAAGGTGCATGGGTATTCCGCCACCATAGCCGGCGCGTACGTCAGCCACTGCCTTGTTCAAGCCCATGTAGGCGGCATTGGATTTAGGGGCAGTGGCCAAGTGCACCACGGCTTCGGCCAACACGATCCTGCCCTCCGGCATGCCGATCAGCTGCACGGCCTGTGCTGCGGCGACGGCGGTCTGCAACGCAGTGGGGTCGGCCATGCCGATGTCTTCGGCAGCGGAGATGACGATCCTGCGGGCCACGAAGCGGGGATCCTCCCCCGCTTCAAGCATCCGCGCCAGGTAGTGCAGGGCTGCGTCGACGTCGGATCCCCGGATGGACTTGATGAACGCGCTGGCGACGTCGTAATGCTGGTCTCCGGCGCGGTCGTAGCGGACCGCGGCGGCATCCAGCGCGCGCTCTGTGTGGCGCAGTTCCACCAACACCGGCGCGTCGGACTCACCGTCCTCGACGGCGGTGGCGTCACCGAACGCTACCCCGGCAGCAGCCTCCAGCGCCGTGAGGGCACGCCGGGCGTCGCCACCGGACAAGCGCACGAGGTGCTCAAGGGCCTCCGGGGCCAACTCGACACGTCCGGCAAGGCCGCGGGCATCCGTCACCGCCTTTTGCAGCAAGCCGGAGATATCGTCATCGGTCAGCGGTTTCAGGGTCAGCAACAGGGACCGGGACAAGAGCGGCGACACCACCGAGAAGGACGGGTTTTCGGTAGTAGCCGCGACCAGCACCACCCAGCGGTTCTCGACACCGGGCAGGAGCGCGTCCTGCTGTGCCTTGTTGAAGCGGTGGATCTCGTCCAGGAACAGCACCGTGGTCTTTTTGTAGAGGTCCCGGGCCGTCAATGCCTCGTCCATGACCCTGCGCACGTCCTTGACACCGGCAGTGATGGCGGAGAGTTCAACGAACTTCCTGCCGGGTCCGCGTGCGATCACGTGAGCCAAGGTGGTCTTGCCCGTCCCGGGAGGTCCCCAGAGGATCACCGAGCTGGGTCCGGCGGGGCCTGCGGCCTCTGCACCGGCGGCAAGCTGCCTCAGCGGAGAACCCTGGCCCAAAAGATGCTGCTGCCCCACGACATCGTCCAACGTCCGTGGGCGCATCCGCACCGCGAGGGGGCTGCGCTGGGACGCCATCCAGTTGGCGTCCGAGGGCCCTCCGGCGGCAGGCAGCTCCTCCGACTCGTCGTCGTTCACTGCACCGGCACCAAAGAGATCTTCCACATGGATAGGCTACTCATAGTTCCAGCAAAGGAGACATTGACGTGCAGCGCCCAGCATCAGCACCGCGCCGCCCCGGCGGACGCCGGACCGCCCTGGTGCCCGCGCAACGGTTGCACGGATGGGTGGAGCGGTTCGCGGCCAGCCACGGCACAGTCGCGCAAGACCTCGACGACGACGGCCTGCTGGTGAGGGCTGCCGATGGAGCCGAAGCGCTTCTGCGGGCACCGTGGC
Organism: Paenarthrobacter sp. JL.01a; assembly: GCF_025452095.1. NCBI lineage: Bacteria > Bacillati > Actinomycetota > Actinomycetes > Micrococcales > Micrococcaceae > Paenarthrobacter > Paenarthrobacter sp. JL.01a. The sequence continues at coordinate 2,481,798 of NZ_CP104877.1, forward strand.
CGGCCGACGGGAGGCCTGGCAGGGGCGCGACGGAACTGGACCGCCTGGCATCCCTGGCGAGCCAGGAGCGCGCATTGGGCGTGCTCTTGGTCCGCAAGGGTGGCTACGCCCTGGCCGCTGCCAGCGGTCCGAGAATCCAGACGACAAAAAGCGGTTCACGTTTCATCGATGCCAGGACCACGGCCGAACACGCAGCGCGGATCTTCGCCAACCACAGGATTGAATACCTTGTGACAGGCGGCGACCGCGCTTTGGTGGACCAGGTACTTGCCCAGCCCTCGCTCAAAGCCGTGTCCGGCAGGACAAGGCTGCCTTTCCTGGATGTACAGGTACCAAAGTCCGCGGTCCTTGCAAAAGCCGCCGCCGACGCCTGCTCTATCCGGATCAGCGTCACCGACCCGCCGGTTTAGCAGCCGCCCGGGGCACGTTTCAGCGGAGCTTGCCGGTAGAGGTAGCCACCGTAATCCGTAAAGCCGGCCTGCCCGTACAGGGCGCGCGCCACATGGTTGGCCGCTGTGACGAGCAGCCAAAAACCGCCAAGGTTGCGTTCCCTGCCGGCCTGCAGCAACGCTTCCAGTACTTTAGTGCCGTGGCCCCGCCTGCGGTGCGCCGCCGACGTCGCCATGCTGTAGATACCGCCCCAGCCGTTCACCAAGGCAAGACGCCCGACGGCGGCGGGGACGCCGTCGTCGTCCCTCACCAGGGCGTACAGCGACGGGCAGGCGGTGAGAATCCTGCGCGCGACAGACAATTCCGCCTCTCCGCCGCGGCCATCCACCGACCACCACAGATTGAGCCATTCCTGCGACGGTTCTTCGCTGACTTCCACGCCGGCAGTGGGCGCTTTCCCGGGAACGTCAGCGGTATCCCGGACCATGATCCTCGTCTCGGACTGCCTGGTAAAGCGCTGGCCGTCAAGAACAGCGTTGAGTTCCGCGCTTCGGGGATCGTCGAAGACCTGGAAGATCAGGGGCAGCCTGCGCGAGCGGTACCACTGCGCGGCGGACTGAACAGAGTGGGCGATGCCCTCCGGCCCCGCTTGGGCCGGCACCCTGGGCCACACCGAGTTCGCCCGCTGCGTCACTCCCTCCGAGGCGCGTAGGACCCACTGTCCCGCTTCCTCGCGCTCAAGCGCCGGCCAGGCCTTGTCCATCAGCTCTTCAAGGGCGGCTTGCTCCACGGTAGCGGCGCCTCTCATGCTCGGGAATCGATGGGCAGAAAACACCGGAGGGCTCCCCCTAAGGGGAGCCCTCCGATTGTGGTCTTACTCGGACTTGGTGTCCGCCTTGGCGGCCGGCTTGGCCTCAGGCTTGAAGTCCACCCCGGCCTCCTTGCGCTGCTGCGCCGTAATCGGAGCAGGCGCGGCAGTCAGGGGGTCGAAGCCGTTGCCCGTCTTCGGGAAGGCGATGACGTCGCGGATCGATTCCACACCGGCCAGCAGTGCCACAACGCGGTCCCAGCCGAAGGCAATGCCACCGTGCGGAGGCGCACCGTACTTGAAGCCCTCCAGCAGGAAGCCGAACTTGGTTTCAGCATCTTCCTTGTCCAATCCCATGAGCTGGAAGACCCTCTCCTGGACCTCGCGCTCATGGATACGGATGGAACCGCCGCCGATCTCGTTGCCGTTGCACACGATGTCGTAGGCGTAGGACAGCGCCGACTCGGGATTCTTGTCGAAAGTGTCCATGAATTCCGGCTTGGGCGAGGTGAAGGCGTGGTGGACGGCGGTCCACTGCCCTGCTCCCACTGCCACGTCCCCGGAAGCGACGGCGGCTGCGGCCGGTTCGAACATCGGAGCGTCCACGATCCATACGAAAGCCCAGTCACTGGGATCGATCAGGCCCGTGCGGTGGCCGATTTCGACGCGCGCAGCGCCCAGCAGCGAACGGGAAGCGCTCTTCTCGCCGGCGGCGAAGAAGATGCAGTCACCGGGCTTGGCGCCGACGGCGTCAGCCAGTCCGGCACGTTCTTGTTCCGTGAGGTTCTTGGCGACGGGTCCTGCAAGCTCCCCGTCCTCCTTGTAAAGGACATAGGCCAGTCCCTTGGCGCCGCGCTGCTTGGCCCATTCCTGCCAGGCATCGAGGGCGCGGCGGGCCTGGGAAGCGCCACCGGGCATGACCACTGCGCCGACGTAGGGGGCTTTGAACACGCCGAAGTTGGTGTCCTTGAAGAACCCGGTCAGCTCCGTCAGCTCAAGGTCGAAGCGAAGGTCCGGCTTGTCGGAGCCGTACTTGGCCATGGCGTCCAAGTAGGTCATGCGACGGATGGGCGTGGGAACCTCAACGTCGATCAGCTGCCACAGCGACTTCACGATGGCCTCGCCCAAGGCGATGATGTCGTCCTGGTCAACGAAGCTGGCTTCGATATCCAGCTGCGTGAACTCGGGCTGGCGGTCGGCACGGAAGTCTTCGTCGCGGTAGCAGCGTGCGATCTGGTAGTACTTCTCGAAGCCACCCACCTGCAGGAGCTGCTTGAACAACTGCGGGGACTGCGGCAAGGCGTACCAGGAGCCGGGAGCCAGGCGTGCCGGGACGACGAAGTCACGTGCGCCCTCGGGCGTGGAACGCGTCAGGGTGGGCGTCTCGATTTCAACGTAACCCTGGTCGTGCAGGATGCCGCGGGCCACGCGGTTCGCCTCGGAACGCAAGCGGAGGTTGCGGGCGGGGCCGGGACGGCGCAGGTCCAGGTAGCGGTGCTTCAGCCGGGCTTCTTCGCCGACCTCCACGTGCTCATCGATCTGGAACGGCAGCGGGTCGGAGGTGTTCAGGACAACAACCTTGTCTGCGATAACCTCGATTTCGCCCGTAGCAAGGGCGGGGTTCTCGTTGCCTTCAGGACGCTTGTTGACCGTACCGGTGACCTGCAGGACGTACTCGTTCCGAAGGCCGTGGAAGACCTCTTCCTCGCGGACTACCACCTGGGCCACGCCGGACGCGTCGCGCAGGTCAACGAATGCAACGCCACCGTGATCACGGCGGCGGCCCACCCAGCCGGCCAGGGTTACGGTTTGTCCAATGTGCTCGGAACGAAGTGATCCGAGGTCATGTGTGCGCAGCACAGCATTCCTTTCAGCATGAAATTTAGAGGGACCGCTGCAAAAGCGGTCCCGTCCGAGTTTACCCGCCCCGGCCGCGGCTGCCGCCAAAGGGCGGAACTAACGTTGTTCTGTTCAGGCAGTGGTCACGCGGACGTTGAGATCTTCTTCCGGCGGCGTCCAGCTCGCCGGGTCCGCATCCACCTGCTCACCCGAGCGGATGTCCTTGACCTGGTGTTTGCCGTCGTCGTCGGTGAACCAGACAAAGGGAATCCCGCGGCGGTCGGCAAACTTGATCTGCTTGCCGAACTTTTCGGCCTTGGCGGCCACCTCGGTGGCGATGCCACGGCCCCGCAACTGGGCCGCGATGTCCTGGGCGGCCGACCAGCTCTCATCGGTGTTGAGTGCAACCAAAACAGCTGTCGGCACAGCGCGGGAGGCCGAAGCCAGTTCCTGGCTGAGGATGCGCGAGACAAGTCGCGTCACGCCGATGGAAAGCCCGACGCCAGGGAACTTGCGGTTGCCCTTGCTGGCCAGGGCATCGTAGCGCCCGCCGGAACAGATCGACCCCAGCTGCTCATGCCCCACCAGGACCGTCTCCACTACCGTTCCCGTGTAGTAGTCCAGCCCGCGTGCGATGCTCAGGTCAGCCACGACCTTCCCAGGGGCACGCTGCACGGCGGCTTCGATAACCTGCTGCAACTCACTCAGCCCCTCGTCAAGGAGGTCGTCCTTCACTCCAAGTGCGCGCACCTGCTCCACGAACGAGGTGTCCTCCGTTCGGATGGTGGCCAGCTGCAGTGCAAGACCCGCCTGCTCATCCGTGGCACCGAGCTCGGACTTGAGAAGCCCGGCTACCTTGTCGGCGCCGATCTTCTCCAGCTTGTCGATGCTCCGCAACACGCCGGCTGTATCCGTCAGGCCAATCCCCCGGTAGAAGCCTTCTGCCAGCTTCCTGTTGTTGATCCTGAGCCGGAAGTCCGGAATCGGCAGCGCGCTGAGGGCTTCGGCGATGACCAGCGCAATTTCGACGTCGTAACGGAACGGCAGTTCTCCGTCGCCCACGACGTCGATATCCGCCTGGGTGAACTCGCGCGCCCGGCCCTCCTGGGGGCGCTCACCGCGCCACACTTTCTGGATCTGGTAGCGGCGGAACGGAAACGCCAGGTAGCCGGCGTTCTCCACGACATAACGGGCGAAGGGAACAGTAAGGTCGAAGTGCAGGGCCAGGGCGTTGGGGTCCGCCTTGTCCGACCCGCCCGGCTTCGCGGCGTCGCCTTCGTCGTCCTGGAGGCGGCTAAGCCCGTAGACCTCTTTATCGATCTCGCCCTTGCGGAGCAGCTGGCCCACCGTTTCCACGGCACGTGTCTCGATGGAGGAAAAGCCATGCAGTTCGAAGGTCCTCCGGAGCGTGTCCAGAACATGGAGCTCCACCAACCGCTCCTGGGGAAGCCACTCGGGGAATCCGGACAGGGAGGCGGTACGTGCCATGGTGGAATTGTCTCCTTGAAGAAAGCTGACACGTGCTTCGGCGCTGCAGCTTTAAACGCCCGTTCGGCGTTTACAGGCCGGGCGTCCAGCCGGTCATGCATAAACTATGTGCGGCAGCCAGTTTATGCTTTCCGCGCGTGCACATCTAATGCAGCATGCCCGGGTTCCTGTCGGCAGCCATTCGAAGCTGACTTATTCAGGAGGACTCTTGGCAACAAGGTCGCGGGATGACCGCGAAGCGAAACGTCGCATCAGGCAGATGGAAGCCAAGCGCGCCCTGCGGCAGGAACAGGCAAAGCGCCGGAAACGCGACAACACGATCGCCATTGGCGCCGGAGCCGCAGCCGTCATCCTGGCCGTCGTCCTGCAGCTGACCGTTTTCAGTTCCAACCCCACGGAAGCCGAGGTTGCTGCCGCCGAAGCCGGGCTCAGCTCTGCCTCGGCGTCGCCCTCTGCCGCCCCTTCACAAAACAGTGCCGACGTTCCCAGTGCCGACACCGCCGCAGGCAAGACGTTCACAGGCCAGCTCTCCCTGAACGGCGGGGCAGTCGGCGTTGAATTGAACGGCACAGCCGCTCCGCAGGCAGCCGCCGTCTTGAAGTCACTTACCGACTCCGGCTACTACAACGGGGCCAATTGCCACCGCCTGACAACGTCGGAGACCTTTGGACTCCTGCAGTGCGGCGCCAAGTCCGAGGACGGCGCCGACGATCCCAACTATCGCTGGGGCCCCCTGGAAAACACTCCGGCCGACAACAAGTACCCCGCAGGAACCATCGCCATCGCCCGAACCGGTAATAACGCCTACGGCAACGGCCACCAGTTCTTCATTGTCTATAAGGACACCACTATCCCGGCCGATACCGCGGGCGGGTACACCGTGGTGGGCAAGGTGACCAGCGGGCTGGATGTGGTCACAAACATCGCCGCAGCGGGACTGAAACCCGGTCAAAACAACAGCGACGGCGCTCCTGTGGCACCTGTCACGATAGACTCGTTCTCTCTGAAGTAACCAGCTCCGGACCCCGGCCCGGCGTGCATTGCCTTAGCAGTCCCTCCAAGCGAAAGACTTTTAGCGGTGACAGACAGTCAGAAATCCGACGAAACAGCAGCAGTGGCCAACGATGAAGCAGCCGAGGTGATCGAAACAACCGAGGCCGAGGCATCCTCCGGGGCCGTTGCCGCTCCGGCGGCCGGCGAAGCTCCGGCTCCCCGCCCGGCACCGTCCGTGGCTCCGTCGCCGGCAGCATTTGCGGCCCGCCCGAAGGCGCCGGCCCCTGTTGTTCCAGCGGCTCCGGCAGTATCAGCCGCCTCGCTCGCCGAAGCGGCCAAGTGGGGGCGCGCAGAGGGAGACGGCCACGTCTTCCTGACGCTGGATGGTGAGGAAATCGCCGTCGGGCAGTACCCGGGGGTCAGCCCCGACGAAGCACTGGGCTACTTTGCCCGGAAGTTCGACGACGTTATCGCCCAGGTCGTGCTGCTCGAACACCGCGTGGAGTCCAAGGCTCCTGCAACGGACATGCAGAAAACCGTCACACACCTGCGTGAGCAACTTGCCGAGCGCAACATGGTCGGTGACATCCGCTCCGCCGAGGCCCGGCTGGACACCTTGTCGACTCAGATTGTCGAACTGGAGAAGTCCGAAAAGGCTGCCCACGATGCGCTGCGGGCCAGTGAACTGGCTGCCCGCGAAGCCATCGTGGCTGAAGCGGAGTCCATCGCGGGACAGGACCCGGCACAGATCCAGTGGAAAACCTCCAGCGCCCGCATGAACGAGCTCTTCGAGTCCTGGAAGGCCGCCCAGAAGAGCGGCATCCGCCTGGGCCGGAGCAACGAAGATGCGCTGTGGAAGAGATTCCGCTCGGCCCGCACGGTATTCGACCGTCACCGCCGCGCCTACTTCTCGCAGCTGGACAGCAACAACTCTGCCGCCAAGACCGCCAAGGAGGCCTTGATCGCAGAGGCCGAGGCGCTTTCCTCCTCGACCGATTGGGGATACGCCGCCGGTGAATACCGCAGGCTCATGGACCAGTGGAAGGCAACTCCCCGCGCAAGCCGCAAGGACGACGACGCATTGTGGGGCCGTTTCCGGGCCGCACAGGATGTCTTCTTCAGCAACCGCCAGGCTGCCAATGACCAGATCGACCAGGAATACACCGCAAATCTGGCCGTCAAGGAACAGTTGGTCATCGAGGCGCAGGCGTTGCTGCCGATCAAGGACCTCAATGCCGCCAAGAAGTCCCTCCAGTCCATCCGGGACCGGTGGGAAGAGGCTGGCAAGGTACCGCGCGCTGACATGGGCAGGATCGAAGCAGGCCTTCGGAAGGTTGAAGACGCCGTTCGTGAAGCCGAAGAAGAGAAGTGGCGCCGGACCAACCCCGAAACGAAGGCCCGTACCAACAGCGCCCTGACACAGCTGGAGGCGGCAATCGCGGGCCTGAAGGACGATCTCGACAAGGCGGAAAAGGCAGGCGACCAGCGTCGCATCAAGGCTGCCCGTGAAGCCCTCGAAGCCCGCCAGGCCTGGCTCGACCAGATCCAGCGTTCGGCCAGCGACCTCGCATAGTCACCACTGACGTTGCCACAGGCTCCGTACCGGTTATCCACATAGCCGGGACGGAGCCTGTACTGGTTGGGCCGCTCAACGGAATGATCGAGTGATGGTCCCTCCTGTCACCGCCCCGCAACTGCTGGAACCCGTCATCCCCGAGATCTACTCCGCCGGCCGCATCTTCACGTGGAACGAGCTCCAGGGAATGGCTGCCGATGGCATCCTGCTGCCCCTGTATGGGAAGAACTACGCTTCACCCGGTGTGGCCATCACCCAGCGCATCCGGGCCCGCGCAGCAGCCCTGAGCGTACCGGAGCGTATCCGCACCAAGGTTGTCGCGGGCAGGCTCACCGCCGCCTGGATCTATGGGTGCGCCAAACCGCCCGGCAAGCTATCCCTCCTGGTGGATGCGAAACACCGTATCTCCAGCCTTCGAGGTACCCTCGGCTGCAGCCTTCACGAAGTACGGCTCGGCCAACTGGATGTAGTCAGCCTCGGAGGGATGCTCGTGAGCAGCCCTCTCCGCACCGCGGCGGACATCGCACTCCACGTCGAAAGTGATCGAGCCCTGCCCGTCCTGAGGCGCCTCCTGGACCGGCCGGAATTGGGCATCAAGCTGCGCCTGCTGGTACTGGCAGTTGAAGCTGCGCCGCGTGTGCCCCACAAGAAACGCGCGTTGGCCACGTTGGCCCAACTGGCTCCGGAAACGTCGCCGGGCCCCGGCAAGGTGCCCGATTAGCTCCTGCGGCTGTTCCCGGTGGTGCGGTAGACGTCAAAGACCCCATCGATGCGCCGGACCGCGTTCAGGACGTGGTGCAGATACTTGGGGTCGCCCATTTCAAACGCGAACTTGGAGATTGCAACCCTGTCACTGGAGGTGTGGACGGATGCAGCCAGGATGTTGACGTGGTTCTCCGACAGAATGCGGGTCACGTCCGACAGCAACGACTTGCGGTCCAGGGCTTCAACTTGGATCTCCACGAGGAAGACGCTTGACTGCGTGGGCGCCCATTCGACGTCGACAATCCTGTCGGGCTGGTCACGCAGGCCGGAGACGTTTGTACAGTCCGTCCGGTGCACGGAGACACCGGAGCCGCGCGTCACAAAGCCGAGGATCGGGTCCGGGGGCACGGGAGTGCAGCATCGCGCCAGCTTGACCCACACGTCGCCCACGCCCTTGACGATGACGCCTGAATCCGAGAACTTGGATTTGGCCACCTGGGTGGGAATGCTGACCTCGTCAAGGTCCTCATCCGGGGTCTCGTGTCCGCCCAGATGCTCCATGAGCTTTTCCATGACGGACTGGGCCGAAGTGTGCCCATCACCAACACCGGCGTATAGGCCGGAGATGTCCACGTAATGGAAGTCCTCGGCGACTGCGGACAAAGCATCGTGGGTCATCAGCCTCTGCAGCGGGAGGTTCTGCTTCCGCATGGCACGGGTGAGCATGTCCTTGCCGCGGTCGATGGCTTCTTCGCGACGCTCCTTGGTGAACCATTGCCGGATCTTGTTGCGCGCACGTGCCGACTTGACGAAGTGCTGCCAGTCCTGGCTCGGTCCGGCCCCTTCAGCCTTGGAGGTGAAGATTTCCACCCAGTCGCCGTGGTTCAGTTCGCTGTTCAGCGGCACGAGCTTGCCGTTGACGCGTGCACCGATGGTCCGATGGCCGACTTCGGTGTGGACAGCATAGGCAAAGTCGACAGGAGTCGAACCAGCCGGAAGGGCCATGACTTCACCCTTGGGGGTAAAGACGAAGACTTCCCGGGCGTTGATCTCGTACCGCAGGGAATCCAGGAACTCTCCGGGATCCGACGTTTCCTGCTGCCAGTCCACGAGGGACCGCAACCAGCCCATGTCGCCGTCGCGGGGGCTGCCGGGGCCTTGAGCCGTCCGGTTTGGCTGGTCCTTGTACTTCCAGTGGGCAGCCACACCGTACTCGGCCCGGCGATGCATCTCATGCGTGCGGATCTGGATTTCGACCGGTTTGCCACCCGGGCCGATCACAGTGGTGTGCAGCGACTGGTACATGTTGAACTTGGGCATCGCGATGTAGTCCTTGAACCTGCCCGGCAGGGGGTTCCATCGCGAGTGCAGGGTCCCAAGGGCTGCGTAACAGTCCCGGACGGAATCCACCAGGACCCGTACACCCATGAGGTCGTTGATGTCGTCGAAATCCTTGTCCCGGACGATCATCTTCTGGTAGATCGAGTAGTAGTGCTTGGGGCGGCCCGTGATGGTGGCCTTGATCCGCGCGGTCCTGAGATCGTCCGCTATCTGGTTGCGGATAACGCTCAGGCTCTTTTCGCGCTCCGGGGTCCGGTCCCCCACCATGCGGACGATTTCCTCGTACACCTTGGGATAGAGGGCCGCGAAGGACAGGTCCTCAAGCTCCCATTTGATGGTATTCATGCCCAGCCGGTGGGCCAGGGGCGCGAAAATTTCCAGCGTTTCGCGGGCTTTGCGCGAAGAGGATTCCGCGGACACGAACCGCCAGGTGCGTGCGTTATGCAGACGGTCGGCCAGCTTGATCATCAGGACGCGGATGTCCTTGGCCATGGCCACCACCATTTTGCGGACGGTCTCCGACTGGGCGGCCTCGCCGAAGCTGACTTTGTCGAGCTTGGTGACGCCATCGACCAACATGGCGACCTCCGGCCCGAAATCCCGGGTCAGGTCAGCCAAGGTGTAGGGAGTGTCCTCCACGGTGTCGTGAAGAAGCGCAGCGGCCAAGGTGGTGCCAGTCATGCCGAGCTCGGCCAAAATCGTAGCCACTGCCACCGGGTGGGTGATGTAAGGATCGCCGCTCTTGCGCTTCTGGCCCTGGTGGCTCCGCTCAGCGACGGCGAAGGCGCGTTGGATCAGGTCAAAATCCTCTTTCGGATTGTTGGCCCTGACGGTCCGCAGCAATGGCTCAAGGATCGGCGAGTACGGCGCTACGCCGCGTCCGGTCAACCGGGCAAGCCGGGAACGCGTGCGTTCCCTCCGGCCGGGGAACGTGGGACGGGCTCCGGGCATGTCAACTGGTACGGCGCCTGCGGCCCGGGCGGACACACTTGTTGCAGGGACCACAGCTGAATTGCGGTCCTCTTCCCCGCCCGCCAGTGGTGCCGACGTCGCTCGTTCTTCCACAGAAGTACCCCTCACAACCGATTTAATTCTTCCAGTCTATTCCCGCAAGTGAATGCTTCTGCAACTGGACAGCACATGACGAACGGCCGGGCAAGTCAAAGAGCCGGTCACCGCAGGCTTGCGGTGACCGGCTCTTCGGAGATTTGACGCGGCATCTGCCCCTAAACGGTGGCTTCCGCCCTGCGGTGGGCTACCTTCTTGGCCTGCTTGACCAGCTCCGGTTCGCCCTGGCGCAGCCAGGCGTAGAGCGGTGCTGCGATAAAGATCGTGGCAGCGGTGCCGAGCAGGATACCCACGAACAATGCCAGCGACAGGTCACGCAGCGTTCCGGCACCCAGCAGGCCTGCACCAATGAACAGAATTGCCGCCACGGGCAGGACCGCCACCATCATGGTGTTGATGGAGCGGACCAGGGTTTGGTTCACCGCGAGGTTGACTTCTTCGCCGAAGGTACGTCGCGTGGAGGTGGAGATGTCAGAGGTGTTCTCGCGGATCTTGTCGAAGACCACCACGGTGTCGTAGAGCGAGTAGCTCAAGACAGTCAGGAAGCCGATGATGGCCGACGGCGTGACTTCGAAATCGCTCAAAGCGTAGACACCCGCGGTGGTGAACATCGTGACGAGCATGCCAACAAGCGCTGACAGGGACATTTTCCAGGTCCTGAAGTACAGGGCCATGAGGACCGCAGCCAAGCCGACGAAGACCACCAGGCCGATGAGGGCTTGCCGGGTCACGTCCTGGCCCCAGGTCGGTCCGACGAAGTTGGAGGTGACCTCGTTCGCCGTGACTCCATAGGCGCTGGTGAGCCCGTCCTTGATGCGGTTGGTCTCGTCGTCGGTCAGCTGATCCGTCTGGATCCGCATGGTGTTTCCCGCAACGTTTGCAACGCGCGGAATCGCGTCCGGAACGACGTCATGCACAGCCCGCTCGCCGAGCGCTGCGTCGGTGGTGCTCACGTTGGAGACAGTGAACTCCGAGCCACCGCGGAACTCGATGCCAAGGTTGAAGCCACCCTTGACCACCGGGATGAGGATGGACAGCGCCACGGCCACAGCCGCGATGGTGAACCAGATCTTCTTTGAATTGACGAAGTTGTACGAGCGCTTGCCCGTGTAAAGCTCATGGCCGAAGGTTGCGAAGCTCGTTGTCATTACTTCTCCTCCTTGCTGCCGTTGGAAGTGCCGGTCAGTTGGCCCTTCGCGGCAAGGCGCCGTTCGGCGATGGTCATGCGTCGTTCGGCTTCAGCGGCCGCTCCGGCGTTCCGGGCGCGGACCGGAGTCGGCTTGTCTTCCGGAGTCCGGAGCCGGCCGGCTCCGCGGTACAGCGGGACGGCACCGAGGCGGTCCGGCGACAGTCCGGAGAAGCGGTGTCCTTCGCCGAAGAACTTGGTCCGGGCGAGAACCTGCAGCATCGGATGCGTGAACATGAACACCACAAGGAGGTCCGCAAGGGCCGTCAAGCCCAAGGTGAAGGCGAAGCCTCGGACGTTTCCAACCGCCACGAAGTACAGGACCACCGCGGCAAGAAGGTTGACGGCCTTGGAGGCCAGAACGGTGCGCTTGGCACGCTTCCAGCCGTTTTCGACGGCGGACACCAGCCCGCGCCCCTCGCGCAGTTCGTCACGGATGCGTTCGAAGTAGACGATGAAGGAGTCCGCTGTCTGGCCGATGGCCACGATCAAGCCTGCTACACCGGCCAAGGACAACCTGTAGTTTTCGGTCCAGCCGAGGATGGCGATGGCAAGGTAGGTGAGCAACCCGGCCACTATCAAGGAGGCGATGGTCACGAATCCCAGGGCCCTGTATTGGAAGAGCGAGTACACCACAACCAGCAACAGGCCGATCATGCCGGCCAGTAGACCGAGTCGCAGCTGGTCGCCACCGAGCGTTGCCGAGATCTGCTCCTGCGACTGGATCTCGAAGCTGATGGGCAGTGCGCCATAGCGCAGCTGGTCGGACAACGCCTTGGCGCTGGCCTGCGTGAAGTTGCCGGTGATCTGTGGCTTTCCGTCGGTGATGACAGCAAGGGAGCGAGGTGCCGAAATCACTTTGTCGTCAAGGACAATGGCGAACTGGGACTTCGGATCCTGAGTGCCCTGTGCCTGGGCTGCAACGTAGAACTGGTTCAGGCGTTCGGTAACTGCTTTGAACTTTGCGGTGGCATCGCCGTTGAAGACGATGTTCACGCCCCAGGAGTTGGTCACCGAACCCTGGGCACCCTGGACCTGGGAGAACGTGGAATCGCTGATGTCCTGGCCCTTGACCTCGACCGGGCCCAAGATGTACTTGACGGCAGGGGTCTTGTCAGTGGCGGGCTCGCAAGCCACCAGAGGCTTGGCGGGGTCCGAGCGGTCGCGCTTTTCGTTGGACGGGTTCACGCAATCCAGCGCCTCAAACTCCTTTTGGACATCCGGGGTGACCCAGTTGATGTCGCTGGCGTTCGTCGGCTCGGCGGTGGGCTTGTTCAACTTGTCATCCGGGGTCCGCTGCTCGGCGGGAATAGCAGCTGGGTCTCCAGCGGCTATAACAGGCCGGAAGTTCATATCAGCCGAGGCCTGGATGAGGTCGCGGGTTTCCTTCGAAGGGGTGCCCGGGAGGCTTACAACCACGTTGCGGCCGGACTGGGTGCTGATTTCGGCCTCGGCGACGCCGGAACCGTCAACGCGCTGGCGGATGATCGCCACCGCCTGGTTGAGCTGTTCCTCGTTGATGTCCGAGGCACCCTCCACACGGGGTGCCAGGATCATCTGGGTTCCACCTTCGAGGTCCAGTGCAAGCTTGGGCGCCCAGCTTGCATGGCCGGTCATCACACCGCCAGCCAGGACGACGGTGAGTACAACGAATATTGCTCCAAGCCATGTCAGCACCCTGCGGGCTGAATTTTTGGGGCCGGTCCTTGCCATTTTCAATCTTCCTGTTATCGCCGGACAGCCGCCGGCGGACGCTGGTGAGCGTCTGCCGGCGGCTTTCCGCTGCCGTAGAAGTTGCCTTGCGCGGTGGTGCCGCGACTGACGGTGCTAGTTGTCCTTCTTGTCCTCTTTGTTGAGGCGCGCAATGGTCTCTTCCGGCGTCTCGCCGGCCGCAGGGGTTTCAGTACCTGTTGCGGTCAAGGAAGAAGCGTCATCCGGAACCACAGGGGCTTCCTCGGGAGTTGCCTCAACAACCTTGGTAACGGCCTGGCGGTGAACCGTGGCCTCATTGCCCGGGGAGAGCTCGATAACGACCTTGTTCTCCGCTTCGTCGATGGACACGATCCGGCCGAAGAGGCCGAAGCTGGTCATGACGTCGACTCCGGGAGCAAACTTGGACTGCATCTCAGCCTGCTGCTGCTGGGTCTTCTTGTTGCGGCGGAACATCATGAAGACAAAGAGTCCAAGCATGACGAACAGCAATATGGTCATTGGATCCACAGGGAAGTTCCGTTCTGTACTTACGTTTTGGTTCACGGCAACGTCCCTGGCAGATCCGCGAGGCTGGCGCATGGATCAAGGACTCGAACGTGCCGAGCGTCATACCAGTCTAGAGGGAAAAGCTGAACGCAGCGTGTTAACCCGCAGTATCTACGCTCTCGGCGTGGTTTTCGTCCTCGTCAAACAATGCAAGGGTCTCTTGTCCGAACACACCGGCCGGCACCGCGTACCCCAGATGGGTCCAGGCTGAAGCCATCGCAATGCGTCCGCGCGGGGTGCGGCCCAGCAGCCCTTCCCGCACGAGGAAAGGCTCCGCCACTGTCTCGACGGTCTCTGCCTCTTCACCCACGGCAATCGCCAGGGTGGACAGCCCCACCGGACCGCCGTTGAACTTGGTGATGAGCGCTTCAAGGACAGAGCGGTCCAAGCGGTCAAGGCCACGCTGGTCCACTTCGTACATGTCCAAAGCAGCTGAGGCTGACCGCGCGTCGATCTGGTCAATGCCGTGGACAAGCGCCCAGTCACGGACACGGCGAAGCAGCCGGTTGGCGATACGCGGCGTTCCGCGTGAGCGGCCGGCAATCTCCGTGAATCCGGCCGAGTTGACCTTCAGGTCCAGCAGGCCGGCGGAACGGCGCAGGACAAGTTCAAGCTCGGCCACGGAGTAGAACTCAAGGTGGCCGGTAAAACCGAAACGGTCCCGCAGCGGACCAGGGAGCAGGCCGGCGCGGGTGGTCGCTCCTACCAGGGTGAAGGGAGGCAGCTCAAGCGGAATGGCCGTGGCACCTGCCCCTTTGCCCACCACGATGTCCACGCGGAAGTCTTCCATGGCCATGTAGAGCATCTCTTCCGCCGGCCGGGACATGCGGTGGATCTCGTCGAGGAAAAGAACCTCTCCTTCGGAGAGGGAGGACAGAATCGCGGCCAAGTCTCCGGCATGCTGGATGGCCGGACCACTGCTGATCCTCAGCGGAGCATTCATCTCCGCCGCAATGATCATGGCCAGCGTGGTCTTGCCGAGACCGGGAGGACCGGACATGAGCACGTGGTCGGCACTGCGGCCACGCATTTTTGACGCCTCAAGTACCAGCGCAAGCTGCTTGCGGACCCGGTGCTGGCCCACAAAGTCATGCAGGTTCTTCGGACGAAGGGCCGCCTCGATGACCCGCTCTTCCGGTTCCTCTCCCCCGCTGACCAGTGACTGCTCAGCCACGGGTGCCTACACGGTTACCGGCGCGTGCTCCGTCCTGGCCCAGCCACCGCAGCGTGGCCCGGAGGATCTGTGCGACATTTCCTGCATCCACCAATTCCGGCGAGTCGGCCATGGCCTTGTCGATGCTGCCGTTGGCATCCTTCTCCGACCAGCCAAGGCTGGTCATGGCGGCCACCACCTGGGGCTTCCACTCAGCTTTGACGGCGGTTGCCGGTGTGGATGCGGTGCCAGTGCCATGCGGAACCAACTTGCCAGCGAGCTCAAGGACTATCCGGCCGGCAACCTTGGGACCGATGCCGGGAACTTTCGTGAAGGCCTTCCCGTCTCCGGTGTGTGCTGCAACGCGGATGGCCTCCGGTTCGTGGACAGCGAGCACGGCCAAGGCCAGCCGCGGTCCCACCCCGCTGACGCTGAGGAGGACATCGAAAACTTCCCGCTCGTCGTCGGCGGCGAAGCCAAAGAGTGTAAGGGAGTCCTCGCGGACGATCATGGAGGTAAAGAGCTTGGCGTCTGCCCCTACCTTCAGGTGGCTCAGGGTCTGCGGCGTCGCGAACACGCTCATGCCCACGCCATTGAGGTCGATGACCGCGCTGGACAAACCAACGTGGGCTA
Source organism: Paenarthrobacter sp. JL.01a (assembly GCF_025452095.1). Taxonomy (NCBI): domain Bacteria; kingdom Bacillati; phylum Actinomycetota; class Actinomycetes; order Micrococcales; family Micrococcaceae; genus Paenarthrobacter; species Paenarthrobacter sp. JL.01a. The sequence continues at coordinate 2,497,237 of NZ_CP104877.1, forward strand.
CGGTTCCACGAAGAAAACTGATCAAGACCCGGCTCCTGAAATACTGCCTGCCCTGCCACCTGGATCTGCGGCCTGGACTGACTATCCGAACATATCTACGAATACCCTAGCAAGGACAGCGGGGTATCACCGTGCACGGCGCGCTTTGGCTTCGGCATCCGCCCACGCCTTCTGGGCAGGTGTCAGCGTGCCTCCGCCACCAGCTCCGCCTGCTGTTCCCATTCCGCTTCCGGCCCGCCAGGCGTGCGTCAGGGCAAGGGCGAGGGCATCTGCTGCGTCCGCGGGTTTCGGGGGTGCGTCAAGGCGCAGGATCTTGGTGACAAGCTTGGTGACGGCGTCCTTGTTCGCCGAGCCACTGCCCGTCACCGCGGCTTTCACTTCCGAGGGCGTATGCAGCGCCACCGGGATGCTCCGGCGCGCCGCGGCGGCGATCACCACGCCCGAGGCTTGGGCCACGCCCATGACAGTGCTGACGTTCATCTGCGAAAAGACACGCTCGACGGCGACGACGTCCGGCTTGTGCAGGTCAAGCCACTCGTCGATGGCCTGGGCTATGACCAGCAAGCGCTTGTCCAGGGTCAAGTCGGCGGAGGTACCCACTACCCCAACGGCAACCATGGTCGCACGGCGGTTCCGCTCGATGTCCACTACACCGATGCCGCAACGGGTAAGGCCCGGATCGACTCCCAATACACGAAGAGTCAAGTCCGGGCCTTCCTGTTGATGATCAATACTGAATGCTGCTGCGCCTACTCGGCGTCGAGGGCAGCCTGCACTTCCTCGCTGAAGTCCGCGTTGCTGTAGACGTTCTGGACATCGTCCAGGTCCTCGAGCGCGTCGACGAGCTTCATGAACTTCTTCGCGCCGTCAATGTCGAGGTCGACCTGCATCGACGGAACAAATTCGGCTTCGTCGGTTTCGTATTCGATCCCGGCTTCCTTGAGAGCATCCCGGATGGCTTGGAGATCAGAGGGCTCCGAGTGGATTTCCCAGTTCTCGCCACTGTCCTTGACTTCCTCAGCACCTGCGTCCAGGACGGCCATGAGGATGTCGTCTTCGCTGAGGCCGTTCTTCGGCAGAACCACGACCCCCTTGCGGGCGAACAGGTAGCTGACCGAGCCCGGATCGGCGATGGTTCCGCCGTTGCGGGAGATGGCCAGGCGGACTTCGGAGGCCGCCCGGTTCTTGTTGTCGGTAAGGCACTCGATCAGCAAAGCCGAGCCCTGGGGGCCACGGGCTTCGTACATGATCTCGGTGTAGTCCACGACTTCACCGGTGAGGCCGGCGCCGCGCTTGATGGCACGGTCGATGTTGTCGTTGGGGACAGAAGTCTTCTTTGCCTTGGTGACGGCGAGTTCCAGGCCCGGGTTGCCGGCCAGGTCGGGTCCACCCATACGGGCAGCAACTTCGATGTTCTTGATCAGTTTTGCGAACGACTTTGCACGCCTGCTGTCAATGATGGCTTTTTTGTGCTTGGTGGTCGCCCATTTGGAGTGGCCTGACATGCTTTACGCTTCTCCTCTGATCATTCGAATAAAGAGTTCATGCACACGCTTCTCCCCTGTCACTTCCGGATGGAAGGAGGTGGCCAGCAAACGGCCGGAGCGCACTGCAACAATTCTAGCCACTCCATGCAAAGCGGCGGTGTGGCTGGCGTGGTCGGGATCGACTTGGGCCAGTACGTCCACGCCCTCTCCCACGCGCTCAACCCAGGGTCCGCGGATGAATACTGCGTGAACGGGGTCCACGCCGTCCTGTCCGGCACTGAAGTCCAGCCCCTTGAAATCGAGGTCCGTTTCGAAGGACTCGCGCTGGCGGCCGAAGGCGTTGCGGCGAACAGTGATATCCAGGCCACCGAAGGTCTGCTGCGGGTTTCCCTTGAGGTCGGTGGCGGGGTCGGCAATCTCATTGGCAAGGAGGATCATCCCTGCACAAGAGCCGTACACGGGAAGTCCCTCCGCGATCCGCTGCTGGATCGGTTCGCGGACTTCGAAGATCCGGGACAGTTTGTCAATGGTGGTGGATTCGCCACCGGGGATGATCAGGCCGTCGATGTCATCCAGCTCGGAGGGCCGGCGGATGCCCACACCTGTTGCTCCCGCGGACTCGACGGCGTGGATGTGCTCACGGAAATCGCCCTGGAGTGCCAGAACGCCGATCCGGAGGCCTGCGCCCACGCGTGATGAAGCGTCGGAAAGGGGGTTGGTCATTGATCCATCATAGTGGCCCCGACGCTTCGGGCAGTGCCGGGAAGCAGCCTGGCACTGCTGCGACCCGGGTTCCATGCCGCGACTGGGATATATTACAGAGCATGCTTTCCTACAGCGTCCCCCTCGGCAAGCTGGTCCGCACACTGTCCCGGCTTCGGGGCGGAGGGTCGGCGTTCCCCGGCCTGGTGGTCGAGAAAATTGATCCCCGTTTCATGCAGCGCACGCTGGCGTCATTGCCCCACGGCGTAGCCGTCGTCAGCGGCACCAACGGCAAGACCACCACCACCAAGATGGTGGTGGAACTGCTGGAAAGCCAAGGCCTGAAGGTCTTCACCAACCGCACCGGCAGCAACTTCACCAGGGGGGTGGCAGCATCATTGCTGGGCGAGGTCGACTGGCGGGGCAAGCTCGATGCCGACATCGCAGTCCTTGAACTGGATGAAGCCCACGCCGTGCATTTCGTGAACAAGGTTCCTCCCCGGTTCAGCCTCCTGCTCAATGTCCTGCGCGACCAGTTGGACCGCTTCGGCGAAATCGACAAGACTGCCCGCCTCCTTGAACACATCGCCTCCAGGACGACGGATACGGTGGTCCTGAACCGCGAGGATCCGCGCGTTGCGCGAATCGCCAACACCATCAACAGCCTCGACGCCGTGTATCACCCCAGCGTCCGCTACTTCGGCCTGGACGAATCACTTCGCAGCACCTTTCCCAACGATGACGAGATGCGCTCCGGCAGCGGCCCTTCACCGTCAGGAACGTCGGTGGCCGCAGCGCCCGGCGAGGCAGTCGACTTGCCGGATGCCGACGTCGTACTTCGCCGGGTAGGTGCCCAGGACGCCGACTTCGAGTTCGACGGCAAGACCGTCACCACCACCATGAAGCTGCGCGGGGTCTACAACATCTTCAACGCCGCCGCCGCTTTGTCGCTGACCCGGGCGGTTTTGGGGACCGGCCCCGTGGACACGCCCAGGCTCGTCAAAGCACTCGGTAACGTGGCACCGGCCTTCGGTCGCGGCGAAAGCCTGACAGTGGACGGCCAACCGCTCGAACTGGTGCTGGTGAAGAACCCCAGCGGATTCCGTCTGGGCTTGAAGTCCTTCCCTGCCGGCGGCTACGCGACCATGATCGCCATTAATGACAACTACGCTGACGGCCGGGACATGTCGTGGCTGTGGGACGTCGAATTCGAGTCGCTCCGCGAAGGCGGTGTCGAAGTCCTCACCGGGGTCCGCGCTTACGACATGGCCCTGCGCCTCCAGTACGACGACGTTCCGTTCGGCACGGTTGAACCCGACATCACAGCCGCCTTGCGTACCTTCATCGACGGTTCGCGGGGCAAGCCCAAGCGCATTTTCTGCACCTACACATCAATGCTCGCCATTCGCCGCGAACTCGCCAAAATCACCATAGTTGAGGTGGTCTCATGACCTCGGAAACCCAGCCCCAGGCCGCACCTGGCCAGGCTTCGCAGCCCGGCAAGGGCACCATCCGCGTGCTCCAGCTGTACCCACGGGAAATGAACATCTATGGCGACTGGGGCAACGCCCTGGTCCTCAAGCAGCGCATCAAATGGCACGGCTATACCCCGGAACTGCTGGAGTACAACGTAGGCGATGATTTCCCGGAGGACGTTGACATCATCGTTGGTGGCGGCGGCCAGGACAGCGGCCAGCTGGTCATCCAGGACGACCTCCAGGCCCGCGCGGAGCAATTGCGGGAGCTTGCCGACAACGGCGCGCCCATGCTGGTGATCTGCGGCCTGTACCAACTCTTCGGCAAGTTCTTCAAGACCAGCTCGGGACCCACCATCCCCGGCATTGGAATCCTGGATGTTGAAACCCAGGGCACTGACGAACGCCTGATCGGCAACGTGATCATGAAATCGGCCGAGTTCGGCGACATCATGGGTTACGAGAACCACAGCGGACAGACCACCTTGGGTCCCGGCGTCGAGCCTCTGGGGACCGTCACCAAGGGCGCGGGCAACAACAGCAAAGATGGCCACGAGGGCGCCCGGTACAACAATGTTGTGGCCAGCTACCTTCACGGCTCGCTGCTGCCGAAGAACCCGGCCATCGCGGACTTCCTGATCCGCACGGCAGCAGAACGCAAGTTCGGAACCTTCGTGCCGGGAACGCCCGACGACGACTACGCCCGCCTCGCGCGCGAACACGCCGCGCGCCGCCCACGGTAGGGTTTCACTTCTCCTTGGTGATCAGCAGTTCGTGGGCACCGGCCGTCGCGGCTCCCATGGACTCAACCACGGTTTTGGTTCTTTGGTGGGTTTCGGCGTCGGCCGCGGGCGTGGCACACACGCCCTGCGGTGCATCGCTGGCCACCGAACACCACCGGTAGGGATCACGGACAATCACCGAGGGGGCCCACGCCAGGTCCGAGGCAGTCCAAGTACCGGCGGCATTTTGGCTGAACTGCGCCCTGACCAGCAGTCCTTCATTGTTGACCACGTACCATGGCGACAGTTCCGTGATGCCGTTTCCCAGTCCGTAGACGATCCAGGTGCCTTTGTAGTTTTCGATGGGCAGGACCGAATGGGTGTGGTGTCCGTAGATCATGGTGAACTGGCCACTGTCCACGAGGGCATGGGCGACCTCCTGCTGCTGGGCATTGGGCTCGCTGGCATATTCATCTCCTGCGTGCATCACTCCCAGGACAATGTCCGCACCAAGTTCCCTGGCGCGGGTTGCCTTGGCGATCATTGTTGCCGGGTCCAATTCGTCCACCAGCCAGGGGTATTCCGGGATCTGCCCGTTATGCCCGTAGGTTCCTTCGATGACTGCCACCTTTGCGGCGTCCGTCTGCAGCATCAGGATTTCCTCCGATGCCGCCTCCGTCCGGTAGGAGCCGGTGTGCTTCAGGCCGGCGGCATCGAGGGCATCCAAGGTTCTGAGGAGCCCCTCGGTGCCCCGGTCAATAGTGTGGTTGCTCGCGGTGGTGCAGGCTTGGTAGCCGATGTCTTTGGAGGCCGTGACGATTTGTGGCGGCACATTGAAGGAGGGGTAAGCCGAGAAAGGTCCCTCCGGCGTCGCCACCGGAGTCTCCTGATGGCAGATGGCCAGGTCACTGTTCCTGATGTAGCGCCGCTGCCCTTCGAGAAGCGGAACAAAGGTATAGCCGGGCTGGCCGGCCGCAGCTGCATCGGCCCGTGCCTGCTGCCACAACTGCGTGTGGACCAGCATGTCGCCAGTCACGGTAACCGTAGTGCAACGCAGTTCCGGACAGGCCGGCCCCATCCCTGGGGTCGGGTTGGGGGCGGGAGTACGTGTTGGTGAAGGTGACCCGCCTGCCGGAGCCGATGCCGCCGTGCTTGGCCTGGGATCGTTGTTCTCAGCGATGACCCCGCAGGCGCCCAGGGTCATGGCCACGACCAGTGCGAGTGTCGGCAGCGCTGCCCGTTGCGACCGCTGCCATCCGGTACCAGATGTGATCTTCCCCATGCTTTTCATCCTACGGTGAACACGGGCGGAACCAGGCGTGCCGCCCTTGAGGACACGATCCCTACGTGAAAGAGTCACTTCATGACCAATCCCCTGCTTAGCCCCAGTCCCCTGCCGTACGGACTCCCGCCGTTCGCCGGAATATCGGTCGACCACTACGCCGAAGCAGTAAACGCCGGACTGGCAGCACAGCTGGAGGAGATCAACGACATCGTGGCCAATCCGGAGCCTGCCACGTTCGAGAACACTGCCGTGGCCATGGAGCGGTCAGGCCTTCTCCTGAGCAGGGCTGCGGCTGCCTTCTTCACATTGGTCTCCGCCGATGCCGACGATGACATCAAAGCGCTGGAGACCGAACTGTCCCCGAAGTTCTCGGCTCACCAGGACGCTGTGTTCATGAACCGGGGCCTGTATGAACGCTTCTCAGCCATAGACGTGGCGGGCCTCGATGCCGAATCAACCCGCCTGGTGGAGGAATACCTGAAGGAATTCCGCCAGTCCGGTATCCAACTCGATGACGCCGGGCAGGACCGCCTGCGCCAGGTCAACGCTAAACTCTCACGGTTGGGAACGGACTTTGGCCAGCGGGTCAAAGAGGCGATGAAATCCTCAGCCCTGCTTCTTGACGACGTCGGGGACCTCGCCGGTCTGCCGGAGGAGGACATCGCAGGCGCCGCCGAAGCCGCCAACTCCGCGGGCCATCGCGGGAAGTACCTGCTCACGCTGATTCAGCCCAGTAACCAGCCTGCCCTCGCCTCCCTCGAAAAGCCGGCCATCCGCCGTCGTTTATATGAAGCCTCGCTCGCGCGGGGCACGGCTGGCGGGCCCCTGGACGTCCGTGAACTGGTGTTGGCCACTGTCCGCCTGCGGGCAGAGAAAGCATCGCTGCTTGGCTTTGCCAACTTCGCCGAGCTTGTGGTGGATCAGCAGACGGCCCCGGGATTTGGCGATGTCCAGGCCATGTTGCGCCGGTTGGCACCGGCCGCCGTCCGTAACGCCGAGGCCGAGGCCAAGGCGCTGGCCGAGGCAGCGGGCAGGGAATTGGATCCTTGGGACTGGCCTTACTACTCGGCCCGTGTCCGCAAGGATAAGTTCGAGGTGGACGAACAGGCCCTGCGTCCCTACTTTTCCTTGGAGACAGTGCTCCACGACGGCGTCTTCCATGCCGCCACCCAGCTCTACGGGATCACGTTCGATGAACGTAAGGACCTGGACGGCTACCATCCCGATGTCCGGGTGTGGGAAATCCGCGACGAAGACGGGAAGGGATTGGGCCTCTTCCTTGGCGACTACTACACCAGGGAGACCAAGCGCGGCGGGGCGTGGATGAACTCCCTCGTGGAGCAATCCACCCTCCTTGGCACCCAACCGGTAGTGATCAACAACCTCAACATCACCAAGCCTGCTCCCGGCGAGCCCGCGCTCCTGTCCCTGGACGAAGTCCGGACTGTGTTCCATGAATTCGGCCACGCTTTGCACGGCCTCTTTTCGCAGGTCACCTACCCGCGATTCTCCGGTACCTCGGTGCCCCGCGATTTCGTGGAATACCCTTCACAAGTCAACGAGATGTGGATCATGTGGCCGGAAGTACTGGCCAATTACGCACGGCACCACGTCACAGGTGAGGCACTTCCCCAAAACGTCGTGGACAAGCTCAACGCCTCGTTGTTGTGGGGTGAAGGCTTTGCCACGACGGAGTATTTGGGCGCCGCTCTGTTGGACCTTGCATGGCATGTCTTGTCCGAGGCTGACATACCTGAGGATGTCCTTGCCTTCGAAGCCAACGCCCTTGCCCAGGCATCCATCGCCCACCCCCTGATTCCCCCGCGCTACCGGACCGGTTACTTCCAGCACATCTTCGCCGGCGCCGGTTATGCCGCCGGCTACTACTCCTATATCTGGAGCGAAGTACTGGACGCTGACACGGTGGAGTGGTTCAAGGAAAACGGCGGGCTGAACCGTGCGAACGGCAACCGGTTCCGATCGGAGCTGCTGTCACGGGGCAACAGCCGGGAGCCGTTGGAGTCTTTCCGTGCGTTCCGGGGCCGCGACGCCCGGCTTGAACCCCTGCTGAAGCGCCGCGGACTCGAGTAGTACGACGCCGGGCCGGTCACCTTGGAAGGTGACCGGCCCGGCGTCGTACTGCTTTTGTTTGTTACCAGCCGCGTTCTGCGAGGCGGTGGGGCTCGGGGATTTCGTCGACGTTGATGCCGACCATCGCTTCGCCCAGGCCGCGGGAGACCTTCGCGATCACGTCAGGATCGTCGTGGAAGGTGGTTGCCTTGACGACGGCGGCGGCGCGCTCTGCCGGGTTGCCGGACTTGAAGATGCCCGAACCGACAAACACACCGTCCGCGCCGAGCTGCATCATCATCGCAGCATCAGCTGGCGTCGCGATGCCACCGGCGGTGAACAGCACCACCGGAAGCTTGCCCGTCGCGGCGACTTCCTTCACCAGCTCGTACGGGGCCTGCAGCTCCTTCGCCGCAACGTAGAGCTCGTCCTCGGGAAGGGCCGAAAGCTTCGCGATCTCAGCGCGGATCTTGCGCATGTGACCGGTCGCGTTGGACACATCGCCGGTACCGGCCTCGCCCTTGGAACGGATCATCGCAGCACCTTCGTTGATGCGGCGCAGCGCCTCACCGAGGTTGGTGGCACCACACACGAACGGGACAGTGAAGTTCCACTTGTCGATGTGGTTGATGTAATCCGCCGGGGTCAGGACCTCGGACTCATCGATGTAGTCCACACCCAACGATTGCAGGACCTGGGCCTCAACGAAGTGACCGATACGGGCCTTGGCCATCACCGGAATGGACACCGCGGCAATGATCTGATCAATCATGTCCGGGTCGGACATGCGGGACACGCCACCCTGGGCGCGGATATCAGCCGGAACACGCTCCAGCGCCATGACAGCCACGGCACCGGCGTCCTCGGCGATGCGGGCCTGCTCGACGTTAACGACGTCCATGATGACGCCGCCCTTGAGCATCTCCGCCATGCCGCGCTTAACGCGGCTGCTGCCCGTGACGCTGTTCGCGGACGAACCGGCTTCGTTGCTTACATCTGGTGTAGACACAAAAACCCCTATGGGTAGATAAACGACCTTCTTGCCGGAGGCACGCGCAGCCAACGACCACATTCAGCGCACACCGGGTTTTCAGGTCAAGGTGACCAAGTACTAGTAATAGTAGTCGCAGGATGCATGGCGGAAGTACATTCATTACTGCCTCATAGGGCAACAAACAGGCTTCTGGTAGGACAGCTGCACAAATGGCAGCGGCCGACTCTGGTCAGATGCCAGTTCCCTCGGCTTCAGCCATGGCTTGCCGGCGAACGGTCGCCATTCTCTGGACGATCGTGGCAAAGCTGGCCAGTGCGAGCAGGACAAGGGTCGCGAAAAGAACCACACGGGGAAGTCCCAAGCCGGTCAGGCCGGTAATCAGGAGGACCGAGGCCAACCGTTCGGCACGCTCGGCAATCCCCACGCTGGCGTGATAGCCAAGGGATTCCGCTTTGGCCCGCGCGTAGGAAACCACCATCCCCAGGACCAGGCAAACGACGGCGGCAGTTCCGATCGCCGCATCCCGGCCTCCGGTGAAGAACCAGATGGTGAGACCGGCGAAGATGGCACCATCGGCCAACCGGTCCAACGTGGAGTCAAGGAAGTTTCCCCAGCCACCGCTGCGGCCCTGGAGCCGGGCCATGATGCCATCCACGACGTCCGAGAACGCAAAAACAGCAACGACTACTGAACCCCACCATAGGTGGCCCAGCGGGTACAGGATGAGGCCGCCAAGGACGACACCAGCGGTACCTGCAATGGTGACGGCGTCAGGTGACACACCGATCCGCAGGAGCCAACGCGCCAAGGGGGTAAAGAGTGAAGTGAAGAAGCCGCGCGCATGCCTATTGAGCATTCGACTCCCCAGGCCAGGCTTCAGCCACGAGTTTGCGGACCTCGTCCAGGGTCTGCGTGATGGCTTTGGTCTGGGCGATGATAGGGAAGAAGTTTCCGTCTCCGCCCCATCGTGGAACCACATGCTGGTGAAGGTGGGCGGCGATGCCTGCCCCACCGGTGACGCCTTGGTTCATTCCGAGGTTGAAACCACTCGGGTTGGAAACCTTACGCAGGACCCTCATGGCGGTCTGCGTCAACTCAGCGAACTCAGCGGTCTCTTCCACCGTGATATCCGTGTAGTCCGGCACATGGCGGTAGGGGCAGATCAGCAGATGCCCCGGGTTGTAAGGGAAAAGGTTGAGCACCACGTAGCAGGTCTTTCCCCGGTGGACGATCAAGGATTCCTCGTCCGAGCGGGTGGGGCCTACACAGAACGGGCAGTCATCCTTGTTCTTGAACTGGTCCTGCCCGCCCTTGATGTACGCCATGCGGTGCGGAGTCCACAGGCGCTGAAACGCATCCGGAACGCCTGCGAGTCCGAAATCATCGGTTACGTCTGCGTCGCCCGGGATGTCAGCTGCCGCGCCTGTGTTCTCCTGCACCGTCACTGTTTCCGTTCCGTCAGCTCTCGCGGTTCTTCACGGCGTCAACGATCCTGCGGACCGCCTCTTCGACGGGGACGCCGTTGTCTTGGCTGCCGTCACGGAAACGGAATGACACGGCGCCAGCTTCGGCGTCCTCACCGCCGGCAATGAGCACGAAGGGAATCTTGTCCTTGCTGGCAGTGCGGATCTTCTTCGGGAAGCGATCCGAGGAAATGTCCACCTCGGCGCGGATACCTGCAGCCTTGAGCTGCCCCACGACGTCGAACATGTAGTCGTTGAACGCTTCGGCAACGGGAATGCCCACTACCTGGACCGGGGCGAGCCAGGCCGGGAATGCTCCGGCGTAGTGCTCCGTGAGGACACCCATGAAGCGTTCAACCGAACCGAAGAGGGCACGGTGGATCATGACGGGACGCTGGCGCGTTCCATCGGCCGCCTGGTATTCCAGTTCGAAGCGCTCAGGCAGGTTGAAGTCCAGCTGGATCGTGGACATCTGCCAGGTGCGGCCCAGGGCATCCTTAGCCTGCACCGAGATCTTCGGGCCGTAGAAGGCCGCTCCACCCGGATCCGGCACGAGCTCCAGTCCGGAGGCCTCCGCTACCTCGGCCAGTGTCCGCGTGGCTTCTTCCCACGTGGCGTCGTCCCCAACGAACTTTTCTTCGTTCTTGGTGGAGAGCTCCAGGTAGAAGTCGTCCAGACCGTAGTCCTTGAGCAGGCCGAGAACGAAGTTCAACGTCGTGGTGAGCTCGTCCTTCATCTGCTCGCGGGTGCAGTAGATGTGGGCATCGTCCTGTGTCATGCCGCGTACGCGGGTCAGTCCGTGCACGACGCCGGACTTCTCATAGCGGTACACCGAGCCGAACTCGAAAAGGCGCAACGGAAGTTCGCGGTACGAACGGCCGCGCGAGCGGAAGATCAGGTTGTGCATGGGGCAGTTCATCGGCTTCAGGTAGTAATCCTGGGCCGGCTTCCGCACGGTGCCATCCGGGTTGAGCTCGGCGTCCACCTGCATCGCCGGGAACATGCCGTCCTTGTACCAGTCAAGGTGGCCGGAGACCTCGTAAAGGTGCCCCTTGGTGATGTGCGGGGTGTAGACGAATTCGTAGCCGGCGTCCACGTGGCGCTTGCGCGAGTAGTCCTCCATCTCCTTGCGGATGATGCCGCCCTTGGGGTGGAAGACAGGCAGGCCGGAGCCAAGCTCATCCGGGAAGGAGAAGAGGTCCAGCTCGACGCCAAGCTTGCGGTGGTCGCGGCGTTCGGCTTCGGCGATGCGCTCCTGGTAAGCCTTGAGGGCTTCCTTGGTAGGCCATGCCGTTCCGTAGATGCGCTGCAGCTGCTGGTTGTTCTGGTTGCCCAGCCAGTAGGCAGAGGACGAACGGGTCAGTGCGAAGGCGTTGGAGATGATCTTGGTGTTGGGCAGGTGGGGGCCGCGGCAAAGATCGCACCAAACGGAGTCTCCGCTCTTGCGGTCAACGTTGTCATAGATGGTGATGTCACCGACGCCCACCTCCACGTTGACACCTTCCGCGGCGTCCGCGGCATCGTTTTTCTTGCCGAGCAACTCAAGCTTGTAGGGCTCGTTGGCCATGGCCTGGCGGGCTTCTTCTTCGGTGACAACGCGGCGGACGAACTTCTGGTTCTGGTTGATGATCTTCTGCATCATCTTTTCCAGCTGGCGCAGGTCTTCCGGGGTGAACGGCTCAGCGACGTCGAAGTCGAAGTAGAAACCGTCGGTGATGTAGGGACCGATGCCAAGCTTGGCGTCCGGGCGCAGCTGCTGCACTGCCTGGGCCATGACGTGGGCCGTGGAGTGGCGGAGGACGTTGAGTCCGTCCGGGGATTCAATGGTGACGCCCTCGACGTTCGCACCGTCGGAAAGGGGCTGGTCGAGGTCCTTGAGCACACCGTCAACACGGGCTACAACAACGTCGCGGCGCTCGAAGAAGAGTTCCGCGCCGGTAGTCCCTTCCGTCACCTTGGTCTCTTCGCCATCGACGATGAGGGTGATCTGTTGGGCATCTGACACGGGTGTCTCCTATTCATAGTGAAGGCTTCATAGCTTGTGGCGTACGGGGACCACAGCCAGCCACCGTCAATCGTATCCGCTTCGGCGAGGGCGGCCAAAGCAGCGCGCCGGGCCGGGATTGAGGGACGTTCAGCTTCCCAACCCAGTGATGGCAAGGTTCCTGGAGATGCCGTGAAGGGGTCCGTGCTGCGTGTATTCGGCCGGTGGTTGTTCATCGCCGCGAAGGATCTCCGGGAACGGCAAGGTTTCGGGCCTGCCAAGGTCCCAAGCCTTGCTCGCGCTGAGACTGATGCCTTTGGGACCTGTCCGCCTGGTGGTTCCGCGGATCAGCAGGAGGCGTGTTCCGAACAGCAAAGGCCCCGATTCTTCCTGGGCTTCATGGAAGAAGACCGAATCGACGCATCCAGTGCCGTCGTCGATGCTGATGAAGACAACACGCCTTCCTCCCCGCATGGGTGGGGTCTGGGTTGCAATGCGGACACCGGCAACCAGTACTTCTGTTCCGTTACGCAGGCCCAGGAGTTTGTCGGCGGTTGTCACACCCAATTTATCCAAGAGCGGGCGGTGGCTCTCCATCAGGTGTTCACTGACGTCAACGGCCATCAGATCAAGTTCTGCCCTGACGTTCTCCACCATGGTTGGCTCGGGAAGTTCCGGGGCGATGTTCCTCAGCTCAACATCCCCCAGGGCGAATGACAATTGCCCATCGATGACGCCGTTCTGCTTCTTGGAGGGACTGCTTTGCAGAGCCTGGAGATGCTGCACCAGATCGGCCCGGTTGGCAGTTCCACCGGAATCTTTATGAAGGGCATCGAAGGCGCCGAGTTGAGCCAGCCTTTTGATGTTCGGCTTGCTGACCCTCGCCCTGGTGCGCAGGTCAGCCAATGAATCGAAAGGTTGGCCAGCCACAACTCTCTTCAGTTCGGCTCCCGAGAACCCGTAGATCCCTGAAAGGCTCAGCCGGATTCCAAGCTTTCCGCGATCAGCTCCTTCAAGGATCTTTTCCACCCTGTATTCGGCCTGGCTTCGGTTGATGTCCAAGGGAAGGATGGGAATGCCTAGACGGCGCGCTTCAGCCACCAACAGCCGTTTGGGGTACATACCGGGATCGTGCTCCCAGAGCCCGGCAAGGAAGGCTTCTGGATGATGGGCTTTAAGCCATGCCGATTGATAGGTAGGCACTGCAAAGGCCGCCCCATGGGCTTTGCAGAAGCCAAAGCTTCCAAAAGCTTTCAGCGTCCCCCAGACTTTGTCCACGACCTCAGGCGTGTAATTTCTGATGGCCTCACGACGGAAATAGCTCTCCACTTCAGGTTCCCGGATTTCATCGCCAAGGGCCCTGCGGAATTCATCGGCCCTGGCTAACCCGCACCCTGTCATGACATCGAAGGTCTTGAGTATCTGCTCGTGGAACACCGTCACTCCATGCGTTTCCTGCAGCACGGGTTTGAGGTCCGGATGCGGGTAGACCTCCGGCGCGAAACCATGCCTGTGTTCAAGGAAGGGGCGCACCATGTCCGATTTCATCGGGCCTGGACGGAACAACGAAATGTCGATGATGAGGTCATTGAATTCGCGTGGAGCCATCTTTCCTATGAGCTCCCGTTGACCCGGCGACTCGATCTGGAAGCACCCCAAGGTGTGGGTGCTCCGAATCAGGTCGAAGGTTGGCTCGTCGTCGAACGGGACGTCGTTGAGCTCGATCCGGCCGTCTTCGCCGATGTAGTCAGGTCCTGTGCCTTCAGGTCCCAAAGGGTGGTTTCCTGCTGCAACCACCTCAGCTTTGGAAGGATGGAGCCGAATTACTTCGCGCACCGCGAAGGCCATGGCACTTTGCATTCTTACGCCCAGGACATCCAGCTTGAGCATGCCCATGGGATCCATGTCATGTTTGTCGAACTGGCTCATGGGCAGGCCCAGGCCGCTGGGCTGGACAGGGGTCCGGTCAAGGAGTGTTGCATCCCCCAGAATCACTCCACAAGGGTGCATGGAGATATGCCGGGGCAAACGGTCAAGTCTTTCAGTCAGATCCACCAGGAGATCGAGTTGCTGGTTCTCTTCCATTCCGCCGCGTTCTACACGGCCGGCAAAGTCGCGGAGTTCGGGCTTCTCCACCAGCGCTTCGCGGAATTTTCGAGCTGAGAACCTCCAGAGCTGCTTGGCGATATCGCCGACCTCGCCCTCGTCCATTCCCAGCGCCATTCCCGCGTCCCTGACAGCGCCGCGGGCCCTGTAGCCGTTTTGCATGCTCATGAGCGTGACCCGCTCAGCCCCGAACCGGTCGAAGATCTTCCGGTAGACGTTGTGCCGTTCCGCGCTTTCGACGTCGATGTCGATATCAGGCAGGGTGGAGCGGCGTCCGGAGAGAAAACGTTCAAAAATGAGATCGTGGCGGATGGGATCGACCTGGCTGATGTCGATCAGGTAATTGACCAGGCTTGAGGCCCCTGAGCCCCGGGCAGCAACCCTGACCCCCATACCAAGGATCATCCGCGAAACCTCAGCCACAGTGAGGAAGTAGGAGCCAAAGCCCAGTCTGCCGATGATCCCCAGCTCGTGCTCCAGCCGCGAGCGCAGCCGCTTTTCCGCACCACCGCTGATACCCGCGAATCGCCTGTTGATTCCGGCTTCACAGCGTTGGGCCAATTCCAGCATGGGATCGTTGTCGATGCCAATGATGGATGCCTCCGGGACGACAGGCTTTTTCCACCCCATGTCCAGGATGGGGTCGGTGCGGCATTTGTCCGCGAGCGCTTCGGTGTTGGCGAGCAGTTTGCTGAGCCCGGCTTGCCCCAGGCCGGCGGCGGTCATGATTTCCTTGCCGAGCTGGAGCATGTGGCGGGGGCTCTTCAACCAGCCCTGCCCTGTGGGTTGGAGGTGACCGGCTGGTTGGAGCATTGGCTCTGAGGAGAGTTCGGGGAGGGACTTCAAGGTGCGTGCCGAGTCCAGGACATCAGCGGTTGCTGCCCCGTCCTGGGCGCAGTAGCGCACGGCGTTGCTGAGAATGGCGGGGACGTTGTATTCGAGGGCAAGTTTGAGCATGCGTACGGCATGTGCCGTGCTGAGGGGCTCCCCTGGTGCGCTGAGGTGGGAAACGATCTCGGCTACCACGGTGCCGGCCGGCAACGCGTCGATCCATTGTTTGAAGAGGGTTCTTGGCCTGAGGTATTTGCGCCCACCCATGGCCCGTCCGACATCCGAGTCTGGTCCGATCAGTACGGTCAACACGGGCTTTAGTGTTGTGGGGTCCAAGGTTCTGGAAGCAAGTTCAGCGCGGGTTACTGCAACGGGGACAACTCCCCCGGCTTTGCCAGAGGTGCGGGCATGGGCATCGGATACTAAGCGGCATAGTGCGCGGTATCCTGCCCCGTTGTTGTGCCCGTGGGCCAGTACGACGACGCGGCCCGCGACTTGGGTGCGGTGGTCGCCGTCGTCGTCGAAAACTGCCAAGTCCACACCGACGATGGGATCGATACCTGCATCCATGCAGGCTTTGAGATGTTTAACTGTGCCGTAGAGTCCGTCCCTGTCTGTGCAGGCGAGCGCTGTTGCTCCGTCGGCTGCTGCGGTCTGGGCGAGTTCGTCGGGCCAGGAGACCCCATAGTGTGCGCTGAATGCGGTGGAGACGTGCAGATGGGTGAAGCTCAAGGTTTCACGCTGCTTCGTCGGGTTCCACCGCGCGGGCTGGTGCGGCGTCATGGATTCGTAGGAGTCGCCAACGGCCGCTGCCTACGTGCCGGACAAGGTCAAGGGTGATGGTGTGGTTCTCTTTTTGCCCGGCCTGCAGTGGGTGAAGCTGGACGCGCCAGATCTCGTGGTCGACAAGGCCTGCCCCTGTACCGATGGGTGCGCGGTTCTCCTCGGCCCACCATTGGCGGCGTTCGAACCACCGGACCGGTTCGTTGGTGACGGTGTACAGGATCCCCTTCCACTGGACTTCCTGCGGCTGGCCTGTTTCCGTGCAGTTGACCACTACGGACTCGCTGAACAGCCCCATTTCACACCTCATAACGCCGATTGAATTGATTCGAAAGTATGTTCGAATAAATCCAGTTTACGCCGACGTCGGGGCAAAACCTACTTCGAAGTTCCACTCCGTGCAGAAGCCTTGGCTACACGCTTTCCGACCCGTTTCAGCAGCCCGTCGCGCCACGGTTGCATCCCCTGCGCCAATGCGACGCTTCCCATGAGGGCCGAGGCGAGCCTGAGCTGCTGGGTGCGCAACACGCGCTTCCTGTCGTAGGCGGCGAGCGCTTCCTCCTTCGGCAGTTCATTCAGGAGGTTTCCCAGGCTGACGGCGTCGACCAGCGCCTCGCAGGCACCCCGGCCGAGGTTCGGTGTCATGGCATGGCCGGCATCCCCCACGAGGACCACATTTGTTCTTGAATACCGGGCCAACGGCGGAGCCGTCCAGATGCGCTGCGCCAAGGAGTTCCCAGGGGTCGCCTGGCGCAGAACATCCCTGACAGCTTCCGAGTAATTGCCGTACCTGTCCCGGGTAAGCTCAAGCGCTTCCGGGACGTCCACCTTCTCCGGTCCCAGATCAGAGCGGAAGGAGGCGTACCAGTTGGTTCCGCCAACAGCCGGGGCCAGCCCAAAGATCTCTCCCTTGCCCCAGTATTCGCCAACATCCCCGGGAACGGGCGTGCCGGGAACAACTCCCCTGACGGCCAGGAAAGGGGTGGGCCGGGCCGCGCTCCGTCGGCCCCAGAATTTTCGCCGGACAATACTGTTGACCCCGTCCGCGCCCACTGTCAGCCAGGCATTCTCGGCAATGACCTCGGCTCGTTGGTAAACACGTTCCACGGACGCGGGCACGGCGGAATCGAGGAGCTTCAGGAGTTCGGGCCGGGCTATGCCGACCAACCCTTCGCCCTCAACGGCCAGCAGGGCCGCACCCGAGGGATCACGCAGGGCTCCGGCGGTAATGATGGATCCCCGGCTTCGAACAGCGCCGAGTATCCCGATTTCAGACAAAGCGCGTTGGGCCCCGGGCCACATGGCCAGGGTTGTTCCCACGGCGGGCAGTTCGGGCCTCTGCTCGTACACCGTTACATCAAACGTGCCCGGGTCCAGCCGCGCTGCGAGCGCCAGGCCAGCTATACCTCCACCGATGATGTCCACCTTTTTCATGCCCAAACTCTACTACTACATTTGTAGTAGCAGTAGGGGTGGGAGCTAGACTTTCGCCATGCCCGATCGACGAACCCAGTTAGCCGATGCCGCGCTCGCCGTCGTCGCCGCCCAAGGCCTTAAGGGCCTCACGCACCGTTCCGTCGACGCACAAGCCGGAGTCGCCGTCGGGACAACCTCGAACTACTTCCGCAACCGTGCCGCCCTGGTGGGTGCCGCCGTCGACCGCGTTGAAGAGCTGGACACCCTCCTGCTGCAGCAGGGCGCCCAGGAACGCCCGACGTCGACCACGGCAGTGGCGCAGCAGCTCGCCGGAGCGGTCATGGGACTCGCGCAGGAAAACGCAGGACTGACGAGGGCACGCTTCGTTTTCGCGCTGGACCAGCCGGAGGTAGTGGCGGCCGGACACGAGCGGCTGGTATCGGCGTTGGCACAGCTGCTCGAGGCCATGGGGGTGACGGAACCGAGGGCGCGGGCAGAAGCGGTTTCCGATTACAGCGACGGCCTGGTCCTGCACCTGCTGACCTCGAGGAAGGGCCAGGGCATCAGCAAGGAAAGGGTGGCGGAAAACATCCAGCGGCTCTTGGAGGCCTGAGCGAAGGATCACCTGCAGGGGTGGACGGCAGCGGGTCCGCAGAGCAGGATTGTGCCATGAGTACCAATGAGGCATTCCTGAAGAAGGTCAACATCTCAGCCGCTGATGACAACCTGGTGGCGAGGTTCGAAATTGACGGCAACATTCCAGGCTCCGGCGCTTATGTCGTGGGCCTTGTTGCTGCCAGTGAAGACTACTCCTCGCAGCGAAGGCTCGGCATCGAGTTCATGAACGGCGAGGCTATCTCGTTCTACTCCTTCAACCATTCCCTCAGCGCGGAGGAAAACTACGACATCAAAGGCGTAGAGCACTCCGGCAACGTCATCACCGGGAACTTTCCCATGTCCGCCATCCACGGACTCGGCAAAAGCCACGTGATGACGGCGTTCAGTGAAGCTGATGGCCGTGAGTTCCAATCAGGCGTGCCCGTCAACGAAGCCCTCTGAAGCCTGGAAATCCTCTGAAGCCTAGAACAGGCCCTCCACGGGTTCGATAAGCTCCGGCGAGTTGTTACGGACATTCCCGACGGCGGCCCCCACCGGGTCCAGCGTCCAATCGGCAGCGGCATCGTGCGCCCGGGAGCGGACCAGGTCCACAAGGCCTGCGGCGTCCTTTTCCCGCGGATCGAGCCACGCTTCCATCGTCTCTGTGCTCATGGGCAGGGGGACGCGGTCGTGCAGGGATGTCAGTTCATCGAACACCGAAGCGCTGCGTCGCGTTCGTGCCGAATCCGCCGTCGGAGTATCCGCGGTCAGGATGGACATGGACAACAACCAACGGGCGGGATCGTCCGGGGACGCACTCTGGTCCCGCCACCACTCATACAAACCGGCGAACACCAGGCCGTGCCCATCTACGGGGTGGACGTAGTACGGCTGCTTGTTCTTGCCCTCGCCCTTCTTCCACTCGTAATAGCCGTCCGCCGGCACCGCGCATCGTCGGGCTACGACAGCCTTCTTGAAGGAAGGCTTCTCCAAAAGGGTTTCACTGCGCGCGTTGATCAAGCGGGCACCACCCTTGGGATCCTTGGCCCAGGAGGGCACCAATCCCCACTTGGCCACGTGAAGCTGCCTCTTGACGTCGTCATCGACCAACCGCTCAAGGACGATCGGGACCGCGTCCGTCGGGGCAACGTTCCACGACTTCTCCAAGGCAATCTCGTTCTCAAGCTCAGCGTCGAAGACGGCGAGCAAATCTCCCACCGCACGGGCCATCACGTAACGTCCACACATGCCAACAGTCTGCCCTTTACCCCGAAATGACACCAGCGCATCCGTGTGACGTAGCGCGGATCCGCAGCCACATGGGAATTATTCTGCGCCGGGTTACCGTTGTTAGGAACGAAACACCCCGCGCAAACAACCACAATTGAGGAGAGCTCCGTGGACTTCACTCCCGACTCCGGCACCATCACCATGTTCTCGACCACCTGGTGCGGTTACTGCAACCGCCTGAAGAAGCAGCTCGATGCCAAGGGCATCGGCTACACCGAGATCAACATCGAAGAAGTCGATGGCACGGCCGAACTCGTCGAGCAGCTCAACGGAGGCAACCGCACCGTCCCCACCGTGCTCTTCCCGGATGGCACGGCTGCCACCAACCCCTCAGCCTCCGAGGTCGAGAGCCGCCTCGCCGCCTAAGGTGTGGCCGTAACCGGCGCAGGGCCCGCACGGAACAAACCACGTAGTGTCTGTCACCTGTGATAGACAGAGTGGGAATCCGTAGCGGGCCCTGCTGCATTAACCGGGCCCGCCCTCCGCGAGTCCGAAGGGAACCACCTCAATGGTCCACGCAGTCAAAGGCGTCGTCGTCCGCTCCAAGGGCACACCCGCAACCCTCGAAACCGTCCTTGTTCCCGAACCCGGCCCGGGCGAGGCCCTGGTGGACATCCTCACCAGCGGCGTCTGCCACACCGACCTCCACTACAAGCTTGGGGGCATCAGCGACGACTTCCCGTTCCTGCTCGGCCACGAGGCTACCGGCGTCGTCAGCGCAGTGGGTCCGGACGTCACCGACGTCGCACCGGGCGACCGTGTCGTCCTGAACTGGCGCGCCGTCTGCGGCAACTGCCGCGCCTGTAAGCGCGGCGAACCCCAGTACTGCTTCAATACCCACAACGCCACCCAGAAAATGACCCTTGAGGACGGCACGGAACTGTCCCCGGCACTGGGCATCGGCGCTTTCATCGAGAAGACCCTCGTCGCCGCCGGACAGTGCACCAAGGTCGACCCCGACGCCGATGCTGCTGCCGTAGGCCTGCTCGGCTGCGGTGTCATGGCAGGTCTCGGCGCCGCCCTGAACACCGGAGGCGTCAAGCGCGGCGACTCAGTGGCCGTCATCGGCTGCGGCGGCGTAGGCGTGGCAGCCATCGCGGGCGCGACGCTCGCAGGCGCAACCACCATCATCGCCGTCGACATCGACGCCAAGAAGCTCGAACGCGCAAAGGACCTCGGCGCGACGCACACGGTTGATTCATCGGCAGGAGACCCGGTCGAAGAAATCCGTGCTCTCACTGGCGGCTTCGGCGCAGACGTGGTGATTGACGCCGTCGGACGCCCCGAAACGTACAAGCAGGCCTTCTACGCGCGCGACCTCGCAGGAACCGTGGTCCTCGTTGGCGTTCCCACACCGGAGATGACCCTGGAACTGCCCTTGTTGGACGTGTTCGGCCGCGGCGGCTCCCTCAAGTCGTCCTGGTACGGCGACTGCCTGCCCTCTCGCGATTTCCCCATGCTGGTGGACCTCTACAAGCAAGGCAAGCTGGACCTCGACGCCTTCGTCACCGAACGGATCTCCATCGAGCAGGTGGAAGAAGCTTTCGACAAGATGCACCACGGCGCAGTCCTGCGATCGGTGGTTGAGCTGTGAGCGCCGCCAACCTCACGATCGAAAATGTCGTCACGTCCGGGACGTTCTCGCTGGACGGCGGCACCTGGGACGTGGACAACAACGTCTGGATCATTGGGGACAATTCCGAATGCATCGTCATAGACCCCGCCCACAACCCCGCCGCGATTGTGGACGCCGTCAACGGCCGGACCGTCAAAGCCATCCTGCTCACCCACGGGCACGATGACCACATCCGGTACGCAGGCGAGTTCCGCGAACTCGTCAAGGCACCGGTCTACCTGCACAAGGAAGACTGGATGCTTTGGCACGACGTCTTCCCCGGGGTCGATCCTGACAACTCCATCTCGGACGGAGACACCTTCGATGTCGCCGGCGGAACGCTCAAGGCCGTCCACACGCCAGGACATTCACCTGGCTCGGTGTCGTTCCACCTGCCCAGTGAAAGCACCCTCTTCAGTGGGGACACACTCTTCCAAGGCGGCCCGGGAGCAACGGGGCGTTCCTACAGCGACTTCCCCACCATCATCGAGTCCATCAGGACCAAACTCCTGACACTGCCGGAGGAGACTGTGGTCCGCACCGGCCACGGAGACAGCACCACGATCGGCGCGGAGAAGCCGCAGCTCGATGAGTGGATAGCCCGCGGCCACTGAGAGTGGTCTGTGCTCAGCTGCCCCATCCGCAGCTGAGCACAGACCAGGGTAACGGGGTGATCAGCCCAGGAGGGTGCGGAAGTCGCCGTCGACGACGTCCGCATAGCTGCGGTACGCCTCGACAACCGCCGCCTCCACGGTGGTTACGTCAAGGTGGGGCAGCAAGTCGTTGGCGGCGCCGGCCGTCGCGGGATCCCAATCCAGGCCCAGCACCTCATAGCTGGCCGCCAGGACATCACGGATGGGACCGGAATTCTCCACCACCACCACGGAGCTGAACAACCAGCCGCCGGCCACAACGCGTTGGGCGGTGCCGATCAGTTTGATCCGGTGCGCGGGAAAGTCAGGGTCCTCTCCGTGGACGCTGAACTCGCCGGGGCAGTACTCCCCGGGGATCTCGCCGACGGCGGCATGGACACCGACGCTGCGCAGAGCGCCCGCCAACAGCTCGCCGAACTCGGAGAAACGCGCCTTTGCTCGGACGATGGCGTCGGGGTGCGGCTCAATGTGGTCGATCACCAGCGTCCCTTGGTGATAGGCGGCCGCCCTGCCACCGGCCTTCCGGATGAGCGGCTCAAAGCCACGCTCCCTGCACGCTTCTTCGGCTGCGGCGAAGCCCGGCAGGTTGGCATCCCGCTGGCCGAAAGCAACCGTGGGTTGCGGCCGGTACAAACGAAGCGAGGGCCCGAGCTGACCGCCGCGGGCACGCTTGAGCAGCTGCAGGGCAAAGTCGAGGTCTCCTGCAGCGCCCAGGGACGCCTGTTGCCGGTAGACGGTGAGCTGTTTGCCTGGGGCGGCGGCTTCGTGCATCAGCTCTTCCTCAACGTCAGGATCTGCTCGGCCCTGCCGAACGGCCCATCAATGTCGTGCAACACTGTCGACGTCAAACCAATGCCATCGGCGCCGAAAGAGACCTTATTGTCCAGTCCAAGCCATTCGCCCGCCGGTGCGCGGTACATGTGGATCTGCAGGTCCACGTTCGGGAAGATGTAACTGTCTTTGCCAGGAGGGACACGCGCAGCGATGCCGTTGGCCGTGTCCACGAGGCCCATCAACCGCGCAAGGTCAGTGCTGTCTGCCCGATTCGTCAGGGGGTGCGAGGTCCGGATCCACACCCTGCCCGATCCCGGGCGGTGCCCTTCGGCGATGCGCATCTCCAGGGAGCGGATGTATCCGCCCGGCCAAACACTGGCCCCGTCCCAGGGCTTGCATTCATCAGGTGCGGGCATTGGTTCGTCCTCGACCGCGGCCACAGCGCTGGTATCGCTCGTGATCATGCGCCAGGCGGCGGCCCGGATGGCTACGCGCCCTCCGGCGAAAAGCTCGGCCTGGATCAGTTCAATGGTCTTCCCCGGCCTCAACGTCGAGGTGGTGATCTGAAACTCTCCGCCAGGGATCAGGCCAAGGATTTCGTAGCTGATCCGGGCAAGCCGGACATCATCCCTGGGCTCATGCCGCACAAGGGCATCGGCGAGGATTCCCGAGGCCGGCGCCATGTGTTGTTCGTGAGGATTCCAAGCGCCTTGGGCATGAATCGTGGAACGGAAACGGCCACCGCCCAACGATTCGTAATAGAAAACGCCGTCCGCCAGTTCCGGTAATGCAGTAGTCAACCCGAGCCTTTCGCCGATGCAGCAGTAGAACTCAGACCACTGTATCCGCTGATTTGCCTGCCGCCCGACGCTTGCGGATCACAACGATCCAGACAACCAAGGCAGCCGCCACGGCGATGCCCACCGCGGCCCCAACCGGCGACCCCGCGGCAACCGCCAGCCAGGCCTCCAAGGCCGCAAGTCCGATGGTGGCGTACAGGAGCGCCCAAACGATGGACCCGATAATGGCCGCGGGGAGATATCTCCGAAGGGGCATGCGCGCGGCGCCGGCCGCCAGATTGATCGCGGTCTGGAGGCCGATGGTGAGGAAGGAAAGAACGACGGCGTAGGGTCCCCACCGCTGGATGAGGGCTTGGGCCCGGGCTGCTTTGGGGCGTTGGAGCGAGGTCCCGTAACGGGTGTGCGCGAATCCGGCGACAGCTCCACGGCCGATCCAATACGTGACATTGACGCGGATCATGACAATCGCGAAGAGCGTTGCAAGGGCAACGCCGAAGGGCAAACTCATGATCTGGTCCACGCGACTTAGGCTACCCTAAGCCATCGTTCCACGAAGATTCGCTCCCGGCAACGGCTGAGGGTGGACCCTAGGATGGGTTCATGGATCTCAGCGAGGCCGCCCAGGAGCTGTACGCAGTACTGCCGCGCGACTTCACCTCCGAGCGGACATCCTTGGTGCGCGCGGCGAAGGAATCAGGCCAGAAGGAGCTTGCCCAGGAGATCGGCCGCCTCCCCAAGCCAGCCGCAGGGGCCTGGGCCATCAACATGCTCGCAGTCCACAAGCCCGAGGTGATTGACGGCGTCGTGCGTTTTGGCGCGTCGCTCCGGGCCGCCCAGGAAGAATCGGATGCCGGGGCGTTCAGGGAACTGAGCCAACAACGGCAAGGGCAGCTGACGACGGCCGTCCATGCCGCCAAGGACCTTGCCGAAGAGTTGGGCGCGCCCCTGAGTGCGGCGGCGGCATCGGACACGGAACAAACCCTGCGTGCCGCCATGGCCGACGCCGGAGCCGCGCGGGCGGTGGCCACAGGACGACTGGTCCGCGGGCTCAGTGGAAGCGGTTTCGAATCTGTCGACATCACCGACGCCGTTGCGGCGCCCGGACCCGAATATGCCGCCAGCACCGAAGAGCGCAGCCCCGCTCCGGCCCGAACCAGAAGGGCGACAACCTCAGCTGCCGAAGAAGCGCCGGACCCCAAGGTTCGCTCACAGGACAGCAGCCCAGCAAAAGTCAAAGACCCCAAGCAAGAGGCCACATCTTTGGCCGAACGCCGTGCCGCAAAGCGGCAGGCTGCGTTGCAGGAAGCGCAGGACGAGTTCGACGCAGCGGACCGCGAGGCCCGGCAAGCAGAAAATCAGGCATCCTCGGCCTGGGATGTCGTCAATGAGCTCGCCCGCCGTCGCTCGGATGTCGAGTCTGAAATTTCCGAGGTGAAGAAGAAGCTGGCCTCCCTGGAGGCCGATCTCATTGGCATTACGCGGGACGCCGAGTCCGCCGAATCCGACAAGAAACTTGCAGTCAGGACAGCCACGCAGCTCCGACGCAGTGCTGACCAAGCACAACGCCGCGTCGACAGGCTCCGCTAGTCCTTCTTTTTGCCCACCGTTTTCTGGAGGTGGTGGGTTGCCGGCCCTTCAAGATATTTGCCCTCCGGCGTGAACCTTGAGCCATGCAGCGGGCAGTCCCATGACTTTTCGGCATCGTTCCATGTCAAGAGTCCGCCCAAGTGCGCGCAGCTGGCCGAGACCCTGCAGACTTTGCCATCGACCGTGGACACCGCTGCGGGTTCGCCCTTGTACAGCCCGACCACGCCGCTGCCTTCCGGTGGACGGGTTTCATCGGTGATCTCCGGGTTGCTCCTGACTTTGGCCTTGTCCTCAATCATTCGCTTGGTGGTACTGGCGTTGAGCCGGACAGCCTGCAGGGCACCTTGGGGAGAAGTGACCCTGTGATGGATGATTCTGGCCCAGTCGGACTGGCCGCCCAGGATGTCCGAGGTGATGGACAAGGCAGCGGCGACGCCGTTGCTCATCCCCCATTTGTTGTAGCCGGTGCCGAAGAAGATCCTGCCGTGGCCTCGGGGCAGCTTGCCGAAGAACGGCACGAGGTTCGTTGCCTGGTAGTCCTGCGCTGACCAGGTGTGTGTCACTTCCGCGCCTGGATAGTGCTTGTTGGCCCACCCCAGGAGGTCGTTCAGGTGCTGTTGCGGCGATGCGGCCCGGCCACCGGTATGACCGTAGCCGCCCACCAGCAGCAGCTCGCCCTCAGCCGTGGGGTGCGTGCGCTGCGACCTGGTAGGAGCGTCAATGGACAAGTACATGGCTTGGGGAAGTTGTGCCCCTGGCGACGGGCGCAGGGCGGCAGCGTAGGAACGGTTGGGTTCCAGCTTGGCGAAGTACAGGCCGCGGTCGAGGATGGGTGTGCCCGTGGCTATCACCACGGTGTCGGCAGTGAACGTTCCTTTGCGCGTGGACACTTCCAGGGGATTGTCGGATCCCACGTTCTGAACCTGCACTCCTTCAACAACCAGGCCGCCATGTTCCCGGATGTCCGCAGCAAGTGTGTCCAGGACCTCCATCGGATGGATCTGGGCCTGGTCCTCCAATTCCAAGGCTTCAGTGACTGGAAACGGCAGTCCCGCGTCCCGACTGAAGTGGACCTCCAAACCTGCGTCCCGCGACACCGCAGCCTCCTTGCGGAGCCGCTGGGCGCCGTCGTCGGAAGTGGCGAAGGTGACCGCAGTCCGGCGCTGGAATGGAACGCCCTGCTGTTCCAGATACTGCGTGAGCCACGCCTGGCCGGACTTGTTTGCTTCCACATAGGCCTGCACCACTTTGATGGAGTACTGCCCCCGGAGGGCGGACAGTGCTCCGCCCTGGAGCAGGCTCAGCTTGCCCGTGGTGTTGCCCGTGGTCACGGCCCCGAGGGTGCGTGCTTCGAAGACCACCACGCGCTGACCGGCCCGGGACAGCAACAACGCCGTCACCATCCCCGTCAGCCCGGCACCGACCACGATGGTGTCGAAGTGCTTTTCTTCGGGCATGGCGTCAGAGGTAAAGCGCGATTCCCTGTCCAACCACAGCGATTTCATCGATCGACCTGCCTTCCGGTCCACTGGCACGCGGTATGGAAACGCTAGGCCGGTCTGTGGCGCTTATCAAGGGGTGGCGGCCCCTGTGGCCAAAGCGGCCGCGCGGCGCAGCTCCTCATCAGGGTCCGTAGACCACCGCTCCAGCACGCGTTCAGCACGTTCCCTGGCGCGCCCCTCCAGCCGGTTCAGCAGGGGTCGTACGACGTCCGTGGCGAGGGGATCCACCAATTCCCTGGTTCCGGCCTGCCTGATGAAGCCCTCGATGCGCGTGAGGTCCGTGTTGACCAGGACACCGACTTTGGTTTGGAGCAGGACGACGGCGGCCAGCCGCCGCTCGTAGACCGGCTCCTCCCACAGTTCCGAACTCAGTGCGGTGATGTCATCGTGGTCGAGGTTCTTGTGACGCTTCAGGGCATCGCGCACCGTTCCCCGGACAGCGCCGACGGACGCGCCATAGACCTTTAGTCCCCCACCCAAACGCTCGGAAGCCTCAGCAGCTTTTTCCCAGGTGGATTCCATTTGCAGGGTGTAGTCAACGAATTCACCGGCATCACTCACCTGTCTATTTTGTCAGTGCCCACCCGTAGCGTGATGGCAACAGCAATCGACAGGAGCATCATGCCATCCAAAGAGCTCGCCACCGAGGTCTCGTTTCCGGGCGTTCCGGCGGCTTCCTCCATGCCTGACTGGTATCCCGCTTTGCTCAGCACCGTGGCGCGGGAGGTCCGGGCGGGCAGGACCCGGGCCATGGCAGCGGCCAACTCGGAGCTGCTGAATTCGTACTGGAGCATCGGACGGCAACTGGCCGAGCGTGAATCCGAGCAAGGCTGGGGTGCCAAAGTGGTCACGCGGCTGTCGGCTGACATCCGCACCCGGTTCCCCGAGGCCAAGGGCTTCTCCCCCAGGAACCTGCGGTACATGAAGAGCTTCGCCCAGGCCTGGCCCGACTTTCCAATGTTGCAAGCGCCTCTTGCAACATTGCCCTGGTACCACCAGATCGCCCTTCTCGAAAAGCTCGACGACGCCGCCACGCGGCTTTGGTACGCGGCGGCGGCTGCGCAGCATGGATGGTCCCGCAACGTCCTGACACACCAGATCTCCACCCGCCTGCATGAACGCTCAGGGCAGGCGATCACCAATTTCAAGTCCACCATGGTTCCCGCGGACTCTGACCTTGCCCAGCAGGCCACCAAGGACCCCTATGTCTTTGACTTCCTCGCCATGAGCGATCGCCACACAGAACGGGACCTGGAGCTGCAGTTGGTGAAACACGTGGAGAAATTCCTGTTGGAACTGGGCCAGGGTTTCGCCTTTGTCGGCGAACAGGTCCGGCTTGAGATTGCAGGAGATGAGTTTTTCGCCGACTTGCTCTTCTACCACCTGAAGTTGCGCTGCTACATGGTCATCGAGCTGAAAGCCGTGAAGTTCGAGCCAGGTTTCCTTGGCCAGCTGGGTATGTACATGGCTGCCGTCGATGACCTCATGGCACACCCTGACGACAAACCAACCATCGGCTTGCTGCTGTGCAAGGAGAAGAATAGTGTCGTAGCGGAGTACGCCTTGCGGGGTTTCAATGCACCCGTGGGAATCGCGGAGTGGCGGACCTCGCTGGCGGATTCTTTGCCTGATGAGTTGGTTGCGAGCCTGCCGAGCATCGAGACACTGGAAGCGGAATTGGCCACCGAGGCTGCGCGGCTTGGGTCAGTTTCCAACACTGAATAGTGGCACAGCCCTCGATCTCGACCGAGGTGTGGGCTGTGAGGGAGGAGGACGGGCGCCCGCCATCTGAGCACCCGCCCTCTTGGCCTACGCGAGTTCGGCCGAGAACCGGCATTGTGTCGAGTCAAACTCGAGAACACGCACGCTCAGCTTATCGCCGGGCGCGCCTTCCACACCCTTGGCGAGGCCCGGCACATCGGCGTACTCCACGAGAACTCCGAACGGCAGTGACTTCGTCACTGTCGCGGTGACCACGTCACCGGCCGCCAGAAACTGGTCGTCCATGCCTCCACCTCCTTTCCCTCAATCGGGTGAAGGAGAACAGGCGGATCAAGGAGCGGTCGGGTAAGCCTTCCAATTCATGCCGCGCATCGCGTCCAGCACAATCCCGATCTTCACAACACAAGTCTAGAACGACGCGTCTGATTCGGGATCAGAGGGACTCCAGCCTTAGCAGCATGCCCTAGCCGGTCCGTTAGTACGGGATGGCACACTGAACATACGAGCAGAAAGTCTTCCCGTGAGCAGGCAGGCTTCGCCCCACTAAACCGCTGTGGGCTTGTGGCCCACCGGCGACTTTGGGCGCCTGTTTGGGACCGTCTAATAATGTCGGAGCCTGCTGGCAGAGTAGGAACATGGGACGCAAGCCGGAGAGACGAGTTGGTGCAGGGGCCAGCGCTGCCGTGGTGCCAACTCTTCCGGCGAGTACCGTGCCCGCGGACGTAGTGGCCGATCTCAATCCAGCCTCCGCCAGTCCCGGCACCATAAGCAGCGATCTGATTAACCAGCTGCGCGTACTGGAAGATATGAAGTCAGCCATATCGGGGTTGCAGGCCAAGATCACTGTGGCCTTCGACCTTGCCCAGCGCGCTGAGCAGGCCGAGGCGGGCGTGCCGCCTTCCGAACGCGGCAAGGGCGTGGGAGCACAGGTGGCTCTCGCGCGGCGGGAATCCCCCACCCGTGGGTCCCGGCTGCTGGGGCTGGCGAAGGCATTGGTGACGGAGATGCCACACACCATGGCCGCTGTGGATGCAGGACTGCTGAATGAGTGGCGGGCGACGCTGATCGTCAAGGAAACAGCGTGCCTGTCCGTGGAAGACCGGGCGGCGGTGGATGAAGAACTGGCCCCGGACACTGGAACGTTCGACGGCGCCGGGGACAAGTCCATCGTCGCCGCCGCGAAAGCCGCCGCCTACCGCCGTGATCCTCGTTCGGTAACTCAAAGGGCTGCACATGCCGCGAACGAGAGGACCGTAAGCCTCCGCCCGGCACCGGACACCATGACCATCTTGACCGCACTGCTTCCGGTTGCCCAAGGCGTCGCAGCCTACGCGGCGCTCACCCGCGCCGCTGACTCAGCCCGGTCACGTCCCGGAGGTGACAAACGAGGTCGAGGCCAGGTGATGGCCGACACCCTGGTTGAACGGATCACTGGTTCCTCCGACGGCTATACCGGAATAGACCTGCAACTGGTGATGACAGACCGCACCCTCCTGGCCGGCGACCCGGAGCCGGTGCGACTGACCGGTTACGGGGTTGTCCCGGCCGAGTGGGCCAGAAACCTTGTGACCAGAACGAAGGCCCACGGCGATCCCGGGAGTGACTTCAACGTTTGGCTTCGCCGCCTCTATACGGCACCCGGAACCGGAGAACTCCTCGCTACGGATTCCCGGTCCCGCTTCTTTCCGCCAGGAATGCGACGCTTCCTCGAAGTACGTGACAACTTGTGCCGCACACCGTACTGCGACGCACCTATCCGTCACATCGACCACATCATCCCCTGGCGCCACGGTGGGCCCACCTCGTTGGAGAACGCCGCAGGACTCTGCGAAGCCTGCAACCACACTAAGGAGAACCCAGGCTGGACCAGCAGAACAACTGCGGGCAGCATCGACACCCGGGCCATTCATACTTTGGAGGTCCTGACCCCCACCGGGCACAGCTACCGCTCACAGGCTCGTGCCCTGCCGGGACACATTCCAGCAGTGGTAGATAGCTCCTGAGTTGTCTACTCCCCTACAGGGAAAGCCACTCCTTCACCCACCACGCGGAGGCAGAGTTCTGTTCCGGGTTTAGTTATCGAGGCATTCCAGTGCCGGATGGTGATGATCTCGCCACCACCCGGGTAGCGGTGGCCATTGCCCTGTCCGGCACCATCGTGGGCCGTATAGGCATCGAGCTTGATACGGACCGTCGTTTCAGGGCCGAAGTAGTCTGTGTCAACAACGACGCCGCGGATCGGACCGTCCGGCGCGATCCTGATCTGCTCCGGGCGCAGCATCAGCTGTACCCTGCCCTGGGCCGGCGGGCGCCGTACTGCAATGCCTCCGAGGGAACACGTTGCGAGGGAACCCTCCATCCAGGCGTCAAGAATGACGGCCTCGCCCAGGAACTCCGCTGTCGCCCGGTCGGCCGGCCGGGTATATACGACGAACGGGTTGCCGATTTGAGCCAGCTTCCCTCCACGCATGATGGCTACTTGATCGGCGAAGGACAACGCCTCGGCCTGGTCGTGGGTGACCAGGATGGTGGTCACCCCGGCGGCGTTGAGGACCTTTGCTACGGCCCGACGGGTGGCAACCCTCAAACCGGCGTCAAGAGCAGAGAAGGGTTCATCGAGAAGCATCAGCTCCGGTTCGCGGGCAAGCGCACGGGCCAAAGCAACGCGCTGCTGCTGCCCGCCCGAAAGCTGGTGCGGCCGCCGCTTGGCCATGGCCGGGTCCAAGGAGA
This sequence comes from Paenarthrobacter sp. JL.01a, assembly GCF_025452095.1. Classification (NCBI taxonomy): domain Bacteria; kingdom Bacillati; phylum Actinomycetota; class Actinomycetes; order Micrococcales; family Micrococcaceae; genus Paenarthrobacter; species Paenarthrobacter sp. JL.01a. The sequence continues at coordinate 2,527,825 of NZ_CP104877.1, forward strand.
CCATCTCCAGGAGCTCTTCCACGCGTGCCTTCACGGCTCGGCGACCGCCGTCGAGCTTTCCGGCGTCCAACCCGAAGGCGACGTTCTGGCCGACAGTCAGGTGCGGAAACAATGCACCATCCTGGGCAACGTAACCAACCTGGCGTTTATGCGCGGGGACCTGGACACCGTCGCCCGCAACCGGAACGCCGTTCATGCTGATGGATCCGGTATTCGGGTGTTCAAAACCGGCGATAAGGCGGAGCAGGGTGGTCTTGCCGGAACCCGACGGCCCGACGATGGCCGTGGTGCCGCCCCGGGCGACCGAGAGGTTGACGCCCTTGAGCACTGCCTGGGCCCCGAAGTTCTTGGTGACCTCGGAAATGTCCAGGTGCGAGTTCGTGGTCGGCGCGACGGAAGGGGCCACGCGCGGAGACGGGAGTCTGGAAGGGGCTTGTTCTGTCACTGTCCGGCTACTTTCTTGGACTGTTGGAAAAGCAGGTAGGTCATCGGCGCCGAGAGCAGGATCATCAACAGGGCATAAGGCGCCGCCCCGGTGTAGTCGATTTCGCTGCTCTTGCTCCAGAACTCCGTTGCCAAAGTGCGGGTGCCGTTGGGGGAAAGGAGCAACGTGGCTGTGAGTTCGTTGACGATTGCAAGGAAGACCAGAGCGGCCCCACCGGCTGCAGCCGGGGCCGTTAGCCGCATAGTCACGCGGAAGAATGACACGAAGGGGGTCTTTCCTAAAGATTGCGCGGCTTCGTCGAGTTCCTTGGGAGCCTGGGCCAAGCCGGAACGGAGGTTGACCAAGGCGCGGGGAAGGAACAGCAGCACGTACGCGGCGATCAAGACTCCGGCGGTCTGGTAAACACCGGGCACCACCCGGATACTGACCGTCACGAAGGCCAGTCCCACCACAATGCCGGGCAGGGAACTCGTAACGTAGTTGGACAGTTCCAGCAGCTTGCTGAACCAACTCGGGTGGCGGACAGCGAGGTAAGCCATGGGGAAAGCCACGACGATGGTTACTGCCGCTCCAATGGCCCCGTAAATGAGGGTCTGAAGGAGTGCAGGCATGAATTCCTCGGCCGCCCAAATCTCTGTCCCACCTGCGATCACCCATTTCAGGACGAACCACAGCGGCAAGCCGAACGCCAAGGCAGTCAGGGCCAGAAGACCCAATTGGGCCGGCAACTGATAGCGTCCCAGCGGCAACTGGGTTGTCTTTCCCTGCGCACCGGATCCGACACGGGCATATCGGGCTGTACCGCGGCTTTTCACTTCGGCAAGGAGCAGGAAAAGGCAAAGAACAACGAGGACGCTGGCCAGCATATTGCCGGCGGTGCCGTTAAAGGTCGACTGGAATTGGACCATGATCGCCGTCGTGAAGGTATCGAAGCGGATCATGGCGAAGGCGCCGTATTCAGCCAGGAGGTGGAGACCGACGAGCAAGGCTCCACCGGTCATCGCGATGCGCAGCTGGGGCAATACGACCCGGAAGAAGACTGCCCACGGACCCAGGCCAAGGGAAGCAGCGGACTGCTCAATGGCCGGGTCCAAGCGGCCGAGCGTTGCCGCTGCCGGTATGTAAACAAGCGGGAAGTAGGAAAGAGTGGAAATCAAGACACCGGACCAGAGGCCCTCAAGTGAGGGAACAGCCGAAACCCAGGAATAACTGTTGACGAAGGCCGGGATCGCCAACGGAGCGGCCAGGGCAACTGCCCACCAGCGGCGCCCCCGAAGTGTTGTCCGCTCGACCAGCCAAGCACCACCCACACCAAGCAGCAGGCACAGTGGGATGGTGATAACGGTCAGCAAAACAGTATTGAGCAGAAGCTCGCCAACACGCGGGCGGACGATGAGTTCGACGGCGGTTTCCCAGCCGGTCGTGACGGTCATGTAGATGACATAGCCCAGTGGCAGAAGCGAAAACAGCGCGATCAGCACTGCCAGCAGGGAGACAGTGGAAACGCCGAAAGGCGGGCGGGGGCGTTTGCCCCTGCCCGCCGTCGTCGTGCTTTCCGCGCCCTGTGGCCGGGAAGCCGATAGGTCAGTACTCACAGAACTAGAGGAGTCCTGCCTTGGTCATCAGTTCGGTGACCTTGGCGGAGTTGAGCTTTGCCGGGTCCACGGTGGGAGCCTGCAGTTCCTTGATCGGAACGAGCTTGGCGTTGGCATCAACCTGCGACGCGATGGCGTACTCGAAGGACGTGCCGTTCTTCAGTACTTCCTGGCCCTTCTTGCCCGTGATGAACTTCAGGAAAGCCTGGGCGTCTGCTGCGTGCTTGGAGGACTTCAGGACACCGCCGCCGGAGACGGACAGGAATGCGCCCGGATCCTGGTTCTTGAAGTAGTACGGCGTGACGTTCTTGGAGTTCTCGCCGGTCTTCGCCTGGTCACCGTAGTAGTAGTAGTGGTAGATCAGCGCGCCATCCACTTCGCCCGCGTTGACGGCCTTCATGGCGGTGCTGTTGCCCTTGTAGGCCTTGAAGTTTTCCTTCATGCCCTTGAGCCACTCCTCGGCGGCCGCTTCGCCCTTGAGTTCAAGAAGCGCTGCAACGATTGCCTGGAAGTCGGCACCGGAGGGCGAAGCTGCCCACTTGCCCTTCCACTCAGGCTTTGCCAGATCCAGCATGGACTTGGGGAGCTTGTCATCGCTGATCTTGTTCTTGTCGTAAACAAAAACGGTGGAGCGTGCCGCGATGCCGGTCCACTTGCCCGTGGACGGGCGGAACTCGGCGGGGACCTGGTCCAGGGTTGCCTTGTCAACGTCCGCGAAGAGGCCCGCGTTCTCTACCTGCGCCATTGCTGGAGAGTTCTCGGTCAGGAACACGTCAGCCGGTGAAGCCTGGCCTTCCTGGACAATCTGGTTGGACAGTTCGGTGTCCGAGCCCTGGCGGATGGTGACCTTAATGCCGGTCTCCTTGGTGAAGGCGTCCACCCATTCCTTGGTCAGGGTGTCGTGCTGGGCGTTGTAAACCGTGATTTCACCGGAACCCGAACCTGCGGAAGCGGAGGCATCAGAGGCGCTGCCGGCGTTGGAGCCGCATGCGGTGAGGCCGAGTGCTGCGGTCGCCGCGAGGGCGATTCCGGCCAGCGCTTTCTTGGGGATGTTCATGGAGGGCTTCTTTCTTCGAACAAAAACTCTTGGGGACCTTCGTCCGTGCAGGCCTGGGTGTTGGGAAGGCTTGCTTCTGTAAGAGTAGGTAAGGCTTGCCTACACGCAAAGCTCAATCAGCCAATAGTGACAAGGATCACGATAATTACGCAAATCGTGCGTGACGTAATAGCGAAGCCTTGACAGTTGAATGGATCCCTTAAAAGCAAAAACCCGGGATTAGCTGCATAACGCAGCCGATCCCGGGCTGGAGTCCGATCAATCCGACGGACTTAGAACTCCCAGTCCTCATCCTCTGTGTTCACGGCCTTGCCGATCACGTAGGAAGAGCCCGAGCCGGAGAAGAAGTCGTGGTTCTCGTCGGCGTTCGGGGACAATGCCGACAGGATGGCCGGGTTCACGTCAGTGACCGATGCCGGGAACATGGCCTCGTAGCCGAGGTTCATGAGGGCCTTGTTGGCGTTGTAGTGCAGGAACTTCTTGACGTCCTCGGCCAGGCCGACGCCGTCGTAGAGGTCGTGGGTGTACTGGACTTCGTTTTCGTACAGCTCGAAGAGCAACTCGAAGGTGTAGTCCTTGATTTCCTGCTTGCGGGCCTCGGAAACCTTCTCCAGGCCCTTCTGGAACTTGTAGCCGATGTAGTAGCCGTGCACGGCCTCGTCGCGGATGATGAGGCGGATGAGGTCGGCCGTGTTCGTGAGCTTGGCGCGAGATGACCAGTACATGGGCAGGTAGAAGCCGGAGTAGAACAGGAAGCTCTCCAGCAGCGTGGAGGCAACCTTGCGCTTGAGGGGATCGTCGCCCTGGTAGTAGTCCATGACGATCTGCGCCTTTTTCTGCAGGTTCTCGTTCTCGAGGGACCAGCGGAAGGCGTCGTCAATCTCCTTGGTGGAGCACAGGGTGGAGAAGATCGACGAGTACGACTTGGCGTGCACCGATTCCATGAAGGCGATGTTGGTGTACACGGCCTCTTCGTGCGGGGTAAGTGCGTCCGGAATCAGGGAGACGGCGCCAACGGTGCCCTGGATGGTGTCCAGCAGGGTCAGGCCGGTGAAGACGCGCATGGTCAGCTGCTGCTCTTCCGGGGTCAGCGTGTGCCACGACTGGACGTCGTTGGACAGCGGCACCTTCTCGGGCAGCCAGAAGTTGTTGACCAGGCGGTTCCAGACTTCCACGTCCTTGTCATCTTGGATCTTGTTCCAGTTGATGGCCTCGACGTGGCTCAGCAGCTTGACCTTCTCGGTCATGTCATCCCCTTTAGCGATGGGTGGTTCTTTAAGGTAAGCGTACGACGGCGGGTGGTGACCCGCCGTCGTACTCTTTAGTTTTGTGCGTGGTTGACTACAGCATGCAGCTGACGCAGCCCTCAACCTCAGTGCCCTCCAGCGCGAGCTGGCGGAGACGGATGTAGTAGAGGGTCTTGATGCCCTTGCGCCATGCGTAGATCTGCGCCTTGTTGATGTCACGCGTGGTGGCGGTGTCCTTGAAGAACAGCGTCAGGGACAGGCCCTGGTCCACGTGCTGCGTGGCAGCAGCGTAGGTGTCGATGATCTTCTCGTAACCGATCTCGTAGGCATCCTGGTAGTACTCCAGGTTGTCGTTGGTCAGGTACGGAGCCGGGTAGTAGACGCGGCCGATCTTGCCTTCCTTGCGGATTTCGATCTTGGCGGCCACCGGGTGGATCGACGATGTGGAGTTGTTGATGTAGCTGATGGAACCCGTGGGCGGAACAGCCTGGAGGTTCTGGTTGTAGATACCGTGCTCCATGACCGAAGCCTTCAGCTCACGCCAGTCATCCTGAGTGGGGATGTGGTGGCCGGCGAAGAGTTCGCGGACGCGCTCCGTTGCCGGAACCCATTCCTGCTCCGTGTACTTGTCGAAGAACTCACCGGAAGCGTAGGTGGACTTCTCGAAGCCGCCGAACTTCTGGCCGGTCTCGATGGCCAGCTTGTTGGAAGCGCGGAGGGCGTGGAACAGCACCGTGTAGAAGTAGATGTTGGTGAAGTCCAGACCCTCTTCGGAACCGTAGTGGACGTGCTCACGGGCAAGGTAGCCGTGCAGGTTCATCTGGCCGAGACCAATCGCGTGGCTCTGGGCGTTGCCCTGGGCGATCGACGGCACGGAATTGATGTAGGACATGTCCGAGACAGCACTGAGCGCACGGATGGAGGTCTCGATGGAGAGCCCGAAGTCCGGCGAATCCATGGTCTTGGCAATGTTCATCGATCCCAGGTTGCAGGAGATGTCCTTGCCCACGGTCTCGTAGCTGAGGTCCTCAGCGTAGATGGACGGCGACGAAACCTGGAGGATCTCCGAGCAGAGGTTGCTCATGGTGATCTTGCCGTCGATCGGGTTGGCCCGGTTCACGGTGTCCTCGAACATGATGTACGGGTAACCGGACTCGAACTGGATCTCCGCGAGGGTCTGGAAGAACTCGCGGGCACTGATCTTGGTCTTCTTGATCCGGGAATCATCGACCATCTCGTAGTACTTCTCCGTCACCGAGATGTCGGAGAACGGCACTCCGTAGACCCGCTCAACGTCGTACGGGGAGAAGAGGTACATGTCCTCGTTCTTCTTGGCGAGCTCGAACGTGATGTCCGGAACAACAACACCCAAGGAAAGGGTCTTGATGCGGATCTTTTCATCGGCGTTCTCGCGCTTGGTGTCCAGGAAGCGGTGGATGTCCGGGTGGTGGGCGTGCAGGTACACAGCTCCTGCACCCTGGCGGGCACCGAGCTGGTTGGCGTAGGAGAAGCTGTCTTCGAGGAGCTTCATCACGGGGATGACGCCTGAAGACTGGTTCTCGATCTGCTTGATCGGAGCACCGTGTTCGCGGATGTTGGTCAAGGACAGCGCTACACCGCCGCCACGCTTGGACAGCTGGAGGGCAGAGTTGATGGCACGGGCGATCGACTCCATGTTGTCTTCGATGCGGAGCAGGAAGCAAGAGACGAGCTCGCCACGCTGGGCTTTTCCGGCGTTAAGGAACGTCGGGGTGGCCGGCTGGAAACGGCCGTCGATGATCTCGTCAACCAGGCGGGTGGCGAGTTCTTCGTTGCCACGGCCAAGGTGCAGCGCGACCATGCAGACACGGTCCTCGTAGCGTTCGAGGAAGCGCTTGCCGTCGAAGGTCTTCAGCGTGTAGGAGGTGTAGAACTTGAAGGCACCGAGGAAGGTCTCGAAGCGGAACTTCTTCTTGTACGCCCGGTTGAAGAGGTCGCGGATGAAGTTCATCGTGTACTGGTCGAGGGTCTCGCGCTCGTAGTACTGGTTCTTCACCAGGTAGTCGAGCTTCTCTTCGAGATCGTGGAAGAACACGGTGTTGTTGTTCACGTGCTGCAGGAAGTACTGGTGCGCAGCTTCGCGGTCGGCTTCGAACTGGATCTCGCCGTTGGGTCCATACAGGTTGAGCATGGCGTTGAGCTCGTGATAACCCAGGCCCTTGTAAGCCTCAGGCAATGGCTTCTTGGTGTCCACAGCGCCCCCGGTTACTTCTGCTTCTGCGACAGTTGTGTCCAAAACTCTTCCAATCCTTGATTCACTCGGTCTACGTCTTCGGGAGTTCCCATGAGTTCGAACCGATAGAGGTGCGGAACTTTGCACTTGACGGAGACAATGTCTCCGGCTGCGCAGTAGTTGTCCGCGAAGTTTGTGTTCCCGGCCCCAATAACACCGCGGATCAGTTCCCTGTTCCGGGGATCGTTCAGAAACCTGATGACCTGCTTGGGCACTGAGCCTTCACCGTTGGTACCTCCATAGGTGGGAAGTACCAGGACGAAGGGCTCAAGTGCTTGAAGCGGAGGCTCCTGGGAATAGAGCGGGATGCGCGCTGCGTCCCTGCCCAGTTTCTGGACGAATCTTTTGGTGTTTTCGGATGTCGAGGAAAAGTAGATGAGGTGACTCCTGGTGGTGACAGCTTCCGTCACATCAGGTGCGGTTGCCGCTGCCAGCGGTGCCATGGGAGTCACCTCGACTACATAGGGATTCTTTGCGTGCTGTGGTGGCGAAGTTCGAATTGAAACTTAGGCCACGGAAGAAGCGGCCTGGGCCAGCTCTTCGATCTTGTCCGGACGGAAGCCTGACCAGTGGTCCTGCTCGGTCACGACAACCGGAGCCTGCATGTAGCCCAGTGCCTTGAGGCGCTCAAGGGCCTCGGCGTCCTGGGAGATGTCGACACTCTGGTAGGCAATGCCCTTCTTGTCGAGCGCCCGGTAGGTTGCGTTGCACTGAACACAGGCCGGCTTCGTGTAAACCGTTACGGTCATGATCCCTGTCCCCTAAGTTGAAGTCTGGTTCTCTTCGTATCTGGCGGGCTCAACCGGAACTAACTGCTGCATCCGATACCGGCCCGCAGGCTGCCGTGACAGCCAACACGCTCTTATTTAGTCTTGCGCTGGTTTCCCGCTCAATCCGTAAATCGATACTACATGTAGTGCAAGCACCTCGCCGGAACCCCAAGATGATGTATTACAAGTATGTCATTCAATCCACTGATCGTCCACAGGGCAAGGGCTTCAAAATGTCCGTGATTACGCCAAACTGAGAGATGTCATCCACACCCTGTGGACTACTTAGCCACATTTAATCTTCAGCGTGTCGCCGTCCTACGGCGTGTCGTGACACTTTGAAAATGTGGCGTGGCGAACAGCTAAAATCTGCTGATGGTCAACCTTCTCCACCTCAGGACGCTGATGGAGGTAACCCGGCTGGGTTCCTTCGCTGCGGCCGCCGCCCAACTGGGCTACACAGCCTCGGCAGTCTCCCAGCAGATGGCAGCACTGGAACGCGACACCGGCGTCGAACTCTTCCAGCGCTCGGCACGAAGCGTGGTTCCCACCGAAGCCGCAGTGACCATGACCCGGCACGCTTCGAAGGTACTGACCGACGTCGAAGCCCTCATGGCGGCTGCCTCCAGGACCAACGACTCCCCCGCCCAGGAACTGCGCCTTGGCATCTTCCCCAGCCTGGCCACGTACGTACTGCCGGAGATCCTCAGGAATGAACGGTGGAACGGACTTGGCATCGAGCTGAGGGTCTCGGTGGCTGAGCCCGCCCAAACCATCCAGGGACTGCGCAGCGGTGGAGAACTGGACGTTGCGCTGGTCTACCAGGTAGGGCAATCGGGATTGGCGTGGCCGCACTCGCTGGAGCGGCAATGGATCGGCGACGACGACTTCCGGGTGGTCTTGCCGGCGTCGTGGAAAATACGCGAAGACGCCGAAATCGAGGCCGCGCATCTGTCCGACATGCCCTGGATCGTGCACCATCCCGGCACCAGTGATGCCCTGGTGATCGAACGCCTGTTTGCCAGCTGCAACCTTCACCCCAGGGTGGTGGCCTACAGTGACGACTTCCACGCCAGCCTCGAGATGACAGCCGCCGGACTTGGTGCCTCGCTGGTACCCGAACTCGCGCTGCGGAACCGGCCGCCCGGCGTCGTGGTGCTGGACGTTCCGGACATCCGGCTGGCGCGGAACGTGTTTGCGTTGCTGATCAACGAAAAGCGGACCGCCCAAGTGCAGCTCTTCACCCAGCTGCTGGCCGACACCCTCCGCGGCACTGCCGACAAGAGTGGCCTCCACCCGCTGAAAACCGCCCCTGCCAAAGGTCAACAGCGGCGCAGGTGAAATCTCCCGAATTGCTGGAACCCGCTGGATGTAGGGGTTAGATTGATCACATGGGCAAGGTAGCGAGCAAACATTTTGGGGAGATAGAGCTCAATCACGGGCGTGAACATTGCTTTGTCGCAAGACATGAACTCGGCGGCAACCAGCTTGAACTGGACTTGAATGTCGCCGCGCACGACCACTTTGATGAAGCAGCGCTCCACAAGGTGGACTACCGCTTGCGCTTCCTGCCCGAGCTGGTGGACCAGGTCCGGGAAATGATCGCCGATGAACTGGACCAGGACGGCACCAACCCGCAGCAGTTCCTGCATTTCCACTGCTCGCAGCTCAAGGAAGAACAGCTCGAATCCGTTTTCGGTGTCCGCGACAAAGACCAGCTCACCAACGACGTCTTCCTCAAAGCCCTCAAACTCGGCCACGTAGCCATCTACCCCGGGCAGCCGGAACGCTACTTCGTCCTCGACTTCACCCTCGGCTCCCACTTCACGGACGAACTGCTGGTGGCAGCCGCCGATGAAGACGGCGTGGTGGATGACGAAATTCTGTGGGAGTAGCACCACCTGCTTAAAGCACGACGACGGCCGGTCATCTTCGGGGGCGGGTTCACCACGGCTTCTCCACTCCTGTGCGCTCATCCGGTCCGCGCAGATATTCGTCACGCTCCTGGCCTTCGCCTCGCTCAATTCGGGACTTCCGCGCACTCTCTTCCAACTGCTGGAGTTGGGTATCAGGCGGGGTCGTGGGCGACTGCGGGGAACTATCCGGCTTCGCCTCGTTCCGGGACTGTTTACCCCTGAGCCGGTCCTTGGCAGCATCGAGGGTCTCCCCCTCACCCGCCGCATTCGCCGGACCAGGCTCATGACACTGGCTGGATGCCGCTTCGATGACGGCGAGCGCCTCCCCGACCAGCCGGTCCTTGGCCTCGGACTCTTCCGCGGAGTCTGCAAGCTTCTCGATGGTGAGCGCCAGGTTCACCCGGACTTTGCACTCGTCCGTCCCGGGTCCACTTTTCAGGGCCACCTCGAACTCTGTGCGCGCCGCGGTAAAGTCTCCGGCCAGGACCGCTGCGTCCCCGGACGCGAACGGGGCTTTGTGGGGCTCCAGGACATTGGCTACGCCCAGCCACGTCGCCGCCTGTGCAACGGCTTCACGGTTTCCTGCCGCAAAGCCGCCCTCGGCGGTCCCTCCGAGAATGCCCACGCTTAGGAGCTTTGCGGCGGCTGCGAGCGCCAGGACGGCAACGGGCGCCGACCAGAGAGCAAGGCGACGGCGTCGCCGTCGTGCGTTTGAGGCGGTCATCCCTTGCGCTCCTTGGGTGCTGAACTGCGCACGGCGCGCAATGCGCGCAGGTGCCTGAGCGGCTCAGGGATGGCGAGGGCAAGGGCCGCCAGTGCGAGCAGCCAGTAGAGTTCGATCCTGCCGGGTGCGTCCTCTGTGCTTGCGGAGAGGGTCCCCGGTTGGGCTTTGCCGAGCATGTCGGAGACGGGTTCCTTGGCTGTTCGGTGGGCATAGGGGACGTTGAGTTCTTCGGCGATGCTGCGGAGCTGTTGTTCGTCAATCCTGGAGATGGCGTCCTGTCCCCCGCTCTGGTTCCGGTCTTTCACATAGGCGGTGGTGTTCCTGGAGTAGTCCTTCATCCGCCCGCCCGCTTCGGTTCCATAACCGAGTACCGCTCCCCCGGCTACGATGGACCCATCCATGGGCGAGGGGGCTGCGGCGCTGGTGTTTTCGCCGTCGCCCGCGTAAAGGACCAAAGCCGGCCTTCCCGGGTGTTGTTCCCGGGCCGCAACGAGTCTTTCTTTCAGCAGCTGCCCGGCTCCGGTCACGCTGCTGCCCTTGGCGTACCGCGGGTTCTGCGGTTGAAGGGTCGCCATGCTGGTTTGGAGGGCGGTGGCGTCCTGGGACAGAGGCATCCGGACGGTGGCCTTGTCATCGAAAGTGATAAGGGAGAACTTGGCGCCGGCGAGTTCTTGCGCGATGGCCATAACGTCCCGTTGGACGCCGGACAACCGGGTTGCGGCCCCGTTGTAGTCTTCTGCGCCCATGCTGGTGCTGGTGTCCACCACAAAAAAGACGTCGAGTTCGGCTGTCGATGTCTGGGCGTGCCCACCGGCCCAGCCAGGCCGCAAGGCAGCCAGGAGCAAGAGCACGACGACGACGCAGCGGTTGAGCGCCGGGCGTACCTTTCGCGGTGACCGGCGTTGCGGTGACCGCCGTTGCGTTGCCAGGGTCCAAGGACGCAGGCTCCATACGGTAAAGGCGATGGCTCCAAGACCCACGGCAGCAAGGAGCGGCCACGGCAGGATCGGGGCTACGGTCATGGTCATTGCTCCAACCGCCGTCCCAGGACCAGCATGCCCAGACCGGCCAGCAACGCAACACCCAAGGGCCAGCCAGGGGCGTCGGCAACGACTGCCTGCGGAGCTGAGACGTAGGTGGTCGCTTCGGTCTCCTGGACCTTTCGGACGATGCGGGGCACGGCCTCGGGGTTCTCCACGCCGGAGTAGGTGCCCCCTGTCGCCTCGACGGCGGCCTTGAGTTGGGCGCCCGGCTGATCGGGTTGGTCCCCGTAATCCAGGTCGCTGGGGTTCAGGGCGTGGACTTTCACGTTCTTGCTGCCGGCAAGGGCGGCGGCTTCGGAGAGGGTAAAGATGGGTGATCCCGAGACGAAGTTGTCCGTGGCCACTACAACCGACCGCGAGCGCGCGGTGTCCCCTGTAGCCTTGCCGCTGGTATCCGTGTCGGGGAAGCTCTGGACACAGGAGGCCAGGCCGTCACCAATGAGGGACGAACCCGCTCCGTTCCAGGTGCCGTCGAAGAACGATCCCGCTCCGTCGGTCAAGGCCTTTTCAGCTTGGCTCAGCTGCTCCTCGACGTAGTCGTAGTCATCGGTGAGGGGAAAGAGCTGCACGCTGCTGCTGTCGAAAATGACCATCCCGATCCTCTCGCCGTCGAACTGCTTGGCGAGATCCTTGAAAACAGCCGTCAACGCGGCGTCGGTGCTTGCCATGGAACCGGATACGTCCAGGCACAGCACGATGTCCCGGTTGCGGATCTCAGGTTGTTCTGTGGAGCGCAGCGCTGGCCGGGCAGCGGTGATGGCGGTGGCAAGCAGGAACACCCCTGCCAGCAGGGCAGCGAGGACCAGCCGCGTCCGGTAGCGGCGAAGCGCGTGCCGGTATTCGGGCAGTTCCGTGAGCCTGTCGCCATGGGCGACCACCCGGGTTTGAACTGAACGACGACGCCGAAGGTACAGCCAGGCGGCGACAGTCACCGCGGCGGCAGCCAGGGGAAGGATCCACCAGTTGGTCAGTTCCACGCGTGGACCACCTGACGGGCAATGTCGGCTGAGTGCCGTACGGGCTGGACGTGCCGGGCGGAGAATTCGCTGGGGTAGATGCCAGCAATGCCTTCAGCCAAGGTATCCAGGCCTTCGCCCCGCAACTCATCCAGGGTCATGGAGGTGACGGGAAGGCCTGTGGCAGCTCCCGCGAACTCCCGCACGAGGAAGCTGAGCCTCTGGTGGGCTTCGCGCTCAGGTACGCGGCCGGCGTCGGCGTCTGCTGCAGTGTCCTCTATCGCGGCAAGGCAGCGGGACCGTAGAGTCTCCACCTCCGGCAGACCGGGCGTTTGCACAGTGGCGGTGCGTGCCCGGCGAGGCAGCAGGAGCCACCCGTACCATCCGGCCACGAGAACCGTGAGCAGGACTCCCAGCCACATCCAGATGCCTTGGTACGGGAGGGGTGCGTAGAAGTCAGCCGGCACACTGGCCCCTTTGCGACCGGCGGCCCGGGCCCGGCGCGCCGGACCGATGCTTTTCCAGCACGGCGAAGACCTTCGCTACGACATCCGCGCTGCCCTCGACCTGTTCCTCCGCAATGCCCAAACGGCGGAAGAGCGCTGCTCGAAGCTCATCGCGCTGAGCCATTGCGTGCTCGTACGCGGCACGGATTTCCCTGTCCGCGGCAAGCAGGAAAGGTATGGCGGTGCCCGTGCCGATGTCAGTGCTGTCCAGAACTCCCTGTGCCCCGGCTCCCTGTGTCTCGGTCCCCCGTGTCTCGATCCCGGGCGCAAGGTGGGCATCGCGCACGGTCAACCAGAGCACTTCATGCCGCGCCCTCAGCCTGCGCATCAGATCCGCGGTGGTGGCGTCCGGAAGGAATTCGTCAGCAATAACCACAATCAACATTCGTCCTTTGAGGTACCGCAGGACGTAATCGAGCTGCCGGGCGATCCCACTTGTTTCGCCATGCAACGTGATGGTGGAGTCAATCTCCCGCAGCAGCCGCTCCAGGTGTTCCTCACCGCCTTTGGGAGGCAGGTACATGGAAGCACCGGCATTCCCGTGCACCAGGCCAACGTCGTCCCCGTGTCGGCACGCGAGGTAGCCGATGACCCCGGCCGCGTTGACAGCAAGGTCCTTCTTGCTTTCGCCTGAGAACGCCTCTGCTGCCATGTTCCGACCGGAGTCCACCAGCAGGAGTACGGAGTGTCGACGTACCGCCACATACCGTTTGACGAGCGGTGAGCCGTGCCGGGCCGTGGCCTTCCAGTCGATGTCTCTGACTTCATCACCGGAGACATAGCTGCGCAGTTCGTCGAAGTCCATGCTGCGGCCCTTGAAGACGGAGCCGTATTCGCCGTCGAGCAGGCTCAGTGTCCTGCGGTGGGCGAAGATGAACATCTTCGACTTAACGCGTTTCAGAAGGCTGGGCACCTGCCGGCCCCGCTACGGCGTCTGGACGGACGCCAGCACGGCATCGATGACGGTCTCCACGGCAACGCCCTCAACGACGGCGTCGAAGCCAAGGATGATGCGGTGGCGGAGGACCCGGTGTGCCAGGTTCTTTACGTCTTCCGGGATGACGTGGTCGCGGCCGTTGAGCAGTGCCAAGGCCCTTGCCGCCTGGCTGAAGGCGATGCTGGCCCGCGGGCTCGCCCCGAATTCCACAAGGTTGGCCAGGTGTGGCTCCAGGTACTGCGCAGCGTTCCTGGTGACGTAGGCAAGGCCCACGATGTAGCGCACGATGGCGGGGTCGATGTAGACCCGACGCACAAGTTCCTGGACCTGCACCACGGCATCGAGGGAGGCAGCGGCCGGCGGCTTTTGCCCGGCGCCGAAAACCCCTGCGTCGATCCGCCGGATAACCTCGGCTTCCTCAGCAGGGCTGGGGTAATCCAGGACATCCTTGAGCATGAACCTGTCCATCTGCGCTTCGGGCAGGCGGTATGTCCCCTCTTGTTCAATGGGGTTCTGGGTAGCCAGCACCAGGAACGGCTGCGGCAAGGGATACGATTCCCCGCCGATTGAGGTTTGGCGTTCCTGCATTGCTTCCAGCATGGCGCTTTGGGTTTTTGCACTGGACCGGTTGATCTCATCCAGCAACACGATGTTGGCATGGACCGGCCCCAGCTGGGTGACGAAGGTGCCTTTGGCGGCGTCGAAAATCTGGGTGCCGGCAATATCGCTGGGAAGCAGGTCGGGGGTGCACTGGATCCGGCGGAAGTCGGCACTGACGGATTCGGCAATGGTTTGGGCCGCCGTTGTCTTGGCCAGTCCTGGAACACTTTCCAGCAGCACATGGCCCCCGGTGAGCAGCCCGATCAGCAGCGTCTCCCGCAGCCGTGCCTGGCCCACTACCTTGTTCTCGAAGCTGCGGACGATGCTGCCCACCAGTTGCTGGGCACGCGCCATGTCTGGTGCATCGATTCCGGCCATGGCTGTGATCTGGTGCACTCGGGTCCCCTCGCTGGCGTTATGAGTCATGCCGCAGGCGGTGGGCTGATGTTTCCGCCTGCATCGGCCACTCTATCCAAACGGGCGTAGATCCGGCCCGCAATGGGTACCCCTCCCCATGGAGGGCCCCGAGGTCTATCCTTTTGCCATGCATCAGCTACCAGCCGCCTATCAGAACTACCTTGCATCCCAGGATCAGCACGTCATCGACGCCGTACGCCCAGTACTGCTGCAGTCAGCAGCTGACGAACGTCACGGCGTCCGAATAACCTTCAACAGGGGTCCAACCGGACATCAGGCCCACTTGGACGAGTCCATCCCTTACGGCGAAATCATCGAAGATATCGACTGAACCGGCCAGGGAAAAGCCTGTGCGTCAGCCCTCCAACAGGAGCCGTTGTGCGCGGGGGGCCAGCATGTGCTCCAGGACCAGGCAGGCCGCGCCAATAGCGCCGACATCTTCGCCTACTCCGGTACCCACGACTTCAAGTCCGTGGATCATGCGGGCTGCGTTGTTATCGTCCAGGAGACCGGGAACGCGGTCCAGGAAATACGGGGACATGCGGCCCCAGAACGGGCCTCCAAAGACGACACGCTCAACGTCCAGCGTGTTCGTCACCACGGACACCGCGCGTGCCACGAGCGTGGCTGACTTGTCCAAAATCGCAATGGCGCGTTCGTCGCCGGCGTCGGCTTTGTCGCACAGCTCGGCGAAGCGCTCCTGAACCTCGGGGCCATCCGCCCCATGCCCGTGCCCATCCAGGACACCTGCGGCTTCGGCCTCTGCGACAAGCACCTGCGGGATACAGGAGGACTTGACGCATCCGCGCAGGCCACAATCACAAGCCGGACCTTCGGGGTCAACGATGATATGGCCGATTTCGCCGGCGTTGCCCGACGTTCCGCGGACAACCTCGTCGTTGAGCACGATGCCGCAACCGATACCGGTTCCCATGTACATGAAAACGAAGCTTCCGGCCCCGCTCGCACCGCCCGCCCATGTCTCGGCCACGGCCGCGCTGGTCACGTCTTTGTCCACCAGCGTTTCCAGGCCGGTGGCCTCAGCCAACGCCTCCCGGATCCGCACCCTGTCCCAGCCCGTCAGGAGCGGCGGTTCCACCACGGATCCTTCATCCAGGTCGATCGGGCCAGGAACAGCAACACCCAGGCCGGCGATCTTCGCCGCATCAACGCCGGACTCTTCAATCAGTGTTCCGACCTGTCCGGCGATGCTGGTGATCACCTCGGCCGGGTCACCGGCGGGCGTAGCCAAGCGGGAATGCTTGACGACATCCCCGAGCAGGTCCAGGACGACAAAAGTGATGACGGCTGGGTCCAGGTGAACTCCGACCGCGTACATTCCCGCCGGGTTCAACCTCAGGATGGTCCGCGGCTTCCCCGGACCCGATCCTTCCTTGCCGGCTTCGACGATGAGCTGCTGGTCCAGGAGCCGCCGGGAAATGTTCGAGATCGTTTGCGGTGACAGCCCAACGATCTGTGCAAGCTCCACCCGGCTGAGTCCGCCCGGAGACCGCCGGATCGCCTCCAGAATGACGGTCAGGTTGAAGTCCCCCATGCGGGGTAGGTTGGTTCCGCGCCTCGGTGTCGGCTGCCGGATCTCAGTCACTGATGCCCCTAGTCATTCGGAAAATCTTCGTCGAATTTGATCTGTGTCTGCATCGTACGGCACCACTGGTCCCACGGATACGAGCACACGCTGGCACCGATGTCAGGGCTTGGTAACGATGACACTGAATTGTATGTGACCACGCCCCTGCGGCGCGGCACGGCTGGTATTTCAAGACTTCCGGCTGCGCGTCACCGTGAATTTCGGGTTCCGGCCTTCTTCCACAGTGGCTCCAATAACCCGTTCGAGCGTGGACCGGTATTGCAAGTGGCTGTTATACACCGTCCACAGCTCCCCTCCCGGCGCCAGCACGCGGGCGGCCGCCTCAAACATCTTGTGCGCAGCACCTGCGTGCACGCTGGCACCCAAATGGAACGGCGGGTTCAAGAGGATGAGGTCTGCGCTGCCGGGCGGGAGCGAGGACATTGCATCATCGTGGAGGACTGTGATGCGTTCCGCGAGGCCATTCTCTAGCGCGGTCCCGCGGGCCGAGGCGACAGCCGCTGCTGACTGGTCGGTGGCGATGACTTCAGCCTGCACCTGCCGCCTCGCCACCATAGTGGCGAGAATGCCTGTACCGCACCCCAGATCCACGATGCGCCGCGCCTGGGGCATGCGGTCAAGGAACGTCAGTAGGAAGCGGGTTCCGATGTCCAGCCGCGCCCCGGAAAAAACAGCACCGTGGGCGCTCACGGTGATGCCCAGTTCAGGCAAGGCCTCGACTACGGGGAAGGGCGGCTGCGCCAGCACCGGAATCGAATCCCTCGCCACCAACACCCGGGACTTCTGCCGGGCCAGCTGGGGTTGGACCGTCGAAAAGTACTTCGCCAGCACGCTGTTCATGCCTACGGACATGTGCTTGACGCGGCCGCCGGCCAGCAGGACCGCACCGGGGGCAGCAAACCGGGCAACGGCGTCGGCGATTCCCTCCAACTCAGCCAAGAACTTTGGCAACTGCAGGAGCACCAGGTCCGCACCCTCCAAAAGCTCTTTTCCGAGCTCATGAGAGCTGTAGTGTCCTGCCGCCCCGGTCCCATCTGCGTTGCGCTTCAGCGCCAGCCTCCCCGTGAAGAGGTCCTGGTGGACGCGGACATGGTCGACGCCGAGCCTCAGCCGGGCACCCAACGTCAAGGCACCGTAACGGTCGCCGATGACGACGATCCTGGTATCGGAAGAGCTGAAATCCGCGGCGGTTTCCAGCAGAAGCCTGTCAGTGGCGTCGAAAGCCTGCAGGTTGTCAGCTTCAACATCTGGAAACCTGCTCAATGCGCCAAAGACGGTCTCCAGATCCAGCTCCGTCACTTTGAGGTTCCCGCTTTCTTATTTGGTCACCGGGCGGAGCCGGCGTATCGACTTTATGGGTGCTTCGGAGGAAGCTTAAGCGTGCATCACGCAAACACCTGACCTGCCTCGGGAACCAGCTGTTGATTCCGAGGGTGGCCGGCATATGTCACGGTGACCCCAGGAGCCGGGCACCGGGACTGCATGTCATCCGGCTCCCAGTCCTTTGCGAGAAGCCATGAGTGTCAATGTTGTCACGAACCTTGAAGTGAAGTCCCACAACTCCCCCGATGAAACGCGCCACGCGGACAAAACTGCAGTGGAGCTTGTCACTGTGGGAGATTACACCATCGCCCGCATGACCTTTGATCCGGGCTGGTCGTGGGCCGACTGTATCAAGCCGGCTGTGGGAACTGATTCCTGCCAGCTCAGCCACGTTGGATTCTGCGTTTCCGGTTCCTTGGAAGTGGAGACAAACGACGGCGCGAAGATCAGCATTACCCCGGGCGCCTCCTACTCCATACCTCCCGGACACAACGCGCGGGTGGTGGGCGACCGGCCGTTCCAGGGCATCGAATTCGTCAGCGGCGCTGAATTTGCCAAAGCCCTCACATAGCAGTTCCCACGAAGGCGACCAGATGACCGAAGCAAAAAGACCCCGCTCTTACGAGCGGGGTCTTTTTTCCGGAGTGGAGCTGAGGGGACTCGAACCCCTGACCCCCTGCATGCCATGCAGGTGCGCTACCAGCTGCGCCACAGCCCCGGATTTGCTGACTTTGGCTGGAAGTTTTCCCTTCCGGCCGAAGCAACTCGTCAATACTAACCACAATCCCAGCGGAAGAGAAATCGCCTGAAGGTGACCTCTGTCACGCTGGCCGACCATCCACCGGGAGGCCCGCGCGGCCGAGGTGCGTGGATATAACCACCGCACCTCCCCCCAAAACCGGCCGCCCGGAAACCTCCCGTTGGATGCGCTGTAAGAAGTCTAGAATCCAGACGATGGAAAACAAAACCGTCCAGTCGGTTTTCGATGATGACGGTGGTAGCGTTGTGAAGTCTCGACGGCGGTCCGTCCTCCGTCGCCCCTATGGTTGAGAGGCCCACCCTTGCCACAGCAACAACGCGCGAAGGAAACCCGGCTGGCTGTCATTGAGGGCGCCGCCGCCGTCTTTGCCGCCACCGGCTACGGAAACGCGAGCCTCTCGGACATCATCAAGAATGCCGCGGTGACGAAGGGGGCCCTGTATTTCCACTTCTCATCCAAGCGGGATCTCGCATTGGCGGTCATCGAGGAACAGCACTCCATTGTCCTGGCGGCGGGGTCGGCCATTCTCGGCTCGGAGACCCCGGCACTGGATAAAATCATCAGCCTCTGCAGGATGTTCGGACGGCAATTGCTCGATGAGCCAATCGTCCAGGCAGGTATCCGACTGACCTTCGAAGCCTCGGCATTCCAGGCCGATGTCTCGGGCCGGTACGAGGACTGGATTGGTACGGTCCAGCAGCTGCTCGAGGAAGCAAAAGCTGAGGGAACAGTGCGGCCGGATCTGGATCCGGCTGCTTTCAGCCGGTACCTGGTGGCGTCCTTCACGGGCGTCCAGATGGTGTCGGACGTGCTCACCGGGCGCGAGGACGTGCTGATGCGGATAGAACACATGTGGGAATTCATGCTGCCGGCACTCGCGCCCGTCAGCTAGCCGTTCCGGCCCGGCCCTACTCCTGCCCGGGATGTGTGGATTTTTCCGGTTCCGCCAGGTCATCTATGAGCTTGAGCCCTCGCTTCGCCCATTCAATCTCCGTCTCGGCTCGAGCGACCAGGCCTTCATAGGTAAAGATCTTGTATTCAATGGTGCGCTGGTGGTCGGCCTTGGGAGTCACGGCCAATCGCTTGTTCAACATCTCATTGGTGCCGGACTTCAATTCCCCGATCATGAGCAGCCACTGGTCGCGACGCATGGCGTGATAGTCGATATGCGCCCGCATATGGTCCCTCGCAGCCTCCGGTTCCACCCATTCAAGGTAGGCGGCCTTCAGGTGAACAGGGTCCCGCTCACGCGAGTACTCCAACGGTGAATACATCCACTCACGGAAGACATCCCTGCCCTCCCCGGTGATCCTATATTGCGTCTTCTTGCCCCGGGGCCCCCAGGAAACCTCCTCCGCCGTCAGCAGCCCGCCTTTTTCCATCTTGCGCAATTCCGGATAAATCTGGGAATCCGGGGCGTGCCACACGAAGCCCACGGAGGACCCGAAGCGTTTGGCGAGGTCGTATCCGGTCATCGGCTCAACCGAAAGCAAGGCCAGGATGGCGTGGCGGAGACTCATGAGAAGTTCCTTTCAAGGTCTTGCCAATCACTATATCTATAGATAGTGTGTGACGCACCCCACCATCTATGGCCATAGATAGTTGGGCGCATTTGGAAATTTTGCGAAAGGTCAACGATGACTGTGCTTCAGTCCAGCAGTTCCACCACCAGCAAGGTTCTTGGGCATCCTGTGAACGCTTGGTACGTCGCCGCTTGGGATCACGAGGTGACCCGTAAACCCATGGCACGCCGCATCGCCAACAGGCCGCTGGCACTCTATCGCACCGAGGATGGCAAAGCTGTTGCTCTTGCCGATGCTTGCTGGCATCGGCTGGCTCCCTTGTCAATGGGGAAGGTGGTGGGGCGGGACGAGATCCAGTGTCCGTACCACGGCATCCGGTACAACTCCGCAGGCCGCTGTACTTCCATGCCTGCGCAAGAGACCATCAATCCCTCCGCCACTGTCCCCTCCTTTCCCGTGGTCGAACGGTACCGGTTCGTTTGGGTCTGGTTGGGCGATCCCGGAAAAGCGGACCCTGACCTCATCCCGGACATGCACCAGATGGACAGTCCGGAATGGGCCGGCGACGGACAACTGATCTACGCTCCGTGCAACTACCAGCTGGTACTCGATAACCTGATGGATCTCACCCATGAGGAATTCGTCCACTCCTCCAGCATCGGCCAGGAGGAATTGAGTGAGTCGGATTTCGTTGTCACCCATGACGGTCGGACCGTCACCGTTACCCGGTGGATGCTCGATATCGAGCCCCCGCCCTTCTGGCTCAAGAACATGCGGGACAAGTTCCCAGGGTTCACCGGGCGGGTCGACCGGTGGCAGATCATCCGCTACGAGGCACCAGCGACAATCCGGATCGACGTCGGCGTCGCCAAGGCGGGTTCCGGTGCCCCTGACGGCGACCGCAGCCAAGGCGTGAACGGCTACGTGATGAACACGATCAGTCCTGAAACCGACAAGACGTGCCACTACTTCTGGGCCTTCATGCGCAACTACTGCCTGGACAGCCAGCTGATCACCACGCAATTGCGCGACGGAGTCGACGGCGTCTTTGCAGAGGACGAAGCCATGCTGACCGCACAGCAGGAAGCCATCGACGCCAACCCCGACTACGAGTTCTACAGCCTCAACATCGACGCTGGAGGAATGTGGGTGCGCCGGATGATAGAGCGGATGCTCGACGCCGAGGGCCGACTGGCCGCCGCCGCGCTCTGAGAACACTGGCTTCGAGGAGAAAAGACAATGGCAGCAAACAACACTGAAGTCTGGCAGTCCGCGACAGTCACCGCAGCGGTCGATGTCGCCGCAGGCATCAGGCGGATTGAACTCGCGCCATCCCTGCCGATTTCCGCAGAACCGGGATCCCACGTTGACGTTATGGTCAGTGTTGACGGCTCGCAGGAGAAGCGTTCCTATTCCGTCGTAGAGTGCTCAGAGGATGGTGGCCGCCTGGTCATCAGTGTTTTGAAGGCCCCCGCTTCCCGAGGCGGCTCTGTGTTCATGCATATGCTCCAGGCCGGCGACACGCTGCGCATGACGCAGCCGCTGCAGAACTTCCCTCTCCGGATCGGGGCGCAGCGATACGTGCTTCTGGCTGGGGGTATCGGCATTACCGCCATCATGAACATGGCCACCGTGCTTCGCAGCGTCAAGGCCGACTACACAGTGATTTATGTCGGGCGCAGCCAAGCCGCAATGGCGTATCTGAAAGAGCTGCGGGACTCACACGGAAACCGGCTCCGGCTTCATGTCGATAACGAAGGCAACGGCCTGGACGTCCGCAGCCTGGTGGGAGAGCTCGACGCGACGACCGAGCTCTACATGTGTGGTCCGATCCGTCTCATGGACGCCGTGCGCCGCGCGTGGGGAGAACATGGCCTTTCTCTGCCCAACCTGCGCTACGAGACGTTTGGCAACTCGGGGTGGTACGACCCCGAAGAGTTCATCGTCAACATCCCGCGTCTGGGTGTCGAAGCCACCGTCGGCCGTGGACGCTCCATGCTCGAGGCACTCGAAGAAGCAGGCGTCGACATGATGTTCGATTGCCGCAAAGGCGAATGCGGGCTGTGCGAAGTGCGGATCCTGGATCTCCAAGGCACTCTCGATCACCGTGACGTGTTCTACAGCCAGCGACAACAGCATGCGACCGAAAAGATGTGCTGCTGCGTTTCCCGCGCCGTCAGCTCTCCCCCTCCCTCCAAGACACAAGGATTCCCGGCCGTCCTGACGATCGACGTTTCCTGAACCCTGTTACCCCGGACATCAGCACCGTCTCGATGCCCTATCCGCTCCACGCCCCGACGGTGGACGGCACGATACGACGAAGTATCTCCAAGAAAGGTTTACCGTGGACGTAAAGAGTGAGATCAAGAACTCACCCATGAGTCGCTTTCAGATAGTGACCGTAACTATCTGCCTTATCCTCATCATGATCGACGGCTTCGACGTCCTGGTCATGTCCTTCACAGCCCCGACGCTTTCGGCCGAATGGAAAGTACCGCCCATCGAGTTGGGCTACCTCCTCAGTGCCGGGCTGTTCGGCATGTCGGCCGGCTCCATCCTGTTGACGCCCTTGGCGGACAGGATCGGGCGCAGGAACCTGACCCTGGTTGCATTGTCGATTATTTCCGTTGGCATGATCTTGTCCGTTACGGCGGCAGATGTTCCCCAGCTGATCGCCTTCAGGGTTTTCACCGGACTGGGCATTGGCGGCATGATTGCCAATCTCAGCGTCCTTGTTTCCGAATACTCCTCGGACCGCCGGCGTGGCATGGCCATGGGGATCTTCTCCGCGGGATACCCGATCGGTGGAGCCGTCGGCGGTGTTATCGCCGGGTCGTTGATTGCCTCCTACGGCTGGCGGGCAGCATTTGCCTTCGGCGCGGTCGTCAGTGTGGCGATGTTGGTTGCCAGCTGGTTCCTCCTGCCCGAATCGCTTGAATACCTGGCCGAGAAGGGTACCGACCGCTCGCTCCCGGCGATTAACAAGATTCTCGGCAGGATGGGCCGCCCGCAGCTGACAGAGCTTCCAGCTGCCCATTCCTTGCGGGAAAATTCCGAGAATGTCTTCAGGGAGGTCTTCGGTTCCAAAATGTTGGGCAAGACGCTCCTTATGTGGACCGGGTACGCGTTCCTCATTGCAGCGTTCTACTTCGCCAACACGTGGACTCCCAAAATCATGGCCGAAGCAGCAGGTGACAACCAGCTCGGCGTCACCGCTGGAATTCTCGTCAGCACTGGCGGCATCGTAGGGGCCCTGGGATTCGGCGTTCTTTCGACCTGGGTCAAGAGCCGACTCCTGAACGCCCTCTGCCTGGTGGTTGCCGGCTTCGCCTACATCGCCTTTGCCGGCTCGTTCGGCGCCACAGGCCTGGCCTTGGCCATTGCAACACTCGTCGGAATGCTCACCAACGCAGGCGTGGCCGGCTACTACACGATTGTGCCCCCTTTATATTCCGCGAAGGCACGGGCATCAGGGTTCGGTTGGATGATCGGGGTTGGACGCCTGGTCTCGATCGTCGCGCCGATTCTGGTGGGATATCTGATAGCTGCCGGGATACCGCCGGTTACCATCTTCTATCTCTTCGCAGTCCCTTTGTTCCTGTCCGCCCTATGCTGTGTGGCACTGGGCAGGGTAATTCGGCGGCACGAGTCAATGGGCTCCGTGCGTACGGAAGAGGACGAGCCCGCAATGAGCTAACGGGAATGGTCCTGTCGGCGCGCTTGGATTAACGACGGACATGAAAAAGGAGAGCTACCAAATTGGTAGCTCTCCTTTTTGTCCTGCTTTCCGCTGGACCAATATGGTGGAGCTGAGGGGACTCGAACCCCTGACCCCCTGCATGCCATGCAGGTGCGCTACCAGCTGCGCCACAGCCCCATATTCTTGCCGCCTGGCGCCTGACCTTTGGGGCCATCCGCGCCGAAGCAACTCAAATATCTTAGAACAGCATTTCCGAAAATTCCAAATCGGGCATATTCGGCATGGGCACTGTTCCTAGGCTTCGGAATCCTCAGCTGCCGTGGTCTTCGCCTGGACCGCGTCGTCGAGCTCAAGGTCAACCACAGGGCAGTCCTTCCACAGGCGCTCCAGGGCGTAAAACACGCGGTCTTCGGCGTGCTGTACGTGGATAACGATGTCGGCGTAGTCAAGGAGGACCCACCGGCCCTCCGAACGGCCTTCACGGCGGACCGGGCGAAGGTCCTGCTTAAGCAGCTCTTCTTCGATCCCATCCACAATGGCATTGACCTGCCGCTCGGTGGGAGCGGAGGCGATGAGGAAAACATCCGTCAGTGCCAGGCGTTCGCTGACATCCAGGGCGACGATGTCTTCTGCCAGCTTGTCGGCTGCAGCACGTGCAGCGTGACGGGCGAGAGTGATGGATTGTTCGTGTGCAGACAAGGGAACTCCTAGTTGTGGCGCGTGGCCGTGAAATGGCGTAAGCCGTGTGGGGCGGAACTATCCGCTGGTAATCATGATGATGCCGACGATCAGGGCCACGAGGCCCAGTGCCAGGACGCCGTACTGCAGCAAGCGGTTCCGCTGGGCCCTGGCCAGGCCGGCGGTGTTCGCGTCCAAGGGATCCAGGCCGTAGGCGGTGCTGGCAGAAACGGGCGGCCTCTGCGATTCTTCACCGGGGACAACCTTTGCCGCGGACTTGTTCCTGGCCGATCTGGCTACTGCCTCGGCCCTTGCCAGGACTCCCGCGCGGCCACGCGGGGCGCGTTCCTTGGCCGGAGCCCGACCGGAATCGAGCTTCGGACCCGACGAGGTGACCACGGGAACGAACGTCGTGCTGGGACGCTTCATCACCGGACGTTCGACGCCGGGGACCTTGACGAACTCCAGCGGAGTCACCATCGCCAAATTGTTCGCCGTTGAAGGACCGGCCGATGTGGACTTGTCCTTGCCCTGCCCGGCCTGGTTTGGCCCGGCTGGGGTTGGTCCGGCTTGGTTCTGCTCGGCAAGCTTCTGCTTTGCTGCAGCGCGCTTGTTCAGCACCGCCGCGCGCTCAGCCAAGGCGATCTGCTGGGCCAGGACATCAGGATCAACAGCCAACGGATCCTGCTCGGCGATATGTTCAAGCTTGGAGGTCTGGTTCTGGACCTGCGCAGCAATCAGTTCGCGGACGGCCAGCGCCTGTTCCACAGACATCTCCGACTCCGCAGGTCCCTTGGGACCGTCGGAGGGCGCAGCTTTCTTTGGCTGCGAGGCGTCTTGCTGCTGCGCAGCATCCTGCTGCTGTTCAGATGTTTGCTGCCCTTCAGGGGCTTGCTGCTCGCCGCCATCCTTGAGCGCGGCCTCGCCCTTGGCGCCCGGCAAAGGAACAACCGGGTTCATTGACGTGGCGACTTCTGCCTGAAGCTGCTGAAGCCGAAGCTGCCGACGCGTGGGCGGACCGCCACCGGACAGCTGCTCTTCCTTGTCGGCGAGTTCCTTGATGGTCCGCAGGGCTGCACGGTCACGTGCCCGGATCTGGGACGAGCGTTCCTGTGCTGCACCCCCCAATGCATCTACGGGAGCATCGGCGGCACGGCGGTTCCGGGCATTTGAACGCTCTGCGCCGACGGCGGCATCTGCCTGCTGGGGCGCGATGGCCTCCGGCTGGGCCTCAGGGTTCTCTTCCCGGGCGCGGCGAAGTTCACGCCTGCTGCGGATAGGTCGCTGTTCCTGGCTGCTCATATTAGAAACTCATTCAGTACGTGCTTGGTCGTCTGATCCGGAAAGTGCCGGTGACAGTTCTCCTGGTACGGCGTCCGGCGCATACAGTCCATACTTGGCGATGTACTGCACAACGCCATCCGGCACCAGGTACCACACAGGGTTGCCGGCACCGACACGGATACGGCAATCCGTGGAGGAGATCGCCATGGCAGGAACTTCCAGCAGGCTGACATCGTCAGTCCGCCCGAGGTCATTCAGCTCGTGCCCGGGCCGGGTCACTCCCACGAAGTGGGCCAAGGACCAGAGTTCGTCGACATCTTTCCAGGACAAGATCTGCGCCAATGCATCCGCGCCCGTGATGAAGAACAGGTCCGCATCCGGACGCTGGGCCCGAAGATCGCGCAAGGTGTCGATGGTGAACGTCGGGCCTGGCCGGTCCACGTCGACACGGCTGACGGTGAACCGGGGGTTTGACGCAGTGGCGATGACAGTCATCAAGTACCTGTGCTCAGGTTCGCTGACCAGTTTGTGCGACTTCTGCCACGGCTGACCCGTAGGCACGAAAACGACTTCGTCGAGGTCGAACTTGGCTGCGACTTCACTAGCAGCCACAAGGTGGCCGTGATGGATGGGATCGAAGGTTCCACCCATCACGCCCAGCCGAAGCCTGCGCTCCGACTCCGCGCGAGGTGTTGCGGCAATAATGTTAGTGGCCCTGGCCGTGGGTGTGCTTGTTCGGGTGCTGGCGGTGCGGGTCAGCGTGCTCTTCCACTGCCTCGTGGCGGTTGCCCAGGTTGGTGTAGGACAGGGTTACGAACATAAGAACCAGCAGGAGGGCAAACATGGAGACGCCGAAGACCCACGGCTCGGCCCACAACGGGGCGAGTTCCTCGTGGCCGCCTTCTGTCTGGGCGGCAATGGACGTGGCGATCTGCTGAAACAGCATCTTCTCCCCTAGTTGGTTCTCAAAGGATTTCGACGGCGGGACTCCCCGCCGTTCCTGGCTTCTGTTCTATGTTACCGCGTTGCTAGCCGCGGACTTGGCCTTCGCCCTGCACGATCCACTTTGTGGTGGTCAATTCGCTCAGGCCCATGGGGCCGCGGGCGTGAAGCTTTTGCGTGGAGATGCCGACCTCGGCACCCAGGCCGAGTTCGCCGCCGTCGGTAAACCGGGTCGATGCATTCACAATCACGGCAGCGGAGTCGATCTCGGCGATGAACCGTTCGGCGTTGGCCAGGTTGTTCGTCAAGATTGCTTCAGTGTGTCCGGTGGTCCACTTGCGGATGTGCTTTACGGCGTCATCCAGGCTGTCCACCATGGCCACTGCGAGGTCAAGGTCCATGTATTCAGTGGCCCAGTCGTCGTCGTCAGCGGGAACGGTGTCGACAATGTTGCCAAGCGCCGCAGCAATCCGGTCGTCGACGTGGAGCGTCACTCCGGCTTTCCGCAGGGCGGCCGCAACCGCCGGCAGCGTGGTGGAACCCGAGTGCACCAGCAGCGTCTCCACGGTGTTGCAAACACTGGGACGCTGGGTCTTTGCGTTGAGGAGAATCTCCACGGCCATCTCTTCACCGGCAGATTCGTCGATGAAGATGTGGACGTTGCCTTCTCCGGTTTCAATGACGGGAACCGAAGAGTTGTTCACCACGGTCTGGATGAGGTCCCGTCCGCCCCGGGGAATGAGGACATCAACACGGCCACGGGCCCGCATCAGGACGTTGGCACCCTCGCGGCCGTACTGGTCGACTGTCTGGACGGCATCAGCGGGAAGCCCCACCGAATCCAGCGCGTCGCGGAGGATCCGGACCAAGGCCTCGTTCGTGTTCGCGGCAGCAGAACCACCCCGGAGGATCACCGCATTGCCGCTCTTCAGGGCCAGGCCGGCAATGTCGACCGTGACGTTGGGACGGGCTTCATAGATGGCAGCGACAACGCCCATGGGGACGTTGACCTGGCGAAGGCGAAGGCCGTTGGGCAGCGTCTGCCCCCTGACCACATTGCCCACGGGATCGGGCAAGCCGGCCAGGTTCTCCAACGCAGCAACCAGGCCGTCAATACGCTCCGGAGTCAGCGTGAGGCGGTCAAGAAGCGCTGCGGAGGTGCCGTTGGAGCGGCCCGCGGCGACATCCTTGGCGTTGGCCTCGAGTACTTGCTTACGGTTCTCCAGCAAGGCGGCACCGATGGCACGAAGCGCACGGTCCTTCCACGCACGGTTTGCCTGTCCAAGGCGGCGGGCAGCCTTGCGTGAACGGTCGGCAATGGCGTGGACGGCAGCCTCAAGCTCTTCCGGTGACAACGGAAGGCGTCCTGCCGCAGGGCTCTCCGGTGCGTGGCCGGTGGTACCGGTAACGTCGGAAATCACGGGGGCGTCAGGGGTCAGCGCTTCAGTCATGCACCCAGTTTAGATGAGCGGGGCCTCTGCAGAAGCACCAGATCGTCAACATGAACAACTTCACGGTCATAGCCCTGCCCCAGGGACTGGCCAAGCTCCTGCGTGGTCCGGCCCAGCATGCGGGGAAGCTCCTGGGATGAGTAGTTCACCAGGCCACGGGCCACGATGCTCCCGTCCAGTGACACCATCTCCACGGGATCCCCGGCTTCGAAGTCACCGCTGACCCCCGCGATTCCTGCCGGAAGCAGCGAGCGGTGCCGGTCGCGCACGGCCTTCACGGCGCCGTCGTCGAGGGTCAACCTGCCGTGAACCGTAGCCAGATGGGCCAGCCACAGAAGGCGGACAGGTTTACGGTTGCCGTTCACCGCGAACCAGGTTCCGACGTCCTCGCCCGCAAGGGCGGCTGCGGCGTTGGCCGTGGAAGTTACCAATGCGTGGATGCCGGAGCCCGCGGCGATGGAGGCGGCCTCGACTTTAGTCATCATGCCACCGGTTCCGACACCGGCCTTGCCGGCCTTGCCGATGGTCACGTCCTCCAGATCCTGGGGGCCGCGGACCAGCGGGATGCGACGGGCACCCTGGGAGGGAGGACCGTCATAGACGGCGTCGACGTCGGAGAGCAACACGAGCGCGTCGGCGCGGACGAGGTGCGCCACGAGTGCCGCGAGGCGGTCGTTGTCGCCAAAACGGATTTCGTGGGTGGCCACGGTGTCATTTTCATTGACCACCGGCACCACACCGAGGTTCAGCAATCGGTCCAAGGCACGGAAGGCGTTGGTGTGCTGGGTTCGGCGCATCAGGTCATCGGCTGTCAGCAGAACCTGGCTCACAGTGACCCCGTGGGCGTTGAAGGCCTGCGTGTAGCGCGCCATGAGGAGTCCCTGACCGACGCTCGCTGCTGCTTGCTGCGTGGCGAGGTCCTTGGGCCGTTTTGCCAGGCCCAAGGGTGCCAATCCGGCGGCGATGGCGCCCGAAGACACCAGGATGATCTCAGTGCCTGCGTTTCGCTTACCGGCGAGGGCATTGACCAGTTGGGTCAGGGATTTCTCCGAGATGCCGCCCTTGATGCTGGTCAAGGAGGAGGATCCCACCTTGACCACAATCCGTTTGGCGTCAGCTATCCCTTGGCGTTCCAATCCTGCCGCTTCCCCGGGAGCTTCGACGGTCCTAGTCGTCATCACCGGAATCCAGGGTGCTCTCCCTCACTGTCCGCGCACGGCGACCGCTGACGGATTCAGTCCAAATGCCCGCCTTGCGCTCGGCTTCGAGCTCAGCACGTGCGGCAGCCTTGGCTTCGCGGCGCTCGATCTGCTCTTCGCGCTTTTGCGAGCGGGTGGGCCGGTCGCCGATGTCGGCGATACGGATGTCGGTGCCTCGCGGCGTTGCCAGCAGTTCGGCACCGGCCATCATGGTGGGCTCCCAGTCGAAGACGACGCCATCATCCTCACCGATGACCACGGTGTCGCCAGGCTTGGCGCCGACCTTGAACAGCTCAGTCTCAACGCCAAGCTTCGCGAGCCTGTCGGCGAGGTAGCCGATGGCTTCCTCGTTGGTGAAGTCGGTCTGCTTGACCCAGCGCACGGGCTTTTCGCCCAGAACGCGGAACAGCGGTTCGAGGTTCTTTTCCTCACGGCGGATCTTGAAGCCGGATTCGTTGACGGCACGCGGCCGCAGGACCGGCGCAGCCACCTTCGGCGGAGCGGTCCGGACGGCGTCGCGCGCGGCCTTGACGATCTCAGCCATGGCGAATCCGAGCTGGCGCAGGCCCGCGTGGCTGGTCGCCGACACTTCGAAGACGCGGTAACCGCGTGCTTCGAGGTCGGGGCGGACAAACTCTGCCATGTCCTTGCCGTCAGGAAGGTCCACCTTGTTGAGAACGACCAGCTTGGGGCGCTCGTTCAACGGAACAACTTCGCCGTCGGCGCCGGCATAACTCATGTCCACCGCGTACTTCTCAAGTTCGGCTTCGATGATGGCGAGGTCGGACAAAGGATCGCGGTCCGATTCCAGCGTGCCGCAATCAAGGACGTGGACAAGAGCCGCGCAACGCTCGACGTGGCGCAGGAAGTTGTGGCCAAGGCCCTTGCCTTCGCTGGCACCTTCGATGAGGCCCGGGACATCGGCGATGGTAAAGCGGACATCGCCCGCTTCCACCACGCCGAGGTTGGGAATCAGGGTGGTGAAGGGGTAGTCCGCAATCTTCGGGCGCGCGGCGGACATGGCGGCAATCAGGCTCGACTTGCCGGCGGACGGGAAACCGACGAGTGCGATGTCGGCAATGGACTTCAGTTCCAGGACGATGTCGCTGGATTCGCCTTCGATGCCGAGCAGCGCGAAACCAGGGGCCCGGCGCTTCTGCGATGACAGGGCCGCGTTGCCGAGGCCGCCCTGGCCACCAGCGGCTGCAACATACTCGGTGCCTTCACCGACGAGGTCGGCCAGGACCTCGCCGTCCTTGGTCTTGACCACAGTGCCGTCAGGCACGGGAAGAATGAGGGTTTCGCCGTTCTTGCCACCGCGCCAGTCGCCCATGCCTGGGCCACCGTTGGTGGCGTGGCGGTGGGGTGCGTGGTGGTAGTCCAGCAACGTGGTTGTCTGCGCGGAGACGCGGAGGATGACGTCGCCGCCATTGCCGCCGTTGCCTCCGTCGGGACCACCGAGCGGCTTGAACTTCTCGCGCTTCACGGAGACACAGCCGTGGCCGCCGGTTCCGCCGGATACATGCAGTACTACCCGGTCTACAAAGCTCGCCACGTGGATCTCCTCAGTTGCTGTTTCCAGCGTTGTTGCTGTTGCCAGCGCTGTTGCAAAACCAGTGCGCCCGGGGCGCCCTAGTCGATTGTAATGCGGTTAAAAGAACGGTGGAGCGGGCCGTTTGGCCCGCTCCACCGGTTCAGAACTTGTTGTTACTCTGCAGCTGCAGCAGCAACGATGTTCACTACGCGACGGCCGCGGCGAGTACCAAACTCAACCGCACCGGCCTGCAGGGCGAACAGGGTGTCGTCGCCACCGCGGCCAACGCCTGCACCGGGGTGGAAGTGGGTTCCACGCTGGCGGACGATGATCTCGCCGGCGGAAACTACCTGACCACCGAAGCGCTTGACGCCCAGGTACTGTGCGTTGGAGTCACGACCGTTGCGAGTGGAACTCGCGCCTTTTTTGTGTGCCATCTGAAATGCCTGCCTCTAAATTTCTGGGAAACTGAAAATCTGAACAGCGGTAACGAAAGTTACGCGATGCTGGTGATCTTGATCTTGGTCAGTTCCTGACGGTGACCCTGACGCTTCTTGTAGCCGGTCTTGTTCTTGAACTTCTGGATGACGATCTTCGGACCACGGAGGTCTTCGAGGATTTCAGCCGTGACCTTGACGTTGGCCAGTTCCGCAGCAGCGGAGGTGACCTTGTCGCCGTCAACCAGGAGCAAGGCGGGCAGCTCAAGCGTGCTGCCGGCTCCACCGGGGACGCGGTTCAGCGTTACGTAGTCTCCAACGGAAACTTTTTCTTGGCGGCCGCCTGCGCGGACAATCGCGTACACCACTTGGGTACTCACTTCTCTCGACGTTTATAACTAAATTTGCGTGCGGAACCCGGAGCCGAAAAATCAGGCTGGGTTCGCGCTGTGCCTCAACGCCGTGGACTCCTGTTCGAAGCCCGCGAGTCATCCCATGGACAATTCCACGGGGCATAACCCAAGTGTTGGCGTAAGCACCGAAGATCAAGATTACGCTAGTTTGACCCTCAGCTGCAAATGAGGCCGGATCCGGAGGCTGCCACGTGACTTGCGTCACGAGTCGTAACGGACTCTCCCGGCACCGTGCCCATACAGCCTACAGGTCCGGCAACGCTTCACGCGATCCGGCGCGCGGAGCAAACCGGCCTTGCTACCCGATTGCCGCATGGCCCAGGGCGTAAAGCCGGGGAGCATCGAAGAACGCGGTCTCGTAGCGGCAGGACTGCCGGAAGGCCTCGAGCATGTCCAGCCGCTCACGATCAGAGGCTGCGACGGCCGCTGCGTCGGTAAAGGTGATGGCCTCGCGGGTAGCGGCGGCAAAGGCCTCGTCGGCATACGCCCTCAGCCACTCCGCGTAAGGATGGGCGGCTGACGCGCCAGCCTCCACAAAAGCGGCGTGGAGCTTTTGCCCCACCTCCGCGTACAACCAGTAGCAAGGGAGGATCGCGGCCAGGACCACTGCGTAGCTGCCCGACGTCGAAGCGGCCAGCAGGTGGTCCACATAGGCTTTGGTCACCGGCCCGGTCACGTCCGACGCCTCACGGGTGCTCAGCCAGTTCCTGTGCAGTTCGGATTCAACTTCCAGGCACTGCTGGGAGCCCTTGGCCCAGAAAAGCTGTTCCTCTTCAGTCGGCGCCAAGGCACCTGCCCGGGCCAGCACGCGGGAATAGCCATTCAAATAGATGGCGTCCTGTGCCAGGTAGTAGCTGAACGCCGTCTCAGGCAACTGCCCGGACTGCAGTTCCTGGATGAAGTTCAGCTCATGGATTCTTTCAAGTTCAGGGACGGCCTCTTTCCACAACGTGGCAGCGAACCCGCCGGTGTGGAGCTTGCGCTGGTGGTGGAAGTGGTCCACGGGCCCGTTGCCTTCGCCCACCTCCAACCCAGCTGACCCCCTCAGCGCTTGGAGCAGCCACGGTTTCACCTCTCGCAGCGAAGCTTCCCAGTCACCCGTACGTACCTGGACCGTAGCCAGCGCCGAAGACAACGAGCACCCAGTGCCATGGCTGTTCTTTGTGTCAATCCGGGGACCGGCTACCTCCACGATGTCCTGTTCCAACAAGCCACCGGTGTTGATCAACGCGTCCGGACACTCCGATCCCGCCAAGTGCCCGCCCTTGACCAGCACGGTGTTGCCGCACTCTGCGGCCAGTCGCTTGCCTTGTTCCAGGGCCGACGCCCAATCGGGCGCCTCAGGCTCGCCCAACAGGATGGCAAGCTCCGGCAGGTTGGGCGTGATGAGGTCCGCCAACGGAAGAAGGGAACGAAGAGCGTCCCCTGCCGACTCCGTCAGGAGGCGGTCACCGCTGGTGGCTACCATCACCGGGTCAAGGACGACGACGGCGGGACGCACTTCCCCGAGCCACCTGCGGACTTCATCGATCACCTCTGCGTCCCCCAGCATCCCGATCTTGACGGCATCGATGGCGATGTCGCTGCTGATCGCGGTCAACTGTTGCCGCAGGAACTCCACCGGAGGTACGTGCACCGCACTGACACCCTGGGTGTTCTGTGCAGTCAGGGCAGTGATGGCAGCCATTCCGTAGCCGCCGTGCGCGGCGATGCTCTTCAGGTCTGCCTGGATTCCGGCTCCTCCGGAGGGATCGGAACCTGCGATGCTCAGTACCCGCGGGGTCTGCCTGCGGTCAGTCACCAACGGGTACACAGAGGAATACGACAACTCAGCCATGAGGACATCCCTTCGCCGGTGCTAACCGGACAGGTTCAACGGGTCTGGATCTCAGCCCGGCCCAACGCCTGGCACCCCGTGTCAGTCCCCCAGCCTAACGCACCGGTAATGGCAAGGGCCCCGCAATGCCCGCTCTTGGCGGATATTACAGGGCCCTTGGAACCGCTGGGTCGATCAGAGCTCGGAAGCCGGCACGCCGACACCAAGGATGATGGGTCCCTCTGAAGCCGGCTTTCTGACCGGTTCTGCCGGCGCCTTGGACTCGTGGGCTGAACCCTGGGCAGCCGAAGCAGCTTCCTCGTGGTGCTCAACACTGGTCTCGTTGGCTGCACCTTGTGCCCTGCTGGCACTGCGGTTCCGGCGGCCCCGGCGGCCACGCGAAGCCGAAGGAGCTTCCTCTGACGCGGGAACCCGGGCTGCGGCGGCCGGAGCCGCTGCACTTTCCTGGGTGCCCTCTTCCTCGGCCGCCGGAGCGGCCCCGAGGTGCGAGAACGCCTCAGCCAAACGGTCCAAGCTCATGGCGGGCTCGGAGCTCTGCGGCTCGTCGTGGTGTTCGACGAACGGCAACGCAACCTCTTCGCCGCCGAAACGCAGCACCGGGGTGGAGCGTGCTTCACGGACGGCAGCCTCGTGGGCCTCTGCGGCCTGGTCCGCCGGAGCGTCCACTGCCACAGCGCCAACGGGTCCCGCACCGGCGTCGTGCTGTCCGGCAGCCCGGGCCAGCTCTTCGGCCTTGTGGATTTCGTCATCGTGAAGGTGGGCAGCATGCGCGGCCGCCGCGATGGTTGCCAAGGCTGCCCTTGTCGCTTCAGCTTTCGCCTGGCGCGCAGGATCCTGCGGTTCCGGGTGTGCAACCGGTGCGGCCGGGGCGGCGGGTACCGTGTGGGCCTGGGCGGGTGCCTCGACAGCGCCCTGCGCTCCGCCCTTGCCGCGGCGGCGCTTGCGTTCGGTGCGGGCGGCAGGCTGCTGGGCCTCGGTGTTGGGACGGTGTTGCTCGGCGGCCACAACGTTGGCGCGGCGGTGCTCCACGGGCTCGTCGTGCGTCACGACACCCCGGCCTGCGCAGTGCTCGCATTGCTCTCCGAAAACTTCAAGGAGTCCGGTACCCATGCGCTTGCGTGTCATCTGTACCAAACCGAGCGAGGTCACTTCGGCAACCTGGTGCTTGGTACGGTCGCGGCCCAGGCATTCAACCAGGCGGCGCAGCACAAGGTCGCGGTTGGATTCCAGGACCATGTCGATGAAGTCGATGACAATGATGCCGCCGATGTCACGCAGGCGAAGTTGACGGACTACTTCCTCGGCAGCTTCAAGGTTGTTCTTGGTGACTGTCTCTTCCAGGTTGCCGCCGCTGCCGGTGAATTTACCGGTGTTGACGTCCACCACGGTCATGGCCTCGGTGCGGTCGATGACCAGCGAACCACCGGAGGGCAGGAAGACCTTGCGTTCGAGTGCCTTGTGGATCTGCTCGTCGATGCGCCAAGCGGAGAAGATGTCCTGGTCCTTGGTCCACTTTTCGAGCCGGCCCACCAGGTCGGGAGCAACGTAGGTGACGTAGGCCTCGATGGTGTCCCAGGCGTCGTCACCGGAGACGATCAGCTTGGAGAAGTCCTCGTTGAAGACGTCGCGGACCACCTTGATGGTAAGGTCCGGTTCGCCGTAGAGCAGCTCCGGCGCCAGCACCTTGGTGGAGGAAGCCTGCCCTTCGATACCTTCCCACTGCGCGCGGAGCCGGTTGATGTCGTGGGTCAGTTCTTCTTCCGAGGCACCTTCAGCGGCGGTGCGGACAATGACGCCGGCGTTTTCCGGCAGTCGGTCCTTGAGGATGCGCTTGAGGCGGTTGCGTTCGACGTCGGGCAGCTTGCGGGAGATGCCGGTCATGGACCCACCGGGCACGTACACCAAGTAGCGGCCCGGGAGGGAAATCTGGCTTGTGAGGCGGGCACCCTTGTGGCCCACGGGATCCTTGGTGACCTGGACCAGGACGGAGTCGCCGGACTTCAGCGCGTTCTCGATCCGGCGCGGCTGGCCTTCGAGGTTGACCGCGTCCCAGTTCACTTCGCCGGCGTAGAGGACCGCGTTGCGGCCGCGACCGATGTCCACGAAGGCAGCTTCCATGGACGGAAGAACGTTCTGGACCTTGCCCAGGTACACGTTGCCGATCAGGGAGTCCTGCTGCGTCTTGGACACAAAGTGCTCAGCCAGCACGCCGTCCTCAAGGACACCGATCTGGATTCTGTCGTCGCGCTGGCGGACGATCATCTGCCGGTCCACCGACTCGCGGCGCGCCAGGAACTCCGCTTCCGTGATCACCTGGCGGCGGCGTCCGGTCTCGCGGGACTCGCGGCGACGCTGCTTCTTCGCCTCAAGCCGCGTGGAGCCCTTGACGCTGGCTACCCGGTTGGAGGGGGCAGTTTCCGTGATGGGGCGCGGTGCGCGGACACGGGTGACCGTGTTGGGCGGGTCGTCGTCCGAGCCGCCGGTCAGTTCAAGGTCCTGATCCCCGCGGCGGCGCCGACGACGACGACGCGACGTGACGCCCTCTTCGAGGGCTTCAGCTGCCGGAGCCTCTTCGTCCCCGGAGTCGCTGCTGTCTTCGCTGTCATTCTCGCGCTCGGTCCCGCGGCGGCCACGGCGGCCACGGCTCCGGCGGCGACGACGGTTGCCACCTTCGTCCAGTTCGCCTTCAGCGCCGGTTTCGGCGTCGTCTTCAGCCTCGTCGTCCTTCTCTTCCGCTGTCGCGGCACGCGGAACGGTGGTGAGGTCAGGGGCCTGGAAAATCATGGAGGTGATGGAAACGGGCTCCATGAACAGTGACGTCGCAGCAGGGGCGGCTTCTTCAGCGGGCGTGGCGTCCTCGACAGCTTCTTCCTCAGCGACAGGCGACTCCGGCTGGGAGCCGGCATCCGGCGTCGTGGTTTCCGCGGCAGGTTCTTCGACCACTTCCGCCGCAACCGGGGCCTCTTCCGCTTCTACCTTCGGCTTGGCAGCACGACGACGGCGGACCGGCTTTTCGGGGGCAGCTTCCACGATTGCATCGGGCTGGCTTTCGGCAGTGGCTTCCTGCTCGACGGCGGAGTCGTCACCGAGTCCGGGCAGCGGCTCGGCCGGTTCAACCTTTTTGCGGGCGCGGGTCCGGCGTACCGGCTTCTCAGTCGCTTCAGCTGCCTCTTCCGCAGCGGGAGCCTCAGCTACGGGCGTCCCTGCTTCTTCGACTGCCTTCGGCGCAGCCTTGCGCCGGGTCCTGGTGGTTTTCTTGGGCGCTTCCGCGGTTTCCGCGGGGGCTGCCTCATCATTAACGGCTACAACCTGGTCATTATCCATATATGGCAACACTCCTGCCCCAGCGACGCCGCCACATCCGGCGCCCAGTGGGGCACATATTGTCAAAACCCGCAGGCGTTGACAGAAGTCGATAGTATGCCTTCCGGTTCGCACCATCCTTGGGGTGCGGCAGTCCTGGAAGACCGGCGGCTCAGCTCTGAAACCCGTTGTTCTGCTGCCACAACCAGGTGCCGTCCATTGTCATGGCGGGCGTACCGAGGATCGACGTGATCCTTGCATGCCCAGCTCATGCTGGCGGTCTTGGGAACAAGTCACCGGACCGGAATCCGAATGTGGGTCGGCTTCCAGCCGTTTTCATTCTCTCACACCCGTACGACTTTGCCCGATAGGGCGCTGTGTCGCACCGGGCGGCCAAAGCTGGTCGAGGAAAAGCTGGGCGCTACGCCCAGCCTCCGGCGTTACAATCCTCCCAAGAGCACTTCCCGGGCCGCCGGGCACACTGTCGAAAAGGATCAGATCCGCGATGCCGAGCACCGCCAGGGAGAACCTGGCCAAGAAAGCCTCCACCGCCGAGGAGCAACCGTCCACCCACCAGGAAACGTTGCCGAGGACCGTACGCGACAAGCCTTTCGCCTGGCTCCTGCTGGTGACCGGGGTCATCGGATGGCTGGCGTCCGGCGCCTTGGTCCTGGAGAAACTCCAGGTGCTCCAGGACCCCAACCACATCACTGCGTGCGATGTGAACCCGTGGGTTTCCTGCGGAACCGTGATGAAGACGTGGCAGAGTTCGCTCTTCGGGTTCCCCAATATGTTTATCGGCATTGTTGCCTTCGCGGTCATCATCACCACCGCCGTGGGCTTGCTCTCCGGGGCCCGCTTTTCACGCGGCTACTGGCTGGGGCTCCAGGCGGGCGTGACACTGGGCTTCGCCTTCGTTGTCTGGCTGTGGTCGCAAGCCCTGTACGTCATCAACGTGCTCTGCCCGTTCTGCATGGTGGTATGGGCTGTCATGATTCCCATGTTCGTCTGGGTGACCATCCGCAACATCACCCACGGAGTCATTAAGGCACCGCCCGCACTGGCCAAGTTGCTCGGTGACTCCGGGTGGATCATCGTGGCGCTGCTGTACGTCGCAGTCATCGCCACCATCTTCTTTGCTTTCCTCCACGTCTTCGCGGGAACCTCGGGCTACTAAAACCACGCCGCCAAAGGAAAGGTCCCGTGTTCAAACGAACACGGGACCTTTCGGCTATCTATGGCTGGATCAGTTGAACCAGATCTTGATCTCGCGCTCTGCCGAATCAACGGAGTCGGAGCCGTGGACCAGGTTCTGCTGGACTGCCAGGCCCCAGTCGCGGCCGAAGTCACCGCGGATGGTTCCGGGGGCCGCCGTCGTCGGGTCTGTCGTCCCGGCGAGGGAGCGGAAGCCTTCAATGACGCGGTGGCCTTCGAAAACCGCAGCGATGACCGGGCCGCTCAGCATGAATTCAACCAGCGGCTCGTAGAAGGGCTTGCCCACGTGTTCCTCGTAGTGCTGCTCCAGCAGCTCGCGGGTGGCGTTGACCTTCTTCAATTCGGCCAGGGTGTAGCCCTTGGCTTCGATGCGGGCCAGGATGCTGCCGCCCAGGTTGCGGGCGACGCCGTCGGGCTTGACCAGGACAAGGGTCCGTTCAATGCTCACAGTTGCTCCAATGTGATGTATTAGGTGGTTTCCCAGCCAGTTTACGGGGTTTGAGGGCCGGCTTCGTCACTGTGCGCCGCGTCCCATTCGGCCTGCTCGCGGTCGCGCTGGGCCACCTCGCGGTCAATCCTCATGCCGGCGCGGATCCCGTACCACCAGCAGATCGCGAACAGGACACCCACGATGAACATCATGGGCTCTGCCAGGCCGGTCAGAATGAGCACGATCTGCAGCACCCACCCCAGGCCGACGCCCCACGGCTTGGACAACACAGCGCAGGCAAGAACCAGCACCACGCTCAACGCAATGCCCACACCCAGGATGATGCCGGGATCGACCTCGCCGCGCTTGAGCCCGAACACGGCCAGCGTGCCGAAGAACGCAACGAAGGCTTCGAGCAGCAGCACCGTGGATGCGAACATCACTTTGGTGGAGCGGCGCTTTTTCGGCATGCCGGGGCGCCATTCCCGCTGTGCCTTGGTCATTTTCGCCATGCTAGGCACCCGCCTTTCCCAGCAGGATCCGGGCCTCCGCTACCACCGTGATGGAACCGGTCACCAAAACTCCGCCTGCGAGGTCGTCGTTCGATTCGGAACGTTCAACGGCCCACTCAATGGCGTCATCGAGCTTCTCGGCGATGTGCACGTTTTCCTCACCGAAACCGAGGTCGACGGCGAGCTCCGCCAGTTCGGCGGCAGGAACGGCCCGTGGCGAGGTGGACTGGGTGAAACAGAACTCCTCGGCGAGATCCCCCAGTGAATCCTTGAGTGTTTTCAGGATTTCCTCGGCGTCCTTTTCACGCAGGACGCCTACCACCACCACCAGTTTGCTGAAGCTGAAAGCCTCCTGGATGGCCTCAGCCGAAACCCTGATGCCGTCGGGGTTGTGGGCTGCGTCGACCACAATGGTCGGCGCGGTCCGGACAACTTCCAGGCGGCCGGGCGAGGTCACGGTGCCGAAGGCCTCGCGAAGCACCTCGGCGTCGAGTTCCTTCTCGCCGCCTCCGAAAAAGGCTTCCAAGGCAGCCACGGCAACAGCTGCATTCTCGGCCTGGTGGGCACCATGGAGCGGGAGCAGCAGGTCTTCGTAGCGTCCAGCGAGTCCTTGGATGGTCACAACCTGGCCACCCACGGCAACGCTGCGCGATTCGACACCGAATTCGACGCCTTCGAAGCGGAAGGGCACATCGACTTCGCGGGCCTTTTCCAGCAGGACCTGTGCGGCGTCAACCGGCTGGGCAGCGCTTACCAGGAAGCCTCCCGGCTTGATGATTCCGGCTTTCTCGTAGGCGATGTCTTCGGTGGTGTCACCCAGGAGGTCCGTGTGGTCCAGCGAAATCGGTGTGATGACCGATACCTGTCCATCGCCGACGTTGGTGGCGTCGGTGATGCCGCCAAGGCCGACTTCGATCACGGCCACGTCAACTGGCTGGTCGGCGAAAATAGCGAAGCCGAGGATGGTGACGCACTCGAAGTAGGTTAACCGGGGCTGGCCATCGGCGACGAGTTCGTTGTCCACAATCTCGAGATACGGCCGGATTTCGTCCCAGATCCGCACGAAGGTGTCATCAGAAACGGGTTCACCGTTGATGCTGATCCGTTCGGTCACCTTGGACAGGTGCGGGCTGGTGTAGCGGCCCGTGCTCAGACCGTGCGCGCGCAACCCGGCCTCGATCATGCGGGCAGTCGAGGTTTTTCCGTTCGTGCCCGTGATGTGGATGATCGGGAAAGCCTTGTTCGGCTCCCCCAGCACATCCATGGCCCGGAACAGCGGCGCAAGGCGCGGTTCCATCTTGTTTTCCGGGGCGCGGCCCAAAAGCTCGGCGTAGACGCTCTCAACGGAGAATTCGTCGGTCATGGCTCAGGCCCCTGCCTTCTCTACGGTGATCTGCGGTTCTCCCGCACCCGAAACCTGGACGTCGAGTTCCACGGTCAGGGTTTCGGTCTTGACCAACCCTGCGTTGGCGTTAAGGGCGTCCACGACGTCCTGCTGTGCTTCCACCGTGGTCTTGATACGGTCGCTCACATTGAAGCCGGCATCCTTGCGTGCCTGCTGGATGGCACGGACCATGTCACGGGCGAGGCCCTCGGCCGCGAGTTCCGGGGTGACCTCGGTGTTCAGTACCACGAACCCGCCACCTGGCAGCACCGCAACGGAAGCGGAACCGCCGTCGACGGCGTCCGAAACAACGGTTTCCAGAGTGTATTCCTGCGGCTCAAGTTCCAAGCCGCCGGCAACGACCACACCGGCGTCGTTCACGGACCAATCGCCGGACTTGGAACCCTTGATGGCCTGCTGGACGTTCTTGCCCAAGCGCGGACCGGCTGCACGGGCATTGACCACGAGCTTCTGCTCGATGCCGAATTCCTCGGGTGAGGCCGTGGCAGCGTCCAGCAGCCGCACCGCGCGCAGGTTGAGCTCATCGGCGACGACGGCGGCGAAACCTTCCAGCGCATCCGCGCCAGGTGCCACGACCGTCAGTTCCTGCAGCGGCAGGCGAACGCGAAGGTTCGCGGCCTTGCGGAGGCTCGAACCTGTGGAACAGATCTGCTGCACGCGGTCCATGGCTTCGACGAGTTCCGGGTTGGACGGGAACAGCGACGCCTCCGGCCAGTCGGCCAGGTGTACCGAACGGCCACCGGTCAAGCCACGCCAGATTTCTTCCGAGACGAGTGGCAGCAGGGACGCTGCCACGCGGCATACAGCTTCCAGTGCCGTGTACAGGGCGTCGAAGGCGTCGACGTTCTCGTCAAAGAAGCGCTGGCGGCTGCGGCGGACGTACCAGTTGGTGAGCATGTCCAGGTAGCTGCGAAGTTCATCGCAGGCACCGGAGATGTCGTAGGTGTCCAGGTTCTCGGTGACCTTGCGCACCAGGTCACCGGTGTTGGCCAGGAGGTACTGGTCCAGCGTGTCCGAGTAGCCGTCATAACGAAGCTTCGCGTCGTAGCCGGAACCACCGTTGGAGGCGTTCGTGTAGAGGGTGAAGAAGCTGTACACGTTCCAAAGCGGCAGGATGACCTGGCGTACACCGTCGCGGATGCCCTGTTCGGTGACGATCAGGTTTCCGCCACGGAGGATGGGGCTGGACATGAGGAACCAGCGCATGGCGTCGGAGCCATCGCGGTCCAGGACCTCGGAGACGTCCGGGTAGTTGCGCAGGCTCTTGGACATCTTCTGGCCGTCCGAGCCGAGCACGATGCCGTGGCTGATTACGTTGCGGAAAGCCGGCCGGTCGAACAGGGCCGTGGACAGGATGTGCAGCATGTAGAACCAGCCACGGGTCTGGCCGATGTACTCCACGATGAAGTCCGCGGGGTTGTGGGTGTCGAACCAGTCTTCGTTCTGGAACGGGTAGTGCACCTGGCCGTAGGGCATCGAGCCGGAATCGAACCATACATCCAGGACATCCTCGACGCGGCGCATGGTCGACTTGCCCGTGGGGTCATCCGGGTTCGGACGGGTGAGCTCGTCGATGAAGGGCCGGTGCAGGTCCACCTGGCCCTCGTTGTTGACGGGCAGACGGCCAAAGTCGGCTTCGAGGTCGGCCAGGGAGCCGTAGACGTCCGTGCGCGGGTACTCGGGGTCATCGGACTGCCACACCGGGATGGGCGAGCCCCAATAGCGGTTGCGGCTGATGGACCAGTCGCGGGCGTTGTCGAGCCACTTGCCGAACTGGCCGTCCTTGACGTTGCCGGGGATCCAGTTGATCTCCTGGTTCAGCTCGGACATGCGGTCCTTGAACTTTGTGACCTCCACGTACCAGGAGGAGACCGCCCGGTAGATCAGGGGGTTGCGGCAACGCCAGCAATGCGGGTAGCTGTGCTCATAGCTGGCCTGGCGGACCAGGCGGCCATCGGCGCGCAGCACCTGGGTGATGGGCTTGTTGGCTTCGAAGACCTGGAGGCCCACGATGTCGGCGAGCTCACCATGGGCGAACAGCGGCAGGAACTTGGCGCCCTCATCCACTGACAGGACAACGGGGATTCCCGCTGCTTCACAGACCTTCTGGTCATCCTCACCGTAGGCGGGAGCCTGGTGGACGATGCCCGTACCGTCTGTGGTGGTGACATACTCCGCCACAAGGATGCGCCAGGCGTCCTGGGTGCCGTACTTCTCCGTGTCGGCGAAGTCGTTCCACAGCGGTTCGTATTCGAGGCCCTCCAACTGGGAGCCCGCGTAGGTGGCTGTGACAGCGGCCGTGGCGGCAGCAGCGTCGTCGTACCCCAGATCCTTGGCGTAGGACCCCACAAGGTCAGCAGCCAGCAGGAAGCTGCCGGTCACCGGCGCCTCAGCGGAAGCGGCCTTGACGCCGTTGGGTCCAGCAGGCAGGACGGCGTAATTGATCTCGGGCCCGACGGCGAGCGCCAGGTTGGTCGGAAGCGTCCACGGCGTGGTGGTCCAGGCGAGCGCCTGCACGCCCGCAAGCGCCCGGGAAACCTCGGACTCTCCTGCCTTGAGAGGGAAGGTGACCGTGACGGTCTGGTCCTGGCGGTTCTTGTAGACGTCGTCGTCCATGCGCAGTTCGTGGTTGGACAGGGGCGTCTCGTCCTTCCAGCAGTACGGGAGGACGCGGTAGCCGTTGTAGGTCAGGCCCTTCTCGTGCAGCTGCTTGAAGGCCCAGAGGACCGACTCCATGTACTCGACGTTGAGTGTTTTGTAGTCGTTCTCGAAGTCAACCCAGCGGGCCTGGCGGGTGACGTAGGCCTTCCACTCGTTGGCGTACTTCATGACCGACGCGCGGCAGGCGTCGTTGAACTTGTCGATGCCCATGGCTTCGATCTGGGTCTTGTCCGTCATGCCCAGTTGCTTCATGGCTTCGAGCTCTGCGGGGAGGCCGTGCGTGTCCCAGCCGAAGCGGCGTTCGACGCGCTTGCCACGCTGGGTCTGGTAGCGGCCCACGAGGTCCTTGGCGTAACCGGTCAGCAGGTGGCCATAGTGCGGGAGTCCGTTGGCGAAGGGCGGTCCGTCGTAGAACACGAACTCGTTGCTGCCGTCTTGACCGGCGTCGCGCTGGTCGATGCTGGCCTGGAAGGTGCCGTCTTCATCCCAGTATTTGAGGATGCGTTCTTCGATTTCCGGGAACTTCACGGAGGCGGACACGCCGTGCGCGCCGGACGAAGACGCTGAGGCCTTGGGGTAGTGGGTCATCTCATATCCTGTGATAGCTGGTTGACTGTCAGGATGCGAGGACGGCTTCTGTTCTGCCTGTCGGCAGCTCAGGTACCGCGGTACCACCTCACTTACCGGAACACTGGGTTCCGGCCTCTCATTACTGCTGTGACGGGCTTACCCGTCCGGTTCTACTGGGCACTGCATGCCTTGCGGGCAGTCATTGCGGTTCTTCCGGAAGCTCACCGGTGATGGCCGGGTCGAAGCTGGTCCCTTTAGTCTAGCGGCAGCCGGGCTTTCTGCTCCACTTGCAGAGTCATCCCTGAGGAGGACGGCCTGGCGCGGGGGCGCTGCATAGACTCGGGTCCATGTCCAACCCCGCTCCTGCCCTGCAGGCTGCCAGTAAAGCAAAACGCCGGTCATCCCTGGCCTGGACCGCATTCGCACTGCTCTTCGCGTTGCCAACTGCTGGGATGTCATTGTTCCGTGCGATACCTGCGCAGTGGCCACTGCCTGTGGTGCAGCTGTTGTCGTTCACTCCGTGGCTTGTCATCCCGGCCGCCGCGGCGCTGATCCTCGCCCTGGTGGGGCGGCCGCCCTGGGTCATCATCACGACGACGGCCCTGCTGGCCCTCCAGCTTTTCTGGCTCTTCCCGTTTGACGCAGGCAAAGCCGTTGAGCTGCCCGCAGGCACCCCCACCGTTTCGGTGAAGGTCATGAGCTTGAACACCGAATACGGCCAGGCCGATGCCGCCAGCATCGTGAAATTGGTCCGGGAGAACGGCGTCCAGCTCCTTGCGCTGCAGGAACATACGCAGGGTTTGCAGGATCGCCTCCGTGCTGAAGGCTTGGAGGAGCTCCTCCCGCACCGGGTCAGTGAACCCCGTGACGACGCCGGAGGTGGCGCCGTGTATTCGGCCTTCCCCCTG
Source organism: Paenarthrobacter sp. JL.01a (assembly GCF_025452095.1). Taxonomy (NCBI): domain Bacteria; kingdom Bacillati; phylum Actinomycetota; class Actinomycetes; order Micrococcales; family Micrococcaceae; genus Paenarthrobacter; species Paenarthrobacter sp. JL.01a. Next base: position 2,572,004 of record NZ_CP104877.1, read on the forward strand.
GAACCTGATGGACTCCTGCCGGACACTCCTTTCCACATGGCCGTCACCAGGGTGCTCGTGACGGATCCGAAGTCCGGCGGCAGGTCGGCACTGAACCTGACCAACGTCCACGCGCTGCCGCCGGTGGACGAGAGGATCGAACAATGGCGAAGCGATCTGGCCAAGATCGGTCGTCAGGCAGCCAGTCCCGGCAACCATCTGTTGATGGGTGACTTCAATTCTTCCTACGACCATTCGGAATTCCGGGCAATGCTGGACGCAGGGCGGGATGGAACACGGCTGGTTGATGTGGGAACGGCAACCGGTGGTCGGTTCTACCCCACGTGGCCCATGGAAGGACGGGCGCTTCCGGGAACGGTCCTGGACCATATAGTCACCACAGCGCGGATTGGCAGCAGCGGCTACATGGTTCACAAGGTTCCCGGCTCGGACCATGCCGCCGTGCTCGCCACTCTTGGTATGCCCGCGGGCTAGTCCTGCTTGCGGATCAGTTTGTGGTTCGCTGCCTGTGCCACCGGACGCACGACGATCTGGTCAAGGTTGATGTGGTGCGGAAGCGAGACCGCATACTTGACGACGTCGGCTACGTCATCGGCCGTCAAGGGCTTTTCCACCCCGGCGTAGACCTTGGCTGCCGCGTCCTTGTCCCCCAGCCTGTTAAGGGCGAATTCCTCCGTGTAAACCAAGCCGGGTGCCACTTCGATAACCCGGACGTTGTTGCCCACCTCTTCCAGCCGAAGAGCGTTGGTCATCGCGTGCTGGGCGAACTTGGCGGCGTTGTAGCCTCCACCGCCTTCGTAGGCGGACAACCCGGCAGTGGAAGTGAGGTTGAGGACCGTTCCTTCACCGTTGCTTCGCAGCATGGGCAGGAAGGCGCGGGTGATTTTCATGGTGCCGATGACGTTCACCTGGTACATCCACTCCCAGTCGTCGGTATCGGCGTTCGCAATGGTGTCAGCGCCCCTGGCACCGCCTGCGATATTGATGAGCGTGTCAGCACCTCCGGCTTGGGTGACGGCCGCGAGCAAGGCCGCAACGTCGTCGTCGTTGGTGATGTCCGCCGGGAACGGCACCGCACCCGTTTCGGCGCCCAGAGCCTCGATCCTGTCGGCGCGTCGGGCTACGGCGAACACCTTCCATCCGCTCGATGCCAGGGCCCTCACGGTTGCCTCGCCGATTCCGGTGCTGGCTCCCGTGACGACGGCTGTCTTGTTCTCTGATGCGGGGGTGCTGTGCGCTGCCAAAGTCATGGCACCACCCTATCGGGCGTTCGCCTTCGACCGAGGGCGGGTTGTAACGCCAAGCCATGAAACAATTGGTCCATGGCTGAATCAACGCAGGGTACAGACACGCCCGCCACCGCCCCCATTAACGTCCCCGACAAGCCGGCCCTTGAGGGCCTTGAGGCCGCTTTGACGCAGCGCTGGCTCGAAGAGGGAACCTACAAGTTCAACCCGGACACCACCCGGGAGCAGGTCTACTCGATCGACACTCCCCCGCCGACGGCGTCCGGCTCGCTCCACGTGGGTCACATGTTCTCCTTCACCCAGACGGACGTCCAGGCCCGCTACATGCGCATGACCGGCAAGAACGTCTTCTACCCCATGGGTTGGGACGACAACGGCCTGCCCACGGAGCGCCGTGTCCAGAACTACTACGGTGTCCGCTGCGATCCCGCCATCCCCTACAACGCCGACTACCGCCCGCCTGCCCAGCCGGCGAAAAACCAGCGCGATTTCGATGTCGTTTCGCGCCAGAACTTCATCGAACTGTGCGAGGAACTCGCCGTTGAGGACGAGAAAGTCTTCGAAAACCTCTTCCAGACCCTCGGCCTGTCCGTCGACTGGGACCTGACCTACCGCACCATCGATGACACCTCCCGTGCCGTTTCCCAGCGCGCCTTCCTGGCCAACCTGGCTGCCGGTGACGCCTACATGGCCGAAGCCCCCACGCTCTGGGACGTCACCTTCCGTACCGCCGTGGCCCAGGCCGAGCTTGAGGACCGCGAAGTCCCCGGCGCCTACTACCGCTACCCCTTCTTCACTGAAGACGGCGAAAAGATCTTCATCGAGACCACCCGTCCCGAGCTGCTGGCTGCCTGTGCAGCCCTGGTGGCAAACCCCGACGACGAGCGGTACCAGCCGCTGTTCGGCAAGACCGTGAAGTCACCGTTGTTCGACGTCGAGCTTGAGGTCAAGGCCCACCCGCTCGCCAAGGCGGACAAGGGTTCCGGTATCGCCATGGTCTGTACCTTCGGCGACCTGACGGACGTCACCTGGTGGCGCGAACTGCAGCTGCCCACCCGTGCCATCATGGGCCGCGACGGACGCATCATCGCGGACACCCCGGAATGGATCACCACAGAGGCCGGCAAGGAAGCCTACGCCGCCATCGCCGGCAAGACCGCCTTCTCCGCCAAGGAAGCCGTGGTTGAACTGCTCAAGGCAGCCGAACTGCTCGACGGCGAACCAAAGAAGATCACCCACCCGGTGAACTTCTTCGAAAAGGGCGACAAGCCGCTCGAGGTTGTCACCTCCCGCCAGTGGTACATCCGCAACGGTGGCCGCGACGAAGAGCGCCGCCAGCGCCTGATCGGCCGTGGCCAGGAAATCAACTTCCACCCATCCTTCATGCGTTCGCGGTACGAGAACTGGATCGCGGGCCTCAACGGTGACTGGCTGGTATCCCGCCAGCGCTTCTTCGGCGTGCCCATCCCGGTCTGGTACCCGCTGGACGCCCAGGGCAACCCGGACTACGACAACCCCATCCTGCCCACCGATGAGATGCTGCCCGTGGACCCGGCTGCAGATGCTGCCCCCGGTTTCGATGAGTCACAGCGCGACCAGGCCAACGGCTTTACCGGAGACGCTGACGTTCTCGACACCTGGGCCACGTCCTCGCTGACGCCTCAGATCGTGGGTGGCTGGAGCCGGGATGACGAACTGTTTTCCAAGGTCTACCCCTTCGACCTCCGTCCGCAGGGACACGACATTATCCGTACGTGGTTGTTCTCTTCGGCAGTGCGTGCCGACGCCCTGCAGAACAGCGCACCATGGAAGCATGCGGCCATCTCCGGCTGGATCCTGGACCCGGACCGCAAGAAGATGTCCAAGTCCAAGGGCAACGTCGTGGTACCTACCGATGTGCTGAACGAGTACGGATCCGACGCCGTCCGCTATTGGGCTGCATCGGCCAAGCTCGGCGCTGACACCGCATACGAGATCGCCCAGATGAAGATCGGTCGCCGCCTCGCCATCAAGCTGCTGAACGCCTCGAAGTTCGTACTGAACCTTGGCGCCACCGAGAACTCCGTGGTGACCTCGGACCTCTCGGTTCTGACCAACCCGCTGGACCGCGCGCTCCTGGCACAGCTGTCCGACGTCGTCGCACAGTCCACCAAGGCGTTCGACAACTATGACTACGCCCGCGCGTTGCAGATCACGGAATCGTTCTTCTGGCAGTTCACCGACGACTACGTCGAACTGATCAAGGACCGTGCCTATGGCGCAGCTGGAGAGTCCGAACAGGCTTCCGTTCTGGCTGCACTTGCAACCACGCTGGACTCGTTGCTCCGGCTCTTCGCCCCGTTCCTGCCCTTCGCTACGGAAGAGGTCTGGGGCTGGTGGCGCACGGGTTCGGTCCACCGCGCCGAATGGCCAACGGCCCTTGAAATCACCGACGGCGACACCACCATGCTTGGCACGGTGGGTATCGCTCTGAGCGGCATCCGCAAGGCAAAGTCCGAGGCCAAGGTCAAGCAGCGCACCGAGGTGCTCTCCGCTTCCATCACGGCTTCCGAGGTTCTTGTAGCGCAGCTGAAAGCCGGCCTGGGTGACTTGAAGGCGGCAGCCAACGCGCAGGAGATCACCTTGCAGTCCGGTGAAGGCGAGTTGAGCGTCAGCGACGTCGTCCTGGCTCCTGCCGAGGAGGCCCCGGCCTCCTAAGCGACACGTGCGCCCAAGGGATTTTTGGGCAAAGGGGAAGCCCCATCAGCGTTTTGCCGTTGGTGGGGCTTCGACTTTTCGGCTGCCTGGTGACGACTTGACAGTCTGGCGGAATCCTTGGAATTTCAGGTCTTCCTACCTCGTCACTGGTAGCTTGCTTCCAACTGCGCCAAAGGCTGCGTCGGCTGCATATCACTGAATCTTTGGTTTCCGTGTCCCGCTTCTTTCGAAGTGGGTAAGAACTATTGTTGTCCCGCTGGAAGGGATGCACAAGGCTTTGGAACGAACTACAAAACTGTAGTTTTCCTGCCTATCAGGAGCTACCGGTGGCAAAGTATTGTCCATGCCGGAACTGCCCGAAGTGCACGGCTTGTGCATGTACCTGGACACCCAACTCCGTGGAGCCACGCTGACCGAGGTCCGCATCAACTCCTTCTCCGCACTCAAGACTGCCGATCCTCCCTACAGCGCTTTGGAGGGAAGGACCGTCCAGGGGGCGCGGCGCCTGGGAAAGTTTGTTTGCCTTGATCTTGACGGAATCTTCTTCATTTTCCATCTGGCCAAGGCCGGTTGGGTCCGGTACACCGAGCACCCGTCTTCTGCTGGATTGCGGATGGGGAAAAGCAACATATCGGCCCGGCTGCTGTTCCACCGTCCCGGCGATGACGCCCACATCGGTGTGGACCTGACCGAAGCCGGAACCAAGAAGAGCCTGGCCATCTACGTGGTCAGGGACCCTCAGGACGTTCCTGGCATCGCGACGCTTGGCCCCGAGCCACTGAGCCCCGACTTCGATGAAGCCGCGTTCGCCGCCATCCTCAAGTCCAGCCCGCAGCAGATCAAGGGCCTCCTGCGCAGCCAAAGCGTCATAGCCGGCATCGGCAACGCTTACAGTGACGAGATTCTCCACGCCGCGAAGATCTCCCCGTTCGCCATCGCAAAGTCGTTGGACAACGAAACGGTGGGCCGCCTGTATGACTCCATGCAGGAGGTTTTGGTAGGCGCCGTCAACGCAGCTGCCGGTAAACCGTCCAGTGAACTCAAGGACACCAAGCGCAGCAACTTCAGGGTGCATGCCAGGACAGGTTTGCCGTGCCCCGTGTGCGGGGAAACAGTAAGGGAGGTGTCCTTCGCGGACACCTCCCTCCAATACTGCCCCCACTGCCAGACCAATGGAAAAATCCTGGCCGACCGCCGGACCTCGCGCTTCCTGAAGTAGCGGTTCGGTACAGCTAGTTAAATTCCGGGCTCTCCGTGCGGCTGCGCTTGAGTTCAAAGAAGTGCGGGTAGCCGGCCAACGTTACTGTCGCGTCCCAAAGCTTCCCGGCTTCCTCGCCCCGGGGAATGCGGGTGAGGACAGGACCGAAGAAAGCGGTCCCGTTGAGGGCGACCACCGGGGTCCCGACGTCCTGGCCCACCAAGGAGATGCCGGCCTCGTGGCTCGCGCGCAGCTTGGCGTCGAATTCGTCCGAGTCAGCGAAACGTGCCAGGTCGGCAGGAAGCCCTGTCTCGGCCAAGGCTTTCTGGATCACTGAAGCGCGGTCTTTGTTGCCCTCATGGTGGATCTGCTCCCCCATGGCTTCATAGAGCGGCTTGACGTAGCTGCTGCCATGGAGCTCCTGCGCTGCGATGATCACGCGGACCGGTCCCCAGCTGTCATCCATCATGGCCCGGTACTCGGCGGGGAGGTCGCGGCCTTCGTTCAGGACGGACAGGCTCATGACATGCCAGGTGGTCTCGATGCCGCGAACTTGCTCCACCTCGCCGATCCAACGCGAGGTGATCCAGGCAAAGGGGCAGACGGGGTCGAACCAGAAATCAGCCTTATTCACGGTGTTTTCGGGCGCGGTCACTTCAGAAACGATCTGTTCGGACACAAAGAACTCCTCTACAAGAGTGGAAACGTGGCTAGTCACGGCGGTCCCTGAAGAACCGCTCCTCCTTTGCCCAACGGCGGCTTAGGCGGACTTATTCCGTCGCTTGGCCACCACGTCATGGGCGATCATGGTCGGCTGGGCCTTCTTGGCAACCGCATCGGCTGTGATGACCACCGTTGCAATGTCATCGCGGCTGGGAAGATCGAACATGACCGGAAGAAGCACTTCTTCCATGATGGCCCTCAGGCCACGCGCTCCCGTTCCACGCTCCAGGGCCTGGTCCGCAATGGCGTTCAAGGCGTCCTGTTCGAACTGCAATTCCACGCCGTCGAGTTGGAACATCTTCTGGTATTGCTTCACCAAGGCGTTCTTCGGCGTGGACAGGATCTGGATGAGGGCTGGACGGTCAAGGCTGGAAACTGTGGTGATGACGGGGAGGCGGCCGATGAATTCAGGGATGAGGCCGAACTTCAGCAGATCCTCCGGCATGACCTCGCCGTAGGTATCCACGGTATCGCGTGCTTCGTTCAGCGGAGCACCGAAGCCGATACCCTTCCGCCCGGACCGTGAACCGATGATGTCTTCCAGCCCGGCGAAGGCGCCCGCCACGATGAAGAGCACATTGGTGGTGTCGATCTGGATGAACTCCTGGTGCGGGTGCTTCCGTCCGCCCTGGGGCGGGACAGAGGCCACGGTACCCTCGAGGATCTTCAGGAGCGCCTGCTGTACGCCCTCACCGGAGACATCGCGTGTGATCGACGGGTTTTCACTCTTACGGGAGATCTTGTCGATCTCATCGATGTAGATGATGCCCTGTTCGGCCTTCTTGACGTCGTAGTCGGCGGCCTGAATGAGCTTGAGGAGGATGTTCTCGACGTCCTCGCCGACGTAGCCGGCTTCGGTCAAGGCCGTGGCATCCGCGACGGCGAATGGCACGTTCAGCCGGCGGGCCAGGGTCTGTGCCAAGTACGTCTTGCCGCAGCCAGTGGGCCCGATCAGCAAAATGTTGGACTTGGCGATCTCCACATCCTCGTGATGGGAGCCCTCCCCCAGGCTGCCGGTCTTGGGTGCATGGCCGGCCTGGATCCGCTTGTAGTGGTTGTAGACGGCCACTGCCAGGGACCGTTTGGCCGGTTCCTGACCAATGACGTATTCCTGCAGGAAGTCGAAGATCTCGCGGGGCTTCGGCAATTCGAAGCTACCGAGGTCGGAAACTTCCGCGAGCTCCTCTTCGATGATCTCGTTGCACAGCTCGATGCACTCGTCGCAGATGTACACACCGGGCCCGGCAATCAGCTTCCGCACCTGCTTCTGGCTCTTTCCGCAGAAAGAACACTTCAGCAGATCCGTGCTCTCACCAATCCGAGCCATGTGGGAATCCCTTCGTTGCATGCGGGTGATGCGGCTCCGCGCCGTACTCAAGTGTGCGGCCAAGCCGCGGTTGGCACCACCGTGACACCATCCACTCTAGGTCACAATGGGCTGCTTGCGTGGAAACAGAACGCCGGTGCGGTCCATATTTCGCGAACCGCACCGGCGTCGTAATCCGTGTGCTACCTGGCGATTGCCTGGGGCTTGATCTTCCGGGAGTCCAGAACCTGGTCGATCAGGCCGTAACTCATGGCTTCGGCCGCCGTCAGGATCTTGTCGCGCTCGATGTCGTTGTTGACCTGCTCGGACGTACGTCCCGAGTGGTGGGCCAGCGTGTCCTCAAGCCAGGTCCTCATGCGCATGACTTCGGCAGCCTGGATCTCAAGGTCCGAGGCCTGGCCACCCTGGCCGCCGGAAAGAGCCGGCTGGTGGATCAGGACACGGGCGTTCGGCAGTGCCAGGCGCTTGCCCGGGGTGCCGGCAGCGAGCAGGACCGCGGCCGCACTGGCTGCCTGCCCCAGGCACACCGTCTGGATCTCCGGACGGATGTACTGCATGGTGTCATAAATCGCCGTCATGGCCGTGAAGGAACCACCGGGCGAGTTGATGTACAACGTGATGTCGCGGTCCGGGTCCGTGGACTCAAGGACCAGCAGCTGGGCCATGATGTCGTCGGCCGATGCGTCGTCGACCTGGACGCCGAGGAAGATGATGCGGTCCTCGAACAGCTTGGTGTACGGGTCCTGGCGCTTGAAGCCGTAGGGCGTGCGCTCTTCGAACTGAGGCAGGACGTAGCGGCTGGACGGGAGGTTTCCGGCAGACCATCCGAAGTTGTAGTTCATGTTCTTACTCCTGGGTTTTCAGTGGTTCTTTGGTGCCGGATCAGTTCTCGGAGTTCGACTGGTTGGCCGTACCGCCGCCACCAGCTACAGAACCGGCGTGCGCCGAGATCTTGTCGAAGAAGCCGTACTCCAGGGCCTCAGTGGCGGTGAACCACTTGTCGCGGTCGTTGTCCTTGAGGATGGTCTCTACGGTCTGTCCGGTCTGCTCGGCGGTAAGCTCCGCCATGACCTTCTTCATGTGCAGGATCAGCTCGGCCTGGATCTTGATGTCCGAGGCCGTGCCGCCGATGCCGCCGGAGGGCTGGTGCATCAGGATACGTGCATTCGGGGTGGCGTAACGCTTGCCCTTGGTTCCGGAGGACAGAAGGAACTGGCCCATGGAAGCGGCGAGTCCGGTTGCCACGGTGACGACATCGTTCGGGATGAACTGCATGGTGTCGTAGATGGCCATGCCGGCGGTCACCGAACCACCGGGCGAGTTGATGTACAGGTAGATATCCTTCTCCGGGTCTTCGGCGGAGAGAAGGAGGAGCTGGGAGCAAATGGCGTTGGCGTTCTCGTCACGCACTTCAGAGCCGAGCCAGATAATGCGCTCTTTCAGCAGGCGGTTGTAGATGTAGTTGTCCTGGGCTGCTGGATCGACAGTTGCCATCCGGGGAGCCTCTGATTGCTGTGACATAAGTACTTACCTCTCGCTGGTGCCAGTGACGTCACTGAACTTCACTACTTGGACACTAACCGTTTTCCGGGGCGATTTGTTCGCCGGAATCGCGCTGTTCGCTGACGGCGCACGTCTGCGTGGAGCGCCCGTGTCCGGCCTTAAAGAAAACCGACCCCGGATCATCAGATCCGGGGTCGGTTTGCGCTGCTGCTTAGAACTTCACCGCTGCGGGGTCATCGTTGGCAACGGCGTCGGCCTCTTCCGTGGCTTCCACAGCGGCTGCTGCTTCGGCTGCTTCTTCGCCGGCGGGGCGGACGAAGTCCGTCAGGTCAACCTTGTTGCCCTCGGAGTCGACAACCTCTGCCTGGCCCAGGACGACGGCCAGTGCCTTGCGGCGGCGGACCTCGGAAACCATCATGGGAACCTGGCCGCTCTGGTCAATGATCTGAGCGAACTGGTTGGGGTCCATGCCGTACTGGCTGGCGGTGGTAACGATGTAGTCGATCAGCTCGTTCTGGCTGACCTCTACTTCTTCCTTGTCCGCGATGGCGTCAAGGATGATTTCGTTCTGGAACGCACGCTCGGTGTTGGCCTTGACCTCCGCGCGGTGTTCCTCGGTGTCGTGGTCACCTTCGCCGTGGGCGTTCTCCGGGTTGAAGTGCGCTTCGAGCTGCTCTTCAACGACGGATTCGGGAACCGGAACCTCTACGAGTTCAACGAGCTTGTCCAGGACCTTGTCGCGGGCCTCGACGCCCTGCTCCACAACCTTGGAGTCGGCAGCCTGCTTGGCGAGGTCCTCGCGGAGCTCGGCAAGGGTGTCGAACTCGGAAGCGAGCTGTGCGAAGTCGTCGTTTGCCTCGGGGAGTTCGCGCTCCTTGACGGCCTTCACGACAACCTTGACCTGGGCAGCTTCGCCGGCGTGGTCGCCACCGACAAGGGTGGTGTCGAAGATGGCTTCTTCGTCGGCGGACAGGCCGGTCACGGCTTCGTCGAGGCCTTCGAGCATGGTGCCGGCGCCTACCTGGTAGGACAGGCCGGCGGCGGAGTCGATCTCTTCGCCGTCGATGGTGGCGGTGATGTCGATGGTGAGGAAGTCATCGTTCTCGGCAGGACGCTCAACGGACTTCAGCGTGCCGAAACGGCCACGCAGCTCGTCGAGGGACTTGTCGACGTCGGCCTCGGAGGACTCGGCGGCGGCAACCTCAACCTTGATGCCGGCGTAGTCCGGCAGCTCGATCTCGGGGCGGACGTCGATCTCCACCTGGAACTTCAGCTCACCGTCGGTTGCGGAAGGATCCGGAACCTCAGTGATCTCAACCTCGGGACGGCTCAGCGGGCGAACGCCGGTCTCCTGGACAGCGGCCTGGTACCAGCCGTTGAGGCCATCGTTGATGGCCGTCTCCAGGACATACCCACGGCCAACGCGCTGGTCGATGAGCTTGGAGGGAACTTTGCCCTTGCGGAATCCGGGAACCTGGATCTGCGAAGCAACGGTCTTGTACGCGGCATCGATGCTCGGCTTCAGTTCCTCAAAGGGAACCTCAACGTTGAGCTTGACCCGCGTTGCGGTGAGGTTCTCGACAGCGCTCTTCACAGTCTAAGTACTCCTGATTTTGTGGGTATGGGGTTCTGATGCGTCCCGGAATCGGACACAAACACAGAGTCGGGGTGACAGGATTTGAACCTGCGACTTCCTGCTCCCAAAGCAGGCGCTCTAGCCAAGCTGAGCTACACCCCGAATGCACAGGACAGTCTACGGGCAAGCGGGCCGAGAATGCACATTTGACACCGCCGCCGGAATTAGGTTTAGTTATACCCGGCTTGAACAGCCACCGGGAAGATGTCCTGAACAGGAGATCCTTTCGGGGACGTAGCTTAATGGTAAAGCCTCAGTCTTCCAAACTGATTACGCGGGTTCGATTCCCGTCGTCCCCTCCATAAAGAAGGGCCCCGATCCACGGATCGGGGCCCTTCTGCATTTCAAGCGGTTTCACCGGACCGCTACCGGTCACCAAGGATGGCTATACCTGGCAGCCCGGGCACCAATAGAGCTTTCGCGCTCCTATCTCGGTCACCCCCACCGCGGTGCCGCAAGCCCGGCAGGGCAGTCCCTGACGCTTGTACACAAAGTGGGCATCGGCGTCGCGCGGCAGTCCACCGCCGCCGCTCCACAGTGACGGGGGCGTCGTAACAATCCGGCCGTCGCGGACGCCGTCGGCCATGGTCCTGACACTGTCATCCCACAACCGGCCTGCGGTGTCGACGTCGATCCCGCTCCCCGGCGTCCACGGGTCCACTGCCTGCCGGAAGAGCACTTCGGCCCGGTAGATGTTCCCTACTCCTGCCAGCACTGATTGATCCATCATCAGCAGCGCTACGGGGGTCTTACGACGGCGCAAGCGCCCGATGAATTCCTCCCGGTCCCCCGGGCGGTTATGGAGGGGATCAGGTCCCAGGCGATCCAGCACCGCTCCTGCCTCGGCCGCGGTGATTGCGGCGCAGGTGGTAGCACCCCTGAGATCCGCCCAGCCATGCTCCGAGACCAGGCGGACACGCACGGCGCCCACCGGCGCCGGTGGCCCTGAGTACTGGCCATCGTCCTGGCCGGCGCCGCTTTCCCGTTCACCGATGCGGCGGGGAGCGCCAATGCTGGAGGAACCGGTAAAGGTACTGTCACCGCCAAAGCTCCAGGCACCGTACAGCCCAAGGTGGACGTGGAGGAAAAGCCCGTGATCGAACCTCAGGAAGAACTGCTTCCCGTGGGCCAGGGCCTCCACCATGGTGTGCCCTGTCAGCAGCTGGGCCCCGGCAGCAAAACGCCCCTGCGGGCTGGAGACTTCCAAGCGCTGGCCGCCAAAAACATCCTGGAATTGGCGGGCCAACCTATGGATCGAGTGCCCCTCCGGCACTACTGGACGATTTCGCCGGTGGTTTCGTACACGGCGATCTTGCCGATGCGGCGTATGTGTCGTTCGTCGTTGCTGAAGGGTTCCTGCAGGAAGGCCTCAATAAGCTCCGTTGCTTCCTCCACCGAGTGCTGGCGACCTCCTACTGCCACGACATTGGCGTCGTTGTGTTCACGGGCCAGTTTTGCCGTGGAGAGGTTCCACACCAGCGCAGCACGGACACCCTTGACCTTGTTCGCCGCAATCTGCTCGCCGTTTCCCGATCCGCCGAGCACGATGCCCAGGGCGTGAACTCCCGACTGCTGGTCTGCGACCACTGCAACGGCCGCATTGATGCAGAACGAGGGGTAGTCATCCAGTGCGTCGTATTCCTTGGGTCCGTGGTCCACCACTTCGTAGCCCTTCGCGGTGAGGTGGCTGACCAGGTGGGCGCTCAGTTCCATTCCAGCGTGGTCGGTTGCGATGTGGACGCGGGGTGTAGTCACGGAAAGTCCATTCTTTTCTGGGCTCCGGTGCGGCGCTGGCAGCGGCTCTGGGCAGCGGCACAGCATCTGCCGGGCGCGGCGTTGAGGGATGCGCTACCTAGATTACCGCTACCGGGGTTGCGGAGCCTGCCCGTCATCACGTGCACGGTGCGCGGCCCTGTTGAGGATTCCGGCAAGCCTGTCGGCAGATGCAAGCGTGCCTGCACTCAAGGCAACGCGGCCTCCGTTGAGTTTCCTGACCACTACGGCAGGACCGCTGCCCACCAGCATGGCTGTTGCGTCGTCGTGGTGCCGCCAGCCCCACCCGCCGTAGTCGGCTGCTTTGACCTCTGCCGCGTCAGCCGCTGAAATCTCGACGGCGGGAACGGTCAGGACCCGCACGATTCCTCCCGCGAAGACCTGCAGGCCACCCCTGTCGGCACGGACCCTGGCAAAGAGGAATCCGGCACCGACTACTGCCGCTACGGCTACCAGGGCGCCAAGCCACGGCACCGCAATGGCAATCAAGGCGGCAGGAAAGATGGCCGTCACCATGATCATGACGAAGACTGAACTACGGGCGTGAACCCACATCTTCAGGCTGTCCCGGGCCAGGTCCGGATCCTCAAGAAGCGCCAGCTCCTGCTGCAGCGCTGCGTCATCTTCCCTTGTCCAGCGGGGGTCGGGCTTGAAAGCGAACATCATGACAACGCCAAGCGCCAATGCCGCTCCGCTGCCCATGGCCAGTACGATCGGGTCCACATGTGACTCGCGGGCGTCGGCTGCGCCGGTTTGGCCTACCAGTCCGGCGGCGAGCACGGTGGTGATGAACAGGCTGACCATCAGCCCGACACCCATCATCACCCGCCGCATGATGACGGGCCGGGAAATAGGGACGGCCTGCAAGAACACCGCCCACCCACACACAACGATGAGGGCTGCGCCCCCTGCTACGTAGGCACCGAACGGTGCGAAGGACGTACCGCCGTCGGCACTCCACATGACCGCGACGGGGTTGGGAAGATCATTGCGCAGCATCTGCGCGCACACACCGAAGCCAATGGCGAGGAGCAGTGGAAAAGCTATCGCGAACCTCAAGGCGCGGAAGTCGAGTTTTTCGCGGATCGTTCCCATATCCCAACGCTACTCCGTGGGAGCGACACTGTGGCGATCGCTCCTTGCCTTCCGTCCTCGGAGTGAAAGAATAACTTCATACCAGCGGCCGGCGGACCGGCCGGTCATCCCGATTCCCGGAGGCACCACTTGCCAGGCCTGAACCTCACGCGCGATGAAGCCGCGAACCGCGCCAAACTGCTCACCGTCGATTCCTACGAAGTCACCCTGGACCTGACGAAAGGGTCGGAGGTCTTCGGATCCACCACGACCGTCCGGTTTTCCGCCACGCCGGGAGCATCAACGTTCATTGATGCCATCACACACACCGTTCACAGCGTGACGCTGAACGGGAAAGACTTGGATCCCGCGGACGTTTCCGACGGCCTCCGCATCCAGTTGCCTGGACTTTCAGCGGAAAACGAACTGACGGTGGTAGCTGACGCACCTTATATGAACACCGGCGAGGGCCTGCACCGCTTCGTGGACCCCGTGGACGGTGAGGCGTACCTCTACACCCAGTTCGAGGTGCCCGACTCGCGCCGCATGTTTGCCGTCTTCGAACAGCCGGACCTGAAGGCCAGCTTTACGTTCAAGGTCACGGCACCGTCGCACTGGGACGTTGTCTCCAACTCCCCCACCCCGGTTCCCTCCGAAACCACCCCTGGTGAAGACGGAGGCGCCCGCTCGGTCTGGGAATTCGCTCCCACTCCACGGTTGTCCTCCTACGTCACCGCTTTGATTGCCGGGCCGTACCAGTCCGTCCGGTCCGAGGTAACCAGTTCCGACGGCAGGGTCATTCCGCTGGGTGTGTTCGCCCGCAAGTCCCTGATGCAGTACCTCGACGCGGACAACATCTTTGAGCTGACCCGACAAGGTTTCGAATTCTTCGAGGCCCAGTTCGGCTGCCCGTACCCCTTCGAGAAGTACGACCAGTTGTTCGTCCCGGAGTTCAATGCCGGCGCCATGGAGAACGCGGGCGCCGTGACCATCCTCGAGGGCTACGTGTTCCGGGGCAAGGTCACCGGCGCACAGATCGAACGGCGGGCCATTACGGTCCTGCATGAACTGGCGCACATGTGGTTTGGCGACCTCGTCACCATGCGCTGGTGGAACGACCTCTGGCTCAACGAGTCCTTCGCCGAATACATGTCACACCTGGCCGCAGTGGAAAACACCGAGTTCGATCACGCGTGGACCACCTTTGCCTCCGTGGAAAAGTCGTGGGCCTACAAGCAGGACCAGCTTCCCACTACCCACCCGATCTTCGCCGAGATCAACAACCTCGAGGACGTCGAGGTCAACTTCGATGGCATCACCTACGCCAAGGGCGCGTCTGTCCTTCGGCAGCTGGTGGCGTGGGTGGGTCCTGAGCAGTTCATGGCCGGAGTCCGGACCTATTTCAGCAAGCACGCCTGGAAAAACACGGAACTCGCCGACCTCATGGTGGAACTCGAAGCTGCGTCCGGACGCGACCTTGACCAGTGGGGCAGGCTCTGGCTCGAGACCGCCGGAGTGAACACCCTTACGCCCGAACTGTCAGTCGACTCCGATGGCACGATCACCGGTTTCGCGATCCTGCAGACCGCCATCGAAGAACAGCCCACCCTGCGCCCGCACCGCCTCGCCGTCGGTTTCTACTCGGTATCCGCCGACGGGGCCCTGGAACGCACGCACCGCGAAGAACTGGACGTCGATGGTCCCCGAACCGAGGTCCCTGCCCTGGTGGGACTTACCCGTCCGGACCTCATCCTGCTCAACGATGACGACCTCGCGTATGCCAAAGTCCGACTGGACCCCCACAGCCTGGCAACTGCCAAAGCACACCTGAAGGACTTCGCAACCAGCCTTCCACGCACCTTGGTGTGGGGCTCGGCCTGGGATGCCGCCCGTGACGGCGAAACGCCCGCCCGTGGCTACGTGGACCTGATTCTGGCCAACATCGCCCACGAGACAGACTCCTCGGTGATCCTGGTCCAACTGCGCCAGCTGGCAACCACCTTGACGTACTACGTCGCTGCCGAGCACAAACTCGGCACGACTATCGCAGCAGCGGACACACTGTGGGACCTTGCAGCCTCAGTGGAGCCCGGCTCCGACGCCCAGCTGCAATTCGCCAAGTCCTACGCCCAGCTCGCCCGCAGCGCCGCCCAACTGGACCGCCTCCAGGCTCTCCTGGACGGAACGGACACCCTCAACGGGCTCACTGTTGACCAGGACATGCGCTGGGAGCTGTTGACGGCCCTCGTAGCCGGTGGCCGCGAAGGCCAAGAGCGGATCGACGCCGAGCTTGCCAAGGACAACACCTCCAACGGCCAGAACGCGGCGGCCCAGGCAAAGGCCGCCATCCCCACCCCTGATGCCAAAGCCGCTGCGTGGGACTCGATCGTGGTCAAGGGAGAACTCTCCAACGCTTTGCAGGCCTCAGCTGTCGCCGGCTTCATGAGGGTCCTTGACACGAGTCTGCTGGAACCATACGCGGAGAAGTACTTCCAGGCAGTGCCCGGGATCGTCAAAGAGCGCACTCATGCCCTGGCCCAGCAAATCGTGGTGGGCCTCTACCCGGCCCAGCTCACAACGCAGGCCACCGTGGACCGCACCGATGAATTCCTGGCAAGCCTGCCTGAGGAAAGTGCGGCGCTTCGCCGGATGATGCTGGAAAACCGCGACGGCGTAGCCCGCGCCCTTCGAGCAAGGGCAGCTGACATCTAGGCTCCTTGGCCCGTGCGGGGCAGTCGGCCGGGCATGGCTAGACTGTCCGCATGGGGCTCAACGAACACCACTACGCGCTCACCGTCCGCTGGACCGGAAACCTCGGGGAGGGAACCGCCAGTTACCGGGGATACTCACGCGACCACGACGTTGAGATCAATGGGCTGCCCACACTGAAGGGATCGTCCGACCCCACCTTTCATGGGGACCGGACCCGCTACAACCCTGAACAACTGCTGCTTGCAGCGCTCTCGCAGTGCCACATGCTCTCTTTCCTGCACATTGCGGTCAAGCATGGTGTTGTGGTCACGGGGTATGAAGACCACGCAGAGGGCCTGATGAAACTCAATCGCGACGGCAGCGGACAGTTCGAAAGCGTCACGCTCAAACCAAACGTCACCCTCGCGGATCCTTCGCACACGTCGTTGATGCCGCAGTTGCATCATGAAGCAAACCAGGTCTGCTTCATCGCCAGGAGCGTCAACTTCCCGGTCCACCACGAACCGCTAACGACGACGGCGTCACCCGCCTAGCGCTGCTGCTCCCGCCAGAGCGCCACGAGCTTTTGTTCGGTTCCCCGGCTGAGTCCGGCCTTGCGCTCCCGCTCCAGTCCGCGCCTGCGCTCATCGGCCAACGTCGCGGCGAGCGTTTCCTGCCACGGGCGCAACACCATCCCCCGGCTTTTGGCTGCTGTGTTGGAACGGGCCTGGAAACCTCCGTGATCCGGCGGCAGCCATAGCGGCAAGGAATCGGGTCCGGCCCAGTAATCCACGCCCTGCTCCACGAGCCAGTCCTCGGATGCACGGATAACATCGGCTCCGCCGGAACCCGCCACCGCCTGGCATTCGTCAATGTAGTCCCTGAAGGGCACCACATCACCAAGGGCGTTATACGCTCCTGTGACGCGATCCTCCGCAGCCTGAAGAACCCAGGCAGCCAAATCCCTCACGTCAATGATCTGGGTGGGCGCGTCCGGCGTATCCGGTAAGAGCACGGTCCCTGAATCGACAGCGAAACGGGCCGGCCAATATCCGTAACGGTCACTGGCATCGCCCGGACCCCCGATCAATCCTGCCCGGACCAGGTGGGCCTTCTCCCCCACCATGGCCAGGGTCTGTTGTTCAATGGCGGACTTCGACTCACCGTACGTTTCCGGAGTGCCCGCCTCACCTGCAGGCAGCGGCTCCAACAAGGCGGCGCTTTCGTCCGCGCCAGGTACTGAGTGGTCCGCATAAACCGAACAACTTGAGACGAACGTCCAGTGCCCCGTGGCAGGGCCCAGCACTTGCAACGCCTCCCGGGCCTGGACCGCATCCCTGGACACCTCCACCACCGCGTCCCAGCCGCCTGCCAGGTCCGCGTAGGCTGCTGCACCCAAGGCGCGGTCCCCCCTGACCCAGGTGGCGCCGTCGGGCGGGTTCGCCAAAGAACCCCGCGCGAAACAGGTGACAACATGCCCGGCGGTCACGGCCTGCCGGGCAATTTCTGCTGACAGGAAGGCTGTACCGCCCAGGATCAGGATGCGCATATCGTCACGCTACGGCGCTAGGGTTAAACGTGGACAGAGTGTTCCGCGCCCGGCGAACACGGGCCGACCACAAGGAGTTTTACCACTTTGACCTTCATCCCGTTTGCGGAAGCCATCAACATCGAACCTGAAAAGATCGACCTCGTATCCATCCTGATCACCGTAGGCGTCGGCCTGCTGGTGTGGATAGTGGCACGCTTCATCATTGTGCGCATCACCCGGCGAGTATCTGCCGGCAGTTCCTTCTTCAAGAAGGCCCACTTCAAATGGGTTCAGCCCGCCATCCGCGCACTGGACCACGAACGCCGTTCCCAGCGCGCTGAAACCATCGGCTCCCTGCTCACAAGCCTGGTGAGCGTCGTAGTGGTGGTGATCGTCATCATCTACGTCCTCAAGTTCATGAACGTCGACGTCGCTCCGCTGCTGACCAGCGTCGGAATCCTTGGTGTCGCGATAGGTTTTGGCGCCCAGCAGCTCATCCGCGACTTCCTCGCCGGGATCTTCATCACCATCGAGGACCAGTACGGAATCGGCGACGTCATCGTCACCAGTGAAGTGATTGGTACCGTTGAATCCGTGGGCTTGCGCATCACCCGCGTACGAGCCGAAGACGGGGCCATCTGGTACCTCCGGAACGGTGAAATCCTTCGGGTTGGAAACCGTTCCCAGGGAGACTACGTGCCGCTGGAATCACCCGATGCCCACGACGAACCGGGCGCATCAGCGGCGCCCGTCACTGCTGGCGCGCCCCGCGTCGCAAAAGCCGAGGAGAAGTCCAATGAGTAACATCGCAGGCGGAGAACCGCAGTCACCGCAGGCGGGTCCTCGACGTCAGCTGATGCAAAACGATCCCTTCAGCCAGCCTGCCTATACGGACAGTTTCTACGCTGCCGTCGGAGGCCACGAAACGTTCGTCAAGCTGATTGACGTCTTTTACGACGGCGTGGCCACCGATCCGCTGCTGCGCCCCATGTACCCCGAAGAGGACCTCGGCCCGGCGAAGCGCCGCTTCCTGATGTTCCTTGAGCAGTACTGGGGCGGACCCACCACCTACGGCGAGGAACGCGGCCATCCGCGCCTGCGCATGCGCCACATGCCGTTCCAGGTCACCCCGGAGGCCAAAGACCGGTGGTTGTTCCACATGCGCACGGCAGTTGATTCGCTGGATCTTTCGCCCCTTCACGAGGGAACGCTGTGGGATTACATGGAACGGGCGGCGCTGACCATGGTCAACAGCCCCTCCCAGGGTCCGCGCAACTAGACCGATAGACCGAGGCCGAGCCCCGCGCCCGTGCGCACCAGCACGTGGCCGCGGGGTCCGCTCAGCCGGAACCAGCGTCCGTTCCGGAAGACGTGTTGGGTGTCATCCCCAAGGAACCCCAGGGCAAAAGCCGCAAACGCGGCCCCGGCCGGCAGCACGTCTTGCCCAGGAAGCGCCCGGCCCCAAACGGCAGCCCTTGCAGTATTGACCACTGCGGCTCCCGCCGACGTGGGAATAACGCCGGCCACCTCCGCGATGCCGGCTTCGGCTGCTGCCTTGAGGTCGGCGTCGGAAATTGTCCCATGGGCTTCCCAGCCGCTTCGCGGTGCGCTGACGCCGGCCCAGGACTCGGAAACGGTCGACGGCGGTACGGGCAGTTCGACGTCGTCGGCGCCTGAGCGTGCCAGGCGGTCCGTAATGGAGGCAAGCGATACTGTGACGTCCGCGTGTGCCGGCTCCGCGAGGGCCATGGTGCGAAGGCCAAGAATCGTGGGAGTCGACTCCCCCAGAATCCGCGGCCTCAGAACGCAGACGTAAGCAGCCAGGACGCTGCCTGCGGCCTGGAGGCGGATGGCACCGTCGTCGATGCTCTTTGCCCGGGTGACGAAGGTCCGCAAATCAGCGAGGTCCCGGGGATCGGCGAAGCGGAAGGACTGGGTCAGAACGTCTGTCACATCATCGACTCTACCGGCATGTCCGCGGTTGAGAGGGGTCGGGGCGGCGTCTAAAGTCGAACCATGACTGAGACGAACGCTGGCCTCCAGGTGGATGCACCCGCAGAAGACCCCATGGAAGTGCTGATTGGCCTGCTGGACCTTGGTGACTTTGACGGAGCCCGGACCAATGAGGACATTTTCCTGGGTCCCTCCCAGAAGCAGCCCCGGCATCGTGTTTTTGGCGGGCAGGTCCTTGCCCAGTCAATGATGGCGGGTATGCGCACTGTTGAGCCGGACAGGGTGGCGCACTCCATGCACGGGTACTTCCTGCGTCCGGGCGACGCGAACAAGCCCATCACCTTCGGTGTTGAACGGCTGCGTGATGGCCGTTCCTTTTCCGCCCGCCGCGTGCACGCTTACCAGGACGGCGTCCCCATCCTTTCGATGATTGCCTCGTTCCAGGTCGAAGACGGTGGCCTGGATCATCAGGCAACCATGCCCGAAGGCATCCCTGATCCCGAAACGCTGCCCAGCACGGCCGAACTCCTGTCCCACTTCGACCATCCGTTGGCACGGCACATGTCCTCCGAGCGGCCCTTCGATGTCCGCCACATCGACCCCGCGCTCTATGTTTCCCCGCCGAGCGACCATGTGGCCACCAATGCGGTCTGGATGAAAACCATGGGCCCGCTCCCCGATGATCCCCAGCTGCACATCGCCGCCTTGGCCTACGCCAGCGACTACACGCTGCTTGAACCCATCCTCCGCAAGCACGGGCTCTCCTGGATGACGCCGGGCATGAGCGTTGCCAGCCTCGACCACGCCATGTGGTGGCACAGGCCCGTGAAGGTGGACGAGTGGATGCTGTACGTGCAGGAGTCCCCCAGCGCCCAGGGTGCCCGGGGTTTGGCCACGGGCAGGATCTTCAACCGCGACGGCGTGCATGTCGCCACGGTCGCGCAGGAAGGCATGGTCAGGATTCCGTAGCCTGGCAAGACATAAAGAAGAGGCCGGCCCCAGCAGGGACCGGCCTCTTCTTTTATGCACTAGTCGCGGGTGAGGCGACGGTGTGTCACGCGGTGCGGCTTGGCGGCATCGGGGCCCAAGCGCTCCACCTTGTTTTCCTCGTACGAATCGAAGTTGCCCTCGAACCAGTACCACCTGGACGGGTTCTCGTCGTCACCTTCGTAGGCGAGGATGTGCGTTGCCACCCTGTCCAGGAACCAGCGGTCGTGCGAAACCACCACGGCGCAGCCCGGGAATTCGAGAAGCGCGTTCTCGAGGCTGCTCAGGGTTTCGACGTCGAGGTCGTTGGTGGGTTCGTCGAGGAGCAGGAGGTTGCCACCCTGCTTGAGCGTCAGTGCCAGGTTGAGGCGGTTCCGCTCACCGCCGGAGAGGACTCCGGCCTTCTTCTGCTGGTCCGGGCCCTTGAACCCGAAGGCCGAGACGTAGGCACGCGAAGGCATTTCGACCTGGCCCACCTGGATGAAGTCATTGCCTTCGGAAACAACTTCCCAGAGGGTCTTGTTGGGGTCGATGCCGCCACGCGACTGGTCGACATAGGAGATCTTGACCGACTCGCCGATCTTGAGGTCGCCGCCGTCGAGCGGTTCCATCCCCACGATCGTCTTGAACAGGGTGGACTTACCCACACCGTTGGGGCCAATCACGCCGACAATGCCGTTGCGGGGAAGGGAGAAGGAGAGGTCTTCGATCAGGACGCGGTCATCGAAGCCCTTCTTCAGGTCCTTGGCTTCGATCACCAAGGATCCCAGGCGCGGTCCCGGCGGAATCTGGATCTCTTCGAAGTCCAGCTTGCGGGTGCGCTCGGCCTCCGCAGCCATTTCCTCGTAGCGGGCCAAACGTGCCTTGGACTTGGTCTGGCGGCCCTTGGCGTTGGAGCGTACCCACTCAAGTTCCTCGCTCAGGCGCTTGGACAGCTTGGCGTCCTTCTTGCCCTGGACCTCGAGGCGCGCCTTCTTCTTCTCCAGGTAGGTGGAGTAGTTGCCCTCGTACGGGTAAAGGTGGCCACGGTCCACTTCTGCGATCCACTCAGCCACGTGGTCGAGGAAGTAACGGTCGTGGGTGACGGCGAGGACAGCACCGGGGTACTGGGACAGGTGCTGCTCGAGCCACAGAACGCTCTCGGCGTCCAGGTGGTTGGTGGGTTCGTCAAGGAGCAGGAGGTCGGGCTTCTGCAAAAGGAGCTTGCACAGGGCCACGCGGCGACGTTCACCACCGGAGAGGACGGTGACGTCGGCATCTGCAGGCGGGCAACGCAAGGCGTCCATGGCCTGCTCAAGCTGGGAATCGATGTCCCAGGCGTCAGCGGCGTCGATAGCTTCCTGGAGCTTGCCCATTTCATCGAGCAATGTGTCGTAGTCCGCGTCCGGGTTGGCCATCTCTTCCGAGATTTCGTTGAAGCGCTGGATCTTGCCGTAGATCTCGCCAACGCCTTCCTGGACGTTGCCCAGAACGGTCTTTTCCTCGTTCAGCGGCGGTTCCTGCAGGAGGATGCCCACGGTGTACCCGGGGCTCAGGCGGGCCTCGCCGTTGGAAGGGGTGTCCAGGCCGGCCATGATCTTGAGGATGGTGGACTTGCCAGCACCGTTCGGGCCGACGACGCCAATCTTCGCGCCGGGGTAGAACGACATGCTGACGTCGTCCAGAATAAGTTTGTCGCCAACGGCCTTGCGAGCCTTGGTCATCGTGTAAATGAATTCCGCCATGCCTTTAAATCTAATGGGTAGGCGTTCATAACTCACATTCGCACAACACAGGTGAACTACCGGGCGTCCCCTACGAAGCACTTCCCTGTCGCCAGAACGGGCAGCACCGTCACCACGACGCCTCCGTCACGTATCTGGCCCATGACGCAGGACTTGCCGGACAACGCGGCCGCCTCCATGGCGTCGACATCAAGCCCGGTTGGCGTTCGGCTGACCGATACCTCGAGGTTCCCCTCCGGGATGCCTGCCGATACCAGGGCAGCCCGCAGCGATTCCCTGTCCGGCTTGGGATTGCCCGCAACCAGGTTCTTCAGTGTGGACTCGACGGTCTTCGTGGTTGCCAGCACGGCAGGATCCGGGGTTTCCGTGGCGGAGGTACCTGCCGACGGATTCGCGCTGCTGACGCTTGTGCCGGGCGTGCCCGCGGGCTGCGTCGTCGAGCCGGCGGGCGTGGGAGCGGCAGGCGCGGCAGTGCATGCTGTCATCATCAGAATCGCCGAGGCGAGCATCAGCGCCCCTCCTGTTAGCCGGAGGCTGGTGGTGGAAGCCTGTGCAGCCCGGCCAGGTTTTGGTGTGGTTCCCCTGATTATCACCTAGCCATTGTGCCATTCACAGACGGCCTGGACCGGCGTAGCGTTTGCTGGGAGGTCATGAAAAGCCTGAAAAAGGGATGGAGCGGACGCGGTGGGTGGAGAAGTCGAAGATGCCGTTGCCTCAACCACCATCAATTCGCAGCCTGAAAAGGTCTGGGAAGCCCTGACGGATCCGGCGCTCATCAAGCAGTACTTTTTGGGGACCCATGTCACCACCACGTGGAAAGTGGGCGACCCGATTACCTACTCCGGCGAGTACCACGGCACCGGGTACAAGGACACAGGGACCGTCCTCGTTTTCGATCCGCCTGTGAGGCTGAAGACCACCCACTTCACTCCGTCCTCGGGACTTGCGGACATCCCCGAGAACCATCACACCGTGGAATACGTCCTGGACCGGACTCCGGGCGGCACCACCGTGACCATCACTCAAGGCAACAATTCAAGCGAGGACGAAGTTGCCTCCTCCACTGCCACGTGGGAACTGGTTTTGGGCAACCTGAAGGAATTCCTGGAGTCAGCCCCAGAAAAAAACACCCTCCTTGGAGGTAACCAAGGAGGGTGATCTGTGCCCCAGGAGGGAATCGAACCCCCGACCGGCGGATTAGAAGGCCGCTGCTCTATCCCCTGAGCTACTGGGGCGCACTGACTCGAGGACCACATGGGCCGTCTGCGCCACAAAGAGTTTACATGCGATACTTGGTCGCTCCGAATCTCCACGCTGGACGCGTCCAGTCCTCAACACCTGTGCTTTTGCCAAAGTTATGCACATAGCCAGGACAAGCGCTGCCGTTCAAAGCGATGCTCCACGAAGCTGAAGGAGCCGGACAGGCACTTCCCTACATCGCGAAGGACCACCAATGAACGACATGATCACAGTCAGAGGCTTCGTGGCCTCGGACGTGAAGACTTCCACCACAACCCGCGGCACAGCAACGGCATCGTTCCGTCTCGGAACCACCGAGCGGCGCTTCGACCGCGCGAGCAACACGTGGGTGGATGGCAACACCAATTGGTACACCGTGCAGTCATTCCGATATCTGGCCGGACACGTGGGCTGCAGCGTCAAGAAGGGGCAACGGGTCCTGGTCCTGGGAAAGCTGCGCTTGAGGCAGTGGGAGCATGAGGGGCGCACCTACCACGTCGCGGAAATTGATGCCGAGTCGGTTGGACATGACCTCATGTGGGGCTCTGCCAACTTCACCCGTATGAACGGTACGGCGGCACCCCTTGAGTCAAACCCCGTGGCTGAGGGCTCAGGCAACCCACCGGGCGGAAGCGACTGGAATGCCGGTGACGATAACGAGGACCATGTGCCTCCGGAAGAGGAATCGGTCCCGGCCGGCCTGGAGGATGCAGAAGGCGGCGGGGAACTCCTGGTGAACACCATCACGGGTGAGTTGGTGGGTGCCGCGACTTGAGAAGCGAACTGCTGCCGGGGAACGCACCCTAGAGTTGGTGCATGTCCACCGCAGCCCTTGTTGAGTCCATCCGTTCAAAGCTGCGTGCCGGGGGCGACGCCGAGCGCGCACGTGGCGCCCAGGCTTACATGAAATCCGATATGCCCTCCCTTGGCGTCAGGGTTCCCGAGGTGCGAAGGATGGTCAAATCGGCGGCCATGGAATTCCCGCCGACGTCACCGGAAGAGTTGCGAACGGCCACCCTGACGCTCTGGCGGGAAGCCGGGGCACGGGAAGAACGCTACGCGGCCATTGACCTCACCGGCCTGCGCATGGTCAAGGAGGATCTGGCCATGCTGGCGGTCTATGAGGAAATCATCCGGACAGGTGCGTGGTGGGACCTTGTGGACGGCGTTTCGCATCGGATTTGCGCACTTCTGTTGGCCCACCGGGACACCATTACCCCGCTGCTGCTTCGGTGGGCCACCGACGCGGACATGTGGATCCGCAGGGCTGCCATCACGGCGCAGCTCGGAGCGAAATCCACAACGGACACCGTGCTGCTGGCTCGAGTAATCTCGGCAAATCTGGCGGACAAGGAGTTCTTCATCCGGAAAGCCATTGGCTGGTCATTGCGCGAGTACAGCAAGACGGATCCGGAGTGGGTCCGCGGCTTCGTCGAAGAACACCGGGAAGCGTTAAGCCCGTTATCCAAGCGGGAAGCGACCCGGCTGCTGCTCACTTGACCTGCTGCTGTTCAAATGACAGGACGGTGTCCTGGCTCATCGCGCTTGCGGAACAAGCTCTTGGTCTTCGGGTCCACAAAGATCAGGTAGACAGCGAAGAGGAGCGCGATGATCGCGGCCGCGTTCCTGGCCAAGGTCAGTGCCAGGCCCAGGTCTTCACTTTGCAGGTACGGGAAGACATCCAACTGGTCGGAGATGGCGTACACCATGAAGAACGACACGATGAAGTAGACCGCCTTGACCTGCCAGTCGTTGCGGATGCCAGTAACTGCGAAGAGCGGAATCAACCACACCACGTACCAGGACTGGATCATCGGGGCGAGAATGACGATCGCAGCAAAAGCCAACGTCAATCGACGCATCAGGCGGTCGTAGTCACCGCGGAAGATCTGCCACGCAACGGCGCCGACCATGAGGACCTTCCCGGCATCGTAAACCCACTTGGCCATGCCCCAGCCGTCCAGGCCAAAGACATTGACTATGGATGCGACAACCAGGCCAATAAGGCCTACGGGCGCGTACCAGATCCAGATGCTGCCCGGAGCGGAAAGCCCGTTGATCCATCCGAACCCGAAGCCGTTCACCGCGCTCAGGGCGTACAGCAGCCCGAAGCTGATGGCCGCAGTCAGGAACCAATACAGGAATTTTCGTGGCCAGGATGCGCCCTTGCCCGCCCACAGGAGCCCGATAAACGGCAGAAACACTATGGTGATGGGCTTGACGGAGATCGAGAGAGTGACCAGGACGATGCCGAGGATGACGCGGCGGGTAGCGCAGTAATAGAGGCCCGCCAGTGCGAGTCCGATCATGAGGGCATCGTTGTGGACGCTGGCGATGAAGTTGGTCAGGAAGAGCGGATTGGCCGCAGTCAGCCACAGAGCCCGGTGCGGATTGACTCCGTGAAGCTCCGCCAGCTTGGGCACGTAGACAATGCAGAGAACGATCCCCACCAAAGCAACCAGCCGGAACAGCATGATGCTGGCTTCGGGTTGGACATTCGTAATCCAGACAACGAACTGCTCGATCCACAAGAACAACTGCCCGTACGGGACCGGAGCTTCGGTCCACATCTTGTCGGCACCCAGCTGAAAGTAGTTGGGAAGGGCAGAGATGCCGTTCTTGTACGGATTCATGCCCTCGACCATCAGACGGCCTTGGCCGATGTAAGCGTAGACATCCCTGCTGAACAAAGGGACCGTGAACATCATGGGCAGGCCCCAGGCCACCACCGCCTGAAGGGTTGCTTTCCTTGCTTCCAGACCCCAGACCCGGACTCGTTGGCCCAAACGCAGCCAGGCCCGGACCAACAGCATCCCGCCGATGGCCAAAAGAACGATGGAGAGTGCTACACCAACGCCCTCGGTCCGCATCCAGATGAAGAGCGGCAACCGCCGGAGTTCGGACACCGGCGCCAGCCAACCGACACCCAGGGAACCAAACACCATGAACATCGAACCAATGAAACCGGCGATCAGCGGCGAACGTGCGTTATCCACCTCGCTGGTTGCAGCATCCGCCGTCGGCGCTGCTGTCCCTGCCTTCTGGGCGGCGGGTACGGGCACCGTCATGTAGTCGTCATCCAATCGTTCGCCCGGTGATTTCGGGACAAAAGTTCTGCGTCTTCGGGGCTTCAGCAGCAGGAAGAAACGACACTGCCGCGCTCAAAAATCGTACCATCGGAGCACTTGGAACAGCCGGAAGGATAGGCTAGGCGCGTGCCTATTACTAATGAACGCATCGTCTGGATCGACTGCGAAATGACCGGTCTCGACCTCAAGAACGACGCCTTGATCGAAGTAGCCGCCCTGGTGACGGATTCCGAGCTCAACATCCTCGGTGACGGCGTCGACGTCGTCATCAAACCCGATGATGCCGCGCTGGAACAAATGAACGATTTCGTTCGCGACATGCATACCCGGTCCAAGCTCCTGGACGAACTCCCGTTCGGAAAGACCATGGCCGAGGCTGAAGCCCAGGTTCTGGAATACATCGAGAAATGGGTTCCGGATCCCCGCAAGGCGCCCCTGGGTGGCAACTCCGTGGGAACGGACCGCATGTTCCTGGCCCGGGACATGCCGAACATCGTCGAGCACCTGCACTACCGCGTCATTGATGTCAGCACCATCAAGGAGCTTTCACGACGCTGGTTCCCGCGCGCCTACTTCCAGTCGCCGGCAAAGCATGGTGGCCACCGCGCGCTGGGTGACATCAAGGACTCCATCGACGAACTCCGCTACTACCGCGAGGCCGTCTTTGTTCCGGCTCCGGGTCCCGATACCGCCACGGCCCAGCGCATTTCCAAGGAGATCATCGCCAGCGCCGAAACCCTTGGATCCAGCGAGACGGTGTGATCTGCGCCATTTTTGAAGGTTTTTTCGCCAAAACCGGCAAAAGTGGACTTTGCACCCCCAAACAGCAGGTAAGCTATTTGTCGTTGCCTTCGAGGAAAGCCGGTCAAACGGACTGACCACGGAAGGCACATGGTGGGCTTAGCTCAGTTGGCAGAGCGCCTGGTTGTGGTCCAGGAGGTCGCGGGTTCAACCCCCGTAGCTCACCCCACCGAGATTGGCTGCAGAGCCGGTTTCCACAAAGGCCGCACCGGTTATCCGGTGCGGCCTTTGCTTTTAACCCGGATCCGGAACATCCCGGACCCCAGCGATCACCAGAGGAAGAACCGACATGACCGTCCTGCCAGTCACCATATGGGGCGAACCCGTCTTGCACCGCCGGGCAAGCGAAGTGGAAGTCTTCGACGACGAACTGCGCACCTTGATTGCGGACATGTTCGAGACCAATGACGCCGCGAACGGCGTCGGGCTTGCCGCTCCCCAGGTCGGCGTAGGCAAGCGCATCTTCGTCTACAAGTACGACAACGACGACGACGTCCCGCCGCAGGGCGTAGTGGTCAATCCGGTACTGACCCTGTCCAAAGTCTCAGGTGCCCTTCCCGATCCCGACGAAGACGTCGAAGGCTGCTTGTCCTTTCCTGGCGAGTACTACCCTTTGCAGCGCGCCGAATGGACGCGGGTCCAAGGTTTTGATGGCGACGGCAACCCCGTTGAATTCGAAGCGACGGGCTGGTTCGCCCGGATCATCCAGCACGAGTTCGACCACTTGGATGGCAAGCTCTACGTGAACCGCCTCGTGGACCGTTACTCCAAGAAGGCCATGAAGCATGCCAAGAAGAACGGCTGGGGCGTGCCCGGCCTGACGTGGATGCCCGGCGTCGACCCTGATCCTTTCGGACACTGACCCATGGTGACCGCCACCCACACCGGGCTGTTCACGCTTCTGGGAATCAGCGCCGAGGACGCGCAGGAGTGCGCGCGTCTGCTGGCCACCCCACCTGACAATGGCGTTATCCGGTCCCTCGAGGCCCTGCAGGCGCGGCTTGGCACCTTTCCATTGGACAGCATCAAGGAAGAGGACGCATCGGAGGCGGCCTGGATCGAAGCACTCCTGCGCTTCGCACCCGTCGTCCATGACTACCACCTGAAGTTGGGCATCAGTTCTGCTGTTTCCGCGGCGTCACTGGCCGATGTGGGCTTGCAACTGCGGATCAACCGACGGGTTCACGGCCGGTTCGGATTGGATACATGGGGTTGGCTGACGCTTCATATGGCCGGCAACCTCTTCCGGCTTGGCAGGCTGCAGTTCCACCTCGTCCCGGCCGATGGTGCTGCCTCGGGATGGGTGTTGGGTGTGCATATCCCGGAGGACGGTGGCCTCTCCCCTGCCCTGGTGGACGAGAGTTTTGCCCAAGCCCGCGCCTTTTTCACCCGTCACTTTCCGGACAAGCCGGCAGCCGTGGCCACCTGCGATTCATGGATGTTGGATCCGTACCTCTCGGAGCGGCTCCCGAACAGCAACATCGCCTCATTTGCGAGGCGGTTCACGGTTGACCGCTGCACCGATGCACCAACCGACGCTGTCTACTTCACCTTCCGTCAGCGGGGCTTGGTGGACCTGGACAAACTCCCCCGGGAAACGTCGCTGCAGCGGGTGGTCCTGCAGCGGATCGACGACGGCGGCACCTGGCAACTCGGGCACGGTCACCTGGCGTTGTAGATCGTCTGCTGTCCGGGGCAGGAGGAGAGCACGCCTTTCATGGCGTCCTTTTCAGCCTGGGTCACCCATAGGTGATAAGCGGTCTTTACCGAGATCTGCCGGGCAACGTAGTGGCAACGGAAGTTTTTGTTGGCGGGCAACCAGGTGGCGGCATCGCCTGCCCCCTTCTTGACGTTCGCCGGGCCATCGGCCGCGATGAGGTTCAGGGGGTCGTTGGCGAGGGTCTGCCGCTGCTGCACGGTCAGCTGCTGGGCTCCCTTCTGCCAGGCATCGGCCAGGGCAACCACGTGGTCGATCTGCACCGCAGAGCTGGTGTCCTGTCCCCTTTCGAAGGACACCTGCCGCCCCGTGTAGGGCTCGTTCAGCATGCCGGAAGCAACTTTGCAGGAGGAACCTTCAGTGAACCTGACCGCCGTCAGGTCACGACGAAGGATGTCGTTCCTGGTATCGCACCCGTTCCGGTCCGCATCGGCCCAGGCCTGCCCGAAGGCGGCCCTGTCGTAGTCGGATTTCGCAGCCCGGCCTTTGACCGGCAGGCGCTCCAGGGCGTCTGTGGCTTTTTCGGGGGCTACCGCTGCCGCGCCGCGGACCGGTTTCATCCACTCGGGGTTGTAGACCGGAGCTTCACTCGGTCCGGACTGCGCAGGCTGGGCTGCATCGAATTGGCCCGTGGTGAAGTACCAGGACAGCCCCGCAACAATGGTGGCGGCAGCCAGGGCGAGAACAGCCCATGCTTGGCGTGACCGACGTCGGGCGCGTTTGTAGGCGGACCAGGTGATGCTCAAGGGACTCCATCCAGTGGGGCAGGTGTGTCCTACGAGCGTATGGCAAGGCCCCGACAGCCAGAGTCGGTATCCACAGTGTGTAGGAGAAGTCACACTGTGGAGGCCGGAAGCGGAACCCTTATTGCTCGCGCATCACGCGTTGGAGATCCTCGGCAGCCACTTCCAGAAGTCCGCGCAGTTGCTCCACACGCTCGTCGGAGACGTCTCCGGCAGCGTTGGCCGCGACTGCTTGATCCAGAAGCTTCTGTGCTTGCTTATGGTTGGCCTTGGCGACATCCAAGGCGTGTTCGAGCGTGGTCTCATGTTCGATGGTTGATTCGTTGTCCATGAGTGCCATTCTGCTCAGGTTTCCCGGCCGATTCCAGTGACCCGGCCGGGAAACCCGTGAGAACTGCGTGGGTATCAGGCGTCAGCAGTTTCCAGTACAGCAATGGGAGCGATGACGTCCTTGGCGGGGAACGACGGCGGGTTCACACCGGCCATTTCTTCCATGACCCGGACAACCTGGCAGGAGTAGCCGAACTCGTTGTCGTACCAGACGTACAGCACGAGGTTCTTGTCGTTGGAGATGGTCGCAAGTCCGTCAACGATGCCGGCCCGGCGGGATCCAACGAAGTCGGTGGAAACCACGTCAGGGGAATCGATGTAGTCGATCTGCTTGCGGAGATCGGAGTGGAGGGACATTTCGCGGAGGTAGTCGTTGACTTCCTCACGCGTGGTGCCGTTCTCAAGGTTGAGGTTCAGGATGGCCATGGACACGTCCGGGGTGGGTACGCGGATGGCATTGCCCGTGAGCTTACCCTGCAGTTCGGGAAGGGCCTTGGCGACAGCTTTTGCAGCACCGGTCTCGGTGATCACCATGTTCAGCGCAGCCGAGCGTCCACGGCGGTCACCCTTGTGGAAGTTGTCGATCAGGTTCTGGTCGTTCGTGAACGAGTGGACCGTCTCGACGTGGCCGTGGATGATGCCGAACTTGTCGTTGATGGCCTTCAGCACAGGGGTGATGGCATTGGTGGTGCAGGACGCGGCGGTGACGATCTTGTCGTCGTCGTTGATGTCGCGGTGGTTGATACCGTGCACGATGTTCTTGAGCTCGCCCTTGCCCGGCGCCGTCAGCAGGACGCGGGCAACGCCCTTGCTCTGCAGGTGCTGGGAGAGGCCATCGGTGTCGCGCCAGCGTCCCGTGTTGTCGACAACCAGTGCATCCTTGATGCCGTACGCGGTGTAGTCGACAGTCGCGGGGTTGTCCGAGTAGATGACCTGGATCTGGACACCGTTGGCCGTGATGGTGTTGGCTTCCTCATCCACGCGGATGGTGCCTTCGAAGGAGCCGTGGACGGAGTCGCGGCGCAGCAGGCTCGCGCGCTTGACGAGGTCGTTGTCAGCACCCTTGCGAACCACGATGGCGCGCAGGCGAAGACCGTGGCCACCGCCGGCCTTTTCGATCAGGAGGCGGGCCAGCAAGCGGCCGATGCGTCCAAAACCGTAAAGAACGACGTCGGTGCTGGTGCGGTCATCAGCGCCGCGCCTGCCCACGATCTCGGCCAGTTCTGACCGCAAGTACTCATCCAGCGAGGCGCCGTTGCCTTCTGCCCGGTACTTCTCCGTCAAGCGTGCGATGTCGATGGCTGCGGCACCGAGTTCAAGCTCAGAAAGGGCGTTGAGCAGGGGTGCGGTCTCTTCGAGCAGGAGCTCGTGGTTGCTCATCCGGCGTGCAAAGCGGTGGGCCTTGAGGATGTTCATGGTGGACTTGTTGATCAAGCTCCGGCCGTGGATGCTGGTGACCACGTTGTTTTCCCGGTACAACCGGCCGATCACCGGAATCATGGCCTCGGCGAGAGCCTCCCGGCCCATCCACTTATCAAGACAAGAATCTGACGTCTGGCTCACAGAACTACCTTCCTTGGGTCAACCACATACGTCCTCGTATGCAGATGGCAGCGGCCGCCCGGAGTAATCCTGCGGCACATGCGCCAGCGGGCTTCGGTCCACCCACAGCGCCTTGAACGAGAGCAAAGAAAATCCGCCGGCTGCGAACGCAGTCCCGGCGGCAGAACATCTACGTTCAGTAACCATTCTAGGCGGGAAGGGCCGGGCATAGTCGTCCCGGAGGCGTGAAATCACTCACACGCCCGCGATTCCGGCAGTCATAAATGGATGGGTTGACCGATACGCCGGGTTCTGTCATCCGTTGTCGTTGCCAACAATGGAGTAGCGGCCATCCATCTACGGACGCCGTTGCCGACGCCCTCCAGCGGCCTACCCGGACACTCGGGCGAGCAGCCCTCGAACGTGTCCTGTCTGGCCTTGCTCCGGGTGGGGTTTACCTAGCCTCCCCGGTCACCCGGGGAGCTGGTGGTCTCTTACACCACCGTTTCACCCTTACCTGCTGCAACCGGTGCAATACCGGAAACGCAGGCGGTCTGTTCTCTGTGGCACTGGCCTGCGGGTTACCCCGAGTGGGCGTTACCCACCACCCTGCTCTGCGGAGCCCGGACGTTCCTCGAGCCACTTTCGTGACGCGCGACCGCCTGGTCAACCCATCCGCCCTACAGTCTACCGGCGTCCGGGCGGCCCAAGTCACCGGTAATATCGACTGGTGCTGATTCTGCTGCCGCCTTCAGAAGGCAAGACCCCCGCCGCCAAAGGCCCCGCCATTGACTGGGAGTCGTTGAGCTTTCCGGAACTTAACCCGTACCGGGCCAAGGTCCTTGAAGCGCTGGGAACCGTGAGCGCGCACGAGGACGCACTCGCGTTGCTGGGCGTCGGCGCCTCCCTGCGGGACGACGTCGAACGTAATACCCGCCTCCATGCCGAACCGGCAGCCCCTGCGCACCAGGTGTACTCCGGCGTGCTGTACGACGCCTTGGGCTTCAAAACCATGACGCCGGCCCAGCGGCGCAAGGCGACCGAATCCATCCTGGTGGTCTCGGCGCTCTGGGGCGCCATCGGCTTCGGCGACCACGTGCCGGCCTACCGCCTGTCCATGGGAACCGCACTGCCCGACGTCGGACGCCTTGCCTCCTACTGGAAGCCGCAGCTTAACGCCGCACTGGCCAAACGCTCGGAAGGAGAGCTGCTGATCGATTGCCGCTCGAGCACCTACGCCGCGGCGTGGGCTCCCCCCGCGGAGCAGACGGTAAACGTCAATGTTTTCAACGAGGCCAATGGCAAGCGGACGGTGGTGAGCCACTTCGCAAAGCACACCCGGGGTGAGCTGGCGCGGCACTTGCTGACGAGGCGCGGCAAGGCACCGGCAACTCCCCAACAACTCCTGAAGGCAGCAAGCGAGCACTGGACCACCGAACTCGTCGAGGGCACTGCCCGCAAGCCGCATGCGCTGAACATTATCCTGACGAGCTAGGCCCGCGGAATCCGCAGCAGGGTCAGTTCCACTCCGCCGATCGAACCAGGATGACGCCGGAGTCCGGGCAGAATACGATGTCGTCTTCGGCAGCGGCTTTGACCTCGGCGAGGTCGCCTGGGCTGAGCATCATCCCCGAGCCTTCGGACTTGCCGTGGAACAGGCGGGCAGCACCGACGCCCCGCTTGGCGATGGTCTTCTCGTAGACTGCGAGCATCCCCGTATCCAAGGCTTCGGCGAAGGCTGCCCGCTGTCCGCGGACCACCGTTTCCTCAGCAGCGATCTCCGCGATAGCTTCATCCAGCTCCGCACGGATACTTCCAAAAGAGCCCTGGATGTCATCGGCGATGGCCTGCTGGGCAGCTTGGCGTTCACGCAGGGTGTCCAGGCGCTCCAGGATCTCCAGTTCAACGTCTTCGAGGTCTGAACGGCGCTTGGACAACGAGGCAATGTCGTTCTGCAGCGCCACCAGGTCCTTGGACAGGCCGGTCCCGCTGTTGAGCCTGGTTTCGTCGCGCTCGATGCGGGAGGCAACCTGTTCGACGTCGGCTTCCGCCCTGCGGAGTTCGGCCTCGGCGTCGTGGACGGCTACTTTGGCAGCCCCCAGTTCACCGTTGGCTACTGCGAGGGCATCGGTCAGGTCAGTAATGCGGGGATCGTTTTCCAGCACTTTCCGGCGGCCGGCCAGCGATTTGAGCTTGGCATCCAGTCCCTGCAGTTCAAGCAATTTCATTTGTTCTGCCGGTGCTGCTTTTGCCACGCTTACCTCCGCTTGTCGCCGCCGGCCCTGGAGATCAGGTCCGGATCTTTCCTAGACTCTAGTCGCCGCCGGGAGTCAGTATGAAGTCCCACGGGTCGCTGTTGGTACTGCTGACGCGGATATCGACGTCGTAGCCTTGGTCCGCGAGGACGTTGCCCAGCGCTTCGGCCGCCGCGGGAAGCCACAGCCATTCGCTGGCGAAGTGGGAAACGTCAATCAAGTAGGGACGACCGTTGGTGGCCCCTTCCCTGGCTTCCGATGCCGGGTGATGGCGCATATCCGCTGTGACGTAGACATCTGCTTGGTTGGCCCGGACGGCGTCGAACAGGCTGTCGCCGGCGCCGCCGCAGACCGCGACGCGCCGCACAAGTCCGTCCTTGTCACCGGCCACCCGCACGCCGCCGGCAACAGCCGGGAGCATTTCAAAGACCCGTGCCGCGAAGTCACCCAGGGTTTCGAGGTCCGGAAGATCACCCACCCTGCCAATTCCTTCTTCAGGCAGGCCGTTGGATGCAGGGGTCAGTGGCGTGACGTTTTCCAGCCCAAAGGCATCTGCGAGGACATCAGAGACCCCACCGACGGCGGAGTCGCCGTTCGTGTGGACAGTCAGCAGGCCGGCGCCCGCCTCGATCAAACGATGCACCGCTAGTCCCTTGGCCGACGTTGCCGCCACCGAATTCACGCCTTTGAGCAGCAAGGGGTGGTGGGTGATGAGAAGTTCAGCGCCCCATTCGATGGCCTCGTCAATGACTGCCAGGGTGGGGTCCACTGCAAAAAGTATCTTGGTCACCGGAACCGTGGGACGCCCGACCACCAGGCCTACTTCGTCCCAGTCCTCGGCAAGGGACTCGGGCCAGAGCTCTTCCACAGCCAACAACACCTGGCCGAGGCTGGGTTCGGCGCTGGCTCCCTCTGTTTCGTCGTGTTCTGTTTCGTCCTCTTCGACGGAATCCGCATCAGAAATGCCAGTGTTTACTGCTTCCATGTTCCTATTCTTCACTACCGTTCCGGATCAGGCAGTCCTTGCCGCCGGGTATCTGCCGGGAGCCGTAATTCTCCCGTAAGGTGAAACGGGAATCATCAGGACATCCCAACCATTGAAGAGAACATGAAAACTTTCGTACTTGGCGGCGGCTGCTTCTGGTGCCTCGACGCCGTTTACCAGAAGACCCGCGGCGTGAGCTCGGTGGTCTCCGGTTACACCGGGGGCCACGTCCGCAATCCCGACTACTACGAGGTATGCTCCGGAACCACCGGCCACGCAGAGGTAGTAGCAGTGACCTTCGATGAGACTGTGGTTCCGGAAGAAGTCATCCTGGACATGTTCTTCGCCCTCCACGACCCCACTACGTTGAACCGCCAGGGCTACGACGTTGGGACCCAGTACAGGTCCTCGATGTTCTACACCACCACGGAAGAGAAAGTGCTGTTCGAGGAGGCCATCGAACGCGCCCAAGCGCTCTGGTCCGATCCAATTGTGACTGAGGTGGTCCCCCTGCCGGACTTCTACGAGGCCGAGGAAGTTCACCAGAATTACTATGCGAAGTTCCCTTACCAGGGGTATTGCCAGGTGATCATTAATCCCAAGCTGGCCAAGGCGAGGAAATATTACTCTGCATGGCTTACTGCTTAGCAAGGTTTCGATCCCGCTGGTTAGGCTGACCTCAGCATTCCCTCTTCAGAGATAGGCGTAAATTTTCATGGCAAGGATCTACGACGACGTCACCCAGCTGGTCGGCCGCACTCCGCTGGTTCGGTTGAACCGGTTGACCGAGGGCCTGGACGCCCAGGTTGCGGTCAAGCTCGAGTTCTACAACCCGGCCAACAGCGTCAAGGACCGCATCGGCGTGGCCATCGTTGACGCTGCGGAAAAGTCCGGTGCTTTGAAGCCCGGCGGAACGATCGTTGAGGGCACCTCCGGCAACACCGGTATCGCACTCGCCCTGGTCGGCGCTGCCCGCGGTTACAAGGTCATCTTGACCATGCCTGAAACGATGTCCACCGAGCGTCGCGTCATGCTGCGCGCCTACGGTGCCGAGATCGTCCTCACCCCCGGCTCCGAGGGCATGCGCGGCGCTGTCGAGAAGGCCCAGGAAATCGTCGCCACCACGGAAAACGCCATCTGGGCACAGCAGTTCGCCAACGAGGCAAACCCGGCAATCCACCGTGCCACCACGGCTGAGGAAGTCTGGGAAGACACCGACGGCGAAGTGGACATCTTCGTTGCAGGCGTCGGCACCGGCGGCACCGTCACCGGCGTCGGCCAGGTCCTCAAGGAACGCAAGCCCGGCGTGCAGATTGTTGCTGTCGAACCTAAAGACTCGGCCATCCTCAACGGCGGAGCCCCCGGCCCCCACAAGATCCAGGGAATCGGCGCCAACTTTGTCCCCGAAATCCTGGACACCAACGTCTACGACGAGGTCCTGGATGCCACGCTCGAAGATTCCGTCCGCGTCGCCCGTGACCTCGGTGCCCGCGAAGGTATCCTCGGTGGCATTTCTTCCGGTGCCATCGTGTGGGGCGCCCTGGAACTGGCCAAGCGTCCGGAGAACGCCGGCAAGCTGATCGTTGCTGTCGTCTGTGACTTTGGAGAGCGCTACATCTCCACCGTGCTGTTCGATGACATCCGCAGCTAACACAACGCCTGCATTCCTTCATTTCCTGTAGAAAGGTCTTTGTGAGCTTCTTCGCAAGACTTAAGGAAGACCTCGACGCCGCCCGGTCCCACGACCCGGCGGCGCGAGGCTCTTTCGAGAACTTTTTCGCTTACTCGGGCTTGCATGCCATTTGGGCGCACCGTGTCACCCATAAGCTCTGGCAGAACCCGGCACTAAGGTTTCCTGCGCGCCTGATTTCGCAACTCGCCAGGTTCCTGACCGGCATCGAAATCCACCCCGGCGCCACGATTGGCCGCAGGTTCTTCATCGACCACGGGATGGGCGTTGTCATCGGTGAGACGTCCGAGATCGGCGACGACGTGATGATCTATCACGGTGTTACCCTCGGGGGCCGTTCATTGGCCAAGGTCAAGCGCCACCCCACCATTGGTGACCGCGTCACGATCGGTGCCGGCGCAAAGGTTCTCGGCCCCATCACCATCGGAGCGGACAGCGCAGTCGGGGCAAATGCAGTTGTGGTCAAAGACGCTCCCCCGGAGTCAATCATCACGGGCATCCCTGCGACGTGGCGGCACCGCGACGCACGGTCAGAGACCAAACCCGCCGTGGATCCGGCAGAGTACTACATCGAATACCGGATCTAGCCGGCCAACCTCTTGTAGAAGTTCAGGAAGACGGCGTCAAACACGCGGTCCGGCAGAATCCTTCTCATGGCCAGAACGCCCCAGGCGCCCCTACCCACCGGGTAGCGGGTACCAGGGCGTTTCGCCGTTGCAGCACGAACTATGGTCTTGGCCACCACCGGCGCCGGGGTGGAGAGGACATGCCCTTGGCCGGACGTTGATGCCAGGGCTGCCGCCACAATGTGCGCCTGATCGGCATACGGACCGTCGCCCGAAGTGGCCAGCAAGCCCTCGCCCGCTATGGTGCCCCATTCGGTATTGGTCCCCGAAGGTTCAATTATTACAACGTCGATGCCGTGCGGTTTCAGTTCCAGGCGCAGCGAGTCGCTGATGCCCTCCACTGCGAACTTGGTGCCGTGATACCAGGCGCCTAGGGGCTCGTAGATCTTCCCTCCGATGGACGTGACGTTGATGATCCGGCCTGTCCGGGCACTCCGCATCCCGGGGATCACCAATTGGGTCATCCTCGCAAGCCCCATGACATTGACGTCGAACTGCCGCCGTCCCTCGGCCAAAGGGACTTCCTCAAGTGAGCCGTAGGATCCATAGCCGGCATTGTTGACCAGGACATCGACGTGCCCATGGGCAGCTTCCACCTCGGCTACCGCCAGGGTCATTGACTCCTCTGAAGTCACATCCAGCGACACCACGAAAATGCCGTGTTCCTTGAGCGGCTCCATCAACTCAACCCTGCGCGCCCCTGCGTAGACGGTGAAGCCCGCGGCATTCAGGGCCAAGGCTGTTTCGAAGCCGATTCCTGTGGAAGCTCCCGTGACCAGCGCGACGCGGGGTGCCATGGCACCATTCCTTTGCTGGCGGCCTCGACTCCTAACGGGAACTCCGTACGGCAAAGGCCGGCCCCTCCCAGCCTAATGGGGAGGAACCGGCCTTTGCAGTTGGTGGTGCTAGTGGGTGTCGACTGCCGAGATTTCGGACTTGTCTTCGCCCCAGAGGGTGTGGAAGGTGCCTTCGGTGTCCACTCGACCGTAGGTGTGTGCGCCGAAGAGGTCGCGCTGGCCCTGGATCAAGGCAGCGGCAACGCGCTTGCGGCGGAGGCCGTCGTAGTACGCCAGCGACGAGGAGAAGACCGGAACCGGAATACCGAGCTGCACGGCAGTAGCGACAACGCGGCGCCAGGCCGGGAGAGCGTCCGCGATGGCCTTGGTGAAGGCCGGAGCGAACAGCAGGTTGGCGGGCTTCTCGTCAGCAGCGTAGGCCTTGGTGATGTCCTTGAGCAGTTCGGCACGGATGATGCAGCCTGCGCGCCACAAGGAAGCGATCTCGTCCAGCTTGAGGTCCCAGCCGTACTCCTTGGCAGCGGAGGTCAGCATGTCCAGGCCCTGGGCGTAGGAGACCAGCTTGGAGGCGTACAGGGCCTGACGGACATCCTCAACGAACGTTTCCGGGATCTCGACGGAAGCTTCCTCGCCGGCCAGCAGTTCCTGGCCGAGCTTGCGCTGCTCGGTCTGGGAGGACAGTGCGCGGGCGAAGACAGACTCCGCGATGCCCGAGACAGGCGATCCGAGTTCGAGGGCGGAGATGACGGTCCAGCGTCCGGTACCCTTCTGGCCGGCTGCGTCTACGACGACGTCCACGAAGGGCTTGCCCGTCTTGGCGTCCACGTGGCCGAGGACCTCAGCGGAGATCTCGATGAGGAAGGAGGACAGCTCGCCCTTGTTCCACTCAGCGAAGATCTTGGACTGCTCGGCAGGCTCGATGCCCGCACCGGAGCGGAGGAGGTCGAAGGCCTCGCCGATGACCTGCATGTCGGCGTATTCAATGCCGTTGTGGACCATCTTGACGAAGTGGCCGGCGCCGTCGGTGCCGATCCATGCGCAGCAGGGCTCGCCGTCGACTTTGGCGGAAATCTTCTCCAGCAACGGGCCGAGGGCGTCGTAGGACTCGCGGGAGCCGCCGGGCATGATGGACGGGCCGTTCAGTGCGCCCTCTTCCCCACCGGAGACACCGACGCCTACGAAGTGAAGGTCCTTCTTGGCCAGCGCGGCTTCGCGGCGGCGGGTGTCCTCGTAGTGCGAGTTTCCGGCGTCGATGATGATGTCGCCGGCTTCAAGAAGCGGTTCCAGCTGCTCGATCACGTTGTCGACCGGGGCACCTGCCTTGACCATGATGAGGACGCGGCGCGGCTTTTCGAGGGAGTCGACGAGTTCCTGCAGCGTTTCCGTGCGGATGAAGTCGCCTTCCGAGCCGTGCTTTTCCAGCAGGGCGTCGGTCTTTTCCACGGAGCGGTTGTGGAGAGCCACGGTGAAGCCGTTGCGTGCGAGGTTGCGGGCCAGGTTGGCGCCCATCACCGCAAGGCCGGTGACACCGATGTGTGCTGACATCAAAACTCCAATTCGTTCGTGTACAAACAGTCCCAACGTACCCTCAGGGGACACGCAGGAAGCGATTTCAAAACCAGGGGCTGAAATAAACCATACGTATTAAAACCTTGGGCGGGAAAGCGGCGCCCACGTTGTGGAAGCTGCCGCGTCATAAACAGTCTATGATGTCCGCGCCCCGACACGGCGGCCCGGACAGCTCCGGGGCACCACTGCCCGCACCTGGACCTTCCCGCGCCATTATGCTTACCTCTATGTCAACGAGCCTTCACCACCGCGCCATTGAGCATTTGGGAACCCGGATTGTGGGTGGCGCCCTTCCCTCGGGCCACGTGATGTTGGCTGAGCACCTGGAAGATGAACTCAACGTCTCACGGTCCGTGGTGCGTGAAGCCGTGCGTGTCCTCCAATCACTCGGGCTCGTGGAAACCATCAAGCGGGTTGGCATCCGGGTCCTGCCCGCGCATCGCTGGAATCCGTTTGATCCTTTGGTCATTCGCTGGCGGTTGGCCGGCGACGGCCGTGGCGCGCAGTTGCGGTCGTTGGCCGAGTTGCGTTCCGCCGTCGAGCCCGTAGCTGCCGAGCTTGCCGCAGGCAATGCGCCCGAGAGCCTCCGGCAAGAGCTGGTGGGTATCTCGCTGGCGATGAAACAGGCCGGCGACGCCGGGGACATGGCAACGTTCCTTGACCTCGATATCCGCTTCCACGCCCTGGTGCTGTCCGGTTCGGGCAACGAAATGTTCGCCAACCTGATCGGACAGGTCACCGAAACCCTCACGGGCCGGACCGTTCATGGCCTGATGCCGGAGCATCCACAAAAGGAAGCGCTCCAGTGGCACATGGACGTGGCTCATGCGATTGATGACGGTGATGGCACCTTGGCCCGCGAGGCAGCGGCCAAGATCATGCGGCAGACGATCGCGGAGCTGGCACCCAGTTGGGACGACCAGCCCCGCGTCTTCGTCCCTGTTGCACAGAAACCGGCTACTCCCGGAAGCTAAGCAACACCTTGCCGGACCCGGCGGAGTTCCTGGCAACCTCGAACGCCTCCAGGCCGTGGGCGAGGTCGAATTCATGCGTCACCACGGGATCCACGTACAGGGAGCCGTCGGCCAGTGCCGCGATGACATCGTCGATCTCGTCATTGAAACGGAACGAGCCCAGCAACTCCAGCTCCCGCGTGATGGCCAGGGAGATGAACACCGGCTGCGGTCCGGACGGCAGCAACCCCACCATCACCACCTTGCCACCGCGCGTGGCACCCTTGATGGCCGAGGCAAGGCCGTAGTGGCTGCCTGAGGATTCAATGACGACGTCGGCGTCCACCGCTGCGATGGCCTCGGCATCGTCTCCCTTGAGGACGTGGTGGGCACCAACGGAGCGGGCGATTTCCAATGGTTTGTCATGCATGTCGACGGCGACAATCCGGGCCGCGCCCGCGCGTTTCAGGACGGCGACCGAGAGGGCCCCGATGGGGCCGCTGCCGATGACCAGTGCGGTCTTCCCCTCGACATCACCCGCACGGGAAACCGCGTGCCAGGCAACGCTGGCCGGTTCCACCAGCGCAGCGGTTCGAAGATCCAGGTTCGCTGGCAGAGGGCGAAGCATCCTTGTGGGCAGGTTTGCGTAGCGGCTGAAGGCACCATCCGTATGGGGATAGCGTGCCGCACTGCCCAGGTAGGTGCATCCCGGTGAGAGGTTCGGGCGGTCCTGCGGGTACCTGGCGTCTCCGGGTGCCGGCGTCGCGGGATGGACCGCCACGGGCGTTCCTGCTGCCGGGCCGGTTCCGTCAGCCGCCTGCCGGACAACCACGCCAACGATTTCGTGGCCGAGCACCATGGGCTCTTTGAGGATGGATTCTCCGGCCGCCCCGTGCAACCAGTAGTGGAGGTCCGAACCGCAGATTCCGCCGTAGGCAATCTCCACGACGGACTCATCGGCTGAAGGCGGCGTCAGCGGAATGTCCTCGATACGCAAGTCACCTTTGCCGTGGGCGACCACTGCCGGACCCGAAGCAGGAAGATCGGTGCTCATCAGACCACCACCGTCATTCCGCCATCAACGAAGATCGTCTGGCCGTTCACGAAGTTCGAGGCCTGGGATGCGAGCCACACCGTCGGTCCGGCGAGGTCGGCTGTCGTACCCCACCTGTTCGCCGGAGTACGGCCAAGGATCCAGGAGTTGAAGTCCTGGTCATCCACCAGGTTCTGGGTCATTTCGGTGTGGATGTAGCCCGGCGCGATGCCGTTGATCTGCAGGCCGGAGGACGCCCACTCAGCTGTCATGGCACGGGTCAGGTTCCGCAACCCGCCCTTGGCCGCGACGTAGGGCGCGATGGTGGGACGGGCCAGGTCTGTCTGGACGGAGCAAATGTTGATGATCTTGCCCCGTCCGCGGGGAATCATGTGGCGGGCGGCCTCCCGACCCACCAGGAAGGCGCTGGTGAGGTCCGTCGTGATGACCCGCTCCCAGTCCTTGACGTCCAGGTCCAGCATGGGCACCCGGTGCTGGATGCCTGCGTTGTTCACCAGGATGTCCAACGGTCCAACGTTCTGCTCCACCCAGGCGACCCCTTCAGCGGCTGAATCGGCATCGGTGACGTCGAAGGCGCGGCTGTGGACCCTGCCCTCGGGGTACTGCGAAGACATGGCCTCACGCGCTGCCTCCAGGCGTTCGGTGTTGATGCCGTTAAGAACTACCGTCGCCCCCGCATCCGCGAGACCCCGGGCAAGGGCGTTGCCTATTCCCCTGCTCGAGCCGGTGACCAAGGCCACCCGGCCGGTCAGATCAAAAAGTGCGCTCATGGTGTGTCTGTCATTCCTTCTTTGGTTGCGCCGGTTCGGTTTGTAGTGGATTGCTCAGTGTCGGTGGCCTCAGTGGATTGTGGAGGTGGTAGCGTCCAGTGTGCCGCTCAGGTTGGCGATGGCCTGACGTACGACGGCGAGGTCCTGGTCCCCGAGGCCCTGGCGTTTGAGTTCTGCGTACAGGTCGATTGCCGCAGACGCCATGGGCACTGCGGAGCCGGCGGCGGCTGCACTG
The DNA here is from genome assembly GCF_025452095.1 of Paenarthrobacter sp. JL.01a. Lineage (NCBI taxonomy): Bacteria > Bacillati > Actinomycetota > Actinomycetes > Micrococcales > Micrococcaceae > Paenarthrobacter > Paenarthrobacter sp. JL.01a. The sequence goes on from NZ_CP104877.1 coordinate 2,614,463, forward strand.
GCCAGGACGAAGCCGAGGTCCTTGTGCATGAACTTGGCCGGACCTGTGGGTGCATAATCCTTTGCAGCCAGGCGTGGACCTACGTTCTCGAGCACCCTGCTGCCCGCCAGTCCCCCGGAGAGCACCTCGAAGAGCGCCTCCACCTCCATTCCGGAGCGTTCGGCGAGTTCGGCCGCTTCGGCGAGTGCCGCCGTCGTGGTTCCGACGATCAACTGGTTGCACGCCTTGGCGAGGGACCCCGCACCCAGTGGGCCCATCCGCCTGACGGTGGTTCCCATGGTCCTGAAAAGTGGTTCAAGCTGGTCAAAGCAGTCAACGGATGCCCCCACCATGATGGCCAGCGTTCCGCTGCGCGCCCCTGTCGTTCCCCCACTGACGGGGGCGTCCACCACCACGGCGTTGCCGCCGCTTGCCTCCTGGACACTTTCGCCGAAGCGCTGGACTTCCGTGGGTGAAACGCTGCTCATGACGACGACGGCGGTACCCGGGCGGGGTGCGCGGCTCCGCCAGGACTCCAGCAAGTCCGTGGCCGCATCTTCGATGAACGGAAGGTCCGGCAGCATGAAAATGATGACATCTTCATCCCGCAACGCGGCGACAGAGGCAGCACGCTTGACGCCGGGAAGTGCGTCAAAGGCAGCGTCGGAGCGGTTCCAGGCGGTGACGTTCAATCCGGCGGCGGCAATGTTCGAGGCCATGGGAGCTCCCATCAGGCCCAAGCCCACGAAACCCACTCGTTGGGTGGTCATGGCTGGTAACACCTCACTTCGTTGTGGTCATCCAAGGAAATTCTGTTCAATATCCTAGCCGTCATTCAGTATGATGAACACTATGACGACTGATGAACTTACCATCGCCATCGCTGTACCGCTCGAAGCTGAGTACGTAGAGCAGATCCGCGCTGTGGACCCTTCCGTAACGGTTCTCTACGAACCCGAGCTCCTCCCCCCGGAGCGGTTCCCGGCGGACCACGCAGGTGATCCCGCCTTCACGAGGACGCCGGAGCAGGAAGAACGCTACTGGGCGATGCTGGACCGCGCCCAGATCCTGTACGGCTTTCCCAATGAAAGCCCAGCGGGACTGGCGCGTATCGCCAACAGCAACCCGCACCTGCAGTGGATCCACGCCATGGCAGCAGGGGCCGGCGGCGCCGTGAAGGCCTCTGGCCTGGACACCGAAACGCTGCGCAAATTCCAGGTCACCACCTCGGCCGGCGTCCACGCCCTGCCCCTGGCGGAAATCTCGGCGTTCGGAATCCTGAACGGCTTCAAGCGCAGCGCGGAGATGGCCAAGGACCAAGCCGCCAAGGTTTGGCCCGAGCTTCGTACGCCCACCAAGCTGGCCAACGGCTCCAAGGTAGTCATTGCCGGCCTCGGTGAAATCGGCATGGAAACTGCCCGCATTGCACGTGCCCTGGGCATGAGGGTCAGCGGCACCAAACGCAACGTAAGTGCCATTGAAGGAATCGAGGAAGTCACCAACAACGACGGCCTCGCAGCATTGGTGGCCGACGCCGACGCCGTGGTTAACACCCTTCCCGGAACGCCCTACACAGAAAAGTTGTTCAATAAGGACATCTTCTCTGCCATGAAGCCCGGAACGGTTTTCGTCAACGTGGGACGCGGAACGGTCGTGGACGAAGACGCCTTGCTCGAAGCACTCGACAACGGCCAGGTAGGGTACGCATGCCTTGACGTTTTTGCCGTCGAACCCCTGCCGCGGGAGAGTCCGCTGTGGAACCACCCCAAGGTCCTGGTCTCCCCGCATACTTCCGCGCTCAGTACGGCGGAGAACCGGCTGATCGCCGAACGCTTCTGCAGCAACCTGCGCATCTTCCTCGACGGCGGTGAACTCCCCCACCTGGTGGACCCGGTCCACTTCTACTAGGCCGGACTACCACCCAGTGGCGTTGAGCCACCTCTCGGACAGTGCATCGGCCATGCTCCTGGTGTAAGTGCTCGAGAGGTGGTTATCGTCCAGGTACACATAGACATTGCCAATGATCCCCGGGCAGGATGCACCGTCACAGATCAGGTCCGTCATGTCCAGGATGGACAGGCCCGTGAAGTTTCCCTCCAGCTGGTCAAGCGGATTGGTGGCGGCAAGCACGGAAGACAATGCAGGGCGGCAACGCGGGTTATCGACCCCTGAAGCCATGGCACATTCGCTGGGGCTGAAGGAAAAGCGCGGGTTGTCACGCATGGCAATGACCTCCACGCCCTGATCGGTGATCTCCCCAACCAACTCCTCCAGCCCCCAGGTCAGATCCTCGTCGGGAGAATCCGGCACGGCGGCTGTGCCAACGAGGAAGACCGCATCCGGATGGTGGAGGCGGATATGCTCACGGACCTTCCGGTTGAAAGCGTTGCAATCATCTCCGACTTCATCCGTCTGGGTCATGAAGGGGCATGCGCCGAAGGTGATGGCCTGGACCCGCCAGTTGCGCTCCTTGGCAATGGGGCCGATGGCCCCAAGCCATTGCAGGGAATGCGACTGCCCTACGACGAAGATGGTCTTGTCCGCATTTGCACCGACGTCGTTCTGCAAACACTCTGCAAACAGCACCGGGTCCTGTGGCCGAAGCTCACCTGAGCAGGGCCCATCGAGCTTCCCCCAGTCCGCCGGCAACTGCTCCGGGGTAGGCAGCGTCCTCGCATCCTTTCCGACGCGGTTGACATAGCCGGGCAGCAAAGCCCTGGCGCCGGGGTTGTCTTCGGAATCCTGGCCGGCAATCGCGTTTTTCTCCACCTCCTGCTGATACCCGAACCACGCCATGGGAGTGGCAGCCACCGTCAGGCACACAAGGACGGAGACCGCCAGGCGGCGCCGCTTTGCTTCAGGCCACCTCCACGACCGCAATGGCCGCTCGACGAACCTCGTGGTCAGGTAGGCCAACAAGAGGGACACGGCCACAATCAAAGCGCCAGTAAAGGCATCCGCCTGGTCTTCGCCGATCCATACCAGGGTGATCACCAACAGCGGCCAGTGCCACAGGTACAGCGCATACGAGTTGGCCCCGAGCCCCACCAACACCTTCGATGACAGGATCCGGTCGACGCCGAAACGGCTTCCCGTCTGACCGGCAATGATGACAGCCACGGCCGCCAGGGTGGGCCACAGCGCCACAAAACCCGGAAACGCCGTCCGGACTTGAAGGATCATGCCGCAGCTGAGCATTGCAGCCACGCCCGTCCAACCCAGCGCCGTTGCCAGAGCCCGCCCCGGACGCAGGAAGGGAAGCAGCAAGCCAACCAGGGTGCCCAGCGCGAATTCCCATAGCCGGGCAAAAGTGTCGAAGTAGGCCAGTTCCTGGTGGGCGGCGGTGAAATAGATTGAGTAGCCCAGCGACGCGACGAAAATCAGCCCGAAGACGCAGAGCAACACCGTCCGGTAGCGCAAGCCGGTCCTGCGGCAGACCAAGGCTGCGGCAACGAAGATCGCCGGCCAGAGGATGAAGACCTGTCCTTGGATGGACAAGGACCAAAAGTGCTGCATGGGACTGGCCAGGCTGTGGTCAGCGGCATAGTAGTTGACTACCTGCCGCTGGAGCAGCCAGTTCTGGACGTAGAAAAGCGATGCCCACGCCTGGTTGACGATCTCCGTCCACCGGGTCCTGGGGACAATCATGAAGGTCGCCGCCAAGGTGCCCGTCAGGACAACGACGACGGCGGGCAGCAGCCGCCAGAACAAGTGCAGCCAGTGCCGAACCAGTGATACCGGCCGCGACTCCTCGTAGCGGTTGACGAACTGGAGTGTCATCAGGAATGCCGAAATCAACAGGAAGACGTCCACGCCTCCCGAAACCCTGCCAAACCAGATGTGGTAGGACACCACCATGAGCACGGCCAGCGAACGGAGTCCCTGGATTTCCGGACGAAACCTGGTGCCACTGGCGCGCCGGACCAGCCCGGGGCTTTCCGGCGATGCCACGCCCTTGGTTGCCGTCATGGACACGCTCCTCTATCGCTGCACCAATTCTGCACCGCGCCTTCCAAATTTCCAGCACCCCGGGCCAAAGCCTGTGCACAACCATGGGTTAAAAGAAACAGCACGGCGCCCCTCCTGAGGGAGGGGCGCCGTGCGGGCTCCGTCCGGGACGGTGTCGCCGTCTATTCAGCGTCTTCCGTGCTGACGAGGTCGCGTCCGGCCGTCTCCGGCGTGAAGAACGTGGTGACGAACGAGATCAGGGCCAAGACCAGCGAGTAGATGGCGAGCACCAGCCAGGAGTGGTTGGTAGCAGCCAGGAGGATTGCTCCCACGACCGGAACCAAGCCTCCCGCCATAACGGCTGACAGCTCTCGGCTCAGGGCAACACCTGTAAAGCGGTATTGGGAACCAAAGAGCTCAGGCAGCAGCGCACACTGGGGCCCAAGCATTGATTGAACACCGAGCGCTATGCCGACAACCATGACCACCCACACCAGCGTGACGTTGCCGAGCGTGACCAGGTAAAAAGCAGGAACAGCAATGATTGCCTGGAACAGGGCGCCGTAGCGGTATACCCTCACCCGCCCAAAGCGATCAGACAGCGCACCAAATGTTACAACCATGACAGCGGCGAAACCTGCGGCGATCAACAAGCCAACAGGCCCAATGAACTTATCGCCCGGGAAGACGCCTTCTTTGACGGACATGAAGGAGATCAACAGCGCAGAGTAGATTGACGAGTTTCCGTTTTCGCCCATCCGCAACCCGATCCCGACCAGTACGTTTTTCCGTGAATGCTTCCACAGCTCCCCGACCGGGTTTTTGACTACATTCTTGTGCTTTTCGAGTTCTTGAAAGACCGGCGTTTCCTTAAGCCGGAGACGGATGAAGACGGCCACGATGATCAGGATAAAGCTGGCCAGGAACGGCACGCGCCACAACCAGCCCTCAAAGGCGTCTTTGTCGGCGAGCTGAAGTACCGCGAAAGTTCCGGCGCCAAGCAGCGTCCCCAGTTGGATGCCAACAAAAGGCAAGGAGGCGAAGTAGCCACGGCGCCTGGGAGGGGCAACTTCTGAAATCAATGTAGTGGCACCGGCTTGCTCTGCACCGGCCCCAAGACCCTGAATGATACGAAGCGTGACCAGAAGAACTGCCCCAAGCATTCCCGCTTGCTCAAACGTAGGCAAAAGGCCAATGGCAAAACTCGCGAGGCCCATCATTCCAATGGTGAGAAGAAGGACCGTCTTCCGGCCGAACTTGTCGCCGATGTAACCGAAGAAAATGCCGCCGAACGGCCTGGCAGCAAAACCCACTCCATAGGTTGCAAATGAGGCGATCAGCGCTCCACTCTCCCCCAGCGGCGAGAAGAACAGCGGACCGAAGATCAGGGCCGACGCAAGGCCGTAGATGTAGAAGTCGTAGTACTCCAGAGCCGAGCCCACCGAGCTGGCCAGCGTAGCGCGCCGCAGCTGCTCCGGTTCGACGACGGCTTCGTCAGCATCAGCTGCGAACTTTGTCTTAGTACGAGTTGTCACAAGCACTCCCTCAAAATCACACCGGGCCCCCGTTGGCCCCGTGAGATAGTGATGGCATCACCGCCAAGATCACTATGATGAACAGAGTACAGCTTGCTGAACGCCTTGCCAAGATTAAAATCAGATTTATGATGATCAGCCCATTGGGTTGCCCAGGGAACGGGCCAACTCCTTGAGTTCCTTGACCATGAGGGCCCCTTGCTCTTCCGAGTAGGTTGCCTTCAGGGCGGTAACCGACAGGCCAAGACTCGGTCCGTGGGCCCCGTGGGTGGGCACGGGAACAGCGAGGCAAACGACGCCCACCGTCGACTCTTCATCCTCGAACGCAAAGCCCTGTTTACGGATGGTGGCGATCTGGGCTTTGAGTTGCTCGGCTGTCTTCAGGGAGTTGGCGGTCATGGTGGGCAGCTCCATGCCGTCCGGAAACATGGCCTCGATATCGTGATCGTGCAGTTGCCCCAACAACGCCTTGCCAACGCTGCACAGCGACACCGGCATTTTGTCTCCGATGTTCGAGGTCAGCCTGACAGCCGGGTGGCCTTCGTAACGCGCCAGGTAGATGACGTGGTCGCCGTCGAGCATGGCAATCCGTACCGTCTCTCCGGAGAGCGTCGGAGCCTGCTCGCAGTACTTGTAGAACTCCTGCACCTCGTCGAGGCGGCTGAGGTATGCCGCCCCCAGCTCCACCAGCTTTCGACCCAAGGCGAAGTCGGCACCCTGCCTGGTAATCAGGCGCGCTTCCTCGAGCGCCAGCAGCAGGTTCGACGTCGAAGACTTGGGAATGCCGAGCTCCCGCGACAGGTCGCTGAGGGTCAAGCGTCCGGAAGGGGAATCAGCCAAGGCCTCAAGGACTGCGGCAGCGCGGGTCACGGCGGGGGCAGGCGACGAAGCGCCCAGGCCCTCGGAGCGGGTGGTGCGGGAATCGGCCATGATTCTCCTTCGTCATTGCAAATAGGTGTTCAATCTACTGAACAATACCCATCATAGTGGCATGCCGGCCGACACGAACCTGTCGCCTTTTCAAACCCAAAAGTTGGCTGTATATTCATTTTCGAGCTCTCCACCGCGGCATCCCCCAATAGTCGCGGTGGAGAGCTCATCCATTTCCGGACGCAGCCAGTGCCGGTTCGGTGGCGTCAAGCAGCCACAACCCCTTCGCCCCTCAGGCACCAGCCCCCTCCCGAGCCGTCACGCACCAATTCCCACGTGGCCAAAGCGGACCGGACGTTGTTACCCAAGCGCACCTGGACCTGCAGGACCTCAATATCCACGCGCCCGGCTCCCCGGGGCATCCGCCTGCGCTCCTCCCACCAGGGAATCCTTTCGAACCAGCGGACAGGTTCAACTGCAATCTTCCACTCCCGCCCTCCCCTGACGACGACGGCAGGCTCACCGTGGGCTGTTGTGCGGATGTATACGTGCTCCATGGAAGGAAACCGTAGGGGGTAGGACTGACATTAAAAGGGTGCGGGATATCCGCTCACAGGAAACAAAAAACCCGCTTCCAAGGATGGAAGCGGGTTTTTCATTCGTGGGTCCTACCGGGATCGAACCGATGACATCCACGGTGTAAACGTGGCGCTCTACCAGCTGAGCTAAAGACCCAAATCGTTGTTTCCGCGCCCTTTATGTTCCTTAGCGCTTCAACCAACGAACAATGACTCTACATGATCAACCGCCGGAAACACCAATCGAGTCCCGGGCCTCGGGCAGGTCCGGCAAAACCCGTGCCAAGTAGCCCAAGGCACCACTGACTCCGAGTTCGAGTTTTACGGTCGCGAACCCATCTCCCCGGGTGCTGCCCCTGTTGATGATGACTACGGGCTTTTCTGCTTTCGAAGCATGGCGGACAAAGCGAAGACCGCTCTGCACCGTCAGCGACGACCCCGCCACCAAGAGTGCGTCAGCGTCGTCAACCATGGCATAGGCGCGCATGACACGATCCTTGGGGACGTTCTCGCCAAAGTAGACGAAGTCGGGCTTCAGGATGCCGCCACAGATGGGGCACACAGCCATGACGAACGACTTGATGAGCTCAGGATCTTCAACCGTCGCGTCGGCATCGGGTGCCATCTCGACCAGCCCGGATTCCACCGCGGCTTCCACAAAACCAGGATTGATCTCCTCCAGGATCGCCGCAATCAACTGCCGGCTGAAGGTATGTCCATGCGAAAGGCAGATCACTTGGTCGAAGCGACCATGCAGGTCAACGACGTTGACGCTTCCAGCGTCCTCGTGCAGCCTGTCAACGTTTTGGGTAATCAGGCCGGTCATCAGGCCCCGCCGTTCCATCAGGGCGACGGCGGCGTGGCCGGAATTGGGGTCGGCATGCCGGAGATGGGACCAACCAAGGTGGTTGCGCGCCCAGTAGCGACGCCTGTTGGCCTCGCTGCCGATGAATTCCTGGTACGTCATGGGGTTCCGCGGTGCAGACCCCGGCCCCCGGTAATCCGGAATGCCGGAATCCGTGCTCAAACCGGCTCCAGTCAGCACTGCCAGGCGCTTGCCCTGCAGGACCTCCACAGCGGAACCAAGGGCTTCCTGCTCCGGAGGATCGAGTTGCACGTCAGCTACGGGCGCCATGCTGGCAAACCCCGTCATTCCGACTCCGTGCCCGGGGTTGGTCATGGCCTTTGATCCACCAACGAAGCCAACGCCCGCCGATACTCTGCGAAGTCCCTCGCTTTACCCCGCGGGTTGACCACGACGTATCGGACTATACCGGCGGCATCGATGATGAACGTGCCCCTCAACGCCATTCCACTGGCGTCGTCAAACACTCCGTACTCCCGGGCGACAGCCCCGTGCGGCCAGAAGTCCGCCAGGAGATCGAAGTCAAAACCCTCGCGCTCCGCGTAGGCCCGCTGGGCGAACTTGCTGTCGACGGAAATTGCCAGCACGGTCGCGTTCGAATCCTTGAACTGGGCAATGTTGTCGCGGATCTCGCATAACTCACCGGTGCAGATGCCGGAGAAGGCAAAGGGGAAAAACACGACAACCACGTTGACGCCGCGGTAGTCCGACAAGCGCACCGGCTCACCGTATTGGTTCAGCAAATCGAAATCCGGCGCAGGCTGCCCTGCTTGGGGAACTCCGACCGAAGCCGGGGCCTGCTGGACTTCGGTCATTTGTTCTTCTTGGGCACCAGGCGAGTGGCGCTCCAGTCCTTCGAAACTCCGGCGGAAGTCGTCAGGTGAAGGCCGGAGGTAGGTGCAGCGTCCTGGATGTCGGCGGGAGAAACATAGTTGTCCCTTCCCGACTTGGGTGTCAGGACCCAGACAACGCCGCCTTCTTTAAGCGTGGTCAACGAATCCATGAGGGCATCAACAAGGTCGCCATCGCCATCGCGCCACCAAAAAATGACTGCGTCAACGACGTCGTGATCGTCTTCATCCAGCAATTCGGAGCCCGTGACATCTTCAATATCGTCACGCAAGTCGAAGTCGACGTCGTCGTCGTAGCCGAGCTCCTGAATCAGATCCCCATCTTTGAAACCCATTCGTTCCGCCACATTTACCGATGTGGCGGCGTCGGCCTCGCTCACGTTTCCTCCTTTGAAGTGACTTCCATTACTAACAGCCAACACCCTTTGGGCGCGTGCTTCAAGCTATTGTCCCTGCAGGAGGGCACATTCCGCACCATCGACGGCGTTTGGAGCCCTTGGCGGGGGCGTGCTTTGCGTCACGCAGGCCGTTTGGATGTGACATACAACGCCCTGCGGGGGCTGCGGCTACGCATAGCGGCGCAGTGAAAGCTAGAGTGGCCATGAGCGCTATGGCTGCAGGGCGATCGCCCCGCAGAATTCTACTGGGCAGCCAGGCGCTCACAAGACCTGCCCGGCGCATCCGACCGGGCTGTTGAAACCGAGATGTCGCACACGACGCGTTCACGACGGGCAGTCACCCTGCCGGACTTGAGGCGCCGATGGATGCGCCAATAAGGAAGGTTGGACGTGGCTGCAGGAGAAGAGACCTCACACATCCTCAGCGGGTTGACTGCCCAGCTGCCTGATCGTGATCCGGAAGAGACCGCGGAGTGGATTGAGTCCCTTGATGCGTTGATCGCTGAGCAGGGTACAGAGCGGGCGCAGTACATTATGCGTTCGTTGTTGCAGCGTGCTGGTGCCCGGAGCGTGGGTGTGCCGATGGTGACGACCACTGATTATGTGAACACGATCCCGGTGGACCAGGAAGCGCCGTTCCCGGGGAATGAGGAGTTCGAGCGCCGGTACCGGGCGTATATGCGGTGGAACGCCGCGGTGATGGTCCATCGTGCGCAGCGCTCCGATATTGGTGTCGGTGGGCATATTTCCACGTATGCCGGTGCCGCGACGTTGTACGAGGTGGGTTTCAATCATTTCTTCCGGGGCAAGGACCACCCCTCGGGCGGGGACCAGGTGTTTTTCCAGGGCCACGCGTCCCCGGGGATGTACGCCCGGGCGTTCATGGAAGGGCGGTTGTCCGAGGAGGACCTGGACGGGTTCCGTCAGGAGAAGTCCAAGGAAGGCCACGCCCTGTCCTCGTACCCGCACCCGCGCCTGATGCCGGGGTTCTGGGAGTTCCCGACCGTGTCGATGGGTATCGGCCCGATGAACGCGATCTACCAGGCCCAGTCCAACCGGTACCTGCACAACCGTGGCATCAAGGACACCAGTGACCAGCAGGTCTGGGCGTTCCTTGGTGACGGTGAAATGGACGAGCCTGAATCCCGTGGCCTGCTCCAGCTCGCCGCGAACGAGAACCTGGACAACCTGAACTTCGTGATCAACTGCAACCTCCAGCGCCTGGACGGGCCGGTGCGCGGCAACGGCAAGATCATGCAGGAACTCGAGGCGTTCTTCCGCGGCGCGGGCTGGAACGTGATCAAGGTCGTCTGGGGCCGTGAGTGGGACTCCCTGCTCGAAGCGGACCAGGACGGGGCGTTGGTGAAAATCATGAACGAAACCCCCGATGGTGACTACCAGACCTACAAGGCCGAATCCGGCGGGTTCGTCCGCGAACACTTCTTCGGCAAGTCCCCGCAGACCAAGGACATGGTCGCGGACCTGACCGATGAGCAGATCTGGGGCCTCAAGCGTGGCGGCCACGACTACCGCAAGGTCTACGCCGCGTACAAGGCAGCGACCGAGTTCAAGGGCAAACCCACCGTGATCCTGGCCAAAACGGTCAAGGGCTACGGCCTGGGCCCGCACTTCGAGGGCCGCAACGCGACCCACCAGATGAAGAAACTGACCATGGAAGACCTCAAAGCCTTCCGTGACCACCTCCGCATCCCCATCACCGACGAGCAACTCGACGCGGACCTCTACCGGCCCCCGTACTACCACCCCGGCATGGACGCCCCCGAAATCCGGTACCTCATGGACCGCCGGGCAGAGCTCGGCGGGTTCGTGCCCGAACGCCGCCGCACCCACACCCCCGTGACCCTGCCCGAGGCCAAATCCTACGACGTCGCCAAACGCGGCTCCGGCAAACAACAAGCCGCGACCACCATGGCCTTCGTCCGGCTCCTCAAAGACCTCATGCGGGACAAAAACTTCGGCCACCGCCTCGTCCCGGTCGTCCCGGACGAATCACGCACCTTCGGCATGGACGCGTTCTTCCCGACCGCGAAAATCTACAACCCCAAAGGCCAGAACTACCTCTCCGTGGACCGCGACCTCGTCCTGGCCTACAAAGAATCCCCCGCCGGACAACTGATCCACCCCGGCATCAACGAAGCCGGCGCCGTCGCAGCCTTCACCGCCGCCGGCACCTCCTACGCCACCCACGGCGAACCCCTGGTCCCGATCTACGTCTTCTACTCCATGTTCGGCTTCCAACGCACCGGAGACTCGTTCTGGGCCGCAGCAGACCAAATGACCCGCGGATTCATCATCGGCGCCACCGCAGGACGGACCACCCTCACCGGCGAAGGACTCCAACACGCCGACGGACACTCCCCCATCCTGGCCTCCACCAACCCCGCCGTCCGCACCTACGACCCCGCCTACGGCTACGAAATCGGCCACATCATCCGCCACGGCCTCGAAACCATGTACGGCGAAGACTCCGAGGATAAGAACGTGATGTTCTACCTCACCGTCTACAACGAACCCATCACCCAACCCGCCGAACCCGAAAACCTCGACACCAACGGACTCCTCAAAGGCATCTACAAACTCGCTGACGCCCCCCAAGGAGACACCAACCGGCCCACCGCACAAATCCTCGCCTCCGGCGTCTCCGTGCCCTGGGCCCTCGACGCCCAAAAAATCCTCAACGAAGACTGGGGCGTCGCCGCGACCGTCTGGTCCGTGACCTCCTGGAACGAACTCCGACGCGACGGACTCGAAACCGACGACCACGCCTTCCTCAACCCCGGCCAACCCCCACGAACCCCGTTCATCACCGAACAACTCACCGGCCACCACGGACCCGTCATCGCCGTCTCCGACTACATGAAAGCCGTCCCCGACCAAATCCGCCAATACATCCCCAACGACTTCGCCTCCCTCGGAGCAGACGGCTTCGGCTTCTCCGACACCCGCCAAGCCGCCCGCCGCTACTTCAAAAACGACACCCACTCCATCGTCACCAAAACCCTCCAACTCCTCGCCGCCAAGGGCGAAGTTGAAGAAGGTGCCGTGGAAAAGGCGATCGACAAGTACCGGCTTCTGGATGTGAACGCCGGCACCACCGGCGGAGCAGGCGGAGACGCCTAAGTCCTTCCGGGACGTCACGCGTCACCAGCACTATCCGCGACGGCGGTCCTCACCAAAGGTGGGGGCCGCCGTCGGGCTTTTAAGCGCTCTGCGGGCGGTCGGGCCGAAGGTGACGGCGACAAGGCGAGTTGTAGCCTTCGCACAAATGGAGCTTCCCACCGCTGGGCCGTATGCTCGTTCCATGGCAGAGCCCACCAAAACAACTTCAAAGCGCAAGGCAGCGCCCCAGGCATTGTCGCCGGAAAAGGCGGAAACCCTTCGGCAGCTCCGCGCCAACGTCGGGCAACTGTCCACCAGCACGATGCGCCAGCTGGAGAAGTCGCTCCCCTGGTACAGCCGCCTGAGCTCCGACGAGCGCTCCGCGCTGGGCCTGGTGGCGCAGAACGGAATCGCCGCCTTCGTCACCTGGTACGAGCGCCCCAGTTCGCCGTCCTGGATCCTTACCGATGTCTTCGGCAACGCCCCTACCGAGCTCACCCGCTCCATCAGCCTGCAGAAGGCCCTGCAACTGATCCGGATCGTAGTTGAGGTGGTCGAGGACCAAGTGCCCGTCATAGCACCGGAATCCGACCAGCCTTCCTTGCGTGAAGCTGTCCTGCGCTACTCCCGTGAGGTGGCGTTCGCCGCCGCGGATGTCTATGCACGCGCAGCGGAGTCACGCGGCTCCTGGGATACACGCCTTGAAGCGCTGATAGTTGACGCCATTCTCCGGGGCGAGAACACCGACGCCCTGCGGTCCCGGATAGCGGCCCTCGGCTGGAAAGCGCAGGAGCGGTTTACCGTCATGGTGGGCAATTCCCCGTCCGAACCCAGCGCGAGCTACGTCAGCGAACTGCGCCGCACTGCGGGCCGGTTCGCCGAGGACGCGCTGGTGGGTATCCAAGGTGACCGCCTCATCCTTATCCTTGGCGGGGTGCAGGACCGGGACACGGCCTACCTGAAGCTCAGTGAACTCTTCGCGCCGGGTGCGGTGGTGTATGGCCCTGAAGCCGGCTCCCTGCTTGAAGCGAGCAGCTCCGCGCAAGCTGCGTTCGCGGGCCTGACCGCAGCCCGTGCGTGGCCCTCCGCCCCCCGACCTGTTGCCGCCGATGATCTCCTTCCGGAGCGCGTGGTTTCCGGTGATGACGCTGCCCGGCGATCCCTCATCAAGAACATCTACCGGCCCCTGCTGGCGGCCTCCAACGGCCTCGTGGAGACTCTCGGGACGTACCTTGAATTGGGACATTCGCTGGAAGCAACGGCCCGGGAACTGTTCGTCCACGCCAACACGGTGCGCTACCGTTTGAAGCGTGTCTGCGACGTGACAGGCTGGGATCCGCTGCTTCCGAGGGAGGCGTTTGTGCTGCAGACCGCCCTGGTTGTGGGACGGCTGTCGGCCCCGCCAAAAGCCGTTCCCGAACGTCATGCGTCACGTTCACAGAACTGAACCGTTGTAGACTTCCTACAAACTGACCCAGTGAGCTTGGTGTACCAAAACACCAGTGGATCACGTGGCAATTTGGAAAGCTGGATACGTGCTTGCAATCGTCTGCCCTGGACAGGGCTCCCAGACCCCCGGATTTTTGGCCCCTTGGCTGGAACTCCCCTCCGTCGAAGGCCAAGTGGCCGCCCTGAGCGAGATCGCAGGCATTGACCTCAAGGCCCATGGCACCACCTCCGATGAAGAGACCATCAAGGACACTGCCGTCGCACAGCCGCTGATCGTCGCGGCGGGCCTTGTGGCCGCGCAGTCCCTGTTCGACGTCGAGTTGAGCACCCTGCCGGTCATTCTGGCCGGCCACTCCGTTGGTGAAATCACGGCATCCGCCCTTGCCGGCGTCCTCACCGAATCCGAGGCCATGACCTTCGTCCGCGAACGCGCCAACAGCATGGCCGCCGCAGCAGCAGTGACCCCCACCGGCATGAGCGCTGTAGTGGGCGGCGATCCCGCCGAGGTCCTGGCGGCAATTGAAGCCTCCGGCGCCACCCCCGCCAACGTCAACGGCGCCGGCCAGACCGTCGCCGCGGGAACCTTCGAGCAGCTCAAGGCCCTTGCGGACAACCCGCCCGCGAAAGCGCGTGTGATTCCGCTCAAGGTCGCCGGCGCTTTCCACACCTCCCACATGGCCCCCGCGGTCAGCGCCCTCGAAGCCCTCAAGCCTTCGCTGTCGCCGCAGAGCCCTTCGGTGCCCCTGCTGTCCAACTACGACGGCAAGGAAGTCACGGACGGCCCTGCCGCCGTCGAAAGCCTGATCGCCCAGGTATCCCGACCCGTCCGCTGGGACCTGTGCATGGAAACACTGGTGGAGCGCGGCGTTACCGGCGTCATTGAGCTTGCACCGGCCGGCACCTTGGCCGGACTGGCCAAGCGCGGGATGCCCGGCGTGAAGACCGTCGCAGTCAAAACCCCGGACGACCTGTCCGCGGCTCTCGCACTCTTTGCTGAACTGGAGGGACAGGCATGAGCACCCCGGTACTGAACAAGGCCGCCGTCAATGAGAACGCCCGCATCCTGGGTATCGGGGCGTACCGCCCGGACGTCATTGTCACCAACGAGGACGTGTGCCAGTGGATCGATTCCTCGGATGAATGGATCCGCCAGCGGACCGGCATCATCACCCGCCACCGCGCGGCGGAGGATGTCAGCGTCATCGACATGGCCGAAGGGGCAGCCCGGGAAGCACTGGCCCAGGCAGGCATCGAAGCGTCACAGCTTGGGGCCGTCATTGTCTCCACAGTTACCCACCCCTACGCGACGCCCTCCGCAGCAGCTGCGTTGACCGACCGCTTGGGCGCAACGCCGGCACCCGCCTTTGATATCTCTGCCGCCTGTGCCGGGTACTGCTACGGCGTTGCCCAGGCTGATGCATTGGTCCGCTCCGGCGCGGCCGAGTACGTGCTGGTGGTAGGCGCCGAAAAGCTCTCGGATGTCATCGACAACCACGAGCGCACCATCTCGTTCCTCCTGGGTGACGGAGCCGGCGCCGTCGTCGTTGGCCCCTCCGACACACCCGGTATCGGCCCCTCCGTATGGGGCTCCGACGGCAGCAAGTGGGACGCCATCGGCATGACCCACTCCCTTGAAGACGTCAAGAAGCTCGGCGAGTCCGCCAGGCACTCCGACGAAATTGATGACCCCGCCATCCTTTCGGCAACCCAGGATGTGTGGCCTACCCTGCGTCAGGACGGCCAGACCGTCTTCCGCTGGGCGGTATGGGAGATGGCCAAGGTAGCCCAACAGGCATTGGACGCTGCAGGCATCGAAGCCAGTGACCTTGCTGCGTTCGTTCCCCACCAGGCGAACATGCGCATCATTGATGAGATGGTGAAGAAGCTCAAGCTCCCCGAGTCTGTGGTGATCGGCCGCGATATCGCCCAAGCCGGAAACACGTCTGCTGCCTCCATCCCTTTGGCAACGCACCGCTTGCTCCAGGAGAACCCTGGCTTGAGTGGCGGCCTTGCCCTGCAGATCGGCTTCGGCGCCGGCTTGGTCTTCGGCGCACAGGTTGTCGTCCTGCCGTAGACCTGGACCGGCCACGGCGGCCTCCAGCCAACTGAATATTCCTGACAAACCCAAACCGTAACCGCGGTTTGCCCCCTTTCCGGCAGCAGCCGGTACAACAAGAAAAGGAGCCAACAATGGCTAGCAACGAAGAGATCCTGGCCGGCCTGGCTGAAATCGTCAACGAAGAGACCGGCCTTGCCACCGAAGCCGTCGAGCTCGACAAGTCCTTCACCGAGGACCTGGACATCGACTCCATCTCCATGATGACCATCGTCGTCAACGCTGAAGAGAAGTTCGGCGTCCGCATCCCCGACGAAGAGGTCAAGAACCTCAAGACCGTCGGCGACGCCGTCAGCTTCATCGCGAACGCTCAGGCCTAGTCCTGACACCAGCTGTGCCGGGCCGGGGCGCCAGTCCCTGCCCGGCACAGCCGCAATAACGCCCAAAGTTTTCCTGCCGCCCGCGCTGACCGCGAACGGGACGGCTGATCCGACAGAGAGTGATCACATGGCACGCAAAGTAGTCATAACCGGCTTGGGGGCCACCACTCCCATCGGCGGCGACGTACCCACAATGTGGCAGAACGCGCTGAAAGGGGTCTCCGGCGCCCGTACCCTCGAAGATGAGTGGGTCGCCAAGTACGACCTCCCCGTCCACTTTGCTGCCAGGTGCTCCACGCCTGCCCTGGATGTCCTGAGCCGGGTTGAGGCCAAGCGGATGGACCCGTCCACGCAGTTTGGCGTCATCGCCGCCCGCGAAGCATGGTCCGACGCCGGAATCGGGGAGATCGACCACGACCGCCTGGCCGTGGCTTTTGCTACCGGAATCGGCGGCGTCTGGACTCTCCTGGATGCCTGGGACACCCTCCGAGACAAGGGCCCGCGCCGGGTCCTGCCCATGACCGTCCCCATGCTCATGCCCAACGGCGTAGCAGCTGCCGTCAGCCTCGACCTCGGAGCACGCGCCGGTGCCCACACGCCGGTTTCCGCTTGCGCATCCGGAACTGAAGCCCTTCACCTTGGATTGGACCTGATCCGGTCCGGCAAGGCGGACGTAGTGGTATGTGGTGGCGCCGAAGCGGCTATCCACCCGATGCCCTTGGCCGCTTTCTCTTCCATGCAGGCTCTGTCCCGCCGCAATGACGAGCCCGAGCGCGCCTCCCGCCCGTACGACACCGACCGTGACGGCTTCGTCATGGGTGAAGGTGCCGGCGCCTTGGTCCTGGAGGCCGAGGAACACGCCATCGCACGCGGCGCCCGTATCTACGCGGAACTCGCCGGAACATCGGTGACGGCGGATGCCTACCACATCACCGCCCCGGACCCCGAGGGCCTGGGTGCCACCAGGGCCCTGAAGGCCGCAATGTTCGATGGCCGGATCCAGGCCGAGGACGTTGTGCACGTCAACGCGCACGCCACCTCAACCCCGGTAGGCGACAAGCCCGAGTACACAGCCCTCCGCGCTGCCCTGGGAACCCACGTGGACAACGTCGCGGTCTCCGCAACGAAGTCTCAGATGGGCCACCTCCTGGGTGCTTCAGGCGCCGTTGAGGCCGTGCTCACGGTGCTCGCCGTCTATGAACGCAAGGCTCCGGTCACCATCAACCTCGAGAACCAGGATCCCGAGATCCCCCTCGACGTCGTAACCTCCGTCCGCGACCTTCCGGCCGGAGACATCGTAGCGCTGAGCAACTCGTTCGGTTTCGGTGGACACAACGCAGTCATTGCAGTGCGAAACGTCTGAAGCAGGCTCGGTTAGTCCGAGGGTTATTGCCTTGACATGAAGAAGGCCCCACCATCCGGTGGGGCCCTCTTCATTGCTATGGGGTACTGCTTGGCTGGACTGTCAGCCCACTTGGTGCAGCCAGCGTACGGGGGCGCCTTCGGCAGCATGCCGGAATGGCTCGAGTTCTTCATCCCACGCCTCACCCAAGGCCAGGGACAACTCGTGGTAAACGGCCGAAGGATCTCCGGCACCGGATTCATACGCGTAACGGATGCGGTCTTCGGTCACCATGATGTTGCCGTGCACATCGGTCACGGCATGGAAAATGCCGAGCTCGGGCGTGTGCGACCAGCGGGCACCGTCGACACCCTGGCTGGGTTCCTCGGTAACCTCGTAGCGCAGATGCGCCCAGCCCCGAAGAGCCGACGCCAGTTGTGCCCCGGTTCCTGGAGCACCGGTCCAGGAAAGCTCAGCCCGGAACATTCCGGGCGCGGCAGGTTGAGGGGTCCACTCAAGATCGGTCCGCTTATCCACGACCGATCCAATGGCCCACTCGACATGCGGGCAAAGTGCAGTCGGGGCCGAGTGCACGAACAAGACACCGCGGGTTGTTGCAACAGACATTCCATCCTCCATAGCTGTAGGTACGTCTTCCCCAACGACCTCTGCTTGGATGTTTGCCGATGCTGCCGGATGCCATGGAATTCATGTGGGCCCTGACAGGCTATTCATTTGTGTCGTCCTGCTGACGATCTTGGCACAGATCTAACCCTCAAGCATGAATTGAAGGTTTCCCCGTGGTGCTCTTATTTTGCCGTACGTTGCTGCTTTCCGCCAGTGCGGTGTCTGAAGCGTTCATGTTCAGGCACGCGGGTGCGCCTGCTGATAGCTGTTCCTGAGCCGGTCCACGGACACATGGGTATAGATCTGCGTGGTGGCGAGGCTGCTGTGCCCGAGGATTTCCTGGACGGCACGCAGGTCGGCGCCGCCGTCGAGAAGATGCGTCGCCGCGCTATGCCTCAGCGCGTGCGGTCCCGTGGCGGAGGTATCACCCAGCGCCTGGAGCAACCCGCTTACCACGGAGCGGATCTGCCGGGGATCGACGCGGTTACCCCGGACTCCCAGGAACAGGGCCGGCCCGCTTCGTGCAGCTGCTACGGCTGGGCGGCCCCGCCTGACCCAGTCGTCCACGGCCAGGGCAGCCGGGACGCCGAATGGTACGGTGCGCTCTTTGTTACCCTTTCCGAGCACACGCAGGGTTCTTCGGTCCGGGTCCAGATCATCAATGTCCAGTCCCGCAAGTTCGCCCACCCGGACACCTGTGGCGTAAAGCAACTCAACCATTGCCCGGTTGCGGAGGGCCATCGGACCACCGCCCTCGGCGGCGACGCCCAGGTCATCAACGATGCGGGTGACCTGCTGTTGCTGCAAGACGCCAGGGAGGGCCTTGCTGCGCTTGGGGGCCTGCAGCCGCACCGCTGGGTCGGTGAGGATCAGTTCTTCCCGGAGCGCCCAGCCGGTGAAGGACCTGGCCGTCGCCGCACGTCTGGCCAGCGTAGCCCGGGACATTCCAGCTTCACTCTGGGCACCAAGCCAACGCCGAAGCGACCCGAGCTCCAGTTGCTTCAATTCCTGGACCCCCTCTTCAACAGCGAAAGCGAGAAGGCTCTCAACATCTGCCGTGTAGGCGCGGACGGTGTGGGCTGACCGGGCCCGCTCAGCCTCAAGGTATCGACGGAAGCCTTCAACTGCGTCGGCCAAGTTTGAAGGTAGTGATCGTGCATCCACCCATCCAACTGTGCCAGCAGTCTTTGCACGGCGCCTGCACCAACATGCCTGTTCCGAAAGGCGCTAAGCATTCTTTCCACGCTTCCATGCGCCCCGCTCCGATACGGCCAGGCCCAACAGTCCCAGCCGGCCAAGACCAGCACGAACTGCGACCGTGCTCAAGCCCGCCACGACGGATAGTTTTTCCACGGAACTTGAGGAGCGAAGGGGCAGGGCATCCAGGAGGATGAGGTCCTCCAGCGACAACCCGTCATGGACCGCCGCGCCTTCGTCCTTGTCCTCGGCGTCGGACTCACCCATGGCCCCGGCAAGTTCGGCAATCTCGCCCACGTCCGTCACGCATACGGCTCCCCCCTCCCTGAGAAGGCGGTGGCAACCGGCCGAGTTTGCGCTGTGGATTGATCCCGGAACTGCGGCCACCACACGGCCGATCGTCTCAGCGTGATGTGCCGTGTTCAGTGCCCCTGAACGCCACCGGGCTTCCACCACCACGGTGACAGAGGCAAGGGCGGCTATGAGCCGGTTCCGTTGCAGGAATCTGTACCGTGTGGGCGCCGAACCCGGGGGAACTTCCGAAATAACAGCTCCCTGGGTGCAGACAGCCCGCAGGAGGTCCTCATTGCCGGAGGGGTAGAAGCGGTCGACTCCCCCGGCCATGACCGCTATGGTGGGCAGCCCGGCTACCCCTCCGTTGAGCGCTCCACGGTGCGCGTTGGCGTCGATGCCATAGGCCCCGCCCGAGACCACGGTCAAGCCCCGCTGGGCCAGTCCATATGCGAAGTCTCCCGTGACCGATGCGCCATAGCCGGTACTGTCCCGGGAGCCCACCAGTGCGATGGCGTGCGATGCTGACGGCAGTTCCTGCTCGTGCCCCCGCCACCACAGGCAGAGGGGTTCCTGAAGGCCAAGATCGGACAATTGCTCCGGCCACAGGTCATCTCCGGGCATGATCATACGGCCGCCAAGCCGCCGCATGGTCTCCAGGTCGCGCTCTGGAGCCAAGTCGGCAACACGAGGTGCCCACCGCTTGAGACTGTCCTGGAGCCCTGGCCAGCTTGCGGGTCCTCCGCCGTCGCGGAGCACGGCGGAGATCTCCTGTTCCAGGGCAGGTCCAGTTCGCAGTTCCCCTGTTGCAACGCCAAGGGCGTCGACAGCTCCGGCCACGTGGACCAAGGCCAGTCCCACTGAGTCCTGGGGTTCCATTAGCCGGGCCAGAGCTGCCCGGGCAATCCTTTCTTTGTCCTGCACGCCTAGTCCTCCCTCACTCATGCCTCCGAATCCTTATTTCGCGTCGTGTTGTTTGTGCTCATGTCGCTGCCGTGGCCTGCCTCAGGCCAAGTGCCTGCCCTATGTGGTCAGCATCGGGCATGTCGCTGAGGTCCAGATCCGCAAGCGTCCAAGCGAGCCTCAGGACACGGTCGTAGCCCCGCGCCGTCAGGATGCCCCGCTCCAAGGCGGCGTCCAGGATTCGTGTGGTCCCCGGGGACAAGCGCAGTTCGCCGCGAAGGCTTCGTCCGGGGACCTGCGCATTCGTCTCGAACCCCAAGCCGTTCAGGCGGACCAGCTGCCTTTCCCTGGCGGCTGCTACCCGCCCTGCCACAGTGCGGGTATCCTCTTCTTTCCCGGCGTTGCCGAAATCCGCCAGGGATACCCGTTCCACTTGCAGTTGGATATCGACGCGGTCCAGCAGTGGGCCCGACATCCTCCCGAAGTAGCGGCGCCGCATCATCGCCGTGCAGGTGCACTCCATCCCTTTGCCGGATGCTTTCCCGCAAGGACATGGATTGGCGGCCAGAACCAGTTGGAAGCGGGCCGGATAGGCAGCAGTTCCGGCCGAACGGTGGATCACCAGCTCGCCACTTTCCAGTGGCTGCCGAAGGGCGTCCAACACCCGTCGTTCATACTCTGGAGCCTCGTCGAGGAACAGCACGCCCCGATGGGCACGTGACGCGGCACCGGGCCGCGGAAGGCCCGAACCGCCGCCGATGATGGCCGCGGCCGTTGCACTGTGGTGTGGATTCTCGAAAGGCGGTCTTCGGACCAACCGAACAGCAGAGGCTTGGACCGCAGCCAGGGAATGGATGGCGGTCACCTCCATTGCGGCCGTGTCCGCCAGGTCCGGCAGCAATCCGGGAAGTCTCTCGGCCAGCATGGTCTTGCCGGCCCCGGGCGGGCCGGTCAGCAGCATATGGTGTCCGCCTGCAGCAGCCACTTCCAATGCACGTCGCGCTTCGCCTTGCCCTGAGACATCACAAAGATCGGGCGCAGAGGCCAAGCTGTCCACGTCCGCGCCAGGGACATCCTCGTCCGCGGGCTCATAGTCCAGCGCGAGGTCTTTCGGGTCTGCGCCAAAGTCGTACGCCAGCCTGGCCAGCGTCTTGTAGCCCCGGACGTTTGCGCCCGGGACAAGCGCCGCCTCCGCAACATTCGCCTCGGCCACCACAATGTCTGGATAGCCGGCCTGGACGGCGGCCATCACCGCGGGCAACATCCCACGGACCGGCCTCAGCCTGCCGTCCAGGCCAAGCTCAGCGATGAACACGGTTCCGTCGATGGACCTGATGTCCTTGGCAGCCCGCAGCACCGCAATCGTGATCGCCAGATCGAATCCGGAACCACGTTTCGGAAGTGAGGCAGGGATGAGGTTCGCCGTGATCTTCCGGCGGCTCAAAGGTATCCCTGAGTTTTGCGCGGCCGAGCGAATGCGTTCCTTCGCCTCATTCAAGGCAGCGTCGGGGAGCCCGAGGATCACGAAGTTGGGTAGTGTTTGGCCGATGTCGGCCTCTACTTCCACGATGTAGCCGTTCAGGCCCACAAGGGCGACGCTGTAGCTGCGCCCGACCCCCATCTACCCAACACCCCGAAGGTGCTCCAGCACGGGATCGCCGAAGCCGCTGTCAACCACCGACACGACATCAACACGCTGACGCCGCGCCTTGAACTCGTGGGCGCGGCACCAGGACGCGACAAGTCGATGGAGCCGGGCCAATTTGGCCGGTCCTACAGCCTCGAATGGATGCCCGTAGTCCAGGCTCCTGCGCGTTTTGACTTCGGCCACCACCAAGGTGTCGCCGTCAATTGCAACGATGTCGATTTCCCCATCGGCACAACGCCAGTTGCGATCAATGATCCGCATCCCCTGGTCCGCCAGGAAATTCGCCGCCAATGCCTCGCCGTATTGGCCCAGCACGTCTTTTGCCCTCATGGCCACCACCTCCACTGACCAGCCTTCAGGCTGGAGGCAGACGGTGACAGGGCGGCCTGCTGCTATGTGGGTAAACCGGCCGGAATCGTAGGTTGTGGAGGAATAGTGCTCCCCGGAAGAGCGCTAGTTGCCGAGATCTCCAAGGTCTCCCAGGCCGCCGTCCTTGGGCAACGCAAGGTCTTCGCTGCGGGGCAGTTCTTCGACGTTGACGTCCTTGAAGGTGATCACTCGGACGTTCTTGACGAAGCGCGCGGAGCGGTAAACATCCCAGACCCACGCGTCCTGCAAAGTCAGGTCGAAGTAAACCTCACCGTCTGCGCTGCGGGCTTGGAGATCGACGTGGTTGGCCAGATAGAACCGTCGCTCCGTCTCGACAACGTAGCTGAAAAGACCGACTACGTCCCGGTACTCACGGTAGAGCTGCAGCTCCATGTCGGTTTCATAGTTTTCAAGGTCCTCGGCACTCATAGTTCCATCTTGCACTATCTGCTGGTTGGTACGCGCCAAGTACACAACAGCTGCGCGACTGGCAGGAGTTATTCCTCCACGGCGCCGGTCAAGTGCCAGCTGGTGCGGTGGTAAGCACTGGGACCCTGAAGGCGGATAACGTCACGGTGGGCGGCGGTGGCATACCCCTTGTTCACATTCCAGCCGTACGCGGGCAGCTCGGAGTGGAGGTCCACCATGATGCGGTCGCGGGCCACCTTGGCCAAAACACTGGCCGCCGCCACGCTGAGGCAACTCATGTCGGCTTTGACCCTCGTGTGGACAGGAGCTTCGCACAGTGCACCGGTCGGTGCCGGGTCAAAGAGCGACGCCTGGACGTCCGGTGAAAGCCAGTTGTGGCTGCCGTCCAACAGCACCAGGTCAGGCGTGATGCCGCCGTCGAGAATTTCACACCACGCACGGGTCCCGGCCAGGCGCAGGGCGGCAATGATGCCGATCTCGTCAATCTCCTGTGAGGAGGCGTGCCCCACTGCTGAGGCCAGGGCCCATTCACGGACCAGGGGTTCCAAGCGGTCACGGTCTTCGGGCTTGAGCAGCTTGCTGTCGCGAACATCGGCCAGGAGGCCATGCTCGGCGAGGTCGACCACCGTGATTCCCACGCTGACGGGACCGGCCAAAGCGCCGCGTCCTACCTCGTCCACACCCGCAAGCAGTCGCACACCTTCGGAGTGGAACGATCTCTCCACGTCCAACGTGGGAAAACCCAGCGGGCTCTTCGCCTTCGCTTTTGCCTTGGGCTGGGTCTTGGCTTTGGGCGGGGTCTTGGCTTTGGCCTTGGGACCTGTTGCTGTGGTTGCCATCTACTTTGCCGGGGTTGCTTGGGGGACGTTACGGAAAACGTCCGGATAGTTGTCCAGGACAGTCCACCGGTTGATTGGCCAGGCAATAACGGTGGCCTTGCCCTCAACATCTTCAATATTCACGAATCCGCCGTTGGTTTCCTGGTGGGCCCGGGAGTCCGCAGAGTGGTTGCGGTTATCTCCCATAACCCACACTTTACCTTCGGGAACAACGACGTCGAAGGTCTGCGGAGAGGGGGTTTCAGCCGGATTGATGTAGCTTTCATCGAGCGCCACCCCGTTGACACTGACGCGTCCCTGGGCATCACAGCAACTGACATGATCGCCGGGAAGCCCGATGATCCGCTTGACCAGGTGCTGCTCGCTGGCGTCCGGAGCCAGGCCCACGAATTCAAGGGTGTCTCCCACCCAGTCCATGGGGCCTGCGGGCTTCTGCACAACAGGCGGCAGCCACGCTTGGGTGTCCTTGAAGACCACCACGTCGCCGCGCGAGAGGTCGAATGGCCCGGGAACCAGCAGGTTGATGAAGATCCGGTCCTGGACATCCAGGGTGCTTTCCATGGACTCCGATGGGATAAAGAACGCCTTGAAGAGGAACGTCTTCAGCAGGAAGGACAGCACCAGCGCAATCGCCACGACAGTGACGATCTCCTTGACCCACACAAGGACAGGATTCCTGGCCGGTTTTTCCGCCTCTGCCCGGGTCTCCGCACCATCTGAAGGTGCCGTTTCGTCCGAGAGCCGCGCGTCGTCGTCGTACCGCTCTGGGGTCCCGGGAGCTTTGTCCGGCATCTACTGTCCGTCCTTCGATGATGTTTCGGCCTGCATGGAGCGAGGCATCCCTGTAAATCTATCAAGTGGCCAGATGATCTGGACCGGCCGTCCGATAACCCGTTCCATGGGAACCATGCCGCCGCCCGGCGCGCCCAGCAGCCCACGGGAGTCGGCAGAGCGTGATCGATGGTCACCCATCAACCAGAGACGGTCCCGGGGCACCACGACGTCGAACTTCTGCGTGCTGGGTTCATCGCCCGGGTAAAGATAGGGTTCCTCAAGTACCTGACCGTTCACTGTGAGATGCCCGGTGGCATCGCAACACTGAACATGGTCACCGGGGACGCCAATAACCCTTTTTACGTATGTGGTGTCGCTGCCCGTCAGCCCGAACCACTGCCCCGCGGCGTTGACCGCATCCACGAAAGGCCCCTTGCCACTGCTGAGCGGCGCGAAGGAGCCTCGTCCATCAAAGACCACGACGTCGCCCCGGCGGATAGGCTCGGCGCTGAAGTCGGTGCGCGAGACCAGGATCCGGTCGCCCGTCATCAGGAGAGGCTCCATGGATTCGGAAGGAATGTAGTAGACGTCCACCCAGAGTGAACGGACCAGGCCACTGATGGCGATCGCAAGGACCAGCGCCAGCAAAACAAAACGCCAGCCCTGTTTCCGGGGCTGGCGTTCTGTTGTGTCCATGACTCGTATCCTGTGTTGCGTTGCGGATTGCTCCGGAACTACCGGGCACGAATCCTGGACCCGTTGCGTAAGTCGCGGGGCTTACTTGGCGAAGTCGCGCTTTTCCTTGATCTTCGCAGCCTTACCGCGCAGTGCGCGCATGTAGTAAAGCTTCGCGCGGCGGACGTCACCCTTGGTGACGACCTCGATCTTTTCGATGATCGGGGAGTGTACCGGGAAGGTACGCTCTACGCCGACACCGAAGGAAACCTTGCGCACGGTGAAGGTTTCGCGAACGCCGTCACCCTGGCGGCCCAGGACGAAGCCCTGGAATACCTGGACACGGGAGTTCTTGCCTTCGATGATGTTGACGTGAACCTTGAGGGTGTCACCCGCGCGGAACTCAGGAACATCGCTACGCAGCGAAGCTGCATCTACGCTATCGAGGATATGCATTAATCCACTCCTGGTGAACGCCACAGGTCATTCACTTTGGGTTACGGCGGACAAGCCCGGGGCACACAAGGCCACCGGAAATTTCCGCCGAAGTTTCTTAGTGTCCGGCTCCGCCACTGATTGGCGTCACCGGGTTGTCCGACTGTTGGCTGAACTCCCCCTGTGGCAGGTGTCAGCCCAGCAGACACAAGGATTAATTCTGCCATATGCGCAGCCATCCAGCCAACTGGCGGCCCGGCCAACGCACGACGGCGGCAGGCAGCCTCAGTTGGCGGCGTCGCCGCCGGGCGTGGCCCGCAGGCGTCCGTCCGCTACCTCGTAGCCAAGCTCCGCAAGGGCGTTGCGGTCCGCGCGACTCAACGAACCGGCGTCGAATTCCGCCAGGAGGTCAGGCCGGCGTTCGGCCGTCCGGCGGAACTGCTCATGGCGGCGCCACTGCGCGATCTTGCCGTGGTTGCCGCTGAGCAGGACCTCCGGCACCTCATGGTCACGCCAGGACGACGGTTTGGTGTAAACGGGGTACTCCAGGAGACCGTCGGAGTGGGATTCCTCGACCAACGATTCGGGGTTGCCGACCACCCCGGGAAGGAGGCGGCCGATCGCTTCCACCATGGCGAGGACGGCAACTTCGCCTCCGTTGAGCACGTAATCGCCAAGGCTGACCGGACGCACCGTGAAGTGGGCGCGGGCCCAGTCGATGACGCGTTCGTCAATGCCTTCGTAGCGACCACAAGCGAAGACCAGCTGCTCTTCCTCGGCGAGCTCATAGGCCAACGCCTGGTTGAAGCGCTCCCCCGCCGGCGACGGAACGATGAGCACCGGCTTGGTGCCCGCCTCCCCAGGGATCAAGGACTCAAGCGCCTGCGCCCACGGTTCGGGCTTCATGACCATGCCGGCACCGCCGCCATACGGGGTGTCGTCGACCGTCCGGTGCCTGTCCGTGGTGAAGGTACGGAGATCGTGGACGTTAAGCTCGAGCAATCCATCCTGCCGGGCCTTGCCTATGAGCGAGAGCTCCAGCGGGGCAAGGTACTCAGGGAAAATGCTGACGACATCGATCCTCATTCAGCAGGCTCCCCGTTGGAGTCTGCGCTGCCTTCGTCGTTGAGCTCGAACAGGCCCGCAGGCGGCGTGATGAGGATGTAGCCGTCCTCGATGTTGACCTCCGGGACGATTTCGTCAACGAAGGGAACCAGGATCTCCTTGCCGTCTTCGGATTCAATGACCAGCAGGTCCTGGGCGGGCATGGTGTTCAGTGCGGCAACCTTGCCAACGACCTGGGCACCCACACGCGCCTGAAGGCCAACGAGTTCGTGCTCGTACCAGCCTTCCTCGTCGTCGTCGTCGAGTTCTTCCGTTTCAATGAACAGCTTTGCCCCACGGATGGCTTCAGCGGCATTGCGGTCCGCGATCTCCTCGAAGCCAAGCAGCAGGATGTCCTTGTTCCACCTGGCGCTGCGGACAGTCAACGGGCCGGCTGAGGCCGGCTCCACGACGAACTCGGTCCCCGCGACAAAACGCTCTGCGGGCGCGTCGGTGAGTACCTGCACCGTCACCTCGCCACGAATGCCATGGGGTTTGCCGATCCGGGCCACCTGGAGCTGCATGGGTTCCTCTGAATTCTGTTGTTCCGCGCCGCCGGGCAGTCGCGGTGGTGAAGTGTTGGACAAAGCAATCCGGCCCCTCCACCATATTCGGTGAAGGGGCCGGACCTAAGACAAAAAGTGCTGAGCGCGTTACCGGCGGCGGTCGGTATCGACGACGTCGACCCGGACCTGCTCGCCACCAGCCAAGGCAGCAACCACAGTGCGCAGTGCACGTGCAGTACGTCCTTGACGGCCGATCACCCGTCCGAGGTCCTCCTGGTGAACGCGCACCTCGAGGGATTCCCCGCGACGGTTGTTCCTGGCACTGACCTTGACATCCTCAGGGCTGTCAACGATCCCACGGACCAAGTGCTCGAGCGCTTCTGCCAGCAACTTACTCAGCCTCGGTGGTCTCTGCTTCAGCCTCGGCCGGAGCCTCAGCAGCGTCGTCCTTCTTGGCCTTCTTGGTGATGGCTTCCGGGATGATGACGGAACCCTTCTCCGGAGCTACGAAAGCTTCCTTCGGAGCTTTGGTCTTCAGGGTGCCTTCCTGGCCCGGGAGGCCCTTGAACTTCTGCCAGTCACCGGTGATCTTGAGGATCGCGGCAACCTGCTCGGTCGGCTGGGCACCAACGGAGAGCCAGTACTGGGCGCGCTCGGAAGCGACCTCGATGTACGACGGCTCTTCGGTGGGGTGGTACTTGCCGATTTCTTCAATGGCACGGCCATCGCGCTTGGCGCGGGCATCCATGACGACAATGCGGTAGTACGGTGCGCGCATCTTACCGAAGCGCTTAAGGCGAATCTTTACGGCCACTTTTGTGGTCACTCCTGTTTCTGAAACGGGGTTGAACCGGGCGTTCTGCACCCGTGGGGCGGGCCATACTTGGCGGTTCGAAGGACAAGATACGAGCACGGAGAGAGGGGCCGTACCGATCGAGTACCTGTCTATTGTGCCAGATGCCCGCGGCATTTACGACTTACGCCGCACGGGCCGGTGAGTTCTTGGTCACTTTGCGGACGTCGCCTTCACCGGACCGGACGGCGGATGCTCATTCCGACCAGACGTAGAGCCCGGCCCGTTCGGTCTTTTCCACGTCCGCGGCAAGGGCGGCCAGTTGCTGGACATACTGCCGTGACTGGGCGGCTTCGAAGGGCATGTCTTCCTGCGCAGCCCAGGCGGCAGCGACGTCGTCGAGGACGTTGGCTTCGCCTTCGCTTTCGTAGGTGAGCAGTTCGGCCAGCGCCCTCACCATCGCCTCGGGAACGCCAAGAAGCGCGTCGCTGGTGACGTCCACCAGGGCAAGTTCGTAGTCGGCGCCCGCAGCATGGACCGCCTGTCCCGCAAGGTCCCCAAGCTGTTCAACTTCGTAGTCCGTAATGTCCTTGATCCGGACCGCGGGTCCGGCAACGTCGGCACCCTTGTCCAGGGCGGCTGCCCGCTTGAGTGCTTCGTCGTGGGTGGCTACAAAAATTTCGGCAAAGCCCATGGAAAGTACTCTCAATCGTTAGTGCTGACGGGGCGTGCGGCGCAGGACAGGAGGTCCCGCGCCGTCATTGTCCAGACTAGTGCAGCCCGGCGGGCCTGGCGGGTCCTGCCTCGGGCGCGGGCCGGCGCACGGCAACGCGCAGCTTGTTCCTCCACGGGTCTTCGAACTGCAGTTCGGCGCCCGTGTGGTGGTTCTGCACGCCGGCCACCCGCAGGCGGTCCGCCAGTGCGCCGACGTCATCACCGGTGGGCACCTCAATGAGCACCTCCCCGAGCCCCAGGGTGTCCTTCCGGGGGCCGGCGCCGCGGCTGTTCCACACATTCATGGCCATGTGGTGGTGGTACCCACCGGCGGAGACGAACAGCGCCTGGCCGTGCCAACCCGCGGTCTTCTCGAAGCCCAGGGTTTCGACGTAGAAGTTGTGGGCCGTGGCGACGTCGCCCACCTGAAGGTGGACGTGGCCGACGCCGGCCGCCGCTTCGTGCTGGCCCGTGACCGCGGCTTCGCTCAGGTGCTGCTGGAGGAAACGCTGCGGCGGGAGGGCCACATTGTCCATGACCACATTTTTGCCGTCCCACTGCCAGCTTTCGCGTGGCTTGTCGTAGTAGAGCTCAATGCCGTTGCCTTCGGGGTCGGTGAAGTAGAACGCTTCACTGACCAGGTGGTCCGCGCTTCCCACAAAGGCACGGGGTTCATATCCGGCGGTGGTTGCGATGGTGGCCGCCAATGAGGGCTGGTCCTGGAAGAGGATAGCGGTGTGGAACAGCCCGGCCTCACCACGCCCTGGAAGCTGGAGACCGGCAGCCGGTGCCAGGTGGACCACAGGCTTGCCGACGCGCCCCAGGTAGAGGCCACCGTCCTGCTCGGCAACAACCTCCAGCCCCAAGGCGCGCTGGTAGTAGTCACTCATGACTTTCATATCGCCGACCTTAAGCATGACGGTGCCCATGGCGAGGTCGGCAGGCAGAAGATCCTGTATGGATGAAGCGGACATGTGAAGCTCCCGGTGTTGATGCGGCCGCCTTTCGGCACGTTCTACCTATCTAAATTACTTGAAGCTTCAATTTATTCCTAGCGGATCAGCTGCCCCCGCAGGACGACGTGCTTGAGTGCCGAGACTGTACTGACATTCCGGCGCGGATCCTCGTGGCAGATCACGACGTCGGCACTCGCCCCTTCGCTGATGGCCTCGGCTCCCAGCCACTTGCGGGCGCCCCACGTGGCGGCGTCGAGGACCGCTGCAGGCGGCAGGCCGGCGTCGTGCAGTTCCTTCATCTCATCTGCAATCCGACCATGCCTGATGACGCTGCCGGCGTCCGTACCGGCACGGATGGCAACTCCGGCCTCGTACGCCTCCACCACACGTTCACGCCGGCGTTCCCAGAGGCGCGTCATGTGGTCCGCGTAACCAGGAAATTTGGGCGCGGCCTGGGCAGCGATCTCCGGGAAGGTGGCGATGTTGATCAACGTGGGAACGATCGGGACGGACTGCTCCACGAGCCGTGGAATGTGGCGTGGCAACAGACCCGTTGCGTGTTCGATGCAGTCGATACCGGCATCGAGCATGTCGTCGATGGTGTTTTCGGCAAAGCAATGTGCCGTGACCCGGGCGCCCTCGTCGTGGGCGGCGGAAATGGCATCCTTGACCGTCTTCGCTGGAAAGGAGGCAGCCAGGTCACCAATGCCCCGGTCAATCCAGTCCCCCACCAGTTTCACCCAGCCGTCGCCGTCGCGGGCTTCCTTCCGTACGGTCTCGACCAACTGCTCCGGCTCGATCTCGTGACCCAATCCGCGCAGGTACCTGCGGCTTCGGGCGATATGGCGGCCGGATCTGATCAGGCGGGGCAGGTCCGTGCGCTGCTGCACCCATCGTGTATCGCTGGGCGATCCACAGTCGCGAATGAGCAACGTCCCGGCGGCCAGGTCAGCCTGGGC
The DNA here is from genome assembly GCF_025452095.1 of Paenarthrobacter sp. JL.01a. Classification (NCBI taxonomy): domain Bacteria; kingdom Bacillati; phylum Actinomycetota; class Actinomycetes; order Micrococcales; family Micrococcaceae; genus Paenarthrobacter; species Paenarthrobacter sp. JL.01a. Next base: position 2,645,053 of record NZ_CP104877.1, read on the forward strand.
TTGTGCGTGGGTAGTGGCCTCATCAACCGCACCACCGGGGCCCAGCCCGATGTGGCAATGGGCATCAACGAATCCCGGCAGGACCCAGCCGTCAAGTACGCTGTCCGGTTCAGTCGTCGGGCGTTCGAACGTCAGTGCGCCTCCGACGGACCACATTCCGCGTCGTTCCTGATTCGCGGCAACGAGCACTGGTCCGGTGAATTCGATGATGTTGGACATGCCAAAATCCTAGTCCGCACGAGTGCTGCCGCAGGTGCGGCCTTCATGTGACTGGGCGCCCCATGGCAGCTGTGGTAGCTTCGTCTACGACCACACGGGGGCCCTTGCAGGGGCTGAGATCGGGCTGAGGCAGCCTGCGACCGTTGAACCTGTCCGGGTAATGCCGGCGAAGGAAGTGAGTAATCCTTTGAGCACCACCAAAACACAGCACAGCCCTGCCCAAAACAGCCCGGCCGAAGACACGGTTGTTACGCAGTCTTTGAAGTCCCATTCGCTCGCCTACGTTGAAGACCCAGCCAGCGGCATCCGCGTTCCGGTGACCGAAATTTCGCTTGAGCCCTCCCCCAACGGCCAGGCCAACGCGCCGTTGCAGGTCTACCGGACGGCCGGCCCCGGGAGCGATCCCGTAGTGGGGCTCGAACCATTCAGGTCCGCCTGGATTGAAGCCCGCGGCGACACCGCACCCTACACGGGCCGCGAACGTAACCTGCTCGACGACGGCAAGGCAGCTTTGCGGCGAGGCGCGGCCTCTGCGGAGTGGAAAGGGGCGCAGCCTGTGCCCCGCCGCGCCATCGAAGGCAAAACCGTCACCCAGATGTACTACGCACGCAATGGCGTAGTGACCCCCGAAATGCAGTTCGTCGCGTTGCGGGAGAACTGCGACGTTGAACTGGTCCGGAGCGAAGTGGCCGCCGGCCGGGCGATCATTCCCAACAACATCAACCACCCCGAGTCCGAGCCCATGATCATCGGCAAGGCCTTCCTGGTGAAGATCAACGCCAACATCGGAAACTCGGCCGTCACCAGTTCCATTGCCGAAGAGGTGGACAAACTGCAGTGGGCCACCCAGTGGGGCGCGGACACCGTTATGGACCTGTCCACCGGCGACGACATCCACACCACCCGCGAGTGGCTCATCCGGAACTCCCCGGTACCCATCGGCACAGTGCCCATCTACCAGGCGCTGGAGAAGGTCAATGGCGAGGCCAACAAACTCACGTGGGAGATCTTCCGCGACACCGTGATCGAGCAGTGCGAGCAGGGCGTGGACTACATGACCATCCACGCCGGTGTGCTGCTGAGGTATGTGCCGCTGACTGCCAACCGCGTCACGGGCATCGTCTCCCGCGGTGGCTCCATCATGGCCGGATGGTGCCTGGCCCACCACCAGGAGAACTTCCTCTACACGCACTTCGACGAGCTGTGCGAAATCTTCGCCCAGTACGACGTCGCGTTTTCCCTGGGAGACGGCCTGCGCCCGGGCGCCACGGCCGACGCCAACGACGCCGCACAATTTGCCGAACTCGATACTCTGGCCGAGCTGACCCAGCGTGCCTGGGAATACGACGTGCAGGTCATGGTGGAAGGTCCCGGGCATATTCCGTTCCATCTGGTCCGGGAGAACGTGGAGCGCCAGCAGGAACTGTGCAAGGGCGCTCCGTTCTATACACTGGGACCGTTGGTCACCGACGTCGCTCCCGGCTACGACCACATCACCTCCGCCATTGGTGCCACTGAAATCGCCCGGTACGGCACTGCCATGCTCTGCTACGTCACACCCAAGGAGCACCTGGGCCTGCCCAACAAGGACGACGTAAAGACGGGCGTAATCACCTACAAGATCGCGGCCCATGCCGCAGATCTGGCCAAGGGCCACCCCGGCGCACACGAACGCGATGATGCACTATCCAAAGCCAGGTTCGAATTCCGCTGGCGGGACCAGTTTGCCCTGTCCCTGGACCCGGTCACGGCGGAGTCCTTCCACGACGAAACCCTGCCGGCAGAGCCTGCCAAGACGGCACACTTCTGCTCGATGTGCGGTCCCAAGTTCTGCTCCATGCGCATCAGCCAGGACATCCGCGACGAGTATGGCTCGGCCGAATCACAAGCGGCCATCGCAGGGATATACAACGGCATGCGGGAAAAGAGTGCGGAATTCCTCGCCGCCGGCGCAAAGGTGTATCTGCCGGAACTCCAGGTACCCCGGACTCAGGACGCCTGAACCGACCGGGTCCGTCCCACGTCCGCAACGAAGCTGCGGATGATGTGATCGCCGTCAGATGAATCCTGGGGCCGGTGCCCGCCCGCTGCAACGTGGCGGAGGGCACCGGTCTCCTGGAGGTACGCGGCAATTTCCTCGTACAGGGGTTCCCACCCGCCCGTCAGGACAAGGGTGGGTACTCCGGGAACGATGTGCAGCGGCGCTTCCCACGGGGGCGCCTGCAGCCTCAAGCGGCGGGCCGAGCGCTGTGCCTCAAGGGTTTCCAAGCCACCTGTTTCAGCGGAGAAGGCACGCAGGTAATACTCGCGGTGGTAATCGGCGTCGTTAAGCTGGCCCCGCACCTCATACAGCGGTTCCATCAATGCGCGGTAAGAAGCAGTGGCCGGAAGCTCCGCAGTCAAGGACAGGCAGGCCGGCTCCACCAGGACCAGGGAATGGATAAGGTCCGGGCGCTCCACGGCTGCCAGCATGGCAGGAATGGCACCTTGCTCATGCGCCACCACGTGACCTCCGCCCGAATCAGCCAGAGCCTGGATCACGATGGCAACATCGGCAGCGACATCGGACTCTACGGGCTCGTCCGCGGGATCGAAGCCGTGCCTGCGGAGAAACAGGGCGTCGTAGTGAAGGGCCATTCCGTGCTGCTTCGGCCACGCCGCAGCACCGAAACTGCCCACTCCGTGAAGGAAGACTACGCGCTGCTTCTGCATTGGTTCAGCCTATGCGACGGCTCCGACATCCCAACCTGTGCGGCTGGGATGTCAGTGCGGTTATTTGCCGAGGAACTTGTCGAAGCCCTTGGGAAGATTCAGCGATGACGGATCGAATTCCCCTGCGCCCTGGCCGAAAGCTGCACCCTTGGGAGCTGCCGAAGCTGCGTTGGCCCGCTTGGCCTCGGCATCGCGCAACTCCTGGGCCGCCTTGGCCGGGTTGCCGGACCGCGCCTTCTTCTTGGGGGCGTTCTTGCCGTGCTTGCGTCCGCCGCCAGGACCACCAAGGCCAGGCATTCCGGGCATCCCCGGCATGCCGCCACCCTGGGCCAGCTTCTTCATCATCTTCTGGGCTTGGGCGAAACGCTCCAACAGCCCGTTGACCTCGGACACGTGGACACCGGAGCCCTTGGCGATACGCGCACGGCGTGAACCGTTGATGATCTTCGGGGCGACACGCTCATGCGGCGTCATGGAGCGGACGATGGCCTCGACGCGGTCGATCTCTTTTTCGTCGAAGTTCTCCAGCTGCTGGCGGATGTTTTGCGCACCCGGCATCATCATGAGCATCTTCTTCATGGAGCCCATGTTGCGGATCTGCTGCATCTGGGCGAGGAAGTCGTCCAGGGTGAAGTCTTCCTGGTCGGCGAACTTCTTCGCCATCCGGGCAGCTTCTTCCTTGTCCCACGCCTTCTCGGCCTGTTCGATCAGGGTGAGAACGTCACCCATGTCCAGGATGCGCGAGGCCATACGGTCCGGGTGGAAGAGTTCGAAATCGTCCAGGCCTTCACCCGTGGACGCGAACATGACCGGCTTGCCGGTAACCGACGCTACAGACAGCGCGGCACCACCGCGGGCATCGCCGTCGAGCTTGGAAAGGACGATACCGGTGAAGTTGACGCCTTCATCGAAGGCCATCGCCGTGTTTACGGCGTCCTGGCCGATCATGGAGTCGATAACGAAAAGAACTTCGTTGGGAATGATCGCCTGGCGGATGCGGCGGGCCTGGTCCATCATCTCGGCGTCGACACCGAGGCGGCCGGCCGTGTCAACGATCACGACGTCGTGAAGCTTCTGGCGCGCTTCTTCGACACCGGCCTTGGCTACGGCAACCGGGTCACCGGCGGGGTGCTCAAGTTCGGAGGACGTGGCGCCTGGGTGCGGGGCGAAGACCGGGACACCGGCACGCTGCCCAACAACCTGGAGCTGGGTTACTGCGTTGGGGCGCTGAAGGTCACACGCCACCAGCAGGGGGCTGTGTCCCTGGGCCTTGAGCCACTTGGACAGCTTGCCCGCCAGAGTGGTCTTACCGGCACCTTGAAGGCCCGCCAGCATGATGATGGTGGGGCCGGTTTTCGCCAAGCGGATACGGCGGGTCTCGCCACCGAGGATCTCCTTGAGTTCCTCGTTGACGATCTTGACGATCTGCTGGCTCGGGTTCAAAGCCCCCGAGACTTCGGCACCCAAGGCACGCTCACGGATGCGCCCGGTGAACTCGCGGACGACGGACACGGCGACGTCCGCGTCCAGGAGGGCACGGCGGATCTCCCGGACTGTGGCATCGACGTCAGCCTCGGTGAGGCGGCCCTTGCCACGAAGGTTCTTGAAGGTTGCTGTCAACCGGTCAGAGAGTGAATTGAACACGCGCCGTGCACTTCTTTCGATGGTCTACGAATGGTGGCCGGTCCGGCACACCATAGTCTTGACGATTCCTGCCCCAACAGATGAGTCTCAACCACAACAAATCTGCGTTATCCACGGGACTCGACTATCTAGGGTACCAAGTCACGCCGGCAAGGTGGCATGCTGGCACAGTGACCAGTAAAACAACTGTAAAAACGTTGCTCATCCTCGGCGCGTCCGGGGACCTGACAGGCAGGCTGCTCCTGCCCGGGCTTGCGGGGCTGCTGGCGGCCGGACGCGCGCCCGGACTGAGGCTGGTGGGTGCCGGTTCCGACCCCTGGTCCCCCGAACAGTGGCACGAAAGGGTCAAGGGCGCTTTCGCGACGGCGTCGACGTCGGCGGATGCGGCCGGAAACGCGGCACTGGACGCTGTTGCCAACAACACTTCCTACCACCAGGTGGACGTAACAGCCGATGGCCCCTTGGCTGAGCTGCTGGCACAGCTGGAGGGTCCCGTCGCCGTCTACTTCGCCCTGCCACCCCATGTCAGCCAGAAGGCCTGCGAAGTACTGCACCCGGACCAAGTGCCGGCAGGAACGCGACTGGTCATGGAAAAGCCCTTCGGTTCAGGCACCGAATCAGCACACGAGCTGAACAAAACGTTGGCTGCACTCGTCCCCGAGGACCACATTCACCGCGTGGACCACTTCCTGGGCAAGGCCACGGTGCTGAACATCCTGGGCCTCCGCTTCGCCAACCGCTTCCTTGAGCCCGTCTGGAACCGTAACCACATTGAAAAAGTGGAAGTCATCTTCGATGAGGACTTGGCCCTCGAAGGCCGGGCGCGCTATTACGACACCGCGGGTGCCTTGCGGGACATGATCCAGAGCCACCTTCTGCACATCATGGCTTTCCTGGCCATCGACGCCCCGGCCACCATCGAAGAGCGGGACCTCCGTGATGCCGTAGCCACCGTGCTGCGGGCCAGCAGCATCAAAGCACCCTATGAGGCCTCCACCCGCCGGGCCAGGTACACGGCAGGAACGCTGGGTGAACGCAATGTGCCCGACTACGCCGCCGAACAAGGCGTGGATCCCGGACGCAACACCGAGACACTCGCTGAGGTACAGGTGGAGATCGATAACTGGCGCTGGGCGGGAGTTCCCTTCATTCTCCGCTCAGGCAAGGCGCTGGGCCGCCGGCGCAAGGAAGCCGTCATTACCTTCCGGCCGGTTCCGCACTTGCCAAAGGGATTCTCGGGGGTTGACTCCCCCAATCAGCTCCGCATTGGATTCGGCCCGGATGTCCTGCAGCTGGATGTGGATGTCAACGGCCCTGGAGACATCTTCACCCTGGACAGAGCGAGCCTGGTGGCCCAGCTCAGCGCAGCGGACCTGCTGCCCTACGGTGAAGTCCTGGAAGGCATCCTCACAGGCGATCCCTTGCTGTCCGTTCGAGGAGACACCGCGGAGGACTGCTGGCGCATCATCGAGCCCGTCCTCCGTGCTTGGGAAAAGGGCGAAGTTCCGTTGGAAGAATACGACGCCGGTAGCGCCGGGCCGGCCTCCTGGCCCACCGCCGTCGGGAGCTGACGCCGCCGTTGAACGCAAAAGCGGGCCGGGTACCTTCCAGTGGTACCCGGCCCGCTTGTGTGCTGCCCTGATGTTCGGCTGCGCCTTAGATGGCGGCTGCGCCCCGTTCGCCTGTGCGAACCCGCACGGCTTCGTAAACGTCAACCGTCCACACCTTGCCGTCTCCGGCCCTGCCGGTGTTTGAACTCGCAATGAGGACATCCAGGATGTCGTCCGCTTGCTCGTCGGTGGCGAGGACCTCGATGCGGATCTTCGGCAGCAAATCCACGTTGTATTCAGCTCCCCGGTACACCTCGGTGTACCCGCGCTGGCGGCCGTAACCGCTGGCCGCGCTGACCGTCAGGCCCTGGACTCCGTAGGCTTCGAGGCCTTCGCGGACTGCTTCAAGCTTTTCGGGACGAACGATCGCCGTGATGAGCTTCATGCCTGGACACTCTCCTTGCCCTCTGCGGGTGCCTTGGTTGCGGTGGATTCCGACTTGCCGATCATGGCCTCGTGCAGCGGCTGGAAGCTGCCACCGTGTCCGTTGACGCCGAACTCGTAAGCCGTCTCAGCGTGGAGGCTGAGGTCGACACCGACGTTCTCCTGTTCGGTGGAGACCCGGAAGCCCATTGTCTTGTGGATGGCCAGGGCGATGATGGCCGTCATGACCGCCGAGAAGACAATTGCCACGCCGGCTGCTGCGAGCTGCGCCCACAGCTGGGCGAATCCGCCGCCGTAGAAGAGACCGCCGGGGGTGGAGCCTTCGCTCGGGACTGCGATGAAGCCGAGGGCCACGGTGCCGATGATGCCGGAGACGAGGTGGACGCCTACAACGTCCAGCGAGTCATCGAAGCCCCAGCGGAACTTCAGGCCGACTGCAAGGGCGGAGGCCACACCGGCAACCACACCGAGGCCGAGGGCACCCACGGGGCTGACATCGGCACAAGCCGGGGTGATGGCCACGAGGCCGGCCACGACACCGGAGGCCGCGCCGAGGGACGTCGGGTGACCGTCACGGATCCGCTCAGTGATGAGCCAACCGATCATGGCCGCTGCCGGGGCCGCGAGGGTGTTGATCCAGATCAGGCCACCCTGTTCAGCAGTCGCTGCTGCGCCGCCGTTGAAGCCGAACCAACCGAACCAGAGGATGGCCGCACCGAGCATGACGAACGGGATGTTGTGCGGACGGTGGTTGGGGTCCTTGCCGAAACCGCGACGGTTGCCAATGATGAGGACCAGGACAAGGGCCGCCACACCTGCGTTGATGTGCACCACGGTGCCGCCGGCGAAGTCGATGGCGTGGCCCAGGGCCTTGCCGATCGCACCTTCAGGGCCGAAGAGGCCGCCGCCCCACACCATGTAGGCCAGGGGGCAGTAAACCAGGGTGACCCACACAGGCACAAAGATGCTCCAGGCCCCGAACTTGGCGCGGTCTGCAATGGCGCCGCTGATGAGGGCCACCGTGATGATGGCGAAGGTGGCTGCGTAGCCAACCTTGATCAGGCCGTCCGGAGTCGCGCTGACCCCTTCGAGGCCGAAGGTTGCGAGCGGGTTGCCGACGATTTCCAGGAAACCTTCGCCGGAGCTCATGGACGAACCCCACAGCACCCAGACGACGCCCACAATGCCGATGGAGATGAAGCTCATCATCATCATGTTCAAGGCTGCTTTGGCGCGTGTCATGCCGCCGTAGAAAAATGCCAGACCAGGTGTCATGAACAGCACAAGCGCCGCCGCCACCATGACCCATACGTGACCTGCGGTAAGTTCCATGGTGCACGTTCCTCTCTTGCTAGATCTGCGGTTCAACCGCTGTCCTGACGCCTTTTGCGTCCTGCTTAAGAGTTTTGTGCCGCAGTGTTTCACCTGCGCGGGTTTTATATTGCGGGGCCGTTACAACAACCTCCCCAACGTAAATGGTGCATATCTGCGACGTTACGGATATGTTTCAGGCGTCAGACTACGCGGGAGAACCGGGTTTTCCGACACTCGAGGCGTTCACGCGCCAGATCCCACCAGAAGGACCAGCACCGAATGACCCAGTCGCCCCGATCCGTCAAAGCTCCGAGGATCCGGCAGGAAAAGGTTCCCTTGCCCCGGGACATCAAGGTGATGTTGGCTGCTGCGTTCCTGATCGCCTTGGGATTCGGGCTTGTCGCTCCGGTTCTGCCGCAGTTCGCCACCACTTTCGACGTCGGCGCCACGGCCGCCGCGGTGATAGTGAGCATCTTCGCGTTCATGCGCCTGGTCTTCGCGCCGGCGGGCGGTGCCTTGATCGGGCGGTTCGGAGAGCGGAACGTATACGTCTGCGGCCTGTTGATCGTTGCGGTATCCACTGCAGCCTGTGCCTTCGCCCAGGATTACTGGCAGCTGGTGATCTTCCGTGGCTTCGGCGGGGCCGGTTCGGTGATGTTCACCGTTGCCGCCATGGGATTGCTCATCAGGCTTGCCCCTCCGGAACGCCGCGGGCGCGTATCCGGCGCTTACGCTTCGGCTTTCCTGATCGGCAGCGTGCTGGGCCCGGTGGCAGGCGGCCTGCTGGCAGGTTTCGGTCTCCGGGTTCCCTTCCTGGCCTATGCCGGTGCGCTGCTTGTGGCCGCCATAGTGGTCCGGACCATGCTCAGTGGCGAGGGCACCGCCGCCCAGGAGGCGGGACAGGCACCGGTCATGGCGCTGAGAGAGGCGCTGGCCGACTCCGCGTACCGGGCAGCCGTGTTCTCCAGCTTCGGCAATGGATGGGTGACCTTCGGTGTACGCATGGCCACTATCCCGCTCTTTGCGGTGGCTGTCCTGGATTCCCGGCCGGAGACAGCCGCCTGGGCTTTGGCCGTCTTTGCCGTGGGCAACGCCGCTGCCCTGACCTTTTCCGGCCCTTTGGCAGACGCCTGGGGGCGCAAGTTCCTGGTGGTCGCGGGCCTCGTGATCACGGGCGTTGCCACAGGGCTTATCGGTTTGACGACGGATCTCTCTGCGTTCCTTATCGCCTCAGCGGTAGCGGGGTTCGGCTCCGGCCTGCTCGGCCCGGCCCAGCAGGCCGCCGTCGCCGATGTCATTGGACGCGGACGGTCCGGAGGCAAAGTGCTTGCCGTTTTCCAGATGGCGGCCGACACCGGCGCGATCATCGGCCCTGTTGTGGCCGGCCTGATGGCCGACCACTGGGGTTATGGCTGGGCTTTCGCCATCACCGGCTGCGTGCTGCTGCTGACGGCCGCGGGCTGGTTGGCAGCCCGCGAGCCGCTGACAGCACGCGTTAGTTGAGCAGTGCGTCGACGAAGCCTTCGGCGTCAAACGGAGCGAGGTCGTCCGGGCCTTCACCGAGGCCAATCAGCTTCACGGGCACGCCGAGTGACTTCTGGATGGCCACCACGATGCCACCCTTGGCCGTCCCGTCCAGCTTGGTCAGGACGATGCCTGAGATGTTGACAACCTCGGCGAACACCCGTGCCTGGTTGAGTCCGTTCTGGCCCGTTGTGGCATCGAGGACCAGCAGGACCTCATCCACCTCGGCGAGCTTCTCAATGACGCGCTTGACCTTGCCGAGCTCATCCATGAGGCCGGTCTTGTTCTGCAGGCGGCCTGCGGTATCGACCATGACCACATCGACTTCCTGGTCGATGCCGGCCTTGACGGCCTCGTAGGCAACCGAGGCGGGATCGGCGCCGTCGATGTCGGACTTCACCGTCGGCACGCCCACCCGCTGGCCCCATGTAGCCAGCTGTTCGGCCGCGGCAGCACGGAAGGTATCTGCCGCACCCAGCAGCACATCCTTGTCTTCGGCCACGAGGACACGTGCCAGCTTGCCTACTGTGGTGGTCTTGCCGACGCCGTTGACACCGACAACCAGTACGACGGCGGGACGGTCACCTTTACGGTCGACGTTCAGTGAACGGTCCATACCCGGATCAACCAGCTTGATGAGTTCTTCCCGCAGCATGGTCTTGACGTCTTCGGGGCTACGGTTGCCCAGGACTTTGACCCGCTCACGCAAGGCATCAACCAGTTGCATCGTGGGTTCGGTGCCGAGGTCGGCAAGGAGGAGGGTTTCTTCCACCTCGTCCCAGACGTTCTCGTCGATCTTGTCGCCGGACAGCAAGGCCAGCAGTCCCTTGCCCAGGATGTTGTTGGACTTCACCAAGCGGGCGCGAAGACGGGTGAGACGTCCCTCCACCGGCGCAGGAGTGTCGATGGCGATGGTCTCAAGCCCTGCGGCGTCGTCAGGAACCGCGGCTCCGTCAACTGATCCATCAAAGGTGGGCGCTGGAGCCTTGACGCCGTCCGGGCGGTCCTCCACAAGGGTTCCGCCGCCTGCTGCAGAGGACTGCACGGGATCGTTGGCATCGCGTGTTCCGGGGTACTTTGAGCCCGACTTACGGGCCTTCAGGAGTACCGGCACGAGTCCGCCGACCACTACGAGCGCAGCGAGAATGGACAGAATTATGGGTAGGAAATCGTTCACTCCCCTACCTTCTCATAAAGCTAAGCCCCGGTACTGAGCCTCTGGCTGATGACAGTGGACACCCCGTCGCCCCGCATGGTGACACCGTAAAGTGCGTCGGCCACTTCCATGGTGCGCTTTTGGTGGGTAATCACGATGAGCTGGCTGGATTCCCGCAGTTCCTCGAAGATGGTGATCAGGCGGCCCAGGTTGGTGTCGTCCAGGGCCGCCTCGACTTCGTCCATGACGTAGAACGGCGACGGCCTGGCTTTGAAGATGGCTACCAGCAGCGCAACTGCCGTCAGGGAGCGCTCACCGCCGGAAAGAAGGGACAAGCGTTTGATCTTCTTTCCGGCAGGGCGGGCCTCTACTTCAATCCCGGTGGTCAGCATGTCTTCGGGATCGGTGAGGACGAGCTTGCCCTCTCCCCCCGGAAAGAGCCTGGCAAATACGTGATCGAACTGGGCCGAGGTGTCGGCGAAGGCCTCAGCGAAGACCTGCTGCACCCTGTTGTCCACCTCTTTGATGATGTCCAGCAGGTCCTTCCGGCTCGACTTGAGGTCCTCAAGCTGCGAGCTAAGGAACTGGTGCCGTTCTTCGAGGGCCGCAAACTCTTCCAACGCCAGTGGGTTGACCTTGCCCAGGGCAGCAAGCTCGCGCTCTGCCTTCTTCAGCCGTTTTTCCTGCTCTGCCCGCACGAACGGGATTCCCTCGACAATGGGTTCACCATTGGCGTCCACCGGGGCCCTCAGCTCTGCCCATTTGTCTGTGGTGGACCCTGCAGGAAGCGGAACAGGCTGGTCCGGACCGTAGTCGGCGATGAGCTGTTCGGCGGAAAGCCCCAATTCGTCCACGGCCCTGGTTTCCAATGCCTCGATGCGCAACCGCTGCTGCGTCCGTGCCATCTCATCCCGGTGTACCGAATCAGTCAGCTCTGCCAGCTCCCGGGCAAGGGTGTCATTGGCAGTCCGGACGTCCGACAGCTCCTTTTCGAGGAGCTCGCGCGTCTGCTCGGCCTGGTCGCGCTCCTTGGCCGCGAGATCCACGGAAATGTCGAGGTAGCGAAGACTCTGCTCCACGGCCGAAACCACGGCTGCAGCACGTTGTGCCTGTGCCCTGCGGCGCTGGGCCCTCCGGGCGGCCTCTTCACGGGCCCTGCGCTCGGTAGCCGCAGCCCGTTCCAAGGAAGCTGCGCGGTTGCTGATGGCACCGAGTTGCTCTTCGGCCGTGCGAAGGGCGAGCCTTGCTTCAGTCTCAAGGGCGCGGGCCCCACGGGCTTCCGCAGCGAGTTGATCCCGTTGATCGGTGGATGGTTCCTCGTCCGGAACCTCCTGGGCAGCGGCAAGGCGTTCGGCGGCAACTTCCAGGTCCAGTTGCGCCTCTGCGATGTTGGCCTCCGCCTTTGCCATGGAGGCCGCAAGACGCTCGCTTTCGCCCACTGCGCTGCGAAGAACGGAGTTCAGGTGGCCCAGGCGCTCGGCGACAGCGGCAAGCCGGGCGTCGGATTCATGGAGCCTTTCCAAAGCGGCATCGGCACGGTCCTGCGCTTCGGCGCGACGTGACTGGGCCCCGGCCAGCGCGAAGCGGCCCCGCTCGAGCCTTGCGGTGACCTCTAGAAGGCGGGCAGCGGCGTCGTCGACTGCTGCCTGGACCTCAAGCAGGGAGGGCGCGGTAGCTGAACCGCCGAGGACCGTCACCGCGGTAAACACATCGCCTTCAGTGGTGACAGCTTTCAGCCCGGGCTGCTCCCGGACCAGTCGCGCCGCCGTCCCCACGTCATGCACGACGACGGTAGCGGACAGGAGCTGCAGTGCACCGCGCCCTGCCGGGTCGGCTACTGTGACGACGTCGGCGGCCCACCGGCAGCCAGCGGGCAGTTCGGTTGGGCCCACCGCCCTGTCCCCGGACTGGGCATCGGCCAGAAGCAGCGCCGCACGTCCGGCGTCGTCCTCCTTGAGCCGGATGATTGCCGCTGCGGCGGCCTCAACATCGGAGACCACCAGGGCATCCGAGGCACTGCCCAAGGCTGCGGCAATGGCAGTTTCGTAGCCCTGTTCCACGCTCACCAGCCCAGTCAAGGAGCCGAGCACGCCGTCGGCCGTCAGCAGGTGGCCCGAGCCATCCTTCCGGTTGAGCCCCAACTGGAGGGCATCGCGCCGGGCAGCCAGCGCGTCACGTTCCCGGACCGCCTCCCGCTCGGAGGCCTTGAGATCTTCGATTTCCGCGATGACCGCGTCCAGGGCCTCGCTGGCTTCCTCGTACTCGGCATCCAGGCTTTCTTCACCGTCTTCGGCTCCTGCCACCTGGGCTTCAAGGGCAGCAAATTCGCTTTGTGCCTGGCGGCGCCGCTCATCACCGGCTCCAAGGGACTCCCGCAACCGGCCACGTTCGGCCTCTGCCGCCTCCGCCCGGGATCGCGCCGCCGCAACCTGCCCAGCGAGGCGGGCAAGGCCCTCCCTGCGGTCCGCTGCTGCGCGCAACATACCGGTGAGGCGCTTGTCTTCGGCGGCTGCGAGCGCTTCAGCTGCGTCCTTGGCGACAGTGGCTTCCAGAAGTGCTGCCTGCTTGGCAAGGATGTCGTGTTCCAGGGTTGATTGTTCTTCACGGACCCTTGCCGCCTGGCGTTCAAGGTGCTCCGGATCGCGCCCCGATTCGACGGCGGCTTCCGCGGATCCGAGCAAACGCTTGCGTTCGGAGGCCAGTGAACCGAGTGAACGCAGCCGCTCCCTCCCGGCAGAGAGCTGATACCAGTTATCGCGTGCGGCATTCAGGCGCGGGGTTGCCTCGGCAGCTTGCTGTTCCAGCTCCGCCTGGCGCCGTCGTCCCGCACCCAGTCCGGATTCGACGACCTTGCGCCGTTCCTTCAGTGCCGCTTCGTCCGCGACGTCCTTTTCAAGGCTGCTTGTCAGCTGCACGAGGTCATCTGCCAGCAGGCGGGCACGGGCATCGCGGACGTCGAACTGGACGGTTTGTGCGCGGCGGGCGATTTCAGCCTGCTTGCCCAAGGGAGTCAGTTGTCGCCGGATCTCGGCGGTGAGGTCGCCAAGGCGTGCCAGGTTGGCCTGCATGGCCTCGAGCTTACGGACGGTCTTTTCCTTGCGCCGCCTGTGCTTGAGGATGCCTGCGGCCTCTTCGATGAATCCGCGCCGGTCTTCGGCAGTGGCGTGCAGGACACGGTCCAGCTGGCCTTGGCCAACGATGACGTGCATTTCCCTGCCGAGGCCCGAATCAGAGAGGAGCTCCTGGATGTCCAGGAGCCTGCAGGGCGCGCCGTTGATGGCGTATTCGGATCCGCCGGTGCGGAAAAGGGTCCGCGAGATGGTTACTTCGCTGTACTCAATGGGAAGTGCGTTGTCGGCGTTGTCGATGGTCAGGGAGACGTGGGCCCGGCCGAGCGGCGGCCGGCCCGAGGTGCCGGCAAAGATGACGTCTTCCATCTTTCCGCCACGCAGGGTCTTGGCACCTTGTTCGCCCATGACCCAGGCCAGTGCATCCACCACATTGGATTTGCCCGATCCGTTGGGACCGACAACAGCGGTGACGCCGGGTTCGAAGTCGAACGTCGTAGCCGACGCAAACGACTTGAATCCTCGGACGGTCAAACTTTTCAAATGCAAGGCGCTTCGGTTCTCCTGGGTGGCCCGGGTGTTTGTATCCCCCTAAATCTACTGCCGTTTACGTGAAATCCCCGGATCTGAAGCGGGAAAGCCTTGCGGCGGACATGCCGCACCCCTACACTCCTGCCAAGGGTTACTTTGGTGGATTCGTTCCGGTGATCCGGCTTCGGCTTGAACTTGTGTTCGCCCGCTGCCGGGTCCGGTCCCGCAAGAGGAACGTCGATCTCCAAGAGGCCCTGGTTTCCATAACTGAAGATCTTGGTTTGACCCTGGCTGGGGAGCGGCAAGCAGGGACTGCGCGCAGGCGCAGCACCGTCATTGCAATTGGCGTACCACTCCAGGAGTTCTCATGGCCGGTCCTTCAGCAACCCCATCCCAGCGGGCCCTCAAAGGGTTATTGTTCCCTTTGGTGTTGGCCATGGTGGCGGCATTGCTGCCGCTGACCGCGCCGGCTGCTGTGGCAGCGGGTCCCTGCGACCCGGGCGGAAGCGCCGTGGTGTGTGAGAACTCCAAACCAGGCAGCCCGCCATCGGAGTGGGACATCCTGGGCGCCGGGGATGACACCATCCAGGGCTTCTCCACCGAAATCAGCGTCAACGCCGGTCAGCCCATCCGCTTCAAGATCGACACGAGGGCTCCCAGCTACACCATCGCGATCTACCGCACGGGCTGGTACGGAGGAAACGGCGCCAGGAAGATCGCCGATGTTACGCCTTCAGTCCTGCGCCAGACCCAACCCGCTTGCCGCAGCGACGTTACTACCGAACTGTATGACTGCGGCACGTGGGCTGTCTCGGCAACCTGGCAGGTTCCCGCCACCGCTGTTTCGGGAGTCTATATCGCCCTGCTGACGCGACCGGACACGGGCGGGCAGAGCCACATCACCTTCATCGTCCGTAACGACGGCAACCGCTCATCTGTGGTTTTCCAGACCGCGGATCAGACCTGGCAGGCGTACAACACCTATGGCGGCGCCGACTTCTACCAGGGTGCCGTCAATGGTCGGGCCTACAAGGTCAGCTACAACCGCCCTGTGAATACCCGGGGAGGCATCGGGGGCAGGGATTTCTATTTCGCCAACGAGTACCCGATGGTGAGGTTCCTGGAACAAAACGGCTATGACGTCAGCTACATCAGTGGTCTGGATGCAGACCGAAGTGGTGCTGAGCTGCTGAACCACAAGGTGTTCCTTTCCGTCGGACACGACGAGTACTGGTCCGGCCCGCAGAGGGCCAACGTTACTGCGGCCCGTGACGCGGGCGTCAACCTCCAGTTCCTCTCGGGCAACGAGATGTACTGGCGTACGCGGTTCGAGCCCTCCTCCGTGGACGGCGCCGCGGGCCGCACTTTGACCTGCTACAAGGAAACCTGGAGCAACGGAAAGATCGACCCCTCCACCCAATGGACCGGCACGTGGCGGGACCCGCGTTATGCCTCCCAGGCCAGTGGTGCCGGCCTTCCCGAAAACGGACTGACCGGCACGGCGTACATGTCCAACTACACTGACCTGCCCGTGACGGTTTCCGCCGCCGAGGGTAAGTCGAGGCTGTGGCGCAATACCTCCCTGGCTTCCCTGCCAGCGGGCTCCACCGCCGCATTGGCTCCCCACACAGTGGGCTACGAATCCGACGAGGACCTCGATAACGGCTTCCGCCCCGCAGGGTTGATCCAGTTGTCCACCACGGTGGGCAGCGTCAGTGAGTATCTTCAGGATTACGGGAACACCGTCAAACCCGGCACTACCACCCACCACGTCACCCTGTACCGGGCGGCCAGTGGCGCACTGGTCTTTTCGGCAGGCAGCGTCCAGTGGACGTGGGGCCTGGACCAGGAACACGACGGCGACGGCGCTGCGGCCGATGCGCGCATGCGGCAGGCCCAGATCAACCTTTTCGCCGACATGGGCGTACAGCCGGCAACTTTGGCATCAGGCCTTGTTGCTGCGAGCTCGAGCTCGGACCTGACCGGCCCGACGGTAACCATTAACGCTCCAGCCAACGCCGCGACCATCGCCCATGGGGCGTCCGTGACGGTCACCGGAACGGCCACGGACAGCGGCGGCGTTGTGGCCGGCGTCGAAGTTTCCACCGACGGCGGCACCACCTGGCATCCGGCCCAAGGCAAGGGCAGCTGGACCTACAGCTACATCCAGAAGGGCCTGGACACTGCCACAATCCAGGTTCGCGCGGTGGATGACAGCGCCAATATTGGAGCCGTGGCCACTCGGAACCTGACCCTGACCGGTCCCTACAGCGTCTTCGGCCAAACGGTGCCTGCAACAACGGACTCCGGAGACGGCGGTGCCTATGAGATGGGCCTGCGATTCACTCCCTCGGTGGATGGCTTCATCACCGGCGTCCGCTTCTACAAGAGCACGGCGAACACCGGGACCCACACCGGGTCCTTGTGGAGCTCCACCGGCACACGCCTGGCAACTGCAACCTTTGCCAATGAGACAGCCTCGGGTTGGCAAACCGTGCTCTTCAGCCAGCCGGTAGCAGTTTCCGCGGGCCAGAAGTACACGGTCTCCTACTGGGCGCCCAAGGGGCATTACGCCACCAAGGACTACCAATGGGCGAGTTTTGGGTTCAATGACCCACCGCTGAAGGTTGCCGGTGGTTTCGGAGCCGAACCTGCGGGCGTTTACAACACCTCCCAGGGCTTCCCGACCACCAGTTTCAATGGCGGCAACTACTTTGTCGATGCCCTCTTCAGCACCGTGGACACTTCCCCGCTGACTGTTAACGGGCAGTCTCCCATCCCGTCGTCGTCGTCCGTGGCCGTGACCACAAAGGTCAGTGCCTCGTTCTCGAAGCCCGTGACTGCGGCCAGCGTCCAGCTTTCGCTGAAGTCTTCCGCCGGTCCCGTAGCAGGCACTACCAGTTATGACGCGACCACCCGGAAGGCCACGTTCACACCGACGTCCCAGCTGGCCTACAGCACTGCCTACACGGCAACGTTGGCTGGAACCGACAGTACCGGAGGACAGGTCACCTCCGGCGGCACGTGGACGTTCACCACTGCGGCCACGGCTTCTGTCCCTGGTTCATGCCCCTGCAGCCTCTATGACGACACCGTGACACCGGGCATCGCGGAAATCCAGGACGGCGTGCCGCTGACCTTGGGTGTCCGGTTCACCAGTGTCTCCGCCGGGCAGGTCACCGGTGTCCGCTTCTACAAGTCGGCCGGGAACACCGGAACGCATACTGGCGCTCTCTACACCGCCGCCGGCCAGCAGCTGGCGACTGTAACCTTCGCCAACGAAAGCAGCTCCGGCTGGCAGACGGCAATGTTCAGCCAACCGGTCCAGATGGCCGCCAACACTGAGTACATTGCGACGTACAAGTCACTCACGGGCGCGTACTCCGCCACCGCCAACGGATTTGGTTCGGGCATGAGTGTGGGTCCGCTGAGGACAGTTTCCGACGCGGGTGCCTACACCTACAGTGGCGACTTCCCGTCGTCGCGGTCTTCGACCAGTTATCTCGTGGACGTGGTGGTGGTGATTTCGGCTCCTCCGTTTACCGTGGGCAGCCAGTCCCCCATCCCGAACGCCTCGAGTGTCCCGGTCAACACCCCGGTCAGCGCAGTCTTTTCAGAAGCAGTAGTTGCATCGAGCGTCGCTCTGTCCCTGAAGACCGCGGCTGGTGCTGCGGTGGCCGGAACCACCACGTATGACGCCACCACACGCAAAGTCACCTTCACTCCTGCCGCTGCCCTGGCGACAGCTACGTCGTATACAGCGACGGTGACTGCGACGGCGTCGTCCGGACAACCGATGTCCTCCGGCGGTACGTGGCAATTCACCACGGTCCAGCCTGCGGGCACGCCCGGTACATGCCCCTGCACGCTGTACGACGACTCGGTGACTCCAACTACGCCTGAAGTCAATGATGGCGTGCCGTTGACCCTTGGCGTCAGGTTCACCAGCGACACTGCCGGACAAGTGACGGGCGTGCGCTTCTACAAGTCGGCCGGCAATACGGGCACCCACACCGGGTGGCTGTACACGGTGGGCGGCCAGGTCCTGGCGACGGTGACGTTCTCCAACGAATCCAGCAACGGGTGGCAGACGGCTACGTTCAGCCAGCCCGTGAACATCCAGGCCGATACAGAGTACATAGCCGCCTACAAGACCACGACGGGCAAGTACTCCTACACAGCCGGAGGCTTCGGCGACGGCTTCACCCGGGGACCCCTGAAGACCCAACCCGACTCCGGGGCCTATTCCTACAGCAGCGACTTCCCGAATACGGCATCGACCGCCAGCTACCTCGTGGATCTGGTCTTCACCGTGGCCGTACCTCCGCTGACCGTCACTGCACAGGTACCCGCTCCGGGAGCGACTGCCATTCCCACCGACGTGAAGCCATCCATCACGTTCTCTACTGCCATCAATCCCGGGGCATCGTTCACGTTGACCGCGAACGGCTCGTCGGTGGCAGGAACGGCGGCATTGTCGGCTGACGCGCGAACCATCACGTTCACGCCGTCGGCGGTCCTGCCGGCCAACACCCAGATCACTGCCAACGTTTCGGGCGTGGCCACTCCCCAGGGGCAAACCCTGCCGCCGACCAGCTGGCAATTCACCACGGCAGCCGCAGCTGTCCAGCAATCAACGATCTTCGGCTCGCTGCTTCCTCAGGTTGCCGCAAACTCCGACTCGCTTTCGGTGGAGCTGGGTACCGCGTTCACGGTGTCCCAAACGGGCAACGTGACTGGCATCCGCTTCTACAAAGGGACTGGAAACACCGGCACCCACGTTGGTTCGCTCTGGAATGCCGCAGGCACCCGGCTGGCGCAGGTGACGTTCACGAACGAGACGGCGACCGGCTGGCAAACGGCCACCCTGGGCACCCCCGTGGCCTTGTCAGTGGGCCAAACCTATGTGGTTTCCTACCGGGCACCCAATGGCCACTACGCCTCCACGCCAGGGTTCTTCAACCAGACGTGGACCAGTGGCGTCTTCACGGCCTCGGGACCCAACAATGGACGCTACCGGTACGGCTCGGGCGGCGTGATGCCAACCAGCTCCTGGAACGCCACGAACTACTTCGTGGACGTGGTGTACTCGACCGCCGCTCCGGCCCAGCAGGCGGCAGCCACGCCGTCAGCCACAGCCACCCCGACGGCGACGGCAACACCAACCGCTACTGCCGCAGCAACGGCGACGCCAACTGCGACCCCGACGCCGACGCCGACCCCCACCCCGACGCAGTCAGGAGGACTCGTCTGCGGGTTGCTCCGGCTCTGCTGACGACGCCGGTTACCGGACCCACTGCTCCTGTTACCGAACCACACTGGGCGACCAAGCATGGGCAATAAACATGCTTGGTTGCGCCCCCGGTTCCGTTCCGAGTTTCCAGATGTTGCTGTCGCCGTCGGTGGTATCGTCCGGGAGCCCGTACAGAAGGCTCCGGTCATCGAGCCATTCGATCTGATCGTCCACACTGCGCTTTTCGGCGAGGACGCTCTCACGTCCGGTAGAGAGGTCAAGAACCGCGACGTTCCAATGCGCAGCCAGCGCACCGCCGTCGTTCTTCTTGTATGCGATCCTGGTGCCGTCCGGGGAGATGGAAGGGCATTCGACGTTGTCATGGACCGCCGTCAACGTCTTCGCGGACAGGCTCCCCCGCACGAGCCAAATGCGTCCGGAGGCAGCCGCTGTGGCATAGAAGGCGTCGGGCTGGCCGGGGACGAAGGTCACGCCCCAAATGTTCCGGTCTGTTGCCTGGAGCCGCTCACCGTTGACGAGCAGGGCGAAGTCCTCGAGGTTGCCGGAGGACGTACCCCCGGGGACTGTGATCTCCGTAGCGGTGGAGAATCCGGCCGTGGCATAGGAGTGGCCTGTGACGAATACGGTTGTGGCGATCCTGGCGCCATCGGGGCTGACCCTGGTCCTGCTGGGTATCCCCGGCAGCGGCCAAGCCATTTGTTGACCCCACGTGCTGTTGAACAGCCTGGCTTCAAAGGAAGTGACCAGCCCCCTGTTGGTGCGCAGGCACACGACGCTCCCGGTGGAACCGTAGACGCGGTCGCACTCCTGGTCGCTGACTGCCCGGGTTCCGCCAGGCTCTGACAACGGCACCGTTGCGGCATGTCCGTATCCTTGTCCTGTTGCGGTGTTCCGGAACAGGATGAACGGAGCCCCGGGAAGCTGCCCGCCCTCCGAGGTCCGCACCGACGACACTGCCTTACGGCCTTCTTCAAATCGCTGGTACGCCCCCACGGCATAAATTCCAGCAGCCACAAGGACCACCAATGTGACCACCAGGAGGACACCCCACCGCACTTTTGACTCGGTGGCCTGGTCCTTCATTCGGCGTCGCCCACGTCAGCGGTGGCTGAACGACTGGCACCCCGCAGGATAAAGAACACCGCAACGATCGCGCAGGCCAACAGCGCCCCGGCGACTACCATCGCTGTGGAAGCGCCCACCGCGTACCACAGCACGCCGAAGCCGGCGGAGGCGGTCATCCGGCTCAGGGCCACTACGGTTTGCGCGGAGGCGATACCTGTTGCAAGCTTTCCCGACGGCGTCAGCTGGCTGGCCAGCGCGGCAAGCACCCCGTCAGTGCCGGCGTAGAACGCCCCCAGCAGGACCAGGCAGAGAATCGTTGCCCACAGCCCCCCAAAGGGTGCCGCCGCCAGCAAGTAGGTGGCCAGCAGCGCGACGTGCCCTGCGAGGAAAACCGGAATCTTGCCTATTTTGTCCGCCAGCCTTCCCAACGGGATGGCCAGCGCGAGGAACACCACATTTGTGCCGACGAACAGGAGCGGAAACCACTGGACGGCGAACGAGTCCCTGTCCTGCAACACGAGGTAGAGGAACCCGTCTCCGATGGTCACCAAGCCGAGAAGCCCCGCTGCGATGAGCAGTCTGCCCAAGCCTGGTTCCCTCAGCTGCCTCCAGGAGAAGGCGAAAAGCCTGCGGTCCTTCCGAACCTCCGCGCCTTTGAGGGCCCGTGCCTGGACGTCGGGGACCACCAAGGCGAGGACGGCCACACCAATCACGGCGAAGGCCAGGGACACCACGAAAACAGTGCTGAAGCCGTTGGGAATCAGCAAGAGCACAACAAAGGCGATCAACGGCCCTGCTGCCGCCCCAATGTTGTCCAGCATCCGGTGCACGCCGAACGACCTGGCCAGGTGTTCCGGTTGCGCCGAGGTGGAAATGAGGGCGTCCCGGGGCGCTGTCCGGATGCCCTTGCCGATGCGGTCACCGGTCACAATGGCGGCAATGGCCCAAAAGCCTCCCGCGAAGAGGAAACCGATCCTGGCAAGCATGGAAAGGCCGTAACCGGCCAAGGCTATCCGCTTGGGGTGACCGCTGCGGTCCGATGCCCAACCGGCGGCGATCCGGACGATGGCACTGGCGCCTTGGTTGATGCCGTCGATGAAGCCGAAGGCGATGGTGGACAAGCCAAGGAAGCCCGTCACGTACAAGGGCAGGATCGCCGATACCGATTCCGAGGAGACATCGGTGACCATGCTGACAATGCCCAGCCACAGGATGACCGGAGACAAGCGGAACGGCACCTCGGTTGATAGTGCCGTTCCTGTCCCCTGCGGCTTGTCGCGTTTACCGCCGCTGCGGTCCGAGAGGGAAATGTACATGGGTACCTCAGTCCGCGCTCGTGTGCAGGCTGCCCAAAAGCTGGAAGCGCGAGCTGCCCGTTCCCGTAGTCGATACCGAAACCGTCACTGTGTCTGTGCCGCGCACGAACCGGGCAGCCACAGCGCCTTCGCCGGCGGGTGCATCTTCGGTCCAGAAGCCATGGGAGACCAAGGAGTCGCGGAAGGATCCCAGTACTTCTGCCCGGGGCTTGTCAACGATGCCGTCGGCGGCGACCTGCAGGATGTTTCCCGAGGTCGACACCGAGGTCGAGCCAATCGTTGTGCCGGCAGGCAGTGTCAGGACTCCCGCCGGCCAACCGTCCACCACTTCGCCGGAGGCCGTGCCGGGCTGGGGCAGGGCTCCGGTGATCAGGGGTGCGGGAGGCGTCGGCTCGGGCAGTCCGGTGGGGGTCGCTGTGACAGGCGGCAGGACTTCCAGCGCCTGGCCGCCCGCGGGGGACGCGCCGCCGTCGCCACTGTCAGTGCTTCCGCCCGATGAACCGCCCGACGGCGAACTTCCGGAGGTGGGTGCCTCGGCGCCTTGGGAGGTGGTGCCGGCCGAAGCGTTGGACCCGGATCCCGGGCTGGGGCTTGAAGCCGGCGAGGACGTACTTTGCGCCACAGGACCTGGCTTGGCAGCCAACTGGTCGAAGAGAAGTGCGACGGCCGCGATCAGCACAGCAAGGCATACACCCGCGATGACCAGCCGTCGCGCCATCATGGCGTTCCCGCAGGATCGTTGTGCCGCGCCAAGCGTTTCATGGGGACAGTCTGCCACCCGCACCGGGATTCCGGAACAGTTTTGGACCTACCAGCGGCCGTTCCCTGGGCGTCTGTTTTTACCGGGTGTACTCTCCCATTCAGTATGGCGACGCAAGCCGGAGTGAAGGGATGCCGATGATCTACCTGTATGGCCTGAAGTGGAACAAGAATCCGAAGTACCTGAGGCCGGTCGATGCGATGACCGAGGCGCAGGCTCGTGCCGCATGGGCCGACCCGTCGGCCGTGTTCTCGGTGTCAGCAGGACCGGACCTGGAACCGGGAAAGGTTCCTGACTTCACGATCACGGCCGGGGTGAACGAGCGGGTCATCATGGATCGGTATCAGCCGACCGGGCGTCTCGCGTCGTCGTACAGCTATCAGGCTGAAACGACGATCCGGGACGGGTCGCAGCTGTTTCTGTGCCAGGTGGACTTGTGGCGTGCAGACAAGACCTACAGCACCTACTCCTATCAACCCGACGGATCCGGGCGGACCATGGTGTGGGAGGGCGACGAACACGTGGTTTACGCGTTCTCCGGACTGGACGTCTCCGGGAACTGGCTAAAACCAGGCCTGAGCTGGGGTGACTGGGAGCGGGTCGGATACCACGAACCGGACTATCTCCCTCTCGATCCACGGCAGGGGACGGAGATCGCCCGCAACTGACTGCAGGTGTTGTAGAGGTGAAGGCCAACGATCAGGCGGATGATCCGCGCAGTGCCCGCGTCATCTTGTCGGCTTCGTCCGCGGTCTCCGCTGACACATGGGGCAGAAGTAGCTCGAGCGGTTCATGAATTGCTCCCGTTTTATGACGCTCTGGAGGCCTGATGCCTCGCATCGGGTGCAGTATTGTCCGGCCCGGCCGTAGGCGTTGAGGGAACGGGCAAAGTATCCGGAATCGCCGTTGACGTTGACGTACAGCGAATCGAAGCTGGTGCCACCGGCCGCCAAAGCAGCCTCCATGACGTCCTTCACTGCCGTGATGAGCCGCTCTGCGTCTGCCCGGCGCAAAGTATCGGTAGCCCGCGCATAGTGGAGCTTTGCCTGCCACAGTGCTTCGTCGGCATAGATGTTGCCGATCCCGGAGATCAGCCCTTGGTCGAGGAGCGCCCGTTTGAGGCCGGTCTTCCGCTTTTTGATCTTCCGGTAGAAGTCGTCAAGGGAGAAATGCGGGTCCAACGGGTCCCGGGCGATGTGCGAGGCTTCTTCGGCTATCTCGGGCAACGGTGTCTCGCCAAGGCCGCCTGGTCCGGCGTCTGGAGTGGGCACGAGCGAAGTGACAAAGAGCCCGCCGAAAATCCGCTGGTCCACGAACCGCAGTTGCTCCGGCATGCCGTCCACCGGGCTCAAAGTGATCCTGACCTTGAGGTGCTTCTCATCCGGCACCTCCGGGTCCTGCATCAGCAGTTGCCCGCTCATCCCCAGGTGCGCCATCAACGCCACTTTCGGCGACGCTTCATCGGCCATCGTGGGCGCGCTGTCCTGGAAGCCGTTCATGGACAGCGGCATCCAAAGGAACTTACCGCGCCGGACGACGTCGAGGACGGTAGCCTGCTCGAGGTTCCCCATGAAGTCTTCGGTGCCCAAGGCGTGGCGCCGGATCGAACGCGGGTCAAGTACTTGGACATCCGTTATGGTCCGCCCGCGAACCCACTTGGCCAGTCCGCGACGAACCACTTCTACTTCGGGAAGCTCAGGCATGGAGGCTCAAGCGGAGGCGGGACCGGCAGGAGCAGAGTCCAGGGCAGTCAGGGCGCGCCAGGCGTCCGCTGCCGCTTCCTGTTCGGCTTCCTTCTTCGAGTGTCCGGAACCGCGTCCATAGGGTGTTCCGCCGATGTTCAGGACAGCTTCGAAGGTCCGCGCGTGGTCAGGTCCGGAGCCTTCCACCGCGTAGTGGATGGCACCCAGCTGCCGGCTGGCGGTGAGTTCCTGGATGCTTGTCTTCCAGTCGGTTCCGGCTCCCAGGGCGCCTGCGTCCTTCAGGAGCGGCCCCACCAGGCGCATCACCAGCTGGCGCGCAGTTTCGATGTCGTTTGACAGGTACGTGGCGCCGATCAGGGCTTCCATGGTGTCAGCCAGGATGGAGGCCTTGTTTTTGCCGTCGGTGAGCTTTTCGCCTTGGCCAAGGTAAATGAACTCGCCGATGCCGATCTCCCGGCCGATTCCGGCCAGGGCGCGCGTGCTGACGACGGCGGAACGCCGCTTGGCGAGCTCGCCTTCGGGCAGCTCGGGGTTCTCACGGTAGAGGGAATCGGTCACGGAGAATCCCAGAATGGAGTCGCCGAGGAACTCGAGGCGCTCGTTGGTGGGAATCCCGCCGTTCTCATACGCGTATGAGCGATGTGTGAGAGCAAGACGAAGCGTCTCGGTGTCAATCCAGACACCGAGACGCTTCAGAAGCTCTTCAGTTGAAGACATCCTTTGTCAGCCTCTACGGCAGATTAGGCGTCTGCGACCTTGCGGCCCTTGTATTCAAGGAACAGCGCGGTGCCGGCAGAGTCGGTAACGACCTTTGCCTGGTGCGGCAGGCTGTAGGTAACCTGGCCGTTTTCGATGGTCTTGACCAGGTTGGGGGCAGTTGCCTTCCACTGGGCACGGCGGGCGCGTGTATTTGCGCGAGACATTTTCCGCTTGGGAACAGCCACGGCTATCTCATTTCTCTCTTAGACGAACACTTACTAATCGGTTTGCCGGTCAGTCTTAGCCAGATCAGCTAGGGCAGCCCAGCGAGGGTCAATGACCTCGTGGTGGTGCCCCGGCTCGTCTTCCAGGCGCACTCCACATTCGGAGCACAGACCCTGGCAGTCTTCCCGGCACACCGGCTGGAACGGCAGCATAGTGACAACTGCGTCCCGCAACACCGGCTCAAGATCGATCAGATCGTACTCGACTCGACGTTGCTCTTCATCGTCTTCTTCGGCGGAAAGCTCAGCGCCTTCGTAGAAGAAAAGTTCTTGCACATTGACCTCAAGGTCATACGCAAGGGGATCCAGGCATCGACCGCATTCGCCGGTTACTTCGACGACCGCGGATCCGGATACCAGAATTCCTTCGTGTACGGCCTCAAGACGAAGATCGAGCTCGATATCCGAGCCTTCCTTTACGCCAATGAGCGCCACACCAAGGTCACTTGGTGCAGGTACATGCTCGTTGAGCGTCCGCATGGTCCCCGGACTGCGTCCAAGGTCCTTGACTACCAGCGCCAAGGGCGAACTTGCATCTCGCTTAATGAGAACTCCTGTAGAACATATGACCGACGTACCATCTTAGCCTGATCACGCGTGAGGACTCAAACCGGCACCAGGCGCGCAGAGGAGCGCGCTTGTTTCGGAATGGGGGACTCTGCGTGAAGGCGCAGGTACCCCACAAGCCTACCCTTTGCGCGGCGGTTCGCTGGGCGACTCGCCTGCAAGGAGCCTCTTCAACACAGACTTGGGCACGAAGTCGGAGATGTCGCCCCCGAGGACGTTGACTTCCTTGATCAGGGTTGATGACAGGTGCACATAATGCGCTTCGGCCGGCAAGAATACAGTTTCGACGCCGGTCAACTGCCGGTTCATGGTGGCCATCGGCAACTCATAGTCGAAATCCGAGGAAGAGCGCAGGCCCTTGACGATCGCTGAAATGCCCCTGCGGCGGCAATACTCAGCCAGCAGGCCCTCTCCCATGGGCTCGACGATGATGCCACGCAGGGAAGCCAGCGTCTCACGCGCCATCTCCATGCGCTCTTCGAGGCCGAACCGATACTTTTTGGCGTAGTTGGTGGACACGGCAACGATGACTTCATCAAACAGGCCGGCGGCCCGGGCAATGACTTCGAGATGTCCATTGTGGATGGGGTCAAAGGATCCAGGGCATACCGCGCGTCTCATGAGACGAACCTACCCCATCGCTTCACCGGGATACCATGGCTCCCATGGCATCAGCAGGCAGCAGCACCCCGTTAACCGGAACTACCACCGGGTCTCCGGCGCCCTGGAAACGGGCCGCGGTTGGAGCCAATTTGTTGTCCCCTGACGGGTGTCTGGGCGTCACCATCTTCGAGGAGATGACCACGTTGGCAATGGCCACCGGGGCCATCAACCTGGGCCAGGGATTTCCCGACGAGGACGGCCCCGCCGAAATCAAAGCCGCTGCTCAGGCTGCCATCGCCGACGGTGCCAACCAATACGCTCCCGGTAAAGGTGTCGCCGCGTTGCGGGAAGCTGTGTCCGCGCATCAGCAGCGCTTCTATGGCCTTGATCCCGATCCCGAGACAGAAGTCCTGGTCACCACTGGGGCCACCGAGGCCATCGCCGCCGCGCTGCTGGCCTTCGTCGAACCCGGCGATGAAGTCCTGACCTTCGAGCCTTTCTACGATTCCTATGGGGCCATCATCGGGATGGCCGGAGCCAAGCATGTCACCGCTCCCCTGTTGGCACCGGACTTCCTGCCCGACCTCGCAACGCTGGAGGCGTCCTTCAGCAGCAGGACGAAAATCGTCCTCCTCAACAACCCCCACAATCCCACGGGAGCAGTCTTTCCGAAGAGCGTGCTCACCAGGATTGTGGAACTGGCCGCTAAATACGGCGCCATCATCGTCAGTGACGAAGTGTATGAACACCTTACTTTCGGAGTGGCGCACATCCCGGTGACATCCCTTCCCGGTGCCGCCGAACGGACCATCACCATTTCCTCGGCCGGTAAGACTTTCTCGTTCACCGGCTGGAAGATCGGCTGGCTCACCGGACCGGCTCCCCTGGTGGCCGCAGTCCGCACGGTGAAGCAATTCCTCACCTACAGCTCCGGCACGCCTTTCCAAGGCGCGATCGCTGTTGGGCTGGGACTCCCTGACGCTTTCTATCAGGGCATTGCCGATACCCTCCGCCGTAAACGCGACATACTCGCCGAGGGTCTTCGTGCCGCCGGCTTCGGGGTCTACAACCCCAGCGGCACCTACTTCATCAATGTCGACACCGCCCCGCTGGGCATCCAGGACTCCGTTGATCTTGCAAGGCGTCTGCCTGGCCTCGTGGGCGTGGCCGCTATCCCCGTCCCGGTCTTCTGCCATCCGGAAGGCGCGGAACGCACCCGAAGCCTGCTGCGCTTCGCCTTTTGCAAAAAGATCGACGTCCTCGAAGAGGCAGCCGGACGGCTTGCAACCCTCAAGGACCGGCTGTGACTCCAAAGGATTCCGGCCATACCGGACGTTTCCTTCGAACCACCGGCCAACATGCCACCATCGAACCGGACCCGTTGGTGAAAGGCAGCTTCATCCTGAGCATCGGCGGCGCCGAACAATCACACGTGAACCTGGCCGCGCCGGAAGAAATCTTCTACGAATACCTTCGCAGGATCGGGCACATCGTGGATTTGGCCTCCGCTTCCGGAGAGCCAGTTCGTGCCCTTCATCTGGGCGCGGGAGCCCTGACCCTGGCCCGTTACATCCAGGCAACCCGCCCGGGCTCGGAACAGTACGCCGTTGAACTGGAACGCGAATTGCTGGACTTCGTCCTCCGCGAGCTGCCTATGCCCCAAGGCTCCCGGTTGACCACCATCATCGGCGACGCCCGCGACGCCTTGGCAGAGCTGCCCGCCGAGGCGCGGTTCGACGTCGTAATCCTTGACATCTTCTCCGGGCCCGAGGCTCCTGCCCATATCGCGTGCCGTGACTTCTACGAGGAAGCCGCCGCTCAACTGACTCCTGACGGCGTCCTGATAGTGAACGTTGGCGACGAGCCTGCGCTCACGCTCGTCCGGAGCCAAGTGGCAGCGCTGCGCCTGGCCATGCAGGACGTGGCCGCGTTCGCGGAAACAGGAATGTTCGCAGGCCGCTATCCGGGCAACATCATTCTGGCAGGTACCAGGAAGCCATGGCCTTCGGAGTGGACAGCCGAGCTGCTGGCCAGGGGGCCGCACCCTGCCACCGTCCTCCACGGCGTGGACCTGGACCGGATCAGCGGCTAGCTTAGGCTGGTTCGGCGAACCAGAGTTTTGTCTCCCCGTACTTCTTATCCGCGAAGCACTCCAAGGCCTCTGGCCATGCGGGTTCAGGACTGCGGGAACTGCGCTCCACCACCACCACGGCAGCGTCATCCAGGTGCGGCGCCAGTTTTTCGAGCACCGCGCTCAAGGCTTGCTCGTCCAAGGGATAGGGCGGGTCGAGGAAGACCAGGTCCCATACCGAAGAATCGGCGGCCCGTTCAAGGTAGGACTCAACTTTGGAACGGTGGACAGCAACCTTCCTGGCCCCCAAGCTCTGGTTGACCAGGTCCGCATTCCGCTGGCAGATGTCGCTGGCCCTCGCATCGAATTCCACGAGGTCCACGCTGCGCGCACCCCGGCTGGCGCTTTCAACGCCCAGCGAACCGGAACCGGCGTAGAGGTCAAGGACCCTGGCGTCGTCGATGACCGCCAA
The DNA here is from genome assembly GCF_025452095.1 of Paenarthrobacter sp. JL.01a. Taxonomy (NCBI): domain Bacteria; kingdom Bacillati; phylum Actinomycetota; class Actinomycetes; order Micrococcales; family Micrococcaceae; genus Paenarthrobacter; species Paenarthrobacter sp. JL.01a. The sequence continues at coordinate 2,674,009 of NZ_CP104877.1, forward strand.
AGACTCCAGCCTCGAAAAAAGAGCCTCTTTGACGCGATCGGTAGTGGGCCGTGTGGCAGTGCCGGGAACACTTGCCAGGGGGTTTCCACCAGCAACCCCGGCGATAATCCGGCTCACTGGGCAACTCCCCGTAGACGCTGCCTGGGACTGCTAACCGCGTTCAAGGAACGCCTCCTTCTCGGGGTTCAAGTATTGGTCAATCGCAGCGGAAAGGGCCGGCTGGTCCTGCAATGCAGGATCCTGGCCTACCAAGGCCTGGGCATCGGCCCGTGCGCGGGCAATGATGTCCTCGTGCTCGAGTACCCGGAGCAACTTCAAAGTGGAGCGCCCACCGGACTGTGAAGCACCCAGGATGTCACCTTCACGGCGAAGCTTCAGGTCCTCCTGCGACAACTCGAAACCGTCGGTGGTGGAGGCAACGGCTTCCAGCCGACGGCGGCTCGGATGGCCAGGCTCCAGGGTGGTCACCAGGAGGCACGTGCCGGGAAGGCCGCCACGACCCACCCGCCCCCGCAGCTGGTGGAGCTGTGAAATGCCAAACCGGTCGGCATCCAGGATCACCATCAAGGTGGCATTGTGGACGTCCACGCCCACCTCGATGACCGTTGTGGAAACCAGCACTTTAGTCTGGTTGGAGGCAAACGACGCCATGGTTTCCGACTTCACCTGCGGGTCCTGCCGGCCATGAAGCGGTGCCACCGGCACGCCGCTCAGGGACGGCTCCTGCAAAAGGCTCTCGACGACGGCGGTCACCGATGCCAGCTCCCGGGCCGAACCTTCGTCCGCCAGCTCAGCGTCGCTTGGTTCCGCTTCCCCCGGACTGAAGTCGCCGTCGTCGTCCGATCCAATCTTGGGGCACACCACGTAGACCTGGTGCCCGGCGTCGACTTCCTCGCGGGACCGCTTCCAAATACGGTCCGCCCAACCGGGGTTTTCCGATAACCCCACCACATGCGTGGAAATGGGTGCGCGACCGGCTGGAAGTTCGTCAAGGATGGATGTCTCAAGATCACCGAAAACAGTCATGGCAACGGTGCGGGGAATGGGCGTCGCGGTCATCACCAACAAGTGCGGCGGCCGTTGGGCTTTAGCACGGAGCGCGTCACGCTGCTCTACTCCGAAGCGATGCTGCTCATCCACCACGATCAGCCCCAGGTCCTGAAAACTGGTTTTGTCGCTCAGCAGGGCGTGGGTTCCTATGACGATCCCGGCATTTCCCGAAGCCGCGTCCAGCATGGCCTGCTTCCTCGCGGCAGTGGGCATGGAACCTGTCAGCAGGGTCACCTGCACGGACTGTTGGGAGGGGTCGCCACCGAGCATTCCAGCGCCCCCAAACATGTTGTCACGGGCCAGGGGTCCGAGTGTGCGCCGAATGGAATCGAAGTGCTGGGCGGCAAGGACCTCGGTAGGGGCAAGGAGGGCAGCCTGGCCACCGGCATCGACCACCTGGAGCATGGCGCGCAGGGCAACGATGGTCTTGCCGGATCCCACTTCCCCTTGGAGGAGCCTGTTCATGGGGGTATCCCGGCCCAGCTCTTCGGCAAGCGTCTTTCCGACGGCGGACTGGCCGGCCGTCAGGGTAAACGGAAGGTTCCGGTCGAAGCTGGTCAGCAGGCCGTCGGCCGTGGGACGCCGGGCGGTGGCTTCCTCGGCTGCCAGCTGGGCACGGCGGCGGGCCAGGGCAGTTTGAAGGACCAAAGCCTCCTGGTAGCGGAAGCGTTCCTGCGCCCGCTGCCAATCCTTCTGTGTCTCGGGCGAGTGGATCAGGCGGTACGATCCGGCGACGCTGAGCAGGCCGTCCCTGGCGGAAATATGTCCGGGGATCGGGTCCTCCAACGCATCCAGATCCATGGTTTGCAGCAGGGAAGCAACCACCTTATGGATGGACCAACTGGTGAGCTTCGCTGTAGCCGGGTACACAGGTATCGGCATGGCCGCGAGCTTGGCCGGGTCCATGGAGTCCTCGGCCTCCGGATCCTCATCCAGCAAAAGGAAGTCCGGGTTTGTCAGGCCCAGAGACCCGCCGTAGCGGGTAACCTTGCCCGAAAACATGGCACGCCGACCGGCCAGGAGTTCCGCCTTCGCCCGGAAACCGTTAAAGAAGCTGACCTTCAGCGTCCCCGGAACACCCGACCCGCCGGCCTCATCGGTCACGACGACATCGGTGATGGAGCCACGCCGGGCCCGCATCTGCCGGGTGCTGTTGGAAACCACCCGGGCAATGAGCGTGACTTCCTCATCCAATGGCAGGTTGCTGATGGGAGTCAGTTCTCCGCGGCTCAGATAGCGCCGTGGGAAGTAGTTCAACAGGGCACCGCAGGTTTTGATTCCGAGGTGTTTCTCGATGACCGCCGCTGACCTCTTGCCGATCCTGCGCTCCAGCGGCAGCTCCAGCTCAGTACTCATGCCGTGGCAGGTCCGGCTCATCATGTCGCGGCAGGGCCAGTTGGCTGACGGCGATGTCGGAGGGTTCACCCAGCGAACGGATCAGTTCGACGGCAGGAGCGGGATCGGGGACGTGGACATGGACACGCCACCGGTAGCTTGCTTCCGTCGTGGATTCTTCGTCGTCATCGTCGCTGGGCTGGGCCCCGCCAACCTGGCTCATAATGACCGAATCCCCCATCTCGTCCAGCCGTTGGCGCAGGATGGCGGCGTTGAGCGGGGAAAGGCTGATGGTGCACATGACCTCCACGCCGTCATCTGCCGGCATGTGCTCATGAATGTGCGGATCCTGCAGCTTGTAGCCATGGAGGTCGTCCAGAAGCTCATCCTGCAGTTCCTCGCCCAATACAGCCGACCGGAGGCAATCCAGCACCAGCAGCATGCCCACGCCGCCGGCGTCGACCACGTGCGCCTCCTGCAGTTGGACCAGCTCATCCTCGGTGCGGAGAACAGCCTGGTAGGCAGAATCCACCACGGCATCCAGTGACAATCCGAGCGCATGGTTGCTGTCATCGCCGTCTTGTTCAGCGTCTACCCGCTGTGCGGCATGCGCAGCGGCCTCCAAGACGGACAGCATGGTTCCAGCCACAGGTTCGCTCAGTGCCGACCAGGCACGGATTTGGGCCCTGTTCAGAGCTGTGGCCAGAAGCGGTGCGCTGAGCCTGGTCTTGCCTGCCAAAGGCTCGGCTGCAGCGCACAGGAATACCGCGAACAGCGTTCCCGAGTTGCCCCTCGCCTGCTCCATGGCCGCCTGGCCGGCCTTCGAGAGCACGGCGCCAACATCATGGACGGCTTCGGCGATATCGGATGCCGTTGCCTCCAAAGCGGAGGCCGCAGCACGTACTGTGAGGTACAGGTTGGTTCCCGTGTCTCCGTCGGCGACGGGAAAGATGTTGATCGCATTGAGGCGGTCGCTGTGGTTTCCTAGGACCACTTCCGCCTTGCCGAGCCAACGTTTCATGGCGTGCGCATTCGCGGCGATCTTAGTCTGCAAAGTGATCCCATCCAACGGTGTCAGCAGCATGCCCGGCGATCCGGACGCCGCTGCCTGTCGGCTCGACAACGGCTTGAACTGAGCCTATCGCAGTGAAGCCCTGCGGCAGCTGAATTCCTGCTGGGAACGTAGCCAGCAAGCCATGGTCCTCTCCCCCGCCCAGGACCCAGGGCATCGCATCCCGGCCCAGCAATGAGGCTGCCGGTTCCAGCACGGCGGCATACTTTTTCAGCACGAGGGGATCGAAATCGAGCACGGCGCCGCTGGCAGTGGCGAGACGGCCGCCGTCGCGCAGTAATCCGTCGGAGATATCCAACATGGAGGTTGCACCAGCCTGGGCAGCAAGGGGGCCCGTCGCCAACGGCGGCAACGGCCTGCATTGGCGCTCCACGAAGGTCTTCAGCTCTTCGTTGAGGCTTTCAAAGGGAACATCGCTTTCAAGCAATGCCCAGCCTGCGGCCGCCAGCCCCAGCGTCCCGGCAACAGCTACGACGTCGCCCGCCCTGGCGCCGGAGCGCAGCACCGGTGCCATTCCGGCAAGCGTCCCGACGACGGCGACTGTCACCGCCAGCTCACGGCCGCGCCCAAGGTCACCGCCGGCAACCGAGCAATCCGGGGCACCCAACCCCACGATGGCCGCGGTCAGCCCATCCGCGAAAGCCTCCACCCACTCAACCGGCGTGGACGGCGGCATGGTCAGGCTCACCACAAGTGAAGCAGCGCTGCCGCCCATGGCATTGATGTCACTGAGATTCTGCGCCGCAGCCTTCCACCCGACGTCATACCCGGTGGTCCTGTAACCGTTGTTCCACTGAAGCCTGAAGTCCTGGTCCTGTGTTTGGGTGTCGATGGAAATCAGGGTGCGGCCATCCGGAGCAGCTATGAGGGCAGCATCGTCACCGGGTCCCAGCAGAACGCCGGCGCTGCTGTTCAGGCGGGGAAAGATCCGGGCAAGGAGCTCGGACTCCGAAAGGTCTTGGACGGTCAGTTGTTCTGCAGGCACGGCTCTACGCTATCGCGAACCCCTGACAGCATAACGATGCAGCGATCGGGTGCCGGCTGCACAGCAATGTGACCGGGGCTACCCGCGCCCGTTCGGCCGCTGCATGCGGGATAGGCTGGAGGGATGCATCGAAAGACCCTCCGCCGGACTGCGGTGGCCGTTTCCCTGGCCTCCGCATCCGTCCTCGCTTTGTCGGCCTGCTCACCTGCTGTTGACGTGACCGCCGCCGCGGACGCCGCCAACCCCGCCTGCGCCCCCATGATGGTGGCCCTGCCCGACAAGATCGGCGATGCTGCGCTCCGCAAGACAAACAGCCAGGCCACGGCTGCCTGGGGGGATCCCTCGCAGGTCATCCTCCGCTGCGGCGTGAACGTGCCCGGCCCCACCACGGACCGCTGCCTCAGCGTCAATGACATCGACTGGGTCATCAAGGAAGGCGATCCTGTCTACACGCTGACCACTTTCGGCCGTGTACCCGCCACGGAGATCCTGATCGATCCGGTCAAGTTGGAATCGGCGAACATCAGTTCCGCAACCGTCCTGACCGAGCTCGCGGCCGCCGTCGGAAAAATCAAGGCGACCGGCAAGTGCGTCGGCCAGGAAGACCTGCAGAACCTGCCTTCGAGCAAGTAGGCGCGACCTAGCGCAGGCCAGTCTTCCGGGTCAGTGCCAAGTGGATGAGTTCGTCGATGAGCTCTGCGTAGCCCAGTCCTGAGGCAGCCCACATCTGCGGGTACATGCTCTTGGGAGTGAAGCCGGGCATGGTGTTGATCTCATTGATGATCAGCTCTCCGGCAGGAGTGTAGAAGAAGTCCACGCGGCTGAGGCCTTCGGCACCCACGGCGTCGAAGGCGACCGCAGCCAACTCCCTCACGCGTGCGATTGCTTCATCCGGCATGTCGGCCGGGCAGCTGAGGGCAGCCGCGCCGTCCTCCACATACTTTGCAGCGAAGTCGTAGAACTGGTGTTCCCCGGCAGCGACGGCGATCTCACCCGGCATGGACGTGCGCGGCACATCGGTCCCGCGTCCCTGCAGGACCGCGCATTCGATCTCACGTCCAATGATCCCGGCCTCGATGACCAGCTTCAGGTCGTGGCGGCGGGCCTCTTCGACGGCGGCATCCAAACCTTCGAGCGAATCAACCTTGGAAATACCCATCGAGGAACCCGCACGTGCCGGCTTGACGAACACCGGGAATCCGAGCTTGTCCACGCGTTTGCGGACAGCCTCGGGGTCGGTCACCCATTCGCGGTCCGTCACGGCAATGTAGGGACCTACCTTCAGCCCGGCGGCCTCGAAGACCACCTTCATGAAGTGCTTGTCCATTCCCACTGCAGAGGCCAGCACACCGGCGCCGACATAACGCGTGTCGGACAATTCAAGGAGCCCCTGGATGGTGCCGTCCTCGCCCCATGGACCGTGCAGCAGGGGAAACACCACGTCCACGCTGCCCAATTCCTGCGGAACGGCATTGGGCTCTGTGACGATCAACTGGTGTTCGCCGCCGATTTCGGCCAGCGTGACGGTTTTGCCCGACGCCGCGACCTCGGGAAGGGACGTCGAGCTCAAGGACCACTGGCTGGTGTCGCCCGATGCCAAAACCCATTGACCGGACTTGGCGATGCCGATCGGGATGACCTCGTACTTGTTCGTATCGATGGCGCCCATGACACCAGCGGCCGTAACGCAACTGACAGCGTGCTCGCTCGAGCGGCCGCCGAAAAGGATCGCCACGCGGGGTTTGGCCTTCACGGCAGCGGGTTCTTCAATCACCATCAGTAGTCGCCTTCGGACTTCAGTGCCCGGGCCAGCAGTCGCGGCCCCAGGTCATCAACGGACATTCTGCCCTCAAGCACGGCCACTACAGCCGCGGTGATGGGCATTTCAACGTTCAACTTCCCCGCCAGTTCATGCACCGCAGGGCCGGACTTGATGCCTTCGGCAGTTTGCGTCATCTCTTCCGCCACCTGCTCCAGGCTTAGCCCTTCACCGAGCAGCCGTCCGGCGGTGTGATTCCTCGAAAGCGCAGACGAGCAAGTGGCTACAAGGTCGCCGAGCCCGGCAAGTCCAGCCATCGTGTGGGCATCGCCACCCATGGCCAGAGCCAGCCGCGACGTTTCGGCAAGGCCGCGGGTAATGACCGAGGCCTTCGTGTTGTCGCCCATTTGGCGGCCTTCACAGATCCCCACCGCCAAAGCGATGACGTTCTTGACGATGCCGCCGATTTCCACACCGACAACGTCAGTGCTGGTGTAAGGCCGGAAGTAGGGCGCAGTGCAGCACAGGGCAATCGCAGCGGCTGTGTCGGCGTCGCTGCAGGCCACAACGGAAGCTGTCGGCTGCTCCCGGGCAATCTCCATGGCCAGGTTGGGTCCGGAAACCACGGCAACGCGCGTCTCCGGGAGCCCAAGCTCCTGGGCAATCACTTCGCTCATGCGGGCATCCGTGCCCAGTTCCAGGCCCTTCATGAGGGAGACCACAACGGCGTCGGCGGCCAACAATGCCTTCCAGTCACCGAGCTGGGGCCTCAACGACTGCGCCGGTACAGCGAGGACCACCAAGGTGGCGTCTTTGAGCACTTCTTCCACGTCAGTGGAAGCGGTGATGGACGCAGGCAACTCAATGTCCTTCAAGTACTGCTCATTGCGGTGGGCTGAGTTGATCTGCTCCACTACCTCGGCGCGGCGTCCCCAGATGCGGATGCGGCGCTCGATACCGGCAGCTTCTGCTGCGTCGGCAAGGATTTTCGCAAACGTGGTGCCCCAGGACCCTGCACCCAGCACGGCAACTGTGGTGGGAACGAAGCCGGGGCTCCCGATCACGGTCACTTTCCAGCCTCCGGGTCCTCGGCTTCGGTTGGCGCACCTTCAACAAGGCGGCCATGCTTGCTCTGCTTGTGGAGCGCGGGGTCCCATCGCTCAGCCGGCGCTGCTTCGCCGCGGAGCGTTTCCAGGAGCGAGGTGATGGCGTCCATGATGACGTCGGTGGCTTCGGTGAGGGTGCCGCGGTCCAGCGGCCGGTCAACGAAGGAACTCAAATCCACCGGCTTGCCCACCAGGACCTTGACAGTCTTGCGCGGGAAGACATGGAAACGCTTGGCGTACCTGGGGAACACCTCCTGCGCACCCCAGTGCGCAACGGGAACCACGGGCGCTCCGGTCTGCAGTGCCAGGCGGGCAGCCCCGGTGTGGCCCTTCATCGGCCACAGTTCGGGATCGCGCGTGAGCGTACCTTCCGGATAGATGATGATGGCGCCACCGGCGTCCACCACCTCCTTGGCCAGTTGCAGCGAGCGGTTCGCTCCCGCCGTCGAGCGTTCAACCGGAATCTGATTCGTAGCACGCAACAGTCCACCCAGCACGGGCACCTTGAAGAGTCCCGACTTTGCCAGGAAGTGCGGCGGGCGCTTCTGGTTGTACACCATGTGGCCAACGACGATGGGATCAATCTCAGTGCAGTGGTTGGGCACCGCGATGAATCCACCGGCGGGAAGATTCTCCAGGCCTTCCCACTTCCTGGCCATCAACAGGTTCATTGCCGGGCGTGCAATACCCGCCAGCAACATGAACACGGCACGGCTCGTGGCCGATTCCTTCAAAGGATCCCCCGCTACTTGATGGTGGTGATGTCGAAATCGGCGCCCAGGGCGGCCAGCTTCTCGGTGAAGCGCTCGTACCCGCGGTTGATGATATCGATCCCGGTCACCTTGGATGTTCCCGTTGCAGCCAAGGCCGCAATGAGGTGGCTGAAGCCGCCGCGAAGGTCCGGAATGTCGATGTCCGTACCCCGGAGTGGGGTGGGGCCGGAGATCACGGCCGAGTGGAGGAAGTTGCGCTGGCCGAAGCGGCACGGCACGCTGCCAAGGCACTCGCGGTGCACCTGGATGTTCGCTCCCATCCGGGCCAGGGCTTCGGTGAAGCCAAAGCGGTTCTCGTAGACGGTCTCGTGGACAATCGACACGCCTTCGGCCTGGGTCAAAGCGACGACCAGCGGCTGCTGCCAGTCGGTCATGAAGCCAGGGTGCACGTCTGTTTCGAGGACCAGCGGAGTGAGCTTTCCACCCGGGTGGTAGAAGCGGATTCCGTCATCGCCGATGTCCATCCCGCCGCCGACCTTCCGGTAGGTGTTCAGGAACGTCATCATGTCGCGCTGGGAGGCGCCTTCAACGAAGATGTCGCCACGGGTCACCAAGGCAGCAGAGGCCCAGGAAGCTGACTCGTTCCGGTCCGGGAGCGCACGGTGGTTGTACCCGCGAAGGTCCTTGACGCCCTCGATGCGGATGGTGCGGTCCGTCTGGACGCTGATGATGGCGCCCATCTTCTGGAGGACAGCGATCAGGTCGATGATCTCCGGCTCGGTTGCCGCACCGATGAGCTCGGTGATGCCTTCGGCACGGGTTGCACTGAGCAGAACCTGCTCGGTAGCTCCCACCGACGGATAGGGCAGCGAAATCTTGGCACCATGAAGGCCGTGCGGGGCTGAAATGTGGATGCCGCCCGGACGCTTTTCCACGACGGCACCGAACTGCCGAAGCACATTCAGGTGATAGTCGATGGGCCGGTCGCCGATCTTGCAACCGCCAAGGTCAGGAATGAAGGCCTCGCCGATCGCGTGGATCAACGGCCCGCAGAGCAGGATGGGAATGCGGGAGTCCCCTGCATGCGCATCAATGGCCGTACTGGACGCCGTCTTGGCTTCCGTGGGATCCAGGGTGAGGTCACCCGTCACCGGATCCTTGACGACAGTGACTCCGTGCAGCTGCAGGAGGCTGGTGACAACCTCTACATCCTTGATTTCCGGCACGTTCCTCAGCACCGATGGTTCACTGCCCAGCAACGCGGCCACCATAGCCTTGGGCACAAGGTTCTTGGCACCGCGAACGGTCACTCGTCCGGTTAACGGGACGCCACCGCGGATTGTCAGAACACTACTCATCTATACCGGTTTCCTCACGACTACTCGCCCCCCAAACTGACAAAGGCTCCAGCTAAGCATAGAAGCTCACGTTACCGAACCGAAATGGACCCGCCCCGCGACACCCGGATCCGATGTCGGCAAAACCAGCGCAAAAAAGGACCGCCGGACCCTTTCGAAGGGGTTCGGCGGTCCTCTGCCAGCGTAATTTCCACTGATCCGTCAGCTGTCAGACAGCGTCCACTTTCGCCGGGAGAGTCCGCGGCTTGAACGAGGGCCGGGTGGCTTCGTAAGCGGTGATGTCTTCTTCGTGCTGGAGGGTCAGGCCAATGTCGTCCAGGCCTTCCAGAAGGCGCCAGCGGGTGTAGTCGTCGATCTCGAACGGTGCCACGACGTTTCCGCATTCAACCGTCTTGGACACCAGGTCCACCTTGACCTCGGTACCCGGATTGTTTTCCAGGACCTTCCAGATGAGCTCAATGTCGTCCTGCGCAACCTCAGCAGCGAGCAGGCCCTGCTTGCCGGAGTTGCCGCGGAAGATGTCAGCGAACCGTGAGGACAGGACGGCTTTGAACCCGTAATCCTTCAGCGCCCACACGGCGTGCTCACGGGAGGAACCCGTGCCAAAGTCGGGACCGGCCACCAGGACGGAACCGGCATTGAACGGAGCCTGGTTGAGGATGAAGGACTCGTCTTTGCGCCATCCGGCGAAGAGGGCGTCCTCGAAGCCGGTGCGGGTGATGCGCTTGAGGTAGACAGCGGGGATGATCTGGTCGGTGTCGACGTTGCTCTGGCGCAGCGGGACCCCGATACCGGTGTGGGTGGTGAATTTTTCCATGGGGATCCTCCTAGACTGCGGTTCCGGTCAGCGTTCCGGCCGACGCCGGTTCAAGATCCGACGGCGAGCTCAACGTTCCGCGGATGGCGGTGGCTGCGGCGACGACGGGCGAGACCAGGTGCGTGCGTCCGCCCTTGCCCTGCCGGCCTTCGAAGTTGCGGTTGGACGTCGAGGCACAACGCTCCCCTGGTGCCAACTGGTCCGGATTCATGCCCAGGCACATGGAGCAACCGGCGAAACGCCACTCGGCACCGAAGTCCTTGAACACTTTGTCCAGGCCCATGGCTTCGGCTTCCAAACGAACACGGGCCGAACCGGGAACCACCAGCATGCGCACGTTCGGGTCCTTCTCACGGCCGCGGATAATGTCCGCGGCTGCGCTCAGGTCCTCGATGCGGGAGTTGGTGCACGAACCCAGGAAGACGGTATCCACCCGGATGTCCTTCATCGGCGTCCCAGCTTCCAGGCCCATGTAGGTCAGCGCGCGCTCAGCGGCCAGCTTGGCGTTCTCGTCGCCGAAGTCTTCCGGGGACGGGACCTTCGCGGAGAGGGAAACACCCTGGCCCGGGTTGGTTCCCCAGGTCACGAACGGTTCCAGCGTGTCGGCATCCAGGTCCACCTCGACGTCGAACGTCGCGTCCGCATCGGTGTGCAGCGTGTTCCAGTACTCGACGGCGGCGTCCCAGTCGGCGCCCTGCGGCGCGTGAGGACGGCCCTTCATGTACTCGTAGGTGGTCTGGTCCGGAGCGACCATGCCGGCACGGGCGCCTGCCTCGATGGACATGTTGCAGATGGTCATGCGGGCATCCATCGACAACGAACGGATGGCCGAACCGCGGTATTCCAGGACATAGCCCTGGCCACCGCCGGTACCGATCTTGGCGATGACTGCCAGGATGATGTCTTTTGCGGTGACACCCGGACGCAACGTTCCCTCGACGTTGATCGCCATGGTCTTGAACGGCTTCAGGGACAACGTCTGGGTAGCCATGACGTGCTCGACCTCGGACGTGCCGATGCCCATGGCCAGTGCACCGAAGGCACCGTGCGTGGAGGTGTGGGAGTCGCCGCAGACCACAGTCATGCCGGGCTGGGTCAGGCCCAGCTGCGGGCCCACGACGTGCACGATGCCCTGTTCCTTGTCACCCAGCGAGTGCAGGCGCACACCGAACTCTTTGCAGTTGGCGCGCAGAGTCTCGATCTGCGTGCGGCTGGTGAGGTCGGCAATCGGCTTGTCGATATCCAGCGTCGGAGTGTTGTGGTCTTCCGTGGCGATCGTCAGGTCCACGCGGCGCAGCTTTCGGCCGGCCAGGCGCAAACCTTCGAAGGCCTGCGGGGACGTCACTTCGTGGACCAGGTGCAGGTCGATGAAGAGAAGATCGGGCTGGGCGTTGGCTCCTTCGCCTTCACCCTTGCGCACAACGTGCGCGTCCCAGACTTTCTCGGCCAGTGTCTTTCCCACGGCCTGCTCCCTTCACTGTTGGTTGTTCTACATCCACTGAAGCAGCACCGCTGCGAAATAGGCCAGCGAAACAACTTGCATCTCAGATATTGAGACGGCAATATCATTACATGGACAATTCTAGTGGAGTCGGTGTCATTGATAAAGCGGCCCAAGTGCTTGATGCCCTCGAGGCCGGACCAACGACACTTGCGCAGCTCGTAGCAGCCACCGGACTCGCCCGCCCTACAGTTCACCGCCTTGCCTTGGCGCTGGTGCACCACCGCTTGGTGAGCCGCGACATCCAGGGGCGCTTCGTTTTGGGAAGCCGCCTCGTTGAGCTGGCCTCCGCCGCCGGCGAAGACCGCCTGATCGCCTCCGCCGGCCCCGTGCTCATCCAGCTCCGGGACGCGACCGGAGAAAGCGCCCAGATCTTCCGCCGCCAAGGCGACTGGCGCGTCTGCGTGGCTTCGGCAGAGCGTCCCATCGGCCTCCGCGACACCATCCCGGTCGGCACCCAATTGTCCATGAAGGCCGGCTCGGCCGCCCAGGTGCTGCTGGCGTGGGAGGACCACGACCGCCTTTTGGAAGGACTGCAGAACGCCCGGTTCACGCCTACCGTACTGGCAGGAGTACGACGCCGGGGCTGGGGTCAGAGCCTCGGCGAACGCGAGCCTGGGGTCGCCTCTGTTTCGGCACCGGTGCGCGGCCCGTCCGGCAGGGTGATTGCCGCAGTATCGATCTCGGGCCCCATCGAACGGCTCACCCGCCAGCCCGGCCGCCTGCACGCCGAAGTCGTCTGCAATGCGGCGCGGGTCCTGACTGAGGCGTTGCGGAAGAACAACGACTAGCCATGGAAAGCTACGCCGTGTTCCTGCGGGGCATCAATGTGGGCGGTATCAACATCAAGATGGCCGATCTCAAGGCCGCGCTGCAGGACTACCCGTTCTCCAAGGTCAAGACCCTGCTGGCCAGCGGAAACGTCGTGCTGCAAAGCGGGCTCGGCGCCAAGGACGTCAAGGCACAATTCGAGAAGTGCCTTAGGGACTCCTTTGGCTATGACGCCTGGGTGGTAGTCCTGACAGCGGACCGCGTGGCCCAGCTGGTCGAGGCCTGCTCCTACCCCGCCGACGACAAGTCCACCCACAGCTACGTCACGTTGGCCTCTGACAGTGCCATGCTCGATGAGCTCTTCGAGGCCGGCAAAACCTTGGATGGCGTGGAACAAACACGCCTGGGACCGGAGGCGATGGCCTGGTTGGCCCCTGCCGGTGGGACGTTGGACAGCCCGTTCAGCAAGCTGTCCGCCAAACCGCGGTACAAGGCAAGCACCACCACCCGGAACCTCCGCACCCTGGTCAAAGTCAGGGACGCGGCCGCAGCCCTCTAGTCCTGCGGGCAACCTCTAGCCCCGGCGGGCAGCCTTCAGAGCAGCGTTGAAGGCTTTCAACCGCGTGATTTCCACCTCCACCGGTTCGACGATCCGCTGCTCAGCCACCACTGCCACTGCCGCATGCAAACGTTTCGACGCGCCAGTTGCCCTGATCCGTGCCGCCCAGCCACCCAGTACGCGTCCGGCAATCGCCAGCAGCACCCCCAGCGCGACTCCCCCGGCCACCATCAGGGTAGGCCACGGCCAACCCTCGGTCCGCGGAACCTCGGGCACGGGCATCTGGAAGTAGCCCAGGGCCGCCAGGACTCCGAGCCAGCCAAGTCCGCCGACGGCCAACAGGAGCGCAATCCACTGCAGCGTGTTGAACGGCAGCCACCACAAAGGACGTTTCGCCGTTTTCAGGTCCGTTCCGGCGATGGCCTGGTCCAGCGCATCCGGCAACTGCTCACGGCCGTCACGTGCGGTTGCACGGATTGCCGCACGCCAGGGACCGGGAGCGCCGGCTGAAGCCTCATCGGCAAAATCCCGGACGGCTGCGTCCGTCCGCGCACGCTGCGGCGCGCCGGCCGGGGGCAAGGACGTCCGGCTCAGCTCGGGTTTGGTGTCGTTTCGCCCCAGGTTCAGCCTCCGCAGGGGGTCGGGACGGAACCGCAGCAACCATCGCGTCACGGGCCACCCCGTCCTGCGCGCCGATTCCCTCCGGAAGGAACGCTGGACCGCATCCACCACCACCGGCACGTTGGCCGCCGTCGCCAACTCCTGGGCGAGGCGGGACTTGGCGCCACTGGTGATGCCCTTTGCTTCTCCGTCGCCGGACACCTCGGCCAATCCGGCGGCAGCCCTGGCAACATCCGCGGCCAGGCGTTGGGTCGTGGCGGCCCGCTGGACCACCACGTTCCTGATGGCAGCGCGGACGGTTGGTACGCCGTCGCCCGTTAAGGCTGACGCACCGATGACGCGGACCTTGTCCAAGCCGTCGCGCGCAAGTATCCCCTTCAGGGAGTCCATGACTGCGGCGGCATCGGGGGCGCTGAGCTTGTCCACCTGGTTCATGACGACCAGGGTGACAGCGCCGTGGGAAGCCATCGGGCGGAGAAACTCGTTGTGCACCGCTGCATCGGCGTATTTCTGGGGGTCCATGACCCACACCAGGACATCCACCATCCCGACCATGCGCTGGACAATTTCCCGGTTTTCCAGCCGTGTCGAATCGAAATCCGGCAGATCAAGGAGCACCAGCCCGGCGTCGTCGTGGGCAAAGCCCGGCACCGCCTGCAATACGTGACGCTCCTTCACTTCCAGCCAATCCAGCAGCGGGCCGCTGCCCTCTTCACCCCAGATGCCCGCCAAGGGCTGGGACGTTGTAGGCCTGCGCGCCGTAGCAGTGGCCACATCGCTGCCGGACACGGCGTTGAACAATGATGACTTTCCGCTGCCGGTGGCACCGAAGAAGCCCACCACGGTGTGTCCTGCCGACAAGGAACGCCGCGATGCCGCCCGCTCCAGGACGTCGTAGACGGATTGGAGCTCCTGGTCCGGAAGGACCCCCTCGGCCAGTTCCCGGGCATTGTTGAGGGCTTCGAGCTTTCGCTGCAGTTGGGATGATTCACGAACCTGGCTATGGCGGCTCATGCGGCCCCTGCCAGCCGGCGGAGGGCCTTGGCGTGCCGGTCGAGCTCATCTCCTGAGCCCGTCCGGACAGCATCGATCCGGCTGAGGAAGCGTTGGCGCTCATCGTCGAGGAGGCGCTGGCACTGGGCTTGCAGGTCCTGCCTGGCCTGCTGGGCCAGGCGACGGACCGCGTCCTCACCGAACACTGCTTCCAGCAGCTTCTGGCCGACCACAGCCGTCCCACCGGCGATGCCGATCTCCAGTCCGCTCAGTCCGGCCGTCATGGAGAACACCACCACCATGAGGGCGGCACCCAGTCCGTTGACGCCGAAGGACAACCACCGTGCTTGGGTCCGCTTGCCTTGGCCTTGCGTACGGATCATCTCCATCAAACCCTCCTGCCAGGTGCGAATGGCCGCCGCCGCCTTGGCGTCAAAGCCCTCGCTGGTCCCGGACAGGTCATCGGTACCAAGGAGCTGGCGGCCCGCAGGGTCAGAGCGCCAACGCCTGTCGACGTTTTCGGCCGCATTCGCCGCTTCGTCCAGGATCACGGCCTGGAGTCCTGTTTCGATAGCGGTCTCCACCTTCACTGCCGGAGCCGGTTCGCCGCGGAAGAAGGCGCCCATCCGGTCCCGCATACGTCCGATGTTCTGTTCAAGGCTGCGGAAGAACTCCCCCGTTCCCACGAAGTCCTGCCATCGGGCAAGTACTTCGCCGCGTAGCAGTGCCCCGTCCTTCGTAGCATCCAGGATGCGGGCCAGTGCGTGTTCATATTCGTCCTCGCACGAACGCCCGAGGTCACGTGCTGCGGTTTCCTGCGCACTGGCGGCTGCCGCAACGCCTTCCAGTCGGTGGCTCACTGCTTTGACGGCACCGTTGAGTGTCCGACGGGCGACCCCTGCACGGCCGGCCGCATCGGCAGCAAGAGCTCCCAACCACAGCCGCAGGGGTTCCACCGATTCCGCCGGGAGCATGCCCAGCCCGTCCAAGGCGCTCTCCGGCACAACGAAGAGCTTTGCGTCGCCGAGTCCTTGCCGGTCCAGCATCGCCTGCAAATCGGTCCTGACTTCCTCCTCCGCTGCCGGCGGCACGCGGTCCAGGACCACGGCCACGGTGATGTCCCGCGAAGCCGCGTCCAAAAGCAGCCGCCACGGAACGGCGTCGGCATAGCGGTTGGCGGTGGTGACAAAGATCCAAAGGTCCGCGGCAGCCAGCAGCTGCCCCGCCAGCCGGCGGTTGTCGTCGGAGATGGAGTCCACATCCGGGGCATCCAGGAGCGCTATGCCTTGGGGCACCGTGTCATGCGCGGCCAGCACCAACGACGTGATCGCTTGCGGATCGGGAGCCGCGCCTGCCTGGTTGGCCGGAACGGGAACCGACGACACCGTCCCGCGGATCCGCTGCAGGCCGGGAAGAATCCGTTGTCCTTCGAACCACTCAGCGTCCTTGGGGTGGTGAAGGAGGATGGGCTGGCGGGTTGTGGGCCTGATAGCCCCCGCACGCGTCACGGGAAAGCCCACCAGGCCGTTGACCAGCGTGGACTTCCCTGCCCCGGTTGAACCGCCGACGACGGCCAGCAGCGGCGCGTCCAGGCTGCGGTAACGGGGAATGATGTAGTCCTCCAGCTGCGCCAAGGACTCCCGGATCCATTGGCGGGCTTCGTGCACCTCAGGCACTGCAAGGGGAAGGGCGGTGGCAGCGAGTTCGGCCCGGGCAGCTTCCAGAGTCCCGACGGCGACCGCCGCCCCTTGTGGGGCAACGCGCGGCTCGGGGCTGGCCCGGGAGGCTGACGGGTCTTCGTGTGCAGTCACAGCATCATCATGCCAGCCCCAACTCCCGTAGGAGCGAGGGGCAGGCGCAAAGGGCAAAAAGAAATCCCCCGGAACCAAAGTTCCGGGGGATTTGCTTGTGACCCCAGCGGGATTCGAACCCGCGTTACCGCCGTGAGAGGGCGGCGTACTAGGCCGCTATACGATGGGGCCTTGCACTTTTTTATCACCGTTTCCGGCGATCAAGCTGAATGAGTATTTCATACTTTCAGCTCTGCTCCAAATCGCTTTCGCGGCTTGGAACTTCCGAATTTCCAGCGTATTCACGCGGATTTTCAGAGCTGGGATACCAGGACTCGAACCTAGAATGACGGTACCAGAAACCGTAGTGTTGCCAATTACACCATATCCCAAAGTGACTTTCGGACCGGAGTTGCCCGCCCCGGTTTCCCTTGGCTTTTCCCTCCGTGCCCCTCAGCACGAGTAATGACTCTACCGGAGTCTTGCCACCTGCACAAATCGATAGGGCGTTACCTGCATCACACGGAAAATCAGGCGGTTGCAGGAGCCTTGGCCAGGAGCTGCCGGAGCGAATCCACCTGGCGCCCGCTGAATTCCTCCACCTCTTCGCCCACCCTGTTGAGCCACACGCCCACCAGGCCGGCCGCCGTCGCGCCATCGGCGTCGAGCAAGCGGTTGTCGCCTACGTAGAGGGTCTCCCCCGGCGTGGTGCCCAGAAGACGCACACCCTCCAGGTAGATCGCAGGATCCGGCTTGGCGACACCCACGGTGTCGGTGCCGACCAGGATCCTGATCCGTTCCAGGCCGGCGCCGTCCAACTTTGCACGCTGGTAGTCGTGGACGTTGTTGCTCACAGCGCCATAAGGGACTCCCGCAGCATCCAGGGCGTCCAGCACTTCTTCGACGTCGCTGAAAGCCCTCACATAGGCCGTCTGGCGTTTGTGGTACTCAGCCACCCAGGCCTGCGACTCCTCGCCTTCTTCGAGCTCCACGCCAAAGTGTCCCAGGGCAGCGCGCCCCCGGAGCAGCCTCTGCTCGTTGAAGGTCAGCTCCCCGGCCAGGTAGCGGTCATAGAAATGCGTGGTCTCATGCGTGAAGATGCGGCCGAACTTCACCCACCCGGCCTGGTCCAGGCCGGGCAGGAGATGTTCACTGACATCACGCAACGCGGTCGTCATGGCGTACTCAAGGTCCACCAAGGTGTCATCGATGTCGAAGAGGACACCGCGGATAGTGCCAAAGGAAGTTGCAATAGCCATGACGGGTGCTGCTCCTAGCCGCGGAAAGCGCGAACGCGGGCCAAGGAGGAATCCTTGCCCAGGATCACCATGGACTCGAACAGCGGCGGGGAAATCCGGCGGCCCGAGATCGCCGTCCGCACAGGTCCAAAGGCAGCGCGGGGTTTGATGCCCAAATCTTCCACCAGCGCCTGCTTCAGCGCGGTCTGGATGTTCTCCGCCGTCCATTCTTCGATGGGTTCCAGAGCGGCCAGGGCCGCGTCCAGAACTTCCTCGAGGTTCGCCGGCAGACCCTTGCGGGCGTCGTCGGCGATGTCGATGGCGTCATCGGCCTTGAACAGGAAGGCAAGCATTTCCGGAGCCTCGCCGAGCAGGGTGATGCGCTCCTGGACCAGCGGTGCGGCCTCGGCAAGGATCTCTTCCTGCCGGGGGGTGAGGATCTCGCCGACGAATCCGGCAGCGCGGAGGTAGGGAACCAGTCGCTCCTTGAAGTCCTCGGGCGCAAGCATCCGGACGTGGGTTCCGTTGATGGCCTCGGCCTTCTTCAGGTCAAAGCGCGCCGGGTTGCCCAGGACATCGTGGATGTCGAAGTTGGCCACGAGCTGCTCGACCGTGAAGATGTCCTGGTCCGCGCTGAGCGACCAGCCAAGGAGTGAAAGGTAGTTAAGGAGGCCCTCCGGGATGAAGCCTCGTTCGCGGTGCAGGAACAGGCTGGATTCGGGATCGCGCTTGGAGAGCTTCTTGTTGCCCTGGCCCATCACGTACGGCAAGTGGCCGAACTCCGGCATGTACTCGGCCACACCGATTGCGTACAGCGCACGGTACAAAGCAATCTGGCGCGGCGTGGAGCTCAGGAGGTCTTCCCCGCGCAGGACATGCGTGATTCCCATGAGCGCATCGTCCACCGGGTTCACTAAGGTGTAGAGCGGAGCTCCGTTGGCCCTGACCACTGCGAAGTCGGGCACCGAGCCGGCCTTGAAGGTGATCTCACCACGGACGAGGTCGTTGAAAGTCAGGTCCTCGTCCGGCATGCGCAGGCGCAGGACGGCTTCCCTGCCTTCGGCCTTGAACTGGGCAAGCTGCTCTTCGGTCAGGTGGCGGTCGAAACCGTCGTAGCCCAGCTTGGGATCACGGCCGGCAGCCTTGTGGCGGGCTTCGATCTCGTCCGGAGTGGAGTACGACTCGTAGACGTGTCCCCCGGCCTTGAGCTTGGCGATGACGTCCTGGTAAATATCGCCGCGCTGCGACTGGCGGTAAGGCTGGTGCGGACCCCCGACTTCAACGCCCTCATCCCAGTTGATGCCGAGCCACTTCAGGGCATCAAGCAGCTGGTGGTAGCTCTCCTCGCTGTCGCGGGCAGAGTCCGTGTCCTCAATGCGGAAGATCAGCTTGCCACCAGTGTGGCGGGCATAGGCCCAGTTGAACAGTGCGGTGCGGATCAGGCCAACGTGCGGAGTGCCGGTCGGTGACGGGCAGAAGCGGACGCGGACCGGGGTCTCGGCGTTGACGGCAGGGATGGCGCTGGAGGCAGCGTTCGACGCAGAAGCAGTAGTCATAGTAGTTCCAACTTTACCGCTTGGGATCGCCTCGGTTTCCCGGATTAAAGCGGACGACGGCGGTTGTCGCCTTTCCTGCGAAAGGCGACAACCGCCGTCGTGCTTTGCCCGTGCGCTGCCTAGCGGCGGACGACCGGGTTGGACAGGCGTCCGATGCCTTCGATCTCGACCTCGAAACGGTCACCTTCGCTGACAAGACCGACGCCGGCCGGGGTTCCGGTCATGATGACGTCCCCGGGGAGCAGCGTGAATGCGTGCGAGACGATCGACACGAGCTCGCGAACGCCACGGATCATCTGGTTGGTGCTGCCATCCTGGCGGAGCTCGCCGTTCAGCCGACCCTGGATGGAGAGGTCTTCGTGGTCGAGCTCTGTTTCGATCCACGGCCCAAGCGGCGCCGACGTGTCGAAGCCCTTCGCGCGCGCCCACTGGAGGTCCGTCTTCTGCACATCGCGGGCCGTGAGGTCGTTACCGCAGGTGTACCCGAAGATGACATCGTCCACGCGGTCTTCCGGAACGTCCTTGCAAATGCGGCCGATCACGACGCACAGCTCAGCTTCGAAGGAGACTTCCTCCGAGAACTCGGGAAGGATGATGGGATCGTTCGGACCGATCACCGAGGTGTTCGGCTTGAGGAAAAGCAACGGCTGCTGGGGTACTTCGTTGCCGAGTTCCGCAGCGTGCTCAGCGAAGTTGCGGCCAACGCCAATAACCTTGCTGCGCGGAATGATCGGAGCCAGGAGCCGAACGTCTTCCAGCTTGTGCTTCACGTGGGTACGTTCGACGCCGTTGAAGAAGGGGTCGCCGTTGATGACAGTGATTTCCTCACTGCCGGGCTCGCCTTCGACAACGCCGTAAAGGGGATCAGAATCAACTACAAACCGGGCGATACGCATGAGCTCAAGCCTACAGTCACGGCCTAGCTTCGGAGGTAATCCAGCTGTGCAGCGACCGACGTCTCAGCCGCCCACCGGACGGAAGGATCGACGTCGGCATAGACGACGTCCGTGACCTGCGCGATGCTGGCGTCCCGGCCAACCTGCTTGAGGGCTGCCCTGATCTGGCCAAGGCGTTGCTGGCGATGATCGCGGTACTCACGGCACTTCTCATCGACGGCGGGCAGAACCGGTCCGTGGGCCGGCAGCAGGGTTGCCGCGCCGAGGGCTTCGAGGCGATCCAGACTGTGAAGGTAGTCCCCCAGCCGGCCGTCCGGATAGTCCAGCACCGTTGTGCCGCGGCCAAGAATGGTGTCGCCGGTGAGCACCGATCCCCGGGGCCCGTCATCCGGCAGGTGGAAACAGACTGAATCCGAGGTGTGGCCGGGGGTTGCCAGGACCCGGATTTCGACGCCGCCGGCGTTCAGGACCTCACCGTCGCTGAGCTTCTCTCCCCCGTGGCAATGCTCTTCCAGGGCTGCCCGGACGGGTGCGCCCGTGAGTTGGTGGAAGCGGGCGGATGCTTCGGTGTGGTCCGCGTGGCGGTGGGTGATGAGGACGACATCGACCACGCCGGCGGCTGCCAACTCCGCCAGGTGCTTCTCATCGCTCGGGCCCGGGTCCACAACGGCCACATGGCCGGAACCCGGCACTCCGATCACATAGGAGTTCGTGCCGTCGAGGCTCATCGGACCAGGGTTTGGAGCGAGCCGGAAACGCGTCAGTTCGCTGCTGCGCTGCAGGGAAGAAGTGCCGTCGGTTGGGGACGGGCCATCCGGCGTCGCCATTGGTTCAGAAGTCACCATCCCATCTTGGCACTACTTCCAACCCTCCATCACATCCCCGCCCCTTCACCCCAACCCTCAATCACACCAAGACCGAGGCCCAAGGACGCCCGGGACGTGAGCGAGCGTCTGGATCAAACCGGCGGGACGTGAGCGAGCGTCTGGGTCAAACCGGCGGGACGTGAGCGAGCGTCTGGATTAAACGGGTGGGATGTGAGCGAGCGTTGGAACGCACGACGGCGGCCGGTCACCATCGCGATAAAGGTGACCGGCCGCCGTCGAGGGTTCGGTTGGCTAGACCAGGCGGGTCAGCCAGCCGTGGGTGTCCTCGACCGTTCCGGTCTGGATGCCCAGAAGCTTTTCGCGGATGGCCATGGTGGTTTCTCCGGCCTTGGCATCTTCGGCACCGATGAACTCGGTTGCATCCTTGAGGACACCGATCGGCGTGATCACAGCTGCCGTGCCGCAAGCGAATACTTCGGTGATCTCACCGGAGGCAACGCCGTCGCGCCACTCGTCCAGGGTGATCTTGCGCTCGGAAACCTCGCGGCCCATGTCCTTGGCCACCTGGATCACCGACATGCGCGTAACGCCCTCGAGGATGGTGCCGCTGAGGGCGGGAGTCACCAACGAACCGTCCTTCATGACGAAGAAGACGTTCATTCCGCCGAGCTCTTCCACGGCGTCGTCGTTGAAGTGGTCCAGGAACAGAACCTGCTTGCAGCCGTTGGCCTCGGCTTCCTGCTGCGCGATCAGCGAAGCGGCGTAGTTGCCGCCGCACTTGGCCGCACCCGTTCCGCCGCGGCCGGCACGGGCGTACTCGCGGGAGATCCAGATGGATACCGGCTTGAGCTCTCCGCCGAAGTAGTTGCCGGCCGGAGACGCGATTACGCGGAAGGACACCTCGCGGGCAGCCCGGACACCCAGGAAAGCCTCTGTGGCGATCATGAATGGGCGAAGATACAGGGCTTCGCCGTCGCCGGAGGGAACCCATTCCTGGTCTGCCTGTACGAGTTCGCGGATGGCGCCCAGGAAGTACTCTTCGGGCAGCTCGGGAAGGGCAAGCCGGCGGGCCGACTTGTTCAGGCGCGCCGCGTTGGCTTCCGGGCGGAAGGTCCATACGGAACCATCGGCGTGCCGGTAGGCCTTCAGTCCCTCGAAAATCTCCTGGCCGTAGTGCAGCACGGCGGCCGACGGGTCCAGGGAGATGGGGCCGTAGGGCTCGATCCGGGCATTCTGCCAACCGCCATTGCCATCGGCGTCGACCTTGTAGTCGACGACGGCGGTGTGGTCGGTGAAGTAGTCGCCAAAGCCTGGGTTCGCCAGGATGGCCGCACGCTCCTCAGCAGGCTTCGGGTTTTCCGAGAGCTGCTGGCTGAATTCGACGCCATGGGCAGTCTGAGTCATGTTTCCTCCACAGTCAGCTACCTGGCATGGCGAACCGGGCACCAAAGGGTGTGGTTCAGCGATGGACCAGGGAAGCAGATAAACAATTCAAGACAAGCTTACGCCTGCGTAATGAGCCTAAAGTGCGGCCGCGATGGCGTCACCGATGGCAGCGGTGCTGCGCGGTTCGCCGGTGCGGTTCTCGACGTCGGCAACAACTGCCGCTTCGATCTTTCGGGCCGCCGTGGTGTAGCCAAGGTGGTCCAAAAGGAGCACTGCGGAGAGGATGGCCGCGGTGGGATCGGCTTTTTGCTGACCGGCGATATCCGGAGCTGAGCCGTGGACGGGTTCGAACATGGACGGTGCTGTGCGGTCCATGTTGATGTTCCCGGAGGCCGCCAAGCCGATGCCGCCCGTGACGGCAGCAGCGAGGTCGGTGAGGATGTCGCCAAACAGGTTGTCGGTGACGATCACATCGAAGCGCGAAGGGTTGGTCACCATGAAGATGGTGGCCGCGTCGATGTGCAGGTAGTCGTGGGTGACGCCAGGGAACTCCTGCGCCACCGCTTCCACCGTGCGCTTCCACAGATGCCCTGCGAAAACCAGGACATTGTGCTTGTGCACGAGGGTGACGTGCTTGCGTGGGCGTTCGCTGGCGCGACGGAATGCGTCCCGGACCACGCGCTCCACTCCGTGGGCGGTGTTGAGCGAAACTTCGGTAGCTACCTCGTGCGGTGTTCCGCCGCGCAAGGTGCCGCCGTTGCCCACGTAAGGTCCTTCGGTTCCCTCGCGGACCACAAGGAAGTCAATGGTTCCAGGGTCGGCCAAGGGGCTGCCTACAGTTCCGTACAGTCGGGAAGGACGCAGGTTCACATAGTGGTCCAGGCTGAAGCGGAGCTTGAGGAGCATCTCGCGTTCGATGATGCCTGAGGGAATGCGGGTATCACCAGGTGCCGCGCCCACGGCGCCGAAGAGGATGGCATCGCGCGTTCGGAGATCTTCAAGAACCTCCTCGGGCAGGGTCTCGCCTGTCTCAAGCCAGTGCTGGGCACCGAGCTTGTAGTGGGTCTGCTCAAGGGTTACGCCTTCGGCGGCGACAGCCTTTTCAAGGACCTTGACGGCTTCGGCGATGACCTCCGGGCCGATGCCGTCGCCGGGAATGACAGCGAGATTGATGGACGATGCACTCATAGGTCTATCTAGCCAAGCAATCCACATGCTGGTCAAAATCGTCTCACTCCTTGAACAGCCGACGTCGAGATATCCGACCACGGCATGATGCCCCCGCCCCAAGACAACGCATAGAGTCTTAGCGTGGACAGAAGGCACGCAGTATATGAATGGTTCCGGATCAACCGCTTCAAAGTGGACCTGACGGCAACGTGCCTCCTCATCCTGCTCTTCGGCCCCGTCTACCTGCTCGCCGACAGGCCGTGGCTGTTCCTCCTGTCCTGCGGCCTTCTGTTGCCCCTCGCCTGGCGACGGACCCGCCCTGCCATGGCGGCCGGCGTCGTCATCCTTGTGTGCCTCATCCAGTGGGCGGTCGGCGCTGAACCGGTGGCGGGTCAGATCGCTGTCCCGCTGATCATCTACGCCACTGCCGCCTACGGTCCGACGTGGGCCAGCCGCACAGTCTTGGTGGCCGGCCTTGTCGGTGGCGTCATGCTGACAACACGCGAATACACCGGCAGCGTGGAGTCGGGCATCATGGGCCTGACTATAGGGGCCCTCTACACCGTACTGATCTGGATGCTGGTCCTGGTGAGCTGGACTCTCGGTGACCTCACCCGCGTGCGCAGGCTCCAGCTCCAAGCCCTGGAGGACCGAACCCGCCGGATGGAAGTGGAGCAGTCCCAGGAGCGGAAACTGGCCGCCGCCGACGAACGTTCCCACATAGCCCGGGAGATGCACGACATCGTGGCGCACTCGCTCTCTGTCATCATCACGCAGGCAGACGGCGCAAGGTACGCTGCCGCAGCGAAACCCGAACTTGCCACCGAAGCCCTGGCCACCATCGCGGCCACGGGCAGGGACTCGCTCGGCGAGATGCGGCGGTTGCTGGGCATCCTGCGCTCGGATGGCGAGTCCTCCACGCGTCCGCAACCCAGGCTTTCCGACCTTGATGAGCTGCTCCTGGGCTTCCGTGCGGCCACGCTCCAGGTGGGATACCAACAGGTCGGAACACCTCGACGTTCCCTTCCTGCCGGGGCGGAACTCACCGCGTACCGGATCATCCAGGAGGCCCTCACCAACGTCATGAAGCACGCTGGCCCCAAGGCCACGGCAAACCTGACGCTGAGCTGGCAGGCCCGGGGCCTGCAACTGGACATCGTCGACGACGGCCGTGGCGCCGCTGCCGATCCCCCGGCAGCCGGCGGCGGCAACGGACTGCGGGGAATGGCTGAGCGGGTCTCGCTCTACGATGGTTCCTTGACGGCCGGCCCCGAACAAGGGGGCGGCTTTCGCGTGTCCGCATTCATTCCCTATTCGGAGGCCTAGCAATGCCCGAACTGCCCGCATCCATCCGGGTTGCCCTCGTCGATGACCAGCAGCTGGTCCGTTCGGGCCTTGGGATGCTCATCAACTCGCAACCCGATCTCGACGTGGTGGCCGAGGCAGGCAACGGGATCGAAGCCATCCAAGCACTGGGCGCCACCACCGCCGACGTGGTCCTCATGGATGTCCGCATGCCCGGTATGGACGGTATCGAAGCAACCAGGCGCATCCTGGAACAGGCAGCAGCCCAACCTGCTGGTTCACAACGTGCGGACATCAAGATCGTGGTCCTCACAACCTTCGACCTGGACGAGTATGCGCTGGCGGCCATCCAGGCCGGGGCAAGCGGATTCCTCCTGAAAGATGCCCCGCCGGAGGAGCTGCTCGAAGCCATCCGCACGGTCTACCGGGGCGACGCGGTGATCGCGCCCTCGACCACCCGACGCTTGCTGGATCACGTGGCGCCCCTGCTCAGGACCCAGACCCCCGAACAGAGCGAGCACGCGGCCGCCGTCGAGACCCTCACGAACCGCGAGCGCGAAGTGTTCCAGCTCATCGCCCAGGGAAGGTCGAATCCGGAAATCGCAGCGGGGCTTTTCCTGTCCGAAGCCACGGTGAAAACACATGTGGGCCATATCCTGGCCAAGTTGGGTGCCAGGGACCGGGTCCAGGTGGTGGTCATTGCTTACGAGACCGGGGTTGTGTCTCCCGGGACCTAGACTCAGACCTGGGTATGAGCACCCGCCGGCGACAATGGGTCCACAGCCCGATCCCGCAGGCATAGGCCCGACCATAGCGTGGAACCATGACGACATTCACGCCTCTCCCCCACCCTCCCGGAACCGGCCATCAGGCGGGATCGGACGCTGCACAGGCCCGTCCCGCCGTCGAGGCCTTCAACCTGACCAAGAGCTACGGCCGCGCTGATACGAGCGTGACTGCCTTGAACGAAGTATCGGTTAGTTTCGATGCCGGGAAGTTCACGGCCATCATGGGTCCTTCCGGTTCGGGCAAGTCCACGCTCATGCATTGCCTGGCCGGGCTGGATACTGCTGACTCCGGCCGGATCCTCCTGGGCGGAACCGAGATCACCGGACTCAATGACCGCCAGCTCACAGCGCTTCGACGGGAACGGATCGGCTTCGTTTTCCAGGCCTTCAATCTGGTGCCTACCCTGACGGCCGAGCAGAACATCACGCTTCCGCTCGCCTTGGCAGGAACCACGGCCGACGCCGGATGGCTGGATACCGTCGTTACCACCCTTGGGTTGAAGGACAGGTTGAAGCACCGGCCCCACGAGTTGTCCGGCGGTCAGCAGCAACGCGTGGCGGTTGCCCGTGCGCTGCTGACGCGTCCCGACGTCGTATTCGGTGACGAACCCACAGGCAACCTGGACTCCAAAGCCGGCGGCGAGGTTCTGGCGTTGTTGCGCCGCAGCAGCCTGGAGATGGGCCAGACCATCATCATGGTCACCCACGATCCCGTGGCGGCATCATACGCAGACCGGGTGGTGTTGATGAGCGACGGCGGCTTGGTGGGCGAAATCCACCAGCCCACGGCGGACTCCGTCCTGACGGCCCTTGGCAAGCTGGGGGCCTGAGGCATGTTGCGGGTTGCCCTTTCCCAGTTGAGGACCCATTACCGGCGCTTCATAGCCATTGGGCTTGCCGTGATGCTCTCCGTCATGTTCCTTTCTTCAACGCTTATGGTGGGCGCAAGCACCAACGCTTCGCTGGGCGCCAGCATCGGAGAGGCCTATCGCAATGCCGATCTGGTGGCTACGTCCAAGAGCGGTGAGGCGTTCTCCCAAGCAGCGGTGGATGCCGCCGCTTCCTCCCCGGCCGTAGAAGCCAGCTACGCCGAACGCTCAAGCTACGTGACGTTTGAGGCCGGTGGCGGTGAGCAATACGGCAAGCTGCGCAATACTGCGCCGGCCTCGCTTGAAAGTGCCGTGCTCGCCTCCGGTTCGATGCCCGGCAACGCCTTGGAAGCGGCCATAGACGTCAAGTCTGCCGAGCACCTTGGCCTGGCAGTAGGCAGCACGCTGGAACTGCACGGCGGAGGTCCGGTCAAGAACGCCAAAGTAACTATCTCGGGCTTGATCCAGGCCACCAACGACCCCTTCTCTTCTTCATCGGCCCAACTGCTTTCTTCAGAGTCTGTCCTGAACGCAGTCCAGGACGCCGGGGCGGGATACTCCGGCCTGCAGTTTGCCCTCAAGCCCGGCGAAGACGTTTCCGCCGCCAAGGACTACATCGGCCACCGCATGGAGGCCGCCGGGGCCGTGGATCCCGTCCTGGAAACAGCCCAGGAAAAAGTGACCTCGACGGTGGCCATGCTCAGCGGCGGGGACCAGTTGACAATTGTCCTTCTAGCCTTCGCCGGCATTGCCATCCTTGTTTCCACATTGGTGGTGGCAAATACGTTCTCGGTCCTGGTGGCCCAACGGACGAGGGAACTGGCGCTCCTGCGGTGCCTGGGCGCAGGGCGCGGCCAGATCCGTGGCTCGGTGATGCTTGAGGCGCTTGTCATCGGAGTCGTTTCCTCGGTGTTGGGCGTCCTGGCCGCGACGGGTTTGATGTCCGCGCTGATCGCCTGGGCCAAGTCACAACCCGAGCAGGCCTTCGCCACGTTGGCCGTACCGCCGTCGGCCATCATTGCCGGTTTAGTAGCCGGGACGTTGCTGACAGTCGTCGCGGCGCTGGTCCCGGCGAAGGCCGCCACCGCGGTGGCGCCTCTTGCCGCGCTGCGGCCCGCCGATGACGCTTCGGTGCGGAACCGCCGCGGCAGGGTCCGGCTGCTCTTGGGCCTGGTCGCTTTTGCTGGGGGCACCGCGCTGCTGGTGTACGGCAGCATCAACGTGGTCCTTGAAGTTGCCCTGCTTGGTGGGGCGGCCTCCTTCGTGGGCATCCTCCTGTGTTCCACTCTGTTCATTCCCGGAGTCGTTGCCCTGGCAGGCCGTCTGACGGCCCCGGCCGGTGTTCCGGGCAAGCTGGCGGCGGTCAACGCCACGCGCAATCCCGCCCGCACCTCGGCAACCGCCGCGGCGTTGCTGATCGGCGTCACACTGGTCTCCCTCATGATGACCGGCGCGGCTACCTCCCGCCAGGCGTTCAACGACACACTCGCCGAGAAATACCCCGTGGACCTCGCCGCGCAGACGGCCGGCTCAGCAGACACCGCGCAGGCGATCAACCGGATCAAAAGGCTCGACGGCGTCAGCGCCGCCGTCCTGCTGCAGCCCGTCGGGACGATCCATAACGAAACGACCGGTGACGACACCACCGTTTATGGACTGTCCGCCGGCGATGCCGCGTCAGTACTGCGCGATAACAACCTGAGACCGGTCCCCGGAACGGTCTACCTGCCCAAGGGCTCGCCCCGGGGTGCAGCAAGCATGACGACAGCCGGCGGCAACGTCACACTCAACGCGAAGGTCCTACGGACGGCGCACGTCCCGGCCTTCCTGGAGTCCTCCAGCATCACCGCCGGTCCCCTGCCGGAAACCCCGGGCATGGTTTGGGTGAAACTGGACGACTCCGTCTCCGGTGACCGCGTCCAGGCCATCCAAAAGGACATGGCTTCGGCGTTGGGAGTCCACGAACGAACGGTCAGTGGCGCCGCCATCGAACGGGTGACGTTCAACAGCATCATCGATGTCCTGCTGCTGGTGGTCACAGGCCTCCTGGGCGTCGCCGTCGTCATTGCCCTGATCGGCGTGGCCAATACCCTCTCCCTTTCGGTCCTGGAGCGGACGCGCGAGAACTCGTTGCTGCGTGCCCTCGGCCTGACGACAGGACAGCTGCGCGGGATGCTGGCCATCGAGGCCGTGCTCGTTGCAGGTGTTGCCTCCCTCATGGGCGCCGGCATGGGGATTGTGTACGGATGGCTCGGCGCGCAGGCCACCTTGGGTAGCATGGCCAGCGTGGTTCCCACGGTGCCATGGCTTCAGTTGGCTGCCGTGTTTGGCGTGGCCGTGGTGGCAGGGCTCCTGGCCTCGGTGATCCCGGCGCGGCGCGCGGCACGATTGTCGCCTGTGGAGGGCCTGGCCACCGCCTGATCCCTCACTCACATTCCCGGGCCTTACAAGAAACGCTCTCCCACTTTGCCGCCGAATCCGGCGGGAAGTGGGAGAGCGTTTCTTTTCTGTTGGTATTACGTGAGAGAGCGTGTGGGGCTTACGCCTCGGCGGGTTGTTCGTAGCGCGGGAAGACCGGCGCGGGGGCCGGCAGCTCGGTGCCCGCCACGAGCGGCGTGGCAATGGCGGAGAACTGGCGTGCCTCACCTTCGTGCTGTCCCAGCACGTCCAGCAGCTTGGCGGACGACGACGGCATCACGGGTTGGGCGAGGATCGCAATGATCCGCACGACCTCCAGCGTGACGTACAGGACCGTGTTCATCCGGTCGAGGTCGGTCTTCCGCAGTACCCACGGAGCCTGCTCGGCGAAGTAGGCGTTCGTGTCACCCAACACCGTCCACATGGCTTCGAGCGCCCGGCTGAACTCCTGCTTCTCAAAGGCACTGCGCGCGGTCTCCAGCAAGGCGCCTGCCTGTGCAAGGAGTGCTTCGTCCTCGGCCGTGAAGGCACCGGGCTGCGGGACCTTTCCATCGCAGTTCTTCGCCACCATGGACAAGGAACGCTGGGCAAGGTTGCCGAAGTTGTTGGCAAGGTCGGCATTCATCCGGCCCACGATGGCTTCGTGGTTGTAGTTACCGTCAGCACCAAACGGAACTTCGCGGAGGAAGAAGTAACGGCACTGGTCCAGTCCGTACTGTGCCACGAAGTCCTGGGGCGCCACGACATTGCCCAAGGACTTGGACATCTTCACGCCGTTGTTGGTCAGGAAGCCATGGATCATGACGCGCTGGGGAAGTTCCAGTCCGGCACTCATCAGGAACGCGGGCCAGTAGATCGCGTGGAACCGCGAAATGTCCTTGCCGATAACGTGAACGTCCGCCGGCCAGAACTTCTTGAAGGACTCAGACTCGATGTCCGGGTAGCCCACGCCGGTCAGGTAGTTGGTCAAGGCATCAACCCACACATACATGACGTGCTTCGCATCGCCCGGAACCGGAACACCCCAGTCGAAGGTGGTACGGCTGATGGACAGGTCTTCCAGTCCGCGCCTGACAAAACTGATGACCTCGTTGAAGCGTGACTGCGGAGCCCCGAATTCAGGCTGTTCTTCGTAGAGTGCCAGGAGCTTTTCCTGGTAGTTGGAGAGCCGGAAGAAGTAGCTTTCCTCCGCGGTCCAGCTAACCAGGGTGTCGGTTTCCTTTGAGTAGCGAAGGCCGTCTTCCTTCACCACGGTGTCGTCCTCGACGTAGTAAGCCTCGTCGCGGACGGAGTACCAGCCTTCGTACTTGGAAAGGTATATGTCGCCGTTGGCTTCCATCTTTTTCCAGATGGCCTGCGAGGCAGCGTAGTGGTCCTGGTCCGTGGTGCGGATGAAGCGGTCGTAGGAGATGCCCAGGTCCTGGCTCATCTGCTTGAACGCTGCGGAGTTCCGGTCTGCCAGCTCCTTGGCTGAGATGCCTTCCTTCTCCGCGGACTGCTGCATCTTGAGGCCGTGCTCGTCCGTCCCCGTCATGAAGAACACTTCATGGCCATCAAGGCGCTTGAAGCGTGCCATGGCATCAGTGGCAATGACCTCATAGGCGTGGCCGATGTGCGGCACACCATTGGGGTAACTGATGGCGGTGGTGATGTAGAACGGGGATTTCTCTGGAGACGTCACTCTAAGAAGTTACCTTTTTTTCGAATGAAATAGCTTAGTTAAGTTCCGTCAGCGTATCGCTGAGCCGGACCAGCTCGTGGTCGTGTGACGCGACGAGTACAGCGATGCCATCGCTGGTGGTGTCCTTGAGGATCCCGATGATGCGGTTGGCTGCTGCCCGGTCAAGGCTTGCGGTGGGTTCGTCCACCACCAGCACGCGGGTGCCCAGGATCAAGGCGCGCGCGATCGCCACACGCTGGCGCTCACCACCGGACAACTGGGCCGGACGGTGGCGCATGCGGCGTCCAAGGCCCACCAGGTCAAGGAGGTCCTTGGCCATTTCGGTGCGCTGCTCAACTTCGCCATCCGGGACAGCGGGGAGCAGCACGTTCTCCAGGGCGCTCATGCCATCGATCAATGCACCACCCTGGTCGACGTAGCCGATCAGTGCCCGGCGACGGTCGGCGATCTCGTCGTCGCCCATACCGTCCAGGGGGTGGCCCTCCCAGAAGACCTTGCCCGAGGTCGGCAGCGTCAGTCCCGCGCTGACCGTCAGGATACTGGTCTTGCCGGAGCCGCTTCGGCCGGCGACACAGTGCATCTCGCCTGCGTGGAGGGTCAGGTTGAAGTCATCCACGACGTCGACTTCCTCCGCGCCGCCCTTGTCGCCGCCGTAGTGGATGGTAACCCGGCTCAGTTCCAAGGGGGTTGCGTGGTCGGCAGCCCTGACGATGGTGTTGGCGCGGGTCTGCAGCGACTCTTCCGTTGTTTCCGGGGTGGCCTTCAGCTCGGGGTTGAGGTTGTCAGTCATTTGACTACTTTCGTTGCAATGGGAATCCAGCAAATTACGGCCAGAAGGCCGGCGAGTCCGGCCCACAGCGCTGCGTAGGGGGCAAGGAGCAACCCGAGCCCCAGGGCACCGAGGACACCCAAGGGAAGTGCCACCGTGCCGACAAGTGCGTTTTCAAAGAACCGGACCTGGCCCAGCATGTCCGGGTTCCAACCCATGGCCCGCAAGGTACCCAGGTACTCGCGCTTGGCATGGAGCTCGAACCTTCCAGTGACCAGCGTCAGCAGGAGGCCGACGACGACGCCGAAGACAGCAAGGGTCACACTCGGCAGGGCGATGCTGGCTGCGGCCAGGCCGCTGAGGGCACTGGCACCTGCTGCCCGCGGGATGTCGATCAGCAAGGCGATCAACGCACCCACTGCAGCGCCGAACACGCCCACTGCCACGGCGAGGGAAATGGAGTTGAACCGGTTGGTGGTCAGCTGCCTGTTGGCGAACGTCAGGGGCGAGTCCACTGTTACCAGCCGCTCGTCGTGCTGCGGCTCCTGGTCGATCACCACGCGGTGCCGAAGCTGCTGGGCTGCCAGAAGAGCGGCCGCGGCGTAGATGAGGAGCATGGTCACCGAGACGATCACGGTGGCGATGTTCCAGCTCAGCAAGCTCAAGATGACGCCCGCGGAGGCCAGTGCGGCAGCGCCAACGGCGAACTCTTCCAGAACCCAGGAACGGATGCGCTTCTGGGTCCAGCCCATGGCGCGGAGGATTCCTGCCTCGCTCCTGCGCTGGCGGATGTAACTGACGGTGGAAGCTCCGGTAAGGAGTGTGGCCCCCAGCAGTGTCAGGAAGAGCAGGGTGATGTTGGTTCCGGTCAGGGAGCCGGAGACGGCGTCGGCCGCGTTTTGCCGGACCCAGGACTGCTGGACCGTGCCCAGCGGAGATTCCTTGCCGGCGTCGTCTTTGCTGTAGCCGGGCACGAAGATGTTGGCGTCCTCACGCGCCGAACCGGCCACGACCGTAGCTTCCAGCCCGAGCTCGCGGATTTGGGATGCCAGCTTCTCGACCTCGGGCTGTGCAGTCTTCCAGTTGCCCGAAGCGTTGGCGCGGACCCGCACGGCGTCGATCACATTGGCGTTGGAGTCATAGCCACGCGCCGCTGCCAGACCGTAGTAATCGGTGATGGCACCGGCGGACTGGCTCACCAGCCCCGTTGCGCTGAGCGAGGGCTTCAGCCCGGCCTTGGCGACGTCCTTGCCTTCGGCGTCCTTGGTCAGGGTCATGGGCGTGGGATCGTAACCGCCCAAGGGCAGTTTGTTGACGTCGCCGGCAGCAGCCTGGACCGCGGAGGGATCGAAGGTGCCGTACACCATGGGCAGGGGCGCGGCAGGCTTTTTACCCGTCTCCAGATCCTTGCGGTACGAACGTTCGTCCACGGGCTTGCGCTGGGTCTGGTCCACTGCAGCACCGAAGGAGGACTTCTCCGGCAAGCGGTTGACGGTGACCCAGTCACCCGGCGTCGCGCTCTTGTCGGAAGCGCCGTTGGCGGCTTCATCGCCGTCCTTGTACTGCGGTGCCGCCGCGAAGGCCGTGCTCCACGTTGCCGGGTTGTAGAGGCCCTGACTGAAGGCAGCGGTGCTGCCCAGGAGCTGGCTGTGGTCAGTGGAACCGGGCCGTTCAAGGGCGAATGGAGACTTGGAGACGAAGGGCAGGTAGTCCTTGTCCAGGGAACGGGTGACGGTTCCGACGTCCTTGACCACCTTGCCGCTGGAATCGAGTTCCTCGATTTTCACCGAGTATTTCAGGTCCAAGGACGTGCCCGTGCGGACAATCAACGGAATGGCTTTTGAATCAGCGGTCAGCAGGCCGTCACGCTTGGCCTGCTGGTACTGCGTCATCAGCGGTGCCCAGTACTTGAGCTTCACGCCGAGGAAATCGGGGCCCTCTTCCAGCTGCTGCATGCTCAGGCCCGTGGTGAAGAGGCTTTCAAAGTGGCGGCCGATCGCACCGGCGTCACGGGCATCTGCCGGCGGAGCCTTCTGAAGCGGCGCGAGGAAGTCCCCCGCGGAACCCAGCAGCGCCCTTTCGGCGGCGGGGTCGACGGCGACGACGGACTCGGTCACCTCAGGAGCCATGGGCAGGGCCACGGAGAGGTTGAAAAGGTTGTGCTCAGAGCCCAGGGCGGGAGCCGGGAACTTAATACCGGTTTCGCCATCGGGACCGGCAATGCGGACGTTGCTGCCACCGGCTGCCTGCTCCTGCACGAGGCGTCCCTTGCCCAGGGTGCCTTCGGCGCTGGTCTTGAAGAGCGTCTGCTCCTTGACTCCATCCGAGCTGGTGGCAGATGCGGTCAGTCGGTATTTCTTGGGCGAATCCGAGAACACCGACTCCGCTGCCGGCCATTTGCTGGAGTCCATGGCGGAGGGGTCACCGGCAGTCACAGCGCCGGCAAGGCCGGCGTTGTAGCCCAGGTAGTCCATCGCGTTCAGGCGCGGGGCTTCAAGGTTCTGCGAAACACGGGAGACGAGGCTGATGGGCGCTGCCACGGCAGTCTGGCCCATCCCCCGGATCTTCTCCAGCTGGTCAAAGCTGATCCCGCCCTGGCCGTTGGCGATTTCCGGCTGGATCAGCGAACCGCCGTCGCCATTTTGTGACTGGTCAGGCTTGGCCTGGACCAGGATGTCGTAGAGACCCCGCGAGTTCTCGTCCACTGTCCTGTTCAGAGCCGCCTGCGACTGGCTCTGGACGAGGACGGACATGCACATGGCGACGATCAAAATGGCCGCGGTCAGCAGCAGCACGCGGCTTCTGATGAACCTTTGGACGGCGTTCATTGGGCTCCCTGGGACCTTGATAGCGGGCGCGCACACGTTGTCCGGGATTCCTGAAAAAACACAGCGGAATACCGGGCTGAATGTGCTGAAAGTAATGGCCGGCCTGCTGCCGGGTCCGAATCCCGGACCCAGCCATTGTAAGCAGACCGGCCACTCTTGCGTGCCATGGGTGTGTCGCCGGCACGCGATCTTCAGCTGATGTCGATCAGTCTTCCAGGTCCACTTCGCGGACCATGTCGGCACCGATACCGGCCTTGATGGCCTCCAGTACCTGTTGCGGGACAGAGCTATCGATGGTCAGCAGCGCCAGGACCTGGCCGCCTTCAGTTTGGCGGGCCACCTGCATGCCACCGATGTTGATGTTGTTCATGCCGAGGATGTGCCCGATGGTGCCGATGACGCCGGGGCGGTCAGCGTAAGCCACAACCACCAAGTGCTCGCTGATGGGGATTTCGATGTCGTAGCCGTTGACGCCCACCAGCTTCTCCACCTGCTTGGGACCGGTAAGGGTACCGGCGACGGAGATCTGCGAACCATCGCTGAGCGCACCACGGATGGTCAGGACGTTCCGGTAGTCTTCGGCGTCGGGAGTGGTAATAAGACGGGTGTTGATGCCGCGCTGCTCGGCAATGACCGGGGCGTTCACGTAGGAAACCTGCTCGGTGACGACGTCGGCGAACACGCCCTTCAGGGCTGCCAACTCCAGCACCTTGACGTCCAAAGCGGAGATCTCACCGGCAACTTCGACGTCGATCTGCGTCAGCGATGCGTGGGTGAGCGCAGTGAAGATCCGGCCCAGCTTTTCGATCAGCGGGATGCCCGGACGGACGTCGGGGGCAATGACGCCGCCAGCTACGTTCACGGCATCCGGCACCAGTTCGCCGGCCAGCGCCAGGCGGACGGACTTTGCCACGGACACACCGGCCTTTTCCTGGGCTTCATCCGTGGAGGCGCCCAGGTGCGGGGTGACGACGACGTTGTCCAGTTCGAAGAACGGCAGGTCGGTGCTGGGCTCCTTGACGAAGACATCCACGCCCGCACCGGCGATCTGGCCTTCCTTCAGCGCAACGTAGAGTGCTTCTTCGTCCACGAGGCCGCCACGGGCGACGTTGATGACGTAGGCGGATTCCTTCATCTTCCGGAAGGCATCGGCGCCCAGCATGCCAACCGTTTCCGGCGTCTTGGGCATGTGGATGGTGATGAAGTCGGCGTTCTCCAGGAGTTCATCGAGAGTGACCAGCTTGACGCCCAGCTGCGCTGCCCGGGCGGAGGTGATGTAGGGATCGTAGGCCAGGATTTCGGTCTCGAAGCCCTGGAGCCGTGCTGCCACCAAAGCGCCGATGCGGCCGAGGCCAATGATGCCGATCTTCTTTTCGAAGAGTTCGATGCCGGTGTACTTGGAGCGCTTCCATTCGCCGTTCTTCAATGCCGAGCTGGCTTGCGGGATGTGACGCGCGAGGCTGAGGATATGTCCCACGGTGAGCTCAGCGGCCGAGACGATGTTGGAGGTCGGTGCGTTGACCACCATGACACCGGCCTGCGTGGCGGACTTGATGTCCACGTTGTCCAGGCCGACGCCTGCACGGGCAATGACTTTGAGGTTCTTGGCCGCGGCGATGGCTTCGGCGTCAACCTGGGTGGCGGAGCGGACCAGGATGGCGTCGACGTCGGCGATGGCAGACAGCAGCTGGGAACGGTCGGCGCCGTCGGTCTGGCGGATTTCAAAATCCGGGCCCAGTGCCTCGACTGTTGCGGGCGAAAGTTCCTCAGCGAGGAGGACTACGGGTTTGCTGGCTGACACGGGGTGGCACCTTACTTTGGAGAACGTGGGACAGAACTGGACAAGGAGCGGATGCGTGGCCCGGGGCACGGCGCCGGGACCAGCCCAGAATATCGAATCAGGGCGGTGTTTCCCCCAGCCGGGGGGCGATGTTACGCCAGGACCGGAGGTGATGTGAAGAAGTTCACAGCACCACCAGGCAGGCAATTCGGTGGAGAAACGGGGCGGGAAACAGCGGCGCCCGCCCGGCTGTAACTTGCCGGGCGGGCGTCGGTGCTTAGTGCTGGTGCATCACTGCTGGGCAGTGGGCAATCAGCGGGCTGCGGAACCTTCGACGTAGTCGGCGTCCTGCTGCTGCCAGGAGAACAGGGAGCGCAGTTCGCGGCCAACTTCTTCGATCGGGTGCTTCTCAGCCTTGGCGCGGAGTTCCTTGAACTCGGTTGCGCCGTTGTCCTGGTCGTCGATGAAGCGCTTGGCGAAGGCACCGTTCTGGATGTCCGCGAGGACAGCCTTCATGTTTTCCTTCACCTCGGGGGTGATGACGCGCGGGCCGGAGACGTAGTCGCCGTACTCAGCGGTGTCGGAAACGCTCCAGCGCTGCTTGGCGATGCCGCCCTCCCACATGAGGTCAACGATGAGCTTGAGCTCGTGAAGAACCTCGAAGTAGGCGATCTGCGGCTGGTAGCCGGCCTCGGTGAGGGTCTCGAAGCCGTACTGGACGAGCTGGGAGACACCGCCGCAGAGGACGGACTGCTCGCCGAAGAGGTCGGTTTCGGTCTCTTCGGTGAAGGTGGTCTTGATGACGCCGGCGCGGGTGCCGCCGATGGCCTTGGCGTAGGACTTGGCCAGGTCCCAAGCGGAACCGGATGCGTCCTGCTCGACGGCGATGATGTCCGGGATGCCACGTCCGGCTTCGAATTCCCGGCGTACGGTGTGGCCCGGCGCCTTCGGAGCGATCAGGATGACGTCGACACCGGCAGGAGCTTCGATGTAACCGAAGCGGATGTTGAAGCCGTGGGCGAAGGCGAGGGCCTTGCCTTCGGTCAGCTTGTCCTTGATGGAGTCGTTGTAGATCGAGCGCTGGTGCTGGTCCGGTGCCAGGATCATGATGACATCTGCCCATTCAGCAGCGTCGGCAACGTTCTTGACCGTGAAGCCTGCGTCTTCGGCCTTTGCGGCCGACTTCGAGCCGTCCTTGAGCGCGATGACAACCTCGACGCCGGAATCGCGCAGGTTCAGCGCGTGGGCGTGGCCCTGGGAACCGTAGCCAACGATGGCTACCTTGCGGCCCTGGATGATCGACAGGTCTGCGTCGTCGTCGTAGAACATTTCAGTCACTTGCGTAACTCCTCTTGAGTGGATTTCTTAGATATTGATTGTGGTGCTGCGGTACTGGGCACTGCCCGCGTAGGCATGGCTCACGCGGAGCGAAGCGCCCTGTCACTCATGGAGCGGGATCCCCGTCCAACGGCCAAGGTGCCGGACTGCACGATTTCACGGATGCCGAATGGCTCAAGCACTGACAGCAGTGCGGCGAGCTTCTCGGGGGTACCGGTTGCCTCGATCACCAACGAGTCTGTGGACACGTCGACGACGGCGGCACGGAACAGGTCTGCAGCCTGGGTAACCTGCAGACGTGTCGCGGCATCCGCACGTACCTTGACCAAGATGTGGTCGCGTTGTACGGAAGATTCAGAAGTCAGTTCAACAATCTTGATCACATTGACCAACTTGTTGAGCTGCTTGGTGACCTGCTCGATCAAGTCGCCGTCGGCGTCGACGACCACTGTCATGCGGGACATGCCGGGAACCTCGGTGGGTCCCACAGCGAGGGAGTTGATGTTGAACGCACGCCGGGCGAAGAGGCTGGCCACGCGGGTCAGTACGCCGGGCTTGTCTTCTACCAGAACGGACAGTGTGTGACGGGTCATGCCTAGTCCTCTTCTTCCCATTCCGGGGTCATGTTGCGGGCAACCTGGATCTGGTCATTGCTGACGCCTGCGGGCACCATTGGCCAGACCATCGAGTTGGGGCTCACCACGAAGTCGATGACCACGGGGCGGTCGTTGATTTCGAGGGCCTTCTGGATGGTGGCGTCGATGTCCTCGTCACGCTCGCAGCGCAGCGCGGCGCAGCCGTAGGCATCTGCCAGCTTGACGAAGTCCGGAATCCGGATGGTGTCATGGCCGGTGTTCAGGTCCGTGTTGGAGTAGCGGCCTTCGTAGAACAGGGTCTGCCATTGGCGGACCATGCCCAACGAAGAGTTGTTGATGATGGCTACCTTGATGGGGATGTTGTTGATGGCGCAGGTGGCCAGTTCCTGGTTGGTCATCTGGAAACAGCCGTCGCCGTCGATGGCCCAGACCACGCGGTCCGGTTCGCCGACCTTGGCGCCCATGGCGGCAGGGACGGAATAGCCCATGGTGCCTGCTCCACCGGAGTTCAGCCAGGCGTGCGGACGCTCGTACTTGATGAACTGTGCAGCCCACATCTGGTGCTGGCCCACGCCGGCAACGTAGATGCCTTCGGGTCCGGTCAGCTCACCGATGCGCTTGATCACGCGCTGAGGTGCGCTCAGGCCGTCTTCGGGCTCGGTCCAGCCCAGCGGGTAGGTGTCGCGCAGGTTGCCCAGGAAGGCCCACCAGGAGTCGAGGTCCGGTGCACCGCTCAGTTCGAACTGCGTCTTCACGGCCTCGGTGAGTTCCGGGATGATCTCCTTGACCGAGCCCACGATCGGGACATCGGCCGTCCGGTTCTTGGAGATTTCGGCGGGGTCGATGTCAGCGTGGATGACCTTTGCAAAGGGCGCAAAGGTCTTCAGGACACCGGTGACGCGGTCATCGAACCGAGCTCCGAGGGTGATCAACAGATCAGCCTGCTGAAGTGCCGTAACGGCCGAAACCGACCCGTGCATGCCGGGCATGCCGACGTGCTGCGGGTGGGAGTCGGGGAATGCGCCGCGGGCCATGAGGGTGGTGACCACGGGAGCGCCGGT
This sequence comes from Paenarthrobacter sp. JL.01a, assembly GCF_025452095.1. NCBI lineage: Bacteria > Bacillati > Actinomycetota > Actinomycetes > Micrococcales > Micrococcaceae > Paenarthrobacter > Paenarthrobacter sp. JL.01a. The sequence goes on from NZ_CP104877.1 coordinate 2,712,945, forward strand.
TGCCAGGGCGAGCTCCATGAGCTCTGCGGAGGCGTGGCCCTTGACCACACCGCCACCTACGTACAGCACAGGCTTGCTGGAAGCGGCGATCAGCTTGGCAGCCTCACGCACCTGCTTGTTGTGGCCGCGGACCACGGGACGGTATCCGGGCAGATCCACTTTCGGGGGCCAGGAGAAGGTCATCTGGCCCACCTGGGCGTCCTTGGCAATGTCCACCAGGACGGGGCCGGGACGGCCGGTCGAGGCCAGGTGGAAGGCCTCCGCCATGACATGCGGGATGTCGTTGGGGTCCGTCACCAGGAACGAGTGCTTGGTGATGGGCATGGTGATACCCACGATGTCGGCTTCCTGGAAGGCATCGGTGCCGATGACTCCACTGGAGACCTGGCCGGTGATGGCCACCATCGGCACGGAGTCCATGTGGGCATCCATGATGGCAGTAACGAGGTTGGTGGCACCGGGGCCCGAGGTGGCGATGCAAACGCCAACCCGTCCGGTAACCATGGCGTAGCCTTGCGCGGCGTGGCCGGCTCCCTGTTCGTGACGGACCAGGATGTGATTCATGCTGGAGGCCATCAAGGGGTCGTAGGTGGGCAGGATCGCGCCACCGGGCAAACCGAAAATATCGTCCACGCCGAGTTCTTCGAGCGAACGGACAATTGCTTGCGAGCCGGTCATCACCGTTGGGGGTACAACGTTGTTCGGCCCAAGTACAGGAGAGAGAGGTGCAGCAGCGTCGACGACGACGGCTTCAGCCGTACGGTCGACCTTTTCCGGAGCTTTGGGGGCTCCAGTGGACTTTGCAGCCATCAGCGAGGGGCTGATCGGCGATCCTTTGCTCATCGGACTCTTCCTTAGTGGATCTACAAATGGTGGGTCTTGCAAATAAAAAAACCCCTCAGCCTTCCGGCTCTTCGAGGGGTTTGCGCGTGACGGTTCGTTACCAGTCGGGCTAAGCCACGCGCTTGGTAAGGACGACGACGCCGACGGTAACGAATGTGATCATGCGTTCAGTGTTCCCTCAAAGTGAGATACGTGTCAATTGAGGACCATCGTATCTCACTATTTGGACAGCGATGTCCGCCTGCCGGACTCCGCTCCTCGGTCGGAGCGGAGTCACATGCAGGAAATCATCCGCAGTAGGCCCCCGTGGAGGCACTGTGGACGAGCTTGGCGTACTTGGCCAGGACGCCCTTGGTGAACTTGGCCGGCAGCGGCTGCCAACCCGCTTTGCGGGCCTCGAGTTCGGCTTCGTCCACCAGGAGGTCGAACGAGCGGGCAGCGATGTCGACACGGATGCGGTCGCCATCCTTCACAAAGGCGATGGGACCGCCGTCGACCGCTTCCGGCGCGACGTGGCCGATGCACAAACCTGTGGTGCCTCCGGAGAAGCGGCCGTCCGTCAGGAGCAGGACGTCCTTACCGAGGCCGGCGCCCTTGATGGCGCCGGTGATGGCAAGCATCTCACGCATGCCCGGCCCGCCTTTGGGACCCTCATAGCGGATCACCACGACATCACCCTTGTGGATTTCGCCCTTGTCCAAAGCATCCAGCGCACCCTGCTCGCGCTCAAAGACACGCGCCGTTCCCTCAAAGACGTCGGCATCGAAACCGGCGCTCTTCACAACGGCGCCTTCCGGAGCCAGCGAACCGTGCAGGATGGTGATTCCGCCGGTCTTGTGGATGGGGTTGTCCAGCGCACGCAGGATCTTTCCGTCGAGGTCCGGCGGGTTGATCGAGGCGAGGTTCTCGGCGAGGGTCTTGCCCGTCACTGTGAGGCAGTCGCCGTGCAGCAGCCCGGCGTCGAGCAGTGCCTTCATGATGACCGGCACGCCACCGATCTTGTCGACGTCGGTCATGACGTAACGGCCGAAAGGCTTGAGGTCGCCCAGGTGCGGGATCCTGTCACCGATCCGGTTGAAGTCATCCAGGGTCAGTTCCACGTTGGCTTCGCGGGCGATGGCCAGCAGGTGGAGCACTGCGTTGGTGGAGCCACCGAAGGCCATGGTGACGGCAATGGCATTCTCGAAGGCCTTCTTGGTCATGATGTCGCGGGCGGTGATGCCCAAGCGCAGCAGGTTCACTACCGCTTCGCCGGACTTGCGTGCGAAATCATCACGACGGCGGTCTGCCGACGGCGGCGCGGCAGACCCGGGAAGGGACATGCCAAGGGCCTCTCCGATGCAGGCCATGGTGTTGGCGGTGTACATGCCGCCGCAGGCGCCTTCGCCCGGACAGATGGCCTTTTCGATGCGGGTGAGGTCCTCCATGCTCATTTTGCCCGCTGCACAGGCTCCGACTGCTTCAAAAGCGTCAATGAGGGTGACTTCCTTTTCCGAGCCGTCCTCGAGCTTGACCCAACCGGGCATGATCGATCCGGCGTAGAGAAAGACCGAAGCGAGGTCCAGGCGGGCAGCGGCCATGAGCATCCCCGGAAGGGACTTGTCACAGCCGGCCAACAGCACGGAACCGTCAATGCGTTCGGCCTGCATGACGGTTTCGACGGAGTCGGCAATGACTTCGCGGGAGACTAGCGAGAAGTGCATGCCCTCGTGGCCCATGGAGATGCCATCGGAAACGGAGATGGTGCCGAACTGCATCGGGAACCCGCCCCCTGCGTGAACGCCTTCTTTGGCGCCCTGCGCAAGACGGTTGAGGGAAAGGTTGCAGGGGGTGATTTCGTTCCACGAACTCGCCACGCCGATTTGCGGCTTGGCGAAATCGTCATCGCCCATGCCGACGGCCCTGAACATGCCGCGGGCAGGAGCTGCATGGATGCCATCGGTGACGGCCCGGCTGCGGGGTTTGATGTCCGGCGCGTTCTCTGGAGCAGTGCTGGTGTCGGTCATGGTCCAAAGTCTATGTGCACCAGGTGTCCCCAGTCCGTGTTCCCCGCCGGGTTAAGCGGCATCGGCCAAATATTGCGGGAAGGCAGTGGGAGTTTCGCCCTACAGGCTCACTTCCGGGCGGGCGCGTCATCCAGCTCCCTGGCAATCCCTGCAGCTTCGGCCTGGAGCATCTCCAGCACTCCGGCAATGGTCGAACGGGCTGCCACCTCCTGCCGCGCGAGCGCAACGATGCTCCTGCTCGCCTTCACGCCTGTCAAGGGCCGGAGCACCAGACCCCGGCGGGCATTGGCGCGGGCTGTGTAGCGGGGCAGCAGGCAGATGCCGTGACCTGCCACCACCAGCGCCTCAAGTACCCGCAGGTCCGGATACCGCTGGCCCCGCGAGGCCCGCCTGCCTGCGTGGACTTCTATCTGGCGAAGAACGGCGTCGAAGGGAAATCCTTCCGGGACGCCGATCCACGGATGGCCCACCACATCCTCAGGCGTCAGCCGCTCTTTGGCAGCCAAGGGATGTCCGGCGGGCATGGCGACATCGAGGGCTTCCTCCAGCAGCGGTACCACCGCGAGCGAGCGTTTGGCGAAGACACCGGGCCCGTCCACACTGTGGGCCAGCACGATGTCGTAGTCGGCCACCAAGGGAGCGAAGTGCGCCGTGCCCGGATCCTCGAAATGGGCATCGAAGCCCAGCCCCTCAACGGCAGCGACGCGACGCAGCATTCCCGGCAGCAGCATCTCGGCGGCACTGGGAAAGAAGGCCGCTGAAACATGGGTCTGCCAACCCTGCCGATAGCTGTCCACCGTTGACTCCGCGCGGGCCATGGCCGTGGCAATTTCCGCCGCTGCGGCCGCCATGGCCTGGCCGGCTTCGGTGAGCTGCACTCCCCTGCCGACCTTCTCCACCAGGCTCAATCCCAATTCCGCCTGCAGGGTCTTCAACTGCTGCGAAACGGCTGAGGCAGTGACATTCATGGCATCTGCGGTGGCGCCCACACTTTGGCGATCCGCCAGCTCGCGCAGAATCTGCAGCCTTTTGAAGTCCATGCAGCCAGAGTAGGTGACTGGAAGGAATTCCCTCCAAAGTAATTTTCACCTGCTCCTTACTAAGCACTCTGACGAATTTCGGGACCGGCCGCCCAAACGCTGGACAGCCCATTAGCAGGCACGTAACGTCGGAAATACCACGTACTGCACCCCAGTGAGCAGAAGGGCATCCGCCATGGATTGGTTAATTTGGGTCATTGTCATTGTTTTGGTCGTCGCGATTGTTTGGTGGCTGATGAGCCGCAACAAAGCCTCAAATTCCACCGGAAGCCAAGCTCCCGCCGCAATGGAGCCAACCAATACCGCGACGGTACCTGATCCGGGTGCGGTGAGCGCCGGGGTCGCCGGGCTGGCCGGAGTAACCAATCCGGGCAAGGCGGCCGCTGAGGGCAGCGGACCTACCGGAGACGAACCCACCCGCCGGGAAGCCGATGCTGAATTACCGGCAGACGAACCGGACGTTGAGCCCGCGCCTGCGGCGGAACCAGAGGTTCATTCCGGGGAGTCCACGACTCCGGGACTGACCGTTGAGGAACCCGTCGTTGCCGCCCCGATGGTCGATGAGCCGGTGGTTGCTGAACCCGTCGTGGACACGGAGGCGAAACTGCACTCCGCCGACGCTGTCGCCGGCGATGTGGACGATTGGCAGGGCGCCACAACAGCGGACGACGTTACGCGGGCTGAGGACACCGGGGCCCGCGACACTGTGGCCCGAGACACTGCTATGGCAAACGAGGCAGCCGATAAGGCCGAATGGGAATCCTCCTGGACGGATGCGGCGGGCGGCCCCATCCACCACCACGAATACACCGACCCGCACTCCCCCACCCTGCCCGGCGCCGAGACCGCCGCAGCAGAGGACGCGGCCCCCGCCGGAGACTCCGCGGCGCCGTCCGGACACCTCGCAGCAGAAGAGCCCTACGGCACGGGATCCTCGAGCACCCTGCGGGACGGCCACCCCGTCAAGGCCATCGCGGCCACCATGACCTACCACGATGAGGACGCCGCGGATTACGACGACGTCGAAGCGGACGTGTGGTTCATCTCCGCTGCACACGCTGAGGCAGCAGGTTTCCGGCCGCCGCGGCGCAGCAGGCACTGAGCCGCCTACCCGTCGAGCCAAAGCCACCCGCAAAGTCATGGACAGGCACGCGCCCCTGCGCGGACACCGGGCAGCAGGACAACTGGCCGCCCTCACCGTTGCCTTGACGATGACACTGGCCGGGTGCACCGGAAGCCCGTCCTCCCCCGGCACTGCTGCTACTCCGAACGCGACCGGGTCCCCCAACACAGGAAGCGGCAACGGGTCGCAGGCATCTCCAGCGGCGCTTGAACTCATCGAAAAGCTCGACGCCGGCCTGCAGCTGCCTTGGTCGGTCGACTTCCTGCCGGACGGTACGGCATTGGTGTCCGAACGTGATTCGGCCAACGTCGTGGCGATCAAGGACGGGAAGGCAACCGTACTGGGCAAGGTGTCCGGCGTCGTTCCTGGCGGAGAGGGCGGTTTGCTGGGCCTGGCCCTGTCCCCGTCATTCGCAGAAGATCGCCGGCTGTACGCCTACTTCACTTCGGCCTATGACAACCGGATAGCGAAGATACAGCTCACCGAAGGCGCGACGGGAGTGTTGGGCCTCGGCGCACCGGAGGTGATCTTCCAAGGCATCCCGAAAGCATCCACCCACAACGGCGGACGTATCCGCTTCGGACCGGACGGAATGCTGTATGTGGGCACCGGGGATTCCCAGCGGCGTGAGCAACCGCAGGACAAGGGAGCATTGGGCGGCAAGATCCTTCGCCTCACTCCGGAAGGACGGCCAGCGCCCGGCAATCCCTTCGGCGATAACCCCGTGTACAGCTACGGCCACCGGAACGTCCAGGGACTGGCCTGGGACAGCGCCGGACGGCTCTGGGCGAGCGAATTCGGCCCGGACGTCGATGATGAACTGAACCTGATCACGCCAGGAGGCAACTATGGATGGCCCCAGGTAACCGGCGCGCCAGGCAGGGACTGCCTCATCGATGCGAAGGTCGTGTGGCCATCGACGGCCGAGTCCTCTCCGAGTGGGCTGGAAATCGTGGGCGGGGTGGCGTTTACTGGAGCGCTGCGCGGCCAGCGCCTCTGGGCGGTGCCCCTGATAGGCGAAACAGCAGGGCCTCCTGTGGCTTATTTCACAGGAGAATATGGGCGTCTGCGGGACGTTGCCCGCGCCCCCAACGGGGAACTTTGGGTGCTCAGCAACAACCAAAACCCTGATTTTGCGCTGATTTTGCGGATCAAGGGCTGAGGCGGGGATGCCACTCCGGCCCGATTTCACACTTGGGCCCAAGTCGTGTAGAGTTACATGTCGTTGCGGAGATCGCCGGGGAAAGAAAAGCCCCACGGATGATCGAAATCAACAGCTGCACCTCTAGCTCAACTGGCAGAGCAATTGACTCTTAATCAATGGGTTCCGGGTTCGAGTCCCGGGGGGTGCACCAAATAAAGACCCTGAAGTGTTCGCACTTCAGGGTCTTTTGTTTATCCCGGGGAATGCAATCACCCGCTCCCCTGGGCTTGGTTTTGACACAGCGAATTGTGGTGTAGAGTTATTTGTCGTTGCGGAGGTCGACAAGGAATGCAAATTCCTCGGAAGCCACCAAACAATAGCTGCACCTCTAGCTCAACTGGCAGAGCAATTGACTCTTAATCAATGGGTTCCGGGTTCGAGTCCCGGGGGGTGCACCAACGCAAAAGGCCCCGGATCGTGATGAACGATCCGGGGCCTTTTCTTTTGCCTGGCAGGAATTCCCGGAACGGGAAACCTGCCAGGCTGCTTTCTACATCACGCTTGCGGAATGTCGGTTTCGAGTCCAGAGGATTCCTGCTCCGGGGCGGGCAAGCCTGCAAGCCCGCGGACAACAATCCTGAGCTCTTCCCGCAACCTTGCCGTGTCGACTGCGACGGGCGACAACACTTCCTGCTCAAGCTTCACAGCTTCTGCAAGGGCTGCACTGCCTGCGTCCGTCAAGGTAACAACGTGGCTCCTGCGATCGGAGTCGCTGCGCTGGCGGGTGACATGCCCGTGCAGCTCAAGCCTTGCAAGGGTGGTTCCCATGGTCTGGGCCTTGACCCGCGCAACCTCGGCCAAAGCCGCCTGGGTAATTGCACCCTTGGCTGCAAGTACTTGCATGGCAATGACACCGGCGTGGGTAAGGCCGATGGACTTCAATTTTTCGTTCCACGAGATTTCCACCAGGCGCGCAGCTGTCGAAAGCAATCGGGTAGTGGGCCATCTCTCCATATCTGGCATGCCGACAGTATATGCGCGCAAGGGCCGGAGACGCGGCTTTTGCGGTCTAAAATGGGAAATCGCGACCCCAACCAAGGAGCATATTTTGGCTGAACGACTTATCCCGGGCGAGGCGGCACCGGACTTCACCCTGCAGGACGCCACGGGCAAAAGCGTCAGCTTGTCCGACTTCCGCGGCCGCAAAACCATCGTCTATTTCTACCCGGCAGCTTCGACACCCGGGTGCACGAAGGAAGCATGCGACTTCCGCGACACGTTGGGATCCCTGCAGGCCGCCGGCTATGAAGTTGTAGGGATCTCACCCGATCCCGTCAAGGCCCTGGCCAAGTTTGCCTCCGAGGAGCAACTCACCTTCCCGCTGTTGTCCGACGAGGAACACGCCGTGGCCGATGCCTACGGGGCATGGGGGGAAAAGAAGAACTACGGCCGGACCTACGAAGGACTCATCCGCTCCACCGTTGTGGTGGACCCTGACGGAAAGGTCACCTTGGCCCAGTACAACGTCCGCGCAACCGGCCACGTGGCCAAGCTCCGCCGGGACCTGAAGCTGGACAAGTAGCGGGTACACTTGAGGCCGTACGGCACCCGGCTGGATAAGCCGCGTGCCAGCCAGCGCGAGTGGTGAAATTGGCAGACACGCAGGATTTAGGTTCCTGTGCCTTCGGGCGTGGGGGTTCAAGTCCCCCCTTGCGCACATTGTGGAACACCGTGGCTGCAAGCCACACAGAGCCCCCGGCTGCACACCTGCAGATCCGGGGGTTTTCCGTGTCGGCAACAATCCTGCTTGGCTGGAAAAGCGCTGGGAGGGGCATTCAGGACGTTCAACTAGACTGGAACGCGGTCTGGCCTAAGCCGGCCACGGCATTCACACCGGCTGAGGGGACAAGAGTGGCAAGCAGCAAAATGCGGAGCCTGACCGTGCAGTTGCTCAAGGCGGGTTCTGTCTTTGCCGTTTTGGCGTTGACGGCCTGCACCGGAGCGCCTGGTCCTGCTCCGTCGTCGTCGGCCAACAGCACCGCGGCTGCCGAGCCCACTGCCACGTTCAACTTCGGCACCGGCTCGATGCCCTTGGGCCTTGACCCGGCCATGGCAGCCGACTCCGAGTCCGCCCGCGTCACCCGCCAGGTCCTTGAAGGACTCGTGGGTGTTGACGGATCAACAGGAGAAACGACACCCCTGCTGGCCACAGAGTGGAAGGACAGCAACAATGGGCTGACCTATGACTTCACTCTCCGCTCCAAGGTGACCTTCCACGACGGAACACCCTTCGACTCCGCCGCAGTCTGTGCAAACTTCAACCGCTGGTTCACCTTCCCCGCCGACCTCCGCAAGCAGGCGCCGGGGATCTCGTTCCAGAGCGTTTTCAAGGCGTACTCGGATGAACCGGTTTTTTCCATCTTCAAGGACTGCAAAGTGGTCTCGCCCACCGATGTGCAGATCAACTTGACGAGGCCCTTCACGGGATTCCTGCAGGCCCTGACACTCCCGGCCTTCGCCATGTCCTCGCCCGCCGCCCTCGAGTCCCAGCGAGCCAACGTCCTGGACCAAAACCGGAACGGCTTGGCCGTTTCCGCCTACGCCAGCCACCCGGTCGGCACCGGCCCGTACCAGTTTGGAACCTGGGATGAAAACAAGATCACCCTTCAAAGCTACAAAGGCTACTGGGGCAACAGGGGCCAGATAGCCACCATCAACTTCATTCCCTATGACCACGCCGAGACCCGGCAGCAGGCCCTCTTGGATGGAAAGATCGACGCCTATGACCTGGTGACGCCTGCCACTTTCGACCAGCTGGTCAAGAAGGGTGTCCAGATCATCCAGCGGGACCCGTTCTCGGTCATGTACTTGGGAATCAACCAGGCTGTAGCCCCCTTGGACAAGCTTGAGGTCCGCCAGGCCATTGAGATGGCCGTGGACAAGGAATCCTTGATCCGGAAGTTCTTCATCGACAACACGGCCCAGGCTTCACAGTTCGTGCCGCCAAAACTCAGTGGCTTCAACAACAACGCTCCTTCACTGGGCTACAACCCCGATAAAGCCAAGCAGCTGCTGGAGAAGGCCGGGTACAAGGGTGAGGAACTGAAGTTCTACTACCCGCTGAACGCGACCCGGGCATACATGCCCACCCCCGAGAAGATCTACGCCGAAATCAGCCGCCAGCTCGTGGCAGTGGGCTTCAACATCAAACCCGTACCCATCGACTGGGAGAACGGCTACCTCCAGAAGGTCCAGTCAGCCGGTGACCGCGGCTTGCACCTGCTCGGATGGAACGGCTCGTACGCCGATGCCGACAACTTCCTGGGGCCGCTGTTCGGCGAGACCCGGGCCGAGTTCGGCTACACCGATTCGGAAGTTTTCCACAAAATCGAGCGTGCCCGCGCCATGCCTGACGGCGATGAGCGCAACGCCCAATACCAGGCCATCAATGCCGAGATCGCAGCCTCCGTACCGGCCGTCCCCATCGCCTTCCCCATCTCGGCCCTGGCGTTGTCCAACAAGGTGGAAAGGTACCCGGCTTCACCGGTCCTCAACGAAGTTTTCACGAACGTCCGCCTAAAGTCTTGACGAACCCCCACAATTTCAGTATTGGGTCTGCGCGGGGATATTCTGTGACAGCCAGTGCCGCCGCTATCGGAGATTGATCGTGACCTTCATTTCCAAGACTCAACATGCCGACGTCGTCCTTATTGGCGGCGGAATCATGAGTGCCACCCTTGGTGCGTTCATCAAGCAACTTGAACCCACCTGGACCATCTCCCTGTTCGAACGACTCGACGAAGCAGGGCTCGAGAGCTCTGGACCGTGGAACAACGCCGGCACCGGACACGCTGCCTTGTGTGAGCTTAACTACTCCCCCGCAGCCAAGGATGGCTCGGTGGACCCTTCCAAGGCGCTCCACATCAACGAGCAGTTCCAGCTCTCGCGCCAGTTCTGGTCCCACTTGGTGGACAGCAACGTGATCGGCTCCCCCAAGGGCTTTATCAACACTGTTCCGCACATGAGCTTCGTCATTGGCGATGACCACGCGAAATTCCTCAAGACCCGGTACGAGGCCCTCAAGCCCAACACGCTCTTCCGCAGCATGGAGTACACCGAGGACCAGGACCAGATCGCCAAGTGGGCGCCCCTGATCGTCAAGGGCCGCGACCGTAAGCAGCGTGTTGCCGCCACCCGCGCGGCAGAAGGCACCGACGTCGACTTCGGCGCCTTGACCCGTGAGCTGACCGGCTACCTGCAAAGCAGCGGCGCCGAGGTCAACTACGGCCACGATGTCACCAACATCAACCGTGCAGCAGGCGGCGGCTGGGACCTGAAGATCAAGCACGCCAAGTCCGGCGAGCATGGCAGTATCCACGCCAAGTTCGTTTTCGTCGGCGCCGGCGGCGGCGCGCTCCACCTCCTGCAGGCCTCGGGCATCCCGGAAAGCAAAGGCTACGGCGGCTTCCCGGTCTCGGGCCAGTTCTTCCGCTGCACCGATGAAGCCATCACGTCGCAGCACAGCGCCAAGGTCTATGGCCAGGCCTCCGTGGGCGCTCCTCCCATGTCTGTCCCCCACCTGGACACCCGGTTCGTTGACGGCAAGCGTTCGCTCCTGTTCGGCCCGTACGCCGGATTCTCCACGAACTTCCTGAAGACCTCCAGCTACCTGGACCTTCCGCTGTCCATCCGCCCGGGCAACATCATCCCCATGCTGGCAGTGGCCAAGGACAACATGGACCTCACGGCTTACCTCATCAAGGAGGTCGCCAAGCGGCACGAGGCCAAGGTGGAGTCCCTGCGCGAGTACTACCCCGAGGCTGTGGGCAGCAACTGGGAACTCATTACTGCCGGCCAGCGCGTGCAGATCATCAAGAAGCACCCGCAAAAGGGCGGCGTCCTGCAGTTCGGCACTGAAGTCATCGCCTCCCGGGACGGCTCCATCGGGGCCCTGCTGGGTGCTTCGCCCGGAGCATCCACGGCTGTGCCTATCATGATCGAACTCCTGCAGAAGTCCTTCCCCAAGAACTTCAAGGGCTGGCAGTCCAAGCTCAAGGACATGATGCCCGGCTACGGCGTCAAGCTCAACGAGAACCCGGACCTCGCCGCTGAGCTGGAAGCCAGCACAGCCAGGTCGCTTCAGCTCGAAGTGGCCAGCGCCATCCAGAGCTAGGCCACACCCGGGGCTGCGGCCGGTTCCCGTCAGACGAATCGTTTCGTAGACCACAGGAGTCGATGCAATGTTCCGCCTGGCCAAGCTGTCCCTGGGAAACCGGGCCCTGATCGCGCTGATCACCGTCTTTGCGGCGGTGTTCGGCGTGATCACCATGGGCTCACTTAAGCAGGAACTCATTCCGTCCATCGAGTTCCCCCAGATCACCGTTGTCACCTCCATGCCAGGCGCCTCCCCCGAGGTAGTGGACAAGCAATTGAGCCGGCCCCTTGAGACCGCGCTGAACAGCGTTGAAGGACTTGAATCAACCTCGTCGACTTCACGCAACGGCGTCTCGCAGATCACCATGGTGTTCACTTATGGGTCCAATCTCGACCGGGCACGCAACCAGATCGACCGGGCCATATCCAACGCCAAACGCCTGTTGCCCGCCAACGTAGAGCCTCAGTCGATCGCGGGAAACATCAGTGACTTCCCGATCGTCTACCTGGCCGTGTCGTCGGACAAGCCCCTGAGTGAACTCAACGCCGACCTCCTGCGGCTCAGCGTGCCCCGGCTGCAGAAGATCGACGGCGTTCGCGGCGCCGATGTGACCGGTGGCGCCAGCCAGCACATCCTCATCAAACCGCGCCAGGCGGATCTCGCGGCCACGGGCGCCTCGGTCCAATCCATAAGCTCCGCACTGAAGAACAACGGGACCCTGGTTCCGGTGGGCACCATCGAGGACCAGGGCAAGACGTTGTCCCTGGAGCTCGGCAGTCCAGTGGACTCCCTGGATGTCATCAAGGGACTGCCTCTGGCGGGAACCAGCAAGGCCGCCACCATTGGAGCCGTGGCCGAGGTCAGCATCGAGGACGATGCCGCTACTTCCATTACACGCACCAATGGAAAGCCGACGCTGGCGTTGTCCGTGACCAAGAAGCCCGACGGCGACACCGTTGCGATCTCGCACGCTGTCCGTGACGCCATCGGAGCGATGCAGGACGAGTTGGGCAACAACGCCACGTTTACCCCTGTTTTCGACCAGGCCCCCTTCATTGAGAAATCCATCAAGGACCTCACCACCGAAGGACTCCTGGGCTTGGGCTTCGCGGTTGCCGTCATCCTGGTTTTCCTGATGTCCGTCCGCTCCACTTTGGTCACGGCCGTGTCCATTCCGCTGTCCCTATTGATCACATTCATCGGCATTTATGCCACCGGGTACTCGCTGAACATCCTGACCCTGGGCGCCCTCACCATAGCCATCGGCCGCGTGGTGGACGACTCGATCGTGGTCATCGAGAACATCAAGAGGCACCTCAGCTACGGCGAAGCCAAACTTACTGCCATCCTGACGTCCATCCGTGAGGTCGCCGGGGCAATTACGGCCTCGACGCTTACGACGGTGGCCGTGTTCCTCCCGATCGCGTTCGTTGGCGACCTCGCAGGTGAGCTCTTCCGTCCGTTCGCACTGACGGTGACCATCGCGCTGTTGTCCTCGCTCCTGGTTTCCCTGACCATCGTCCCGGTCCTCGCCTACTGGTTCCTCTCATCCCCCGCAAAGGGTGGTGATCCAGCGGCCTCCACCAAGGAAGCCGCGGAAAAGGCACGTGAAGCGGAGCAACGGAGCCGGCTCCAGCGCGGCTACCTTCCCATCCTGACAAAAACCCAAAAGCACCCGGTCATCACCTTGTCGGCAGCGGCGGTAATCCTGGTGGCCACCGTCGCCGTGTCACCGCTGCTGAACACGGACCTGCTTGGCCGCTCCGGTGAGAACAGCATGACCGTGAGGCAGGTTCTTCCTGCCGGCACCAGCCTGCAGGCCACCAGCGACGAGGCTGCAAAGGTGGAGGACTCCCTCAAGGGCATCCAGGGCATCAAGGATGTCCAGGTCACCTCCGGCAACGCCCAGACAGGCTTTGCCGCCCTGACATCGACGGGGGCATCGAACTCCACCTTCACGATCGTCACCGATGAGAAGCTTAACCAGGGCAAGCTACAGGACGAAGTCCGCAGCAAGTTGTCAGGGGCTGCCGGCAAGATCACGGTTGGCTCCCAGCAAGGCGGCTTCGGCACGTCCTCAACAGTGGACATCACCATCAAGGCCGCCAACTCCTCCGACCTGAAGACAGCCAGCGATGCCATGGTCAAGGCCATGGACGGTGTTCCCGGCAGCTCGGAAGTTGCGACGAACCTGGCCTCCACGCAGTCCGTGGTCCAGGTCCGCGTGGACCGCGCCAAGGCCGTGGCCGCAGGCCTGACGGAAGAGCAGGTGGGTGCCTTCCTGGCCTCCACCGTCAGCCCGATCCCAGCCGGCACCGTCCGGATAGACACCGACGACTACCCTGTCCAGATCGGCGAAGGAACGCGTTTCACCAGCATCGCGGCCGTCAAGGCACTCCAGCTCCCCACGGCCCGCGGCGGGATCGCGCTCGAGACCATTGCCGCCGTCGAACAAGTGGACGTTCCTGTATCCATCACCAGCAGCAACGGTCAGCGGACAGCGCGAGTGACCGTCACGCCGTCGGGCTCCAACCTCGGTAGCGTCAGCAGCGCGGTGCAGGAGCGGCTGAAGTCCGTGCAGCTGCCTGCGGGCGTCACGGCCACCATTGGCGGCGCCACCACCCAGCAGGCCGAGTCCTTCCGCCAGCTGGGCCTTGCCCTGCTGGCGGCGATCGCCATTGTCTACGTGATCATGGTGGCCGCGTTCAAGTCCCTCATCCAACCCCTGATCCTGTTGGTTTCGGTACCGTTCGCGGCCACCGGCGCCGTCGGACTCCTCCTGCTGACCGGTGTCCCGCTGGGCCTTCCATCCCTGATCGGCATGCTGATGTTGGTGGGCATCGTCGTCACCAACGCAATCGTCCTGATCGACCTCATCAACCAATACCGGAAGCCGCATGACGGCCGCCCGGGGATGAGCGTGGCTGATGCCATCACGCACGGCGCCCGGCAGCGTCTGCGCCCCATCCTGATGACCGCCCTGGCCACAGTATTTGCCCTGACGCCCATGGCGTTGGGCCTGACCGGCGGCGGGGGCTTCATCTCCCAGCCGCTGGCGATCGTGGTGATTGGCGGGCTGGTCTCCTCCACAGCCCTGACGTTGGTACTGGTTCCAGTGCTGTACAAGCTGGTGGAAGGGCGCCGGGAGAAGAAGCAACTGCTGAAGGACCTGCAGGAAAAGCCAACACCGGGCCCTGGAAGCAATGGCCTGGGATCCAGTGGAACGGGTGAGTTCCAGGACTGGACCACCGGCATGATTCCGCGGGTCAAGGGCCGGCGCGCCGCCCACAATCCGGGCGAGTAGACACACAACCAACCTCGAAGCAGGGCCGGGAACATTTCCCGGCCCTGCTCTGTTACAGGCACTGATACATGCAAATGCATCTAGTTTGAGATACACTGTTCACAGAGCCCGGCACCACGGGCAGGGAGAAAGGCACATCATGCAGATCGGCGTATTCAGCGTCAGCGACATCACGACTGACCCCACAACGGGCCGCACGCCCACCGAAAACGAACGCATCAAAGCGTCCGTTGCCATCGCCAAGAAGGTCGAAGAGATCGGCATGGATGTCTACGCCCTGGGCGAGCACCACAACCGGCCGTTCTTCTCCTCCTCCCCCACCACCACGTTGGCTTACATCGCGGCACAGACCGAGCGCATCACGCTCTCCACAGCCACCACGCTGATCACCACCAACGACCCCGTGAAGATCGCCGAAGACTTCGCCATGCTTCAGCACCTCTCCGACGGCCGTGTTGACCTGGTCCTCGGACGCGGCAACACCGCTCCCGTCTACCCCTGGTTCGGCAAGAACATCCAGGACGGCATCGAACTGGCGATCGAAAACTACAGCCTGCTCCGCAAACTGTGGGACGAGGACACCGTCAACTGGTCCGGCAAGTTCCGCACCCCGCTGCAGAACTTCACGTCCACGCCGAGGCCGCTCGACGACGTCGCGCCCTTTGTCTGGCACGGTTCCATCCGTACTCCCCAAATCGCCGAAGTGGCCGCCTACTACGGCGACGGCTTCTTCGCCAACAACATCTTCTGGCCGAAGGAGCACTACCAGCAGCTGATCGGCCTTTACCGTGAGCGCTACGAGCACTACGGACACGGCAAGGCCGACCAGGCGATCGTGGGCCTCGGTGGCCAGTTCTTCATGAGGAAGAACTCACAGGACGCCGAGAAGGAATTCCGCCCCTACTTCGACAACGCCCCCGTGTACGGCCACGGCCCGTCGCTTGAGGACTTCACGTCCCAGACGCCGCTGACCGTAGGCAGCCCGCAGGAGGTCATTGAGAAGACCCTCACCTTCCGTGAGTTCTTCGGCGACTACCAACGCCAGTTGTTCCTGATCGACCACGCCGGACTTCCCCTGAAGACGGTTCTGGAGCAGCTGGACCTCTTTGGCGAGGAAGTCCTGCCCGTCCTGCGCAAGGAGTACGCCGCCATGAAGCCCGCGCACGTGCCGGACGCCCCCACCCATGCTTCCCGCGTGGCAGCCGCGCTCGAGGCCAAGGTCAGCGAATCAGCAGCGGCAGGTGCTGCGGGGCAGGACGCCTGATGTCCACGCCCCCGGCATCATCTGCCGTCCGCCTCGCCGCCGAAACCTGGGAATCTCTGTTCCGCTCCCAGGTGGCGGTGATGCGTAAGCTCCAGTCCGGGCCGGCCTTCAAGGCACTGCCAGTCAAGGAGTACGACGTCCTGTTCACTCTGTCCCGCTGCCCTTCGGGACAGCTTCGCCTGAACGAAATCAACGACAAGGTACTGCTCAGCCAGTCCAGCCTGAGCCGTTTGGTCGACCGCCTGGAAAAGCGCGGACTTGTGGAGCGTACAACCGCTCCCGACGACGGCCGTGGGGTCCTGCTGGCCCTCACCGAAGCCGGGCGCGAACTACAGAAGACCATCGGGCGTGAACACGTTCGCGACATCGCCACCCTGGTGGCGCCCGCGCTCACGGCCGACGAGCAGCGGGAGCTGCTGCGCCTGACGGAGAAGCTACGCGCCTCCGTGGCCGGGCACTAGCGCAAGGTGACGAGCTCCCGGTGGTTTTCCGCCGGGAGCTCTCCATTGACTGAAGCACTGACCTTGAGGGTCTTCAGTGACAGGCTGCCGCCCACTGTGGAGAGGAATGCCGTGTCGGAGGAATCCCGTCCAGCGGTGATGCGCAGCATGGATTCGCGGGGCGCCAGGCCTGTGGGGTCGATGATCCGCCATGAACCGTCCACGTACGCCTCCGCAACGGCATGGAAGTCCATGGGGGTCAGTCCCGGCGCATAAACGGCCGCCAGGCGTGCAGGGACATCCTTGGACCTCAGCAGTGCAATGGCGAGGTGGGCAAAATCCCTGCATACTCCCCTGCGGTGGAGCAGCGTTTCGACGGCTCCGTCCGTTCCCCGTGAGGAACCGCTGACGTAGCGGAGTTCACCGTGGACCCAGTCACGGACTGCATGGAGCAGTTCTTCGCCATTCAGGCTGCCGAACTCTGCGTAGGAGGTGGGCAGCAGACGGTCGGATTCGGCGTAGCGGCTGGGCCTGACATAGCGGATGAGTTCCATCGGGGTGGACGTATCGGGCAACGCTTGGCCGTGGACCGTTGCCGCGTACTCCACGGTCACCTCGCTGGGCTCGGCCAACTCGAGGTAGTGGAACCGGCCTCCGTGGTGGTCGCTGAGTTCGGCTACGGGAAGTTCCTCCCCCGCCACTGTGACCGACAGGTTTTCGGTGACTGAGTCGTAGCCGGGGTTGTTGGCTACGGCAATGGCCATGGCCACCTTGGTGTTGGCTGCGGTCTTGAAAACGAGCGTGGCAGAAACGTTGCGTTCCATTGATCTCCGACAGTGGGTTTGCGGCGGGCAGCCCCCATCGCCGCCGAATGTTTGAGTCAGCCAATCCGAGGACTACAGATTGACCTTCAGAGACAGTAGCATCCGCTGGACGTTGGCGAATTCAGAATCGTGGGCCACATACTTTGCAGCGAGGTCCAAAGTGTCGAAGGACTTTGCCGGGGCGACTTTCTCCTCTGCGGCGAAGGCATGCAGGGCAAGGACGTCCCCAAATGAAAAATCGCCCTTTCCCGCCGGCCCTTGCACGCGGTTTGCCAGTTCGCACGACTGCCCGTCAGCACCGGCCACCTTGTTGGTGATGCCGTAGGAGCCAAAGAACCTATAGCCCTGGACTACACGGAAGACGACGCGCGGATCGATGGTGTCAGGTCCGTCCGAGTGCGGTACGTCCAAGGGCGTGCTGCTGATCACCACGTAGGGCTTGCCTTGTCCGGCCGGGCAAGGAGCCGCAGTGGCGGGCGCCAATCCTGTCTGGAGCGTGGCGATGTACTTCCCTGCCCCGTCCTTGACTTCCACCTTCACTGCCCCGGCCAAAGAACCGGCGTCCGGGGCGGCAGACTGGGCAATCCAGTCCTTGGGAAGCTCGAAGCTGACGCTCTTGGCCGGATCCGTATAGGTTTTCCACGAAAGGGCGGTGGGGACCGGTTCCGGCCCCGCACTTGCAGATCCCGAAGGCGCGTCCGTGCCGCTCGAAGCAGCCGAAGATGAAGGCTGGCCAGCGTCGCTGCCGGGACTCGTCGTCGTACTTTCGGGGGTGCCTGTCCCCGATTCGGAACTGTTGGGGCTCGACGATGCCGTGGAGGTCACTTGCGGACCCTTGTTCTGCGACGAGCATGAGGTCGCACCGGCCACCAGGCAACCTGCCAGGGCCGCCGCAGCAAGTTTCAGCTGTATGCCTTCGAGGTTCCTCATGCCGGTCATGAGCACAGCCTAGCGGTGGGGAGGCCACGACACGCACAGGACTAGGCTGGGTCCATGGCTCCCACCGAGAACGACGAATTCGAGGACACCCTCCCGACGATGTCCGCGGTAGATATCGCTGACTGGCGGCTGAAGACCTTCGCCCTCTACGACAAAGTGCGGCAACTCGCAGCGACCAATCCGTTTGACGCACACGTCTACTGGCGCCAGGAGCGGGATCTGATGTTTGCCACGCATCCCGCCTCTGCCCTGACTCCGGAAATGAAGGCTTCCTTTTCCGGCCTGAGGACGGCCGGCTACGATCCCTCCTACCGCCTGACCGCCGAGCTCCTGCCCGAGGGCGTGGGCCAGGAGATGAATGTCCAGACCGGGACCGACGGCGTTGTACCCTTCACACGGATCGGCACCTTTGAGCTACCCGGACTCGGCTCCTTGGCTGTGTGGCGGTTGATGAGCTACGGCGGCGGAATCTTCGTGCCGTTCCGTGACGCGACCGCCGGGAAACCCGGCGGCAGCTACGGGGCGGGCCGGTACTTGCTGGATACAGTCAAAGGCTCGTTCCACGGCACAAGGGAAACGGATGCCGGGCAGGAGTTCATCCTGGACTTCAACTTCGCCTACAACCCGTCCTGCGCCTACAACGAAGCCTGGGCCTGCCCGCTTGCAGGTCCAGCCAACAGGTTGGCTGCAGAGGTGCCCGTCGGCGAGTTGTACGCTGGCTAGCCAAACAGGCCGCCCGGCCCGAACGCCGCGAGCGCAGCAACAGCGGCAACGATGGTCAGTGGTGCCACCAGCAGCCCCATCACCGCATAGCCTTGCCATTTCACCAGCACGTTCATGCGCACCAGCCGGTCATGCCAGAGCAAAGTAGCCAATGAGGCCCACGGCGCAATCAAGGGACCGGCGTTGACCCCTACCAACAAGGCCGCCATTCTTTCCGGAGTTCCCGCCAGCGGTTCAGCCAGGAGATAGGCCGGCAGGTTGTTGACGATGTTCGAACCCAGGGCGCCGGTCAAAGCCAGCCTCAGCAGCTCAAGGAAGCCATCCCCTTGGCCAGCCACCTGGCCGAGCAACGCCGACGCGCCCAGGTATTGGGTCGCCTCGACCACCAGGAAAAGCCCACAGGTGAACAGCAGAAGCGACCAGGGAATGAGCGTGATCTTCAGGACGGCCGGCCTGCGGATGATGAACAGGATGGCCAGGACCACAGCGGCCACTGCAGCGGGAATCCAGATGGCGACTCCCGACACCAGTGCCGGCAGCAGCAGCACCAGGACTGCTGCGCTGCCGACCAACAGAAGCCGGTCAGGAGCTTTTGCAGTGGGAGCGGCTGCGGGGCGCGAAGCATCCAGGGCGTAGCTCTTTCGCAGCTCGCGCCGGAACACCACGGCAATAAAAGCCAGAGGCACAAGGATGGCCGCCAGCGAAGGCGCCCACATCAGTTGCGCGAACTGTGCCGGGGTGATGCCACCCAGGTTGTGTTGGGCGAGGAGGTTGGTGAGGTTGGAGATCGGGAGCAACAGACTGGCTGTGTTGGCCAGCCATACCGTTGTCAGGGCAAAGGGCAGTACCGGGAGCCCTGCCTGGCGGGCCACGGTGACAACCACGGGGGTGAGCAGGACCGCCGTCGTGTCGAGGGAGAGGAAAATCGTACTCAGGGTCGCAAACAGTGCCAGCAGCAACCACAACAGGACGCTTCGCCCGCGCCCCCACCGGCGCAGGCGCCGTGCGATCCACTGGAACGTGCCGGCTTCACTCACCAGTTCGGTCACCACGGTCATGGCAACGACAAAGGCCAAAATTGGTGCGACCCGGTCCACGAGCACCATGACTTCGTGCCACGGAAGCACACCCGTAGCCACGGTCACCCCACCCGCTACGAGGAGTATCAATCCAATTATCGCCAGACGCATGAGCAGGATTCTAAGCCCCACTCCTGAGGGGACTCCTGCGCGGCGCGGGAACAGCGTCACGGAATCGTAAGCAATCCGGCTCCCGTGCGGCGTCCCCTGTGCCTAGCCTTGGATCATGAACGGATTCCGGAGCTCGATCCGGTCCCACAAGGCCCTCGCATCCGCTGCGGGTGTGGTGGTCCTCGTGTTTCTTGTGCTCGGGGCTTTCCTGTTCCAGCCGTGGCGGCTCTTCACCAGCAGCAGCCTGGACGAGGCTCTGCCGGTTGCCACAACGTTCGGGGTTACTACGCCCGAGGATGCATCGCCGGACTCAACCCGACCGGACAGCGGTCCAGCCACGGTGGCCGGACCGATTGTTGTGCGAACGGGCATGTTCGGGTCACAGGAACACCAGACCACCGGTACAGCACAGTTGCTCAAGCTCCCGGACGGAAGCCATGTGCTCCGCTTGGAAGATCTGGCCAGCAGTGACGGCCCCGACGTCAAAGTGTGGCTGAGCAGTCTGGAGGCGGGAGGCGATTGGTACAAGTACCGCTCCGGACGCTACGTGGACTTGGGAGCCGTGAAGGCCACGCACGGCAACCAGAACTATGCCATTCCGGCCGGAACCGACCTCTCGGGCGTGGCCTCGGTGGTCCTGTGGTGTGATCGCTTCAGCGTGGCGTTCGGCTCAGCCCCACTCGCCTAGCGCTTTGCGAGGCCTGCTTTGCGCGTCATGGACGAATCATGGGACGTAAAGCGGGCCCCGCAACGGATGGGAGGACGTAGGATGTCATCATGACTTCCCCACTGCCGCGTCGTATCGCCCGCGTCCGCCCCCTTGATCCAACCTCCCCGGACGAGCAGTTCTTCGTCGCGAACGACGCAGCGGACTTCACCTCGGACGAAGGAAAGTCGTGGACGGTCATCGACTCCCCTTTCCCCTCCTCCCGGGCCAACGCCGCCAGCCCGGAGCGCTCTGGTTGGGAGCGGGCCGCAACAGTCGCTGAAGACGCCTTCACGTTCCTCGCGCCCTCGGTGCCGGTCAATGTCCTTGGCATGGCGCACAACACCGGCCAACCGGGCCGCGACCTTCCCCCGCAGGCGTTCCACAAAGCGGCATCCAGCGTGGTGGGGCCGGGCGAGGCAATCCAACTCCAGGCGGACGTAGGCCATGTGGACCCTGAGGCAGAGCTGACAATCGTCATAGGCCGTGCGGCGCGCGCCTTGACGCTGGAAACGGCAGGCTCGTCGATTCTCGGCTACACGATCGGCAATGACGTTTCAGCACGGGATCTCCAGAAAACCGATGAACTCTGGATCAGCGCCAAGAGCCAGGACACCTTCACCCCGGCAGGACCTTGGATTGTCACTCAATTGGACCCAACGGACCTGGAAATCGGGATCGCCCACAACGGCCGCGAGCTGGAGACTGCGGGTTCGGCGAACCTCGGCTGGAAAGTGGACGAGATCCTGGTGTACCTCACGTCGTTCATGACCCTCCAGCCTGGCGATCTGGTCCTCACCGGGTTCCCGGCAGAGACCGCACGCATCCAGCCTGGCGACACCGTGACGTGCCGCGTGGAGGGAATCGGCGAACTCACCAACCCCGTGCGGGGCGCTTCGTGGGAGGACCTGCCTGCGTAGTGTGTCAGGCTTAAGACCATGGAGATAGCTGCGGACGCCACAGGCCTGTTGCCATCTCCCCCTCAAAAACCGCCCCGCAAACGGCACCGCGGCATCCTCAAGTACCCTGTGGTGCGGCAATTGATCCGCTTCAGCGGTGTCGGAGTCATCTGCACGGGAAGCTCGCTGGCCATCTACGCGCTGCTGCGTCCATTGATCGACCCCCAGTTGGCAAACGCCGTGGCCTTGATTTTGACCTCGTTGATGAACACGGCACTGAATCGGCGCCTGACGTTCAAAATTACCGGCAGCAGGAAACGGGCCCGGGACCACCTCAGCGGAGTCATCGTGATCGGTATCGCATTGCTCATCACGGGCGGGAGCCTGGGTGTGCTGCATCTGTTCAAACCGGACGCCAGCGTCGCTGAGGAGCTCTGGACAACAACGTTGTCCGGTTTCGTAGCCACCGCTGTCCGATTCACCTTGCTGCGCCACTGGATTTTCCGCCGCGCGCGGCACGTTTAGCCCCGGCCGGTCACCCCACTTGCGGCGCGGCAAGGCGTTTGACACGCCCGACGGCGGTTTCCACGGCAGCGGCGGCAGCCTCCAGGTCGGCCTCGGAGATGGTGGAGGTGAAACTGAAACGGACGGCCGTCTGGGCAGTTTCGGGGGCAATGCCCAAGGCAAGCAGGACCGGTGACGGCGCGTCGGAGCCTGCAGCGCAGGCCGATCCGCTGGAGCACACAACGCCCAGCCGCTCCAGTTCGAGCAAGACGGATTCGCCGCTGGTTCCCGGGAAACAGAAGGACGCGACCGACGGCAGGCGTTGGCTGCGATGGCCCGTGAGCAAAGCGTCCGGCACCGTGTCCAGGACCCGGTCAATGAAGCGGTCACGCAACTGCACGACGCGTTGGGCCTGAGCCGGCTGTTCAGCAGCGGCGAGCACCGCGGCCGTGGACAACGCCACGGCTCCGGCCATGTTCTCTGTCCCGGAGCGTTTTCCGCGTTCCTGCCCACCCCCATGGATGAGCGGTTCTAAACGCAGCCGTCCTTTGGTGAAAAGGGCACCGGACCCTTTGGGGGCGCCCAGCTTATGCGCCGAAATGCTCAAGGCGTCAATGCCAAGGGCTTTGACATCCAGCGGACACCACCCGGCGGCCTGGACCGCGTCGGTGTGGAAAGGAACCCCTACGGCATGGGCCACGGCAGCGAGCTCGGCAATGGGTTGAACGGTCCCGATTTCGTTGTTGGCATACATGATGCTGACCAGGGCCGTCTCCGGTTTCAGGACACTGCGCAGCGCATCCACGGTGACCAGTCCTTCGCCGTCGACCGGGACGATGTCCACGGCGAAGCCGTGGACCCGTTCAAGGTACCGGGCTGATTCTTCCACGGCAGGATGCTCGACGGCGCTGATCACCACGCGGTTGAGCGCCGGATCCGCGGCCTGCCGGGCCAAGGCGATGCCCTTGACAGCAAGGTTGTCGGACTCTGTGCCGCCCGAGGTGAACGTCACCTCACCAGCACGGCAATTGAACACTTTCGCGACGCCGGAACGCGCTTCTGCAAGCGCCGCTGCGGCTGCTTCACCCAGGGTGTGGTGGCTGGAGGGGTTGCCGAATTCACCGCTCAGGTAGGGCCACATTGCCTCCAGTACCTCACGGCGGACGGGCGTGGTGGCCGCAGCATCCAGGAAGATCATGTCGGGAACGGCTTTCAGTTCCGGCCCGAAGT
The DNA here is from genome assembly GCF_025452095.1 of Paenarthrobacter sp. JL.01a. Taxonomy (NCBI): domain Bacteria; kingdom Bacillati; phylum Actinomycetota; class Actinomycetes; order Micrococcales; family Micrococcaceae; genus Paenarthrobacter; species Paenarthrobacter sp. JL.01a. Next base: position 2,736,279 of record NZ_CP104877.1, read on the forward strand.
CAGTTCGATGTCCAGGCCAAGGTCAAGGGCGTTCACGCTGTGGGTCAGGCCGCCGATGGAGATCACGTCGACTCCGGCTGCCGCAATGCCGGTGACGGTATCGAGGTTGACGTTCCCGCTGGCTTCCACGATCGCCCTGCCGTCCACTTGCTTGACGCCGGCGCGCAGCTCCTCCAGGGAGAAGTTGTCCAGCATGATGGTGTCCACCCCCGCAGCCAGTACGGGTTCGATTTGTTCGGCGCTGTCCACTTCAACCTCGAAGTGCGTGGTGTGGCCAAGCTGGGCTTTGGCTGCGATCAGCAGTTCTGTCAGTTTGGTGGCGTCCCCGCCGGTCATGACGGCCAAGTGGTTGTCCTTGGCCAGTACGGCATCGGAAAGGCTGTAACGGTGGTTCGCTCCTCCACCGCAGCGCACAGCGTACCGTTCCAGCACGCGCAGCCCTGGAGTGGTCTTGCGTGTATCGGTGATCCTCGCACGGGTCCCTTCCACCAAGCGGACAAATTCCGCAGTCTTGGTGGCAATGGCACTCATGCGCTGCACAAGGTTCAGGCCCACCCGTTCGGCCATCAGTACCGACCGTGCGCTGCCGCTGACGCGCACAAGGTGCGTTCCGGCGTCGAAGGCTTCACCGTCGGCGAGCAGCAATTCCACCTCGGTGTCGGGGTCTACGATCTTCATGGCGTCGCGGAAAACAGTGCCGCCGCTGAAGACGCCTGGCACCCGGGCGTTGAGGACGGCGACCGCCCGCGCATCGGCCGGGATGAGCAGCTGGGAGGTGATGTCGCCGCTGGGAGCGTCCTCAGCAAAGGACCGCTCCAGGATGTCCAGCACAGGTGCGGCAGGAAGGGTCAGGTTAGTCATGGACGAGGCTCGCTTTCGGACTCATGGTGTAACTCTTGTCAAAATCGACGACGGCGGCGGCTTGGGCCAGGTTGTCGCTGCGGTAGTGCGCCCCCAGCGACTCCCGACGCTCCCGGGCGGCACGCACCAGCAGCTGGGCCGCCAACAACAGATTCGCGTCCTCATGCTCCCGCACCTCCAGGGAACCAGGAACATGCAATGGCAGCACTTCCTCAGCCCACGCCTCAAGCGCAGCCTCAGCCTCGGCCAGCAACACCCCACTCCGAAGCACCCCGGCCTTGGCGGTCATAAGCCGCTGCAGGACGGGCCTCGAAAACCCATCACGAGCACCCGGCCCAGCGGACAGGTCCTCCACGGCATCGAGCGCAGGCGCCAAGGGGGCTGTGGCGCTGCGGTCGTTACCAAGGAACGCTTCAACAGCCCGCCTCCCAAACACGAGTCCCTCAAGCAACGAGTTACTGGCCAACCTGTTGGCCCCCTGCACGCCGGTGCAGGCAACCTCGCCCGCCGCGTACAGGCCAGGAACGGTGGTCCGGCCATGGAGGTCGGTCACCACGCCGCCCATCCAGTAGTGCGCGGCCGGCGCCACGGGCACCGGTTCCTTTGTCCAGTCCACGCCTGCCTGCCGGGTGTGACGACTTAGTGTTGGGAAGCGCTTCTCCAGGAATCCTGAGCCGCGCAGTTCCTCAATGACCGTGGCATCGAGGAAGACGTGGCCGTTGGGGTCACCCAGCACGGCCAGGTGCAGGGCAATACTGCGGGAGACGACGTCCCGGGGCGCCAGTTCGGCGTCGGGATGGTAGCCGGGCATGAAACGGTAGCCGTTGGCGTCAACCAGGAGTGCACCTTCACCGCGGACGGCCTCGGAAATAAGCAGGGGGTGCGCATCGCCGCCGGCTGCGCCTGCTTCCGGCCCGGAGACCATGCAGGTGGGGTGGAATTGGAAGAATTCGAGATCGGCCACGGCAGCTCCGACCCGCCACGCAAGTGCCAGTCCGTCGGCCGTCGCGACGGAGGGGTTGGTGGTTTGGGCGAACAGTTGGCCGGCACCACCGGTGGCGAGGAGCACGGCGTCGCCGCGGAGGCTTTGGGGGCGTCCTTCGTGAAGGAAGTCGACGCCGGCCACGCGACCGGCGTCGGAAGCAAGGGAAGTGACCTGGGCGTGCCCGACCACCGTGATCCTCCCCTGCGCCTGGAAATCCAGCACGGAGGAGATCAATGCCGCCGCCACTCCCGCACCGGTGGCGTCCCCTCCCGTGTGGAGAATACGTGGAGCAGAATGCGCCGCCTCGAGCCCCAGCGCCGTGCCGCCGTCGTCGTCGAGGTCGAAACGAACGCCGAACCGCTCAAGCCCCGCGATGTCCATCCGCGCTTCCGAGCACAGCACCCGCACCGCCTCTTCGTTGCAGTGCCCGGCGCCTGCACGAAGGGTGTCAGCGATGTGGGCGGCCACGGTGTCACCGGGGGCAGGTTCGTCCAATACGGCTGAAATCCCGCCCTGGGCGTAGTAGGTGTTGCTGTCCGCGAGTGCGCCTTTGGTCAGCAGCACCACCTCCGCGCCGGCCTCTGCGGCGAGCAAGGCCGAGTACAGGCCGGCGATGCCGCTTCCGACGACGATCAAGCGTCCGGGCGCGGGCCTTGCGGCCGGGCTCTCTGTAGTCATGTGGGCTCGATTCGAACTAGGTGGGGTACCTGTTGCGCTATGCCGGCTTGGCGGCGAGCATGCGTTCCAGGGCAATCTTGGCGTTGTCCTGGACTGTGTCGTCCACAATGATGCGGTTGACGATGCGGCCCTCGACGAGCTCCTCAAGCACCCAGGCGAGGTAGCCAGGGTGGATGCGGTACATCGTGGAGCACGGGCAAATGACCGGATCCAGGCAGAAGATGGTGTGCTGCGGGTTCTCGGCGGCCAGCCTGTTCACCATGTTGATCTCGGTGCCGATGGCGAAGGTTGTGGGCTCGGTGGCCGCGGCAATCGCCTTCTTGATGAAATCCGTGGAGCCCGCGGAATCGGCGGCGTCCACTACCTCCATGGGGCACTCCGGGTGCACGATGACGTTGACGCCCGGAAAGTCCTGGCGGGCTTTTTCGATCTGGCCCACGTTGAAGCGCTTGTGGACGGAGCAGAAGCCGTGCCAGAGGATGACCCGTGAATCCAGCAGCGCCTGTTCGTCGTTTCCGCCCAGTTCCTTGCGCGGGTTCCACATCGGCATCTGCTCCAACGGAACACCCAGAGCCTTTGCGGTGTTGCGGCCCAGGTGCTGGTCGGGGAAAAACAGGACGCGCTGGCCGCGTTCGAAGGCCCATTCGAGGACCACTTTGGCGTTGGAGGAGGTGCAGACGATGCCGCCGTTGCGACCGCAGAATGCCTTCAGCGCCGCGGAAGAATTCATGTAAGTCACCGGGATGACCGGAACCCGGCCTGCTGCATCGGGTTCCGTGCCGAAGATTTCCTCAAGCTGCTCCCAGCACTCCTCCACGGAGTCCTCATCGGCCATGTCGGCCATGGAGCACCCGGCGGCAAGATTGGGCAGGATCACCGCTTGCTCCGGGGTGGAGAGGATGTCGGCGGTTTCGGCCATGAAGTGCACGCCGCAGAAGATGATCGCTTCGGAGTCGGGCTTGGTCAGCGCAGCGTTGGCCAGCTGGAACGAGTCACCCACGAAATCCGCATACTGGATGACTTCGTCACGCTGGTAGAAGTGGCCCAGGATGACGGCGCGGTCCCCGAGCGCCGCTTTGGCGGCCCGGATGCGGGCGTCAAGTTCGGCGTCGCTGGCTCTTTTGTACTCTTCCGGCAGCTGGCCCTGGCGCGGCGTCGCCGGCGGTGCGACGTCGTCGCTGGACGCGCCCGGACCGTAGGCGGGTGCACCGGAGAGGGCTTCGGCGAGGTCGTACTCCCACGGGCCCCTTGCCAGGGCCGGGCTGCAGGTTGATCCCGCCCGTGAGAGGCCGTTCTCGGCCTCTTCGCGGGTGATCAGCTGGACGGCGGTGTTGACGCTGCTCATGGTGTACTCCTGTTGTCTGGCCCGAGGCCGGGTGTTCCGGTGAAGCGGTAGAGGCGTGGGGGACGGTGTTTGCCGCCCTGGAGATATTCACCGGTTTCTTCTATTTCCGGCGTGGCTTTGATGTGGCGGCGGAAGTTCGCGGGATCGAGCTGGCGGTCAAGGACCGCTTCATAGACTTCACGGACCTGCGCCAAGGTGAAGTACTCCCCCAGCAGGTGGTAGGCAATGGATCCGTAGGCCATCTTGTTGCGCAGGCGCCAGAGGGCGTAGTCCACGATCGCCTTGTGGTCGAAGGCGAGGTCTCCGACCTTGTCCGCCCGGAACCACCGCACATTCTCGGATTCGTCGGCGAGCGCCGCCTCGGTTGGCTGTACCAGGGCCCAATAGACGATTGAGACAACACGCTGGCTGGGCGAGCGGTGCAGGCCACCGAAGGCGTAGAGCTGCTCCAGGTAGTGGGGCGTGAGGCCGGTGGTCTCGCGGAGGTTGCGGGAGGCTGCGTCCCGCAGTGACTCGTCGTGGGCCAAAGGGCCTCCGGGGAGGGCCCACATGGCTTTGTAGGGTTCCCTGATCCGGCGGACCAACGGGAGCCAGAGGGTGGGCCTGCCGGATTTTTCGCTGGGGCGGAGGGCGAAAATCACCGTGGAAATAGCCAACGACGGCGGCGCAAGCCGCCTTTCGGCGACGTTGGCGGAGCTTGGATTCACGGCGTACACCTCGCTTCATCGCCGCTTGAAGCAGCCCCTGAGGTTCGGACTGCGCTAGTTAAAGTCATGTTGACTAGAACTAATGGTACGACTCTGCGGCCCTCCAGCAAAATGCCATGCGTCACACGGGCTTGGCGGCAGCCTCCATCAGCGGCAGGGTCCGGCCCTGGATGTGGCTGTTCAGCACTATCACCGATGAGCACCGCACCACGGATTTGGTGGCGATCATGGCGTCCAGGACCCGCTGCATGTCGGGATTGGACCGTGCCGCAATCCGCACCATCAGGTCCGAATTGCCTGTCACGGTGTGGACTTCGATGATCTCCGGGATGGCACTCAGGCTCTCGATGATGGCGTCGTGGCCGATCTCCTGGGTGATGGTGACCGAGCAGAACGCAACCACCGGAAAGCCGAAGTTGGCCGGATCCGGCTGCGGCACCCAGGAACCAATGACCCCGTTTTCGATCATCCTGTCGATCCGGGACTGCACTGTGGCGCGCGCGACCCGGAGCACGCGGGATGCCTCCAGCACGGAGGATCGCGGCGAATCAGTGAAAAAACGTACAATTTTTGCATCAAGCGCATCGACCAGCATCAAAGTTCCTGTCCCCGGGGATCCCTACCCATCACATCGCCTAAGCAAAAAGTGATGTATCTTACAAACTGCGAGAATTATTCCACGGCTCTTGCTGCGTCGTCGACGCCCGCTTGTCCAGCCCACGAGGCGGGCACGCCAAACCCGTTTGCAATCCATAGAAGGTAGACACGTATGACAACGAAGTCCATCGCGGCTCCTGCCCCAACCTCAGGCCTTGGGCATTCGCTCAAACCGAGGCAACTGACCATGATGGGGCTCGGCAGCGCAATCGGCGCCGGCCTCTTCCTCGGTTCCGGCGCAGGCGTTCAGGCCGCGGGGCCGGCGGTCCTGATCTCGTATCTCATTGCCGGAACCTTGATCATCCTGGTGATGTGGGCCCTTGGTGAAATGGCGGCAGCAAACCCCAACAGCGGCGCCTTCTCGGTCTATGCAGAAAAGGCCATGGGCAAAACCGCAGGCGGAACCATCGGCTGGCTGTGGTGGCTGCAACTAGTGGTAGTCATTGCCGCCGAAGCACTGGGCGCTGCGGGGCTGCTCTTCTCCGTATGGCCGGTCATCCCCGTGTGGATCCTTGCCTTGGTCTTCATGGTGGTCTTCACCGGAATCAACCTGGTGGGAGTCCGGAACTTCGGCGAATTCGAGTTCTGGTTCGCCATCCTCAAGGTTGCGGCGATCGTCATCTTCCTGCTCATTGGCGCCGCACTGCTGTTCGGCTGGCTTCCGAACGTCCCCTCCCCCGGACTCTCCGCTTTCGGCGACTTCGCACCCCATGGCATCGGCGGCATGGCTGCCGCCCTGTTCGTCGTGATCTTCGCTTTCGGCGGCACGGAAATTGTCAGCGTCGCAGCAGCCGAGACGGAGAACCCCGCACACAGCGTGGGCAAGGCGATCCGCACGGTGGTCTGGCGCATCCTGGTCTTCTACATCGGGTCCGTCTTTGTCATCGCGGCGATCCTCCCCGTGGGTTCGGATGGCCTGAAGTCACCCTTTGCCGGAGTCCTCGACATCGCAGGGATTCCCGGCGCCGGAACCGCCATCACCCTGGTGGCCGTCGTAGCGCTGCTTTCGGCCTTGAACGCCAACCTTTACGGCGCATCCCGCATGATCTTCTCCCTCTCCGAGCGCGGCGAGGCACCACGGATCCTGTCGAAGCTGAACGGCGCCAAGGTGCCCGTAGCCGCCGTCGGAATCTCGGTGGCCTTTGGCTTCGTCGCCACGGTCCTCGAATTGCTGTTCCCGGAGAAAATCCTGCCCGCCCTGCTGAACCTCGTGGGTTCGACCTGCCTGGTGGTGTGGGGAACGGCGCTTGTTTCACAGTTCATCCTGCGCCGCCGGGCAGACCGCGAAGGCGTTGAGCTGCCCCTGCGCATGAAGGGCTTCCCCTACCTCACCATTGTGGGACTGGTCCTGCTGGGCATCATCTTCGTCGTCGGCTTCGCCAACCCGGAGAGTGCCGGCCAGCTCATCGGTACGTTCCTCCTTATCCTGGTGATTGCCGCCGGATGCTTCCTCAACGCCAGGGCAAAAGCCGGCAAGGAAACGCACCGCGTCGGATAGTCTTCTGTCAGCAACATCCTGGAAGCCCTGCACAGTTTGTACCGTGCAGGGCTTCTTTGCTTGTTCAACTTGTACAAAGTGTTTGCTTGGCACTGAGCTTATTGCCAAGAGCCCACGTCGGTGACTAGGGTCACAGCCATGACGACCAAACCCACGCTGGCCGCCGTCGACGACGCCGCCCCGCTCACCCACCACCAACTCCGCGAGCTCTACACGCTGATGGCAGTGGTCCGGCACCTGGACACCTCAGCGGTGGCATGGCAACGCCAGGGAATCATCCCCGGATACGCGCCCGAACTCGGGCAGGAAGCAGCCCAGGTGGGCAGCGGATACGCCGTGGACCGGAGCCGGGACTTCGTGTTCCCCACCTACCGTGAATTGGGTGTGGCTCGAGCCATGGAGCTCGACATGGTGGGCTATATGTCGACCCACAAAGCCACGTGGCACGGCGGGATGTACAACCCCATGGAATCCAGGTTCGCGCCCATCCAGGCCGTCGTGGCCGGCTCCGTCCTGCACGCCGTCGGCTGGGCCCACGGCCAGACGCTCTCCTGCCCTGACGGGGAAACGGGCGTGGCCATGACCTACTTCGGCGACGGTGCTTCCTCCCAGGGAGACGTACACGAGGCCATGAACTTCGCAGCCGTCATGAAGGCTCCGGTGGTGTTCTTCATCCAGAACAACGGCTGGGCCATCTCCGTCCCCACCGAACGCCAGGTGGCAGGAGGATCCGTGGCAGCCCGGGCGGCCGGCTACGGCATTCCGGCAGTGCAGGTCGATGGCAACGATGTCGTCGCCGTGTACGAGGCCACCCGGTCCGCCTTCGCCCACTGCCGGAACGGCAACGGTCCGGTGGTGATCGAGGCCATGACGTATCGGCGCGGACCACACTCCACCGCAGATGACCCCGGCCGCTACCGCACCCTGGAGGAGGAACGCCTGGACGCCGGCGAGGACCCCCTGGCGCGGTTCAAGCAGCGGTTGCTCAGCGACGGCGTGGCAGACGAGGCCTTCTTTGCCGAAGCTCAACGCCAGGCAGAGGAAGAAGTGGAAACCATCCGCGCCGGAATCCAGGACCTCGGCCCCCGCCCGGGCGCCGAAATGTTCGGCCTGGTTTTCCAGGAGCCAACTCCCGCCCTTCAATCCCAGGCCACCGCGTGGCGCGAGGAGTCAGAACATGTCTGAGACCATCACCGCAATGCCCTCCACGAACACTGGAGCCCCAGGCATCCAGCAACTGTCCATGCAGCAGGCCCTGAACCTGGCGCTCGATGAGGTGCTGGCTGAAAACCCCAAGTCCCTCATCTTTGGAGAGGACTGCGGCCGCCTCGGCGGCGTCTTCCGCATCACCGACGGTCTTCAGGCCAAGCATGGCGAGGACCGCGTCTTCGACACCCCGCTTGCTGAATCGGGCATCCTGGGCATGTCCGTGGGACTGGCCATGGCGGGTTTCCACCCCATTCCCGAAGTCCAGTTCGACGGTTTCGCCTATCCGGCCATCAACCAGATCATCTGCCAGATCGCCCGGATGAACTACCGAAGCCGGGGCACCGTGCCCATGCCCATCACCCTGCGCGTGCCCAGCTTCGGCGGCATCCGCGCTCCCGAGCACCACGGCGAGAGCCTGGAAGCCCTCTTTGCCCACGTGCCTGGCCTCAAGGTGGTCTCGCCGTCGAACCCGCACGATGCCTACCATCTGCTCAAGTACGCGGCCACGCGGCCGGATCCAGTGATCTTCATGGAACCGAAATCCCGCTACTGGCAGAAGGGGGCGGTGGATACGACGTCCGACGACGGCCGGCCCACCGGAGCCCGCGTGGCGCGGGAAGGCCGGCACCTGACACTCGTCGCCTGGGGCGCCATGGTGTCCCGCTGCCTCCAAGTCGCTGAGCTCGCCGCAGAGGACGGGATCGACGTCGAAGTCCTCGACCTGCGCTGGCTGAAGCCGATCGACGCCGAGGCTTTGGCGAGGTCCGTGGGAAAGACGCGGCGCGCCGTCGTCGTCCATGAAGCCCCCTTGACCTCAGGCCTTGGCGCCGAAGTCGCCCAGCTCATCACCCAACAGTGCTTCGACACGTTGAAGGCCCCGGTGGAACGCGTCACCGGCTTTGACGTGCCCTACCCCTCCGGTGACCTGGAGGACGAATACATTCCCAACATCGACCGCATCCTCTTTGGGATCCAACGAGTACTGGAGTACCGCCGTGGCTGAAATTTCCTTTCCTCTTCCGGATTTGGGCGAAGGCCTCATCGAGGCCACTGTGCTGGACTGGCTGGTGGAACCGGGACAGCAGGTTGAACGCAACCAACCGATCGTTGAGCTGGAAACAAGCAAGTCCGCACTCGAATTGCCGAGCCCCCAGGCGGGTAAAGTTGTCCGTATTCACGGAGCGCCCGGGGAAACCATCAACGTGGGCGCCCCGCTGATCGTGTTCGAGGTTCCGGACGATACCGCCGGAATCGTGGGCACTGTTCCGAAGGACGAAGCACCCAAGCGCCGGGTCCGCCTGAGCGCCGTACTCGATGAGGACTGACATGATGACCGGCAGGCACACCGTGGAACAGCACAGACACACCGTGGAAGGTACGGATCCTGGACTGTTCGTGGAAGTTCATGAGCCGGCTGCCGACGCCGGGCTCCGACCCGTCCTGCTGATTCATGGCTTCTCCTCCTCCAGCAAGCTGAACTGGGCAGACAGCGGCTGGATCACCACTCTTCAGGAAGCCGGGCGCCGGATCATCACCGTGGACCTTCCGGGACACGGCCGGAGCCACTCCCCCGAAGACCTGGATTCCTACACGCCAAGCCGGATCCGCGCGGACCTCCTGCAGATAGTGACCGACGCCGGAGCCCGGCCCCTGCGCGACGGCGACCCCTCCACCGGGCTGGACGTCATCGGCTACTCGCTGGGATCCCGGCTGGCGTGGGAATTCGGTGCCACGCAGCCGGACCTGGTGCACAGGATTGTCCTGGGCGGACCAAGCTCAGCTGACCCCTTGGCCGCCTTCGACCTCGCTGCTGCCCAAAGGCACCTCGCTGACGGCACTCCCATCGAGGACGAATCGACCAACGGGCTCTTGAAGATGGCCCAGCTGCTGCCCAGCAACAACCTGTTCGCCATGTTGTCCCTGATTGAGGCCATCAAGGGCGAGCCGTTCGATCCCGCTGAGGCGGCCCCGCACATGCCGCTCCTGCTGGTCGCCGGTGAAAAGGATGAACGGGCAGCAACCATGCCGGAGCTGGCCGCCATGGCAGCAAAACGCGGCGGGCTGGCGGAAACCCTGGTTATCCCGGGGCGCACGCATACCAACGTAATCACCAGCAGGGCCTTCAAGGAGGCCGCCATCGAGTTCCTGGGAGTCTAGTCTCCAACCGCCGAACGGCTGGTCCCTTAGCGGGCCAGCCGTTCGGCGTTAAGGCTCATGCGCTCCAGGACACTGACGGCCATGGCGTATTCGTCGATGCCGATACCCATGGAGAGATCGTGGCGGGCATCTTCCACCAGCTGCTGCGCCTGGTGGTACCTCTCCCGCCCACGCTCACTCAGTGCCAGGCGGTCATCGATCATGGTGATCATTCCGTGTCCCACCAAGGCGGCAAGTTCACGCTCACGCAGGCGGTCATCGCCACCCCACAAAGGCTTCAGCACTTCTTCGAGCTGGTCCGGAAGCATGGCACCATCTGCCAGCGTGGCCAGGGTCTGCCATTGTCGGCGGGTCAGCTTGATCCGCGCCAGCGTGCGATCCAACTGGACCTCCAGCGCCGCGTCCAGCCTCTTGATCCAATATCCGATGGGCTTGTTCACAAGGCCATGCTTTCAGTGGAGGGGGCGGTGGGCAAGGTGCGGAAGGTAGGCTTGGGAGAGCACTGGAAGACGTGGAAGTGGAGCAGATGGGCATGCGTTTCAAGGACCGGCCGGAAGCCGGTCGGCGCCTGGCTGAAGCACTCCCGCAGTTGAGGGAGCGTCCCGATGCCATCGTCCTGGGTCTCGCCCGGGGAGGTGTCCCTGTGGCCGCCGCAGCAGCCTCGGAACTTTACCTGCCCTTCGGAGCCGTACTCGTGCGCAAACTCGGTATCCCGGGCAGGGATGAAACTGCTTTCGGCGCATTGGCGTGGTCAGGTGGCGATGTGCTCCGGATCATCAACAGGCCGCTCCGGGAACTCATCCTCGCCCGCGGTATCCCGCAGTCGGCCTTGGACACTGTGGAAGCCCACGAACGTTCCGAGCTGCTCCGCCGGGCCACGGAGTATCCGGGGACCAGCCACGATCTCCGCGGGAAGACCGTCGTCCTGGCAGACGACGGCCTTGCAACCGGGGCCACCATGCGCGCCGCTGTGGAAGCCGTCAGGGCAGGCGGAGCGAAGACCGTGATCGCCGCTGTTCCAGTGGCGTCTTTGGAGGCCTCATCATCACTGGCGCGGGTTTGCGACATCGTCATGGCCCTCCACACCCCGGGCAAGTTTCATGCAGTGGGCGCTTTCTACCAGCACTTCGAGCAATTGACGGACGAGGACGTCATGGACTTGTTGAAGGGTGCTGCGGCCAAAGGACAGAGCCAGCAGCTTCGTCCGCGCGTAGGGCCCACGTCGGGCGGCGGTAGTTGAAGGAACCGCGCCGATTTCATGTGTCCGGACGTTCGTTGTAAATCCTGAGCCCTCTCCACATCAAAAGCGCCAAAGCTGCTACGAGGATGCCAACACCGGCTTTCATCACCAAGGGCCCAAGGCTGCCCGGCAAGGCATACATGTCGAGTATCCAACCGACCAGGATCATCAACAGCCCGATACTCAGGCCGGCATTGCTTATTTTCTTCATTAAGTCCCCCAAAGATTTGATGAGTTCATTCCTCACAGCACCATCTTGGAGTGCCTGCCTACATGCAAAAATGACGCAGCTCGACTGGGATCTTTCGAACAGTGCTTGATCGAATCTGCCGTTGCCCCATGGAGCTTCCGTTTCCAGCGCGAAGCAAGAGGGGCGCAGCCGTGACGACTGCGCCCCTCTTTGCCTTGGCTGCTAGTGGTGCACGCTGTAACCAAGCGGGCGGCCTCGGGTTTCCTTGGCGAGGATCACGCCGACTGCCGAGATGATGCACAGCCCCATGATGTAGAGGCCCACCGACCCGGACCACTTGGTGGAGTCCAGCAAGGCCTGGGCAATCAAGGGCGCAAATGCACCACCCAGAATGGCGCCCAGGGCATAACCGATCGAGATGCCCGAGTAGCGCACCTGGGCCGGGAACATTTCTGCGTACATGGCGGACATCGGACCGTAGGAAAGCCCAAGGCCGATGGTCAGGATGAACAAGGCCGTTCCGTAAAGGAAAATGTCCTTGCTGTCGATCAGGACGAACATGGGGATCATCCAGGCAAACACCAAGCCGTAACCGATCAGGAACGTCTTCACGCGACCGATCTTGTCGGAGAGCCAACCACCCACCATGGTGAAGATGAGCCAGCCGAAGGAGGCGATGGTGGTGGCCAGCAAGACCTGGGGCGCCGGCATCTTCAGTGCCTTGGTGGCGTAGGAGATGAAGAAGGCAATGAGCAGGTAGCCTGCGGCGTTGTTGGCGATGAAGATCAGGGCAGCGAGAACAACTTCCTTCTTGTTCCGGCGGAAGAGTTCACCGAGGGGTGCCTTGCTCTCGGCCTTGCGCTGGGAAAGCTCCTTGAAGACCGGGCTCTCACCAACCGCGCGACGGATCAAGTAGCCCACCACGATCAGGACCACCGACAGCAGGAACGGCACCCGCCAGCCCCAGGCCGTGAACGCCTCCTTCGACATGCCCGACTGCAGGAAGAACAACAGTCCCGTGGCGAGGATCATGCCGATCGGCACGCCAATCTGGGGGTAGGCGCCAAAGAGCCCGCGCTTCTTGATGGGGGCGTGCTCCACGGCCATCAGGGCCGCTCCGCCCCATTCGCCGCCGGCCGAGAAGCCCTGGACCACGCGGAGGAAAATCAGCAGCACAGGCGCCCAAAGACCGATCGTCTCGTACGTGGGAAGAACACCGATCAGCGCCGTAGCCGCTCCCATCATGACCAGCGTCATGACCAGCACGGCCTTGCGTCCCATCTTGTCGCCCAGGTGGCCTGCCACGAACGCGCCGAGGGGGCGGAAGAGGAAACTGATGCCGATGGTGGCGAAGGACAGGAGCTGGGCGACTCCCGGGTTGGACTTTTCCAGGGGAGAAAGGAACAACGGTGCCAGCAGTGTGGCTGTGAGCTGGGCGAAGATGAAGAAGTCGTACCACTCGATGGTGGTGCCCACCAGGGTTCCCGCCAGCACCCGGCGCTCTTCGCGCTTGCTGCTTGGGCCCGTCGGCGAGTCGACAGTGGAAGTTGCGGTCATTGGAACTCCATTGGGTGAGGATGCGATGCGAGACGTGCATAACCGACAGAACGGTCAGTTAGGAAAGAATACTACAGGCTGTGACCCAAAGCACAGCCATGCCAACACGCCGCCAACATAGGATGGTTCGCATGAATCCACGCAGCGGCGTCAACAGCCAGCAGCAAGCGGGGACCCAAGTCCCGCCGTCGCAAACACTCTCCCGCGGAATCCGCGCCCTGGAGATCCTCGCCGCAGCCGATCGCCCCCTCAGCATCGGGGAACTCACCGAAGCCCTGGGTGTTCACCGCTCCGTCGCCTACCGGATTCTCCGGACCCTGGAGGACCACTCCCTGCTGGTCCGCGACGACTCCGGACGGGTCCAGCCCGGCCCTGGCCTTTCCGTCCTGGCCAGCGGAGTCTCAAGGAACCTGCAAACCGCCGCGTTGCCCGAGCTCACGCAGTTGGCCAACACCCTGCACATGACAGCCTTCATCGCTGTATGGGACCACCAGGAATGCGTCACCCTGGTGACGGTTGAACCGCGCCACACCGGCGCGGCCCTCGCGCAACATCCCGGGAGTCGGCACCCCGTCAGCACGGGCGCCCCCGGCATTGCCATTCAATCAACCATGACCGAAGAACGTTGGCAGCAGGTGGGAGCAGGCAACCCGTACCGGCCTGAAGCCCATGAAGCCCGACGGATCGGCTACGCCACCAGCCATGATGAAGTAGTCGCCGGATTGTCCTCCATTGCCGCCCCCATCAAGGTTCCGGGCGGGCGGCCGGCCGCGATCGCCGTCGTCTATATCCGGCTTGACCAGGACGCCGACGAGGTGGGCCAGGCCTTGGCGGCCAGTGCGGCACGTATCGAAAGCCAACTGGCCTGAGGTCATTCGTTCCACGCCAAGGAGTGTGCCCCGGCACACAAGACTGAGGGCCGGCGGATCTCGAATACTCGACGAAGGACAGGACCGCCTTGGCCTGGCCTTGTTCGAGTTTCGGAAGGAACCCCATGAGCCTGAATCTTCTTGACACCTCCAACTGGCTGCCCCTGGACGGCCTGGCGCCCGGCTTCGATGCCAACAAGGCGCCCACCGTCCAGGATTTGGCGGGCAAGGAACTGACGGTGGTCGGCGACGGCGGCCCAATGACTTTCAGCTTCGGCGAAGAAGAAGTCACGTGGACAGCCGCAGGCTACACGGGCACCTCGACCCACGAGGTCTTCAAGGTTGCCGAGGACCTCTACTATGCGCAGTGGCACAGCAGTTTTGATGCTGGACTCGCGGTCTCGCTCATTGCGGACCTGGCCAACGGCCGCGCCCTGTACATCGGCGCGCAGCTGGGCCGGGCAACCGCGGGGGCCACGGCCGTGCAGCATGATTTCCGGGTCGGCACGCTGGAGGGCTTCACAGCCAGAGGTGACGCCATCGGGGAAAGCACCGGCTTGATCGGGCGCCGCGTCGAATGGATTTACAGCCCGGTCCACGCCTACGAGCACGTCTACCTGAGCCCCACCTGGTACACGTGGCAGTGCCTGGCAGGTCCGGAGCAAGGCTTGGCGGACACCGATTCCAACACAGTTTTACAGGTCAGGCCGGGCATTTTCGTGTTCACGTGGCGCGAGAAGGTGATTCCGTGCGGATCGGTGACCATTGCCGATCACCGCGACCTCAACGCCATCCGTTCCCACGGCAGCCTGTTCGGTTGGGACGAAGCCGGCGTCGATCCGGTCCACTTCACGTTCGGAGCGCATGGCCGCTTGATCAGCGTCAGCCACCACAGCCCCGAATTGAATCCCGCAATCTAAGCACCCACAACGCGGAAGCGTCCCCGGCAGAACCTGCCGGGGACGCTTTCGTTTCGGAACGGTTCAGTCTTCCGAGCCGTGGCCAATCCGTGCGTACAACGCCGGCTGCGAGCGCCGGAGGCACAAGCCCCAGATGATGCCCGCCACGCCCGGCAGCAGGACCAACAGGGGCAGGACAAAGCTGGCAGCGGTGGACTCCGACTGGCCCAGCAACACGTTGAAGTTGGACACAATCAGCACCAGGACGAGGGCCAGCAGGACGAAGCCCAGGCCCGGCGCAACCAACCGTACCCAGAGGCTTGCACCATGCCCGTTCTTTCGGAAGAAGCCGATCACGGCCACGGAAACAACGGTCATCAGAAGCACCAGCCCAAGGGCGCCGCTGTTGGTCAGCCACGTGAACATGGTCAGGACGGGGTACAGTTCGCCGAGTTCGGAACCGGAGCCCGCGACCGCAAAGCCAATGGTTACGACGACGGCGATCACCGTCTGCGCGAGCGAACCTGCGAACGGCGCGCCACTTTCCGCACGCACCTTGGCCAGCGCTCCCGGAAGGACCCGTTCGCGGCCAAGGGAGAAGAAGTACCGCGCCACCGCGTTATGGAAGCTCACGAGGGCCGCAAAAAGGCTGGTGACAAACAGGAGTTGCGCGATGTCGCTCAGGAGCAACCCACCGTGTTCGCCGAGGAAGGCGAAAATCATGTCCGGGCCACTGGTGGCAGCGGTCTCGACCACTGCGGAGGGGCCCGTTCCCACAGTCATGGCCCAGGCTGAAACAGCATAGAAAACAGCGATGATGCCCACCGCCGCAAAGGTGGCCCGGGCGACGGTGCGCTGCGGGTCCTTGGACTCTTCGCCGTAAATTGCGGCGGATTCAAATCCCATGAAGGCGGCAATGCCGAAGGACAGGACCGCGCCCACGCCTGGGACGAACAGGCTGTCCGGGCTGAAGCTCGCTGCACTGACACCTTCGGGAGCCACTGCCAGGCTCATGACGTCGTAAATGATGACCACCAGGAACTCCAGGGCCACCAGGACACCAAGGACCTTCGCGGACAGATCCACCCTGTTGACCCCGAGCCACCCCACGATGGCGATGCACACCAGCACCGGGACCCACCAAGGAACGCTGACGCCCAGCCGCGCCGACAACAGCGAAGAAACCGTGAAGCCAAACAAGCCGTAGATGCCTACCTGCATCAGGTTGTACGCCATCAGGGCTATCAACGAAGCCCCGACACCGGCCGGCCGCGAAATGCCTTGGGCGATGTAGGCGTAGAAGGCGCCCGCGTTGGTAACGTACCGGCTCATCGCCGCGTAACCGACGGCGAACAGCGCCAGGATGGCACCCAACACCAGGAAGGACAATGGCACGCCGGTCACTCCGGTTACGCCGAAAGTGGTGGTGACTCCCCCAGCCAGAACGGTCAGCGGCGCAGAGGCCGCGATAATCATGAAGGTCACAGCCGGTACGCCCAACCGCCGCTTGGTGCTGACGGTGCCGGCGGTCCTGCCTTTGACGGGATTGTCCACGCTCATAGTGTGCTCCTGCTCCTGCCTCGGTGCCGCGGGAGAAGGGCGCGGCACGTAGTGTTTCCGCAATCTTCCACCGCCGGAACACTGCGTGACTTGTCTCACACGGCAGGGTATTTGTCAGAGCACGCACGCCGTTTCCGACGGGGACGACCGGTGTAGAATCGTGGGCAAGCTCACGAAGGGAGTCCGATGACCGTCGCAGCTCACACGGACCCCGCAACCGTTCAAACCATCGTCGCGGAGTCGTTCCAGGAATGGAGCCGGGCCATCTCTGCGTCCTTCGTTCCCTTGGCTGCAACCGGCCCGAGGGACTCGGCTTTCCACGGCGTGATGCGGGCCCGGGTACTGGGCCAGATCTCGGTGGTGGAAGTTACCGCGGGACCGCATACTGTCCTGCGCACTCCGGAGTTGATCGCCGGATCCACGGGCCGCTTCTTCAAGCTCAGCATCCAACTGGCTGGCTCGGGCCGGCTGGTCCAGGACGAACGGGAGGCGGTGCTTCGCCCGGGCGATCTGTCCATCTACGACACCTCCCGCCCCTACCAGCTCACTTTCGACGACGACTTCCGCACCTTGGTGCTGATGTTCCCGCACGTGCTGCTCGACTTGCCGGCGGAGGCCATGGGACACGTGACTGCGCTACGGATACCGGGCGACCAAGGCCTGGGGGAACTGATCAGTCCGTTCCTGGTGAAGCTCGCCGACAACCTCGAAGCCCTCTCCGGCGCCAATGGCCTGCGGCTGGTCCATAACGCCCTGGACCTGGTAACTACGCTGTTCAACGGCGAACTCGACCAACTCATCGAAACCGGTAGGGACCCGCACCTGCTGCTCCTCGGCCGTATCCACGATTACATCGAAGCCAATCTCGGAGATCCCGAACTCTCCCCCGGCACCATCGCCGCAGCGCACTATATCTCCACTCGGCACCTCCACGACCTCTTCCAGGAAATCGGCACCACCGTGGCATCGTCCATCCGGCAGCGGCGGCTTGAACGGTGCCGGCGCGACTTGAGGGACCCGGTACTCGCAGACCGTCCCGTCACCGCCATCGCTGCCCGGTGGGGCTTCACCGACGCCGCCCACTTCAGCAGGATCTTCCGGGCAGCCTTCGGCAACTCCCCCACTGGCTACCGGAACAGCGCGTAGCATCTGCGCTGTTGCCCGTGCAGGGCCGCTTTTTGGAGTGGCTAGGACTGGGGACGGCGCTTCATGACCAGCCAGGTGACGGCACCCAGCAGCAGAAGACCAGCTGCGGCACCCATGGAGACCCCGAACGCAGCCGCCGCCCCCTGGGTTTGCGCGAGTTGGCCCGCCAGGTAGGATCCCAGCGCCGTGCCCGCCACGATTCCGCTGGCCAGGGCCGTCATGACCGTAGCCATGCGGCCGGCCGGAGCCACGACACCGCCGATACTGAAGACCGTGACCATCACCGGACCCACGGGGATGCCAAGGAGCAGCAGGACAAACACCATCGGCCAGATGCCCGACGGCAGGAACAGCAACGCCGACAGGCCCGTCATGGCCAATGCGGCGGCAACCCACCGTGAGGCGAGGCTGAAACGCTGCGGCCAAAAAGCGACGGACAGGGCCGCAACGGCCGAGCTAAGGCCCATCACCGCGTACAGGAGTCCAGCGATCTCGGCCGTCGCGTACTGGGCGGAATAGGCGCTGAGCGCATTCTGGGTGGCACCGAAGAATGTGCCCATACACACCATCGCCACCACGGGAACTGCCACCACGGCACCTGACCATCGGCTGCGGCGCGTAAGTGCTGTTTCCTGTTCGACGGAACTTTCGACGCCGGCACGCGGCACCCGCGGTGCGGGCACCACGGCCAACTGGCTGGGGTGCACCGCAAAGGCTGGAACCAGCGTGATTGTCATCAGTGCTGCCAGGGCGAGGGGCAACCACGGCGCCACGAGGCTTGCAAGCAGACCCACCAAAGCCGGTCCCAGGACAAAGGTGATCTCATCGGCGGTGCCTTCATAGGACAGGGCCGTGTCCAGGTCGGCCCTGTTGGAGGCCACGCTTCTGCTGCCTCCGGTTGCGGCCGGTGAGAGGTTCCTGGTGGTCAACGCCATCCACCGGACACGGGCCATGGGGCCTACCTGCGGGCAGCTGGCACCGGCCAGGAAGGCCGCGATGAGCACTCCCACAGCATCTGCCGGCGAGCCGTAAGCCGGGGTGAGGTAGGCCGCAGCCAAGAGAGCGGCCACGGCGAGGGTGTTGACCACTGCTGCGACAAGGAGCACAACCCTCTGGCCTGCGCGGTCCGCCAGTGAACCAAGGACAGGTGCTCCGAGGGCCGACCCGATGCCAACAGCTCCGGCGGCCATGCCACCGACGGCGTAAGAGTGGCTGACTGCCGTGATCAGGGTCAGGGTGCCCACGGTCAGCATGGCCAGGGGCAGTCTTGCGAAAAGCCCCAACGGCAGGAATCCGGGTCCGGCCAGTTCAGGAAGCCGGGCGAATCGGCCTGGCAAGCGTGAGCGGCGGAGGGCCGCGGGTGAATCGGGCTTAGGGGCCACAGTAGATTTTTCCATTAATCCGGGTTCGCTAAAGTGTGCGCATCGTCCCTCCTCCCGATGCGCGCGACCCGGTGTAACGGAACAAGTCTATCGGATGGTATTCAGGCGGGAACAGCTTCGGCGAAGCGCACGCTGGAGCCGTTGCGTCCCTTGACCACCTGAAGTTGACTCGTGATGCGCTGCTTCATCTCCGCCACGTGGCTGACCAGCCCAACCACCCTGCCGCCGTCGCGTAGTCCCTCCAAGGCATCCATCACCTGTTCCAGCGCCTGCTCATCAAGGCTCCCGAAGCCTTCATCCACGAACAGCGTCTCGATGTCCACGCCACCGGCCTCCTGCTGCACCACGTCCGCCAGGCCCAGTGCCAAGGCCAGCGACGCCATGAAAGATTCGCCGCCGGAGAGCGTGGCGGTGTCACGCCGCTGGCCGGTCCATTCATCCACTACTTCCAGGCCGAGACCCGACTTTGCACCCCGGGCGGCCTTGGCGTCCGTATGCTGCAGCGTGTAACGGCCGTCGCTCATGGATACCAGCCGCTCGGACGCAGCGAGGGCGACTTGCTCGAGTCGTGCTGCCAGGACGTAAGTGTTCAAACTCATCCGGTATCCGTTGTCCCCGGAGCCCCGGGCAGTTTCGGCCAGGCCGGCCAGCATCAGGGCGCGCATCCGGGGTTCATTCCCGGCCTCGGCGAGGTCCTCATAGTTGGATCGCAATCGGCGGACTGTTTCGGAGGCCTTTCCCGCAAGGCCCGCTGCCAGCGCCGCCGCCTGTGAATCCTCGGCCGCGACTGACACCGCGCGCTGTGCCTCGGCAAGCTCAGCGTCGGACAAGGGAAGGGCGCCGATACTGATTTCCTTGGCTGCCAGGGCGAGGTCCTCGTTCGCGAACAGCTCATCCAGGCGGGCGGTCTCGGCGTCGAAATCCGCGATGTCCTTCTCAAGACCCACCACATCGGCGGGTGAAAGGATTTCATGGCGGGCTTCGGCGGCAGAGGAAAATCCCGCTGTCAGGAGCGCCTTCTCCAACGACTCTTTGACTTCGAGACGGGCTTGTGTAGCACGGGCGAGCTCGGACCCGGCATCGGTGGCTGCCTGAAGCAGCGCGCAATCCGCCGACACCGCCTCCAAGCGATCGCGCAAGCTGGGGAAACCGGCCCGCAACGCCGAAAGCCCGGCCTCCAGGACTTCATGTTGCTCCTGGAGCAGCAGGACGCTCGATGATGCCTGCCCTTCGGCCTGCAAGCACTCTGCATGCTGCTGTTGCGCAGTGAGCAGCCGCTGGGCGACCTTTTCCTGGCGTGCCCGCAGTTCGTCCAGCAAAGCGGCGGCTTGCTTGGCGGCAGAGGCGGCAGCCTCGGCCTTGGCCAAACGATCGTCCGCTTCGGCCGGATCCGTTGATCCGCCTTGGGCTTGAAGGCCGGCAACCATTTGGGCAGCGGCGGACAGCTTTTCTCCCAGCCGGCCCTGCGCTTCCTCACTGGCTTCGAAGCGGGCCTTGGCTTCTTCTTCTTCCTGGGCAAGGGACAGGGCGGTACGGACCGCCGAGGCAGGATTCGGGTGCTCCGTGCTTCCACACACGGCACAGGGTTCTCCGCTCTCCAACGCTGCAGCCAGTTCGCCTGCTGCATTCGAGAGCCGCTGTTCCCGCACGTCGAGCCACTTGTCCCTGAAATCCTGCGAGGCGGCCCGGGCTTCAAGGTGCCTTGCGGTGAGCTCCTCCAGCTCAGCGGCGGCCACTAAGTGGCGGGACACAACGCCCACCAGTTCGGCCGCTGCCAATGCTGCCTGTTCCGTCGCACCTACGTCAGCGGCAACGGACACCAAGGGTTCCATGCGGTTCTGAAGCTGCGAGGCGTCCCCGTGCAGTTGCGCCAAGGTTGCAGCTAAGGACTCAGCCGCAAGTTGCTGACGAGCGACTTCCTTGTGCTGCGCATCGAGCCGGGCAGCGACTTCCTCAAGGCGTTGCTCATCCGGAAGCCTCGCTTCAAGGACGGCAATCGAGGTCTTGACGCTCTCCAGTGCGGCTGCGGGGTCCTCCGCATCGAGTCCCGATGCTGACAATTTCTCCCTGAGCCGTGCCATCCGGGCCTCAGCAGAGGTGTACTTGCGCTCGGCAGCATCAACGGCCTCCAGTTGCCCGCTGAGCACAGCTGCACGGCGGTGCTTTTGAAGCAGCTCCTTGTTTTCCAGGGCACGTGGAGCGGCCAGTTCGAGGAGAACTCTTCTCTGCGTTGCTGAGCGCAGCCGTTCATGCCGCTGCGTTTTCTCCTGCTCCTCGCGAAGTTCGCCGCTCAGACGGGTGGACAGAGCCTCAGCGGCTGTGGCCCGTTCCTGCCGCCGCTTCACTTCGGCGTCAACGAGTGCCTGGACTTCAGCGAGCCACAGTCCAGGATCACCAGCGGTATCCAAGGGAGTATCGTCACCAGCAGTCCCGGCTTCCGTCAGACCAAGCTGATCGCGCTCAGAGGCTGCCTTGTCCAGGAGCATTTTGAGCTCGGCGGCATTCTCTTCCACGGCTTTGGCAGCTTCTGCGGCCTGACGGGCCAGTTGCTGCTCCACTGCTTCAAAGCGCTGGGTGCCGAACAGTTTCTGGAGCAGATCAAGCCGGTCACCGGCCTTGGACATCAGGAAGGCCGCGAAGTCGCCCTGCGGCAGCATCACTACCCGGGTGAACTGGTCCCTGTCCATGCCGAGGACATCGGAAAGTTCGGCGCCAACTTCGTCATTCCTTGATGATTTTTCTTCCCACTGCCCGGCTACTTTCTCGCGCAGGAGCGTTTTTGCCTGCTGGGTGGTGAAGCCCTTGCGACCACGTGCGCTGGGGCGTTCCCACGCCGGGGAACGGGTGACCTCGAAGCGCCTGCCGCGTGCGGAAAATTCGCAGACCACCCGAGGTTCGGCACCGGGCAGGGCATGATCGCTGCGAAGCCGCTTGCCTTCCTGCCGGGCGCCGGGCACTGAACCGTACAGAGCAAAGCAGATGGCATCCAGGATGCTCGTTTTGCCTGCGCCGGTTGCGCCGTTGAGAAGGAACAGGCCCTGCGCGCTCAAAAGGTCAAAATCGATGTGCTGTGAGGTGGCAAAAGGCCCGAATGCTTCGATGTCCAGCCGGTGGATCCTCATAGTTCCGCTTCCTCCAAACGCACTGCCTCGAGGGCTTCGCGCAGTGCCGCTGCCTCGGAGTCCGCAGGTCCCCTGCCCCGGACGTGCTCGAGGAAGCCACAACAAATGTCCAGGTCGCTTTCGGCCTCGGCGAGGCGGCTGCTGTAACTTGTCTGAGGCCTGGATTCGGCGCCTTCGGGATCAAAGGCAAGAACCAGTGTTTCGGGGAATCGCGTGCGCAACTTCTCCATGGCCTGCGGCGGCCGTTTGGCATCTGTCAGGGTGACCTGGCAGTACGCGTTCACAGCCCAGGCGTATTCTTCCGAGGCCAGCAAATCATCCAGCTTTCCCCGCAGGACCGCCAGCGCATTGGGCGGCTCCCAGCGAACTTCCTGAACACTGGCTGCTCCATCGCTTGCAATGTTGAGCAGCCATGCGCCCTTGTGGTGCTTGGCCTCGGAGAAGGAATACGCCAGCGGAGAACCCGAGTAACGGACATTGGGCGCCAACTCCTGACGGCCATGAAGATGGCCCAATGCCGTGTATGTGAAGCCGTCAAACAGGTCCAGCGGAACCGCGCCCAGGCCGCCAATGCTGATATCCCGCTCACTTTCGGAGGTGATGCCTCCACTGGCGAAAGTGTGCGCCAGGACGACGGGATGAACGGTGCCGGATTCGCGACGGCGCTCGACATCGCGCCGAATCCTGTCCACGGCCTCCTTCGTGACGTCGAAGTGGCTGGCATTTTCGACGCCCAGCCGCTCCGCCACCAATCGGGGCTCAAGGTAGGGAATCCCGTAGATGGCGACGTGGGCCGACGGATCCCCTCCGGGGTGCAAAGGCAGGAGGACGGGAACGTCCAGTTCCTCCACGCGTGTCCGGACATGGACTCCGCCGCGTTCCAGGAGCCGGGACGCAAAGCCCAACCTGATGGCGGAATCGTGATTGCCGCTGGTCACAACGACGGCGGCCCCAGCCTGCGTAATCCGGACCAAGGCGTCATCGAGCAGCTTCACCACGTCCAGGCCGGGCAGCGCACGGTCGTAGACGTCTCCTGCAACCAACACCACGTCCACTGATTGGGCCTGGACGAAAGCCACCAGCTGGTCCACGAAGCTGCGCTGGGCATCCAGCATGCCTACGCCGTGGAATGACCGGCCCAAATGCCAGTCCGATGTGTGGAGTAACCGCATATTTCCAAGCTAACCGTGGGCACCGACAAAAAAGCGCAGACAAGCCGTCCGTCGTCGGCCCTTGCGGCTCGCTAGCCCTTCTTGTTGTCGAAAAAGTCCCGGGCGTCATCGTGTACCGGCTTGGCCGGAAGCTGCTGCGCAGCGGCGTCGTCCGTTCCGGAGTCCGAAGCATCCTCGACCGTGGCCGCATCAAAGTCGTCGTTGATGGCATCGGAACCGGTTTGGGGTTCGGCCGCTGCGTCAGAGCCAGCGGACAAGCCCTGGAATCCACGGAAAGCCAGGCCGGCCAGGGCCGCACCCATGAGCGGGGCCACCCAGAAAAGCCACAGACCGTCCAGGGCCCATGAGGGACTGAAGAATGCCTGCGCGGTAGCGCGGGCCGGGTTGAACGGAAGGTTGCCAAGAACCTGGCCGAATTGCACCAGCACAGCCACCGAAAGTCCTACCGCGAAGGGGGCCACGGCCGGCACCGCCCGGCGTCCTGCGGTAGCGCCGAGGAAGACGGCAACAAGGAGAGCCGAACCAATAACTTCCACCAGCAACACGCCGGCCATCTGGGTCTGCGCCACGGCGTGCTCGCCGAAGCCGGCTGCGGTGGACCCGAAGGCAGCCCGGGAATCCGTGAGCACGGGGACCATGGTCACCACGATGTAGACAAGGGCTGCACCAATCACGCTGCCGACGATCTGCGCGGCGAGGTAGGCCACTGCAGCAACAGCACGGATGCGTCCGGCAATGAGGTTGCCCAAGGTGATCACCGGGTTGAAATGGCCCCCGGAGATGTAGCCGAATGCCGCCATGACCGCAGTAACCGCCAGTCCGGTGGCCAAGGCTGCAGGCAGCGGCGCCCCGGAGGGGTTCGAGAAGATCGAAACGCCCACCGCCACAAGCACAATGAACAACGAACCCAGTGCTTCGGCGCCCAACCTGGCCAGGAGTCCCGGCTGGGGTTCGGTAGCGGCCTGAACAGAAGTGGTCATGGGGAACGGGTCCTTACGATCGGGGTGGAAGGTGGTGTGCGGGTGCCCAAGCACGTGGGGATAGCACGAGGTGCTCTTGTGTGCGTCCGGGATCCTTGAGCATTTTGCCAGCCGAATCTGGACAGTTGCTGGGACGCGAACCTACCCTCGAGCTTATCCGCCCAAGGCAATGGCCGCGATCGCGGCGGCGCCCAGCCCCATGACGGCCAATGTGCTGGCCAGAATCAGCTGCGCGGAGGATGCAGCGATTCCTGCCTGCAGCTGTCGGGACCGGATCCACACCACGGAAGCCAGGACCACGGTGGCTGCGGCAGCCATGAGGGCGCAGATTCCTTGATAGTCGAGCCCGGGCAGGCCGCTGACGAGACTGACCGGAGATGGCTCGGACTTCAACCAGCTGCGCCAGATGAACAGGTCCACCACCACCAGGGAGATCAGGGTCCTGCGCCACGCCAGGGTAGTTCGTTCCGGCTGCAGCCCGGGATCGCGGGTGGCTTCCGGAATGGCGCCCCTCACCGCCGCGCTCCGCTCACTGCTGCGAGCCGCTCAACGGGCCACCAGGATCAGCACCGCGAAGGCAAAGGCCGCGACGGCAACAACGATGGTCATGAACAACATCACGCGGGAGAAAGGCAGTGCCTCATCGTTGCGCATGGCAGCTTCCATCCGGCCCCACCTGCGGTAGGACAGGGCCGCAAGGCCGGCCCCCACGAGGGCGAGCAACACACACAAAACCAGGCGGACCGGCGTCGGCGCGATATTTGGCGCCAGCTGATCGACGGCGACTGCTCCGGCAAGCAAAGCAAGCGAGGTTCGGATCCAGGCCAGGAAGGTGCGTTCGTTGGCCAGCGAAAACCGGTAGTCGGGAGTCTTGCCCGTTTGTCGCCAAGCAGGTTCACGCACGATGTCTCTCCAAGTTTCTCAGCGCCGGACAGCCTCCCCACCATATCAGCGGGCGCGTCCCGGGCACGGTAAGTTACTGGCATGAGTGCTGAAGCTACCTCCACCACCGCGCCGTCCTTCCCCTCCCGCGTCTATGGCGCCCTGTTGGGTGGAGCCTTGGGCGATTCCCTGGGTTACGCCGTGGAGTTCGACTCCATTGCCGCGATCCGCGCGCACTACGGACCAGACGGCCTGACCTCCTTTGGACAGCTCGACGGCGGCAGCCACTTTTCGGACGATACCCAGATGACGCTCTATACGGTGGATGGCCTGGTGGAGGCACTTGAATGGGCAAACGACGGAGTCGCCGCCGACGAAACCGCCTGCCTCTGGCTCGCCTACCTGCGATGGCTGGCAACCCAGGATGTGGAAGTTTCCTCCTCTGCTCCCGTCCCGCAGCCCCGGTGGATCGACGCCCAAGAGGTGCTCCGGCACCGGCGGGCGCCCGGCAACGCCTGCCTGAGCGGACTCGCTTCCGGCGAGATGGGCACAGCGGCACGGCCGGTCAATCCCGACTCCAAAGGATGCGGCACGGTGATGCGCTCGGCACCGTTCGGCCTGATCCCCCACATCTCCCCGGATGCGGTCTACAAGCTCAGCTCAGATGCTGCTTCTCTGACGCACGGCCATCCCTCGGCACGACTGAGCGCTGCGGCCTTCAGCCTGCTGATCCACAACATCGTCGCGGGAGGCAGCATCCGCGGGGCGGCGCAAGAGGCGCTGGCCTACACTGACGGCGTGTCAACGCAGGCGCCCGAACTTCGCGAGCGCCTGCAGGCGGCATTAGAGTTGTCGCTGGAGACGGCCGGACTTAATCCTGAGGACCTCACCACGACGCTGGGTGAGGGGTGGGTGGCCGAGGAGGCCCTCGCCGTCGCCCTTTACGCTGTCCTGTCCACCACGGACGGTGACCCTGCAGAGCACTTCCGCAAAGCGATTGCAGTGGCCATCAACCACAGCGGCGACAGCGACTCCACCGGCTCCATCGCCGGAAACATCCTGGGAGCCTACTACGGCGAACAGTGCCTCCCCGAAGACTGGTTGGCCGCGCTGGAAGCGCCCGAGGTTGTTCGCGGCATGGCAGACCGGCTCATTGCCGTCACTACCGGCTGAGGTCCCTACAAGCTGCGCAGCGTGATGTTGTTGCAGGCCTCGCAGATGTCGTCGGGAATGAGTCCGCGGCGCTGCAGCACGCCAAAGATCGCACAGCCAAGGCAGTAGCCAACAAACGATTCCAGCGACGCAGCAACGATCAACAATGCGAGGACGACCCAGGCGGCCGGCTGGAGGCCAGTAAAAAACAGCACGACGGCGGCACTCGTCATGGCGGCACCCATCCCTTGGGCGAAACGCTTGGGAGGACCGGCAACCAGCTTGGCGTGACCGATCCGGGGCGCCAGGACCTTAACGGACAGCAGCGCCAACGGGGAAATCCGTGGACCAAAAAGCACCCGGAGCCAGAATCCTGCGGCCAGGACCACCAAGCCCCAGCCCCAACCCGTCACCAGTGTCGCGACAGCCAGCAGCACCACGAGGCCGGCGGTGATACGGGCGGCGTACTCGTTGACAGGGTTGGGGAAGGCGAACACAGCCCGCCAATCAACCCCGCGGTTCACGCGCGCCCCGGTCTGGCGCGTTGGCGTTACAGGAAGGGTTGGCTTTGTCATGACCTTAGGCTAGGAGCGCCGGCCCGGCTGCAGAAAGCATTGTTGCGGACTATGACCCCACGCTCTCTCACTTCCCCTGCGTATCACCCCAACCGTCAATCACATCCCACCCCCAAAGCCCAAACCCTCCCTTCCCTTCGGGTGGTAGATCGGCCCAACCGCCGATCCGCTGGCACGACAGTCCTGGCGGCCCGCGGGAAGTGAGAGAGCGTCCGCAGGAAACCCGCGGGACGTGAGAGAGCGTCCGCAGGAAACCCGCGGGACGTGAGAGAGCGTCCGCGGGAAACCCGCGGGACGTGAGAGAGCGCCAGGGTCGCTCTCAGGCGCCGCCCACCATTTGCAGGAACTCGCCCTCTGAGACCACTTCGATCTGCTGGCCCTTGGCGTGCAGCTCCAGAACGCGTTTTGCCTTGCCCGTGAGTCGTCCCGCGCGAAGGTCGCCTGCGACGAATCCGTCGCCAACGATCAAAACTGTCGTACGTGCAGTAACGCGGCTTTCCGGTCGGGCTCCCATGTCAGCGGCCCGCGACTTCGCTTCAGGCCGGGTGATGGCGAGATCGCCCGTGAACACCACCGTCTGCCCGAAGAGCGGATGTCCGGGTTCGGCCGCGGGGTTGGGCAGGGGGTTGGGGCCTTCTTCCGGCCACGCCGACCAGCCCGGGGCTTCCGCAGTCCCTGCAGGACCCGCTGTCAACGCACCGCCGGTCCGGACAGCGAGGGCGGATCTGGTGGCCTTCGACAACCCGTGGGAGGGATCAAATGCGGGCTGTTTGGGCAGGTTCAGGCCCAGGGAAAGGTAGAGTTCGGCGATGCTGTTGGCGTTGTTGCGCCTGGCAATGTCCACCAGGATTCCGGCGCAGGCACGGGCGTCTTCGGCGGCGTCGTGGTGGTTCACCAGCGGCACACCGGCTTCCTCGGCCGCGTACGGCAGCGAGTTCGACACCAGCGAATAGCAGCGCCGTGACAGCATCACGGTACAGACGTAGTCATAGGCCGGACCGGGAAGCCCAGAGACTTCCAAACCGGACCTGATGACGCCAAGATCGAACGCTGCATTGTGTGCTGCGAGGATGTCGTCACCGATGAAGGCGCCGATTTCCGGGAAAAGCTCCCCGAACCTGGGTTGCCCGGCGACGTCCTCAGCACGTATCCCGTGGATCCGGGTGTTGTGGAATTCGAAGTGATCGTGGTTTTCGGGCGGGCGCATCAGCCACGAGGCTTCCTCCACCACGACTCCCCCACGGACCTTGCTCAGTCCCACCGAACACGGGGACCCCCTGAAGCCGTTGGCTGTTTCGAAGTCGATCGCCGTAAAGTCCAATGCCACTGGACAAGATTACAGCCGGAATAGGCCGCCCTTTTGCGATTTCGACGGCGGGGCGGCCCATCCGGCACGGATTGTGGGCAACGCTACACGTCCGCTGGCTTCGGCCCGGTGGCAAAGAACTAACGACGGCGGCGGTCCAGTAGGCTTGTTGGGTGATCTTTTCTGCGATGAGCGACCTTGCCGTATCCACTTTCGGGGGCGCAGGCCCCGTGCAGCCGGCCATGGCGTCGTTCCTGCCGGACTGGTTGAACCCCCAGATCTTCCTGGCCGACCCTGCCTTGGCCCCGTGGGTCGTGCTGCTGGTGTGCGGCATTGTGTTTGCTGAAACCGGGCTGCTGGTGGGCTTCTTCCTGCCGGGTGACTCAATGCTCTTCACGGCCGGACTCCTCGTCGCAACCGACACCATCAAGTTCAACATCTGGGCCCTCGCAGGCCTGATCATCGTCTCAGCCATCATTGGAAACCAGACCGGTTACCTCATCGGTTCAAAGGCCGGCCCGGCGATCTTCAACCGCCCTGATTCCAGGCTCTTCAAGAAGGAAAACGTCGAGAGCGCGCACGCGTTCTTCGAAAAGCATGGCGGCAAGGCCTTGATCCTCGCCCGGTTTGTCCCCATCATCCGCACCTTCGTCCCTGTCATCGTGGGCGTTGCCCAGATGGACAAGCGGAAGTTCTTCATCTTCAACGTCATCGGCGCGCTCCTCTGGGGCGGTGGCGTCACCTTCCTCGGTTATGTCCTGGGAGATCGCATTCCGTGGGTCAGCAAGAACCTGGACATCATCTTCATCGTCATCGTCCTGATCTCTGTTATCCCGGTCATCATCGAGGTCGCCCGGGGGTTCGTGGCGAAGCGGAAGGCCGCAGCCGAAGGGACCGACCCGGTGGAGGAATTCATCGACGAACACGAGGCCGGAAAGCACACGGAGCGCTAGGACTCCCGGAGCACACGAGCCAAAAGCAGAAAAAGGCACCCCCGCATCGCGGGGGTGCCTTTTGCTTTGTCGTTGCGTGCCGGATCAGGACCGTTCTGAACCGTTACCGGAGAGCGCAGAGACAATGGCTGGAAGCAAAGCCCGGAATGCCTGCCCGCGGTGGCTGATGGCATTCTTTTCTTCCTGGCTGAGCTCGGCACAGCTGCGGTCCATACCCGCAGGCTGCAGTACGGGATCGTAACCGAAGCCGCCTTCACCCCGGGGCTCACGCAGAAGCGTCCCTTCAAGCTGGCCGTACTCCACGGTCTCGCGGGCAACGCCATCGGATCCCGGCACAGCCAAGGCCGCGGCGCACACGAAGGCCGCCCCGCGGAATCCCTCCGGGACATCGGAGAGCTGGGCCAGCAGCAGGTTCAGGTTTGCCTCGTCGTCGCCATGCCGTCCGGACCAACGGGCTGAGAAGATGCCCGGCGCGCCGCCCAGAACATCAACCGCCAGCCCGGAGTCGTCGGCGATGGCCACCAAGCCTGTCGCCTCTGCCACTGCGCGGGCTTTGAGGAGTGAGTTCTCAGCAAAGGTGACTCCGGTTTCCGCGACGTCCGGGGCACCTGCCGCAGCGGCGTCAACTACCTGGGTATCGACGTCGAGACCGGGCACCTGGCCGCGCAGCAGTTCGCGGAGCTCCTTCAGTTTGCCTTTGTTATGGGTAGCGAGGACCAGCAGTGGAGTGCTGGCTGAGGTCCCGGCGCTCACGGGGCTTCCGCCAGCGTCTCGCGCTGGATGGCGGCGAGCTGGGTGGTGCCCAGGAGGGCGAGGTCCAGCAGGGCGTTCAGTTCATCGCGGTCGAAGGGAGCGCCTTCGGCTGTGCCCTGCACCTCCACGAACTTGCCGGATCCTGTCACCACTACGTTCATGTCTGTCTCCGCACGGACGTCTTCCACATACGGCAGGTCAAGCATCGGAACGCCGTCAATGATTCCCACGGAGACCGCCGCAATAGTGTCCACCAGAGGCTCGGCATTGCGGGCGATCAGCTTGTTCTCGCGGGCAAAGCGGATGGCCTCGGCGAGCGCCACGTAGGCACCGGTAATGGCAGCCGTGCGCGTACCGCCGTCGGCCTGGAGGACATCGCAGTCCAGGACGATGGTGTTCTCGCCAAGCGCTTTGGTATCGATGATCGAACGCAGGGAACGGCCGATGAGGCGCGAAATTTCGTGGGTGCGTCCGCCGATCTTGCCCTTCACGGACTCACGGTCCGAACGGGTGTTCGTAGCGCGGGGAAGCATGGCGTACTCGGCAGTTACCCAGCCGCGGCCCTCGCCTTTTAGCCAGCGGGGCACGCCCTCGGTCAGGGAAGCGGTACACAGGACCCGGGTGTTTCCGAACTCGATCAAAGCCGAGCCCTCTGCCTGCTTGGACCAGCCACGGGTGATGCTGATGGGTCGCAATTGGTCGGGGGTCCGGCCATCGGCGCGGATGACGGGTGTTGCTGTAGCTTCAGAAGTCATGCTCCAAGCTTAGCGACGATGGCCCGCCTGCCTCAGCCGCCCATTGCTAGATGGTGTAGTGGACCCCGGCTACGGCAACAGCAACGTCCCCGGCGAAAACGGGTTTGGCCTCGGACATCACTTTCGTCTGGGAGGTCCAGACGGGGATGTGGGTCAGCAGCAATCGTTTGGCACCGGCGTTCACCGCCGCCTCCGCGGCGCGCTTGCCGGTGAGATGGACGTCCTTGATGGCGTCATCGCGGCCTTCCTCGAAGGCTGCCTCGCAGAGGAAAAGGTCTGCCCCCTCTGCAGCATCTTCCAGGCCCTGGCAGGAGTCGGTGTCTCCGGAGTATGTCAGGACCCGGGTCACCGGCGTGCCGTCCTTACCCGGCTCTGTTGCCGTGACGCGCAAGGCGTAGCACTCTTCCACCGGATGGTTGACGCCGTAGGGAGTAACGGTGAACGGTCCAACCGTGACAGGCTTCTGTTCCGCCCAGTTGGTGAAGTCGAATTCCTCATGCATCCCCGGATCCAGGTCCAGACCATACGCGGTGGCCATACGGTCCGCCGTGGCCGCCGGACCCCACACGGGAATGCGGTCGCGTCCCCAGCCGCCGGGCTTCCAGCGCACTGCTACATGCAGGCCACAGAGGTCCATGCAGTGGTCCGGATGCAGGTGGGTGAGGAAAATCGCGTCGATGTCCTCCAGGTCCGTATACCGCTGGATCGCACCCAGGGCGCCGCTTCCGAGGTCCATGACGATCTTCCACTCGCGTTCGCCGTCATGGGCTGTCACCAGATAGCACGACGCCGGCGATCCCGGCCCGGGGAACGAACCCGTACAACCCACGATGGTCAGCTTCACAAGCCACGCCCCATGGCTGCAGCCGCAGAGTCGGCAGGGTTCACGAAATAGGAGCGCCGTGACAGGCCGGCCCCTGATTTTGCCGCTTCCAGCATCTCGGGGGTGATCCGCGCGAGGCTGCCGGTTGGATACTGCGCTGCCACGTGGTCCACGTGCTTCACGGACAGCACTTCGGGTCCAAGGAACCGGCGCGCCAGCGTTTCGAATTGGGCGGCATCACCTGTGGCGATGAATTCGTGGCTGGGGGCACTCGACCCCGTCCGCTGGATACCGTGGGTGGCCAGCGCCCGGTAGACGTCCTTGGCCGTTTCTTCGGCGCTGGAGACCAGAGTGACATCTTCACCCATGACAAAGGAGATGACGCCGGTCAACAGTGGATAGTGGGTGCATCCAAGGACCACCGTATCCACACCGGCCTGCTTGAGGGGTGCCAAGTACTCGTTGGCGGCCGCCAAAAGTTCGGGCCCCGTCGTGATTCCGGCTTCGACGAAGCTCACGAAGGCTGGGCACGCCACGGATGTGATGGTGAGGTCAGGGGCTGCGGCAAAGGTGTCCTCGTAGGCACGCGAACCCACCGTGGCAGAGGTTCCAATGACCCCGATCCTGCCGGAACGCGTCGCGGAAACGGCACGCCGGACAGCGGGTTGAATGACCTCGATGACCGGTATCCCGTACCTGGCCGTGTATCTTTCCCGGGCGTCGCGGAGAACAGCGGCCGACGCCGAGTTGCAGGCTATGGTCAGCAGCTTGACACCGGAATCCACCAGTTCGTCCATCACACCGAGGGCATTGGCGCGCACTTCGGCGATGGGGAGGGGTCCGTAGGGGCCGTTGGCGGTGTCTCCCACGTAGAGGATCGACTCGTTGGGCAGTTGGTCGATGATGGCCCGCGCCACTGTCAATCCGCCTACGCCGGAGTCGAAAATACCGATCGGGCGCGTTCCCACGATCTCCCCCGCGCTGATGGGGGCGCCACTGCCCGGAGCGCCGCTTGGTGAACCCGATGCTGATGTCATGATTATTCGAGAATAAGGCCTCCCGTGGGGTGCGGCCATCAGGTGTGTCCTCCGCCTCGTGTCTTATGTGTCACAAGGGCGGAGCGGCACAGGGCCCCCAAGATCAGGATTTCGCCTGCCGGGCCGAGATCATTGCCTGGACCAGGGACTCCTGGAGCCAGGTGGTGAAGTTGTAGACCAACGCCAAATAGCTCTCCACGTCTTCGGCCTGGCTCCAGTCCTGCATGCTGTGGATGTGCTCGGCGTCCGCTTCATCGCGGATGTCCAGCCGTTCTGCCAGGACCAGCCTGACGTCATTGAGCGCCATGGACCAGCGGGCTGCTTCTTCCGGCGTCAGAACCAGGTCCTCCCGGTCCAAGCCCATTGCGGTGGCCCGGAGCGCCCCGATCTTGTTCTCCCGGACAGAGCGTTCGGTGAGCTGCCGGAACTCC
The DNA here is from genome assembly GCF_025452095.1 of Paenarthrobacter sp. JL.01a. NCBI lineage: Bacteria > Bacillati > Actinomycetota > Actinomycetes > Micrococcales > Micrococcaceae > Paenarthrobacter > Paenarthrobacter sp. JL.01a. Next base: position 2,769,160 of record NZ_CP104877.1, read on the forward strand.
AGCGAGCCGCCGTCGTCGTCCTTCAAAACGTTCGGCAACAGCCGCAGGAGGGCCCGGTCGCTTGGCTGCTTGACGTCCATGTCCAGGCCGATGAGGGCCGCCAGGGGGTCTTCATTTTCCCGGACTTCGGGGTCGAGCATCGAGATGACGTCGTCCAGCAAACCGCGCAGGAGATCACGCTCGGCCGGCTCAAGGAACCCCGTAATGCCTTTGAGGCCGTATTTGAATGCCTTAGCCACGCTGGCGGCCGCCCTTTCCGGGTGTTTCGTTACCGCTGGCGGCCTTCTCCACAGTGGCCCACAGGCCAAAACCGTGCATGGCCACAGCGTGCTGCTCCACTTGTTCCTTGCTTCCGAACGCCACGATGGAACGGCCTTTCTTGTGGACCTCCATCATCAACTTGTGCGCCTTCGATTCCGAGTAGCCGAAATAGCTCTGGAAAACGTAGCTCACATAGCTCATCAGGTTGACGGGATCGTTCCAGATCACCAGGTTCCAAGGGACATCGGGGGCCGTCAGGACATCGGTGGACGTCTGCTCTGCAGCTTCGGTCCGCTCATCGATGTCCGTGCCAAACGCAACGCTAGGGCTCATCTGTCCATTCTATGGCGGCTCGCACTAGAGTGAATTCGTGAGTAGAGCCGCGTCGTGGGACCACCCCGCAACTTCCTTGTACACAGACCACTACGAACTGACCATGCTGCAGGCCGCCCTGCACTCGGGCGCCGCCCACCGGCGTTCGGTGTTTGAAGCGTTCGCCCGCCGGCTGCCGGACGGCCGGCGTTACGGTGTGGTGGGCGGCACGGGACGGCTGCTCGAAGGCATAGCGGACTTCAGGTTTGGCGACGCCGAACTCGCCTTCCTGGAACAGAACAAGGTGGTCAACAGGGAGACCCTGGACTACCTCGCCGACTACAGGTTCAGCGGCGACATCTGGGGCTACGCAGAGGGGGACGCTTACTTCCCCAACTCCCCCATCCTGATTGTCGAGTCGACTTTCGCCGAGGCCTGCATCCTTGAGACGTTCATCCTTTCGGTCCTCAACCACGACAGCGCCATCGCTTCGGCCGCGTCCCGCATGACCTCGGCTGCGGGGACCCGCCCCTGCATCGAGATGGGCTCCCGGCGCACCCAGGAGGAATCGGCGACGGCGGCAGCCCGCGCCGCTGTCATCGCCGGCTTCGCCAGCACCTCCAACCTTGAGGCCGGCCGGCGCTACGGGATCAAGACCGTCGGCACGGCGGCACACTCCTTCACCCTTCTGCACGACACCGAGCGTGAAGCATTCGAAGCCCAGATTGCGGCCTTCGGCCCGGGGACTTCGCTGTTGGTGGATACCTACGACGTCGAAACGGCGGTTCGGACCGCCGTCGAACTCGCCGGAGACAAGCTGGGAGCCGTGCGCCTGGACTCCGGCGACCTCGTGGCGCAGGCCCAGTGGGTCCGCCAATTGCTCGATGACCTCGGGAACGTCAACACCCGCATCGTTGTGACGTCGGACCTGGACGAGTTCGCCATCGCAGCCCTCCAGTCCGCGCCTGTGGACTCCTACGGCGTGGGGACCTCGCTGGTCACAGGCTCCGGCGCTCCGACGGCGAGCATGGTCTACAAACTGGTCAGTCGCACCAACGACGCCGGCGAATTTATCTCCGTCGCCAAGGCTGCCAAGAACAAGGCAAGTGTTGGTGGCCGCAAGTACGCCCTGCGCAAGCTCAACGAGCGCGGCAGGGCCACCCACGAAGTGGTGGGCATCGGACACCGTCCCGAAGACGACGGCAACGATCGCCCCCTGCTCCACCAGTTCGTCAAGAACGGTGAGGTCCTGCCGGGGTGGACCGGCCCCGAAGGTGTTGTCCGGGCGAAGGAACGCCATGCGGCAACCATGGCCGAGCTGCCCCCTGTCGTGAACCGTTTGCAACGCGGCGAGGCCGCCATCCCCACCGTTTACGAGGAGAACTGATGTCCAGGGCCTTGATCATCGTTGATGTCCAGAACGATTTCTGCGAGGGCGGCACTCTGGCGGTCCAGGGAGGTGCCGATGTTGCCGGTGCCATCACCGAATACGTTGACGCCAACCAGCAGCATTTCGATCACATCGTGGCAACACAGGATTGGCACATCGAGCCCGGCGACCACTTCTCCGACACACCGGACATGGTGGACTCATGGCCGCCGCACTGCCGGGCCCGCACCAAGGGCGCCGAGTTGCATGAGGACCTGGACCCCGAGTACATCCAGGCCTACTTCCGCAAAGGACAGTACACGGCTGCCTACTCGGGTTTCGAAGGGGTCCTGGCGCCGGAAGATGACGTTCCTTCAGGAGACCTGAAAGCTGGCGCCACGGTAGCCGAGGTGATCGACGAGGACGCGATTGGACTCGATGACTGGCTCCAGAGCCATGATGTCGAAGATGTGGTGATCGTAGGCATTGCCACCGACTACTGCGTCAAAGCCACAGCACTGGATGCCGTCCAGGCCGGGTACAACACCACCGTGATTGCCGACCTCACCGCCGGGATCTCCGAAGACCTCAGCGATGTCTTCGACGACTTGGAAGCGGCCGGCGTCGAGGTCGAGCACGGCTGACCCGCTTGAGACTAAACGCCAAAGGGCGCCGCATTTGCGGCGCCCTTTGGCGTATCAGGCAGGGCCGAGGGCAGGCTACTTCCGGCCGATGAACCAATCCTGGAGCTTTCGAAGGCGTGCCTGCAGCTGCTCTTCGTTGGCTTGGGCCACGGCTGGACCACCGCAGACCTCGCGCAGCTTGGTGTGGACAACCCCGTGCGGGGTTCCCGTACGGGCAGCCCACGCGGCGACGTTCTTGGCGAGCTCGTTGCGCAGGTCCATCAGCATGCGGTGGTCCGGAATCGCCGGGGACGCCGCGGCGGCCAGGGGCGACTGGCGCTTCTTTCGCGACTGCTGCTCGTGTTGCCGTTGCCGAAGCAAAGTACCCACCTGCTCGGCATCCAGAAGTCCGGGGATGCCAAGGAAATCCAGTTCTTCATCCGAGCCGATGTCCGCCCCGGTACCGAACTCGCCGCCGTCGAACAGGACACGGTCGAAGGAAGCCTGGGAGTCCAATGCTTCGAACTTGCCCTTGGTGAGCTCGTCGGACGCTTTGTCTTCCCGGTTGGCCTCTGCCATCAGGTTTTCCTCGGGGCTGAACAGCCCGTCGTCGTCCTTTTCGGGCCGGTCCAGCGCATGGTCGCGCTCGGCTTCCATGGTGTTGGCGAGGATCATCAGCGGCGGTACCGACGGCAGGAAGACCGACGCCGTTTCCCCCCTTTTGCGCGCACGCACAAAGCGGCCAACTGCCTGGGCAAAGAACAAGGGTGTCGAGGTTGACGTGGCGTAGACACCCACCGACAGGCGGGGCACGTCGACACCTTCGGACACCATGCGCACGGCCACCATCCAGCGCTTGTCCCCTGCCGAGAACTCCTCGATCTTGCTGGAGGCCTTTGAGTCGTCGGAGAGAATCACCGTGGGCGACTGGCCCGTGATTTTCTTCAACTGTCCAGCGTAGGCACGGGCGTCCTCGTGGTCGGTGGCGATCACCAGGCCTCCGGCATCAGGCACCGTCCGGCGTACCTCGCTGAGGCGCTTGTCCGCTGCTGCCAGAACAGCCGGGATCCACTCGCCGGCGGGATTCAGAGCCGTCCGCCAAGCCTGCGAGGTGATGTCCTTGGTCACGGCGGCTTCGCCCAACGAGGCCGCCATTTCGTCGCCGGCACTTGTGCGCCACCGCATCTGGCCCGAGTACGCCATGAACAGCACAGGCCGGACAACGTGGTCCCGAAGGGCGTTGCCATAGCCGTAGGTGTAATCGGCCTTGGACCGGCGGATACCGTCACGGTCCTCGGCGTACTCAACGAATGGAATAGGCGAGGTATCGGACCGGAACGGCGTTCCCGTCAGGGAGAGGCGGCGGGCGGCAGGATCAAAAGCCTCGCGCAGCCCATCGCCCCAGGACAGGGCTTCACCGCCGTGGTGGATCTCGTCAAGGATCACCAGGGTCCGGGCTGCTTCGGTCTTGGCACGGTGCAGCATCGGCTTGCTGGCCACCTGCGCGTAGGTCACAGCGACGCCGACGAAGCCCCTGCCGTGCTGCCCGTCCGAGTTTTTGAAGTTGGGATCAATGGCGATGCCCACCCTGGCCGCGGCGTCCGCCCACTGCCTTTTGAGGTGGTCGGTTGGTGCCACGATGGTGACGCGGTTGACCACCCCGCTGTCCAGCAGCGTGGTGGCAATGCGCAGGGCGAAGGTGGTTTTACCAGCGCCGGGCGTTGCCACAGCGAGGAAGTCCTTCGGGTTGCGGGTCATGTAGAGGTCAAGTGCCTCCTGCTGCCAAGCACGCAGCTTGGGAGCCGTACCCCAGGCAGCGCGTTCCGGGTACGCAGGGGGCAGTGAAGGGCCACCGAAAAGTGTTTCTGTCATGCTGACTCCCCCGGCCTGATGGCAGTTGCAGTTACCGCACTGTTTGCGGGCGCGCCAAAGCGGACCGCACAACGGTGTTGTTTACAAGGGGCCTGTGTTCTCTTCCCACCCACTACTTGGAGTTGCCCGGACCGTCGCCGTTTCCACCGTCATTGCCGGGGCGGAGGCCCTCATAGATCTCCTTGCACTCCGGGCAGACCGGGAACTTCTGGGGATCCCGGCCCGGGGTCCAGACTTTTCCGCACAAGGCAATGACGGGCTCACCTGTCATTGCCGATTCCATGATCTTTTCCTTGCGGACGTAGTGCGCAAACCGCTCACGGTCACCGGGTTCCACTTCCTGGCGTGTTTCTTCACGCTCGATGGTGGAGGTGGACGTTCCGGCTCCGGAAAGTTCGCGCATGGGGTCGTTTTCGAATGGATCCGGAGGAAGCGTAGTCATGCCAAACATCTTACCGTCTACAGGCCCTGCCACTTCGGCTTGTTGTCGTAGGTGTGCCGGTAGTAGTCGGCCAGCTTCAGTGATGACGCGGCGGCTTCGTCCACCAGGATCGTGGCATGGGGGTGCATCTGAAGGATGGACGCGGCACAGATGGCAGCCACCGGTCCTTCCACGAAATCGCGGACCGCCTGGGCCTTCTGGGCCCCCGTAGCCACAAGGACCACGTGCTTGGCGTCCATGATGGTCCCCAGCCCCTGGGTGACCACGTGGTGCGGCACGTCGTCGATGCTGTCAAAGAAGCGGGCGTTATCCTTGCGTGTTTGCTCAATCAGGGTCTTGATCCGGGTCCGGGACGCCAGGGAGGAACCGGGCTCATTGAAGCCGATGTGGCCGTCCGTCCCGACACCAAGGATCTGCAGATCCACGCCGCCCACGGCCTTGATTGCGTCCTCGTAGGCTTGGCAGGCTGCTTCCAGGTCTTCGGCAGCCCCATCCGGACCATGGACGTTCTCTGGCTTGATGTTGACCCGGTTGGTGAATTCCCGTCGAATGACTTCGCGGTAGGACTCCGGGTGCCCGGCCTCCAAGCCAACGTACTCATCCAGGGCGAAGCCGTGGGCCTGGCTGAAGTCCAGGCCCCCGGCTTCGTAGCGGCTGGCCAGCTCATCGTAAATAGGCAGAGGAGAGGATCCCGTGGCGAGGCCCAGCACAGCGTTCGGCTTGCGCCGCACCAACGCCTCGATGGCGTCGGCAGCAAGCGCACCAATCTGCTTGGTGCCAGGGAGAATGACAACTTCCATCGTCACGGCCTTTCTTTCTGAGGATCATCTTCTGTCACCGAGGTTATCCCATGTCCCATCTTTGAGGCCATGGTTGTCAAACTTGTTACGGAACTAGCGGTTCACACTGAGTTGGGCAAACATCTCGGGGCCACGTGCATCCAGCCATTTGCCCCCGAGCCGAACGCCGACGATGAAGAGGACCCCGCCCAGCAACGGACCCACCAGCAGGTTGATCCATCCGGCTTCAGGACCGCCACTGAAGGCCTGGACAGCCACCAAAGCGAGTTCCGGAACCAACAGCAGTGCCAGAACGAGCATTCCGATTCCCTGCACGGCAAGCGTTTGGGCTACGTTTCCCGGCGGCTTCTTGAACGGACTGTCTCCCGGCAGGGGTACGGCAATGTTATACCGGGCCGAGATCACCGAGGACAGACCCAGCCCGGTGAAAAGCGTCCCGAGTGACAACCCCAGAACGTTGGGCAGCCACTGCCATTCCCCGGTGAGGAACAAAGTCCCCACAGTGAAGACCAGGACCACGGGAAGCGATATCGCCAGGCAGGCCAGGGCCCGCCCCAAACGGTCATCAATACCCCGGACACCGGCGGCGAGGTGCAGCGCAAAGGCCGTGTTGTCATAGGAAACATCAGCGCAGATGGACCACGCCATGACGAATGCAGTGAGAGGGCCCAGGATCATGAAGAGCCCGTAGCTGCCGCTTTGCGAACTGCTGAAGAAGAAAAGTACCGGGAACAGCGGGACGATGACCAACGACGCCGCATACCGCGGATCCTTGAGCCAATAGATCAGGGCCCGCGCCATCACGGCTCCGGCCGGGGTCCCCGGGAGACGGCCAAAGAGTCCAAGCTTTCCGCCCTTCCTCGCCGAGCCGCCGGAATACGTGGGTGTCACCAGGGCCCGCCGCAGCAGCAAGTGCCAGCACAGGAGCAGCGCGGCAATGGTCGCCGCCGCGATCAGGACCTTGAGGCCGGCGGCGGCCCACTGCCCTGATTCCAGCTCCCCACCCAGCGACCAAGCCGCTCCGAGGGGCGTCCACGACAACGTACGTGCGAGCCCGGGAAGGTAGTCTGCGCTGTTGCGGACCCCCTCCACGATTCCCATCATGATCGGCCCCAGCAGCACCAGGGGGATGAAGACGATGATGCTGCTGACATCCTTGAACCGCCGCGACGAGGCAAGGCCGGCAGTCGCCGTCGTCACTACCTTGGACAACACGATGCAGGTCAGTGTTCCCAGGACGGCACCCACGAATGCGCCAAGAACCGAGGGCACGCTCCGCCACCATGTGCCCACGGTTCCCAAGGCCGCGATCAGGGTGGCGAGGCCGGGGATGCCGATGAGCCCGGCAAGCGCCAGGCCCGCGAGCAGTTGCTTGGGTGGAATAGCGAACGTGGTGAAACGTGCCGGATCCAACGTCATGTCGGCCGCCGACGCTACCAGGGGGATGATTGCCCACCCCGGAACTGTGGCCACTCCACCCAATACCACCACGGTGTGGGCGATCTCAGGATCGGCCCACCGCAGTGCTATAAGGCCTCCAACAAGGAGGACCAGCATTCCCAATGCGTAGAGCAACCCCAACGCCATCCCAACCAATTGCCACGGACTGCGCTTGAAGCCGTTAAGAAGCAGTTGCCACTTCAGGCCTAGAAGGTGCGCAACCATTCCAGCCCCTCCGTCCGGTGTCCGCCGCCTACCAGCTGCACGAAGCGCTCTTCCAGTGTGGAACCGTTGCGTACTTCGTCCACGGAGCCCGCAGCCAGGACCCGGCCGCCGGCAACAACGGCAACGTGGCTGCACATCCGCTGTACGAGGTCCATCACGTGGCTGGAGACAATGACCGTTCCTCCGGAGGCCACATAGCTCTCCAGGATGCCCCGGATATTGGCGGCCGACACAGGATCCACCGATTCAAAGGGCTCGTCCAGGACAAGGAGCCGCGGCGCATGGATCAACGCCGATGCCAAGGCGATTTTCTTGGTCATGCCGGCCGAATAATCGACCACCAGTGATCCGGCATCGCCCTGAAGGTCAAGGGCAGCAAGCAGCTCCGACACCCTTGCAGCCACGACATCGCGGTCCATGCCGCGCAAGAGGCCTGAATAGGTGACAAGTTGCTCGCCGGTCAGCCGGTCGAACAGGCGCACGCCATCGGGCAGGACGCCCATGAGTTTCTTGGCGGCCAAGGGCTGTGCCCACACATCGACTCCGTGGACCACCGCCGTACCGAAGTCCGGACGCAGCAGGCCGGTGGCCATGGACAAGGTTGTGGTTTTACCGGCGCCGTTGGGACCCACCATCCCGTAAAACGAGCCGGCAGGTACTTCCAGGTTGATTCCGTCCACAGCAATCTTGCCGCCAAAGCGCTTGGCCAGCCCGCGGATGGACAGGGCCGACAAGGGGGCTTCCGCCGGTGGCTGCGGTGCCTGTTGCGGTGTTTGGCTGGCACCCGCAGCGGCCGACGGCTGGGATTCGGACGCCTGTGAGGAGGTGGATAAGGGCATGGATTCATGGCGTGGTTCCGTCATGGGACCAGCCTAGCCTCGGTGGCGCGGGCTGGCCTGGGTTCTAGAAACCGTGGCGGGGCACGGCCCGCTGGTACTGCGGAACCCATGGCAGTTCATGGCCGAGCTCGTAGGCCGCACGCAACCACCAATGCGGATCGCGCAGGGCTGCCCGGGCCATGAACACGGCGTCGGCACGGCCGTTGGCGACGATGTCCTCTACCTGGGCGGGACTGGTCAACAGTCCCACAGCAGCGGTGGGGACGCCGGCGTCGCGCTTTACCTGCTCGGCGAACCCGGCCTGATAACCGGGCACAGCGTTGATCTTTTGGTGGGCCACAGCACCACCGCTGGAGACATCCACCAGATCGACGCCGAGCTCGGCGGCCGCCCGCGCCAACCTGGCGGAGGCGTCCACGTCCACACCCCCTCTGCCCAGTCGGAGGCGGAGATCCGCAGCAACAGCGGCATGGAGTCGGGTATAACGGCCCTAACGGCCTCCACGACCGTGAGCATGAGCCGGTTCCGGCCTTCCTCGCTCCCGCCCCAGCCGTCCGTGCGCGTATTGATCAGCGGACTCTGGAACTGGTGCAGGAGGTACCCGTGCGCACCGTGGATCTCCACAGTGTCAAAGCCGATATCCACGGCACGCGAAGCAGCGGCGGCGAAATCTGCCACCACGGCCTGGATGTCCTCTTCGGTCATGGCAGCCGGCGCTGCGTAACCGTCGAAGGCCTGGTCCGTAGGACCAACGGTGGGCCAACCGCCGTCGGACTCCGGGACCGAACCCGAGCGGTCAGCGAATGGCCAGTACGTGGAGGCCTTCCGCCCCGCATGAGCCAGCTGGGCGCCGATCCTGCAATCAACGGCACCATGCTGGTGGACGAAGTGCACTATGCGGGCCCACGCGGCAGCCTGTTCATCGGTGTAGAGTCCCGCGTCCCGCGGGCTGATCCGGCCCTCCGGGTTCACCGCCGCGGCCTCACTCATGATCAGCGCGGCTCCTCCGGCGGCGAAGGAGCCCAGGTGCATGAGGTGCCAGTCGTTCGGGACGCCCTCCCCTGTTTCGGGCCGGCAACTGTACTGGCACATGGGCGAAACCCAACCCCGGTGCTCAATCGTGAGCGAGCGAAGCTTCAGCGGGGAAAAGAGCGCCGATGCCACTAGAAGAGCACCCTTGCCAAGCCCTGCCGGGCCTTGGCCACACGCTCGTCCTTGATGCCCACGACTTCGAAGAGCTCAAGGAGACGCACGCGGGCAGCCTCCCGCTCGGGACCGAAGTTCCTGCCGATGAAGGCGATGATCCGGTTGAAGGCATCCTCAATGTGCCCGCCTGAGACATCGAGGTCGGCGACGCCCAATTGGGCCTGGAGATCATCGGGTTCCCTGGCGGCCTGGTCGCGGAGAGCTTCGGCCTCGGGAGCGGTGAGCTTTTCCAGCCTGGCCATCAATTCAACCTGGGCCAGGCCTGCCTTGGCCTCAGCATCTGCGGGCTGCTCGAGGAGGGCCTGCTTGTAAGCGGCTACCGCGGCGTCGTAGTCGCCGGACTCGATCGCGTCCACGGCGGCTTGGTGCAGCGGCGGCAATGGTGCGGGCTCGGCGTCGTCGGCCTGTCCGGCGTCGCCGATGCTTCCGGTGACGCCATTGGCGGCCGCCACCTTGAGGAGTTCTTCAATGAGGTTGCGGATCTGCGCGTCGTCGGCCGGGCCCTGGAACAGCGGCACGGGCTGGCCTTTGATCACTGCGACGGCGGTGGGCACAGCCTCAACCTGGAAGGCCTGGGCCAATTGGGGGAAGGCATCGACGTCGGCAGCGGCCAGCACGAGGCGGCCACCGTAGCTTTCAACGACGCGTTGTGCTGTATCAAGTACGCCGGGCGATTCGGCCGCATACCGCGACCAAAGGAGGAACAGCACGGGAATCTGGGCGGACAACTGCACCAGGTCCTGGAAGTTTGTTTCCGTGGCATCCACGCGAAGCGGGGCCTTGCCGGCGCCACCGCCTTGGGGTGCCTCTCCGTCCGCGGACACGGGAACCGGTGGCCCCTGCGGCGGAGTGGGGCGGCGCAACGACGAGAGGTCGACGGCGCCGCGCAGGTTGAGCTGGCTGGCAGCGGCTGGAGTGGGTCGGTATCCGGGCGAACTCATACCGTCCACTCTAGCCGCTGCCTGCCTGCTGGTCGGGCTACTTGAAGCTGGCGCCAACCAGTCCGCGGGTGGCAGCTACCAGCTTCATGGGATCGGACGAGCCCGCCGGCGGGATGTACACGGCCACGGACTCGGCGAAGTTCAACACCATGCCCGTAGTTGTCTCCTTGCCACCGGCAAAGACGGCGGAATCGTCCTCCAGGATGAGCTTGTCACCTGCTGCCTTGGGGGTTCCCTCGAACGAGAAGTCCAGGCGCCCCACCACCAGCGCACCGCCGTCGGCCGTCTTGAGCACGACGGTCTGGTTGCTGACAGGTGTGTGGGTGAACTTGAAGTTGGCGCTGGTGCCGTTCTTCACGGTATCGGCCTGGTAAGCCAGGGCCCCGGCAATGTACGGGGATGCCTGGCCGTCGGCGAGCTTGCTCCGGTTGGGTGAATCCGGGTTGGTGAGCATTTCACTCAGGATTTCCAGCGCCTGGTTGCCGCTGTAGGCCAAGCCGTCCTTGTCGCTTGCAGCCACGGGCGTGGTGCCCTTGCGCGGGACCGGGAAGGACGGGAAGTTGGTGCCGGGCTGGAGGGGCGCGGTGCCCCACAGCTTGTAGTTTTCGCGCGGCGAAAGCTGCACGAGGGTCAGGACCTGCGGGACAACATTTCCTTCACCCTGGGTCAGGGCGTAGACGGTCCTTGGCCAGTCCTTCTTGGTGCTGATGACGCTGCTCTGGAGCTTGGTGGCCCGGACCGGCATGCGCGCTTCGTACGCCGAGACAGCGGAGCGGATCTTGTAGTTCTGCGTCCGGATCTGGAGTTCCATCTTGTCCACGCGCGGGGCAAGCTTGGCCGCATCCTTCGCGGCATCGGCCGCGTCAACGGTGCTGGCAACCTGTTCCAGGATGCGCTGAAGCTGGGATTCGAGCATGACCGGGGTTCCGCCGTCGCCACCGGCTGCTGCGGAGGACGAGGCAGAAGGGGTCGCATCCGGAGAAGACGTGGCCTGGGCGGCCACAGCCGTCCCGCCGACCATGACTGCTGCAAGCGCGGCAGCTACGGCAGTAACTCGCAGGGCCGGGCCTTCGGCTCCACCGGTACGACGGCGGCCCTCATCGCCCGCGGGCGACTGTACGGGCAGCGTCGTGGTTGCCTCGCCGTCATGCGGACCGTCACCCTCGCCGTCCTTGCGGCGGCTGCTCAAGGCTTTGGCGATGAACGGCAGGGCCGCTCCCACCAGGATGATGATGATGCCCAGGACGATCAGCGGCACAGCCCACGGTGTGGTGGCCTTGTTCGGGAACGTCATGGAGATCGCGGTCGGTGCAGGCTTGGTACCGTCGGCAGCCACCAGCAGCGACCATTCGCCGTCGGCGGGAGGATTCCAGGTGTATTCGAAGTCGCCGCTTGCGTCTTCAGTGCTTACCCAGAGATCGGAGCCGGCCGGGGAGGGCGCTGTTGCTTCGCCGTCGGCGGAGGTCACTTCGAGCGACTTCTGGTCTGCGGAGACACCGGTCAGTGTGGTGTGGGCTGTTTTCCCTACCCAGGCATCGACATCGTCCGGGCGGCCTGTGGCAATGGTGTAGTTGCCCTCGCCCTGGATCTTGATCTTCACCGGGCCGTCATGGAGGTCGATCAGTTTCTGATCGATCACGGTCAGCGGGGAAGCTTTGGTATCGCCGGGAACCGAAGCCGTCACGGTTTCAGCGGGGGCCCAGAAAGTCAGCTGGCCAATGCCGGCCAGCATCGTCAGCAGGCCCAGCAGCACCAGCAAGGCTGCAGTCTTCAAACGCACAGGATCACCTATCATCAGCGGTCGTTGAACTTCAAGGGTAACCGTTTTGTTATCAAGGAGTCAGATCGGCGTGACGGCGGCGACACCCTGAAAAGCCCGCGGTGGCGCCGCCGCGGCCCGATTCAGTGCTCCTGATAGTGTGGCGATGATCATGATATCCGGGCAGTAATGAGCCTGAATTGACCCTGCACCACCAATGAAAAGGCTGTACAACCCTGTGAAAGACCACATGGAGTCCCGTCCCGTCGATGAGCCGGCGTCCGCTGCCGGACCGGCCGCTGTGGATGCCTCGTCGGAGGGGTCTGCCGCCGCTGTTCCAGTCCGGACCGGACGGCTTGCCGCCATCAGCCGCCGACTCAGGCAGCCTATCCCCGGCGCCCGCAACCGCGTCCGCTTCGAGATGCCGCCGGAGGACGACAGCGACGCCGGTCGGGATGGCTTCCGCCCGGAGGACGATCACGGCTTTGGCGCTCCCGGTCCCCGGATGTCATCACAGCACCCCCTCTATGTCGGCTTCATGGGCACCGCCGGTGTCGGAGTGGCGCTGGCCGTGTTCTACATTGCCAGCAACACCACGCAGCTCATCCTGTGGATCGTTGCCGCCCTTTTCATTGCGTTGGGACTTGATCCCGTGGTCCGCTGGCTCGAGGCCCACAAGGTCCCGCGGCCCGCGGGCATCCTGATTTCCGTCTCAGCACTGGTACTGGCAGTGGCGGGTTTCTTCGCAACCCTGATTCCCACCATTGTTGAACAGGTCTCGGAGATCGTGCGGCAAGCCCCGGACTGGATCCGGAACTTCCTTGACTCAGACTTCTTCCGCACCGTGGACAGCCAGTTTGGCGTGCGCGAGCGCATCACCACGGAGCTCGACAAATTCGTCAAGGATCCCGAAACCATGGGTGGCATCTTCGGCGGTGTCGTTGGCTTCGGGTCCACCGTGGCCAACGGCCTGTTCGGCTCGCTGATCGTCCTTGTCCTGAGCCTGTACTTCCTGGCGGCACTGCCGTCGATGAAGAAGTGGGCTTACCGGCTTGCTCCCCGTTCACGCCGGCCCAGGGTCGAAGCCCTGTCAGAGGCGATCACCGATTCCGTGGGCAACTACGTGATCGGCCAGGCGTGCGTTGCCTTGCTGAACGCTGTCTTCGCCTTCATCGTCATGACCATCCTGGGCATCCCGTTCAGCGTCCTGCTGGCCTTCGTCGTGGCACTCTTGGCCTTCATCCCCTTGGTGGGCGGAATGATCGCGGCGGTAGTCGTCATCCTGGTTGCCCTCACGGCAGGCTGGCAGACCGCCGTCGTCTACGCGATCGCCTACTTCGCCTACCTCCAGTTCGAGGCCTACTTCATCTCGCCGCGCATCATGCAGCGCGCCGTGGCGGTGCCGGGCGCCGTCGCGGTCATCTCCGTCATTGCCGGCGGCAGCCTCCTGGGCGTGCTGGGAGCGCTTATTGCCATCCCGACCGCCGCGGCCATCATGTTGCTGATCAAGGAAGTCTTCATCGTCCGGCAAGACAGGCACTGACCCCGTCCCCGACGCTCCCTCCCCTAGGGAGTTTTTGTACAGATAATGCCCCTAAACGACGCGTTTAGGGGCATTATCTGTACAAAAACTCCGGGGTGGGGGTTGGGTAGTGACTACTGGTCAGGCGCTGGCTACCGGTCCCGCCCACTGGCGTGGCAGGCCGTCGACGCCGGCACCTGCGGGAGTTACGTCGTCGACGATTTCGTCAAGGACCCGCGCCGCGTACTTCTCCCCCACCCACAGGTGCTTCGCGCCGTCGACGCCGACAACCCGGGCTTGCGGAACCAGGCTGAACCGCCGGGCGGCTTCCTCCGGCTGCAGGTAGTCATCATGCTCGGGCACCAAAACCGTCAGCGGCTTGCCGGAACCGGCCCATTCCTTGAGGTGGACGTCCGTGGCCCGGTGCAGCGGCGGGGACAGGAGCACGGCTCCCTCAATCTGGCTCGCCACAGGCTCCACAGCGCCATACATCAGCGCAAGTTCCGTTCCAAAGGACCATCCCACCAGCCAGCGGTTGGGCAGGCCCCGACCAACTGCGAAACGCACAGCCGCCTCGACGTCGTAGCGCTCACCGATCCCCTCTTCGAACTGCCCATCGCTGGTGCCGCGCGGAGAGGACGTTCCCCTGGTATTGAAGCGAAGGACCGCGACGCCGGAGAGTGCGGGGAGCCTGTAGGACGCCTTGCGGTACACATGGGAATCCATGAATCCGCCGTGGGTCGGCAGCGGGTGGAGGGTGATCAGGGTTGCCGTGACCTCACCGGATTCGGGAAGCGCAAGCTCGCCCACCAGGACCTTGCCGTCCTCCGTGGTGATCTCCACATTCTCGCGCTTGGCCGGAAGCACCGTTGAGGCACGGATCTCCGAGGGCGCGTCCTGCGGGGTGAAAACGAACGAGGCGGGGTCGAAAGTCATGCTTCCTAGCCTAAGCGCATCAGCGGTAGCGGTAGGTCCGCGAGGTCCAGCAGTTGGTGTGCCAGTGGCGACGCTCTGCCAATCCGGCGGCCGGCCCGAACAGGTGGTTGTCGGACCACACCACCAAATGCGCGATGCCCGGCAGGATTGCCGTGGAGCAACCCGGGCAGATGTATTGTTTTTCGGCTTTCTTGGCCGTCATGGTCCGGACCATCCAGTCACCGTCCGGAGCGCTCTCCCTGCGGGCAATTCCTGCACGGGCCCGCTCCAGGTCAAGCTCTGGCACCGGTTCGCTCCACTTGCCTGCAGCGTTGCCCGAGCGTGCGCTGGACGCGTTGCGGCGGGGACGGTTGGAGCGGGGCATACCTCCATTCTGCCCCAAACCACCGGACCCAGACGGTAATGTGGGGCGGGTGCGACTCGTGATAGCCCGTTGTTCTGTTGATTATGTAGGCCGGCTCAAGGCCCACCTCCCCCTCGCCACCAGACTGCTGCTGGTCAAAGCCGACGGCTCGGTGCTGGTGCACTCCGACGGCGGCTCCTACAAGCCGCTGAACTGGATGAGCCCGCCTGCCACCTTGCGGGTGACCACCCCGGAGGAGACCGACGTCGAAGAGGGCGTGGTGGAACAGTGGACAGTGCAATCGGCCAAGACCGATGACCGCCTCATCATCAACATCTACGAACAACTCCACGACACCTCCCATGATCTCGGCATCGACCCTGGCCTGATCAAGGATGGAGTGGAAGCGGACCTACAGCGCCTGCTGGCCGAGCAGATCGAGACACTGGGCCCGGGCTACTCGCTGATCCGCCGCGAGTACTTCACGGCCATCGGCCCCGTGGACATCCTGGCCCGCGACGCCAGCGGCGGCACCGTCGCCGTCGAACTCAAGCGCCGTGGTGACATCGACGGCGTCGAACAACTGACCCGGTACCTCGAGTTGCTGAACCGCGACCCCCTGCTGGCGCCCGTGCGGGGCATTTTCGCAGCACAGCAAATCAAGCCCCAGGCCAAAGTTCTGGCAAATGACCGCGGAATCGATTGCGTCACCCTGGATTATGACGCCATGCGCGGAGTGGATGACAGCGAGTCCCGCCTCTTCTGAGGCCTCCGGCGGCCAGTGTGCCGCAGGCCACTAGAATCAGAAACATGACTGCCGAAACCCGTTTCGCTTCCTCGTCCGCGCCAAGCCATCAGATCATCAAAGGAACGCTTGTCACCGACGGTGAGGTGATCGAAGACGGCCTGCTGGCCATCGACGGCGACCGGATTGCCTACGCGGGTCCAGCCGCGGACTTCGACCCCGAGGCTTTCGACGGCTTTGAGGGGGCGATCCGTCTCGGCGTCCCGAGCGGGAGCTACTTGATCCCCGGGCTGGTGGACGTGCATTGCCACGGCGGCAACGGAGGCGATTTCCCCGGCGGCGAAGAAAGCTCCGCGCGCAAAGCCGTCGAGTTCCTGCACCGCTCCGGAACCACAACCTTCCTCGCCAGCATGGTCACCGCGCCGCGGGAAGACCTCCTTCGCGGCATAGAGCTCTACGTGAAGCTGGTGGAGGAAGGACTCGTAGCCGGAATCCACCTTGAGGGCCCGTTCCTCTCCCATGCCCGCTGCGGGGCGCAGAATCCGGACTACCTGCTTGAGCCGGATCTGGACCTCATGACCGAGTTGGTCGGCGCCGCCGGGGGCAAGCTGGCCACCATGACGTACGCGCCGGAGCTCCCGGGCGCCGCTGCCCTGGTGGACCTCATGACCTCCCATGGCGTCACGCCCTCGTTGGGCCACACGGATTGCGACGACGCCACGGCGGCAGCGTCGCTGGCCGCCGCCCGTGAAGGACTTGAGTCAGCAGGGTTCGACGGCGTCAGCTCGCTTCCGACCGTCACGCACCTTTTCAATGGGATGCCTCCCCTTCACCACCGCTCGCCCGGGCCTGTCGCCGCCTGCTTGCGCATGGCGCAGGAAGGCAAGGCGGTAGTGGAACTCATCGCGGACGGTACCCATCTGGCACCCAGCACGGTCGCCACCGTGTTCCAGTTGGTCGGTGCAAGCAACATCGTCCTGGTGACCGATTCCATGGCCGCGGCCGGATTGTCTGATGGCAACTACATGCTGGGCCCTTCCCCGGTGACGGTCAGCAACGGCGTAGCCACGCTGGATGCCACGGGATCGATCGCGGGCGGCACCGACACCCTCCTGGACGTCGTCCGGAAGACGGTGGCTGCCGGCGTCGCGCTTCCCGACGTCGTTTGTTCCGCAACGGCGGTTCCGGCGGCCGTGCTTGGCCTTTCCGACGAAATAGGTGGCCTACGACGCGGACTGCGCGCCGACGTCGTTCTTACCAATGAAGACCTGGAACTCACCGGCGTCATGCGCAATGGGCAATGGCTGTCCTAGCCAAGCGCTTCCGTGCAATTGCCGGGCGTGCCGCGTTACCTTCTTTTTACCTAAATTTTTCTCGAATTGCCCAAAACACCGTTGACCTCCGGCAGAGCACATGAAAGTGTTGTAGCAGTCTTTGTGTAGGTGGTTTTCATGCTCGCAAGACGAGTTGCGAGCGTGAAGCTCCTGCGAATCCAACCAGGTCATCTGGAAGGGAATTCAGGTCTTCTCGCGGAGTAACAAAGCCGGTACGAAGTGTATCGGACTGAAGTTCCATAATGAGGAGATATACATGGCACTGGGAACCGTAAAGTGGTTCAACGCTGAAAAGGGCTTCGGCTTCATTACCCCGGACGACTCGGATGGGGACGTCTTCGTTCACTACTCCGAGATCCAGACCGGTGGATTCAAGACCCTCGATGAGAACCAGCGCGTTCAGTTCGAGATCGGCCAGGGTGCCAAGGGCCCCCAGGCCACCGGCGTTACCGTCGTCTAGCCTTACCCGTTGATTCTGCGTTGATTCCATATGGCGCGGAAGGGACAAACACCTTGACCCCGGCTTCCGAGCCGGGGTCAAGGTGTTTAAGGACGGGAAGTTCGTTTATGCGGCCCGCTCTGTCACATTCAGATTGCGACTGTTACTAAACACGAAGAAATGCCTGCTCATAAAAGCATTGACAATTCAACCAACCAAAGTCCGAAGCAGCCTGGCGGAATGACGAACTGACAGCCCCGGGAGGTAAGCGCGGCTGAGGGCGCGCCCCATTGCCGGAAGATGCAGTGGATCCTGGTAATACATGTACAAGGTCCGGTACTCGGGTTGGAATCGCGACTTAAAGGAGGCCAAGGACCTAAAACCATAAACGGGTTCCAGGGCCTGGCCTACGACATCCAGCAAACCTGCCAAGCCCTTGGCTTGCTGTTCAATCTCACCCTTCTCCTGGGCAAGCGGCGATCCCGACAAAGAGATCACCTCCACGGATTCCCGCAGGTGGAGAACAGCCGAGGCGATCAGGAATTCCATTACTCCAGGGAAGGCATCCCCACGCCTCCGCATGAAGTCCAGCGTCCAGCTGACCACCTTGCCGTCTTCGAAGACAGGGAGCCAGCTGGTCACGCCATGGACGAAGCCGGCCTCATCGACTGCTACGCCGCACAACACTTCGTCATCTTCGAGTTCATCCAGGCCGCCCAAGGTGAAACCCATCTCCGGAATCGTTTTCTGCGCTGCCCATTCCTCCGACACCTCACTTATTTGGGCGCGGATGCCGTGAGGCAGCCCGGAGAACGTGTCCCATCGGGCCGTGACCCCCAGTTTGGCCGCGCGGTTGAGCGAGGTCCTGACGTTCTGCCATTCCTTGCCCCTGAATTCCAGGCCGCGGATGCGCAGGCGTGTTTCCTGGGCTACTGCCACGCGGTGGAAGCCCCGCCCCTGCAGCATCGGCCAGAGTTCATCCGTGCAAGAGTACAAACACGGGATCAACGCATGTTCGGAGCAATGCCCGAGGAAACCGGCGGCTGTTGCCACGTGATTCTCTTTCGGCCCGATGGGACCCGCCATTGTCAGCGCCACATGCCCGTGCTGCTGGTACGCCACTCCCCCCTCGTGCCCGGGAGCGAACCAATACTTGTTCGGCTCCCACAGCGCCATCCAGGACAAGGAGTCGCCACCGGACTTCACCAGGGTCCGGGCACGTTCGCGCGCCTGGTGGTCGCGGCCGCCCGTGTGGTGCCCACGGACGAAAAGTATCCATACGCCCACCAGCGCCACCAGCCAGAACACGGTGCCGGAATAGGAGAAAAGGAAGCCTTCCAGGACGTCACGCTCGGCAAAGACCTTCCGGTAGGAACCCGGGAGCGGTACAGGGAGGTATTGCCGGGCAAGTTCCGCTGCGAGGCCGAGCAGCCCGCCATCCCTCGACATGCCCCCGGAGGAGAACCAGACGATGCAGTAGGCGATACCAAGTCCTGCGCCGGTCAGACCAACAAGCCAAAACACCCGGCGCCGGAGACGGTCCGAGGAAACAACCCGGAAGTGGCCCCGATAGACAAAGAGCAGTACCGCCAGGACGAGGGGAACCAGCACCAGCGGAATAAGGTGGACCACGGCGGAGTTCATCATCCCCACATGGGAACGCCCCTGCGGCCTCGGGATGTTGGCAAAAAGACCGAGGTAGATTGCCGAAAGGGCGACCACCACCAACTGCACGCCTATGGCGATCCCCAGGGCGAGCCGGCGCCCCCTGCGCATTCCGTCGGCACAGATCAAGAGCAGCGCTACAGGCACCACGGCAAGGGCCAGGCCGAAGGGACCGGTGTAGCCCTGCCGTCCAACCTCCAGGCATGAGACATCGATGCTGCCGCCGCAATTGCTCTCAAGCTGGCCCAACGTGGGTATTGGATTCAGAATGACGTCCCGCAGCAAAGCGAGCGGACCCGAGGGGCTCTTCGCAGCGGCTGTCACGATGGGTCCAACGGCGAAGATTGCCATGGTCAAGGACAACAGGTTCCGTACTTCCCTGCCCGTTGACCTGTGCAGGTGGAGATGGCCCTGGCTGCTTTGTGTCCACCAACCGGCCGCCAAGCCGATCAATGCTCCAAGGAAGCCCATCACCGTCTCGGCGTGGCCGACGTACAGCAGCAGGAGCAGGGAGATCGACACAGCCACTGTGCGCAGGCGTCGTTGCCACAGCATTGGCAGGAGTGCGCTGGCCGCCAAACATGTGGACAGGATGGCGGCGTACGGCCCAATCAGGGGCGTTTCACCCATGCGGGCCAGCCAACCGTCGTCGGAGGCCTTCGCTATCTGGGTGACCAGCAGGAATGCCGAAACCGCGGCAAACTGGCTGCCAAAGAACACCGCGGCTGTCTTCAGCGATCCGAAGCGCCGTTCGGCCAGTCCCAGGAGAAACAGGATCATCAGCACGGCGGTGACATAGGCCGAGGGGTTGGTGGTGAAGAACAGCGATGTCCAGATCGACCACCAGTCACCGGCCTTAAGACCAGCCAGGCTCACACCAGCCACCCGCAGCCAACCATCTGGGGGACCGGCGACAAAGCTGCCGGAGATGATTGATACGGCAACGAACAATCCCAGAACGGTGACGGTGAAGGGGGTGGCCCGCACATGCTGTCCGGTTTGCCTCAACGCGGGCAGGACGACACCCTTTACTGCCAGGCTCATTTCGGAAGCCCCCATCGACCGGCCAGGAAATCGAGGCCTTCCGGCATTCCCTTCACCACAGCGTCCCAGGAATGCCCGGCCTTGCGGATCGTGTGCTCCTCGGTCTGGAAACCCGCTTTCCTGGCGGCTTCGCCAAGTTCGTGCATGTAGTTAATGAATTCGTTGTCCGTTTCACCGGCCGCGAAGTAGACGCCACTGCCGGCGAAGTTACGGCCCCGCATCAACACCAAAGGCGTCCTTGATTCGAAGGCTGCGACATCGCCGTCGAACGAGTCCCCGATGGTTTTGTTCCTGTCCTTGGCGAGGGCAGGTTCACGCTCGGCGGAAAAGGCGAGCACTGAAGGAAAGATCTCAGGGTGCGCGGTTCCCATCTGCAGGGCACACGTACCGCCAAACGAGAAGCCGCCCACAGCCCACTGCTTGTGATCGGTGGAGACGTCCAGGGTGTCGGAGATCCACGCGGGGACATCTTGCGACAGGTAAGTGTCTGCCGGCGCGATCCGGCTGTCCATGCACAGGGTATTGGCGTTGCCGGATCCATTCGGATCAACCACCACGGTCACTGGCGCAATTCCGCCATGGGCTTGGGCGAAATGGTCGAGTTGGGCCCGAAGTCTTCCTCCGGTCAACCAGTCGGCCGGTGCTCCGGGTTGCCCTGCGAAAAGCACGAGCACCGGCAAGCTGGGCCGGAGCTCAGTCTGATAAGCAGGCGGGAAGTAGATGAATGCATCCCGGGAAGTGAAACCGGATACTGTCCCGGGGATCGTGGCCTTTCGCAGAATGCCATACTGCGGCATGGATTCAGGAGCCTTCCACGCCGACGGCAGAGGAGCCGGAGTGGGCCTTGCTGGGCGCTTGAGGCTCTGTTCAAGCGGCTGGATCCGTGCCACAGCGGTGCCCAGGAGGTCAGCCACGGTGTTGTTCAATCCGAAATACAGGTTCACTTGCACCATGCAGAGCAGGATCACTCCCAGCATGGCCGTCACGCTCAGCAAGCGACCTTTGGCGGAATTGCGGCGAATACGTGCAGCACCGAGCAAAATGGCTGCTACGGCAGGCACTGTCCACGCCAAGGTCTCGAAAGGCAGGTTCTCCGAGAAGACAGCCATGAGGTCCACCAGGATCCAGTGCACCAAGGCGACCACGGCGATGGCTGTCAGCAAGGAGCCCACAACCACCAGTAACCAGGACAGTCGTCGTCGCCAGAGGAGGTACGCTCCCCCAACGATCCCGCAGGCAATGCTGAACCAGAGGAACGGCCCGGACACAAGGCTGACGTCCGAAAGGAAGTCCATAACGCCTAACGCCAGGTACCGACGCCGATAACCGGCCCGGCCTCCAGCCAGGAGGAGAGCCCGGCATAGGCATCAAAGTTCATGGCCAGCATGAACTTCTTGCCTTCGTATTGCAGTTCGACCACCACGACGCCAGGCTGCACCCGGACGAGTTCTTCCTCAGTCGGTTGGCGGCGGCCCAGCAATTCCAGCGAGCTGCGTTTGAATCTGTATTTGGGAACAACGCTCAGGGACATCAAGCGGAACCACTCAAGATCATTGTCCTGATAACGACAAACCCCCATCTGCCAGCTGTTTCCAGCCGTGCAAATGGAGGCGTCGATCGTGCCGAGGGCGCGCCGCAGATTGAAGCGGCGCACCCCCAGAAGGCACAGTGAAATGATCAGCAACGTGAACGCTGTTGCCAAGGCGATGAACGGAATAAGGGAATCGTCCATCAAGGTCGTGCTATCGGATCCCCGCTGTAGCCGCTTCGCCCAATTTGGCGTTGTCAGCAACAATGACCACGCGGTCGTTGTCCACGGAGAAGAACCCGCCGTCGACAACTACTGCAATCCGGTCACCGGAAACCGGCTGGATTGCCAGCTCGCCCTCGGCCATGATGGCCAACAGGGGCGAGTGGCCCGGCAGGATTCCGATTTCACCATCGCTGGTGCGGGCCTTCACCATCTTGGCCGCTCCGGACCACACGAAGTGGTCCGCCGCGACAATCTCAACCTCGAGCTCAGCCATATTACTTGGTCTGTTCTTGGATCTTGGCCCAGTTACGCTCGACGTCATCCAGGCCGCCGACGTTGAAGAACGCCTGCTCTGCGATGTGGTCCAGCTCGCCGTCGCAAATAGCGGTGAAGCCTTCAACAGTGTCCTTGATGGACACGGTGGAGCCTTCGACGCCGGTGAACTGCTTTGCGGTGTAGGTGTTCTGGGAGAGGAACTGCTGGATACGACGTGCACGCGACACGACAATCTTGTCCTCTTCAGAAAGTTCATCGACACCGAGGATGGCGATGATGTCCTGGAGTTCCTTGTTCTTCTGCAGGATCTGCTTAACACGGACAGCCGTGTTGTAGTGGTCCTTGCCGATGTACTGGGGGTCCAGGATACGGGAGGTCGACGTCAGCGGGTCAACGGCCGGGTACAGACCACGGGAGGCGATTTCACGGGAAAGTTCCGTGGTCGCGTCGAGGTGTGCGAAGGTCGTGGCCGGAGCCGGGTCGGTGTAGTCATCAGCAGGCACGTAGATGGCCTGCATCGACGTGATGGAGTGACCCTTGGTGGAGGTGATGCGCTCCTGGAGCAGACCCATCTCGTCAGCAAGGTTGGGCTGGTAGCCCACGGCGGACGGCATACGGCCGAGCAGCGTGGAAACTTCCGAACCTGCCTGCGTGAAGCGGAAGATGTTGTCGATGAAGAGCAGCACGTCCTGGTTCTGGACATCGCGGAAGTACTCCGCCATGGTCAGTGCGGACAGGGCCACGCGAAGACGCGTTCCCGGCGGCTCATCCATCTGGCCGAAGACAAGGGCGGTGTCCTTCAGAACGCCGGCCTCTTCCATTTCAACCCAGAGGTCGTTACCTTCACGGGTACGCTCGCCAACACCGGCGAATACCGAAGTACCACCGAAGTTACGGGCAACACGGGTGATCATTTCCTGGATCAGAACGGTCTTGCCAACGCCGGCGCCGCCGAACAGGCCGATCTTTCCACCCTTGATGTACGGGGTGAGAAGGTCGATGACCTTGATTCCGGTCTCGAGCATCTCAGTGGAGCCCTCGAGGGAAGCAAAGCTCGGAGCCTTGCGGTGAATCGGCCAGTAGGCGTCAGCCTTGATCTCAGACTCTTCGACATCCAGGGGCTTGCCGAGGACGTTGAAGATGTGGCCCTTGACGCCGTCGCCGACGGGCACGGAGATCGGAGCGCCGGTGTCCTGGACAGTGGTGCCGCGGACAAGTCCGTCGGTTGCCTGCAGGGAGATGGCGCGGACGAGATTGTCACCCAGGTGCTGGGAGGTCTCGAACGTGATGGTCTTGGTCTGGCCGTTGAGGGTGATCTCAGTGGTCAGGGCGTTGTAAATCGAGGGGATTGCGTCAGCCGGGAATTCGACGTCGACAACCGGACCAATAACACGGGCAATGCGGCCGGTGGCACCGGCCGTTGCTACGTGTTCGGTAGCAGTGGCAGTCATCTCTCTCACTTCACTCAGTAGATGGCGTGGGGTTAAGTTTATCTGTTTATTGCAGGTGCAGCTTGGAACCGAATCCGTTGCAGGCTAGGACGCGAGTGCGTCGGCGCCGGCCACGATTTCGGAAAGCTCCTGCGTAATCTCGGCCTGGCGGGCCGTGTTGCGAAGGCGCGTGTACTTCTTGATCAGTTCCGTAGCGTTGTCACCGGCCGACTTCATGGCACGCTGGCGTGCTGCGAGCTCGGAAGCAGCAGCCTGCAGCATCGCCGCGAAGATGCGGGACTCGATGTAACGCGGAAGCAGGGCGTCGAGGACCTGCTCCGTTTCCGGTTCGAATTCGTACAACGGCAGCAGCTCGGTTTCCGAGGCTGCTTCCTCTTCGACGACCTCCAGCGGGAGCAAACGGATAACCGTGGGCTCCTGCGTCACCATGGACTTGAAGCGGGTGTAGACGACGTGGATTTCGTCCACGCCACCCTCTTCATAATCGGTGGAGAAGTCTTCAAGAAGAGCAGCTCCGACTTCCTGCGCGGTTTCGAATTCCGGTGCATCCGTGCCGCCGGTCCATACGCGGGCGTAAGACCGGTTGCGGAAATCGAAGTACGCCTGCGCCTTGCGGCCAACCAGGTACGCCTTGACTTCCTTGCCTTCTGCGTGAAGAAGCTCGGTGAGACCTTCAGCCTGCTTGAGCACACTGGCCGAGTAGGATCCTGCAAGGCCGCGGTCCGAAGTGATGATCAGGACTGCGGCACGGCGGATCTGCTCCGGCTCGGTGGTCAGCGGGTGGTCGATTTCGCTCTGAGTTGCGACAGCAGAAACGGCGCGGGTAATCGCGTTCGCGTAGGGCAGTGAAGCTGCTACGCGGGCGCGGGCCTTACCAATGCGCGAGGTAGCGATCAGTTCCATCGCCTTGAAGATCTTGCGCATCGACGTCGTCGAGCTGATCTTCTGACGGTAGACCCGAATCTGGGCTCCCATACTTATCCTTTCCTAAGTTCCCGATGTGCTGCCCTGCCGGGGCCCTTGCGGACCCCGGCAGGGCAGGTTTTCGGAACTAGCGCTTCTGCTTGACGATCTTTTCCTGGTCGACGTCGCCGCCGGAGATCGCTGCGTGCTCTTCGTGGCCGGCACCAACCAGGCGGTTGTCACCTTCGCCGAAGAAGCCCTTCTTGAAGGAGACGATTGCTTCCTTCAAAGCCGCAACGGTGTCGTCATCCAGGACGTTGGTCTGTGCCAGCGTGGTCAGGATGGAGGACTTGTGCGTGAGGTGCTCCAGGAACTCGGACTCGAAGCGGCTGATGTCTTCAACCGGAACGTCGTCCAGGTAACCGTTGGTACCGGCCCAGATGGAAACAACCTGGTTCTCGACCGGGAACGGTGAGTACTGGCCCTGCTTGAGCAGTTCCATCAGGCGTGCACCACGGGTCAGCTGCTGACGGGAAGCAGCGTCAAGGTCGGAGGCGAACATTGCGAACGCCTGCATGTCGCGGTACTGGGCCAGGTCCAGCTTCAACGTACCGGAGACCTTCTTCATGGACTTGACCTGGGCGGCGCCACCAACGCGGGAGACGGACACACCAACGTCAACAGCGGGGCGCTGGTTGGCGTTGAAGAGGTCCGACTGGAGGAAGATCTGGCCATCGGTAATGGAGATCACGTTGGTCGGGATGTAGGCCGAAACGTCGTTTGCCTTGGTCTCGACGATCGGCAGACCGGTCATCGAACCTGCACCGAGCTCGTCGGAGAGCTTGGCACAACGCTCCAACAGGCGGGAGTGCAAGTAGAAGACGTCACCCGGGTATGCTTCGCGTCCCGGCGGACGGCGCAGCAACAGGGACACGGCGCGGTAAGCTTCAGCCTGCTTGGACAGGTCATCGAAGATCACCAGAACGTGCTTGCCGCCGTACATCCAGTGCTGGCCGATGGCCGAACCGGCGTACGGTGCGAGGTACTTGAAGCCGGCGGGGTCAGAAGCCGGGGACGCCACGATGGTGGTGTACTCCAGTGCGCCGTGGTCCTCAAGGGTCTGGCGGACGGATGCGATGGTGGAAGCCTTCTGGCCAACACCAACGTAGACGCAACGTACCTGCTTGGTGACATCTCCCGAAGCCCAGTTGGCCTTCTGGTTGATGATGGTGTCGACGGCGATTGCGGTCTTACCGGTCTGACGGTCACCAATGATCAGCTGACGCTGGCCACGGCCGATCGGGATCATGGCGTCGATAGCCTTGAGGCCGGTCTGCATCGGTTCGTGGACCGACTTGCGTTCGGTAACGCCCGGAGCCTGGAGTTCCAGTGCACGGGTGGTTTCGGCCTTGATCTCGCCAAGGTCGTCGATGGGCTGGCCCAGGGGGTCAACAACGCGACCCAGGAAGGCGTCGCCCACCGGAACGGACAGGATCTCACCGGTGCGGTGAACTTCCTGGCCTTCTTCAATACCGGTGAAGTCACCGAGGATAATGACACCGATCTCGCGGACGTCAAGGTTCTGGGCCAGGCCCAGCGTGCCATCTTCGAAGCGAAGCAGCTCGTTCGCCATGACCGAGGGAAGACCCTCAACACGGGCGATGCCGTCACTTGCGGTGGTCACACGACCAACCTCTACGCGCTCTGCGTTACCGGGTTCGTAGGACGCCGCGAACTCGTTCAACGCATTACGGACGTCGTCGGCGTTGATGGTCAATTCGGCCATCTGCAGTCCCTGCTCTCCTGTTTCGTGATCATCGTTGCTCACGATGACCGGGTTTTATATCAGTTAAGTTGTGCTGTGTCTTCGCTAGCCGGCAAGCTGGCGGCGGAGCTCGGTCAGGCGGGCAATAACCGAAGCATCGAGTACTTCGTCACCTACCTGGACGCGGATGCCACCGATAAGTGCCGGATCAACGTTGACGTTGACCTTCAGCTCGCGACCGTACAGGGCGTCAAGCCCGGCCTGCAGACGGCTGGCCTGCGTTTCCGTCAACGGACGGGTAACGCTGACAGTTGCAATCCAGCGCTGCTGACGCTTGGCTGCAAGCTTGGCGAATGACTCGACAAGCTTGCTCGGCTTGACACCGCGCGGATGCGTCACTGCCTGGCTGATGAGAATCTTGGCTTCCTCGCTGATGCCAGGAACCAGTTTCTCGGCCAGTGCAATCTTCGCCGCAGGGGAAGCCTGCGGCTCAGACAAAGCACGTTGTACTTCGTGGCTGGAAGCGACGGCCTGGTTGAAGGCAAACAGATCGTTTTCCAGCTCTTCCAGCCCCGTGATACCGGAGGCAGAAACGGCCGACTTGTTTTCAGCTACGGCAATGACCACCGTGGCGGCAAGGGTCTCGAGTGCATCGCCGATATCGCGTGCCGACGCCCAGCGTGAGCTGGCCAATCCGCCCGCAATTTCAGCTGCATCAGCGGAGACTTTCCCGCCAACCAGCTGCTTGACCAGCGCCGACTTCTCGTCTCCGGTACGGGACGGGTCAGTCAGGGCGCGGCGCAAGCCAGCCGAGCTGTCCACCGTTCCCAGGATTCCGAAGAGGTCCTTAGCCAACTGCAGCGAGGCCAGGGGAAGCTTGGCTTCCAACTGGGACAGTGCTTTGGTCAGCGATTCGCTCGATATACCTGCCATTACTTAGCTGCACCTGCGCTCTGGGTCTCCAGATCGGCCAGGAAGCGGTCAACAACGCGGGCAGCGCGCTCGTCGTCGGTGAGTGCTTCGCCAACGATGCGGCCAGCCAGCGTGGTGGCCAGGGTACCGACCTCGGAACGAAGCGAGACAACAGCTGCCTGGCGCTCCGATTCGATGGCGGCGTGTGCCTGCTCGGTGATGCGTGCAGACTCTGCTGCAGCCTTTGCCTTCAGGTCCGCGAGGATCTGGGCGCCTTCGGCGCGTGCTTCTTCGCGGATGCGGTTGGCTTCGGCACGGGCATCGGTGAGCTGCTGCTTGTACTCTTCAAGAGCTGCAGAAGCTTCTGCCTGAGCCGCTTCGGCCTTTGCAATGCCACCTTCGATTGCTTCGGCACGCTCTGCGAAGGTCTTCTCGAACAT
This sequence comes from Paenarthrobacter sp. JL.01a, assembly GCF_025452095.1. Lineage (NCBI taxonomy): Bacteria > Bacillati > Actinomycetota > Actinomycetes > Micrococcales > Micrococcaceae > Paenarthrobacter > Paenarthrobacter sp. JL.01a. The sequence continues at coordinate 2,796,777 of NZ_CP104877.1, forward strand.
CGGGACAACAAACTTGACCACGATGTACATGAGGACCGCAAAGCCGACGAGGACAACGCCCATTTCCCAAATATTGGGAACAAGCGGGTTCGCTGCCGCTTCGCCTTCAGTGGCGGCTGAGATGATCAGCTGATTCATATTTCACCCGTCCTATCTACTCGTGCTTGGATTCGCTTGGTTCTTAGGACTAGGAAAGAACGAAAGCGAAGACCAGGCCGAGGATGGCAAGAGCTTCAGTCAGTGCCAGACCAAGGAACGCGATCGGCTGCAGCACACGCTGAGCTTCCGGCTGACGTGCAACACCGTTGATGTAAGCGGCGAACACGAGACCCACACCGATACCACCGCCGATGGCCGAAAGACCGTAGCCGATGAGGTTGAGGGAGCCGTTGATGGTGCCTTCCATTTTTTCTTCCTTTCAAGATGCCGCCCGTGCGGCAGGTTGTTTGGGTTGCTTCATCCCCGCGAGGGGAAGTGTTGGGAGCCTTAGTGGCTGTCGGCGTGCAGGGCGCCTTCGATGTAGATCGCGGTCAGCAAGGTGAACACGTATGCCTGCAGTGCCATGATCAGCGCTTCAAGCATGTACATGGCGATGGCACCGACGAGGACCAGGACCGATGCGCCCTTGAGCAGCACGTTTTCCTGCATGACCAGGAACTCGATGCCGGAACCGGCGAGCATCACGATCAAGTGGCCGGCCAGCATGGTCGCGAACAGACGGAGGCTGTGCGTGACAGGGCGGACCAGGAAGTTGGAGATGATTTCGATCGGAACAACGATCGGGAGGATGTACCACGGCACGCCGGACGGAACCGTCGCGAGCTTGAAGTACTTAAGGCCGTTCTTCTTCAGGCCGATCGCGATCCAGGTGACATACACGATGCCGGCCATTACATAGGCGCCGCCTACGTGCGAGAAGCTCGGGAGCTGGATCAGCGGGATGGCGCCGTAGATGTTGTTCACCAGGATGAAGAAGAACAGGCTGAACAACAGCGGGACGTACTTGATGAAGTCCTTGCCGCCGATGATGTCTTTGGCAATGCTGTTCCGGACGAAGCCGTAGGCCATCTCACCGGCGAACTGCAGCTTGCCGGGAACCAGCTGCTGCTTGCGTGCAGCGAGGATGAAGAATGTAGCGATAATGACGACCGAAAGGATCACCAGCAGCATCTGCTTGGAGAATCCGTCGTGCGCACCCCAAGGCAGGATTGCCGGCAGGTGCATTTCGTCGATTCCGGGTGGGGTGAAGGACCCCGAATCCTGGGCGGGGAGCGCAAGCGCGATCAACGCGTTTCCTCTCTGCTGTGTCCATCATTGGGCATTGGTTGAAATCCGGAAGCGTTGCACGCATCCACATTCCATGTGAAATTATTTGGCATTACTGTCCCCGTCCGTGGACGGACCGCTGTCTGCGTTGCTCTCGCCAGAAGAGGAGCTTTGCCTGGTGAGGCCGTGCATATGGGAAAGATAGAACCCTCCTGCGGCTCCCAGCAGAGCGCCAAGGAGCACAATCCAGCGGGTCCCCCACAGATTATCCAAACCCCAGCCTATCAAACTCCAGACAATGATCCCGCCAATGATGTAGCTGAAGACAGCGATACCGGCGTTGTAGCCGCCGTCGTTTCCGGCTTCAGCGGAGTCATTACGGTTGGCGGATTGCTGACCACCGAGGGACGGGCGTGAATAGCGCTTACGCGGAGACATCCGGACCACCCTTCGGCTCGGCAGGATCGTTGTAGATCTGGAGGCGGGATTTGCTGAAACCGTAGATTTCCGCGGCCTGCCAGAAGACCACCGAGACGACTGCCCCGATAAGGAACCACCGTGCGTGCAGCCACTCCGGCGCTCCGAGCACAAACAGCACTACGGCGAAGCCGACAACCTTGATGAAGTACGTAGCCACAAAAAGACCGACGGCACCGGAGGGGTTGTTCCGGCCGACAAAGTGACCGATCAGGAGGCTGATTCCAAAGAAGAGCATGACCAGCGCGGAGCCGAACGCGGCTGAGAGCGCGCCTTGCCCCCCATTCATGAGGGCTGCGATCACGCAGGTGAGCGCCGTTGCAGCGGTGGCCGCCGCAGCGCTGAGGGCAAGCAGCCTTAGCCACAACGAGGACCGGCCACCAAAGGATCCAACAACACGTTTACCGGACGGGCGTCCGGAATTGGCGTTGGATGTCATGGGGATACCAATCCTCGTGGCACAGGTGCCATATTCTCAAAGTGGGGTTACGGGCGAGTGACTGTCCGCAGTAAGAATTCTACATGAGATAGAACTGTGACGATAACCGACCGTCATCTACCGTTCTCCCGGTCCGGCTGTTTTCCTCGTGAAGTAGGGCCACGCCGTTACCGCGGCCATGACCAGCGCCGCCGCAATGACCACGATCAGCACTACCTGCCAGGGGAAGACGGCAAAAGCCACGCCGCCGAAGGCCAGGATCGACGTCCAGACGTACAACATCACGACGGCGGTGCGGTGCGAGTACCCGAGGTCCACCAGCTTGTGGTGGAGGTGCCCGCGGTCAGCGGACCACGGAGACTGGCCCCGGGCCGTCCGGCGGACGACCGCCATTCCCAGATCCAGCAGCGGAAGCGACAACACAGCGAAGGGCAGCAGAATCGGAACGATGGTGGGGATGCCATTGGCGCGGTCATACAGCCCCGAACCGATTTGTCCCGTCGCAACCACACCTGCCGAGGCCATGAGCAAGCCGATGAGCATTGCCCCGGAGTCTCCCATGAAGATCTTGGCCGGGAACCAGTTATGGGGCAGGAAGCCGATGCAACTGCCCACAAGGATGGCCATCAGGAGCGTCGCGAGGTCCGAGTTATCCGTGGACGGGTTGTTGCGGTGGACCCAGTAAGCAGTGAGGAAGAACGCTCCCCCGCCGATGATGGCTACGCCGGCTGCCAGGCCGTCCAGTCCGTCGATGAAGTTCACGGCATTCATGGTGGTAACGATCAAGCCCGCCGTAAGCACGATCTGGACTACCTCGGAATTGAGCACTATGGGCTCGGGGATGAACGGCACGACGGACATCCGTACGCCCCAGATCGCCACGATGAAGGCCGCTGTTCCTTGGCCCAGGAGTTTTATCCACCACCGGATATCCAGGATGTCGTCGGCTACCCCCACCGCGACAATGACAACGGCACCGGCCAGGATCCCCCATGGGGCGTCGTTGTGCCTGAAGATGTCCTTCACGAAGAACGAATTGGACGCCACCACCAGCGCAGTGAAAAAGCCCACGAAGATGCCCAGTCCCCCGAGCTTGGAGATCAGGGCGGAGTGCATGTCACGGCTTCGGATGGGCTGGTACAAGCGAAGCTTGTTCCCCAGCACGCGGGCTCCCCACGTTCCCCCGTAGGCCACTACGGCAGCCGTCAACGCCATCAGCAGATACATGATCATGAGGCGACTCCCTGGAGCGGCCGTTTGGCCGACGCGGACACCGGGACCGGTGCACGCCGCCCGGGCGCTGCAATGAGGGGCAACTCAGGGCAGCTCAGGGTGTGGAATTCTGTCAGTGGATAAATGGAACTACTCCGTCGCCATGCCTGCACCGGCTGTGCCGAATGTTGCGGGATTTTCGTGGACTCTAGTGACGATACTAATGCCAATGGCCGTGACCACCGGTGTGACGCAGCCGCAGGACCGCAGCTTGTTTTCGCCGGGCCCGGGCTGTACGGCTGTTACCGTACAGGCTCTTTTACGTCCCTCAGGGCGTAGATTCCGTCCAGTACCTGCGCGTTGGAACGCGGTGCCTTGAGGCTGTGGCGCAGGCCCTTGAGAAGCCCCTCCAACAGAACCTTGCGGTTGGAGGAGGCAGCAATTGTCCGTGTCCAGTTGCGCAGGGAAGCTCCGGTGAACAAGATCTTCTCCCAGGGCGCCAAAGCGCTCGACCGGGTGTACACCCAGAGCTTGTTCCGTACCTCGTAATAGAACCGCGGGCCCGGATCCGCTCCGGCGTCGCCGAAGACTTTCGTATGGTGGTTGGCCACGGACGCCTCGGTGGTCAGGGCTGTACCGTCACGGGAAATTCTGGCTGTGTACTCCAGGTCGTCATTCCAGATGAAGTAGTCCGCGATGGGAAGGCCGTGCTGTTTGATTTCTTCGGCCCGGATCAGAACCGAGACAAAGGAAGCACTGCGGATCTGGGTAGCCCCGATCCGGGCAGCGGTGCTGCGTGCAGCCTCGCTTGCACCCATCCGCGGGCGCATCCTGTTCATGGGGTGGTCGCGGCCATCGGTCCATACGACACGGCTCGCGATGAACGCCGGGGCTTCCCCCGTTTCCTGCCGGTAGGCTTCGGAAACCTCCAAGGCTTCACCGAGGGCGGCTGCCTGGGGTTCTGTGTCGTCGTCCATGATCCACACGTGGTCCGCGTGGTGGTCCAGCACCGCACGCTCCATGCCAACCACGAACCCTCCGGCGCCGCCAACGTTCGTGTTCAAACGAACGACGTCGGTTGTCACCGGACCTTGGTATTGCTCCAGGAAGGCGGCGGTATCGTCCGTGGACGCGTTGTCGACGACGACGATAGCGTCCGGAACGCGGGTGCCGGCAGCGATGCCCTCCAAAGTGGTCTGGAGGAGTTCACGCCGGTTGAAGGTCACTACGACAGCGACCACGACAGCTTTCGATGACATTTAGTTGCCTTTGGTCTTGGATGGTTGGAAACGGCGCCTCAGCAGCAGTCCGGCCAGCTTCCATGGTTCAACGAAAACCCTGTAGGCGACCCTGCCCGGATGCAGCACCAGGCGCCAGGCCCATTCAAGTCCCAGGCGGCCCAACCAGCGTGGAGCCAGCTTTTGGATACCGGCCACCTGCTCTATCGCTCCCCCGACGGCGCAGTAGAGCGCAGCAGGAAGCTCCCCGAGCCTGCGGTGCAGGACCGTTTCCTGAAGGGGCATTCCCAGGCCCAACAGGACGATCTGGGGACGGAAGGCGGCCAGCCACTGCACCACTGCGCCTTCCAGGGCTTCATCCCATTCTTCGCCAGGCATACCGTCAACGGTCGCCCCCGGAACGATGGATCGAAGGCGGGCGATTGCCTTGGTATTGGCTTCGCGTCCGGCCCCGATGACGGCAATACGCTGCAGCCCGGGAATCTTCCCGAGCTCCGGGATCCAGTCCATGGAACCAAGCCTGTAGGCCATGGTCCCCCGTCCGGCCGCCTCCAGTTGCCGTTTGTGCGCGAGTCCCCACAACATCGCTACCGGAGCACCATCCAGAAGGACGATGGAGCTGTCCTCGTAGACCGCTCGGACATCGGGGTGCGAGTGCACCAAGGTAACGCTGTGGAGGTTGTGGCCCAGAACGGTGCTGGTGGTGCCGGCCTCAAGAAGGCCGGCCATCGCATCAAGAAGCTCCTGGACGCGCATCGGAGTGGCGTCCACGTCAAGGACGGGGACGCGTTGGCGTACAGGAATCATTCGGGCAGGTTTTCGCCGTCGGTCCCGGGCGTGGCCGTTTCGGAATCGGCTTCCGGTGCTGCGGCAGCCACCGTTTCACCGATTCCGAGTATCGATGGAACAATCTCCCTGAGCCGCTCCAGTTCGATGGCACCTTGGCGGACCACCCGGAAGGGGGTGGACGTTGCGTCAACAATTGTGGAAGGCACGGCTGCGGTTCCCTTGACCGGTCGGAAGCCGCCCTCCAAGTAGACCTCAACTGAATCGGCCAACTGCAAACGTGCTTCCGAAGCCGTCTGCGCTGCTTCCTGGCCGGTACGGTTGGCAGAGGATACAGCCAGCGGCCCCGTCATGCCCAAAAGGTCCAGGGCAAGGTGGTCATCAGGCATACGCAGAGCCACGGTGCCCTTGGTGTCCCCAAGATCCCAATCGAGTGACGGCTGTGCATGCAGAATCAGCGTCAACCCGCCAGGCCAAAAGGCCTGCGCGAGGGCGCGCGCATCGGCTGGCACCTCAGTTGCCAGCCCATCCAGGGCGTTGATCCGGGGAATCAGCACCGGGGGCGGCATCTGCCGGCTGCGGCCCTTGGAGGCCAGCAACATCGTCACCGCCAAGGGCGAAAAGGCATCGGCGGCAATACCGTAGACGGTGTCCGTGGGCATCACGATGCACTTCTTTTCGCTGATGGCGCGCTGGGCGTGCTGAAGCCCTTCAGCGCGCTGGTCCTCGGAAGTGCAGTTGTAGGTTGTGGTCACAGCGCTATTCTTTCACTCATCAGGGGCGACACTGGCCAGTATCGCGCTGGTGGCACGTTCTTTGCCGTTCAGGTCAAAGTGCGTGGTGATCTCTTTCCAACGTCCCATGCGCTCCAACATGCCGGCGATCCATTCTGCCTGGACTTCGGCGTGTTCCATCACGAAGTAGCCCCCGTCCTTCAGGAGCCGGGCAGCAGAGGCGGCTGCCGCCGTCGGGAGTTCCATGCCGTCCGCTCCCCCGCCGTACAACGCCTCCGGTGGATCGTGGAGCGCGACTTCCGGCTCGGAAGGGATTGCCTCGGCGGGAATGTACGGCGGATTGGAGACGACGACGTCGAAGGTCCCGTTGTGCTCGGGCAGGGCATCCCGGAGATCGCCCTGGACCAGCAATACGCCGAGGGGTTCGAGGTTCCGCGCGGCCCAAGCATGGGCAAAGGTGCTGTATTCCACGGCGTGGACCTCAGCGCCAGGCACCTCGTGGGCAATGGAACCTGCAATGGCGCCGGAACCAGTCCCGAGGTCCACCACTTTGGGTTCACGCATACCGGCTACTTTGTCGATGACCAGCTGGACCACCGACTCTGTCTCGGGACGCGGAATGAAAACGCCAGGGCCCACACGCAGTTCAAGATGCCGGAAATAGGCGACGCCGGTGATGTGCTGCAAGGGAACACGGCTCGCCCTTTCCTGCACCAGTTCGCTGTATCCCTCGGGAGCCGGAGCATCACCAAGCAGCATTGCGCGCAGGCGGCCCAACCCAACGCCCAGCAAATGTTCGGCCAGGAGTTCGGCGTCAACACGCGCGCTGGGGACTCCGGCCTCGGACAAGACGGCGGTTGCCTCGCGAACAGCGTCCGCGAGGCTTTGGCCTGGGTAAAACATCATGGATTGCCTAGCTTGCTGAAGGTGGAAAGGCCTTGCCTGGCGGCTATTCGCCAATAGCATCCAGGCGCGATTGCTCGTCCATCTCGATGGCCGACTGGATGACCGGCTCGAGATCCCCGTTCATCACGGCGTCCAGGTTGTAGGCCTTGTATCCGGTGCGATGATCGGCAATGCGGTTTTCCGGGAAGTTATACGTGCGGATGCGCTCCGAGCGGTCCATGGTCCGGATCTGCGACTTGCGCTGCTCGGAGTTGGCCGCATCAATCTGTTCCTGCTGGTGCGCCAGAAGGCGGGCACGGAGGACGCGCATGCCGGCTTCACGGTTCTGCAGCTGCGACTTTTCGTTCTGCATGGCCACAACAATGCCCGTGGGCAAGTGGGTGATGCGGACGGCGGAGTCCGTGGTGTTCACGGACTGACCGCCGGGACCGGACGAGCGGTAGACGTCGATCTTGAGGTCGTTCTGGTTGATTTCCAGCTCTTCGGGCTCGTCGACTTCCGGAAGCACCAGGACGCCGGCAGCCGAAGTGTGGATCCGGCCCTGCGACTCGGTCACGGGAACACGCTGCACGCGGTGTACGCCGCCTTCGAACTTCAACCGGGCAAAAACACCCTGCGCCGGGTCATTTGAGTTGCCCTTGATGGCCACGGAAACATCCTTGTAGCCGCCAAGGTCCGACTCCGTGGCAGAGATCATTTCGGTCTTCCAGCCGCGTGATTCGGCGTACCGCATGTACATGCGCAGAAGGTCACCGGCGAACAAAGCAGCTTCATCGCCGCCTTCGCCACCCTTCACTTCAAGGATGACGTTGCGGGCGTCATCGGGATCGCGCGGGATCAGCAGGCGGCGCAGGCGCTCCTGCGCGGCCGGAATTTGCTCCTGGAGCTGCTCCACTTCCGCCGCAAACTCGGGATCCTCATCAGCCATTTCCTTGGCTGCTTCCAGATCGTCGTTGAGCCCGCGCCACTTGTTGTACGCCTCCACGATGCCCTGAAGCTCAGCAGAGCGCCGCCCCAACTTCCTGGCAGCAGACTGGTCGGCATAAACGGCAGGATCACTCAACTGCGCCTGAATAGCAGCATGCTCATCAAGCAATCCCTGTACGGACTCAAACATTTTTAAACCTCTTTCGACTCGCAGACAAGTCTAGTTGCGACGATTGGTGTCTTAACGACCAACCGCTCAAATAAGCCGGCCAGCGAAGGTGACGGCAACGCCCAAGGTGACCTGACCGCCGTCGAGTAATATTGCCGGCCCGGGAGTGGCATCGGGCCTGTCGTAGCGTTGCTGCTGACGTACGCAGTACGTCAGCAGCAACGCGAAGGGGCGGGGCCGGCAATATTACTCGACGGCCCCACCCCAGATAACGTTATTTGTCGTTGTCCGACTTCGCTCCAAGCGTCGTCTTCTGTACCTGCATGAGGAACTCGACGTTGCTCTGGGTCTCCCGGATCTTGTTGGTCAGCAGCTCAAGGCTCTGCTGCTGCTCCAGGCCGGAGAGGACGCGGCGCAGCTTCCACATGATCTTGACTTCTTCAGGCGAGAGCAGGTTTTCTTCGCGACGGGTACCCGAAGCGTTGACGTCCACGGCCGGGAAGATGCGCTTGTCTGCCAGCTGGCGGGACAGGCGGAGTTCCATGTTGCCGGTGCCCTTGAACTCTTCGAAGATGACTTCGTCCATCTTGGAGCCGGTCTCTACCAGAGCCGTTGCCAGGATGGTGAGCGAGCCACCGTTTTCGATGTTGCGGGCAGCACCGAAGAAGCGCTTGGGCGGGTACAGGGCTGCGGAGTCCACACCACCGGACAGGATGCGGCCCGAGGCCGGTGCTGCCAGGTTGTAGGCACGGCCCAGGCGGGTCATGGAGTCAAGGAGAACCACGACGTCCATGCCCATTTCCACAAGACGCTTGGCGCGCTCGATGGAGAGCTCGGCAACCGTGGTGTGGTCATCAGCGGGCCGGTCGAAGGTGGAGGCAATTACCTCGCCCTTGACCGTGCGCTGCATGTCCGTGACTTCTTCGGGGCGTTCGTCAACCAACACCATCATGAGGTGGACCTCAGGGTTGTTGGTGGTGATGGCGTTCGCGATGGACTGCAGGATGAGCGTCTTACCGGCCTTCGGCGGGGAGACGATCAAGCCACGCTGGCCCTTGCCGATCGGAGCCACGAGGTCGATGACACGGGGGCCGATCTTCTTGGGGTCCGTTTCCAGGCGCAGGCGCTCGGACGGGTACAGCGGAACGAGCTTTGCGAACTCGACGCGGTCCTTGAGTTCCTCGGGGGTCTTGCCGTTGACCGACGTGACGCGAACAAGCGCGTTGAACTTTTGGCGGGCGGACTGCTGTCCACGGTCTTCGCCTTCGCGCGGTGCGCGGATGGCACCTACGACGGCGTCGCCCTTGCGGAGGTTGTACTTCTTGACCTGTGCCAGGGAAACGTAAACGTCATTGGCACCGGGGAGGTAACCGGAGGTACGGATGAACGCGTAGTTCTCCAGCACATCGAGGATGCCTGCCACGGGGAGCAGGACGTCATCCTCGGTGACCTCGACGTCGTCGACGTCCGGTCCCTGGGCGCGTCCACGACGACGTTCGTTGCGGTCGCGGAAACGGTCGCTGCGGGAGTTTCCGTCCCGGCTGTCCTGGCCGCCCCGGCGGTCGTTCCTGTCATTCTGGTCGTTGCGGTCACGACGGTTGCGGCGGTTGCGGCGGTTGCCGGTGTCCTCGCCGTCGTTGTTCTCTTCACGGCGTCCGCGGTTGTTGTCGCGGCGTTCACGCTGCTGATCACCGGAGTCGGACTGCTCGCGCTGCTCACGCTGCTCCGTGCGTTCGGCGCGCTGCTCGCGCTGTTCCGTACGCTGCTCGCGCTGTTCGGTGCGCTGCTCGGCCGCGGGTGCTTCTGCTGCTTCAGCCGGAGCCGCGGCAGCTTCGCCGCGACGGCGGTTGCGGGTGCGGGGCTGGCGACGCTCCGTGCCGGCGTCGGTGGCCTCGGCTGCTGCCGGAGTCTCGACGGCGGGTGCTTCAGCGGGCTCTGCGGCAGGTGCAGCAGTGGCTGCGGCAGCTGTGGACGCGGCTGCCTCAGCAGCTGCGACGACGCCATCGCTCGTTGCGCGGCGGCTGCGGCCACGGCCGCGGCCGCGGGGTGCTTCTTGGGCCGGTGCCTCTACGGCAGCCTCGACGGGCGCGCTCTTCTCCGGGGCCTTGGCCTCGGCAACCGGGGCTTCCTTGGCCACGGCAGGAGCCTTGGCCGCAGTGGCCTTGGCAGGAGCCTTGGTCGTGGAGGTGCCGGCGCGGTGGGCAGAGATGGCCGTGACCAAATCTCCCTTGCGCATGCGGGATCCCCCCGAAATACCCAGCTGGCTCGCGAGAGCCTGGAGCTGGGCGAGCTTGAGGCCTGCGAGGCCGCTGCTCTTGGTTGCTGCCGTTGACGACTCAGCAGCAGAAGATGATGTGTCCACAGCTGAAGCCAGCTCAGTGGTTTCTGTCACGAAGGATCCTTCCCCCTCGACGGCGTCCAGAGCGAGAGCTGGACGCGATGATTGTTCTGGGCTGCAGTTCAGATCTGCAGCCGGTGATTTTGGCCGTGCCTGATGGATTTTGGCCAACAGGGCCGGATACTGATCGCCTTCACTGGAACCGGTTACCCGGACAGCCAGCCTGAAATTCAGGAAACAGAGAGAGTTCTGCGGACCTGATGCAGGCCGGAAAGAGACGACACCACCAACGTTGGCACAGTTGACGAAAGGTACGGCGAAACACCGAAGTCCAAAATCAGGGAACTGCCCGCGGTTTTACCGGCGGTGCACTTCCACTCTAGCACCTTGAACGTCAACAGCCAGCGTCATCACACGCCAACCAACATCCGGTGTGTTGGCTGAGGTAAACGAATTGATGAAATCAACTACCGCAGCGGCGTCGTCGTTACCGTTGGCGAGCACCATCACCGTCGGACCTGCGCCCGAAACGACAGCTGCATGCCCTGCTGAGCGAAGGGCGGCGATGAGGTCGGCACTGGGCCTCATGGCCTGGGCCCTGTAGCTCTGGTGCAGGTAGTCTTCGGTGCCCGGCAACAGCAACGCCGGCTCCGCGGTCAGCGCGTGGATCAGCAGGGCAGCACGCCCTGAATTCATCGCCGCAGCGTGATGGCCCACTGATGCGGGAAGCAAGCCGCGGGCGGTCTCGGTGGAGAGCTCGTAATCCGGTACAGCCACAATGGGAATCACGGACGCAGCCACGTCGGCCCGGGTGGTGCTGTACTGCTCGCTGTCCTGCCAGGACAGCGCCAGTCCGCCGAAAATCGCGGGTGCGACGTTGTCCGGGTGGCCTTCCATTTCGCTGGTCAGCTGAAGAATCCACTGACGGTTCTGCTGCGCCTCTTCCGGCACCATGGCGTTCGCCGCCGTCACCGCGGCAACCACTGCAGAAGCCGAGGATCCCAATCCCCGACCATGCGGGTTGACATTGTCCGCAGTGATCCGCAGTCCACTGTGCTGGAAGCCGAGACGCTCCAAAGCGAGATCGATGGCCCGCACCACCAAGTGGCTGGCATCGCGTGGAAGGGTGTCGGCGCCCTCACCGGAGAGCTCGAACTCGAGCTCTCCGGTGCTGAGGGTTTCCACCGTCAAGGTGTCGTAAATGGACAGTGCAAGGCCAAGGCTGTCGTAGCCCGGACCCAGGTTGGCACTTGTACCGGGGACTTTGACGGTCAGCCGTTGGCCTGCCGCGACGAGGGCTCGATCTGTCGCGGCGGGCTGTGTTGATTCCACTTTTAGTTTTCTTCCAGTCCCAGTTCTGCTGCAACGGTGACAACGTCGTTCGGCACCTTGACGGGTTGCACTTCGCTGCCGTCTTCGGTCCGGAGGGCCCACTGGGGATCCTTGAGGCCGTGTCCGGTGACGGTGATAACGATGGTTTTGCCCGAGGGCACCTGGCCGGCAGCGTGCTTCTTGATCAGTCCGGCGACACCTGCAGCGGAGCCGGGCTCGACGAAGACGCCTTCCTTGGAAGAGAGCCAGCGGTGCGCATCCAGGATTTCCTCGTCCGTGACCGCTTCAATCAGTCCCCCCGATTCGTCCCGTGCCGCCACAGCGGTCTCCCAGGATGCGGGGTTGCCGATACGGATGGCCGTTGCGATCGTGTCCGGCTCAGTGATGGGGTGCCCGGCAACGAAGGGAGCTGCGCCGGCAGCCTGGAATCCCCACATGGTGGGAGTCTTGGTGGAAACGGCCGGAAGGGTACCGTTGGCAGTCTCGAAAGGTGCGGCGTACTCCTTGTAGCCCTTCCAGTAAGCGCTGATGTTGCCTGCGTTTCCGACCGGCAGGACATGGATATCCGGGGCATCACCCAATGAATCCACTACTTCGAAGGCGCCCGTCTTCTGGCCCTGGATGCGTGCGGGGTTGACCGAGTTCACCAGGAACACCGGGTAGGACTCGCCAAGTTTGCGGGCGATGTCCAGGCAGTTGTCGAAGTTGCCGTCGACCTGAAGCAAGGTGGCGCCGTGGGCGATCGCCTGGCTCAACTTGCCCATGGAGATCTTGCCTTCGGGAACCAGCACTGCACACTTCAAACCTGCGGCCGTTGCGTAGGCCGCGGCGGATGCGGAGGTGTTTCCCGTCGAGGCGCAAACCACGGCCTTGGCGCCGGCCTCGACGGCTGCCGTCATGGCCATGGTCATACCGCGGTCCTTGAAGGATCCCGTGGGGTTCATACCTTCGACCTTGAGGTAAACCTCTGATCCGGTCAGCTCGGAAAGCTTTTGGGCGTGAACCAGCGGTGTGCCGCCCTCGCCGAGGGTGATGACCTTCGTGGCTTCCGTTACAGGCAAACGATCAGCATACTCGCGGATTACTCCGCGCCATTGGTGAGCCACTTAGACCCCTTCTACCCGCAGTACGGATGTGACGGAATTGATGACGTCAAGGCCCTTGACGGCCTCGACGGTTGCTGCGAGTGCAGCTTCGGATGCACGGTGCGTCACGATCTTCAGCTCGGCGGACTCAACCTTCGACTCAGAATCGCGGTGGATCGTTTGACGCATGATTTCGATGGACACGCCGTTCTCCGCAAAGATGTGCGCAATACGGGCGAGAACCCCTGCCTGGTCGGCGACGTCCAGGCCGATGTAGTAGCTGGTGTTGGAGGCATCGATGGTCAGTGCAGGAACGTGGCCGGTGGTGGTCTCGGTCCGGCCGGGTCCACCCAGCACCAAACGGCGGGCCGCGGACACGAGGTCACCGAGCACTGCCGAGGCCGTGGGCGTTCCCCCGGCTCCCTGGCCGTAGAACATCAGCTCACCGGCATTTTCTGCCTCGATGAACACCGCGTTGAAGGCACCGCGAACCGCCGCGAGGGGGTGTTCACGCGGGAGCAAAGTGGGGTGCACGCGCACCGAGATGCCGCTGCCGTGGTCCTCGGAGTCGATCTTTTCCGCGATCGCCAGGAGTTTGATGACGAATCCGGCTTCCTTGGCCGATGCGATGTCCGAGGCACTGACTTTGGTGATGCCCTCGCAGTAGACATCGTCCAGGGAGAAGCGGGTGTGGAATGACAGTGACGCGAGGATGGCAGCCTTTGCAGCGGCGTCATGTCCTTCGACATCGGCCGTGGGGTCAGCTTCGGCGTAGCCAAGGCGCTGGGATTCTGCCAAGGCGTCAGCGAACTGCGCGCCCGTGCTGTCCATCTGGTCGAGGATGAAGTTGGTGGTGCCGTTGACGATGCCCAGCACGCGGGTGATCCGGTCACCGGAGAGGCTGTCGCGGATGGGACGCAGGATGGGGATAGCCCCGGCGACGGCGGCCTCGTAGGACAACTGCACTCCGGCTTTATCGGCCTCTTCGTACAGCGTGGGTCCGTCCTGTGCCAGCAGGGCCTTGTTGCCGGTGACAACGCAGGCACCGTTCTGGATTGCGGTGAGGATCAACGAACGGGCAGGTTCGATGCCGCCCATGAGTTCGATCACCAGGTCGGCATCCTTGACCAGCGTGTCGGCGTCCGTGGTAAAGAGCTCGCGCGGCAGCTCGACGTCACGGGGGGAATCAACATTGCGGACGGCGATTCCGGACAGTTCAAGACGGGCACCGCTGCGGGCTGCCAATGCGTCGGCGTCGTCAATCAGAATCCGCGCGACCTGGGCCCCAACGTTGCCACAGCCCAGCAGGGCCACTTTCAAGGTTCGCACTTCAGACATTCGCCACTCCCATGTCGCGGTTCAAGAGATCTTCTTCGGTTTCCCCGCGGACAATGAGCCTGGCGGCTCCGTCGCGTACAGCGACAACGCCAGGCCGGGCCAGGTAGTTGTAGTTGCTGGAGAGGGCCCAGCAGTAGGCGCCGGTACCCGGTACTGCGAGCAAATCACCGGCTGCCACGTCCGCGGGCAGATATACATCTCTAACAACTATGTCGCCGCTCTCGCAATGTTTGCCCACTACTCGGGACAGCTGGGGAGCGGCGTCCGAGGCACGCGAAGCCAAAATTGCCGAATAATCCGCGTCGTACAGCACCGGACGGGCGTTATCGCTCATTCCTCCGTCTACCGACACATAGCGGCGGGGATACGTAACGTTCTCCTGCCCTTCCGCTTCCCCGGGAGCGTCAACCCGGACAGTCTTGAGGGTGCCGACTTCGTAGAGGGTGAACGTCGTGCTGCCAACGATCGCGCGTCCGGGCTCGATGGAAATGCGCGGGGCTGTGATGCCCAGTTCGGCGCAGGTGGAACGCACGACGGCGGCCATCGCCTGCGCGACCTCGGCCGGCGGGCGGGGGGTGTCCACCGGGGTGTAGGCGATACCGTAGCCGCCGCCGAGATCCAGTTCAGGAAGGACGATGGAGTACTTGCTCTGCATGGCAGCCAGGAACCGCAGAAGCTTCTCCCCCGCCACGGCGAAGCCGTCGGGCTCGAAGATCTGCGAGCCGATGTGGCAGTGCAGGCCCAGGAGTTCGATGCTGGCGTAGGACGTCGCCGCGGCCACCGCTTCCTCGGCAGCCGACAATCCGGCTTCCTCAGTGGAGTCTTCGGCCATGGAGAGGCCAAACTTCTGGTCCTCGTGGGCCGTGGCGATGAACTCATGCGTGTGGGCATGGACACCAGGAGTCAGGCGGAGCATCACCTTGGCAATTTCACTCCTGCCCGAGGCAATCTTGGCGACCCGTTCGAGTTCGTCGAGGCTGTCCACCACGATCCTGCCGACCTGCATGTCCAAGGCACGATTGATCTCGGCGTCCGACTTGTTGTTTCCGTGCAGGCCCAGGTTGGGCCCGGCAATGCCGGCTCGGGCTGCCACAGCCAGTTCGCCACCGGAACAGGTATCGAGCCGGAGACCTTCTTCTGCCACCCAGCTGGCCACGGCAGTGCACAGGAACGATTTGCCGGCGTAGTAAACGTCCACTCCCCCGCAAATGTCCGCGAAGGCAGCATCGAAAGAGTCCTTGAAGTCCCGGGCGCGGGAACGGAAGTCCGACTCGCTCATGACGAAGAGCGGCGTGCCGAATCGTTCCTTGAGCTCGCTGACGGCAATGCCGTCAATGGTGAGGACACCGGCGTCGTTCCTTTCCACCCCGGCAGCCCACATGGGTGACTGCAGGGCGTTGAGGTCCTCCGGAAGGGCCAACCATTCCGGCGCAAGGGGAGAAACGTGACTGGCTTCTGTGGTCATTTCCCTACATCCGTTCCGGCGCCGAAACGCCGAGCAGTTCGAGTCCGTTGGCAAGTACCTGGCTGGTGGCATCGTTCAGCCACAAACGTGTCCGGTTGACGTCCTGGACCGGCTCGTCGCCCTGGGGCGAGACGCGGCAAGCGTCATACCAGCGGTGGTAGGCCCCGGCGATGACCTCAAGGTGGCGCGCCACGCGGTGCGGCTCACGCAGTTCGGCAGCCTTGGCCACGATGGACGGGTAGCTGCCCAAGTAGGAGAGCAGCTCATTTTCGGTGGCGTGGTCCAGGAGTGCGGCGTCGAAGACCGAGCGGTCCACGCCTGCCTCGGCTGCGTTGCGGGCCGTGCCGCGGGACCTGGCGTGCGCGTACTGCACGTAGAACACCGGGTTCTCGTTGCTGTTCTTCTTGAGCAGTTCAGGATCCAGCGTCAGCGGCGAGTCCGCGGGGAAGCGGGCCAGGGAGTAGCGGACCGCATCCTTGCCGAGCCAGGAAATGAGGTCCTTCAGCTCGATGATATTGCCGGCGCGCTTGGACAGCTTGGCACCGTTGACGGAGACAAGCTGGCCAATGAGGACCTCGATATTGACCTCCGGGTCATCGCCGGCACACGCGGCGATGGCCTTGAGGCGGTTGATGTACCCGTGGTGGTCGGCACCGAGGAGATAGATCTTCTCGGTAAACCCGCGGTCCTTTTTGGACAGGTAGTATGCAGCATCTGCGGCGAAGTAGGTGGGTTCACCGTTGGCACGGATCATGACACGGTCTTTGTCGTCGCCGAAGTCGGTGGTGCGCAGCCAAACCGCGCCGCCGTCGTCGAAGACGTGTCCCTGCTCGCGAAGGCGCGCGACAGCGGATTCGATCGCACCGGCGTCGTGAAGTTCCTTCTCCGAGAAGAAGACGTCGAACTCCACGCCGAAGTCGGCCAGGGTGGCTTTGATGTCTGCCATCTGGGCCTCGTAGGCGGCAGCGCGGATGACCGGAAGGGCAGCCTCGTCAGTGAGTTCGCGGATGTCCGGGTGGGCCTTCAGGACCTCGTCACCAAGTTCGCGGATGTATTCGCCGGGGTAGCCGCCCTCCGGAACGCCCCTGCCGTGGAGGCGGGAGAGCACGGAGTTTGCGAAGACGTTCATCTGCGAGCCGGCGTCGTTGATGTAGTACTCGGCAGTGACGTCCGCGCCGGAGGCACGCAGGACGCGGGCGATGGCATCGCCAAGTGCTGCCCAGCGGGTGTGGCCGATGTGCAGGGGTCCGGTGGGGTTTGCCGAAACGAATTCCATGTTGACCACGCGGCCTGCGAGCGCCTGGTTGGTGCCATACGCCGCTCCGGCCTCGACGATTGTCTTGGCCAGCGTTCCTGCGGTAGCTGCGTCCACGGTGATGTTGAGGAAGCCCGGTCCCGCGATTTCGACGCCGGTTACCCCGGGGATGCCCCGAAGATGCGTGCTCAGGATGCCGGCGAATTCACGCGGATTCATCCCGGCCTGCTTGGACAGCTGGAGGGCAATGTTGGTGGCCCAATCCCCATGGTCCCGGTTCTTGGGTCGCTCCACGCGCACGGCGTCGGGCACAGCAGATTCCGTCAAGGCGATTTCGCCAGTGGAGACAGCGTCCTTAAGGCAGGCGGATATGGCAGCAGAGAGTTCTTCGGGAGTCACGGATCTAGCCTACCGGTGGCCCGCAAAGACGCGGAATTCGAGGACCCGTATGTGGATAATTTGACCACAGCAGTTGCACAGCAATGGCTGGCTGCCGGCACAGACTGAACCATTACGCTGATTTCAACGTTGTGAAGAACATGGGCACTGGCCGGATCCCTGATCAAGGGGTCATCCATGTCCCTGATCCACGAGCCCCAGACCACCTACTTCCAGTTGAACTTGTCCAGTTGAAACGAGCAGAACCATGACTACGCCACTTCGCAAGAGCATCTTCGTCGGCATCGCCGGCCTCTCCATCGCCGGAACCGCGGCAGGATGCGCGCCCAGTGCCCAGGCGCCCAACACCCAGGCACCTGCCACGCAGGCCCCCGCTACCCAGGAAGGCGGCCAGGCATCAACCAGCAGCCCGTCGTCCTCGACTCAGTCCTCTGCCCCCATCGCCTCCGCTGGATCCAGCACTTACAAGGACGGTACCTACAGTGCTGACGGAACCTACACCTCCCCCAATGGGCAGGAGACGGTGGGCGTTGAACTGACGCTGGCCGCCGACAAGGTCTCTGCGGTGAACATCACAGTGCATCCTTCCAACCCCAACACCAAGAAGTTCCAAGGCGAGTTTGCCAGTGGCATCGCGTCACAGATTGTCGGGAAGAACGTGGACGAGCTCAACGTCTCCAAAGTGGCCGGTTCCTCCCTGACATCGGGAGGGTTCAACGACGCCCTCCAGCAGATCAAATCCCAGGCGAAGTAGACATCATGGCCCACCCGGGCTGGAGCAGCTTCAGCTTCGAGGGGATCGGCACGAGGTGGGAAATTTCGACCCCTGAACCGCTCGCTCCCGCACTCACGAAAAAGGTGCTCGATACCGTCGAGGCCTATGACCGGACGTGGTCGCGGTTCAGGTCCGATTCCTTGGTGTCGGGCCTCTCCCGCAGCCCCGGCAGCATCACGCTCCCGGAGCACGCGGCCGGACTCCAGGAGCTGTATTCGGTCCTGTACCGCCTGAGCCAGGGGGCAATGACCCCGCTCATCGGCAGCAGCCTCGAAAGGCTGGGCTACGACGCCGCTTACTCCCTCAGCCCTTCGGGAGTGCCCCAAGCACCTGCCCGTTGGGAGGATGTCCTTGAATGGACCGGCACGGCGATGACTGCGAAGGAACCCCTGGTGCTGGATATCGGAGCGGCCGGGAAGGGCCAGCTGGTGGACCTTTTGGGTGGATTGCTCCATGAGGCAGGACACAGTGACTTCCTGGTGGATGGCAGCGGAGACATGCTGCACTCGGGGAGCCATCCTGTGACGGTGGCCTTGGAACATCCCTACGATCCCAAACAGGCCATTGGGACTGTGGAGTTGGATAACGCGGCCTTGTGCGCCTCGGCGTCCAACCGCCGGGTATGGGATGACGGCCTCCACCACGTCCTGGATGGGACCACCGGCAAGCCCACCCACACCACGGTGGCAACCTGGACCATGGCCGCCGGCGCGCTGGAGGCCGACGGCCTGGCCACGGCCTTGTTCATAATGGAACCTGCGTTGCTTGAGCAGGAGTTCGAATTCTCGTGGCTCCGCGTCTCCTCTGCGGGTGCTGCCACGTATTCGGGCGGCTTTGAGGGGAGACTGTTCACATGATTGCCGCGAAGTCCCGTATCGACACCTGGCTGGGCCGCTTCACCATGTACCGCCTGATCCTGTGGGTCCTGGGTGTGCTGGTGGTGTACAGCATGGTCCTCAACGTCCTGGGCTGGTTGACGTTCGGCCTGCCCGAGATGCTGGTGCATCTGGTCCTCTGCCTAGGCGTCACCTATGGGTCGAACCGTTTGCTCGCCGCCATCTTCAAGGTGAAGCCGCACACCGAATCCTCGCTCATCACGGCACTCCTGCTGTATTTCCTGTTTTGGCCGGCCTTCGGGCTTACGGACATGGCCGGCGTGGCGCTGGCTTGCATTCTTGCGAGCGCCTCCAAATACGCGCTGGCCTTCCGTGGCAGACATATTTTCAATCCGGCAGCCGCAGGGGCATTCATCACAGGTTTGACCGGGCTGAACATCGCCACCTGGTGGGCTGCGACTCCAGCGATGCTGTGGTTGCTCGTCCCGGGAGTGTTGCTGGTCCTCTACCGCACCCGCAAGTTGCTGATGGCCACCGTTTTCCTCGTGGTCGCAACCAGCATCATAACCCTGGAGCTGCTGAGCCGGAGCATGACCCTGGGGCAGGCTTTGTGGCAGACCTTGGCCCAGCGTCCCCTGTTGTTCTTTGTCGGATTCATGTTGTCTGAGCCGCTTACGCTTCCTCCCCGCCGTTGGCAGCAACTGGCGCTTGCCGCCGTCGTTGGTTTTGTTTTCGCGGTCCCGTACAACTTCGGCTTCGTGGCGAACTCCCCCGAACTGGCGCTGCTGCTGGGCAATCTCATCGCTTTCTTCCTGGGCCAGCGGGGCGGCGTGGAGCTGACTTTCAAGGGTTCGCGGGCCTTGACGCCGGCGAGCACCGAATTCAGTTTCGAGCCTGCCCGTCCCGTTCGGTTTGCCGCAGGCCAGTTCATGGAATTGAACCTGCCCCACACGGGGTCCGATGGAAAGGGCCGCCGCCGGACATTCAGCATCACCAGCCCGCCGGGGGCAGCCGAGGTGACTTTTGGTGTGGGCACGGCCGAGCCGTTGTCCACGGCCAAGAAGGCATTGCTTGCCCTTCGGCCGGGAGATACCGTTTCCGCCACCGCCGTGGGCGGTGATTTCGTTTTGCCGCACGACGCCGGCAAGCCGGTTTTGTTGATAGCCGCGGGCATCGGCATCACGCCGTTCCTGTCGCAGCTGGCAGCCGACGGCAGCTCACGCGACACCGTGGTGTTGTACCTGGCGAAAAGCCGTGACGACATGGCGTGGCTGGACCAGCTTGAGGCCTCCGGCGCAGCAGTGATCGCCCGGCTTGCCGATGGCTCCACTCCCCCGGACTTCATGCTCGACGCCGGCACCTCAAGGATCGATGCCGCGCGCCTTAAGCAACTGGTTCCGGACATCGCCGACAGGGAGGTGTTCGTCTCCGGTTCGCCGGCGAGTGTTGATTCCCTGCGGGCCGCTGCGCGGGGCGCGGGCGCCCGGCGGGTCCACGTGGACTCCTTCGCAGGCTACTGAGGCATTCGCACGGTCCTGAAGCAGCCGTTTTCCTTTGCGGCGTCACGGCTGCTAAGCTCTAGGACGTCCCACCGGCAACGGAGGGATACCCTGGATGCCCTCGTAGCTCAGGGGATAGAGCGTCTGCCTCCGGAGCAGAAGGCCGTAGGTTCGAATCCTATCGAGGGCACAACGAAAACCCCGCCAGTGCAGCTGGCGGGGTTTTTCTTTTGCCGGCTACTGACTATCACTTACGGGCTTGCCGGGACGACGCCGCGAAATTGTCGGCCCTGGCTCCTAGGCTGATTGCAGTTGGTCTTTCCGATAGCAAAAGGGGTTTGCCGTGATGTGTTCCATCGTCCCGCCGTACATGCTTCGCAGGATTGCCGCCCAGGACGAACCCCGGCTCCGCGCTGTCGCGCGTGCTGCCAAGGAGTCCCTCCTGCAGATCAAGGGCCTGCAGGCGATCAGAACGGCCACCCTCCCCGCAGCGCCGCCGAGTGCCCGCCAGGCCAAGCCCGGGCCTCCCAAACGGACCATTTACGACGCCGGGTCGTTGGAGGATCTTCCGGGGCACCTTGTTCGCAAGGAGGGCGCGGCACCGGTGGGTGATGCCGCCGCCGATGAAGCCTATGACGGCCTCGGCGGTACGCACCGCTTGTATGGCGAAGTTTTCGGGCGCGATTCAATTGACGACGCCGGGCTGCCGCTGGATGCGACCGTTCACTACGGAAAGCTCTACGACAACGCCTTTTGGAACGGCGGCCAGATGGTCTTCGGGGACGGCGACGGACAGATCTTCCAGCGGTTCACCAAATCCATCAGCGTCATCGGGCACGAGCTGGCCCACGGTGTCACGCAGTACACAGCCAACCTGGCCTACCGCAACCAGGCCGGAGCGCTGAATGAATCGATGTCGGACGTGTTTGGTGTGCTGGTGGAGCAGTACACCAAACAGCAGACCGCGGAGCAGGCCAGCTGGTTGATCGGGCAAGGCTTGTTCACTGACCAGGTGCAGGGTGAAGCACTGCGGTCCATGAAAGCTCCGGGCACTGCCTACGATGACGACGTCCTGGGCAAGGATCCGCAGCCGGATTCCATGGACACCTATGTCCGGACCAGCGCGGACAACGGCGGCGTCCACATCAACTCCGGCATTCCCAACAGGGCTTTCTATGTGGTGGCTGCTGAGCTCGGGGGCCACGCGTGGGAGGCTCCCGGCCAGATCTGGTACGGGACCCTGACCAGTGGAGCGCTCCCCGCCACGTGCACTTTCGGCAAATTCGCCAGGACCACGCTGGCAACGGCCGAGGAACTGTTCGGGAGCGGTTCACGGGAGCATGACGCCGTCCGGAAGGCGTGGGACACTGTGAAGGTCAAGGTTTAGTCGCGCGCCCGGACCTGTAGCCGGTCCGCCTGCGCGCTGGCACAGCAGGGGTAGGACGAGAAGCAGCGGCTCATGAAAATCACGGTCCAACGCAGTGGGGGTGTCGCCGCGATGACGCGTGTTTGGAGCGTGGACGCGGTGTCCCCCGATGACAAGGAGCGGTGGCTTCCTATTGTCGAGGCCTGCCCCTGGGACGAAGCCAAGAGCCAGGCCCGGGCAGTCAATGAGCCGGACCGGTTCATGTACTCCATCAGGGCCGGGCAGCGCCGGGCCACGCTTCCGGACCGTGCTGTCACCGGACCGTGGCAGGAATTGATCGAATGCGCCAAGGCCGAGGGGTCCGAGTCCAGGGGCACCCTCGGCCGACGACGCTAAGCCGGAGCCCCGAGCAGGCCAGCCCTAGATGGCCTCGGCCAGTTGCCCCCGGAACGCCCGCCGGTAGCTTTGTGGACTGGTATCGAGCACTTTCGCGAAGTGGTGCCTGAGCAGGACCGAGTGCCCGAAGCCGGCTTCACGGGCGATCTCGTCAATGTTCAACTCGGTGGTTTCCAGCAGTTCCTGCGCCCGCAGCACCCTCTGCGAGTTCAACCACGCCGCGGGGGTGGTCCCTGTTTCTGCGCGGAAACGGCGGGCAAAGGTGCGTGGCGACATGTGCAGGCGCGCTGCCAGTTCGTTCACACTGTGTTCTTCATCCAGGTGTTCGACCATCCACCGGAGCAGAGCCTCCATGGGCGCCGATCCGCAGCTTGGCATGGGCCGGTCAATGAACTGGGCCTGGCCGCCATCCCGATGCGGCGGCACCACCATGTCGCGGGCAATCGCAGCGGCTACGTTGGCGCCGAGCTCCACACGGACCAGGTGCAGGCAAGCGTCAATCCCTGCCGCGGTGCCGGCGCTGGTGATGATGGTCCCGTCCTGGACGTAGAGGACGTTCTCATCAACCCTGACGGAGGGGTACCGGCCGGCGAGGTCCTGGGAGTAGTGCCAGTGCGTGGTGCAACGCCGCCCATCCAGCAATCCTGCGCGGGCCAGCGCATAGGCTCCTGAACAAATGGACATCACCCAGGCTCCCCTGGCGTGGGCCGCGCGCAGGGCTTCCAGGACGGACTCAGGGACATCCTTGTCCCTGCCAAACGGCGCCATGATCACCAGATCGGCATCCGCCGCAGCTTCGAGTCCGAGGTCCACGTGGAGGGAGGGCCCTGACTTCATGCGGACGTCTCCGGGCTCCGGTGTGACCACCCGGAAGTCGAAGGCCGGAACACCGGAGCCGCGGTCGGATCTGTCGATGCCGAAGACCTCGAAAGCCGTGCCGAACTCGAACACGGAGAAGTCCGGAACCACGATCACTGCCACTGATTTCAACATATCTCCAGTGTGGCAGAAAATTGTCCATATGGGGCATTTCTGCCACTGTTTCTTGCGCCCGCCGGGGAGCAGTCTTGAGACATGGAAATCTTCGGAATCATCCTCTTCATCGTCCTCATCACCGCCGTCGCAGCTACCGTCTCAGCGCTCCTGAAGGATGGGCGCGGCCACAACCCACCCGTCTCCTCAAAAGAACCCTGGACCGCGTTTGAAGCACCCAGCGGCCCATACTGGAATCCCCGCATCTACTAGGCCACGCCGGGCTGATGCACTGCCGGACCAACCCACCCATCCGACGCCTGCCGTTTCAGGGATCACTGCAGGGATCCTTGCACCGGCGGGCGTCCTTCTGTGTCGTTGCCACTTCCCTGGCACCGCTGATGGGCTAGATTCACTTGCATGATTCAAACCTCCGCCCGGTTGCTGCAGCTGTTGTCGCTGCTGCAGGTCCGCCGGGAATGGACGGGACCCGATCTCGCCGACCGCATGGGAGTGACCGAGCGGACGGTGCGCCGGGACATCCACAAACTGCGGAACCTGGGGTATCCCATCCACGCCTCCCCCGGCATTGCCGGCGGCTACCAGCTCGGTGCCGGTGCGCAGTTGCCACCATTGCTCCTTGACGACAACGAAGCACTTGCCGTCGCCTTGGGCCTGAACTCTGTAGCTGCGGGCCCTGTTGCGGGGATCGGCGAAGCCTCCGTCCGCGCCCTGGCCAAAGTGGAACAGGTCCTGCCCGCCCGGCTCCGGCCCAGGTTTGCCATGCTCAAGGCAGCGGTCACGTCCCTGCCCAGCAACGCCGCAACCGTCGATCCCCAACAACTGACCGTGGTTTCGGCGGCAATATCGGATCGTCGCCAGATTTCCTTTGACTACGTCACCTCCGAGGGCGAGGCTTCACGGCGATTGGTCGAACCGTACCGGCTGGTGGACACCGGTCGCCGGTGGTACCTGGTTGCCTGGGATGTGGAGCGTGAGGATTGGCGCACCTTCAGGGCAGACAGATTTGCTTCCCTGCCGGGCGAGCGCAGGAAGTACACTCCCCGGCCTCTCCCGGCGGAGGATCTGGCAGCGTACGTCCAGCAATCCATTACGCGCTCGCCCTACAGGTTCGACGTCGTGGTGCGGCTGCGCGCGCCACTGGCCGAGGCGGCCGCCGTCGTCAGTTCCCAGTACGCAACGCTGAGCGCTGACGGACCGGCAGCGACCATCCTGCGGTCCGGATGGGATAACCTCGCCGCGCCGGCAGCCTACCTGGCTGCGCTGGACCTGGACTTCGAAATTCTTGAACCGGAGGAATTCCGCTCCTTCGCCCGGCACCTTTCGCGCCGGCTCGATGCCGCCGCCGGTCCGGCCACAGTAGACTGGCAGCAGCCATGACACTTCAAATTTCCTATCCCGCAGAGCTGCCGGTATCCGAGCGCCGCGAGGATCTGATGGCGGCCATCGCCGCGAACCAGGTAACCATCATCGCCGGCGAGACCGGTTCGGGTAAGACCACACAGATTCCCAAGATGTGCCTTGAACTGGGCCTTGGCGACAAAGGACTGATCGGGCACACCCAGCCGCGCCGCCTGGCAGCCCGCACGGTCGCCGAACGCATCGCCTCCGAGCTCGACGTCGAAATCGGCCAGGAGGTTGGTTTCCAGGTCCGGTTCACCGGCGAGGTCAGCGCCGCCACCAAGATCAAGCTCATGACGGACGGCATCCTGCTGGCAGAGATCCAGCGGGACAAACTGCTCCGGAAATACAGCACCATCATCATCGACGAGGCCCATGAACGCAGCCTCAACATCGACTTCATCCTTGGCTACCTCAAGCGGATCCTGCCGCAGCGCCCCGACCTCAAGATCATCATTACCTCGGCCACCATCGATCCCGAACGCTTCGCCAAGCACTTCGGCAGCGATAACGACCCTGCCCCCATCATCGAGGTTTCCGGCCGTACCTACCCGGTGGAGATCCGCTACCGGCCGCTCTCCCAGCCTGTCGACCCCGACGATGAGGACTCCGACGACGAACTCGAGGAGGACCGCGATCCCCTCGACGCCGTCTGCGACGCAGTGGACGAGCTCGCCAAGGAGGCCCAGGGAGACATCCTCATCTTCTTCTCCGGCGAGCGCGAAATCCGCGACGCCGCAGAAGCCATCAACGGCCGCATCCAAGGCAACCGGCGCCTGGAAGGCACGGAAGTCCTTCCCCTCTTTGCCCGGTTGAGCCTCCAGGAGCAACACCGCGTCTTCAACCCCGGAGGCAAGCGCCGCATCATCCTGGCCACCAACGTGGCGGAGACCTCCCTCACCGTTCCCGGCATCAAGTACGTCATCGACACCGGCACGGCCCGCATCTCCCGGTATTCGCACCGGACCAAAGTCCAGCGACTGCCCATTGAGCGGGTGTCACAGGCATCGGCCAACCAGCGTTCAGGGCGTTGCGGCCGCGTGTCGGAAGGCATCGCGATCCGCTTGTACTCGGAAGAGGACTTCGAGTCACGCCCGCAGTTCACTGATCCGGAAATCCTGCGGACCAACCTCGCCGCGGTCATCCTGCAAATGACCGCCATGGGGGTGGCCCGCGGCCCCAAGGACGTGGAGAACTTCCCGTTTGTGGAACCTCCGGAGACCAGGGCCATCAACGACGGCGTGACGCTCCTGCGCGAACTCGGCGCCTTGAGCGCGCAGAAGTCCCCTGACGCCCGCGGCAACGGACGCAGCGGCGGCGGACTGACCGCCGTCGGACAGAAACTGGCCCAACTTCCCGTCGATCCCCGGCTTGGAAGGATGATCGTGGAGGCAGGCAAGCGCGGATGCGTCCGGGA
Organism: Paenarthrobacter sp. JL.01a; assembly: GCF_025452095.1. Lineage (NCBI taxonomy): Bacteria > Bacillati > Actinomycetota > Actinomycetes > Micrococcales > Micrococcaceae > Paenarthrobacter > Paenarthrobacter sp. JL.01a. The sequence goes on from NZ_CP104877.1 coordinate 2,822,826, forward strand.
AGTCATGATCCTTGCCGCAGCGCTGACCATCCAGGACCCCCGGGAACGCCCTACCGACAAACAGCAGCTTGCCGCAGAAAAGCATGCACGCTTCCGTGACGAAATCTCCGACTTCACCGGGTACCTCAACCTCTGGAACTACCTGCAGGAAAAGCAGCGCGAGCTCTCTTCCACGCAGTTCCGCAGGCTGTGCCGCAACGAATTCATCAATTACCTGCGCGTTCGTGAGTGGCAGGACCTCTTCACGCAGCTCCGCCAACTCGCCAAGCCCTTGGGCATCAGCCTGGACAACAAACGCGAGGCCGACCCCGTAGGAAACTACGAGGGCATCCACATCAGCTTGTTGTCCGGCCTGCTCAGCCACATTGGACTGCTGGACGAACGGAAGCGCGAATACGCCGGTGCCCGGGGAAGCCGGTTCGCAATCTTCCCTGGTTCGGCCCTGTTCAAGAAGTCGCCCACGTACGTCATGGCAGCCGAACTGGTGGAGACCAGCAGGCTATGGGCGCGTGTTGCAGCCAAGTTCGATCCCCTCTGGGCAGAGCAGGTGGCCCCCGAACTGGTGAAGCGCACCTACAGCGAACCACATTGGTCGTCGCGCCAGGGTGCGGTGCTAGCCCACGAGAAGGTGACGCTGTACGGCGTCCCGATCATTCCGAACCGTCGGGTGAACTATGGACGCATTGATCCCGAACTGTCCCGTGAGCTGTTCATTCGCCATGCGCTGGTGGAGGGCGAGTGGAGGACGCACCACAAGTTCTTCCATCGCAACCGGGCCCTGTTGCAGGAGATCGAGGAACTCGAAACCCGCATGCGCCGCCGGGACATCCTGGTGGACGACCAGACCCTGTTCGAGTTCTACGATGCCCGCGTGGGCAAGGACGTAGTCTCCGAAAGGCACTTCGACAGGTGGTGGAAGGAGGCCCGCCAATCGGACCCCCATCTGCTGGACTTCGACCAGTCGCTGTTGATGAGCGAAGAGGCCGATGCCCTGGACGACTCCGCATACCCGAAGACCTGGGTCCATAAGGGCTTTGAACTGCCCCTGAGCTATGAATTCCACCCCGTGGCGCCAGGCTCTGCTCCCAATCCCTCCGATGGCGTGACTGCCGAGGTTCCGGTGCTTTTCCTGAACCAACTGGATGATGCTCCCTTCCGCTGGCAGATTCCGGGCCAGCGGGTGGACCTTGTCACTGCCCTTATCAAGTCGCTGCCCAAACAGGTACGGAAGAACTTCGTGCCCGCACCGGACGTCGCAAGGCAGGCTACCGAAGCGTTGGAAGCCGGCTTCGATCCCGAAGTGGATGAGCTGGAACCGTCTTTGGAGCTGGTGTTGCGGCGGCTTCGCGGGCACATCATCCCGCCGGGCTCCTGGAACTGGGAGGCAGTGCCGCCCCACTTGCGTGTCAGCTTCAAAGTGGTGGACAGCAAGGGCAAGGTCCTGGATGAGGGCAAGGACCTCGCGCAATTGCAGGAAAAACTTGCCCCGGCCACCCGCCGCGCCATCGCCGAATCGCTGGGAGCCACGCCCGCGACGACGTCCCGCGCCTCACGCGGGAACGGTTCGGTCGTGCCGGGCGGCCAGGCGACACCGCCCTCGGGCGGCTCCGCGCCGGTCGGCAACCCTGCCTCAACCGAGGGCGCGGTGGCAGAACGGACCGGGATCACCGAATGGGATTTCGGCAACGTGGACCGGCAGGTCAGCCGGACCGTCAAAGGCCACGCCGTCACCGGGTTCCCGGCCTTGATCGACGAGGGCAAGTCCGTGGCATTGCGCGTGTTCCAGACCAAGGCCGAACAGGAATCAGCCATGCGCGGCGGGGTCATCCGGCTGTTGGCCCTGCGGATCCCTTCCCCGGACCGCTACGTGCTCGAACACCTCAGCAACACCGAAAAGCTGACCTTCAGCCAGAATCCCCATGGGTCAGTCAGTGCCCTCATTGCCGACTGCGCGTTGGCTGCGATCGACAAGCTGGTACCCCAGGAACTGCCGTGGGACCGGGAGTCCTTCGATGCGCTCTACGAAGTAGTCAGGGCAGAACTGATAGATACCGTCTTCACGGTGACCGCCGTCGTCGAACGTATCCTCGCCAGCACCCGACGCATCCAGAAGGCGCTCAAATCCAACGCAAGCCTGCTGTTGATCAGTGCGCTCAACGATATGAAGAGCCAACTGGAGCAGCTGGTCTTCCCGGGTTTTGTGGCACAAACGGGCTACGCCCAGCTCAGCCAGTTGCCGCGATACCTGCAGGCCATGGAGAAGCGCCTGGAAAAGCTGTCGGGCAATGTCCAGCGGGACAGCCTCAACATGGGCATCGTCCAGGCCTTGGAAGACGACTATGACGACGCCGTGTCCGCGCTGCTGCCCGGACGTCGGGCAGGCGCTGAGTTAACCCGGGTGCGCTGGATGATCGAGGAGCTGCGGGTCAGCCTCTTCGCAGTGGAACTCGGGACGGCCTACTCCGTGTCGGAGAAGCGGATCCGCACAGCACTGAACCAGGCGCTCGCCCCGGCCTAGACGTACAGCTGGAGACGCAGAAAACCCGGCGATGCCTTTACAGCACCGCCGGGTTAACTGGCAGGGATATCATCAGTCCTCCGGGACAGCCTCGCCGTGTCCGGCCGCCCGCAACGCCGCACGGAGCTTCACAGCCGTCGCATCCATCACGGCCGGGTCCGGGTTGTGGTCGACATTGTGGATCTCAAAATCCGCGGTGGAATACGCGGGCCACACATGCACATGGAGGTGGTCCACCTCGAAGCCTTCCATCAGGACACCCACGCGCTTGGCGGAGAACAACTCTTCCTGCACCTTGCCGATGCTTTGGGAGACGTCCATGACCTTGGCCAGAAGCTCCGGGGTGGCGTGCGTCCAGGAGTCGACTTCCTCCCGCGGGACCACAAGGGTATGGCCTTGGGTGATGGGGGCGATGGTCAGGAACGCCACCAGGTCCTCGTCCTTCCACACGAAGCGGCCCGGGATCTCCCCGTTGATGATCCTGGTGAACAAGGTACTCATGCGTCTGCCCTTTCAGCTGGTTCCTGAAGTGTTGCGGTGTCCAGCACAAAACGGTACTTCACATCGCCGGCCACCATGCGGTCATAAGCCTCGTTGAGCTGGTCCGCGCGGACGATTTCGATGTCGCTGGCTACGCCGTGCTCTGCACAGAAGTCCAGCATCTCCTGGGTCTCCTCAATGCCGCCGATCAACGAGCCCGCGTACGCGAGACGGCGGCGGATGAGCAGGCCCGGGCTGACCGGAGGCATGTCGTCGGCGGGAAGACCCAGCTGGAAGAGTGCCCCATCGAGCCGGAGGGTGCGGAAGTACGGGTTGAGGTCGTGGGGAGCGGCTACGGTATCGATGATGACATCGATGCTCCGGTTGGCGGCCTCCATCGCGTCGGCATCCTTGGAGAGCACGACGTGGTCTGCTCCGAGTTCACGGGCGGCATCGAATTTGGACTCGGAAGTAGTAAAGACCGTGACCTCCGCGCCCATGGCCTTGGCGATCTTGACGGCCATATGCCCCAGCCCGCCCAATCCGACCACTCCTACCGAGTCGCCCTCTTCGACATCGAAGTACCTCAACGGTGAATAGGTGGTGATTCCAGCGCACAAAAGCGGTGCCGCTGCTGCCGGGTCCAGCGACTCGGGCACCCGCAGCACGAATCCCTTGTCCACCACTACCGACGTCGAATAGCCGCCCTGGGTGATGGCATCGGCATGGCGGGGATCGGCAGCGCCGTAGGTTCCGACGTTGCCACGCTCGCAATACTGTTCCAGGCCTTCAAGGCAGCTGTCGCACTCGCGGCACGAGTCAACCATGCATCCGACCCCTACACGGTCACCTACGGAGAAGTCCTCAACCGAGGCACCCACGCGGGTTACGTGGCCAACAATCTCATGGCCGGGCACCAGCGGGTACGGGGGCACACGCCACTCTCCGCGGGTCGCGTGGACATCCGAGTGGCACAAGCCGCAGAATTCGATGGCGATCTCCACGTCGTCCTCACCTGGCTCGCGGCGTGCCACTGTCAACGGCACCAGGCCGCTATCGGGCGAGGTGGCACCATACGCCGCCGCCAACACTCCGGCGGAGGCTTCGGAGGTGTCGAGGGTGATGGTCTTCGCGAGGGGTGGGGGCACGGGGCGTCCAGGATTCATGCTTCGACGCTACTCCCGTCAGCAGGGCTCATGCTACTTGGGCCTCCAGCACCGTCTTCGAACGGCGCGTCACCGACGGCGACGTCGTTCGCTGCGTTGTTCGACCACTGCGAAAAGGATCCGGGGTACAGGGCCGCCTTGAAGCCCGCGATCTCCAGTGCCGCGATCTCGTGGGAGGCCGTAACGCCCGAGCCGCAGTAGACGGCAACGTTGGAGTTTTCATCCAGCCCCAGGTCCTCGAAACGGCGTCGCAGCTCCCCAGCCGGGAGGAAGGTACCGTCCGAAGATACGTTCTGCGTCGTCGGAGCGCTCAGGGCACCCGGGATGTGGCCGGCCCTGGGATCGATGGGTTCCACTTCGCCCCTGTACCGCTCTCCGGCCCGGGCGTCCAGCAGCACACCTTCGCGGCTCCACTTCGAGGCCTCCTGCTCGGTGATGGACGGCATGCGGCCATCACTCAGGGAAACACTGCCGACGACGGCGGTCACCTCCCCTGGCTCCAGCGGGTAGCCGGCGGCCCGCCAGGCGGCCAGGCCGCCGTCGAGCAGGTAAACGGACTCGACTCCCGCATTCCGAAGCATCCACCAGGCGCGTGCTGCCGCCATGCTGCCGCTGTCGTCGTACGCAACGACCGTGTCGCCGTCGTTGATGCCCCACCGCCGCGCAGCTTCCTGGAAGCGGTCCGGGGAGGGCAAGGGGTGGCGGCCCAGTCCTGCCTCGGCATGGTCTGCCAGCTCGGTGGGGAGGTCCACAAACACCGCACCCGGCACGTGGGCGGCGAGGTAGTTCACGTGCCCGTCATCCCGGCCAAGGACCCACCGAACGTCCAGGACAACGGTCCGCTCCCCTGTTTCAAGGCGCTGGTGCAGTTCCGGGACAGTCATCAGGGTGGCCATGCGTTCTCCTTCATTGGGGGTGCGGGCGGCGGTGCTGCCGGAACCACGTTTCCAGCCTAGGCTTATCCGGTGAGCAATTCGTGTATTCAGGACAGGACCTGGGCCAGCGAGGCCATCCGCACCATCGAGGCCGAAAACAACCGTTCGGCGGACACGCACCTTTACGCCGTTCCACTTCCCGAGCACTGGGGCGTCCAGCTGTACCTGAAGGATGAGTCCACGCACCGTTCGGGCAGCCTGAAACACCGCCTGGCGAGGTCGTTGTTCCTGTACGGCCTGGTCAACGGGTGGATCACCGAGGGAACCACCATCGTGGAAGCCTCCAGCGGCAGCACTGCCGTCTCAGAGGCCTATTTTGCCCGGCTGATCGGATTGCCGTTCATCGCTGTCATGACCAAAACCACGAGCCCCGAGAAGATCGCCTTGATCGAGGACTTTGGAGGCTCTTGCTTGCTGGTGGACCACGCCTCGGAGGTCTACGCCGTCGCTGAAGAAACCGCCCGGACATCCGGCGGCCACTACATGGACCAGTTCACCTACGCTGAGCGGGCCACGGACTGGCGCGGGAACAACAACATCGCAGAGTCGATCTTCGAACAACTCGCGCTCGAAGAGCACCCCGTGCCGGAATGGATCGTCGTGGGCGCCGGGACCGGCGGAACCAGCGCAACCATTGGCCGCTACCTTCGGTACAACAGGTACGCCACCCGCCTGGCCGTGGTTGATCCGGAAAACTCCGCCTTCTACCCGGCGTGGCGGGACGGAAACGCAACTACCGCCACGGGGCTCCCCTCTCGTATCGAGGGCATCGGCCGACCCCGCTCGGAGCCAAGCTTCGTGCCGGCGGTGATTGACCACATGATCCAGGTGCCTGACGCCGCCTCCGTTGCCGCCATGCGGCACCTCCGTAAACTCACCGGCCTCCATGCCGGGCCTTCCACGGGAACCAATCTGTGGGGTGTATGGCAACTGGTGGCACAGATGGTGGCGGAAGGCCGCAAGGGCAGCATCGTTTCGCTGATGTGCGACGCCGGTGACCGTTACGTGGGCAGCTATTACGACGCCGGGTGGCTGGCTTCCCATGGCCTGGACCCGGTTCCGCACGAGCAAGTGCTGAACCGCTTCCACGACACAGGGGTCTGGACGGGCTAGACCTCGACGGAGTCCCGCGGGGCAAGTTTGGTGTAGCTGGTCCCGTAGCGGGCACCGATCCTTGTGACATGGCCTTCGACGATTCCGCGTCCGAGGTCGTTGAGCAGTCCGTCGTGGACGGGGAAGGCCTTGGGCGCACGCACCGAGATCACAAAGTCCACTACCTCCCCGACCTTCGACCACGGGGCATTGATGGGGACGAGGAGCGTCCGGACACTGATCCCGTCCGGCACCACGAACGAGTCGCCGGGGTGGAACACGTTTTCATCCACCAGGTACCCGATGTTGGCCACGACCGGAATCTGCGGGTGGATCACAGCGTGCTGGCCCCCGAACGTCCGGATGCCGAAACCCGCCACGTCAAAGGCCGAACCCGGATCGACCGCGTGGACGCGCGCAGCTACGTCACTGTCTTCCTTCAGCGCGGAGGCCACTGCCGAGGGCGCGTACACTTCCAGTTCCGAGTTGCTTCGCAAGGCCGCCAGTACTGCCGGACGGTCAATGTGGTCATTGTGCTCGTGGGTAACAAGCACGGCGCTGGCTCCTTCGAGGGCTTCCGCCGACTCGGAGAAGGTGCCGGGATCGATGACCAGGACCTTCCCATCCTTCTCCAAACGGACACAGGCATGGGTGTATTTGGTGAGCTTCATGGGGACAGCCTATGGGCGGCCTGTGACAGTTTCCAAGGATCGCCAACTGGTAAAATCGAAGTTTGCCAGCATCCCCACGGAAGTGAGCCTTTCAATGCCACACGGCACCAATTCCGCCGCGACCGACCCGAGCAGGCCGGCCGCTGCGGCCACGGGCGGAGTCAAGGAGCAGCGCGTCACCAAGCAGCGCCTGGCCGTCAGCGCAGCGCTGGACGAATTGGATGACTTCGTCAGCACCCAGGAGTTGTACCGCCTGATGCAGAACAAGGGCATCTCGGTGTCCTTGGCCACCAGCTACCGCATTTTGCAGTCACTGGCCGACGACGGCCTTATCGACGTCCTCCGCAACGGCGAGGGCGAAGCCGTCTACCGTCGTTGCGCCGTCACCGGACACCACCACCACCTGCTTTGCCGGAACTGTGGCAAGGCCGTGGAAGTCGAAGCACCCGCCGTCGAGACCTGGGCAGCCCGCACTGCCTCGGAGCACGGCTTCACGGAAGTAGCGCACACGGTGGAAATCTTTGGCCTGTGCCCGGAGTGCACCGCCAAGAAGGCCGCCGGAAAGCTTTAGAGCGCCCGGGCAGGCTGGTCCCGCGTCACGCGGCCGTTCAAGCCACGGTTCACCCGCAGCCGGCCAATGATCCGGCACACCACGTAGATCAGGAATGACAACGTTGTCACGTAGGGGCTGATCGGGATGCGGCTGCCGAGGGCCAGTAGGATGCCTCCCACCGTCGAGGCCAGGGCGAAGGCAACACTCAACACGACCACCAGTTTGGGCGAGGTTGTCACCCGCAAGGCTGCGGCCGCCGGCGTGATCAGCAAAGCCAGCACCAACAGAGCGCCAACGATCTGGATGGACAGTGCCACACTGACTCCCAGAAGCACCATGAAACCGATGGCCAGTCCACGTACGGGAACGCCGCGGGCTTCTGCCATCTCCGGGTCCACGCTGGCGAAGCTGAGGGGGCGCCAGATCGCGATCAACGCAATCATCACCACTACGGCGGTTCCTGCGAGAGCCTGCAGCTGGACGGTATCCACGGAGACAATCTGGCCGGTCAACAGCCCGAATTTGTTCGCTGCACGGCCTTCGTAGAGCGCCAGGAAGAGAATCCCGAGGCCCAGCCCGAAGGGCATGATGACGCCAATGATCGAATTCTTGTCCCGGGCCCTGACTCCCATGAAGCCCAGCAGGACGGCGGCAGCCACCGAGCCGATCAGGGAACCGAGGATGATATCGGCCCCGATCAAGAGCGCGAAAGCTGCCCCGGCAAAGGACAGTTCGGAGATCCCGTGGACCGCGAACGCCAGGTCCCGCTTCATCACGAACGTGCCCACCAGGCCTCCTAGGAGCCCAAGGACAGCACCGGCCCACAGCGAATTCTGGACGAGCACCAGCAGTTCGCCGTAGTTCTCGAAGTTGAAAATGGTCTGCAGAATCCCGGCCAGGTCCACTTAGAGCTCCTCCCCTGCGGTCGCGTGGGCATCGTCATGGAAGTGCGTGGTGGCGTCCGGAAGGCCGACGACGACGATCCTTCCGTTGGTGTGGATGACTTCCACATGGCTGTTGTACAGTTCGGACAAAACTTCCGTGGTCATGACTTCCTGCGGGGTTCCCACACGGAACTGGCCACCGGCCAGATAGAGCACACGGTCCACGTACTCGATCACGGGATTGATCTCGTGCGTTACGAAGACCACGGCGCTGTTCCGCTCGTGGCATTGTTTGTTGATCAAGGAGCTGACGCCCTGTTGGTGGTGGAGGTCAAGGGAGAGCAGCGGCTCATCGCAGAGCAGCACCTGCGGCTCGGTAGCCAGCGCCTGGGCCACCCTCAGCCGCTGCTGTTCGCCTCCGGAAAGCTGGCCAACCGGCACTTTGGCGTAGTCCGATGCCCCGACCAGCTCAAGCAATTCGTCGATGCGCTGGTTGACTTTGCCTGAAGCGAGCCGCATCCCCCAGCGATGGCCGTCGATGCCCAGGCCCACCAGGTCGCGGGCACGCAAGGGGGTGTCCGATGCGAAGGACTTTTGCTGGGGAATGTAACCGATCTGCTTGCTGCCGCGTTCCACCGGATGCCCGGCAAGGGAAACCGTTCCGGCGTGGAGTTCCTGCAACCCCAGGAGGACCTTCAGGAAGCTGGTCTTGCCGCTGCCGTTCGGACCCAGGACGGCAAAGAACTCACCCGGGTTGATGTCGAGGTCAAGGTCCTTCCAGAGTGTCCTCTTGCCGAACTGCAGACTGGCTCCGCGGAGGCTCACTACGGGTGTCAAAAGTTGTCCTCTATCCATACGTTGCTGGAACGTAATTCCTTGTGTAACGGCCCGGGGTTATCCGGCGTGGGCGATTGCTTGCCTGGTGGCGGCAAGCAAAAAGCCCCGCAGCCATCCTCAACATCTTAGGACGCCGGCGGGGCCCTTCACCGCATTACGGGAGCTGGAAGGTACTACTTCCTGAGCGCGGCGGAGACCGACTCCACGTTGTCCGTCATCCACTGGATGTAGTCCTTGCCATCGGGCAGGGTCTCAGTGAAGTTCACCACCGGCACCTTCGCGGACTCGGCGGCCCGCTTGACGGTTTCGGTCTGGGGGCCGGCGGTCTGCTCGTTGTAGGCGAGGAACCGGACCGAACCGGCACTGAGAAGGTCGGTGGTCTCCTTCATGACGGCGGGCGGGACGTCAGAGCCCTCTTCGACCGCGGCGCTGTAGGCCTCTGGAGTCTTGTTCTCCAAACCCGCGGCTTCCAGGAGGTAGAGGGGTACGGGCTCGGTGATCGCCACCGGGGCATGTTCGTTTGCCGCCTTCACGGCATCGAGCTTTCCGGTCAGGTCTTTGAGCTTTGCCTTGAAGGCATCGGCGTTGCCCGTGAAGGTTGAGGCGGATGCCGCGTCAAGGCTGCCGAGCTTGCTTGCCACAGCATCGGCAACCTTGCCCATAACATCCAGGTTGTACCAAACGTGCTCGTTGAAGTCGCCATGGCTGTGGCTGTGGCCTTCTTCGGAGTGCGCGTCTTCGCTGTGGCCTGCCTCGGCGGGAGCAAGCCCGGAAATGTCCACGGCGCTGATCATGTTGTCGTGGCCGACCTTGGTTTCATCGGCGATCTTGTGCAGGAATTCGTCGTAGCCCCCACCGTTCTCCACCACGAGCTTGGCCTTGGAGATCACGAGTTTGTCCTGGGCGCTGGCCTCGTAGGAGTGCGGGTCCTGGCTTGTCTTGGTGATGATGGAGCTGACGTTGACCTTGTCGCCGCCGACGGCTTTCACGATGTCGCCGTAGACGTTCGTGGAAGTGACAACCTCAATGGCTCCGGCGGCCGAGGAACTGTTGGCCCCGGCGGTACCGGCGCAGGAGGAAAGCAGGAGCGCTGCGATTCCTGCGGAAGCGGCTACGGACAGGCGGGCGGCGGTACGACGCACGAAGACCTCGGATCTACTCAAAATGAGAATCAAACACAATTGCTGGCAGGAACCAGTGTAACCCTAAATAGGAATCATTCCTATTTAGGAAAAAGGGCGGGCATCGTTTTGCCACCGATGCCCGCCCTTAAAAGCTATCCGCCTTCGGCCTCAGGCTTCCTGTGCACCAAAACGACGAATGCCTGTTGCCTGCGTTGCATCGCGGATCTCGCCGACCAACTGTTCAATGACATCCTCAAGGAACAGGACACCTTGGGTGTCACCCCCCGCGCCGACGACCCGGGCCAGGTGCGAGCCTGTGCGCTGCATAACGGACATGGCCCGCTCGATTTCATCGTCCGGAGACAGGTTGGCCAACGAACGGATGCGCCCTTCGGCAATGGGGTGCCGGCGGCCCTCGTCAGGGATGGACAGGATGTCCTTGACGTGGAGGTATCCGGCGAGTTCGCCGTCGTCGTCCACCATCGGGAAGCGGGAGAAGCCGGTACGGCTGACCGCCTTCTCGAGGTCTACCGGCGTTGAGGCCGTCTTGAGCACCACCAGTTTGTCCAGCGGAACCATGATGTGGGACGCCGTGTGCTCCGAGAACTCCAACGCGCCGCTCAACAACCCGGTTTCGTCATCCACCAGGCCGTGCCGGGTGGACTCCTGGACGATCGACTGCACTTCCTCGAGCGTAAAGGAAGAAGAGACCTCGTCCTTCGGCTCGATTTTCATCAACCTCAGGATGTGGTTCGCCAGACAGTTGAGGCTCCAGATGACCGGGTTGACTATCCGGGCAATGAACATCAGCGGTGGCGCCAGCAGGAGGGCCGCTTTGTCTGCCACGGATACCGAGATGTTCTTGGGGACCATCTCACCGAACGTGACATGGAGGAACGTCACGAACAGCAACGCGATCACGAAGGCCAGAATGTCCGCCAACTCGACCGGCACACCGACAAGCTCCAACGGCTCGGCCAGCAGATGGTGGATGGCAGGCTCGGCAACCTGAAGGATCAGGAGCGAGCAGACGGTAATGCCCAACTGCGCACAGGCGAGCATCAGTGACACATTCTCCATGGCGCGAAGTGTCGTCTGCGCGCGTTTGGAGCCGGCCTCGGCCAGGGGCTCGATCTGGCTGCGGCGCGCCGACATGACGGCGAATTCGGCGCCCACAAAGAAGGCATTGCCGATCAGCAGGATGACAAGCCAAACAATTCCTGCCCAGTCACTCATACGGCACCTGCCTCGTGCTGCGTGGATTCGGCACCGTTTTGGCCGTCATCCCGGACAATGTGGTGGAAACAGATCCGGTCGATCCTGCGGCCGTCCATCCTGGTGACCGTCAGGGTCCCATCCGGGGTTTCGACGACGTCGCCCACCTTGGCAATCCTGCCCAGCTGGCTCATGACGTAGCCACCCACAGTTTCATAGGCGGATTCATCCGGAACAGTGAGGTTCGGAATCTGCTCGGATACTTCGTCCGGCCGAAGCAAGCCCGGAAAGTACCAATCGCCGGTGGCACTTTGCAGCACTCCGGGGCGCACTTTGTCGTGCTCGTCCGCTACCTCACCGACGATCTCTTCAACCAGGTCCTCAAGGGTGGCGATGCCGGCGGTCCCGCCGTATTCGTCAAGCACGACGGCGAGTTGCAGGTTGCCCTCGCGCAGTTCAGACAGCAGGGCGTCAAGGTGGATGGTCTCGGGGACCTGCAGGACATCGGTCATGATGGCACCCGCCTGGAGCTTGGCACGACGCTCCGCGGGAACTGCAACAGCCTTCTTCACGTGGACCACACCGCGGATGTCATCCGTGGAATCGCCGATGACCGGAAAACGCGAATACCCGGTGCGCCTTGCGGCGTCGAGGATGTCGGTCACCGGCTGGTCGGCGTCGATGGTTTCCATGCGGATGCGGGGCGTCATGACATCTGCCGCCGTGCGCCCCGAGAAGTTCAGGGTCCGGGCGACGAAGTTCGCCGTTCCCGCATCCAATGTCCCAAGCTCGGCGGAGCGACGCACCAAGGAGGCGAGCTCTGCGGGAGTCCGCGCCCCCGAGATCTCCTCTTTGGCCTCAAGGCCGAACAGGTTCAGCACTTTGTTGGAGAACCCGTTCAGCACCACGATGGCCGGCTTGAAGACGGCGGTGAAGATCAGCTGCGGGCGGGCCAGGCGCTTTCCCAGCGGGAACGCCAGGGCGATGGCCATGTTCTTGGGAACCAGTTCCCCCAGCAGCATCGACAACAACGTGGCAAAGGCCATGGCCACGATCAATGCGACAGAGTGGACGGCCTCGCTGGGAAGGCCCAGCAAGCTGAGCGGCCCCAGCAGCAGTTGGCCAACAGAGGGCTCCATGACGAAACCCGTCAAAAGGGTGGTCAGCGTGATGCCGAGCTGGCAACTGGAGAGTTGGGTTGAGAGCGACTTGAGGCACTTCAGCAGTGGAGCCGCGGCGTGGTCACCGTTATCGACTGCACGCTGAACGCTTGCCTGGTCAAGGGCAACCAAGGAAAACTCAACCGCAACAAAGAAGCCGGTCCCGAAAATCAGGGCAAAACCGGCCAGGAGAAGAAACCATTCCACTTAGCGCATCCCTCCAAGGGCAGGCACGTGTAATGGGATCAGGACCTTCGGCGCGGGGTTTCGCCCCGGCGGAGGCTGGTCGGGTGCTGCGGAGGCATGGTCCGTGGCACCACCGGCAGTGAACGCCGGCGCATGATGGGCATGTGAACGGGTATTGCCGGCTCGGCGGGCACGCTGTGCGGAGTTGCCAGGTTGGCTCCCCCGACAGTTCCCAGGCCGGCACCTAGATTTACTGTCCATAAGAACTTCAGTCTACAGTCCGCCTGCTTCAGGCTCCCCGTGGAAGGATTTAAATCGCAACACGAAATGCCGGCTGAACCCACTGAGTCGACAGCAACATGATTTAGGTCACCACTATTGGCAGTTAACCAACGATCCTAACTAGACTGTCAGGGGTCTGAGTTCGCGGGACCCGGACCCTGTCCCATCGTTGCGGAAAAGCAACTTTGGCCAGCGGGAAAACAACACTCATGGAAGAGGCGTATTTCAAGTGCCAGAGCAGCCCAGCCACCGTCTACCAGAGGAATTTGGCGGAAACGAGTGGCTCGTTGACGAACTGTACGAGCGGTACCAGCAGGACAAGAACTCGGTGGACACCAAGTGGTGGCCCCTCTTCGAATCCTTTGCTTCCGCTGACGGCACTTCTTCCAACGGAACCTCCGCAGCTCCAGCAGCTGCCAATCCCCCTACCCAAGTACTTCCCGTCGTAGCTCCGGCTGCAGCGGCTCCGGCACCGGCGCCGGCAGCCCCCGCAGCGGCACCGGCCGCCGCCCCCGCGGCTCCGGCAGCACCCGCTCCGGCGAAGAAAGAACCTGCAACAGTTGCCCGGGACGGTGCAAAGAAGCCCGCCGCCGGCAGCACTGCGCAGCCAATCCCTGCCCAGCTGCCCAAGAGCAACAAGGCTCCCACTGCACCGGAAGAGGATGTCGTTTCCGTCCTCCGCGGTCCAGCCAAGGCCATCGCCACCAACATGGTGACCAGCCTGGAAGTTCCCACCGCTACCAGCGTCCGAGCCGTCCCGGCCAAGTTGCTTATCGACAACCGTGTTGTCATCAACTCGAACCTTGCCCGGGCCCGCGGCGGCAAGGTTTCCTTCACGCACCTCATCGGCTACGCCGTGGTCCGCGCGCTGTCCCAGTTCCCGTCGATGAACGTCTACTACGACGAGATTGACGGCAAGCCCAGCGCCGTGCAGCCCGCGCACGTCAACTTCGGCATCGCCATCGACATGCCCAAGCCCGATGGCACCCGCCTCCTGATGGTTCCGAACATCAAGAAGGCCGAAACCATGGACTTCGCCGAGTTCTGGCACACGTACGAGGACCTCATCAAGCGCGCCCGCAACGGCAAGCTGACCGCTGACGACCACGCAGGCACCACCGTGTCGCTGACCAACCCCGGCGGCATCGGTACCGTGCACTCGGTTCCGCGCCTGTCCAAGGGCCAGGCCGCCATCATCGGCGTCGGCGCCCTTGACTACCCGGCGGAGTTCCAGGGCGCGAGCGAGAAGATCATCGCCCAGAACGCCATCAGCAAGATCCTCACGCTGACCTCCACCTACGACCACCGCGTGATCCAGGGTGCAGGCAGCGGCGAGTTCCTGAAGCTCGTCCACCAGCTCCTGCTCGGTGCGCAGAACTTCTACGATGAAATCTTCGAGGCCCTCCGCATTCCGTACGAGCCCGTTCGCTGGAGCCCGGACCTTCAGGTGGATCCGGCTGACGAGATCAACAAGGTTGCCCGCATCCAGCAGCTCATCCACTCCTACCGCGTGCGCGGCCACCTCATGGCGGACACCGATCCCCTGGAGTACGTCCAGCGCAAGCACCCGGACCTCGATGTCCTGACCTATGGCCTGACCCTGTGGGATCTGGACCGTGAGTGGCCCACCGGCGGTTTCGGTGGCAAGCCGATGCTGAAGTTCCGTGACATCCTCGGTGTTCTGCGCGATGCCTACTGCCGCACCACGGGCATCGAGTACATGCACATCCAGGAGCCGGCCGAGCGCAAGTGGTTCCAGGACCAGCTGGAGCACCCCTACTCCAAGCCCAGCCGCGAAGAGCAGCTGCGCATCGTCTCCAAGCTGAACGCAGCCGAAGCTTTCGAGACCTTCCTGCAGACCAAGTTCGTGGGCCAGAAGCGCTTCTCGCTCGAAGGCGGCGAATCGCTGATCCCGCTGCTGGATGCCATCATCTCCGATGCCGCCGACGACGGTCTGGATGAAGTCGCGATCGGCATGGCCCACCGTGGCCGCCTCAACGTGCTGACCAACATCGCGGGCAAGACCTACGCACAGGTGTTCCGCGAATTCGAAGGCACCCAGGACCCGCGCTCCGTCCAGGGCTCGGGCGACGTCAAGTACCACCTTGGCACCGAGGGAACCTTCACCTCGGACAACGGCAAGCAGACCAAGGTGTACCTGGCAGCGAACCCGTCCCACCTCGAAGCAGTGGACTCCGTCCTCGAGGGCATTGTCCGCGCCAAGCAGGACCGCCTCGACCAGGGCGAATCCTTCCCCGTGCTTCCGATCATGGTCCACGGTGACGCAGCCTTCGCCGGCCAGGGCGTGGTGGCGGAAACGCTGAACCTCTCCCAGCTGCGCGGCTACCGTACCGGTGGCACGATCCACGTGATCGTGAACAACCAGGTTGGCTTCACCACCGCGCCTTCGTCCTCGCGTTCGTCCACGTACTCCACGGACGTTGCCAAGATGATCCAGGCACCGGTATTCCACGTGAATGGCGACGACCCCGAGGCCGTGGTGCGTATCGCGCAGCTCGCCTACGAGTTCCGCCAGCGGTTCCACAAGGACGTCGTCATCGACATGGTCTGCTACCGTCGTCGTGGCCACAACGAGGGCGACGATCCCTCGATGACCCAGCCGCTGATGTACAACCTCATTGAGGCGAAGCGTTCCGTCCGCAAGCTGTACACCGAGTCCCTCATCGGCCGTGGCGACATCACCGAAGAGGAAGCCGAGCAGTTGCTGCGCGACTACCAGGAACGCCTGGAGCGGGTCTTCGCCGAGACCCACGCTGCGCAGACCTCTCCGATTCCGATCATCACCGCAGACTCCGCAGCGGTTTCGGACATCGAGCGCCCGATTGCCCAGCAGGCCGATTTCGGCACCAACTCGCCCACTTCAACCGCTATCTCCGCCGAGACCCTTGCCCGTATCGGCAAGGCACACCTGGAGATTCCGGAAGGCTTCACCGTCCACTCCAAGCTCAAGCAGCTCCTGGAAAAGCGCGAGCAGATGTCCCGCGAAGGCGGCATCGACTGGGGCTTTGGCGAGATCGCGGCCTTTGGTTCCCTGATCATGGAAGGCGTGCCCGTGCGCCTCGCAGGCCAGGACTCGCGCCGCGGTACCTTCGTCCAGCGCCACGCTGTCTTCCACGACCGCGCCAACGGCAACGAGTGGCTGCCCCTGGGCAACCTCTCCGATAACCAGGCCAAGCTGTGGATCTACGACTCCTTGCTCTCCGAATACGCAGCCATGGGCTTCGAATACGGATACTCGGTGGAGCGTCCCGACGCCCTGGTTCTCTGGGAAGCCCAGTTCGGCGACTTCGTCAACGGCGCCCAGACGATCATCGATGAGTTCATCTCCTCGGCCGAACAGAAGTGGGGCCAGCGCTCCTCGCTGGTCCTGATGCTGCCTCACGGCTACGAAGGCCAGGGACCGGACCACTCCTCTGCCCGCATCGAGCGTTTCCTGCAGCTGTGTGCCGAAGACAACATGATCGTCGCCAACCCGACGACCGCTGCTTCGCACTTCCACCTGCTGCGTCGCCAGGCGTACAGCCGTCCGCGCAAGCCGCTGATCATCTTCACGCCCAAGCAGTTGCTGCGCCTCAAGGGTGCCGCGTCCGCCGTCGAAGATTTCACCACGGGCGGCTTCAAGCCGGTCATCGGGGATCCGGAAGTCCAGCCTGCAAACGTGGACCGGGTCATCCTGGTCTCGGGCCGTTTGTACTACGACCTCCTGTCCAACCGTCAGAAGTCCGGCGACACCTCCACCGCCATCATCCGCGTGGAGCAGCTCTACCCGCTGCCCAAGGCTGAGATCGAGGCGGAGCTCGCCAAGTACCCGAACGCTGACATCATCTGGGCACAGGACGAGCCCGCCAACCAGGGGCCGTGGCCGTTCATGGGCCTGAACCTGGCTCCGGAACTCGATCGCAAGCTGCGCCTGGTGTCCCGCCCGGCGTCGGCTTCCACCGCTGCCGGTTCCATGAAGCGTCACGCCGCGGAACAGGATGCCCTGATCAAGCAGGCATTCGAACGTAAGTAAAACGAAACTGCCCGGCCTGAGGAGCGATAAACACGCCTCAGGCCGGGCAGTTCTGTTTAATGGGACTGAACCCCGGTCCTGAAACCGGCTGATGATCCGGAAATTGTGCAAGGACCGTAACGAGTGTGAAGAGGTAACCGTGGAAGACAGGAAGCTGCGCATCGCAGCTGTTGGAGATGAACTGCTCGCGGGCCTGGGGGATCCCCGCGCCCTGGGCTGGCTCGGCAGGGTCCTTGCCCGCACGCCCCAGGACTCCGTCGTGGTGGAAAGCTTTGCGCTCCCCTGTCCCATGGAAGGTACAGAGGGCCTGGCCGCCCGTTGGCAGGACGAGGCGGGCCGGCGCTTCAGCGATACCCACGAAAACCGCTTGGTGATTGGCCTGTCTGGTCGTGACCTCGAGTTTGGCCTCTCGACGGCGCGCAGCCGCCTGAACCTGGCGAACATCCTTGACGGCGCTTCCCACAGCAGCGTCGAGGTCTTTGTTGTGGGCCCGCCGCCCACCCTTGACCCGGCCCGCAACAAGCGGCTCGCTGAACTCAATACTGCGTTCGCGGATGTCACTACAAGAAGGAACCATCACTACGTTGACACCTTCTCCCCGTTGCTCAATCATGAGCAGTGGAGGACGGACCTCGCAGCCAATGGGGGAACACCGGGCCAGGCAGGCTACGGATTGATTGCGTGGCTGGTTCTGCACCGGGGCTGGTTCCAGTGGCTTAATATCGCCCAACCGGAGTAGCCATGACGCGGAACGCGCAGCTTTCTGTAAGAGCATCGTTGGCAGCCACCGTCGCTGCCGTCCTCCTCGCCACAGTTTCCTGCAGTTCCCCACCCCCTGCGCCTCCGGCAGGGTCTTCCAGCGGCACCGCCTCTGCCTCGGCAAACGCTGCCCTGCAGCCGTTCGACGCCGGCACGTTAAGCACCGAGTTCGAACGCGCCGCCAAGGAAGTCATGGTGCCCGGCGCCGTCGTCCTCTTGCAGACGCCGGATGGGAACCTCTCCTCGACCTACGGGACAGGGGTGCGCGGCTCCGATCGTCCGGTGTCGGCGGAAGACCACATCCGCGTCGGCTCTGTCACCAAGACCTGGACCACCACAGTGGTCCTCCAATTGGTCCAGGAGGGCAGGCTGGCCCTGACCGACCCGGTGTCCAAGTATCGTCCTGATGTCCCCAATGGTGACGCCATCACCCTTGAACAGATGATGACCATGCGAAGCGGCCTCTTCAACTACACGGAAACCCTTGAGCTCAACACGGCCTTGGACAACCAGCCGCAAAGGCAGTGGAACCCCGAAGAACTCCTCGCGTTGGCCTTTGCCCATCCCCCGTATTTTGCCCCCGGACAAGGGTTCCACTACTCCAACACGAATACAGTGCTTCTGGGCCTGGTTGCCGAGAAGGTCGAAGGCAAGCCTTTGGGACAGTTGTTCAAGGAACGCATTTTCGAGCCCCTTGGCTTGAAGGGCACGCTCTTTCCGGACATTTCGTCCAACAGCATCCCCGAACCGCATCCGAAGGGCTACTTTTACGGCGATAACGTACTGACGATGACCAATCCCGCCCTTCCCGGGGACATGCAGAAGGAAGCGTCCACGGGCGCGCTGAAGCCCAACGACGTCACTGACGTGAACCCATCCTGGGCATGGGCCGCCGGCTCGGGAATTTCCACCGCCGCTGATTTGAAAACCTTGGGCGAAGCGATGGTCAACGGGAAGCTCCTCAATGCGGAGCTGCAGAAAAGGCGCCTCGAGACCTTCTTCCCTACCAAACCTGAGGACCCCAACGGCGCCTCCTACGGCTTGGGAATAGCGAAGTTCGGGAAGCTGTACGGCCACACGGGCGAGCTGCCGGGATTCAACACCTTCATGGGCAGCGACCCCACCAACGGCGTCACGCTGATTGTTTGGACCAATCTGGCACCGGCTGCCGACGGGCGCGATCCCGCTGTTGTGATCGCCCGCGGCCTGATCGGCAAGCTGTACCGCGCTTCCTGACCCTGGAAGTCCTTGCCTTCTCGCAAGACGCGATATATCGTGATTTTATCAATGCGATATATCGCAACTTGGAGGGATCATGTCAGAGGAACTATGGACCGTGACGGGCCCGCAAACCATCGAAGTGGACAACGTTCGCTCCCTGAAGCTGGGCATCGTCAAAGGCCGCTTCGCCATCGTTACGCACGAGGAACCTTTCGTGCGCATCGAAATCAGCGAAATCACGGGCGACCCCCTCACAGTGACGCTTGTGGACGGACGCCTGGAAGTGCGCCACCAGCTGCAGGGCCCCCAAGGGTGGTTCCGCAACCTGATGGGAACGGTCAACAACACAAGCACCAACTCGGTGGTGGTCGGGATCGCGCTGCCACCCGGCGTCGACGTAGAAGCTGGAACGGTGAGCGGCGACGGCATGGTCTCCGGCATCAGTGGCCGCACCCGCCTTAACACCGTTTCCGGCTCGGTCATGGCGGACGGCACCAACGGAGAACTTCACGTGAACACGGTCAGTGGCGAGGTTATCGCCAGGAACCACGACGGCGTCCTGACCGCCAAAAGCGTTTCGGGTGAAGTTACGGCGTCGGGAACCTTCACCAGCGTCCGCGCCAGTACCGTCAGCGGCGACCTCAGCTTCGATCTGCAGGACTACACGAACGACCTTGGAGCCAACTCGGTCTCCGGCGATCTGACCATCAGGCTCCCACACGATGTAGGGCTGGACATCGTGGCGAAGTCGGCCAGCGGGAGTGTGGTGATCGATGACCAGCTCTACGCCCAGCCGGGAAGCAATGTGCACACCATCGTGGGTCCGGATGAGAGGCTCATGCTGGTCCGCACCAATACAGTCTCCGGCAAGACGTACATCATCCACGGCTCCGCACCTGCGGCGGGCAACCGCCCGCACCCGCCAGGGGAAGCAGGTCTGTGATGCCCCCCGTGTTCGCTCATGGCGCCCTGCGGCTGTATCTGCTGGCGCTGCTGGAGTCCGGGCCAAAACATGGCTACGAGCTGATCAAGGCCCTTGGTGACCGCTTCGGCGGGACCTACTCCCCCAGCGCCGGAACCATTTATCCACGCTTGGGAAAGCTGGAAGAGGAAGGGCTCGTCGCCACGGAGACAGAAGGCCGCCGCACCAAGTACTCCATCACAGCGGCGGGACGCGCTGAACTGGACAGCCGCAGGGAAGAACTGGCGGATGTGGAAGACACCATCTCGGCTTCGGTCAGGCGGCTGGCGGACAATTTGCGGGCCGACATCCGCAGCAACATGCGCGGCCTGCGCGCGGATCTGGCCGCTACCGCCGAGGCGGCCCGTGCCGGCGCTTCCTCCGCAACATTCGGCAGCCGCACGGCCGGCTACACACCTGAAGGCCAGCGGATCCTCAAGGAAGCAGAACTGATGGTGCAGGCCTTCCGGGACGACATACGGGTGGAGTTGCGCCAGCACGGAGCCTCCCGGCCCCTGACACCGGTGGCATTGGAGACCGTGCGTGCGGTGCTGGAGCAGGCGCGGATCTCCATCCGGAATTCGCTGAACAGCTGACCGGTTCGCGACGCGGCACCCTGATGTGCGAAACTGGAGGGCAGCTCTATTGAGTATCAATCATCGAAGGAGGCCAGCTATGAGCAAGCGTGCACGTAAGCGTCGTGACCGTAAGCGCGGCGGCGCGAACCACGGCAAGCGTCCCAACACCTAAGCCAGCGGCTTAGCGTCAAGGCTTAAAGAGCGAGGGCCCCGGAAACCATGCGGTTTCCGGGGCCCTTGGCGTTAAGCACTCATCAGCAGGGGTGCTGCGAACCAGTCCCTGGATCAGGCATCAACAGGCTTGATGGAATGGATCCTGTCCAGGATGGAGTTCTTGAGGTTCTCGGGCGCGGATTCCGTGCACGAGCGCTTGACCATGGTGCGGATAAGGCACTCAAGGTCATACTGTTCGGCACACTCTTCACACGTGTCCAGGTGCTGCTTGATCTCCGTGAGGTCCTCGCGGGTCAACGCACCGTCGAGGTACTCATAGATCCGCTGCATTCGCGTATCGTCGCAATCGCCCAATCCCTGGCAGTCGCTCATTTCTCTTTCTCCTGATTGTTGCTTCCGGCCGCGGCCTGATCTTCGGTGTGGGCCTTGAAGCCCCTGTCGGCGGCGTAGTCCGCCAGCATGTCCCGGAGCATCTTCCTGCCACGGTGCAACCGCGACATGACAGTGCCTATCGGGGTGTTCATGATCTCCGAGATTTGCTTGTAGGCATATCCCTCGACGTCCGCGAAGTAGACAGCCAGCCTGAACTCCTCAGGAATTGCCTGCAACGCGTTCTTGACATCTGAATCCGGCAAATGGTCAAGCGCCTCAGCTTCTGCCGAACGCAGGCCCGCGGAGGTATGCGATTCGGCCTTGGCCAGCTGCCAATCCTCGATCGTGTCCGAATTGGACTGCAACGGCTCACGTTGCCGCTTCCGATAGAGGTTGATGTAGGTGTTGGTCAGGATCCGGTACAGCCAGGCCTTGAGGTTGGTGCCGGGCTTGTACTGGTGAAACGCCGAAAATGCCTTGGTGTAGGCCTCCTGAACGAGGTCCTCCGCGTCCGATGGGTTCCGAGCCATCCGCATGGCGGCCGAGTACAGCTGGTCCACATACTGCATGGCGTCGCGTTCAAAACGTTCGCGCCGCTGCTCAGGGCTTTCCGCTGCGACATCGACGGCGGCCTGTTCCGAACCGTTGTCGTCGTCCGTCGCTTCGGCTGCTTCGTACATGGCCGCTGCGGCCGGTTCAATGGTGCTCATCGTTGCCAAGTCTACTGTCAGCTTGGGAGAATCCGGCTGCACCCCATACCCGGCCTCGGGCAGAACCATGCGGTCCTTCACCAAAGTCAAAAAACCAACTCCGTTCAGCCAGCGGCAACGACGTGCCGCAGTCCGGTCTTCACCGCACCTGAAACTCACAACGGTCGCCGCTGGGTAAATATTCCGCAAAGGTGCAAGACTAGAACCCGACTGCACCCCGTGAACACAACAATCATCGAACAGTGTGGCAAGCCACCCAGGAGGCACACCATGTCTTTTATCCGTTTTCTCGCACGGCCCATGCTTGCGTCCAGCTTCGTCGTGGCAGGCCTGGACAAGCTCAAGAACGCTGACGACACCGCGAAGCAGCTCTCCCCTGTCCTGCGACGCGCCTCGGAATCACTTCCCTTCAGAACCGATGAGAAGACCCTCGCCCGTGTTCTTGGAGGTGCGCAGCTTGGTGCAGGGGTGCTGCTCGGACTCGGCAAGCTTTCCCGTTTCGCCGCCACGGTTCTGGCGTTGACATCGGCCCTGAACTCCTACGTCGAATGGCGTTCGGCGGACATCAGCACCAAAGAGGCCCGCAGCGCCCGGAAGGCCCAGCTCCTGAAGAACATTTCACTGACCGGCGGCGTGCTGCTGGCATCGGTGGACACTGAAGGGCGGCCAAGCATCGCCTGGCGGGCAGAGCACCTGGCAGCCGATGCCCGCAAGGTGACCGGCAAGCAGATCAAGAAGGCAGATAAAGCGGTGCGCAAGGCCGTAGACAACGCAGTTGGAGCATAAGGAAGCATGACAGGAACCACCTCCGCCAATACCGCAACAGGCAAAGCCGCCGACCTTCCGCTGTGGCCGGCTCCTTATGCCAAAGGGCCAGTCGATGCCACAGTGACTGTCCCCGGTTCAAAATCGCTGACCAACCGGTTCCTCGTGTTGGCAGCTTTGGCGGATGGTCCCTCGCGTCTCCGGGCTCCCCTGCATTCGCGCGATTCTGCGCTGATGATCCGGGCCCTTCGGCAATTGGGGGCTACGGTCACAGAGGTTCCCGGTGACGGCGACTACGGACCCGACCTGGAAATCACTCCCCTGGATCCCACAGCCTCCAGCGATGAAACCGCCATCGACTGCGGTTTGGCCGGGACCGTGATGAGGTTCGTGCCCCCGCTGGCTGCGTTGCGCAGCGGAGCAACCATTTTCGACGGCGACCCCCATGCACGCAACCGTCCAATGGGGACCATCATCGAGGCACTGATCGCTTTGGGAGTACCGGTTGCAGCGGAAGGCGGCAGGACGCCGTCGGCCCTTCCCTTCAAGGTCGAAGGCACCGGCGAGGTGCGGGGCGGGCACCTCGTCATCGATGCCAGCGCTTCCTCACAGTTCGTTTCCGCCTTGCTGTTGGTGGGCGCGCGCTTTACTGAGGGCCTCCACTTGGAGCACGTCGGCAAACCCGTTCCCAGCCTCGACCACATCACGATGACCGTTGAGGTCCTCCGGAGCGTCGGGGTCACTGTTGATGATTCAGTGCCGAACCACTGGCGCGTAGCTCCCGGCACCATCAACGCTTTCGACCGGCGGATCGAGCAGGACCTGTCCAATGCAGGGCCGTTCCTGGCGGCAGCCCTGGCCACCCGCGGCACAGTCCGGATCCCGAACTGGCCCGCCGGCACCACCCAGGTGGGCGATATGTGGCGCACCATCCTGGCAGCCATGGGGGCCACGGTGAGCCTGCATGAGGGAACCTTGACCGTGACCGGCGGAGCATCCATCCAGGGCGCCGACTTCGACGAAACCAGCGAACTTGCACCCACGGTCGCCGCCTTGTGCGCCTTGGCCGAAAGCCCCTCGCGGTTGACCGGCATTGCCCACCTGCGCGGCCACGAAACCGACCGCCTCGCCGCGCTGGTCACCGAGATCAACCGGCTTGGCGGAGACGCCGAGGAGACTGCCGATGGCTTGGTAATCCGCCCTGCGGCCCTTCATGGCGGGGTGGTGCACAGCTACGCCGACCACCGGATGGCAACCGCCGGCGCCATCCTGGGACTCGCCGTCGAAGGCGTTGAGGTGGAGGACATCGCCACCACGTCCAAAACCATGCCCGAGTTCCCCGATATGTGGACGCGGATGCTCGAATCCGCCACCGCGGATGGGGACAACAACTGACCATGGGACGCGACGCACGTTCCTGGGATGAATCCGATGTCCGGATCCGGCCGAACAAAAAGGGCACCAGGCCAAGGACAAAGGACCGCCCCAGCCACGACGACGCTGTCATCGGCCGCATCATCACCGTTGACCGCGGACGCTACCGGGCGATCGTGGATGAAGACACTCCCGACGAGCGCGTCGTCATCGCCGCCCGCGCCCGCGAGCTTCGCCGCAACCCTGTTGTTCCCGGCGACTTTGTGGCATTGGTGGGCGACGTCTCCGGTTCGCCCGACACGTTGGCACGCCTGGTCAGGGTGGAAGAACGCAGGACGCTGCTTCGCCGCAGCGCGGACGACACAGATCCGATTGAACGCGTAGTGGTAGCCAACGCCGACCAGCTCGTGGTGGTGGTTGCAGCCGCCAACCCGGAGCCGCGCACGGGATTCATCGACCGAGCCCTCGTGGCGGCCTATGACGCCGGCATTGAGCCCTTGCTGTTGATCACCAAGGCCGACGTCAAGGATCCCACGGAGTTGCTGGCGAACTACCTCAGCCTCGATTTTCCCGTGATCATCAGCCGTACTGCCGATTCCGAGGCCAGCGGCATCGACGCCCGCTCCGATGACGGCCTCTCAGCCCGTTTGGAACGGGATGCCGTGTCCCAACTCCGCTCTTACCTGGGCGGGAAAGTGACGGTCATGCTTGGCCACTCCGGCGTGGGAAAGTCCACGATGGTCAACGCCCTGACCGGAGCTGAACGTGCCACCGGCGGCGTGAACGCAGTGACCGGCCGGGGCCGGCACACTTCGTCATCGGCCCTGGCCCTCAAGTTGGCCGATGCGCCCTCCGGGAGCTGGATCATTGACACCCCCGGCATCCGCTCCTTCGGCCTGGCCCACGTGGATCCTGATCGGATACTGCACTCCTTCCCGGATCTCGAGCCTGGCACCGAGACCTGTGACCGCGGCTGCAAGCATGACGCGACCGCCGTGAACTGCGGATTGGATGCTTGGGTCAACGACGGCCATGCCGGGCCTTCCGGTGTAGCGCGTCTGGCATCCCTGCGACGCCTCCTGGGCGCGGACCCTCGCCTGGAGGCCAAGGAAGCCAAAGAGCTGGGCACGGTTAACTGAGGGATATGCCTTAACGTCCCCACTGCTGCGGGCGTTTCAGGATAGTTTGGTGGCATGACCCAACCCGCTTCCACCTACAACGACGACCTGCGCCTTGCCCACGTCCTCGCCGATTCCGTCGACGCCCAGACCATGGATCGCTTCAAGGCCCTGGACCTGCAGATCGAAACCAAGCCCGACCTCACACCTGTCACCGATGCGGACAAGGCCGCTGAGGAAGCCATCCGCGGTCAGTTGTCGCGCTCGCGTCCCCGTGATGCGGTCCTTGGCGAAGAATTCGGCAGCAGCGGTCACGGCTCGCGACGTTGGATCATCGACCCCATAGACGGCACGAAGAACTTTGTCCGGGGTGTTCCCGTGTGGGCAACGCTGATTGCGCTGGTGGACGAAGGCGAACCCGTTGTAGGCGTGGTCAGCGCTCCCGCCTTGGGCAAGCGGTGGTGGGCAGCCAAGGACATGGGCGCCTACATGGGCCGGTCCCTGGCATCGGCAACGCGCCTGAAGGTGTCCAACGTTTCCCGCCTGGCCGACGCCTCCATGTCCTACTCCAGCCTCTCCGGCTGGAAGGAACGTGGAAACCTGGACGAGTTCCTGGGCCTCACCGAGGACCTCTGGCGCACCCGCGCCTACGGTGACTTTTGGTCCTATTGCATGGTGGCCGAAGGAGCTGTGGACATCGCCTGCGAGCCCGAACTGAATCTCTATGACATGGCCGCTCTTGTTCCCATCGTCACCGAGGCCGGGGGGCGCTTTACCTCCCTGGAAGGCGAAGACGGCCCGTTCGGCGGCAACGCCCTGGCCACGAATTCGATCCTCCACTCGGAGGTCCTGAAGCGCCTGAACCCCGGATTGGACGATCTCCTCCAGCCCCCGGCCTGAGTCCGGGCCACCTCCGGTTCATCGAATTTTCGACGGCGGCTGCCCCCCATTTGCGAGCAGCCGCCGCTTTTTATTCGCAAGAACGGGCAATTTTCAACCCGCGTAACAATCGGCTTAACAAAACTCTCCGGCTTTGGACCCTTTCACGGACGTGCCTTAGCCTTTTTTACAGGTCACGAGTGCCAGCGCTAAACCCCGGTTAGCTGGCCGGCAACCCTCCATTCGCGGTGGGGTGCCCCGGGTGACGACCCGGCCGGTCCGGAACGGATGCGGCAAGCGCGGATCCCCCTGAGGGGGTCCCTCTTGAGTGAGGTCCCATGAGCACTGTCACGTTCAACTCAAACATCGTTCCTTCCTTCATCGAAGACTCCCCCACAGCTGCCGCGGCCCGTCCGCTCGCTGCCGTCACGGGCGCGGAACTGCAGGCCCCGCTGATTCAGGGTGGCCACGTCCGCTATGCGAACCTCGACTATGGTGCATCGGCCCCAGCGTTGACGATCGTTTCCGCCTACCTCAACGAGGTCCTGCCTTACTACGCCAGCGTCCACCGCGGGGCGGGATTCGCCTCACAGATCAGCACCTCGGTGTATGAAAATTCGCGGAACATTGTCCGTGAGTTTGTTGGTGGACGTGCCGACGACTCCGTCATTTTCACCCGGAACACCACCGACTCGCTGAACCTGTTGGCCGGCTGCCTTCCCCAGGAGGACGGCCAGTTCGCTGGCGAGGTCCTGTACTTGGACATTGAGCATCACGCGAACCTGCTGCCTTGGCAGGGAGTCCCGCACCGCAGCGTCGTTGCGGAGTCCACCCTGGCCGGCACAGTAGCCAAAATCGAAGCTGAACTGGCCCAGGGCGGCGTCAGCCTGCTCGCAGTAACGGGCGCCTCGAACGTCACCGGTGAGATCCTGCCCATCGCCCAGCTGGCGTCCTTGGCGCACCAGTACGGGGCGAGGATCGTCGTGGATGCCGCCCAACTTGCTCCGCACCGCCGCGTCAACATCGCAGAAGCGGATGTCGACTACATCGTGTTCTCCGGCCACAAGCTCTACGCGCCGTTCGGTGCAGGAGTCGTTGTTGGTCGCCCGGACTGGCTCGACGCCGGCGTCCCGCACCTGGCAGGTGGCGGCGCTGTCCGTGAGGCCCGTCTGGATTCGGTCAGCTGGGCCACGGGTCCGGCCAGGCACGAAGGCGGCTCCCCCAATGTCCTCGGAGCGGCGACCCTCGCCCGAGCGACCCAGGTCCTCGCGACCCTGGACGAGGACGCCTGGCACGCTCACGAAGCCGGCATCCGCAGCTACCTGGTCGAGGGCCTTGAGGCCATCGACGGCGTAACGGTCCACCGGATCTTCAGCGATTCGGAGGACACCATCGGTGTGGTCAACTTCTCCGTTGAAGGATTCGACGCCGGGCTGGTCGCCGCCTATCTGGCCGCCGAGCACGGTGTGGGCCTCCGGGATGGCCGTTTCTGTGCCCACCCATTGCTCAAGCGACTGGGGCTGCCATCGGGTTCCCTGCGGGCAAGCTTCGGCGTCGGCTCCCGGTTGGAGGACGCCACCAGGCTGCTTGCGGGCATCCAGGAACTCAAGTGCAACGGTTTGGGCTGGGACTACGTGGTGGACGAAGGCCGCTGGGTACCTGCCAACGACCACCGCACCTACCCCGAGTGGGCGCCCAACACCCCGGGAACCGCGGGCGCAGCTCCCTGCACTGTCGACTAAAGAGCGCAGCGTCGGCCAACGGCGCAGCTGAGCAAGCGTAAATGCCGGACCGAGGGTAAATTCGTAGGGTATCTTTTGGCTACCCCGTGAAGGAGTTCTGCGTGTCCCTGCGTACACCGGATGGCGCTCCCGGCATACCCGGGCCCGCCGGCCCCCGTGGACCCAAGCTCCATGCCTCGCGCCGGCACGAGCTTGGCCGGAGCTTCCAGGACGGCGGAGAGCACTATGACCGTGTGCGGCCCGGCTATCCGCTGGACTCCGTGGAATGGCTCGTACCCGGGGGTTCAAAGACAGCGGCAGATCTCGGCGCCGGTACGGGTAAGTTCAGTGCCCTTTTGGCCGAACGCGGACTTGAGGTTGCCGCCGTCGATCCTTCCACCGACATGTTGGAGCAACTGCGAAAGGCCTATCCCGGTATTCGCGCAACGGAGGGAACGGCCGAGGCAACAGGGCTGGCGGACTCAGCATTCGACGTCGTCAGCGTTGCCCAGGCCTGGCACTGGTGCGAGCCGCTTAAGGCGAGCACGGAAATTGCACGAATCCTCCGCCCCCACGGCGTATTGGGCCTGATCTGGAACCAGCTGGATACTTCCATTCCATGGGTCCACCGGCTCTCCCGCATCATGCACGCCGGAGATGTCCATAAGCCGGGATTCCGGCCAGTTATCGGTCCGGAATTCCAAAGGTTGGAGCGCCACCTCACTGAGTGGGAGGATCCGCTGACGCCTGAGGACATCATGGAGCTGACCAAGTCGCGCAGTTACTACCTTCGCGCCAACGAAGCCACCCGCGCCAAAGTCATGGGCAACCTGCAGTGGTACCTTTACGAACACCTCGGCCATGCGCCCGGCGATACCGTCCAGCTGCCCTACCTGACGCAGACCTGGCGGGCATATAAAGTCCACAATGCCTTGCCACGGTAGGCTTGGAGTGTGAAGACCAGTACGCCCTCCTCCTCGATCGAGGACTACGTCAAGGTCATTTACTCCTACACGGAGTGGCAGGACAAGCCGATCACGTCCTCGCAGCTCGCCCTGCGCCTTGGCGTCGCCAACTCATCAGTGTCCGAGATGGTCCGCAAGCTCAAGGACCAAGGCCTGGTTGACCATCAGCCCTACAGCGCCATCCGCCTGACTCCGGAGGGCATGCGCCTTGCCCTGTCCATGGTCCGCAGGCACCGCCTCATCGAAACGTACTTGGTGGAGGAACTCGGATACAGCTGGGACGAAGTCCATGACGAGGCCGAAATGCTGGAGCATGCTGTGTCCGATACCTTCATCGAACGCATGTCTGCCAAGCTGGGCCATCCCGAACGCGACCCGCACGGTGATCCCATTCCCTCGGCAGACGGCACCGTGGAGCTGCCGCACGCCTACCGCATGAACGAGCTCGACCAGGGACACTCGGGCCGCATCACCCGCATCAGCGATGACAACCCCGAACTCCTGAGGTATCTGGCCTCAGAGGACATTCCGCTGGACGCTCCTGTCGAGGTGGTGGGCCGTAAGCCCTTTGGCGGGGCCTTGGTGGTCAGGATCGGCGGCGGCCAAAACGGCCGCGAATTCGATCTCGCTGACGAAGTCGCCTCCGCCTTGTGGGTTCAGAGCGCAGGCCCCCACCCGGGCTGCGTGCTTCCCGCCCGCTGACCATCGCGGCAGCAAAGGTTCAGCTGCGCCGCCCGGCGGGACCGCCGTCGTCGGACGCTGCGCCAGGTTCACGGTCAGCGGCGGCCGTCGCCTGCGCGGACGGGTTACGGATCCCGACGGCGGACGCAACTGCCCCGGCCAGAAACAGGACCGCCGTTGCCACCAAGGCGTTGTAAAGCCCTTGCCTGGTGAAGACCGGCCCCACAATGACGCCCGCGAAAGCGATGGAGATCAAGCCTGCGATACGGGCGACGGCGTTGTTGACCGCCGAACCGATCCCGGCTTCGCTTTGCGGTACTGCTCCGAGGATGGCTGCCGTCAGCGGCGCAACCAACGTCGCCAGCCCAATCCCGAAAAGAATCTGCCCCGGCAGCACCTGCGTCCAGTAATTGAGGGGCTCCTGCACTGACAGTGACATCAGGAAGCCCACCCCGCAGAGCACCGGACCGGCCGTCATGAACCAGCGCGGACCGTACTTGCCGGCGAGGCCACCAAAGTAGGACGCCCCAACCATCAGGATCACGGTTCCCGGTAGCAAGGCAACACCCGCTATCGTGGCGCCCAGTCCGCCAACCTGCTGCAGATAGATTCCCATCACGAAGAAACCGAGCGATATCCCGGCGTAAATGGCCAGCGTAGCCAGATTCCCCCACGCGAAATTCCGTATGGCGAACAACTCCAGCGGCAACATGGGATCCGAGGTGCGCCCTTCATGGACCAGGAACAGGATCATCGCCAGCACACCCAGCGCCAGCGGCGCCCATACTTGGGGGCTCCCCCATCCCAGGCGGCCCTGCTCAATGAACGCGAAGACCGGTCCGCCCAGGCCGACCATGGCCAGGAATGCGCCAAGGTAGTCGATCCGCTTTGTCCTGTCCCGGGCCGCATCCGAGGAACGAAGGCCTGCTAGCACCGGCCAGATCGCCACTGCCGGAACCACATTGATGAAGAAGATGACACGCCAGGAAAGGAGGTCCACCGCAGCGCCACCGATCAAGGGGGCAACAATTGCCGCTGCGCTGGTCCAGCCCGACCATTGGCCGATGGCCTTGGACTGGGCGGGCCCGGAGAAGGACGTAATGATCATCGCCAATGAACTTGGCACGAGCAGTGCGCCGGCAATCCCCTGCAGGGCCCTCGAAACGACCAGGATTTCGCCGGTCCACGCCAAACCGCAAAGCATGGATGTGACAGCGAAGCCGGCCAGGCCCCACTCAAGGATCCGAGCCCTGCCGAAATGGTCGGATAAGGAACCCGCCACCAGGATCAGCGCCCCCAGGGTCAGCAGATAAGCGTCCACCACCCACTGCTGGATGACCAGGCCGCCGCCCAGTTCCCTGCCGATGGCCGGCAATGCGAGATTCACCACAAAACCGTCCAGGATGGCGATGAAAGACGCCACGATTGCCACGACAAGCACCCGTTTTTGCAATGGGGTACTCGGTGGCAGGGCAGGAGCGTCAGTCATGAGCACAGCCTACGCCCGCCACGTCCCGTATCGTTGAATGGTGATAAGCAGACGTGATGCCGCCTTGGCCCTTGATATTCCGATGGAAATGGCCCAACGCCACGGCATTCCGTCCCGCCTCTCCGAGGCTGATCTTCGGCAGCTGCAGGACAATCCTCCGGCGTGGCTGGTGCAGTCCCGGGCCAACAGGACAGGGAAGCGGCCTGTCTGGGTGCACCTCAGCTGCGCGGTGTGCGGCTACACCGAGGCTGTCCGGCCCAAGAAATGGTGGCCTGACTTTTCTTTCGTCTACTGCCGAACCCACAGGAACAGCGAGCTGCCCAAGCTCTTCCTTGGTGAAGTCCGGAGTGAGTACGACGGCGTGGGCAGCCGCTTTGTCGGGGTCGTGGACGTGCCGGAGGACAAGGCCTGAGCTGCCGTCACTGCTGACTCATTTCCGACGGGACAGCGGTCAACTGGACGGTCTTGCCGTTCCGGAGCACCGTCAACGGAAAAGCTTGGCCGATGGCTCCTTCAAAGAGCAGCTTCTGGAGGCTTTCCGCGCTGGACACCGCCCGGCCCTGCGCACGTAGTACGAGGTCTCCCGGCAGCAGCCCGGATTTCTCGGCGGGCGAGTTCGCGATGACCTCCACCACCCGCAGGCCTTCTTTCTGGCCTGTCCTCACCACGGCGGTGGCGTCGAGCGGGATAGGAGTGCTCACCAGTCCCAGATAGGCCCGGCGGACGCGGCCGTCCCGCAGGAGCGAACCGATGATGCGTTGGGTTGTCGCATTGATGGGCACGGCCAGGCCGAGTCCCAAGCCTGCGACAGCGGTGTTTATCCCTACGATCCGGCCCTTGGTGTCCGCTAAAGCGCCTCCCGAGTTCCCGGGGTTGAGGGCCGCGTCGGTTTGGATGACGTCCTCGATGACCCTCCTGTGCTCGCCGGCCCGGACGGGAATGGACCTTCCCAAGCCGCTCACTACGCCGGCGGTCACTGAGCCGGCGAGTCCCAACGGATTCCCGACTGCAATCACCAGTTGGCCCACGCGCAGGGTATCGGCATCGCCCAGCAGGGCCGGTGCAGGGGTGGACTTGAGTCCACGTACTACGGCAAGGTCCGACAAGGGATCCGCCCCGACCAATTCAACGTCCGTCTGCTTGCCATCGGCGAAGACAGCCCTGCCGGATTGGAGACCGGCAACCACGTGGGCGTTGGTCAGCATGTAACCGTCCGCGGTGAAGACCACTGCGGAACCGCTGCCGACGCGGACCTGGCCCCGGCGGCCGGTGCTCATCATCTCGATGGCGGCAACATGGGGCGTTACGGACTCCGCCACCCTGATCACCACCCGTGAGTAATCATCAAGGGCTCGGCCCTCGTCCGGGTCCTCCATCGCGAAATCCGGCTCGATGCTCATCTTGTGCCTCCCGCTGCCTCACGAGCGCTGCTTGCCGGCAGATCCGGCGAAGCGCCTATCCAGTTCAACGGTCGACGCCGCGCCGGTAGTCCTGCGCGCGCTACGCCGTGGGTGAACGGCTGGTTTGCGGTTGGGATCCAGTGCCACCGACCCCATGGCACGGAAAAGCCCCCGGACCGCGAGGGTCCAGGGGCTTTCCCAGAGTGGAGATGGGGGGAATTGAACCCCCGTCCGATGTCGTGTTGTCAGGGCTTCTCCGGGCGCAGTTCGCGTCGGATTTTCTCGGCCCCAGCCATCCTGCGAACAGGTGGCTGATCCGGGCCCAGTCATCTAAAAGTCCCGTTTACCTCAATGACGAAGGCAAACA
This sequence comes from Paenarthrobacter sp. JL.01a, assembly GCF_025452095.1. Classification (NCBI taxonomy): domain Bacteria; kingdom Bacillati; phylum Actinomycetota; class Actinomycetes; order Micrococcales; family Micrococcaceae; genus Paenarthrobacter; species Paenarthrobacter sp. JL.01a. The sequence continues at coordinate 2,855,496 of NZ_CP104877.1, forward strand.
GCAGTGGCTATCTAAATGACGCCAGGAACCGGGGCGATAGCAACCCCGGGCTGACGGACTGTCTTACTGCTTAGGCAGCGAGAGCGAAGTCAGTGCGCTTAGATTCGGCACTTATTGGTTTGCAGACAGCGTTTACGAGATAATTCTGCATCCTCGGCCCGCTTCACCTGTCGCGACTAACATCGTCGAAACCGATCATCCCCGTATTTTGTTACCAAACCGGCAAGGGCTTTCAGGCCCCTGTCGGACTACTTATCATAACGCATTCGGCTGGCTTGTCATTCCCGCCCGGCACTGCGCGTGTTATCACCGCCGGTTGCGTTCACGCAGTTCGCGGAGGGACTCGCGTTTGTCCTGCTGCTCGCGCAGCGTCTGCCGCTTGTCGTAGTCCTTCTTACCGCGGGCGATTGCGATTTCCACCTTGGCACGGCCGTCCAGGAAGTACAGCTGCAATGGCACCACGGTGAAGCCGGACTCGCGGATCTTGTGCGAGATCTTGTTCAGTTCCTCGCGGTGCAGCAGGAGCTTACGACGACGACGGGCGGCATGGTTGGTCCAGCTGCCCTGGTTGTACTCGGGGATGTGGATGCCCTCCATCCACAGCTCGTCGTTGTAGAAGGTGCAGAAGCCGTCCACCATGGAGGCGTGGCCTTCACGGAGGGATTTCACCTCTGTACCCATCAACGCAATGCCGGCCTCGTAGGTATCGAGGACATGGTAGTCATGCCGGGCCTTCCGATTGGTGGCCACTACCTTACGGCCACTTTCCTTGGGCACGGTAGAACTCCTTAGTAAATGCGGATTTGAACCAGTGTACGCCAGCGGCGCACATCCGACGGACCCTAGAGCAGGGTCATGGGATCCACTGCGGTGCCGTTCAGCCAGGTCTCGAAGTGCGCGTGGCAACCCGTGGAGTTACCGGTGCTCCCCGAATAGGCAATGAGCTGCCCCTGCGCGACCCTCTGTCCATTCGCCACCACGATGCTGCTGTTGTGGTAGTAAATGGTGGTCAGCGAGTTTCCCTGCACGACGCCATGCGAGAGCTTGACGCGCCAGCCGCCGCCATCGGCCGAGTTCCACCCCGAGTTAAAGACCTCGCCGGCTGCGGCAGCGTAGACCGGCGTTCCACAGGGGGCGCCAAAGTCGATGCCGGTGTGCATGTAGCCGCCGGTGCCGTAGAAATCGATGGTTCCCGGCGGCGTCGCACGCCATCCGAAGCCGGATGTGATGGGAACGTAACTGGCAAAAGGATGACGCAGACCAAAGGCCGACGGCGACCCGGCAGCCGGCGGGACGTACGGCGTCTCGGGAGGTGCCGGCTTGCCGGCGGCAGCGGCCGCTGCAGCTGCCGCGGCTTCTGCCTCTGCGGCGAGGCGGCGCTGTTCTGCTTCCCAGGCTTCGCGCAGCTTCCGGTCACGCTCCACAATCTCCGCAGCAACAGAGTCCTGCTCCGATTTGACCTTGGCAAGGTTTGCCTCAATGCCGGGCTTGGCTGCCTGCAGCTGTCCGTTGAGGCGCGTTGTGTCCTCGATCAGCTTGTCCACTTCGGCCTTCTTGCTGGCGGCCTCGTCCCTTGCCGATTTCTCCCTTTCAAGCGCGGCGTCCGCTTTGGCCTTAAGGTCCTGGATTTCTTCCTCTACAGCCACGAGCCTGGCCTGCGAGTTCACGTTGGTGGCATTTTGCTGGGTCAGTTTTGTCATTGCCGCGTTTTGGCTTCGCATGGCCTGGTCTGCCAGGTCCATGGACTCGGTCAAATTGCCGGACTCACTGGAGCCAAACAAGAGGGCGACGTTGGTGGGCACCCCACCGGACTTGTAGGCCTGGGACGCGATCTGCCCGATCAGCTTCTTGGTATCGGTGATCTTCTGCTTGTCATTTTCCAGCTGCTCAGTGATCTTGGCCTTGTTCTGCTGGGCCAACTCGACGCGCGCTGCCAGGGCCTCCACTTCCTTGACCGCACTTGCAACGCGGCCCTGCGCCTCGAGCAGAGCCTGCTGGGCGCCCGGAAGGCGGCCCTGGTAGATCACAAGATCGCCTGCGGCTTTGGCAATGTTCGCGTCGACGAACTCCAAGGATGCCTGAACCCGTGCAGCCTCCGCTTCCAGAGCGGCTTGCTGGTCATCGAGGTTATCGGCATGGGCCGTCGGCGCTCCGGAGAGGAGACTGACAGCCAGCCCGACGGCGAGGACGGCACCCAGCATCCGCGCCTGGCCCGACGCAAAGCGCCTACGCAGTGTAATCGGGTCCAACGTGGTCATCAGGAATCCTTTTCGATTGCAGCAGTGGAAAGTCCGGAGAACAAGGGCATGGCTATACCTTCAGGTACTTCCGGAGAGTCAACAGCGACGAGATCCCCGCCAGCCCGGCACCAAGCGCGATCAGCACCGGCGCAATCACCAGGACCTGGGTGGAGGAGATGAACGGGGTGTTAAGGAATTGCTTGGAGAGGTCGCCGTTCAGCCAGAAATGGGCCATCAGCCACAAGGTCACGGAGGCCAGAACCGCTCCAACGACGGCGGCTATGACCCCTTCGAGGATGAACGGCAGTTGGATCACGGTCTTCGAAGCCCCCACCAGCCGCATGATTCCCGTTTCCCGCCGTCGACTGAAGGCCGACAGCCGGATGGTGGTGGTAATTAGGAGCACCGCACAGAAAATCATCACTGCGGCGACGCCTACGGCAGCCACCGACGCTCCATTCATCCAGGAGAAGATACGTTCCAGGACCTGTCTCTGGTCGCTGACCGTCTCTACCCCGGGCTGGGAGGAGAACGTTTCGCTGATGATCTGGTACTTTTCGGGGTTCTTCATATTGATGCGGAAGGAGGCCGGCAACTGGTCCTGGGACACCGAATCAACGATCGGAGAGTTGGAGAACTGTTCCTTGAAGTGCTTGTACGCCTCGGCCTGCGACTCGAACTGGAAATCATTGATGTACTGCTTGACCGCAGGTGACTCCAGCATGGCCCGGACGTTGTCTTGCTGCTCCTTGGTGGCCGGCCCTGAAGCGCAACCGACCGCCGTCGAGCCGTCATTGCAGAGGAAGACGGCTACCTGGACTTTGTCGTACCAGTAGCCCTTCATCTGGTTGATCTGCATTTGCAGCATGCCCGCCGCACCCACAAAGGTCAGGGACACAAAGGTCACCAGGACCACGGAAATCACCATGGACAGGTTCCGGCGCAGCCCGCTGCCGATTTCCCCGAGAATGAAGAGCAGCCTCACAGCTTTGCCCCCTGAGCGCGGTCGAGTTCCTCGCCACTGGCATCACGCAGTCGACGGGACTCGCCGACCACCGGAATCATGGACGTGTACAGAGCCTTCGCTTCGTCGCGGATGACCTTTCCGTTCTTCAGTTCCACCACGCGGCGGCGCATTTCGTTCACGATGTCGTCATCGTGGGTAGCCATGACCACCGTGGTGCCGTTTTGGTTGATCTTGTCCAGGACGCCCATGATCCCCATCGAGGTAATGGGGTCCAGGTTTCCGGTCGGCTCATCAGCAAGGAGGATCCCCGGACGGTTTACGACGGCGCGGGCGATCGCCACACGCTGCTGCTCACCACCGGAGAGTTCGTGGGGCATGCGCCGCTCCTTGCCTTCAAGGCCAACGGTCTTCAAGACCTCGGGAACGGTTTCACGGATGATGGAGCGGCTCTTGCCGATGACCTGCATGGCGAAGGCAACGTTGGCGAAAACATTCTTCTGCGGCAGCAGGCGGAAATCCTGGAACACCACACCGATGCCGCGGCGCAGCTTGGGAACGCGCCAGCTCGAAATGTTGGCAACGTTCTGGCCGGCGACATAGACAGATCCTGCAGAGGCTTTGTCTTCCTTGAGGATCAGCCGGAGGAAAGTGGATTTGCCTGAGCCCGAGGCGCCCACAAGGAACGTGAATTCGCCACGGTTGATCTCAAGGCTGACAGAATCGAGCGCCGGTCGGGCATTCTGGTCGTAGACCTTGGTGACATTCTCAAATCTGATCATGGCCCTTAGTACCCCGCCGGACATGACATTAGTCGCCCAGTCCAACAGCCGGAGCGCGGGCTTTCGATGGGGGAAGTGAGAGCACCGGCCATTCGACTATACGCACGGGCGGGCCCGCATCCCGCGGCTTTAGGGGGCGTGTCGTCGAATAAAAGGCGAGTCTGGAAACCTCCTGACAGCCTCCTGCTTATGAGCTGGCTGCAGCGTTGCGGTTACCCGTGCGCCAGCGGATGCCGGCGTCGATGAAGTCGTCGATGTCGCCGTCGAGCACAGCCGAAGTGTTGCCCACTTCGTGTTCGGTCCGCAGGTCCTTGACCATCTGGTAGGGGTTCAAAACGTAGGAACGCATCTGGTCACCCCACGATGCCTTGACGTCCCCGGCCAGGGCTTTCTTCTCGGCGTCCTGCTGTTCCTTCTTAAGCAGCAGCAACCGGGACTGCAGGACCCTCATGGCCGCCGCCCGGTTTTGGAGCTGCGACTTTTCGTTCTGCATCGAGACCACGATGCCCGTGGGAAGGTGCGTCAACCGCACTGCGGAGTCAGTGGTGTTGACCGACTGCCCGCCCGGGCCGGACGAGCGGAAAACGTCGACGCGGATCTCGTTGTCGGGGATGTCGATGGAGTCTGTCTGTTCGATCAGGGGGATGACCTCGACTGCCGCAAAGGAGGTCTGCCGCCGGCCCTGGTTGTCGAAGGGACTGATGCGCACCAAGCGGTGGGTGCCCGCCTCCACGCTGAGGGTGCCGAAAGCGTAGGGTGCCTTGACTTCGAAGGTAGCCGATTTCAGGCCCGCTTCTTCGGCGTAGGAGGTGTCCATCACCGTGGTGGGGTAGCCATGACGTTCGGCCCATCGCAGATACATCCGCATCAGCATCTCGGCGAAGTCGGCTGCGTCCACGCCGCCTGCTCCGGCCCGGATGGTCACGACGGCCTCGCGTTCGTCGTACTCCCCAGAGAGCAAGGTAACAACTTCAAGTTCAGCCAAGGCCTTGCGAATGGATTCCAGTTCCTTGGCAGCTTCAGCCAGGGACGCTTCATCGCCCTCGTCCTGGCCCAGTTCCACCAAGACTTCGAGATCGTCGATCCTGGCCTCAAGCTTCTCCAGGCGTTCGACTTCCGATTGCCGGTGGGACAGGCGGGACGTCACCACCTGTGCCGAAGCGGGGTCGTCCCAGAGGTCAGGGGCTCCGGCTTGCTCGCTCAGTTCGGCGATTTCAGCTTTAAGGGCATCAACGTCAGTGACGTTCTCGATGGAGCTGTACGTTGCTCGAAGTGCGCGGATTTCTGCGGGAAAATCAATTTCAGCCATGGTTATCCCAGCGTACGCTATCGGCCGGGCTGCACTGGCGGTTCCATCTCCACCCGCCCCATCATTACTGCCTCAACCTTGAGCGTGCGGTTGCCTTCGCCTCAATGACTATCCCATCGGGAACCAGGAAACTGACCAGCGGCGGATGGGCCACTGCCCTGAGGACCACAACAGCCGTGCCACCGGGTTCGCTGCCGGTTCCCTCCGCCACCACCAGCTTGTCATGCGCTGCGAAGGCTTTGCTTTTCTCGAGATAGGACCCCGCTGTGGCCAGCACCCGGTCATCGGCCAGCGTCACAGCAGGCACGCTCCCGCCTTGAAGGTCCTCCACCAGGTACGAATCCGCGGCCGCGAGCGCAGCGCCGTCCGCCAGGGACAGGAGCTTCTTGTGCTCCAGATACATGGAGGAAGCGGCCATCACCACGGTGGCCAGAAGAAGTGCCAACAGGACGTATCCGAGGATGAGCACAGTGATTTGACCGTCATCGCCGGGCCTGTTGCGCTTCGGGGGCAGGTTGCCTGTCCCGACGGAGTGGGCAAGACATGCCGTTTGGCGTACACCTGCCCTGCTCACCGGAAACGTCCCACGATTTGTGTGGCGGAGGCGCTCAGTCTGCTGGCGTTCAGGTGCAGCGTGTCTCCGAAAGGAACCATCGGAAGGGGCACGTCCAGGCGAACTGTCACGGTAACGCTGGTCCCGGCCGCCAGGCAGTTCGGCTGATCGCAGGAAATCTCCACGGTTGCCTGCTCGGGGGTGTGTCCGTAGTCAGCCAGGGCCACCACTATGGACTGCTCCGCGGCAAGCTTCGCCATCACCGGATCCGTCTGGCTTACGAAAACCTTGGCTGCCTGGTCTGCCGCCCCGACCACGCCAAACGATGCCCCCTGGATTTGCCCCATAGTCACTACGAAGTAGATCAGTGGCACCATCAGCAGGATCGCCAGGAAGGTGAACTCCACGACCGCACTCCCCCGTTGTGGTTCGAGGCTCCGGGCATCCAGATGCTTATCCGGCGACGTTCCGGCCAGGCAAAGCGCCCTGCATGCCCTATGCCGGAGTCCTCGGCCGAGGGACTGCGCATGATCAGCCAGGGAGAGCAGCATGTCCACGCACCTCCATCGACCCGCCAGGACCCATCAGCCCGAGAACGGGCATCGGTGCCCTGACCCTGATTTCCAGCGTATGGATGCCATCAATGTCCATTTCGGCAGTGGTGATGTCCTGCGCGAATCCTGCGTTCAAGGCGGACGTGATCAGCTCTGCCGTTCGGGCTTCGGCATCCGAGGACGTCCGGTCAGCCAGTGCGCCGTAGCGCGCGCCGGATGCTGCGGCGTCAATGAGTGTATTGCGGACATGCAGTATCAAAGTGAGTTGGATGACTGACATGAAGAACACGGTCAACAGTGCTCCGACCAGCACGAAATCGACCACAGCCGATCCCCGTTCCTCGGCCGGCCGATACTGCCGCGCCGAACCACGAATTACTTGCCCACCTTTGCCATGGCCTGATTGAACATGTCATTCAATGCAGGCGTCGCCAGAGCAAGAAGGCCGGCAACCAGCGCTGCGGACATCAGTGTGATCATGACCCAGCCAGGCACGTCTCCACGATCCCGTTCCCCAGGCCCTGGGACGGCCCGAAGGACAATGCCCGAGAGCAGGCTTCGGGCCGCGAGGGTCCGGACTGATGTTGTGGTTGCAATGGACAACGTGCTTGCGATGATTCTCATGGTTCTCCCCAATCGTGGTGGTCTAATGACGTTGTTGCCTGAGCGGACTGAAAGCAGGTATCCGGTGGGTGTGAGGCCACCAGCCTCAGAGGTTCAGCTGCAGTGCTGCGATGGCCGGAAAAGCTGCGAATACGACTGTGAGCGGCAGGACGCCGAAAACAAGCGGCACCATCATGGCTATCTCTTTTCGACCCGCAGATTCCATCAGTTCACGTTTGGCTGCATCCCGGACGTCAGCTGCCTGTGCCCGAAGGACATCGGCCAGTGGGGTCCCGCGTTCCACAGCAACCACCAGGCCGTCGAAAAACCTGACCAATGGAGACAACTCTGCACGGCCGGAAAAGGCCTGGAGTGCCTCAGCAAGGGGCTTCCCCGATCGGGCGTCCGCCAGGATCAAACTGAACTCGTGGGAGAGCTCCCCTTGCGAGCTGCGGCTCACCCGGTCCATGGCCCCCAACGCGCTCTCTCCGGCTGCCACTGCCAGCGCCATGAGCTCTGCGAGGCTGGGGAACTCGGACAACATTCTTCTTTCCCGTCGCCGTATCTGCTGGCTGAGCACAAAATCGCGGAGCACGTAACCTCCAAGGGCGGCCCCGATGGCGGCAACGAATGAAAGGGCGGGACTGAACTGTCCGGCTGCTGCACGTACTGCGACAACCAACAACGCCAGGACCAAGCCGCCACCGGCCCAGAGTATTTGCTCGACCCGGAAATCAAGGATCGATTTTGTGGAACCCGAACGGGCAAGCCGCTTTGAGACGACCGCTGTCCCGACGTTCAAGCGCGATATTGCCACCACCGCGTCCCGGAAAAAGGGACGCAGAATCCGTTCCAACGGACCAAAAGGTGTGAGGTCTTGTTCCGGGACAGCCAGTAGGCGGGATTCAAGATTCCTCGACTTCAATTGCGGGCTGATGCGCTCGGAAAAAGTCACCCGACGCATGAACGGCAGACGCACCAGGACCATCCAGAATCCGGCTCCAAGCAGCACTCCGGCACATACGGCCAAGGCCAATGATGCGCTCATCGAAGAACACGTTCGTCATCAGGCAATGCGCCTACGCGAAGCATTAACGAATAGCAGAGCACCGAGACCAGCAAGCCTCCCAGGAGTACCATGGCACCGGCCGCTGAGTTGTACGCCAACATCGCCTCCGGCCGGCTGGCCATCACTACCAGTACTATCCACGGGGCAGCGACTGCCAACCTGGCCGCGTTAACGGTCCATGATTGTCTTGCCTCCAACTCGCTGCGGGTACGGGCATTGTCCCTGAGGAAGTCCGACAACGTTCCCAACATCCGGCCCAGGTCAGATCCACCCACCTCGCGGGTCATTCGCAGGGCTTCAAGGATTCGGTCTGCCACCGGATCCGCGAGCCGGTCTTTCAACCTGTTAAGGGCTCCATCAAAGTTCCCGCCGGCGCGGTAGTCCGCACCGAAGTCAGAGAAAAGCGGTCTCAGCTCTTCCGGTCCCTTGTAGCCCAGCTGGATGAGGGCCTCAGGCAACGCAAGGCCGGCACGAATGGCAGAGCGCAGGTGGTCCACGACATCAGGCCACAGCAAGCGAAGCGCCGCACGCCGCTTTCGTGCCCGCCAGCGGACGATCCCCACAGGCACCCAGGATCCGAACAACCCGAAGCACAACGAAACTGCAGGCGATCCTGTAAGGACGTAGAAGACGATAGCTACAACCAGGCCAAAGCCCCCGCAGGTGAGGAGGAGCGTGGGCCCTGTAACCCTTTCTATCCCGGCCGACAGAAGCAGCTGGTCCAACCCGCGCCGCCTGTTTTTTCCAAGCCTTGGAACCGGCTGCTCCCACATCGACCACCAGATGAGAAACAGCCCGAAGCCGCACAGAACTCCCAGGAGCGGTGCCATCAATTCACCTCGAGCAGAGCGGAGACATCGAAGCCCGCGCGGGCGAATTTCTCCGCGGCCGGCATCGCATTGGGTCTGGGCTGGAGCTGGCCTGCCGTCATCCCGAACACGGTGGATGACTCGATGATCCCGTTTTCCACCCGTCGGCCCAAAGCAAGGACTTCGGTGACTTGTCTCCGCCCTGATTGATGCCGGCCACAATGGACCACCAGATCGATGCACGAGGCCACAGTGGGCACCACGAAAGCGCTGGCGATGTTGGCTCCGGCCAGCAGGGGCAACGTGCAGATCTTGGTGACGGCGTCATGGGCTGAATTCGCGTGTACGGTGCACATCCCGGGAAGTCCGGAGTTCAGCGCGATCAGCATGTCCAGGCTTTCAGCTTCCCGGACTTCGCCAACAATCAATCTGTCCGGCCGCATTCGCAGGGCTTCCTTGACCAGTCGGCGGAGTGGTATCTCGCCTTCACCTTCCAGGTTCGGTTGACGGCATTGAAGGCCAATGACGTCACGCAATGGCAACTTCAGTTCGAAGATCTCCTCAACGGTGATGACGCGTTCCCGGGAGCCAATGTGGGCCCCAAGGCAATTGAGCAGGGTGGTCTTTCCAGCCTGTGTGGCCCCTGAGACAAGAATATTGAGTCCACTGGCCACTGCTGCGCCGAGAAACCTTGCCGCCTGGGGTGACAAGCTGCCGAGCTCAACGAGGTGTTCCAGCCTGCTGGCCCTGGCGGTGAACTTTCTGATGTTTACGGCCCAGTGCCTTCTGGTGATGTCGGGGATGGCGACATGGAGCCTGGAGCCGTCCGGGAGCGCTGCATCGACGAAGGGCGATGACAAGTCCAGCCGGCGTCCGGAAGTCTTCAGCATCCGCTCGACCAGATCACGGACCTGCTGCTCGCTCAGACTCACGGTGGTCAGTTCGGACTCCCCGTTACGGGCCACATAGACCTCATGGGGAGCGTTGATCCAGAGTTCTTCGATGGCATCATCGTCAAGGAACGGCTGAAGCGGCCCGAAACCCGCGACGGCGTCGAAAATGAGGCGCCGGGCAGTCTCGAGATGACCTAACGGAGGAAGCGGTGCAAGGAGGGCCCGTTCGTCGTAGTCGTTGACCGCCTCCTCCACCAGGGAGCGGACGTCGCCCGTCTGTTGGAGCGGATCCAAGCCTCGACGCCGGATCAGCTCCCGGACTTCTCCCTCGACGATCCTTACTGCATCCACAGCTCTCCCCAATGGTCACGATTGCGTAAACGAGAGGCGCATCTCGAGTGACTTACGCTAAGTGAGCCATGGGTCGGCCTCAAGTCCGTCGCGGGGCCATGTGGATAACTAGGAAACTCCAGTCACAACAGCACCCTCAATCCCACTAGTCACTCGTGTTTCAGAATGTTAGGGTAAAGCCCGTTAGGAGCTGGCCTATGGTCTCACGCGCAGGCGCCCGAAGCTTGTCCCTAAGCCACACCATGCACCGCTGAGCCGCGGTACAGGGCCGGATATGATGATGAAACATAAATTGATGGTCCCGGCGGGACGCATTCCCTCGCTGCGCATAGGGCTGGCGCTGACCGTCGCCCTCACGGCCGGCAGCGTCCTTGGCGCGCCCGCCTGGGCACAAACCCCCGCCCCACAACCGGCACCGGCCTCCGGGGCTCCGGCACCGGGATCACCTCAGGGCCCGAAGCCAGCAGGAAACGGCCCCGCTTCAACTCCTGCCGACAACAGCCCTCCCCCCGGAAGATTGCCTGACCAGCAAGCGCCTATCACCGGCGTCGAACTTTCTCCTGGCGGAGCGACCACACCCGCGCCCGGCACCGACAGCAAAGCCGAAGCGCAGGCAGCAAAGCCGAAGGCGATGCCGGGCAATGCGCCGGACGCCGAGACCATGAAGGCCGCGATGCGGGCGTCCATCCCGGCCGGCGGCGCAGAAATGGGCCAGCGCTCCCCCAGGGTCGTCACAGCCAAAAAGGACAAGGAAGCGGCCGCACCCGCCCGCGCCAAGTCCGTCGGCGGGGCGGTCCAGGCTTTGGTACCAATGGCAGCCGATCCGGACCACTGGCGTCCGACCATCGGAATCCAAGGCCAGGATGTCAGCGCCCACCAGGGCAATGTCGACTGGCAAAGCCAATGGAGCCAAGGCTCCCGGTGGGCCTACGTCAAGGCTTCCGAAGGCAACTACTACCTCAACGAAAACTACGCCCAGCAGTACAACGGCTCCCGGAATGTCGGCATGGTCCGCGGTGCGTACCACTTCGCCATCCCCAACTGGTCATCCGGTGCTGACCAGGCCCGGTACTTCGTGGCCAACGGGGGCGGCTGGTCGGCAGATGGCTACACCCTCCCGCCGGTCCTGGACATCGAGTACAACCCCTACGCCGGACGCACCATCAACGGCTTCTACTTCGGCAACACCTGCTATGACATGTCGAAGGCACAACTGGGCCAGTGGGCAGCCGACTTCGGCAACACCGTCAAGGCCTTGACCGGCAGATTCCCGGTCATCTACAGCACCACCGACTGGTGGAACACCTGCGTTGGCAACAGCACCTTCGGGAACTATCCCCTGTGGATCGCCTCGTACTGGAACAACCCCACCAACGCGCCCGGGTCTTTGCCGGCAAGCTGGAACGACTACTCCATGTGGCAGTACAGCAGCACCGGCCCCTTTGAAGGCGACTCCAACATCTTCAACGGCACCTACGACGAGCTCCGTACCTTCGCCCGCGGTGTACCTGCCCCGTCAAATCCCTCGATCCGTTCAGGTGCGGACGTGCTGGCGGCAATGCCCTCCGGGCGGCTCGATAACTTTCCAGCAGACGGCCAAGGTCGGATATCGGGCCCGGTAACCATCGGTTCCGGCTGGGGCAATGCCCTGTCGGTCCATGTTGTCGACTGGAACCAGGATGGTGTCCAGGACATCCTTGCCCAATGGGCCGACGGCACACTGCAGGTCTATCGAGGTGCCTCCGGCGGTGGCTTCAGCACACCGATCCAGGTGGGCAGCGGGTGGCAGGAAATGTCACTGGCCGCCGGATGGTGGAACTCAAGGGATGCTTTCCCCGGGGTCATTGGCCAGGATGGCGACGGCAACTTGTACCGGTACCAAAATGCTTCGGGAGGTGCGCTGAGCGGCGGCGTCCAGATCGGTACCGGGTTCAGCGGGCACCAGTTCAACCTTTTGGATTTCGACGGCGACGGCAGCCAGGACCTCGTCTCCAGAACCGCAGACGGTACCATGCGGCTGTTCCGCAGCAACGGACTCGGATCGTTCCGTTCCGAACCGGCACAGGTCATTGGCAACGGGTGGTCGGCCATGACCTCCGTCAGCTCTTCAGCGGGCTTCAATGGTGCGGGTTCGCAGGGACTGCAGGCCCGCGCTGCCAACGGCGACCTCTACTATTACCCGGCCGCGGGCGGCTCCTGGGGCAACCGCTTCCTGACTGGTTTGGGGTGGAACGACGCCATGCTCATAGGCGGCGCGCCAGTCAATGTTGAGTCCACCCTGGGCGTTGACGAGCCCGATGTCCTGGCCGTTCGGCAGGACGGCAACCTGTATCGCTACGCCGGTTCAGGCTCCGGCTCCCTGAACTCTCCTGAGCTCATCGGCACGCAATGGACCGGCTTGAAGGCTGGTTTCCTGACCGATTGGAACGGCGACGGTGCCTTGGACATCCTCGCGCAATGGAGCGATGGAAGGCTGAGCATGTACCCGGGCGTGCAGGGCCGCGGCTTCGGCGCCCCCCTCAGCCTCGGCACAGGCTGGCAGGACTGGACCCTCACCGTGGGACGGTGGAAAAAGTCCGATGCCCGGCCGGGCATCGTGGCCTATGACCCGGCAGGCCGTTTGTTCCAGATCAGCAATCCCTCCGGCGGCGCCCTGGGAACGCGTACCCAGATCGGAACAGGCTGGTCAGGCCTGGACATCGTCCAAATGGACTTCGATAAGGATTCCAACGCCGATCTGCTGGCGAAGAATGCTTCCGGCAACCTCATGCTGTACCGGTCGAACGGCAGCGGGGTTTTCATCACGGAAGCTCCGTCAACCGTCGGGACGGGATGGAATGTCATCAACAGCTACGGAGCCATCCGCGGATTTGCGGGAGCGAACTCAACCGGAATCATCGGTCGAACAACCGGCGGTGAACTTCGCTACTACCCCGTCGGGCAAAACCGTACATGGGGCTCGCCCAGCGTGATCGGGTCCGGCTGGGGTGGCCTGAAAATCCTCTCACCGGCAGCAAGGTAGCCAAAGCAAGGAACGAGCTCTTGGGAAGGGCCCGCAAACTCCAGAATGGAGCATGCGGGCCCTTTCCGGTATTCACCGGAAAGCGTCGGAAATGAAACAATTGCTCTCCGCTGCAATGGATGGGCGTCATATCCGAAGATTGCGTGGTCTAATGAAGGTGGTCTCACGTTTTGGCTGTTCAGCGCAATGGGAAACGGGCTTTGTTTGGGGGCAAACGAAGGTCACCACTGTCGCACAATCAAGGAGTGATCTTTCATGGCGTTTACCGTTTCCACGGCCAAGGTCAGTATTTCCCCGTCCATAGATGTCAATCCGTACATGGCGGGGTACGGGACCCTGGACGGTGGTCGTGAGGCAACCAGCAGTGCACCCTACGAATCCCTGTGGGTCCGTGCAATCGTACTGTGGGAGGACGGCTCGCCGAACCTCATCATGAGTGTGGATATCCTCGCCTTGCCGCATTCAATACACCAGAGTGCCAGGGCAAGGATCCTTCAGCTGGCAAGCTGGACCAACGGCGACATCCTGATCCAGTCGACACACACCCATAACGGGCCGGTAGTGGTTGACACCCTTCACCCGTTCATGTGCTACGGATTGTCTGACTTGTCGATGGTGGAAACCTACAGCAAGCAGCTCGAGGACGACCTCGTGGATGCAGCCCAGAAAGCACTGAACAACGCGCAGACAGCGGTTACGCTCGACTACAAGGTCACGACGGCGAGCATCGCCTACAACAGGGCGGGTTTGCCGTACCTGGAAGACACGGTTCCCGTCATTGTCGCCCGCCGCTCGAACGGGAAAGCACGAGCAGTCATTTTCAACTATGCCTGCCACCCAGTGGCTGCCGGTATGCGGACTCTGTTCGACGGAGATTTCCCGGCAGGAGCTTGCAACTACATCGAAAACAACAACACGAATTGTTTTGCCCTGTTCCTCCAAGGAGCAGCCGGCGACCAAAACCCCATGGGTGAGCCCAGCTGGGACCTTCGCGATGAATATGCCACCAAACTTGGTTCAGCCGTGTCGATCGCGATGCAAACTGCCGGTCGAACCATCGGCAGTCCGCTGCAGACAAGCTACAAAGAGATCCAGATACCGCTGGACATCACGCCCACGGCTGGAAACCTTGCAGCGGTAAGGGCCGCCTACGCTTCACGTCTGCCGAACCTCGACGGCAACCCTGCCTGGTACGGACGCCACGCCCAGGTCATGATCGGACGAATCGACAGCGGCAGCTACGCCACGACCGTCACGTGCCCGTTCCAGGTCTGGAAATTCGGTGGAAGCCCGCAACTGAAAATCGGCATTGTCGGCGGGGAGCTGGTCAGCGGCTACGCAGCATATTTCCGTTCGAAATACGGCGGAGCAAACGGCGTCATTGTGGGCGGCTACGGTAATGAGTCCTGCTACTACCTGCCGAGCGCCCAGTTTTTGCCGCCATACTCGGTGGGCGGAAGTTATGAGGGTGGATGGGATCCCGACTATCCCGGGATCGCTGGCGGGTCGATGACCGTCTACGGCCACATTGCCCACTTCATCGGTGGAACCGGCGGTGTGGAAGCCACCATTATCAACACCCTGAACTCGATGCTGGCCTAAGTAGATGCTGGCCCTGTAAAGCAGAAGCGGTTCGAAGGCCTTGGCCATTGGCCGGGGCCTTCGTTACTCCTGCGTCACCCGCTGCACAAACCGTAGCGGTATCGATACCCGATTCGCCGGGCATTCCATTGACCCGGCTGACTGCTCCGGAGAACCATGGAGCTGGAGGCCCTGATGCGATTTCACTACCTTTGCGCAGCTGCGGCGGTGCTGCTGCTTGCTTCGGGCTGTTCCTCAGCTCCGGGGCCAACACCCACGACGTCCGCCACGTCCTCAGCCCCTGCCGGCCCGACCTCTCCGTCGCGGTCCGCACCGCCGTCGGAAACTCCGTCAGATCCCTCCAGCGACCCAGGCGAAGGCAGCGGACAGGGTGCCGGCGATCCGGACGACTCGGGCCGCTTCTCCTACTCCTGTACCAGCCTCAATGGCGTACCCGACACCACTTACTCGAGCCTGGCCGAGGTCTGGGCATCGTCAGGTTATGTGCGTTTGGACTCCTGCACGGCCAACTACCAGGGTCCACAACCTTACGAACCCACCGAAGACGAAGCCAGGATCATTGCCATCGCCGAGCCCGGCAAGGACCCGACCCAAGGCCTGGAGTCCTACTTGGCGGCGTTGGGACTTTGCACCCGCGTCAGCGATGATTCCGCTTCGCAGCTTTTTGGCGGCAGCAGCCGCCAGCTCCTGCAGGCTGCCAGCCAGCTGTGCCCTAAAGCGCCCCAAGGAAAGATCATTGCACTGTGGGCCGCCGGCGCCCGCGCCGGTGACGGCGAACATGCAGTGGGCGACGGCGGCCTGGCCGCCGGTAGATTCCATCTCCGGAAAACGCCCCCGGAAGGCTGCATCTGGAGTGTCAAAGGGCCGGATGGCGGCCAAAAGGCGGCCGGTGGCGCCGTCGAAGGACAAGCCGGAATTCTTCTTGCAGAAAAAGACGTCTTAAGTAGTGACAAATGCGGAATATGGGAGAAGATGGAGTAATGCAGCCGGCAACGGCTGGGGCGAACATCCAACTGCATGCGGAGCTGGGGAGCATCCGAATGAAGTGGGGATCCCTCGGTGGATATGCCAAGACGCGCTGTCGTCCAATTTGGCCTTGCCGGTCTCGTTCTTACGGGCTGCTCTGTCCAAGCCACGCAAAAAGTTGAGCCGTTCCGGCTGGGCGTAACGAATGCCGGCGATGCCGACACTCCTCGTCGCGAAAGACCGGAACCGGTAAAAAGGTACAAGTTTGACTGTCGTGGGGCGGATGGAAACTCGCTCGCGGTCCTGTCAAGCCTTCCGGAAGTCTGGGCGAATACCCAGTACAAGAAATTCGCCGACGTCCGGGTTGCCTACGTCGGCCCGCAGCCCCAGGTCCTTGAAGCCGAGGAAAACGCTGCCGTCAACGTCGCGATTGAAGCCGGGGCCTCCGGTAACCGGGCGGATATCTGCCTGGCAATAGTCAAGGCATGCACCCGCAGCAATCCCCCCACCATCAGTACCGCGCTGTACGGGCTCGGTGGGGCGCCGATCGTCAAAGGCGCACTGACGCTGGCCCCCATGGCGCCTCAGTCGGCAGTCCTGACCAAGTGGCTGAAGGAAGTGGCGTGATGGAACAGTCCACAGCCCGAGTCTTCACCCCAGGCCGGCTCCGCGGCAGGAAACTGACAACATTGGTGGCGGCAGCGGCTTTGGCCGTTGCCGGAATGACCGCCGTCGTCTCCAGCACCCCGGCCTTCGCCGACCAACAGCGCCAAGTGGTCGGCACTGGTCTTACCAAGGCTGCCGGCACAGTCGTGGATCCCGTCGGCAAAGTATGGGTTTCGGACAGTGTCGCCGGCTTCTGCCGCATGTCCGAGCCAACCAACGGACAACCCGGCACCGTAGAAAAGGACACCTGCCTGGGCGGTAGCCTGCCCGGATCGGGGCAAGGTGCAAAGGTGCCCGGAGTGGCCAGCATCTACGATCCCACGCCCGCCAAGGTGGGCAGCGGTGACGAGATAGCGTTCATTCCTGACGCCTCGGTGGGAAGCTCGCATTTGGTACGCGCCGAATGGAGTCCTTCCCTTAACCGTTTCGAGTACAGCAGCACGCTCTCCATCCTGGATGGCGATGTCCGGCCGAACGCCGTCAGCGACGGACCCGACGGCAACATCTACCTTTCCTTTGCGAATGCGCGCTCGATCATCAAGATCGTTGATCCGACCATCAAGCACCCGAGCATCGAAACCATCGCCTCGGTCACTACCAAGGCCCTGGGCCTGGTGGCCGCGGGCTGGGACAGCAACGGTCACGTCAGCGTCTACGTGCTGGAAACCACCGGACTTCGGGCCTTTTCGGCCCCGGACGACGGCGACATGACCAACTATGTGCCGCTGGCGTCCTACAACGTTGGCGTCGCCTCGTCGATCTACTACGACTACGATGCCCACATCATCTACACGGGCACCAGCACCGGGACCACTGCGGCCGATGCTGGAAAGGACAAGGTCTCACGACTGAATCTGGACACCGGGGTTGTCGACAACTCCTGGGCTTTGGGCTTCAGCAAGATCAGCGGCCTCGGCATGCGTGGTGGCCAGTTGCTGGTATTGGACGATCCCGGTCAGCTGAACGCGACACCGGCTACCGGCCAAGGCAAGATGAGCCTCCTGGGCGGAGTCGTAGCCCAGATCACCTCCGGCCCGACGCTGGCAAGTGGGGCGCAGTCGCCTAATCCCGCGTACACCAACGACACAACACCGACGTTTGGTGTCAGCGCGGATCCGAGCGGAAGCGCTCTGGAATGCTCCGTCGGTGGGGCCTGGACGGATTGCACCAGTGGCACGTACACCTCAGCTGTCCTGGCAAACGGACCGCAGACGTTCTCAGTACGGCCGGCTCCGGGAGGCGTTCCTGTTTCGCGGACGTTTACCGTGGACACCGTGGCCCCTGCCGCGCCTGTCTTCACCGCGCCAAACAGCGGACAGGTAGTGAACGGGAAGCCGGTACTCGGTGCGACCTTCGAAGCCGGAACCACGCTGAGTTGCTCGGTTGATTCCACGGCGGACGCTGATTTCAAGGCGTGCGTACCGGGTGACACCTTCACGCTGACCACAGAAGGTGCGCACACCCTGCGCATCAGGAGCACGGATGCCGCCGGCAACGTCGGCCCTGCTGCTTCCTTGAACGTGACAGCGGACCTCACGGCTCCGCAGGTGGCAATCACGGCTCCGGCCAGTGGCGCCACAGTCGGTGCCGGATACCAGTTCCAGTTCGCTTCCACTTCACCGGACGTAACCGGGTTCCGCTGTCGGCTGGGGACAGATGCCTTCACGGCCTGCACCTCCCCCAAGGTTTACGCCGACATCGCCAACGGTCCGAACAGGTTCGAAGTTGAAGCCCGGGACGCTGCGGGGAACACGACGGTGGCCGGTGTGAACTTCACGGTCTTCGTCGCTGATACAACACCACCGACCGTGACGGCGGATCCCGTCGCCGGCACCTACGGCCCGTCGAGCAAGATCACGCTCACGGCCAATGAAGCCGGCGCGAAGATCTACTACACGGAAGATGGCAGCACACCCACTACGGCCAGCACGCTTTACACCGCCCCCATCGCGATGGGCAGCAAGACGCTCAAGTACATGGCGGTGGATGCGTCGAACAACGCCTCTGCGCCACAGACACAGGTGTACGTGTTGGACAACGTTGCGCCGACTGTCACGGCCAGCCCCCAGGGCGGCAACATCACCCTGGGACAAAGCGTCACGCTGACTACTGAGGCCGGGGCAAAGATCTACTACACCACCGATAATTCCACCCCGACTGTGAACAGCCAGGTTGGAACGACGACGGTGACGATCACGCCCACGGCAACCACCACGGTGAAGTACTTTGCCGTCGACACCGCAGGAAACCAATCGGCGGTCGCCTCGCAGACCTACACCGTGCCTCCGGCCCCCGCCAATACCTGGAAGGACTACAACTCAGATGCCAAGAATGACGTCCTGGCCCGCGATGCGGCCGGAACACTGTGGCTCTACCCGGGCAACGGCACAGGCGGTTGGCTGGGCAAGGTCAACACTGGTACCTCCTGGAACAACTACAACCTGATCATTCCCACCAAGGACTTCAGTGGAGATGGACGCAGCGATGTCTTCGCCCGGGATGCCGCCGGACAACTGTGGCTCTTCAAAGGCAATGGAACAGGCGGTTGGCAGCCGGCTGTGTCCGTGGGAAGTGGTTGGAGTGGAATGACGGCAATCGTCGCTCCCGGCGACTTCAGTGGAGACGGCAAGTCCGACCTTCTGGCAAGGGATGCATCAGGGGTGCTGTGGCTCTACAAGGGCGACGGTCTGGGTAAGTTCACCGCAGGGGCAACACAGGTCGGGGCCGGCTGGAACGTCATGAATGCCATCTTCAGCACCGGCGATTTCAACGGTGATGGCAAGACTGATGTGATCGCCCGGGATACCGGCGGCGCCCTCTGGCTCTATCCGGGCAATGGCACCGGCGGCTGGGGCACCCGCACCCAGATCGGCAGCGGCTGGGGTGGCATGACGGCACTCCTCGGCCCAGGCGATTTCAATGGCAACGGCAAGGCCGATGTCCTGGCCAGGGATGCCAATGGCAATCTGTGGCTCTACCCAGGCAACGGCACCGGTGGGTGGCTGGCCTGGGGTCAAGTAGGAACAGGATGGCAAGGATTCACGTCGCTCCCCTAGTGGACTGAACCGCCGGCTTGCCGTTTCGAGGGGTGCATCGGAGAATATCCGGTGCACCCCTTTCCGTGGCTGGGTTCCGTGAGCGCATCCGTGCTTCCACGGAACGTTTGCACTCATGAACTAGACTGAGGGTTTGCAAGGACCTCGTGACGCCAGCGTTGCGGGCTGCGGCTGGCGTCAAGAATTCGTCGGCAGGAACTACCGAGGAGAGTCTTGACTTTCGACCAGGCAGGCCAACCGGATCTCTCCGTTGTGATCCCGGTCTATAACGGAGAACGGATATTGGCGGCAACCATGGCGCGCCTTTCCGGCTATCTAACCAGTGGCAACTCCGAGATCATCATCGTGGAGAACGGATCTTCCGACAACACACTTCAGGTTGCCCGTGAGCACGCGGTGGACACTCCGAACGTCACGTTCCATGTTCTCCAAAGCGAAAAAGGGATGGGCAACGCATACCGGAAAGGCATTGAAGCCAGCTCCGGTCGACGCGTCCTCCTGACCGCGGACGATCTCCCCTTCGGGACGGATGATCTTGATGAAGATGCAAAGCTCACCCCCAAGCCGCACGTGGTCATCGGTTCCAAGGCGCACAAGAATTCGAACATCCAGCGCAGCCCCCTGCGGGGACTGACCACCTTCGGATTCAAGACACTTCGACAGGTGATTCTTGGATCCAAGGTTGGCGATTCCCAGGGCACGCTGATCGTCGACGGCGGCTGGTTGCGGAGCATGGTGCATCGTTTTGACGATCCCGGTTTCCTCTTCAGCACCCAGGTCGTCTACGCCGCTGAAAAGCAGGGATTCGACATCGTGGAAGTTCCCGTCACTTTGGCCCCCGACGACGAACCCGGCGAAACCACCATCCGGACTGCCGACGTCGTCAAGATGTTCAAAGGCCTGGTGGCCATGCGCCGCCGGAAAAATGAACTCGCAGCCGCCCCCAGCGCTGGGACCCACGCCTCATGACAGGATCCATCGCAGAAACCCCGTCAAACGAGAACGACGTGAACGTGGAACAGCCGCCCGCGAAATCCACCAAAGCCAAGCTGGTGGATTTTGCCCGGCGCGCCCTCGTGGTCATCGTCTTTGCCGCTGCTGTCTATTTCATTGCGGTCCAATGGCCCCAGGTCCAAGCCACGGTCTTTGCGCTGGAATGGTGGCAGGTCCTGCTTTCCCTGCTGGCCCTCATTCCGGGTGTTCTTCTCGGCATGTACATGTGGCGGGTCGTCATGTCCAGCCTGCTCAAGGCGGTGGACGTCGAGCCGCAGGGTTTGGTCCTTAACCAGATCTACCTCGTTGGCCAGATCGGCAAGTACCTTCCCGGTTCCGTGTGGGCATTCGTCCTCCAGATGGAGCTCGGCCGAAAGAACGGCATCGCAAGGGCCCAGGTCTTCGTGGCCTCGCTGGTGAGCACCGGCATCACCATCGGCGCGGCATTGGTGGTCGGAGCTTCAGCGCTGCCGATCCTCGTCCAGCGCGAGCCCAACCTGCAGTGGCTGTACGTGATCCTGCCCGTCGTCATCCTGGCGATGAACCCGAACGTTGTGACCTTCCTGGTCAACCTCGTGCTCAAGGTGTTCCGTCGGCCGCCGCTGCCTGAGCGCATCCAGGCGAACACCATGGTCAAGGCCTTCATTCTCGGCGTCCTCATGTACCTCTGCTACGGCCTGCACTTGTGGATCCTGGTCGGTCACGAGGCAACCCTGGATCTCGCTACATTCCTGGTCCTCACAGGAGCCCTGGCGCTCGGGATGACCTTGGGCGTGCTCGCGTTCCTGCTTCCCGCCGGCGTGGGAGCGCGGGAGGCCATCCTCATCCTCGCATTGGCCGGCATGATGACGGCCGGTGCTGCAACGGCAATTGCCGCGCTGTCCCGGATCATGTTCACCGTCGCAGACCTGCTCTGCGTCGGCATCGCCTTTGTGCACTTCCGGTGGCGCCAACAGTCAGCTTCCAAATCACCCGGAGAAAGCACCTCAGAGCCCAGCTGATGCTGTGGGTCTTTCCCGCGCCCGGGAATCAATGATTCCCGGGCGTTCTTCGGGGCAATATCCGAACTTATGCCGCGCGCTAAGGAGCAAGGTACGACCATGACAGCAGTAACCTCCGGGGCCACTGCCCAGCGCCAGCCGGTCACCAGGCGGCGCTATTTCATGCAGCACGACTGGCATTGGGGCATCGTTACCGCCGCCATCGCGGCTATCTCCTCCATCATTCCCAGGCTGTTCAATCCCACGTTCTATTACTGGGATGACATGATGCAGTCGTTCCTTCCCCTGTGGCGGCACATGGGTGAAGAGATCCGCTCCGGCCGGTTCCCGTTGATGGAACCCGGTGGCTGGGTTGGCGGCAACATTGTTGCCGAAGTGGGCTATGGAATCTTCAACCCCGTCAATATCGTCAACTCCGTCATCGTCTCCAACTTCGAGAACCTGTCGCTGGCGAGCTATTTCATCATCGTCCAGTTCATCGCGTTGTTGGCCTTTGGCACCTACATGCTCGCCCGCGATTACGGCTCCAACAGGCCACTGGCCCTTGCCGCCGGCGTCGCCATTCCGTTCAGCGGCTTTACCCTCTTCTATGAGGCCGCCCGTTGGCCGGGCGGCCTGATGGCGTTCGCCTGGATCACGGTCTTCTGGTGGTCAGTGCGCCGATACGCCCGTCGAAACACCTCACCGTTCCTGCCGTTCCTTCTTGGCTTCATGACCATGACGGCGGGAAATCCCTATGGCGCTATCGGCGTGATCCTGGTTCTCGCTGCGGTTGCCATCGAGCTGATGCTGATGCGGCACTGGCGTCGCCTGATTCCCATCGTCATCGTGGGCGCGCTGGTTGGTCTGACCGCCGTCCTGGTGTACTTCCCGTTGCCCCTGAGCTCCGCGGTTACAGTGCGCCAGCAGAGCGAGATTCTCAACGATCTGTTCCTCTCGCCTGACATGTCTTCCCTGTTGACGATGAGTACCTCCTCCATGCGGCCCCGGATCAACAACTTCTGGGCCCCCATCGACAACGTTCCCTCGAGCTACCTGGCCTGGTTCGTCCTGCCGTTGCTTCCTTGGCTTGACTTCCGGAGCTTCCGCAACCGGTCCCGCCAGATCTTCAGCATCTACATCATCACGGGAATCTACTTCCTCCTGACGTTTGCTCCTTCCCAGGTTCTGGTCTTCCGCTGGCCGATCCGTCTTATCGAGTACGTGTACCTTGGCGTCATTGTCCTGGTGGCCGTTGTAGCATCGGCAGGCCTGAAAACGACTGCCTGGAAGAAGCGCCTGGTCATCACGGTGGCCATTCTCGGCTTCGGCACCTACCGCGCGTGGTCCATGGTGCCGGAGGGCGGCAAGTGGCAGATCTTCACGCTGGCCGTGACATTGGTCCTTGTCGCGCTTGCTGTCCTGGGTTGGAAGCGGTTCGGATACCGTGGCCTTGCCGCCGTGATGGTCGTCGGCACCATCGCCACCTTGGGCATGCAATCCCGGCAGTTCGTACCCAACAACGCAGTGGCCGGCATCGGCTCTCCCGTGGATGCTGATACCCTGCGGGACTCGACCAGCAACTACAAGGGCAACACCATCCAGATTTTCAACACCATGAAGATCACTGGTGAGGAATTCACCGAGGGACGCCTCCTCTACGGCAACCAGATCCTCAATGCCGACGTCAACAACAGCATGGGCCGCTACAGCGGAATCAGCTTCACTACGTACGTCAATGCCCTGTGCATGAACTACCGCGGTGAAACGTGCCCGCTGGCCTACACCGAGTTGTTCAAGCAGGCATCACCGGAAATCAACGCGACTCTGGCCGACGTCCTCCAGGTTGAGACCGTCGCCGTCCAGAAGACCCTGATCGCTCCGGATCAGCTGAACATTGCACCGGGCTGGTCAATCGTGGCATCGGACGAGACTCGGACGATCCTCCAGCGCCAGAACCCCTTGCCGCACCCGGGGACGGTGTCGTGGGTGTCTGACGGCATTACAGTCCAGGACTCCACGAGGACCGGTAATGACGAGCACGTCCAGTTGTCTGGCAATGGGAGCGGCGGGAAGCTTACCTTCGCCCGCCTCGCCTGGCCCGGTTACACCGTCAAGGTAGACGGCCAGACGCAGCAACTGACCCAGGGCCCTGCCGGCGTCATCATGGTGGACCTCCCCGTGGGTGCCAAGACCGTGGACATCTCCTTCACGACGCCGGGACTCACCATGGGACTGGCAGCACAGGCTGCTGCGTGGTTCGGAATTCTGCTGTTCACCGTGTTCCACTACGTAAGGCGCTACCGCCGCGGGAAGTCTGCCGGGCAGGTAATCCAGCAACCGGCCGAAAAGGTCACCGTATAGCCCGCTGAACGGCTGTAGCCAGGATAAGAGCGTCCACCCCAACGGGTGGACGCTCTTTTCGCATGTATGAAGCTGGGGGTTCCAGCCTCCCCTTCCGGAAGGGGAAGTGGACAACAAAAGGCCGTTGCGCCTCTGCGTGAACAGAGGCGCAACGGCCTTTTGATTCGGGTGGCTGTGGCTCCCTTAGGGGTTCAGTGCTCCCGCAGCCAGGCCACGGCTTCGTCCGCAGGGCCTTCGAACTGCACCGTGCCGGAGGAAAGCACCACTCCCCTGTCACAGATCCTGGAGATCATGTCGAGGTCGTGGCTGACCACGACGAGCGTGCGGCCCTCGTCGGAAAGCTGCTTGATCTTGGCCAGGCACTTCCGCTGGAACGGCTCATCGCCCACGGCCAGGATTTCGTCCACGAGGAAGATATCCGGCTGGGTATGCACCGCCACTGCAAAGGCAAGGCGCAAAAACATACCGGAGGAATAGAACTTGACCTCGGTGTCGATGAACTGTTCAATCTCGGAGAAGGCGACAATGTCCTCGAACTTCTCGTTGATCTCCTGTTCCGTCATGCCGAGGATGGCGGCGTTCAGGAAAACGTTCTCGCGCCCGGACAGGTCCGGGTGGAACCCCGCGCCAACCTCGATCAACCCGGCTACACGGCCCTTGGTGCGAACCGTGCCCTTGTCAGGGAGAATAACGCCGGAAATGAGTTTCAGCAGCGTTGATTTGCCGGAACCGTTGAAGCCCAGCAGGGCAACGGTCTCCCCCGGCTGGATTTCAAAGCTGACGTCATGGAGGGCATCAAACTTCCTGGTGAGGTCTCCCCGGCGTCCCTTAACAAGCCAAACGAGTGTCTCCTTCAAGGAGTGCGAGTGGCGTAGGTTGAACGTTTTCTTGAGGTCCTTGACTATTACAGCAGCACCCATTTAGACCTCCTGCGCAAAGTGGCCCTCAAGCCGTCGGAAGACAAGCTGGCCGATGATGAGGAACAATGCAGCCATTCCGAACCCGAGCAGTCCCGTCCACATCAGGTGCGGGGGCAATTCAACGGGTCGGTTCACGGTGGGGTACCAGAACGCCCAGTGGAAGAGCTCAACGGCTACGGTGATGGGATTCAGCTGATAGATCGCCAGCACCCATTCCGGGGCCAGGCGCCGGATCATGGTCCAGTCGTACAGAACGGGCGAGGTCCAGGTGACGATCATCATCAGCATGTCGACGATGTTCTCAGCGTCCCTGAAAAAGACGTTGATGGCGCCGGCCAGCAAACCAAGACCAGTAGCCGTGACGGCAACGATGACAAAGCCCAGTGCCGCCCCGATGAGCTGGAAGACATCCGGATGCCAGCCCGTGAGCAGGGCAGCGGCAAGCAGTACCACCAGCTGCGGCAGGAAGTGAACCGCGGCCACCCACACCGATGCCACCGGGAAGAGCTCGCGCGGCAAGTAGATCTTCTTCACCAAGGCAGCATTGGAAACAATGGAGCGCGTGGCGTTCGAGAACGCTTCGGAGAAAAAGTTGATGACGATGACACCGGAGAACATGTACAGCGCGTAATTGGGGATCTGGTCCCCAACACGCAGCACAATGCCCAGGGCGAAGAACAGCACCACGTACTGGACCAAGGGCTTGACGTAGGACCAAGCCAGACCGAGGACCGAACCACGGTAGCGGACCCGGAGTTCCTTACGGACAATCAACTTCAGGAGGTACCGGCGTCGGTAAACGTCCAGCAGACCGGCACCTACCCCCGGAACAGCATATGTATCAGTGGAAGTGGCCATTGCTACTTGTTAGGCTCCGATGCTTCGAACGTCTTGCGCCAGGATTCCATCGAGGTAATCTCCGGAAGTGCATCGCGGTACTGCGTGCGGAGGGTCTCCCAGTTGGAGAAAAGCTGCGCGTGCAGCTTGGCGGATTCAACCACCAGTTGGCGGGCCATTTTGGGATCCCTCAGGTGCCAGGATGCGCCGGTGCCATCTGCGTTCGAGACCACCGCGCTGTCCAGATGCGCCAGGCTCCACCATTTCCCGTCCTGGTGGGCCACCTGGGCCTCCGGGTTGGCCTTGGCGGTGTCACGCACAGGAGCCAGCGTCTGCTTCAAGACAGTCTTGACAGCCCACGGAAGAAGGCCGAGGGCACCGGGCTGCTTGTAGGACTGGGGCTTCTTCGGCGGACGCTTCCGGAAGACCTCCGGGAAGGCGGAAGGGTCCGTCTTGATCTGGGAGTCCGGGAATTCATCACGCATGGCACGAAGCTTCGGCATGGTGGTGGGCAGTTGCTTGTGAAGATCGCCTGGTCCGGCCAGGACATCACGCAGGGCCATAACGCGGGCCTGCTCAGGGTAGTACTGCATCGAGACCAAGTGCTTGATGTCCGCGTTGAGGCTCTCCCGGAGGATTCGACCACCCTTGGGGAAGGGCGAGTGCAGGAGAGTCGCGATGAGGCGGTTCCGCTCGTGGTAGTACGCCTGCCAGTCCACGGAGTCGTCTTTATCGGCCCAGGAAACGTGCCAGACCGCCGCACCAGGAAGGGTTACAGTCGGGAAGCCGGCGGCACGGGCACGAAGCGAGTACTCGGCGTCGTCCCATTTGATGAACACAGGCAGTGAGAGCCCGATGGTCTCAACCACGGCCTTGGGGATGAGGCACATCCACCAACCGTTGTAGTCGGCGTCCCAGCGGCGGTGCAGCTGCGGCGTTGAGCGCAGACCCGCCTGCGAGAAGTCGTGGTTCCCCAGACCTTCGACCGGACCCCAAAGGAACCGGTAGAAGTTGACCACCTCGGAGTAGGCGTGCAGAACCGACTTGTTGTACATGTCGAACATGTGACCGCCAACAATGGTCGGCTTCCTGCAGAGGTCGGCGAACGCTACCGCGCGCATCACGCCCTCTGTCTCCAGTTCGATGTCGTCATCGAGCAGCATGACGTAATCGCTCTTGTCGGACACGAGCATCTCGTACATGTTCCGGGCGAAACCACCCGAACCGCCAAGGTTGCCTTGGTTGATGATCCGCAGCTGGTCACCCATGGACTCAGCGACGGCGTCAAAGCCGGCTTCGTCGGCGACCTTCTTGTTTCCTTGGTCAACGATGATCAGTTCGGCAAGGATTTCCCGCAGGCCGGCGTCGCCATCAATGGCCTTGATGGTTTCCAGGCAGTAGTCCGCACGGTTGAAGGTAGTGACACCCAAGGTGACACGGCCGTGGGGGCGACCCTCGTCGGGCACGGCCCAGTGGGCGCTCTTCAGCGCCATACCCTCGCCGCCGGCGATGAGGTCGAACCAGTACCAGCCGCCGTCGCCAAACGGTGCCAGCGTTAATTCGAAATCGTTGGCAGCGGACCCTTCAACCAGTACGGAATCCACGCGCTGGGAAGCTCCCCGGGCATTGGAGCGGTAGACGATGATGGTTCCTTCGCCCTCGGTTTCGAGGTGGAGGACGGTCTTCGTGGCAATCGTCCACTTACGCCAGTAGCTGGCAGGGAAGGCATTGAAGTAGGAACCGAATGAGAGACGTTCTCCGCGGCGGACCTGGACGGAACCACGGTCAAGGATGTCTTCGGGGTGAAGCTGCCGGGCGATGCCTACTGCCTGAACTTCCGAGCTTCCCTGGCTGCCCTTCTGGACCGTGCTCGTGTCGGGGTCCACGTAGAGGGGAAGGGTGTCAAGGTCGCGGTTCGCCGGGAAAATGACCCGCTGAACAATCCGCAGGTTTTCTTCCGTTGAACCGGGAACATCCGCGGCGGTAGCAGCCGTCATGGCGATCTCCTGGCTTTCATTTGTTGTGGCGGTCACGCGTCCACTCCCCCACTTTCAAGCTTTGCGCCGCCGGTGAAGTGCGGCTTGATCTTGTTGTCGTACATTGACAGTGCCGAGCCGATGGCCATGTGCATGTCAAGGTACTTGTAGGTACCAAGGCGTCCACCGAACAGCACCGATTTCTCACCCTTGGCGAGATCGCGGTAGGCGAGAAGCTTCTGGCGGTCGTCGGAGGTGTTGATGGGGTAGTAAGGCTCGTCGCCCTTCTCAGCAAAACGCGAGAACTCGCGCATGATGACCGTGGCGTCCTTGGTGTAGTCGCGCTCGGGGTGGAAGTGGCGGAATTCGTGGATGCGGGTGTACTTTTCCTCGGCATCGGGGTAGTTCATAACAGCACAACCCTGGAAGTCCTCGATGGGCAGGACCTCTTCCTCAAGGTCGATCGTGCGCCAGGAAAGGTCTCCCTCGGCGTAGTCGAAGTAGCGGTCCACCGGGCCGGTGTAGATAACAGGCACCTGGCCAAGGACCGATGAGCGGCCGAACTCGCCGTCGTCGAAGAAGTCCGTGTTGAGGACAACTTCAATGTTGGGGTTATCCGCCATACGCTCAATCCAGGCGGTGTAGCCGTCAACCGGCAGCCCTTCATGGGTGTCATTGAAGTAGCGGTTGTCGTAGTTGTAGCGCACGGGAAGGCGGGAAATGATCTCCGCAGGCAGGTCCTTGGGATCCGTCTGCCACTGCTTGCCCGTGTAGTGCTTGATGAACGCCTCGTACAGCGGGCGTCCGATCAGCTGGATGCCCTTGTCATTCAGGTTCTGGGGATCCGTTCCGGCAAGTTCGCCGGCCTGTT
The DNA here is from genome assembly GCF_025452095.1 of Paenarthrobacter sp. JL.01a. Lineage (NCBI taxonomy): Bacteria > Bacillati > Actinomycetota > Actinomycetes > Micrococcales > Micrococcaceae > Paenarthrobacter > Paenarthrobacter sp. JL.01a. Next base: position 2,883,876 of record NZ_CP104877.1, read on the forward strand.
CGGCAATAAGCGCCTTCGCTTCCGAGGGGCTCATGGCCGAGCGGAAGAACTGGTTGATGGTGCCCAAGTTGATGGGCATGGGGTACACCTCGCCCTTGTGGCTGGTGTACACCTTGTGCTGGTAGTTGGTGAACTTGGTGAACCGGTTCACGTACTCCCAAACGCGTTCGTTGGACGTGTGGAAGAGGTGGGCTCCATAGCGGTGCACCTCGATTCCCGTCTTTGCTTCGTTCTCGCTGTAGGCGTTTCCACCAATGTGGTGACGGCGATCAAGCACCGCAACCTTCAGCCCCAACTCGGTAGCGGCGCGTTCTGCAATGGTCAGGCCAAAGAAACCCGAGCCGACGACGACGAGATCAGCGTTCACAAACTCTCCTGTGTATTGGCGTGCGGGCACAGAAATGCCCACGTCTACTGGTCAAGGCTACCCGACGTTACGATCTAATCCCGATTCGGGGGGCGCGCGGAAGGACGGCGGCGATTGACCTGAAAAACGAACGGGAGGCTTGGCCAGCGCCAGCCTCCCGTTCAAATGTGCGAAGTATCCTTCGGCTAAAGCGCGACGACGGCGCCGGTTTCGGCCGACTTGAGCACGGCCTCAGCGACGCGGAGGGTCTCAAGCCCTTCGGCCATTGTGACAATGTTCATGGACTTGCCGAGGACCGCATCGCGGAAGGCCTCGTGTTCCATCTTCAACGGTTCGCGCTTGGCCAGAGCAAAGCGGGTCGAAGAACCTTCGGAGACGCCACGGAAGGCCGCGATGGAGTCCCAGTCCGTCTGGAAAGTGCCGTTCTCGACAAACGTCAGGTCCGCCGAAATCGTGTCTGCAATGAACGCACCGCGCTCGCCCAGAACAACAGTGGTGCGTTCCTTCATGGGAGAGAGCCAGTTGACGATGTGGTTGGTAACGACCCCATCCTTGAGGTGCCCGATGGCTGTGACCATGTCTTCGTGTTCGCGCCCGCTGCGGGAAGTGGTGTGCGCCACCACGTTGACGAAGTTGCTTTGAGCCAACCATGCCGTGAGGTCGATGTCGTGGGTCGCGAGGTCCTTGACCACACCAACATCGGCGATCCGCGAGGGGAAGGGACCCTGGCGGCGGGTGGAGATCTGGTAAACCTCGCCGAGATCGCCATTGCCAAGGCGGTCGCGGAGGCTCTGCAGGGACGGGTTGAAGCGTTCAATATGTCCCACGGCACCGATCAAGCCCTTGGCATCGAAAGCCTCGGCGATGCGACGGCCCGACACCGAGTCATTGGCGATGGGCTTTTCCACCAGGCAGTGCACTCCGGCTTCGGCAAGCTGCAAGGCAACTTCCTCGTGCAGGATTGTCGGCACGGCTGCGACAGCCATATCGATGCCCTTCCCGATGAGCTGCTCAACGGAGCTGCAGACCTCCAAGCCACTGGCTACGTTGTGTGGGTCCCCAAAGGAATCAGCAACGGCAACAAGGTCGACACCGTCAAGCTCGCGGATAACGCGTGCGTGGTGTCGTCCCATCATGCCGAGTCCGATGAGGCCAGCGCGCAGATTAGCCACTAGCTACCTGCCTTTGCCACAGCGTTGACAGCCGCAACGATCCTGTCCAGGTCATCCTGGCTCAACGACGGGTGCACAGGAAGGGACAGCACGGTGGATGCTGCTTCTTCGGTGACCGGCAGGTCATCAGAGGTCTGGAACGGGGCGAGACGGTGGTTCGGGATCGGGTAGTACACGCCGCAGCCCACGTTGTACTCCTCGCGCAGAGCCTTGGCGAAACCATCACGGTCCTCGGCGATGCGGATGGTGTACTGGTGGTAGACGTGCTCGTAGCCCTCTACAACCTTCGGGGTAACGACACCTTCGATGTTGGCATCGAAGAACGCCGCGTTTTCCTGACGGGTCTTCGTCCAGCCCTCGACCTTGGTCAACTGAACGCGGCCAATCGCTGCGTGGATGTTGGTCATGCGGGCGTTGAAGCCAACCAGCTCGTTTTCGTACTGGCGTTCCATGCCCTGGTTCCGCAGCAACCGAAGCCGCCGTTCGACGTCGGCCAAACCGGTGCTGACCATGCCGCCTTCGCCGGAAGTCATGTTCTTGGTGGGGTACAGGCTGAACATTGCAAAGTCGCCGAAGGTACCCACCTTGCGGCCGTTGACTGCGGCACCGTGGGCTTGGGCAGCGTCTTCAAAGACTTTTACGCCGTGCTTGGCAGCGACTGCACCGATTCCGTCCACATCAAAGGGGTGGCCGTAGAGGTGAACCGGCATGATGGCAGCCGTCCGGTCAGTGATTTTCGACTCGACCGAAGCTGGATCCAGCGTGTAGTGGTTGATGTCCACATCGGCGAAGACAGGGGTTGCGCCCGTCAATGCCACGGAGTTGGCTGTAGCGGCAAAGGTGAATGACGGAACAATGACTTCGTCGCCGGGACCAATGCCTGCGGCAAGGAGCCCGAGGTGCAAGCCGGACGTTCCTGAGTTGACTGCCACGGCCGCCCGGCCGTCAAGGAGGACCTGCGAGAATTCCTGTTCAAAGGACGCAACCTCCGAACCCTGTGCAAGTTGGCCGGAGGCCAGAACAGCCTCTACTGCCTTGCGCTCATCATCACCGATGATGGGCTTGGCGGGGGGAATGAATTCGGGGCTCATGCCTCTACCTCTCGAAGGGTCTCGTTCTGTTCAACATATGTGGCGCCGGTTTCCGGGCATACCCAGTTATCGCCGCTGCGCTGCAGCGGGAAACCGGCCTTGCCGACCCAACCATGGCGCTTGGCCGGCACTCCGACCATCAAAGCAAAATCCGGAACGTCCTTGGCCACAACGGCGCCCGCTGCCACGGTGGCCCAGCGGCCAATAGTGACGGGAGCAACGCATACAGCGCGGGCTCCAATGGAGGCGCCTTCACGGATGGTGACGCCCACTGGCTCCCAGTCATGGGCACTCTTCAACGTTCCGTCCGGGGCAACCGCCCGGGGGTAGGTGTCGTTCGTCAGGACTACGGCGGGGCCAATGAAGACCCCGGCCTCCAGTTCCGCGGGCTCGTAGACAAGTGCATAGTTCTGGACTTTGCAGTTGTCCCCCATCTTGACTCCGGAGCCGATGTAGGCCCCGCGTCCAACGATGCAATTGACGCCTAGTTCGGCCTGCTCGCGGACTTGGGCCAGATGCCAGATCTTTGATCCATCACCAATTACCGCCTCGTCTGAAACATCGGCGCTCTCAGCAACCACTATCACCGGTGAAGGTCCTTCCTCATTGAGCACACGCGACAACGAGTTTCATCTTAGCCGAGACACAAAGCCGCGGCGTCAAGGGCCGGATCTGCCATGGCGGTGCCGAAGTTGTCCACATAGAGCCCAAACGAGGCTGCCGTCCGCTTTGGTCGTCCCTAACGATGGTGGTGGAAAGGGAAGACAAAGCATGAGATTTGAGTGCACACTGGTTCGCGGTCCCGGTGCCGCCGCGTCCGCAGGACCGGAGGAACTATCCATCGCCGTGGCGCCCGGGACGTCTGGGTCCCACCTGGCTTATCTGCTCAAGGCAGCCCGCGATACCGGCCCGCTCAGAGTTGGCATGGAGGATCTTGCGAAGCTCACTGTCGGGCTGCCGCCCCTGGTGTCAGGAGCTGTTTTGGTGGACGGTTTGATCCCGCCGCCACAGACCCCCGACCCACCGTTGCCACTGATGTTGTTGGTCCATACCGGCCCGGGTGCAGGATCCGTCTTCCGGATTGCGCGGGGGCAGCACGGTATCGGCAGGGCTGCTGCAGACATTTCAATAGCGGATCCAACAATGTCGAGGCACCACGCAGTGCTGGAGGTGTCGGGGAAACAACTTGAGATAGCTGCCGTCTCAGCATCGAATCCGGTTTATGTTGACGGACGCCCCACCCGCCGCTTGTTGGTCAACTCCCGTTCCTCAATCGTTTGTGGTCGAACATCGTTCAGCCTCTCCTCTGACAGCACCAACTTTCCCGTACTCGCAACGGATGCGGGCCGTTCGGTGAAAGACCCTGTTGAGGTACCCGGCACAAGAACCCACGGGGATCGTGCAACCATTGCCCTGGCGGCCGGCCTGCCCTTGATTGCAGGCGTAGGCCTCGCAGCGGCCACCGGCATGTGGATGTATCTGGCCTTTACTTCCCTATCGGCGCTCGGTGTACTTCTCCCGTTGATGCGGGGCAGGCAGGGCAGGCAGCATTACCGGCGGGCCCTTGATCGTGCGGTCGAGGACGATGCCGGCAGGCGTCGCCGGCGTGCCCCTTCCGCCGCTGAGATCATGCTCGCCGCCTTCGCCAAGGATCCCGCTGCCCACGAATTCGAAACGGGTGGGGCTCATCCAACTCCGCAGCCTGATTCCAAAGGTGAACCACGACTGGAGAACCACGCGGTCTGGTTACGACTGGGCACCACCGAATCTTCGGCGAATATCCGCGTGGTTCCGGAGGATCCCCACTTCACTCCGCCGCGGCTCGGCCCGTGCCCCGTGACGCTGGATCCGGAGCATCGGAGCGTTGCGATTCTCGGAGACGAGGGGCACGTGGAAGGCCTGCTTCGATTCATGCTCATGCAGCTCGCCGGTTTTCCGGCTTCAGCCGACGCTCCGGTCATCATCCTGGGACCAACCGGCAGGCTCCCGCTGAGCGCCCGGTTCCTTCCCCAGGTGACGCTCGCTTCAAACACAACAGCTGCCCTGGCCACCTTGAACACACTCAGGCATAACCCCCATGGGCGGCTCGTGGTGATGGGAAGCCCTGCCTTCGACGACGATGAGGCCGTACGGAAAACTGTGCAAACCGCCCACCGCGTCCACTGGCAAGTACTGCATTGCCAGGGCGCAACTGGAGCATCAGCGGGCACCATCACCATCGAGCCCTCCGGAACAGCTGCATCCTTCGAGTCCGACGGCGAGCGCCTGGACTTCGTGCCCGACCTCGTCCCAGCCGATGTTTTCGACCTCTTCTGCCGTACCGTCGCCGCAGCAGCCAGCACGGCGGAGCGCCGCCGCGAAGGCGAGCTTCCGCGTAGTTCTTCCTTGGCCGCGCTACTGCCGTACGGACACCGCCGGGTCCTTAACAGATGGCGCTCCGCCTCCTGGAAGGACGGCGTGACAGCCGTGCTGGGAGAAGGCCACGATGGACCGCTCACCTTTAACTTCAAGCGCGACGGTCCCCACCTCCTGGTTGCGGGTACCACCGGTTCAGGAAAGTCGGAACTCCTCAGGACACTCGTTGCGTCCATAGCCCTGAGTGTCCCGCCTGAACAGGCGACGTTTCTGTTCCTGGATTTCAAGGGCGGTTCCGGTCTGGGTCCCTTGGCCTCGCTGCCGCATTGCCTGGGCTTGCTGACCGATCTCAGCCGGCAGAACATTGATCGCGCACTGGAGTCGTTGCGGGGAGAAGTCAAGTACCGGGAGGGGCTCTTCGCTGTCCAGGGGGCAGCCGACCTGGCTGACTACCAGAAATCGGTTGGTACCGAAGGCGTCGGACTGGCGCACCTGTTTCTGGTGATTGACGAGTTCCGCATTCTTGTCGATGAGGCACCGGCGGCCCTTCGCGAGCTCATGCGCATCGCCACCATAGGTCGTTCGTTGGGAATTCATCTGGTGATGGCAACGCAAAGACCACAGGGCGCGCTGACCGCCGACATCCGGGCCAACGTCACCTCCAGCATCGCCCTTCGCGTCCAGTCGGACATGGAATCCGTGGACATCATCAATTCCAAGGATGCTGCGTCCATAGGCGTTGATGTCCCGGGCCGGGCCTTCCTTGCTACGGCCGCCAAGGAGCCTCAGGAGTTCCAGACAGCGTCTTTGAGTTACCTGTATCCGGACACCGCACCTTCAGGCTCTGCAGAATTGGCAGCCAGCATTGTTGACCCCCTTCGACCAGTGGTTCAGTCCGCTGCTCAAGCACTCGGTGAATCCCCCGCTACCGTTACCCCGGGTGCTTTGCGTGGGGTACCCCGAATGGAGAAAGTTGATAACCACACGGAGACGGGCGTCGAACGGCTCGTGTCTGTCATAGGTGAAGCCTGGGGTTACCTCGGCAAGCCCTCTCCCCGGAGCCCCATCGCCGCCCCGCTGCCGCAGCGCATCCCTTGGGAAGACAGGCTTGCGTTCGTGGAGGAACCGCCGGGGATGCCCGATAGCGTTGCAGAGCCGTGGCGGGTGGGACCCATTGCGCTCCTCGACAAACCCACCCTGCAGCGCGTGGACTGCTTGTACTGGTTGCCCGCCACGCACGGACATCTCGCAATGGTCGGCGGCCCCTCCAGCGGCATGACCCATAGTTTCCGGGCTGTAGCCGCCATGCTGGCAACCCAGGCACCCCAACCCCACCTGTACATACTGGACGCAAACCGGCTGCTGTGCGACGTGGAAGCTGGTCCAGAAATCGGTGCTTACGCAGGCTTGGACCAACTTGGCTTCGCGGCCCGGATCCTGTCGCGGTTGGCAGCTGAGATGGAGACGAGGCGCGCAGCCCCGGATCTGCCTGATGACCGTTCGCCGCTTGTGGTGATTGTCGCCGGCTGGTGTTCATGGATGTCGGCGCTGCGAGGCGGCTCCTATGAGTGGGCGGAGGGCATGCTCCACGACATCGCCAGGGACGGAGGCCCCTTGGGTATCACGTTGTTGATCTCAGGTGAACGGGAACTGGTCAGCTCGCGCTTGTTCGCGGCAATACCAAACCGCGCATACTTCCCCCTGGGCACCACTGAGGAGTCGCGTTTCCACTGGCCTCGTTTGCCTGAAATGGAAGCCGTCCCGGGGCGCGCTTTCGTTTCGGGAAACATTGTCGAATCCCGGCCGGCGACGGCGCAGTTCAGAGAGGCACCTGCGGCCGGTACGTGGCCGTTCGGGAAGCGCACTGCAGCTGAACCGCCGTTTCGTTTACGTCCGCTCCCCCTGTTGCTGACACATGAAGATTTCCTGAGCCGCAAAGACGCATCCCCACCTTCCGGATATGCCCCAGTGCCGACGCTCCAGGGCGCTGGCGGTGACAGCTACGTCGGCGGTGCACCCAGCGCGGCGACGGAACGCGGCGGTGCATCATCTGACGGTGCGCCCCACGAAAAATTGCAGCTCGATCCCCACACCCCGGAGCCACTGTGGATCGGCGTTGCCGGGGACGACGCTTCGCCGGCGGCGTTCCCCCTGAAGACAAGAGGCGTCAGCATCGTCCTCGGCAGTCCAAGATCAGGCAAGACCACCGTTCTCCGATCGCTGGTGAGCTTGAACCCGGAGATCCCTTGGCTTTTCCCTCCGGACGGGTCAGCTGCGGGAGCCTTCTGGGCTTCAAAGGCGTCGGCGGCGGCCGACGGAAACCTCAACCCGCAAAGTGTCTTGTTGGTGGACGACGTCGACTCCCTGGACGCCACGGGCCGACGGGCTCTGGACACCTTGGCCGACCAGGTCGCCGGCATCATCTTGACGGCCACTCCCGGTCCAGCCCTGCACCACCTTCCCTTGGTCAAAGAAGTGCAGGCGTCAGGAATGGGTTTGCTGCTGGCGCACGGAAGCCCTCTTGATGGGGAGCTGCTGGGCGTACGGCTCCCCGCTGACCCCGGCCGCCGTCCGGGCAGGGGCTTCATCATTGACCGAGGAGAAGCAATTCCCTTTCAAGGGGTACTTTCCGCCGGATTTCCGACCCCAGAGTGACAGCAACTGCTGCGTCACGGGAGCAGCTGGGTCACAGGGCGCCGGTGCTGCCACCCGCCCGCGAAGCAAAGGAGATGACATCGCGCTGGAAGAGGAAGATGATCGCGGCCAGTGCCGGAACAATCATGGCCAACCCAGGGAGTACAAGGCCACCTGTCATCGTGGGGAAGCCAATGGTGAGGACGAACAGTTGGGCGACCAAGGCAGCCGCGCGCGTCCATCGGAAGCCCCGGAACAGGAAATGCCCTACCGCGAACAGCCAGGCCGAGAAAGCCAGGAGCAGGACCAAGGTAAAGACGGCTCCCCAAAAAGTCAGTACGGGAGCACCTGTAAGGAGTTCAAAACCGTACCAAGCGGCAGCAGCGAGCAAGGCTGTGGCTTCGAGGGCAACGACGATGGAAATAATGACTATCCCGCGAGGTCGCGACGTCCCGACGTTGCCCGGACCTGGGCAGTCGGAATCGTCATTTCCATCAGGGCCGGAGTGTGGCTGGGCAGGGTTTACAGGAGGTCTTGACACACTGGCACACTACCGGACATAGTCATCTAGCAGTGAGGGCACTGGCGGCTGATGTGATGCATCGCTCACGGATTCCGAGCATTTCGACCACTAACACCCCTTGTTTACAAGGCGTTAACATGAAACGCTTGACTCAGACGACCAAGGGGGCCCATGCGGGCCCCTTTCCTTTGGAGCCTCTCGTGAATGTTTTCACAAAAGGCCTTTCTAGTTCTCACGAATGGAGTGACTGATCAGCATGGATTGGCGTAATCGCGCAGCCTGCCTCGACAAGGACCCGGAGCTCTTCTTCCCAGTCGGCAACACGGGACCCGCACTTCTCCAGATCGAGGAAGCCAAGAGCGTTTGCCGCCGCTGCCCCGTCGTGGACACTTGCCTGCAGTGGGCATTGGAGTCCGGGCAGGATGCAGGCGTCTGGGGCGGAATGAGTGAAGACGAACGGCGCGCCCTCAAGCGTCGCGCAGCACGCGCACGTCGCGCCTCCTAAGAAGCAGCAGCGAAAGAGGCCGCGGACCATCAGGTCCGCGGCCTCTGCTTTTTAACTCCGGCAGTGCAGGCGGGCTAGGCGCGTGCGAGATTCAGTACGATCTGCACGGCTGTCCCGCCGCCCTCCCGAGGGCTCCACTGAATGGTTCCTCCGAGTTCGCTGGTGACCAAAGTGCGGACAATCTGCAAGCCCAACCCTTCGGTGTATTGTCCGTCAGGCAGCCCGACGCCGTCGTCGGCGATCGTTACTGTCAGGAATTCGTCCTTGCCGTCTCCCTCAGCGCGGTCCGCCACAAGCCACACTGTACCTGTGCGGCCCTCAAGTCCGTGCTCAACGGCGTTGGTAACGAGTTCATTGATGACCAAGGCCAACGGGGTGGCAAAATCACTGGGCAATTCCCCGAATAGACCTGAACGTTCAGTTCTGACCTGTTGGGATGGTGATGCCACCTCCGCCGAAAGCCGGAATTGGCGCCCGATCAACTCGTCGAAATCGACACTCTGCGTCAGGCCCTGGGACAGGGTCTCATGCACCAGTGCAATGGTTGCCACACGCCGCATCGCTTGTTCGAGGCCCTGCTTTGCCTCATCGCTGACCATTCGCCGTGACTGCATACGCAGGAGGGCGGCCACCGTTTGCAGGTTGTTCTTGACCCGGTGGTGGATCTCGCGGATCGTGGCGTCCTTTGTGACAAGTTCCATCTCCCGACGCCTGAGTTCGGAGACGTCGCGGCACAGCACCAAGGCGCCGAACCGATGTTGTTCATCGCGCAAAGGGATGGCACGCAGGGACAGGCTGACGCCCCTCGATTCGATCTCGCTTCGCCAGGGCATGCGACCGGTCACTACCAGGGGCAGTGTCTCATCCACCATCCGGCGGTCCTTCAGCAGACCTGCGGTGACCTCCGCCAGCGACCTGCCTTCCAGGGACTCAACTTCGCCGAGCCTGCGGAACGCGGAGACCCCGTTCGGGCTTGCGTATTGGACGATGCCGTCTGCATCGAGCCGGATCAGTCCGTCGCCGACACGGGGCGCGCCCCGACGCGAGCCGGTCGGGGAAGCAAAGTCCGGCCAGAGCCCGAGGGTCCCCATGCGCAGGAGATCGTAGGCACACTGCCGATAAGTCAGTTCCAGCCTCGAGGGCATGCGGGAACTGGAGAGGTCCATGTGTGAGGTCACGACGGCGAGAGTTCTTCCGTTGCGCACCATGGGCACTGCTTCAACCCGCAGAGCCATCTCGCTGCTCCAACTGGTTTCGCTGGAGCGTTCGATGGCCCTGCTGTTCCAGGCCTTCTCCACCAATGGACGAAGGTCCGAGCGAATGCCCTCGCCCACGAAGTCCGCGTGGAACACCGTATGCGATGTCGACGGACGGACGTGGGCGAGGGCTATGTAGCCAAACTCGGGGTGCGGAAACCAAAGAGCCAGGTCCGCGAAAGCCAGATCAGCGACCATTTGCCAGTCGCCAACCAGGAGGTGCAGCCATTCGGCATCTCCAGGCCCGAAATCAGCGTGTTCCCTGATGGGGTCTGTAAAGATTGCCACTGCACCTCCATTTGCGACGCGGAGAACTTCCTAGCGTCGGACGATTGACCTCAAGAGCCTTAATGCTACCGACAGTGAGGCCATGTCGTCGGCCTCGAGTGCATTGACCTCATCGAACATGGTCTTCGCCCTGCCCAGTTGCTCGGCGTTCAGCTCCTCCCAGTCCTTCAACCGGTCTTCCGCGGATGCGTTGGACTCCGTTGCTTCAAGGACCGAAGTAGTCATGTCGGCAACTGTTGAGTACAGGTCATCCCGAAGGGCTGCGCGGGCCAGCGCCTGCCAGCGGTCATCGCGCGGCAGGGAACTGATGCGCTCCAGCAGCGAATCCACGTGGAAGCGGTTGAACACCGTGTAGTACACGTGGGCCACGTTCTCAACGCTCTCCTTGCCTGTCTGGGCAATCCGCGCGATGTCCAGAAGGGCATAGCTTTCGAAGAGCTCGGCCCACCTGCGGGCAAGGTGTTCGGGAAGGTCCCATCCCAGCGCCTTGTCGAGCCAGCCGCTGATTCGGACCTTGTCTTCTCCACGCAGGTAGTCCAAAAGCTTGGCGCGCAAGGGCGCCATCATTGGCTTGAACGCATCCACGACGCTGGCGATGGGCTGGGAGGCAATTCCTTGCCCCAGTACCCAACGCACGGCCCGGTCAAGCAGTCGCCTGATGTCCAGGTGGATTTCGCTCCAGTGTTCGGTCGGGAAGGAGGCCGGCATCGCGTTCAGCTCCGCCACCATGGGGTCGAGGTCGTAGATTTCGCGCAAAGCTACGAATGCCTTCGCTACCGCGACCTCGTTGGCCGAGGTTTCCTCAATGGCCCTGAACGCGAACGTGATGCCACCGAGGTTGATGATGTCGTTGGCCACCACGGTTGCGATGATCTCGCGCCGCAGCGGGTGGGTATCCAAATCGGCGTCGAACTTCTCGCGCAACTGCTTCGGGAAGTAGTTGCGGATCGTGTCCGAGAACCAGGGATCATCAGCCAGGTTGCTGTCGCGCAGCGCAGTACTGAGCTCAATTTTCGCGTAGGCCGAAAGGACGGCCAGTTCCGGCGACGTCAGGCCTTGACCTTGTTCCAGGCGGGCACGAAGGGTGTCGGTGGTCGGCAAGGCTTCAAGGTCACGCTTGAGGTCGGCGGACTTCTCCAGCCAGTCCATGAGCCGCTCGTAGCTGGGGCTCCACTCGGCAACCCGTGTGCGGTCGTTGAGCAGCAGGATGTTCTGGTCGATGTTGTCCTGGAGCACCAGGCGGCCTACTTCGTCGGTCATGTCGGCGAGGAAGGCAGCCCGCTCAGTCTCCTGGAGCTTGCCTGCCGCCACCATCCGGTCCACGAAGATCTTGATATTGACCTCATGGTCCGAGCAATCCACACCCGCGGAGTTGTCAATGGCGTCGGTGTTGAGGATGACGCCCTGCAAGGCGGCCTCGATACGTCCCCGCTGGGTCAAACCAAGGTTTCCGCCTTCCCCTACAACCTTGACCCGCAAGTCACGCCCGTCAACACGGATGGCGTCGTTGGCCTTGTCCCCCACAGCTGCATGGGTTTCCGTGCTGGCCTTGACGTAGGTGCCGATGCCGCCGTTGTAAAGGAGGTCCGCCGGTGCCAGCAGGATCGCCCGCAGCAGTTCCGGTGGGCTGAGTTGTGTCGTGCCGTCGGGCAGGCCCAGGGACTTCCGCACCTGTTCCGAAACCGGGATGGTCTTGGCCTGGCGGGCATAAACTCCGCCGCCCTCGCTGATGAGCGAACGGTCGTAGTCGTCCCAGGAGGAGCGGGGCAGCTCAAAGAGACGCTGCCGCTCAGCAAAGGACACTGCAGCATCGGGTGTCGGATCGAGGAAGATGTGGCGGTGGTCGAAGGCCGCCACCAAGCGGATGTGCCGTGAGAGCAGCATTCCGTTCCCGAAGACGTCCCCTGACATGTCGCCCACGCCCACGACGGTGAACTCTTCGGTCTGGGTGTCCAGGTCGAGCTCGCTGAAGTGACGCTTGACCGACTCCCAGGCGCCGCGGGCCGTGATGCCCATCGCCTTGTGGTCGTAGCCTACTGAACCACCGGAAGCGAAGGCGTCGCCCAGCCAGAAGCCGTACTCGGCTGCGAGCCCGTTGGCCGTGTCCGAGAAGGTAGCGGTGCCCTTATCGGCCGCCACCACAAGGTAGGAATCGTCGCCGTCGTGCCGAACGACGTCCGACGGCGGGACGAGCCTTTCGCCGTCGCCCGACGTCACGAGGTTGTCGGTGATGTCCAGCAGGCCCCGGATGAACGTCTTGTAACTTTCGATGCCTTCTGCCATCCATGCGGCGCGGTCCACGGCGGGGTTGGGCAGTTTCTTGGCGAAGAACCCGCCTTTGGCACCTGTCGGAACAATGACTGCATTCTTGACTGTCTGGGCCTTGACCAGCCCGAGAATCTCGGTCCGGAAATCCTCACGGCGGTCCGACCAGCGAAGACCGCCACGGGCCACCTTGCCGAAGCGAAGGTGGACGCCTTCAACGCGTGGCGAGTAGACCCAGATTTCGAACATCGGGCGCGGGAACGGCAGCCCCTCTATGGAGGTCGGGTCCAGCTTGAAGCTGAGGTACTCCTTGTTCTGGAAGTAGTTGGTCCGCAGGGTGGATTCAATGAGGTTGATGAAGGTGCGCAGGACACGGTCCGCGTCCAAAGTGGCAACCTGCTCTACAGCCTCAGCCAAGGAGGCCCGTGCTGCATCCTGGCGTTCATCGCGTACATCGTCCGGCACGGATGGGTCGAACCGTGCCGAGAAGAGGTCAATGAGCCCACGTGCCACATCCGGGTTGCCCAGGAGGGTATCGGCAATGAAGCCGAAGGAATTCGTGTTTCCCATCTGGCGCATGTACTTGGCGTAAGCCCGGAGCATGACTACCTGGCGCCAGTGCATGCCTTCACGCAGCACCAAGCGGTCGAAGTTGTCCGACTCCACGGCGCCGGTTACCGCAGCGCCGAAGGAATCGGCCAAGAGGCTTCCGGTGGCAAGGGGATCGACTCCCGCGGGGTACTTCAGCCCGAGGTCGTAGAGGAAGAAGTCGCGGTGATCGGCGGTTTCGATCTCGAACGGCCGCTCGTCCAGCACTTCCAGGCCAAGGTTGTGGAAGTAGGGCAGGATCTGGCTGAGGCTCTTCGGCTCCATCAGGTAAAGCTTGACGCGGGCGTCCTCTTCCAATGCCTCGCCGGCACCTTCAGGCAGATAGACGTGGACCCCGGGCCTGACGTTCCTGATGGGCTCGCCGGTCCGCTCTGCCTGGGCACCGTACTTCTCGAAGCGTTCGATGTCCTGCAGGGCGTCTTCAACTTCATAATCCACGCGGTATCCGGCGGGGAAGGCTTCTGCCCAAAGGGCCGACAGGGCATCGGCGGTTTCGGCCGGATGGTGTTCGCGAAGGACCTCGGTGATGCCCTCGCTCCAGGACCTCGAAGCCCGCATCAACCGGTGCTCAAGCTCCTGTGCATTGACCTCGGCGAGTTCTGCGGTGCGCGGAAGCCTGATCCGGAAGAAGACACGGGCAAGGGCGGATTCTGTTATCCGGGCCTCGTAGTCGATGGTCTCGGCCTGGAACGTCTCGCGAAGTTCCTGCTCGATCCTGAGCCGGACGCTGGTGGTGTAGCGGTCGCGGGGCAGGTAGACGACAGCGGACATGAAACGGCCGTAGATGTCCGGCCGCAGGAACAGCTTTGTCCTGCGGCGCTCCTGCAGGCGTTGGATTCCCATGGCCGTCGCGGCCAGGTCCGGTACCTCGATTTGGAACAGTTCATCCCTGGGGTAGGTCTCGAGGATGCCGAGGAGGTCCTTGCCCGAGTGCGAATCAATCGGGAACCCCGCGTTGCGCAGTACTGCATCCACCTTGTCCCGAACAATGGGGATGCTGCGGACAGAGCCGGTGTAGGCGCTCGTAGCAAACAACCCGATGAAACGGCGTTCACCGTTGACGTTGCCTTGGGCGTCGAAGCTCTTGACGCCAATGTAGTCAAGGTATGCAGGCCGGTGGACTGTCGAGCGGGAATTGGCCTTGGTGATTACCAAGGCGCGCTTCTCCCGGGCCTTCTTGCGGCCGGCGTCTGTCAGGTGTTGGACCTGACGGTTGCCCTCTCCGGCGCGCAGGAGCCCCAGACCGCTGTCCTCACGAAGCTGGAGTACGTCCTCGCCGTCTTCATTCACGAGGTCGTATTCGCGGTACCCCAGGAAAGTGAAGTTACCGTTGTCCAGCCATCGGAGAAGGTCCTGGGCCTGGCGCAGTTCAGCAATTTGTTCCGGGTGGGAGACTCCCCCCAGTGCTTCGGCCAGCTCCAGCGCCTTGCTGCGCATTTTCGGCCAGTCCTCGACGGCGGCCCGCACGTCTCCTAGGACGCGGTGCAGTCCTTCGATCAACTGTTCACGCGTCTCATCACTGACGCGGTCGATTTCGACCGCAATCCAAGACTCCATATGGGATGCGTTGTCCCCATCGCCAAGAAGATGGGCGATGCTGGGCAGGGCAGCGGTGTCACCACTGGAAATTCCCACAGTGGAAGGAACGCGCGAAACGCTGCTCATCTCACCGGTGACCCGGTCCCGGGTGACGACGAACAAGGGGTGCATGACCATGCGGATGGCGCAATTCTGGCGCACGAGCTCCGCGTTGACCGAGTCAACCAGGAAAGGCATGTCGTCGGTAACAATGTAAACAACGTTCCGGTCAGACTCGCTGCCGATCTCAACCACGGCATTGCCGGGTCGTCGGGACTGCGCAACGGCCTTGTGCTTGGTGGCCCTGGATATCAGCAGTTCCGGGGAGTAGGCCCCGGCGTCCTCCTCTGCGAGGTGCTCGTAGTAGTCACCGAAGAACCCTTCACGGACAACTGCTGCATCGGACCGATCCTCCACGCTGGATCCTGACGACATCGACAAACGCCTCCATCACAAGTTGATTGCTGCGACTCTGCAGCCCACATGCCGAGCCTAGCGCTTAAGGCGACGAAGAGCTCTGGTACTTCGTCCAAAGGATCGGCGTTTTTGATGGACAGCAGCACATACGAGTCCGGCGATAGCATGTCGGATGTCCGATTCGGGCGCTGTTTCCAGGAGGACGGAGCCTGAAAGCAACGCAGCATCGCAAGCTTCCGGATCCGACGGAATGTACGCCTCGATGCTGATGCCCGGGCCGTACCGGTTCCACGCATCGTCCAGTTGTTGCTCCGGGGCGTACCCAACGGCTGAGCGTTTGACCTTGTTGAGCACCACCCGCGGCGATGCTTGCGGAACAGCCACTTCGAGTTCAGCCAGGCCCCGCACAAGTCGGGGCACCCCGATGGCGTCCGCGGATCCCACAGCGAACACGACGTCCGCCAACTCAAGGCTGCGGAGGGTGGATGCATTGCGCCGGGGAGCCAATGTGTCAAAGCTCAGCTCTTCGTCAGCTTCGAGGCAGAAGCCGGCGTCAACCACCACGATGTCCGCCAGTTGCCTGGCTCTTTCCAGTACAAGGGTGAGAGCCGCGGCCCGCAGTTCGGTCCAACGATCGGCCCGCGTGGTACCGGTCAATACGCGGAAGGAGCCCGCCTTCGTGTAAACCTCACTCGCCGTGGTCGTTAAAGCTTCAAGGTCGAGGAGTCCTTGGTCGGCAAGCCTGCATGCTTGCGCCAACCCGGCCGACTCATCCAGAAGGCCCAGCATCGCCGACACACTCGCACCGTAGCTGTCAGCATCAACCAATATGACCGACTGGCCATCGGCGGCAAGCTCCGCTGCCATGTTCACGGCAAGCAGCGTCCGGCCAGGGGCACCCGCGGGTCCCCACACAGCAAAAATCCGCCCTGAACCATCCGGCTCTTCCGGGACCTCCGTCGCCTGCGGCAGCAAGGCAGAACCTCCGCCGGGATCGGCAAAACCTGTGCTGCGTGGACTCTCAGCCTGGCCATACCTGCTGGCGCGTTCCACCGCCTGGGAAATCTCGGCCGCGAGTACCACCGGTTTAATATCCGCAGCGGCAGCGACTACTCCTATGGAGCGGAGCCGCTTCGTCTCGTCCGGGTTGTCCGTCAAGGCAACAACGCAGACGCCCACGGCCCCCAGCCTGTCCACAAGCGTAGTTGTAAGTTCTTCCGATCCGTCACCGACGACGGCTGCGAGCGCCAGGCCACTCTGGCAGGCAGCCAGCAGCTCGGTGAGTTCGGCACAACGGCGAACAACGGTTACCGGGCCGTGCAGGCGCTCCAAGCCATCAACCACGGCTTCGTGGGTGGCGCCGACCGTTACGACCGGGATGCTCATGAGGCGAGGCCCGCCGGGTTCCAGACCACCGAAACTTTGGCCTTGTTGGCTTGGGCAGCGAGCAGTTTCGGCATTTGGGCATCCGTGACAAGCACAAGCACCGTTGTGGTTTTTGATGCTCCGAGAGTGGTGGAGCCGTGGGTGATCCCGGCAATTTCGGCTCCGGGTAGCAGCAACTGCGGATTGTCGTAGGCCGTTCCCGTTCCCGGCATGGCAACCCAGACATCCACACGGGCACCGGGAACAGCCTGGGCCGGCAGCTCCTCCTCCATGGAGATGGCCACGGGTTTCCTGTTCAAAGCATCGGCAGTGCCGAGGCTTTCACGAGGCAAGAGTTGGTTCCTGGCCACGCGTTGCAGCGCGACTTTTCCCGCGGACAGACCATCCTCAACAGTTACGTAGCCTGCCTCAACTTCATCCAACCGCACTTTGACGATGGAAAGGTCTTCAGCCGTTACCTGTTGGCCCACAGCGATGTCTTCCCTCGCGGCATACACCTGGGTCGTCTTGTCGGCATTTCCAACGAGTGCGACCACTCCGGCCACAGACAGGAAAACCAAGAGGATGCCTACCAGCAGCCGGGGATCCCTCCACGATGGCTTGCTGATTCGTGCGGCGGCAGGACTTGCGCTCGGACCCATGTATTCGACTCCCCGGGTTGGCTAGAGGCATGGTCGGCGGACCTGCCTCCTCATTCTTACCGGCGGGCCAACGCCAACCAAAGCGTTCGGCTGCAAAGAGGGCGAAACTGTGGATAACTACACCAAACGCCTACAGGAGTGGCAATATGGAGCCATGCCCCGATTCCTGACATTGGCCGATGTCGCCGAACAACTCCAGATCAACTCCCCGCAGGCGTATGCCCTGGTCCGCAGTGGCGAACTCAAGGCAATCCAGGTGGGCGGCCGTGGGCAGTGGCGTATCGAGGAAACGATGCTTGAGCAGTACATTCAGGACCGGTACGCAGAAGCCAGCCGAATGATTGAAGAGTCCAAGTCCAAGTCACGCTGACGGGGCAGCGCCGCACCTAAAACTCCGGGGCACTGGCTGAACTGACGGCCACAAGCGCTCCGAAGGGGATCGTCACAACACCGACGACATTTCCCACCCGTCGCACTTCACCCTCCTGCACCACAGCGAGATCGAAGTGGTCCCGACCTACGCGGTCGATGACTCCCCTTGTTTCAAGATTTTGCTGCCCCCACGCCCCCACATGGACGACCACCGTTGCGCGGTCCCTGGACAGTGCCCTTAAGGCCGCAGCAAAGCCCAACGGTTTCACAAGCCGCGGAGCAGCCTTCATTGCCAGCCGTCCCACTCCTTGATAGGTGAGTACCGAGGGGAAGGGAACCAGCCACTGCCGGACGCCTTCGTCCAGGACGAACCACTCGTTTCCCAAATGACTGATGCTTCCCAGGAGTGCGGATCCCCCGGACAGGACAACTTTGACCCGGCCAGCACCGACAGCACGCAACCGATCGAGGAGCTCAATGCCTGCCAGCTCTACTCTGGCCCGCTCGGTGATCTCCGTTTCCTTCTCCAAGGAACGTTCTGCCGAAAATTGTGCTTCCAAATCGTTGAAGAGAGAGTCCCATCTCATGGGGTCAGACTAGGCTGCATAACGGAGCCAAGACCAATTCCGTCCTGCGACCTGTCCCGCGATTGGACAGGCGGGTAAAAGTGTGTTGAGAATGTACTCCAAGGTTGATCAAACTGCATCAAACTGCATCAAATGAAGCTTGGGGGCTTTGAATGGCACGATCCTTGCGCAGGGACACCGGACTGGCTGTGATGATTCTGGGGCTTGGACTTCTCCTTGCCCTGATAGGCAACACCCTTGTCATCCAGTGGGAGAACGCCCAGCGGCACAACCAGAATTTCTCGTTCGACCTGCTGGCCGGATTTTGTGCCAGTGCCACTGGAACCGCGATAGTCGCCTGGTGGGCTTTTTCCCTGGCGGTGGCATTCGTGGCAGCGTTCCTGCACAAGACGGGGGCCGGCAAGAGAGCCGATACCGTCTCGAAATTCAGCCCCGCCTTCATGGTCAGGCTCGCTGCAGCCGTCCTCGGGATCAATCTTCTCGGCGTTGGTCTCGCGTACGCAGACGCCGCTCCGAACCCGCAGTGGCTTCCGACTTCGACCCATAGCAGCACACCCCCCGGGGCCATGAACCAGGTCTCCGTCGATGGAGCGGGCTCCCCGCTGCCCACAGCCGACGGCGAGGGCCCGGCGGAGAACGGCCCGGCGAAGAACGTGCCCGATCCAAGCTGGCAGCCCAAGCCGCCAGTGGTTGTTCCCGGCTTGCTCAGCCGGGCTGGCTCCAGGGAAGCCCCACCAGCGGGCAGGTCCAGCGTCGAGGTGAAAGCCGGCGACACGCTGTGGTCAATTGCCGCGGCGAGGCTTGCACCTTTTTCGACTGATGTGGATGTAGCCATTGCCTGGCCAAAGTGGTACGCCGCCAACCGCTCGATCATT
The DNA here is from genome assembly GCF_025452095.1 of Paenarthrobacter sp. JL.01a. Taxonomy (NCBI): domain Bacteria; kingdom Bacillati; phylum Actinomycetota; class Actinomycetes; order Micrococcales; family Micrococcaceae; genus Paenarthrobacter; species Paenarthrobacter sp. JL.01a. The sequence goes on from NZ_CP104877.1 coordinate 2,902,797, forward strand.
GGGGCCGATCCGTCCGTGCTCATCCCGGGGCAGATCCTTCAACCTCCAGAGCCCGCGTAGCAGCTCCAGCCCGCCACGAACGCGTGGCTGATCCAGACTCCCTGATCCAGCAACCGTCCACTCAGGGGCGGAATCAAGCCTCAACCTCAAAACCCAGCGTCATCCCAGCAGAAGCCACCCGAGCATGAGCGTTCCCCGCGCTTTCGCTCAAGTAGTGAATGCCAGAGGTATGACCATGTCCGTCGTTGCAGCAGACCGGCCACCCATCCGCCAAAGGGTCCAACGAGCCGCCGCTTCATCCGCCGCCAAGGGTGCCGCCGATACAGACATCCGATTGGTGGCACGGAGTATTGCCCAAGCCGCTGTGGAAGTGCTTGCAGGTACCCGTCCACTCGTTCAACTATCGGGATCATTGGACCCCGACTGTTATGTGGCCCTACAGCACCGGGCTGCCCTGACACGCAAACATGCAGCGCGGAGCAAGGGGAATCCGCAGCCACACCTCAGCCCGATGGTCCGGTCGGTGCGCGCCTGTTCCATCAGCGAATCAATTTGTGAAGCAAGCATCGTTGTCGCGGAGGAAGGCCGCTGCCGGGCTGTCGCCATGCGGCTTGAACGAACAGATGGCGTGTGGCAGGTTACGGCGCTGGAGATCGGCTAGGTCCATCCTTCGACCAATGGCCTCCGCCTTCACATGCCAAAGGGGGCGATCCCTGGGAACATTGAGTCCTTTGGATCGCCCCCTTCGTTGGCGATGATTACCGGTCAGATGCCGGATCCAGCTTAGCGGCGCTTCTTCTTGGCGGGTTTGCGCTGATCCTGGCTTGCAGCCTTGGCCGGGTTGCCGGAGCGCCCGGATCCACGGCCCTCGATCCGGGTTTGCGTGGCGCCGTCCTCGCCAGGTGCGGTGTACTGCAGCTGGGCCGGTTTCTCCGGCGCCTGCAGGCCCGCGGCCCGGATCTGCGGATCGTGATGTTCTGTGTGTCCCCCGGCGGCGGAGTCATCCGGCACGACGACGTCTTCGGCCGGTGTCACTTCCACCTCAAGGTTGTACAGGAACCCGATGCTTTCCTCACGGATGGCCTCCATCATGCTCTGGAACATGACAAAGCCTTCACGCTGGTATTCAACCAGGGGGTCGCGCTGTGCCATTGCCCTAAGGCCGATGCCCTCCTTGAGGTAGTCCATCTCGTAGAGGTGTTCCTGCCACTTGCGTCCAAGAACCGACAGGACAACGCGCCGCTCGAGTTCCCGCATACTTTCGGAGCCGATGGCTTCTTCGCGGGCCTTGTAGACGAGGCGCGCGTCGGAAAGGATTTCTTCCCTCAGGAAATCAGCGGTGATCCGGGACTTCCCGCCGGCTTCTTCGATGACTTCTTCGGGCGTGACGGTGGCCGGGTACAGGGTCTTCAGGTTGGTCCACAGCTGGTTGAAGTCCCAGTCGTCCCCGTTGCCCTCTGCCGTTGCAGCATCGATGAGGGCGTTGATGGTGTCTTCAAGGAAGTACTGGACCTTCTCGTGGAGGTCGTCGCCTTCAAGGATCCGACGGCGGTCACCGTAGATGGCTTCACGCTGGCGGTTCAGGACGTCATCGTATTTGAGCACGTTTTTGCGCTGTTCGGCGTTACGCGCCTCGACCTGGCCCTGGGCGGAGGCGATGGCACGGGAAACAAGCTTCGACTCAAGAGCGACATCGTCCGGCACCGAGCTGTTCATGAGCCGTTCGGCCGCCCCTGAGTTGAACAACCTCATGAGGTCGTCGGTAAGGGACAGATAGAAGCGGGACTCACCGGGGTCGCCCTGACGACCGGAGCGGCCGCGCAGCTGGTTATCGATCCGGCGGGACTCGTGCCGCTCCGTGCCCAGGACGTAGAGCCCGCCCAGGTTCAGCACTTCTTCGTGTTCATCCTTGACAGCCTGCTTGGCTGCGGCGAGTGCCTCGGGCCATGCGGCCTCGTACTCTTCGGAGTTCTCCTCCGGATCGAGTCCGCGCTTTGCGAGTTCGGCGATGGCGGTGAATTCCGCGTTGCCGCCGAGCATGATGTCGGTACCACGGCCAGCCATGTTGGTGGCCACAGTCACGGCGCCCTTGCGTCCGGCCTGGGCAACGATGGACGCTTCACGCGCGTGGTTCTTCGCGTTCAGGACTTCGTGGCGGATACCCTCCTTGGCCAAAAGCTTGGAGAGATATTCGCTCTTTTCAACACTCGTGGTACCGACCAGAACAGGCTGGCCGGCCTCGTGGCGCTCGGCGATGTCCTCCACGACGGCGTCGAACTTCACGACCTCGTTCTTGTAGACAAGGTCCGGCTGGTCGATGCGCTGCATGTCGCGGTTGGTGGGGATGGGGACCACGCCGAGCTTGTACGTGCTCATGAACTCGGCGGCCTCGGTCTCGGCTGTACCGGTCATGCCGGAGAGCTTGGAGTACATACGGAAGTAGTTCTGCAGCGTTACGGTGGCCAGGGTCTGGTTCTCGGCCTTGATCTCGACGTTTTCCTTGGCCTCAATGGCCTGGTGCATGCCTTCGTTGTAGCGGCGACCGGCAAGGATGCGGCCGGTGTGCTCGTCAACGATCAGGACCTCGCCGTCGAGGATCACATAGTCTTTGTCGCGCTTGAACAGTTCCTTGGCCTTGATGGCGTTGTTCAGGAAACCAATGAGGGGCGTGTTGGCCGATTCGTAGAGGTTCTGGATGCCCAGGTAGTCCTCCACCTTTTCGATGCCGGCTTCGAGCACACCAACTGTCCGCTTCTTCTCGTCCACTTCATAATCGACCTCAGGCTGGAGCCGAAGGACCACCTTGGCGAACTCGCTGTACCAGCGGTTGGTGTCGCCCTGTGCAGGACCGGAGATGATGAGCGGGGTCCTGGCCTCGTCGATGAGGATGGAGTCCACTTCATCAACAATCGCGAAGTTGTGTCCGCGCTGGACGAGCTCACTGGCATCCCAGGCCATGTTGTCCCGGAGGTAGTCGAAGCCGAATTCATTGTTTGTGCCATAGGTGATGTCGGCTGCGTACTGTTCACGACGCACGGCGGGATCCTGGTTTGCCAGGATGCAGCCGCTGGTCAAGCCAAGGAAGCGGTAAACGCGGCCCATAAGTTCGGACTGGTACTCGGCGAGGTAGTCATTCACCGTGACCACGTGGACGCCCTTGCCGGTAAGCGCGTTCAGGTACGCCGGCGCCGTCGCAACCAGAGTCTTTCCTTCACCGGTCTTCATTTCGGCAATGTTGCCGAGGTGAAGAGCCGCACCGCCCATCAGCTGCACATCAAAGTGGCGCATGCCCAAGGTGCGGGAGGACGCTTCGCGCACGGCAGCGAAGGCTTCGGGCAGCAAGGCATCGAGCGACTCGCCGTCGTCCTGGTGCCGGGACCGGAGGCGGTCCGTCTCAGCGCGCAGTTCAGCATCCGTAAAGGACTTGAACGACTCTTCCAGGGCATTGATGGAATCGGCATAGTTCCGCAGTTGCTTCAGGGTCTTTTTGTCACCCGTGCGGAGAAGTTTTTCGATTAGTGATGCCACGTGAAAGTGCTCCCAGTCTCATGCTGCCGAATTCTGGCTGTTTCAGTCTACGGGAGAGACCCAGGCGGCGTGTCCGGGTTCACCTCTGAGCGGACCGGCGTTTTGCGGTTCCGCCACGGGAGGGCCGGTTTGTCCCCTGACAGCCGCCGCAAGATCGCCGGCAAGATCCCCTGCCGGCCATACCACCACCTCGTGCAGGCCAAGCCAGGTCGCCATAAGCCCAAGTTCAGCTGCCAGCTCGACGGCGGTATCTGCCGGGGCGTCCGGCTCGCCGTACGCAGAGCGCACCAGCAACTGGCCGGTTGCGCGGTCAGCCTTCAAGTCGACCCTGGCCACGATGCGCTCCCCCAGCAGGAATGGCAGCACGTAATAACCGAAACGGCGTTTGGCAGCAGGTGTGTAAATTTCGATCCTGTAGTGGAACCCGAAAAGCTCCTCAAGACGCCGCCGCTCAAACACGAGGGAGTCAAAAGGGCTCAGGAGCGCCCGCCCTTCGGCCTTCCGGGGAAGCTTTGCGCTGACATGCCTGAAAATCTCCCGGTCCCACCCCCGAACGGACACCGGTTCCAGGACGCCGGCATCCACGAGCCTTCGGATAGACTCCGCTCCGGCCTTGACCGGCGTCCGGAAATAGTCGGAAAAACACCGGACCGTGCCGATGCCGTGGGCCTGGGCGGCCGCGTCGATGAGTCGATCAAGGGCTTCCCCGGTGTCGGTGGCAGCCACAGTGCCGCTAGCGAGAACCCTTGAGGTGAGGGTGTATTTGCGTTCGAACTGCGGTGTTCGCGAAGCAGCCGAAACCCGGCCTTCTTCAAACAGGTGTTCCAGGACCCTCTTGACGATGTTCCAATTCCAGCCCCAGTTCTCCCGCTCTGCCGTAGGGACATGCCCCAGCTTCGCGGTGAGTTCCGCTGCCGTCATGGGAGGGCCAACCGCCAATGCCGAGAGTATCCGGTCCTCCATGTCTCGGCGGATTCCGGGATCCAGGCGATGTGCCCCAACCCACGCGCGCTTCTGCCACAAGAGCAGATCGGGGAAGTGCTGTGGGCGGATGAAGCTTGCTTCGTGCGCCCAGTACTCCATCATTCTGCGGGGCTTCCTTCCGGCCATGGCGGAAAGTATGCCGGGATCGTAGTTTCCCAGCCGGGAAAAGAAGGGAAGAAAGTGGCTTCGTGCCAGGACATTTACAGAATCGATCTGGACAAGCTGCAATCGGTCAAAAGTCCGGCCCACCGCCCGTGGTGTCACGGGGCCGGTGGGCCGGACTTTGGCCAATCCTTGAGCTGCCAATGCGATCCGCCGTGCCTGCGACAGGCTCAGCGAAGCGGTCATTGGGATCCCTTCGTCAGGTACAGGCCTTACTTGGCGTTGGCGGCCTGATCGTCGGAGCGATAGGCGATGATCTTTTCCTCGACGGCTTCTTCGCCAGGCTCACACGTGGAATCGAGGCTGATCACACCATAAGTCCAACCGCTGCGTCGGTAAACGACCGACGGTGCGTTGGTTTCCTTGTCCAGGAACAAGTAGAAGTTGTGTCCCACCAGTTCCATGTTGTCCACGGCGTCATCCAGTGTCAGGGATGCAGCGGGAAATACCTTGCGACGGATCAGGACCGGTGAATCTCCGGCCGGGATGTCGTTTTCGATCTCATAGGGCGAACGTTCTTCCGCTTGCCCGTTGGCTTCCTGGTGGTTGCCGGCCTCGACATAAAGCGGCTCATTGGTGCTTGCAGGTTCAAGGGTTGCCGTAGCTTCCCGCACCGCCTTGGGTGTGTGGCGGCCGTGGTGCACCTTCTTCCGGTCCTTCGCGCGACGAAGCCGCTCGAGCAACTTGTTGTACGCAAGATCGAAGGCAGCGAATTTATCAGCGGCCGTAGCCTCGGCACGGATAACGGGGCCACGGCCCAGGACAGTTACTTCGACGGTGAGCTCGCCCGGCGTTTGCCGGGGGTTGGTTTCCTTCGAAACCTTGGCGTCTACCCGCTGGACCTTGTCCCCCAGCGATTCAATCTTTGAGATTTTCTCGCCGGCATATTCGCGAAAGCGGTCTGAAACAGTCAGATTTCGTCCGCTGATCATGAACTCCATGGTGCCCTCCAAATAACTCAGGTGACACGACAACGGCACTGTTGGGGGCTGGTCTGACGGACAGTCGAGCCCCTTTCCGAGCCGCTATCGACAGGTACATCTTTTCTTGGTACCCACAACCGACGTTAGTTCATCGCCACGCGTTATTCATCCTTTGGCCACTTATTTTTTGATTGAGTCTTAATGACTTCATCGCTGGTCGCCGAGCACTGTCGTTGAGGCGTAGGCTGGTGGCCTCGTGGCCGCCAGAACAACTGCTCCGCAGACTGCCCCACCGGCGGCTTCCACGGCCCGTGCTGCCTCCGCGAGGGTTGAACCCGTGGTAAGAACGTCGTCCACCAGGATGCATCGCCGGCCCCTGACCTGCCCCGCCCGTCCAGGCTTGACCCGCATGGATCCCCGGACTTTCCGGGCCCGTTCGCCACGTCCCAGCCCCTTTTGGCCGGATGCCCCGTGGGGGCCTTTCCGTTCGAGCACAACGTCCACGGCACTCCTCAGCCAATCCATTACCAGGGTCAGGCTGCCCTTGAGGGACAGCGGAACCCGCACCTTTTCCAACGCGTCCAGATGCCGGTGTTGTGGGTGTATCCGGCGCAAACGCAGGATGAGCAGGATCAGATGCACGGGGCTGAACCCGCGCTGGCGGTACGCCCTGCCGCTGGTCGGGACCGGCACAAGGGTGAAGCCGGCATGATGCCCCAGAGCCACATCCAAAGCCTTGCCCAGGCAACTTGCCAGCACACCGCCCGCACGCCATTGGCCAAAGTGCTTGAAAGAGAGCAGGCACTGAGCCAACTCGTCGCGGTAAGGTCCTGCCGCAACCACTCCGAGTCCGGCCACGCCGTCGACCATGACGAGAGCAGGCGATTGGTGCTCTGCCCGGAAAGGCTGCGCACAAATCCTGCGTATGCGCTTGGAACAATCAGCGCACAGCACCGTGTCTTCGGCGCCACAGCAGATGCACTCGACGGGAACCAGGACGGCCCGGAAGTCTTGCAGGGTCCCTTCCAATGCCCTCACCAAGCGGCCAAACCGGTTGCGGTCCCTTCCGCGGCGACGCGCACTGACGGGATCCGGCGCAGCCAGGTCCGGATCCCTGCCTCGACGGTTTGGCTGCACTCCCGTGAAGGGGCCGCTGGGTGGATCGATCATGTAGCCAGCCTGCGCCCCCGCTATCCGGAAAAGAAGGCTCCCGGCGTCCTATGTGGATATCCCCGCCACATCACAGAATCTGGCTCGATGGCCGGGACATCGCCCGCCGGAGAGAGTGTCAGCCTGGGAAAGCCGGTTCCGTGGGACCTTTCAATTGAAGCTCCCATCCGTTGCCAACACGTTGGAAGACTCCGGCCTCCGACTGGCCATAGATCTGCTCGGGCCCATTGCCGGCACTGATGCTGGTCAGGCCGTCCCACGGCGCAAGTTGCTGCGCCTCACCCGAGGCCAGGGACAACAGTTCAGGGACCACCGTGGATGTAGCCGAACCGGCCATGACCGCCACAGTGGACGCATTCACCCAGACTCCTTGGTTCGCCCCGCCGGTAGTCAGCAGGGTGATGGGAGCAGTGAGGTCCTTGGGCGCACCGTCGGGATTACGGACAATGCCGGTGATCTGAACCGTGGATTTTCCGGCAGACTCCGAGATAACCAATGCCCTGGTCCCTTCCCTGGAGACCCTGAAGTCCTTCACGGTGCGGCCTGAGAGCCAGGACGGAGTGATGGTGACGTTGGGAATGGCTGTTCCCGGCGCGATCCCTGTCGGTTTGTAGGCCACGACCTCGGCCGCCCCGTTTGCCCCGGGGCCCGCCGTCCAGACCCAGTCCTGCGGGCTGAAGGATGGACCGGTCAGCGTACTCCTGGTGGTCAGTTGGCGGGGCGCCTGTCCCGGTTCGATCGAATAGAGGGTGGTCTTGTCGCCGTTCAGGAAAGCAGCCGTCTGGGAAGCAGGTGACTCCGCCGGCGAATGCGGTCCAAGCCCGGCGACCGACTGGATGTCAGGCAGGGGCGTGATCCGGTTGTTTTCGTAGCGGACCAATTCACCGTTGTTCACTGCGATCTGATGGGCAGGAACTGTCTTATCCACCACAGGTGGCAGCACTGTTCCGTTGTCCTCCACCCGGACCAGGTCCTGGTCGGCGCGCAGTTGGACATTGATGACGTCCGGCTGGCTGCGGAAGGTCAGCGCCAGCTGGTTCTGCATCCTTTGCCTGTCCTCGGCGGATGCATCAAACAATTCCTTGGCCGACAGATCCACCTGGGCTGCGCCGGAGACAACCGGCACCGATTCGCGGGCTAGCTTCATGCCGGATGGGAAAGCACTGACAACCGCGCCACGAAGGTAGGGCGCAGGGCCGGCGAGCAGGGCGCTGGTCATGGATTTGACCGTGTTCTTCTTGATGAACCAGCGGTAATCAGGCACGGCGAACGTGAACGTCGGGTCGTAGAAGTAGATGGGAAACGCCCCGTAGATCACTTTGAACGTTTCTTCCGGAATGGCTGTCCCATCAGGGACTTTGGAGATCCGCCACTGCCCCTCCACCTGTTCAAGCGTCAGTGGGATGGTCTCCTTCGTCCCAGGCGGATACTGGGTTGCAACGCCGTCGGCGTCCACGGAGTAGGCGAGGTCCAGAAGGTAAAGGTACTCATTCTCCACAGCGGACTTCACCACCTCCGCCGAGCGGAAAACGAGTGCCCTCTTATCCGGCTTCCATGTAACTGATTGCGCTTGGGTCAAGTACTGCCGCGCCACAGGATAGTCGTCCTCGTAGCCGCTGCCGGCCATGTAGAAGTCCTCAATGATCGACTCAGGACTGGACCCTGCCCGGGGCGCGGCCGGGAAGAAGACCGGCGCGTTGGGATTTCCTGCGCCTTCGTCCTTGCTCTTGCCCACCGGGCCGGAACGGGGAATCTGAGCGCAGGAGGACAGGAGGAGCATAAGCACCGCAAGCAGTGCCACGATCGCCCGGCGGTTCCGGGGTCCGGGCTTGGTCATGGCTTATCCCCCGCTTCGTGATCCGTGGCAGCGGCGTTGTCGTCCTTCGGTGCAGAACCGGGCCGGGAACTGGCAGCTTCCGTGCCCAGGACCAATACCTGGCGCTCACTGGCCGAGCCGGGAAACTCTATGTCTGCAGGCTCGAGCTGAAGCGGCGACTTGGCGATGGTCTCTCCCTGGCGAAGAGGCAGAGTCAACCGGAAGTTGGATCCCGAACCTTTGCGGCCCCACGCTTGAAGCCAGCCGTTGTGGAGTTTGGTGTCCTCGGCCGCGATGGACAATCCGAGGCCGCTGCCGCCGGTGGTCCGGGCCCGGGCAGGGTCCGCGCGCCAGAAGCGGTCGAACACCCGGGCGGCTTCGGCCTGGCTCATCCCGATGCCGTGGTCCCTGACGGAGACGGCCACGGCGTCGTGGTTGGCCGCGACTGAGATATGCACCGGTTTGCCTTCGCCGTGTTCAAGGGCGTTGAGCAAAAGATTGCGGAGGATCCTTTCGATCCTCCTCGAATCCATCTCGACAATGACGGACTTTTGCCTGGCATTGAGGCGGACTTCGGATCCATACTCCTCGGCCACGGGTGCCGCGCCTTCCATGACCTGTGCCACCACCTGGAAGATGTCCTGCGGTTCGGCGTCGAGGACGGCGGCACCGGCGTCGAAACGCGAAATTTCCAACAGGTCCGACAACAAGGACTGGAAACGCTCAACCTGGTAGTAGAGAAGCTCCGCCGATCTCTTGTTCATGGGGTCGAATTCATCACGCGCGTCGAACAGAACCTCAGCCGCCATCCGCACGGTGGTCAGCGGGGTACGCAGTTCGTGCGAAACATCGGAGACGAACCGTTGCTGCATCTGCGACAACGTGGCCAACTGGGTGATCTGCTCCTGGAGGCTCGCCGCCATGTGGTTGAAGGATGCCCCCAGCCTGGCCACTTCGTCTTCACCCTTGACCACCATCCGTTCCTGCAGCTGCCCGGCGGCCAGCTTCTCGGACACGACGGCGGCATGGCTCACCGGACTGACGACGTTTCGGGTCACGTACCAGGCGATCGCCCCGATCATCAGGACAAGGGCTGCGCCACCGGCCCACAGAACGTTCTGGATCTCGTCCAATGTCTGCTGTGCGGTGTTGAGGTCATAGATCAGGTACAGCTCATAGACAGTGCCGTTGAAGGTCACTTTGTTTCCCACCGCGATTCCGGGGCGGTCCTCGTTGCCCACTGGGAATTGGGTGGGAGCCCAGAATTGTTGCTTGCCGCCTTCCTGGACAGCTTTGCGTAGATCAGGGGGAATCACGCGGATGGTCAACTGGTCCGAGGCACGCGACTCCACCCATCGGTTGCGGGGCTTGGTCTGTTCGGGCGCAGCTTCGAAGACATACCTTCGCTGGATGACCGAGCCACGGCCCTCCACCGCCGTCAAGGTGTCGTACACCAGGGTGATGACGCTGGACTGGTCGGTGACCTGCGCGCCGTCGAACGTGTCCTGAACCTGCTTGACGTTGTATCTCGACTCGGACTCTGCCTGGGCGAGCCGTTCCTGGAACAGGTTGTTGGCGATCTGGTTGGACAGATAAGCGCCGACGATGGCAAACGATGTCACCGCAAGGAGCAGGGTGGTCAGGACTGTGCGGAATTCGAGGGACCGCCGCCAACGGCGAAGGATCGAACGCCACAGGAAGCGCAGGCCCGGCCTGATCTGGCGTACGCCAATGGTAACGAGGCGGGAAACCCGGAGAATCAGGATCAGCCCTCGGCGGGTCCAGATGCGGGCACGCGTCAGGAACCACCGCAGGTCACGGGTCTTACGCGGCGGTGTTGGTTCAGTCGTGTCGGACTGAGCGGATGCGCCGGGCTGTTCAGCGGTGCCGGTGCCCACGGCGTGTTCGGCCGTACTTGTTGACTCCGTGACGCTATCCGACTTGCCGGCGTCTCCGGCTGGAGACTCAGGAACCTGCTTTATATCCGACACCACGCACCGTCAAAACGACCTCGGGCGCCTCAGGATCGCGTTCAATCTTGGAGCGCAGACGCTGGACGTGCACATTGACCAGGCGCGTGTCAGCGGCGTGCCGGTATCCCCACACCTGTTCAAGGAGCAATTCGCGGGTGAAAACCTGCCACGGCTTGCGTGCCAGGGCCACCAGGAGGTCGAACTCAAGGGGCGTGAGCGAGATACGCTCGCCTCCGCGGGTCACCAAGTGGCCGGCGACGTCGATGGTCACGTCCGCGATACGCAAAGTCTCGGGGGCCTTCTGTTCGCCCGGGCGGAGCCGCGCACGGACCCGGGCAACGAGTTCGGCTGGTTTGAAAGGCTTGGGCACGTAGTCATCCGCGCCGGACTCGAGTCCCCTGACCACGTCCGAGGTATCCGACTTCGCGGTGAGCATGACGATCGGGACATCCGATTCCCCCCGGATCTGGCGGCATACCTCGATACCATCCGAGCCCGGCAGCATGAGGTCCAGAAGCACCAGGTCCGGCTTGGACGAGCGAAACACCTCAAGAGCTTGGCCGCCATCTGCGCAGAACACCGGCTCGAAGCCATCATTGCGCAGGACGATGCCAATCATCTCCGCGAGTGCTTCGTCGTCGTCAACTACCAGAATGCGTGCCTTCATAGTTATATATTCCCTTATCACCAAGTCTTTGTCCTGTTGGCCGCCGCGCACGGCATGGCGCCCAAGGGGCAATTCCACCGTACTGCACCAAGGCACGGGTCACCGGCAAACACCGGCCGTGCGGCGGGCTATGAGGGACGACGCCGGGACTATAGGCTGGGTGCGGAGGTCCGCATGGGGGACGTCGAATGTCGGCGGACAGGACCTCAAGGGGAGGAAACGTGTCACAGCCTGAGCACGGCCACAATCGGCCACCCGGCGGCCCACCGGCGTGGGGAAACCAGCCGCAGAACAACCCACCGGCATGGGGAAACCAGCCGCAGTGGGGCGGAGCATCCGCGTGGCCTCCTCCGCCGGGGTACGGGCCCGGCCCGCAAAACCCGCCTGCCCCCGGCTGGCCGGCAGGTGCCCCAGGCTGGCCCCCGGGTGCCCCCTATGGCCAGCCCCAGTACATTGCTCCTCCCAAGCCCGGGGTTATCCCGTTGCGGCCGTTGCAGTTCGGCGAAATCCTGGACGGCTCCTTCCAGACCATCCGCCGCAACGCTGCCTCGATGTTTGGCTCTGCCTTGATTGTGCAGGCGCTGGGTGCGGTGATCATCGGCGTCATCACGTTCCTGATGTTCCAGATGACGGTTACGTTTGAGTCCGTTGATTCCAGGGCGGAATTCGACCAGGCTATGGGTCCCTTCATTGCGCTGGCCGCGGGAGCAATGGGCGCCTCCGTCCTGATCGGCCTCCTGGGATCGGTGCTTCAGGGCGTGTTGGCGGTCCCGGTGGCGCGTTCGGTCCTGAACCGGCGGACCGGTTTCGCGCAGATGTGGAAGCTGGCAGGGAAACGGATCCTGCCGCTGCTGGGCGTTGCAGGACTGCTCACCGTGGGCGGGTTGCTGGCCGTGGCCGCCGTAGTGGGCATTGCCGTGTTGTTGATTACGGCCATGGGACCTGGTGCCGTGCTGATCGTGCTTCCCCTGGGTCTTGGCTCGGTGGTTGTTTTTGTGTGGATCGGCCTCAAACTCATGCTCGCACCCGCAGTCATCGTGGTCGAGCACACGGGCATCTACGATGGCTTGCTGCGTTCATGGCGGCTGACCCGGAACAACTGGTGGAGGATCTTCGGCATCACCCTCGTCGTGGCAATCATGCTGGGGATCATTGCCCAGATTGTGCAGATTCCAGCCTCCCTGGCCATCGGTTTCATTGGCGGGACCGTGTCCCCCCACCCTGACGAACAAAGCACCGCGTCCCTGCTGATGGTCAGCACTGTCGTTTCCACGGCAATTCAAGCGCTGGTGGGCTCTGTGACGTTCGCCTTCCAGTCTTCGGTCTCCGCACTGATCTACATGGACCTGCGCATGCGCCGCGAGGGACTGGACGTCGAACTGATGCGGATGGCGGAAACCGGTGCCAACCCTGACGGCGTACCGGGTGGCCCTTTCGTCCAGCCGGGCACGGCAGCCTGGCCGCCGGCATGACGGCAATCTCCGCCGAGGTCATCGTTCCCCTGCTTTCCATGGAACCGCCTGTGACTCCGGACCGTGAGGAGGCCAGGCGATGGGCCATCGAGGAACTCTCGAAACCCCAATATCCTGACGCCACGCCCGGATGGCTGGAGCAGCTGTGGCGGGATTTCCTTGACTGGTTGTCCTCGCTGGAGGGAGACGGTACAAGTGCCGACACCAACTTTGCCCTGCCCCTGATAGTCATCTTGGCCGTTGCACTCATCGTCGTGGCCGTTGTGGTGGTCCGGCCCCGCCTGAACGCACGCCGGGCATCGCGGCAGGAGGACATCTACGGCGCCGACCGCACCATGAATGCCGACGACTACCGGACGCGCGCGTCAGCAGCTGCCGACGACGGCGACTGGGCGGCCGCCGTCGTCGACCACTTCCGCGCGGTGGTCCGGTCGGCTGAAGAGCGCGACATCATCGATGTGCGCGCCGGCAGGACCGCCGACGAAGTATCTGCCCAGCTGGGTCAGGCGTTCGGCGCGGCGCAACAGCGGCTGGACGCTGCGGCGAGCCTCTTCGACGCCGTGCGTTACGGGGAGCAAAGTGCGACGCGGGGAGACTACGGGTTCCTACGGGACCTCGATGCCGAACTGCTGACGATGAAGCCTGACTTCGCGGGGTCCGTCGACTCAGGATTCGCGGTACCGCGATGACGATGGTTGCCAACGAGGCCCCTCCCGTGGAGTCGGATCAAGCCGGGGGATCCACCGGGCCGGGTCTCTCCAGCTGGATCCGGAAGCACCGCACGTGGCTGGCCCTCGGAGCCGTGCTGGTGGCTTTGGTGACCTATCTTGCCGTAACCAATATGTCCGGAACCGCGGATCCCCGGACCTTATCCGCGCGGAACCCGGCCCCGGACGGAGCCATGGCTGCTGCGGAGATCCTGGGACGTCATGGAGTGAACGTGACCACCACGGATTCCTTTGACCAGACCATGTCGGTGGCCTCGGACAAGGACCGGGCCACGATCCTGCTCTACGATCCCCGCGGGTACCTCGACCGCGCCCGGGTGGAGGAACTCGCTGCCGCCGCCGACCGTGTGGTGGTGGTCAAGCCCCGGCTCAAGACCCTCAACGGACTCGGACCCGCTTTCAAGCCCGGCGGTGTGATTCCGGGAGACCAGACCGTCGTCGAGCCTGGCTGCTCCGTGGAGGATGCGACGGCGGCGGGACCCGTCTCCGCTCAGGGATCCGTATTTTCCGGACCCAAGGTGTGTTACTCCGGGCCCACCGAGGGAACAGGTTTGTATGCGGCCTCGGCGGACGGCCGGGTCATCGTCCTCGGGAGCACGGACATCCTGGACAACGAGCACCTGGCCCTTCAAGGCAACGCCGCTTTGGCCCTGCGCACCCTCGGGAACAACCCGGAGCTGCTCTGGTACCTGCCCGGGGTCAAGGACGTCGCCGCAACGGACAAGGCTCCAACGCTCAGCGAACTTGCCCCCGCATGGTTGGCCTACGCCGGGCCGTGGTTGGGCGCAGTGACGCTGCTGGCGATCCTCTGGCGCGGCCGCCGCATGGGACCTTTGGTGTTCGAGCCCCTCCCGGTAGTGGTCAAAGCGGCAGAGACTGCCGAGGGAAGGGCCCGCCTGTACCAGGACGCACGGGCCATCAACCGTGCAGCCGGGAACCTGAGGGCAGGTACCCTGAGCCGCCTGGCCCGGCACTTCAACCTCGGAGCGGACGCCACCACGGACGCGGTGGTGGACGCTGCCGCCCGCCGTCTGGAACGGCCAGGACCTGAAGTCCACTCCGTCCTGGTCGACTTCATGCCGGGGACCGAAGGGCAACTGGTGCAATGGGCACAAGAACTTGAACGAATGGAAGAGGAGGCGAAGAACCGATGAGCAGCCAGCCGAACAGCTACACGGACAGCAACAGCCAGTACACGGGTGGAGCGCGGCGCGTCGAGGACCCGGCACGCCAGTCGCTCCTGAACGTCCGCGCCGAAGTGGGCAAGGCCGTGGTTGGACAGGATCCTACAGTGACGGGGATGCTGATCGCCCTGCTCTGCGGCGGGCATGTCCTCCTGGAAGGCGTCCCGGGTGTGGCCAAAACGCTCCTTGTGAGGGCCTTGTCCACTGCCCTGAGCCTGGACACCAAGCGGGTGCAGTTCACTCCGGACCTGATGCCCGGCGACGTCACCGGGTCCCTGGTCTATGACTCCCACTCATCCGAATTCACGTTCCGCGAAGGCCCGGTCTTCACCAACATCATGCTGGCTGACGAGATCAACCGGACACCTCCGAAGACCCAGGCCTCGCTGCTGGAAGCCATGGAAGAGCGGCAGGTTTCCGTAGACGGTGTTTCGCGTCCGCTGCCGGTTCCCTTCATCGTGGCAGCGACGCAGAACCCGGTGGAGTACGAAGGCACCTATCCCCTGCCCGAGGCACAGCTTGACCGGTTCCTCCTCAAACTGACCATGCCCCTTCCTGGACGTTCGGAGGAGATCGAGGTTATCCGGCGCCACGCCAACGGATTCGATCCCCGGGACCTGGCCGCGGCTGGTGTCCGGCCTGTGGCGGGAGCCTCGGACCTCTCGACGGCGCAAGCGGCTGTGGCGCAGGTTGCCGTGGCTCCGGAGCTGTTGTCGTACATCGTCGACATTGTCCGTGCGACGCGGTCCGCACCGTCCTTCCAGCTTGGTGTTTCCCCCCGTGGTGCCACGGCGCTGCTCAACACGGCCAAGGCGTGGGCCTGGCTGTCCGGCAGGACCTTCGTGACCCCTGACGACGTCAAGGCATTGTCACTTCCCTGTCTCCGGCACAGGGTGGGCTTGCGGCCTGAAGCCCAGATGGACGGCATTCACGTAGACGATGTCCTCGGTAGCATCCTCGCCTCGGTTCCGGTGCCGCGATGATTTCTGCTTGCCCGATCCGGGGAGCCTGAATGGCCATCACGGGTCGCTTTGTAGCCCTTGCCCTTGCCGGGTTGGTGCCACTGGTGGTGTTTCCGGCCTGGCTGACTGTCCTGCTGGTGTGTGGGGTCCTGCTGCTTGCGCTGGTCCTCGATCTTGTGCTGGCGGCGTCCCCCGCCAAGGTCCGCCTCGAGCGCCGGCAACCGGGAAATGTCACTTTGTCGGGCACCGCGGAGTCCGTAGTAGCGGTGAACAATGCCACCGGGCGGAAACTGAGGGCCATAATCAGGGATGCATGGCAGCCATCGGCCGGAGCCACCAATGCTGTTCAGCGGTTGACAGTGCCCTCCGGCGAGCGCCGTCGGATGACTGTGACGCTGATACCCAGGAGGCGGGGCGACCTGCACAGCCCGCACATCACCATCCGGTCCCTGGGTCCCTTTGGATTGGCGGCCAGGCAGCGGACACGGCCGCTCCCCGGGCACGTGCGGGTCCTGCCTCCCTTCCATTCAAAACGCCATCTTCCCTCCAAGCTCCGGAAGCTCAGGGAACTGGATGGCAAGGCTGCGGTGCAGATCCGGGGTGCCGGCACCGAGTTCGACTCATTGCGCGACTACGTCCGCGGCGATGACGTCCGGTCCATCGATTGGCGCGCGACGGCCCGCCGCACCTCCGTGGTGGTCCGGACCTGGCGCCCGGAACGCGACCGTCGCGTCGTCGTCGTGCTTGATACGTCCCGTACAGCGGCCGCCCGGGTCGATGACGAACCGCGGCTCGATACCGGAATCGAGGCAGCGTTGCTGCTGGCGGTGCTGGCAGAGCGCGGCGGAGACCGGGTCGACTTCCTCGCCTACGACCGGAGGCTGCGTGCCCGGGTGGAGTCGGCGTCGAAAGGCAACTTGCTGGGCCAACTTGTCCAGGCCGTGGCTCCCCTGGAAGCGGAGCTCATAGAACTGGATTGGCAGCAGATCCCCGGCCAGGTCCGGGCCGTCTCAGCCCACCGCTCGCTGGTGGTGCTGTTGACGGCGCTCGACGGCGGCGCCCCCGAAGAGGGCCTGCTCCCCACAGTGGCGCAACTGTCCCGCCAGCACGTGGTGATTGTGGTTTCGGTCCGCGATCCCCTGCTTGCGGCGATGAAGGCCGAACGGACCACTGCCAGCCAGGTCTTCCGGGCTGCCGCGGCAGAGCGCGCACTTCTTGAGCGTGCCGCAGTCACTGCCCAGCTCCGGCAGCTGGGAGCCGAAGTGGTGGACGCCGAGCCGCTGGACGTTCCACCCCTGCTGGCTGATACCTACATCCGGCTAAAAGCTGCCGGCCGCCTCTGATTCCCACCTCGGAAAGGATGTCCATGAATATCCCTATCTACCAGATGGCTCTCCGCGAAGACTTCGGTAAGCTGGCGCCGGAGCTCCAGGACTACTTTTCCCTGGCGGCCGGTTCCGGGGTCTACGGAATTGGCCAGGGCGTGTTCGATGTAGTGGGTTGCCGCCAGAAATGGCTGCGGCCGCTGCTCGCCCTCACAGGGAGCGAAGAGGCCTTCTTTCCGGAATACGGCGAGGGAATCCCCTTCCGGATTGAAAACCACGCCCACATCGATCCCTTCGGCCGCCCGGCACTGACGGCCAGGCGAGAGATCTATTTCCCCACCGGCACACGGCTGTTCCATGACACCACCAGCGCCATCTTGCCGTCGCGGCAGGACCATGGCGGGCGGGCGCGGCTGGTGGACCATGTTGGCCGCTACCGCCGCCTGGTCACGGACCTCGATGTCAGCGTCACTGCCGAGGGCCGGCTTCGCGGTGTTTCGCAAGCGAGCCGCTTGTTCCTTGGCCCACTGCGCATCCCACTGCCAGCAGCACTGGATGCCAAGGCCTATGCCGAACAATGGTGGGACGAGGCCGAGGGCAAGCACCGCATCCAGGTGAAGGTGATACAGCCGCAGATCGGGCTGGTACTGGTGTACGCCGGAAGATTCGACTACCGGCTCGCTCCGTACTTGCCGGGAGCCGCACCGGGCACGGCCCTTCCGCGCTATGCCAAACCGGACCGTTGGGAACAGCGGATCTAGCGCTCCGCCTTTGCTAGCCCTGCGCCATCTGGTCCAGGCCGTCGGCGACGTGGGTCAGCTTGGTCAGCACGGACTTCGCAGCGGCAGGAGTGAAGTCCTCAAGACCGGTGGACGGGGTGACCCGGAGCCCCGAGAGGCCAGACGCCTGAAGGCCGAGCTGGCGCCAGGGCTTCCAGATGCTTTCCACTATCGCAGCGGTCCTGGGAAGCGTTGCCCCCGGGTCCCCGGTAGGCAACGCACCGACCCACAGCCTCTTGCCGCTTTCCACGGCACCGGCCAACTGCTCCCATTGACGCGTGGTCAGCGCCCTGAGCGGAACCGCGACGCCGTCGGCACCAGCGGCGAGGATACGATCGATCGGAGCTTCGATTTCAGGCACGGAGATGACGGTTTCGACGGCGCCCGAGGCTTTCAGGGCGTCGATCACCTGCCGCCAGGCTCCAGTGACTTCCTCGCCGCGGATGGATCGAAGCGTCCGGTAGCCGCTCGCCGTCGGAATGGTTCCCGCCATCACCGCAGCGATATCCGGCTCGTCCACTTGCACCACTATCCGCGCACCGGGCACGGCGGCTGAGACTTTGCGCAGGTGTTCCCCCACGCCCGCGGCCAAAGACTCCGCGATGTCCCGTCTTGCGCCATGGTCAAGGAGCGCACGTTCACCGTTGTGCAGGTGAAGGCTCGCGGCCAGGGACAACGGTCCCATCAGCCTCAGCTTGAGCTCAGTCGCAGACACATCTTCGGCCCCGGCCACGTCGGCCAATATGTTGATGTCTGTTGCCAATGCCGAAGCGGCACGGCGCGAATCCTTGCCCGGCCTGTCAACGAGGCGCCAGCCATAAGGCTGGACATCGATGTCCAGGTCCACCAGCAGCGAGCCCGTCCGGCCGGCGGCGTCCGACCCCACCCCGCGGGCCGGCAGCTCCGGGAGGAAAGGAAGGTGGGGATCCCCCAGCTCGCCCCGGATCGTCCGGATGGCTTCGGCGGGATCAGTGCCGGGCCATGGCCCCAACGTAGTCGCACTTGCGCGCAGCTCAGTCACTGAAGACATGGATCAGGCCTGCTGGCTGGAAATCTGGTGATCCTCGGCAATTGCCTCGTGGTGGCGGATCACTTCACTGATGATGAAGTTCAGGAATTTCTCGGCGAAGGCCGGGTCCAAGTTGGCATCCTCCGCAAGGCGGCGAAGCCGGGCAATCTGCGCCGCCTCGCGACCGGGGTCCCCGGCCGGCAGTTTGTGGGTCGCCTTGAGCACTCCCACTTTCTGGGTGGCCTTGAAACGTTCCGCGAGGAGGAACACGAGGGTCGCATCAATGTTGTCGATGCTGGACCGGATGGACAACAGCTCATCCATGACTGTGCGGTCAACGTGGCCGGCCAGGGAGCTGGCGGCCGGGTTGAAGGAATCGGCATCATGGGGAAAGGCGTTGTTCTGCTCGGTCATGCATCCCAGTCTATTGGGTGGGGCGCAGTGTTTTCCGCGAATGAAGCGGTGCACAATGGCAGCATCATTGCAGTCCCGGCAAAGGAGCTTTCATGAAAATCGCGGTTCTGGGCACAGGAATGGTGGGCCATGCCTTGGCGGGCAAGCTGGTTTCACTGGGCCATGAAGTGACCATGGGTTCCCGGGAGTCCGGCAACCCGAAGGCAAGCCACTGGGCTGATGCGGCAGGTCCCCTCGGCCATGCCGGGTCCTTCGCAGAGGCGTGTTCGGGAGCCAGCCTGATCATCAATGCAACACCGGGAACGGTCAGCCTTGCCGTCCTTGCCGAGGCCGGCGAAGAAAACCTCAACGGCAAGGTCCTTTTGGATGTCTCCAACCCGCTGGACGGCTCAAGCGGCTTTCCCCCAACCTTGACAGTCTGCAATACGGACAGCATCGCCGAGACCATCCAACGGACCTACCCGGAGGTCCGGGTGGTGAAGTCGCTGAATACGGTGACCGCGCCGGTGATGGTGGATCCGGGGCGGCTCCCGGCTCCGCACGACATCTTCATGGCAGGCAACGACGCCGGGGCCAGGTCCACCGTTTCGGCTCTGTTGCAGGAATTCGGGTGGGAACCGGAACACATCAGGGACATCGGCGGCCTGGATGCCGCCCGGGCCATGGAGATGTGGCTGCCGCTGTGGCTGCGGATTTTCATGCAGCAGCCGCAGGGAAAGATGTTCAACATCGCCATCGTCTCCGAGTAGCGTTCCGCGCAACCAGGAAGGCACGTCCCCGTGCGGGAACGTGCCTTCCTGGTTGCGGCTTGTGACTCAGCTGCCCAACAGCGAACGGTGCGCTTCCCGCCGTCGTGCTTGTTCTTCCGGGTCCGGAACCGGCAAGGAGGCAATCAGCCGCTTGGTGTAATCGTGCTGCGGCGAGCCCATCACCTGATTGCCGATCCCTTGCTCCACCAAATGCCCCTTGTAGAGGACACCTACCCAGTGGGACAACATGTCCACCACCGCGAGGTCGTGGCTGATGAACAGGGCCGCGAAGCCGAACTGTTCCTGGATGTCTTTGAACAGGTCCAGGACTTTCGCCTGCACCGATACATCCAGCGCCGATGTCGGCTCGTCGGCGATGAGCAGCCGGGGGTTCAACGCCAGGGACCGTGCGAGGGAGGCCCGCTGACGCTGTCCGCCGGAGAGCTCGTGCGGGTACCGCTGCGCATACGACGCCGGCAACTGGACTGATTCGAGCAGCTCGCCGACCTTCTTCCTCGCCTCAGCCGCGCTCGGCTTGGTGTGGATAATGAGCGGCTCGGCGACGCATTCCCCGATGGTCAGATGCGGGTTGAAGGACGCTGCCGGATCCTGGAAGACGAAGCCGATCTCCTTGCGCAAGGGCCGGAAAGAGCGTTCCTTGAAGTCGAGCATCTCGTAGCCCAGGACCTTGAGGCTTCCCCCGGTCGTACGGTTCAAGCCGGCAATGGCCCGTCCGATGGTGGACTTGCCAGAGCCCGATTCCCCAACCAGGCCAAAGACCTCGTTCTCCGAAATGGTGAAACTCACGTTGTCCACGGCCTTGAATCCGTGGCTGCCGAAACGGCCCGGGTATTCGATGGTGAGATTCCTGGCTTCCACCAACACTTTGCCGTCCTGGTGCAACCTTCCGCGGGCACCTTCAGAAGCAGAGTGGCGGCCCAGGTGTGGCACTGCTGCGAGGAGCTTGCGTGTGTACTCCTGGCGCGGTTCGGCGAAGAGGACCTTGGCAGGGGCTTCTTCCACCACGTCGCCCTGGTACATCACCACCACCCTGTCCGCGAGGTCGGCCACCACGCCCATGTTGTGGGTGATGAGCACGATCGAGGTGCCGTAGTTGTCCCTGAGTTCCCGCAGCAGCTGGAGGATCTCAGCCTGAACCGTGACGTCAAGGGCGGTGGTGGGCTCGTCGGCCACGATCAGGCCCGGATCCAGGGCGAGCGCGGCAGCAATGACCACGCGTTGTTTCTGGCCACCGGAGAACTGATGCGGGTAGTAGTTGACCCGGGTTTCGGGGTCGGGGATGCCCACTTTGCGAAGAGCTTCGGTGGCCCGCTGTTTTGCTTCCTTGGCGGAAATCCGACGACCATCGCTGGCGTGGGCCCTGATGCCTTCGGCAATCTGCCAGCCAACGGTGAAAACGGGGTTCAATGCGGTGGACGGTTCCTGGAAGACCATGGCGACGTCACGGCCGCGAATGGAGCGCAGCATTGACTTACTGACGCTGATCACGTTGTTTCCCTTGATCACCACGGCACCGGAGCTGATGGCTGTTTCCGGGAGCAAGCCGAGTATGGTCTTTGCCGTGACCGTCTTGCCGGAACCGGACTCCCCCACGATTGCAACTACCTCGCCGGGGTTCACCTCCAGGCTCACGTCCTTGACGGCGTGGACATCTCCGCCGTCCGTGGCGAAGGTGACCTGGAGCCGGTCGATGGTGAGGACCGGCTGCCCTGTGGGGGCCTGGTCCGAAACATGTCCAAGGTTGGTGGTCATGGCTTACCTGCCTCTGCCGGTGCGGCCGGCGTTCCTGGTGATGCCGGAGTGCCAGCGGCTCCGCCTGCACGCTTGCGTCCGCGGATCCGGGGGTCGTTAAGGTCATTGATGCTCTCGCCTACCAGCGTGAGACCCAGGACCGTGAGTACTATCGCGATACCGGGGAAGACGCCGGTCCACCAGATACCCGAGGACGTGTCTGCCAGCGCTTTGTTGAGGTCGAAACCCCATTCCGCGGCAGAGGTGGGCTCGATGCCGAAGCCCAGGAAGCCCAGGCCTGCCAGCGTGAGGATCGCTTCAGAGGCATTGAGGGTGAACATGAGCGGCAGGGTCCGGGTCGCGTTCTTGAAAATGTGGCGGGCAATGATGCGCATGCTGGATGCGCCAAGCACCTTGGCCGATTCAACGAACGGCTCCGCCTTGAGCCGGATGGTCTCAGCGCGGATCACCCGGAAGTATTGCGGCACGAAGACCACGGTGATGGAGAACGCACAGGCGAAAATTCCGCCCCAGAAGCTGGATTGTCCGCGGCTGATGACAATGGAGATAACAATCGCCAGGAGCAGGGTGGGGAAGGCATAGATGGCGTCCGCCACTACAACGAGGATCCGGTCGAGCCATCCGCCGAAGTACCCGCTGAGCAGGCCCAGGGCCACGCCGAGGAACAAAGACATCGCAACGGAGACCACAATGACGGTCACCGCGGTCTGGGAACCCCAGATAACCCGCGACAGGACGTCGTAGCCGCCGACGGTGGTGCCGAGCAGATGCTTGCCGCCGGGCGGTTCCTGTGTGGGGAAGGATCCTGAGGCGTCGCTGAGCTGGGAATAGCCGTAAGGTGCCAGCAATGGCGCAAAGATGCTCGTAAGAATGAACAGTCCGCTCAGGACGACGCCCACAATCAGCATGCCCCGCTGGAGGCCGACGCTTTTCCTCAGGTGTGAGATCACCGGGAGCCGCAAGAACAGCGGCTGCTTGGGCGCGGTGAGTGTTGGGGTGCTCATGGTCAGTACCTCACTCGGGGGTCAATGAGCGCGGCGATGATGTCCACGATGAAGTTGGTGACGGCCACGATGATGGCCAGCAGGACCACGATGCCCTGCACGGCGACGAAGTCGCGGGCGTTGAGGTACTGCACCATCTGGTAGCCGAGTCCCTTCCACTCGAAGGTTGTCTCGGTCAGCACAGCGCCACCGAGCATCAGCGCGATCTGCAGGCCCATGACCGTGATGACGGGGATGAGTGCCGGCTTGTAGGCGTGCTTGGTAACGAGTCGGAACTCGCTCACGCCCCTGGACCTGCCGGCCTCGACGTAGTCCTTGCCGAGGGTACCGATGACATTGGTCCGGACCAGGCGCAGGAACACACCTGCCGTGAGGAGGCCCAGGGTCGCTGCGGGAAGGATGGCATGGGACACGATGTCGCCGAAAGCGGTCATGTTGCCGCTGCGCAGGGCGTCCAGCCAGTAGATGCCCGACGGCGCTGCCAGGCTGCCCATGGCCAGTTCAGTCCGAGTGGACGCCCGGCCGGCGACAGGCAGCCAACCCAGCCAGGTGGAGAAGGTGAGCTTCAGCAGGAGGCCCGAGAAGAACGGCGGGGTGGCGTAGCAAAGGATGGCAAAGAAACGCAGCGATGCATCCGCAGCTTTGTCGCGGCGGTAAGCGGCGATGAGGCCCAGCGGGATACCCACCATGAGGGCCACGACGACGGCGTTGAGGCTCAGTTCCAGGGTGGCCGCACCAAAGGTGGTGAAGACTTCGGTCACAGGCCGTCGGTCCGTAATGGTGGTGCCGAAGTTACCGGTGATCAGCTGGCCAAGATATTCGAAATACTGCACCAGCACCGGCCGGTCATAACCGGCGTCGTGGATTCTTTGGGCCAGGACATCCGGGGGAAGCCGGCCGCCTTGTGCCGCCGTGATGGGGTCGCCGATGACCCTCATCAGGAAGAACACAAGCGTGACCAGGATGAAGACGGTGGGGATGATCAGGAAGAACCTGATCACGATGTACCTGCCGAGGCCTCCCCCGCCTTTGCTTTTGCTCTTGGGAGCAAGTATCCCGGGCTCAGCCTCGGGTACTTCTATAACTGTTGTCATTGTTACCTGTATTTCCTGCCCATGGGTTGCGCGGGCTTGGCTGATGTGCGCCGGCCACGATGGTGGTCAGCAAGGGAGGCGGGACACTGGATCAGTGGCCCGCCTCCCCCATCGCAGAGTCCGTGGTTACGTGGACATCTGTTACTTGGACACTGTCCCGAGACGGAACTTGAAGGACGGGTCCAGCGTCTTGTCGACGCCGTTCACGCCGCTTCCGACGACGGCCACCTGGGCGCCCTGGAGCAGGGGCAAGGTGGAGATGTCCTTTGCCAGCGCGTTCTGGACGTCCTTGATGTCCGATTCACGCTTGGTCTTGTCGGCTTCGGTCAGCTGCTTGGAGATGAGGTCGTTGACCGTCGGGTTGTTGTAGTGGTTCTTGAGGAAGCCGCCCTCGGGGAAGAAAGGTGTGAGGTAGTTGTCGGCATCGCTGAAGTCCGGGAACCAACCAAACTGGAACACCGGGTACTCGTCCGCACGGCTTGCCTTGCTGTAGGTAACCCATTCGGTGGACTGCAGGTTGACCGTGAAGAGACCGGACTTTTCCAGCTGCTCTTTGATCATGGCGTACTCGTCACCGGAGGATCCGCCGTAGTGGTCCGGGTTGTACTGCAGGTTCAGGGCAACCTTGTCAGTGATTCCGGCATCAGAGAGAACCTTCTTGGCCTTGTCCGCGCTCGGCTTGCCGGCATCACCGTAGGCGTCCTTGAAGGACTCGTTGGCTCCGAGGAATCCGTTGGGGACGTTGGAGTACAGGGGCAGGTAAGTGCCCTTGTACACCTGGTCGGCGATCGCCTGGCGATCGACGAGGTTGGCCACGGCCTGGCGGACCGCCAGCGCCTTGGCCGGGTCCGCGCCCGCGGCCTTGGTTCCAAAGGGCATGGTGTCAAAGTTGAAGGTGATGTAGCGGATCTCGCCACCGGGACCGGTCAGCACCTTGACTTTGGAATCCTTGCGGAGGTCATCGATGTCCGTGGCGCTCAGGCTGCGGAATGCGACGTCGATGGCGCCCTGCTGGATTTCGAGCTTGAGGTTGGTGGGGCTGGCGTAGTACTTGATGGTGGCTGCATCGTTGGCAGGCTTGCCCAGGACGCCCTTGTAATCGGCGAAAGCCTTAAAGCTGATGAGCTCGTTCTTCTTGTAGCTGTCAATGGTGTACTGGCCGTAGAAAGCGTTCGCCTTGATGATCTCGTCATCGGAAAGGATCTTGTCTGCCGGGAAGACCTCGTCATCGACGATCGGGGCGGCAGGGCTGCTGAGGATCTGGCTGAACGTCTGGTCGTTGGCGTTCTTGAGCTTGAACACCACGGTGGTCGCATCGGGGGCGCTGACGCTATCGATGTTCGTCAGCAGGGATGCCGGCCCGGCGGGGTCGTTAATGGCCACCTGGCGGTCAAAGGAGAACTTCACGTCCTTGGAATCCAGGGTGTGGCCGTTGGCCCACTTGAGCCCCGGCTTGAGCTTGACCGTGTATTCCGACGGTGCCGTAAAGGACGACGATTCGGCGAGGTCCGGTACCGGTTCCGCGCTGCCGGGCTTGGAGTTGAGGAGGAAGGAGTAGATCTGGTTCATCACCATGAATGAACCGTTGTCGTAGGAGCCTGCCGGGTCCAATGACGTGACCTTGTCCGTTGTGCCGTAGGCAACGGGGCCTGCGGCAGCCGGGGCGGATGAGGATCCGCCGCCGGAGGGGCCCGTACATGCCGTCAAGGCGAGTGCGGAGATGCCCGCCAGCGCGATAGCGCCATGCAGGGCCTTCTTGTTCAGTGCCATCTGGTGAACCTTCTGTTCGATGGATTAGGTGCTCCGCCGTGGGATATTTGTGACGGAGCACACTCTTAGTGCCTCGATTCAACCAGACTTCGAAGCCCCCGAACCCCCAAATTTCTGATTTGAGACACAAAATTTACTTTCCAGTAGCTTCCCCCGGGAAGTACGGAGCATTGCCGGACAGGTGCGTCGGGAATATGGTGTATTCCGGGTGCTCAACCGCTGGAACACACTTCGAAAGTCAGGCTCATGGACAAGGCAGCTCTGTGTGTGGGGATCAATAAATTCAAGTACCTTCCACAGTCCAGCTGGCTCCAAGGCTGCGTGAACGACGCCGAAGACCTGGCAGCCTTGCTCGGCGACAGCTACGGTTTCCCGGCATCGCAGATCACCGTGTTGAGGGATGCCAAGGCCACCAAGAAAGCTGTTCTGGCCGAGCTCAACTCCCTGGTGGACGCAGCTGTTGCCGGCACTGTGCAACAACTCGTCTTCACCTTCTCAAGCCACGGCACGCAGATTCCCGACACCAACGGGGACGAAGAGGACAGCCTTGATGAGGCGTTCGCGTGCTACGACATCAACAGTTCAGGTGACGCCTGGGACGCCGGCACGGTCATTTCCGACGACGAACTTGCCGCAGTTTTCGGCCGCCTTCCCGATGGCGTCCTGATGGAGGTGGTGCTTGATACTTGCCACAGCGGCACGGGCTTGAAGTCGCTGGACCTGATTCCCGGGCGCCGTCCCCGCTTCCTCCCGGCGCCGACACCACGTGCGGTCATGGCCCATGACGACCTGGAAACGCGGACTTTGCGGGATTTGATGAAAACGGCAAAGTTGTCGACGCCCGTCCTCATGGCCGCTTGCAGATCCGACCAAACCGCGGCCGATGCCCTGATGGATGGCCGCTACAACGGGGCTTTCACCTTCAACCTGGTCAAGAACCTGCGCAGTGATGGAACCTTGGCCCGCGCCGATTTGCTCAAGCAGGTCAGCAAGGGACTCAAAGCCGGCGGCTTCGACCAGGTAGCGCAGCTGGAGGCGTCAAGGACTGCCCGCAAAGCTGCATGGGGAACCTGAAAACCAGCGGCTAATCGCCGGTGCCGTGGAACTTGTCCCGCACCCCTGACGAGGCAGCTTCTTCGGCTTCGTGGTGTTCGTCCGAACCGAACAGCTGGCCCTGGCGGTCCCTGTCCATCACTGGCTTGAGCGCGGCGTAGACCAGGCGGCCACCGGCGTCGAACCTCAACAGTCCTCCCCCGCGCACGTCGATGTAGTCCCTCCCGGTCTTGACCCCGAGGCGCACATACGCTTCCCTCCGGCTCATCCGGACAGTCTGGATGAAGGAAGCCCCGATCTCGGAAATGATGAACCCGTCCGGTGAGACACGCTCGGAGGTTCGGACCCGGGTTGAGCTCAGTGGCGTGCGCCGCTCCAACCGGGCCGCTTCCAGGAGCCGGGGGTTCTCCCAGACGAAGCGCTGCACTTCCTGGGGGTCTGATCCGAGGGCCGAGAGGCGGATGGGATATCGGAGTCCTTGGTAGTAGTCCACGCCGCTGATGTTGTTCAGTGAGACCCGGCGGATGCCAATGGCGGAAAATTCCTCCTGGAGCGCTTCACGGTAGCCGTGGACGTCATCGGGCACCATGTCGAGGTCGGCAGCGATGATGCCGCGCAGGAGATCACGCCACGAAACATCCACCGGCGGCATGTAGGACAGTCCGCGGATCACCATCCTGAGGATCCTGGTAGCCACGATCGAGCCCGACTCGGCCAGCTGCTGCAAACTGCGGCCTTCCCCGTAACGGGCGTTCCGTTCGGACCATAGGCGTTGGACCGAGCGGAGCACTGCACCTACCACCACGGCACCGCGCGCGTGGGGCTCAGGCAACACTTGCCATCCTGCGGGCACTGCCCCGACGAACGGTTCGCGCAACGGCCCGCGGGCAAAGAGGTCCCGGGCGAAGTCGAAGAGGGAGCGCATGAGGACGGAGTCATCGGTGGGCTGTGCTGGCCCCAACCCCTCGGCTGCGGCTTCGAGTTGGCGGTAGACCACATCCTTGGAGGAGAACACGGAGAGGATGGCCACGAGGTCGGCCAGTGCCTCGTGCATTGCCAGTTGTTCCATGGTGGCCATCTGGTCCGCCCACGCCGGCCGGTATCCATCCAGGATCGCGTGGGTCACCTCATGGGCAACGATGTCACGGTACAAGGCCGTGGGAACCTTGTACCCCATACGGTCCACCGAACCGAAGCGGATGATGTTGGTTCCGCGCTCGTAGCCGGTATCGGTGGCCGTCACGAGGTCGCGGGCTTTGAGCACCACCCGCCCCTCGGGATTCCACGGCATGCGCCTGCCGAGCGTGGATTCAAAGATGTCCAAGGTGCTCATGGCCACGCCGTAAACGTGCTGGGCCAGGAAACGGGTGTCGTCCAGGAGTTCGCGCAGGCCGGCAGGTGGTGGCTCGGAAATCAACCGCCAGGGATCGCCCTGCTGCGTCAGGGTTACAGGCGAGACAGTGGTCCCCCGCCATTTCCGGATGTGGATCGCATAGCGGTGGCCGGTAGGACCGCGCCGCAACCGTTCAACGGGAATGCGGACCTGCGCCGTTAGGGGTGGCCCACCGCCTGCGCCGATTGGACCCTCGGCGAGGATCGTCACCGAGACCATTTGCCCGGCTTTGATATCTCCCGGGCCCTTCTTTGGAAATGCCACAGTCATCGCCACCCCGAGTGCGGACCCCACACACCGCAGCGGAAGCGCTGCTTAGCCCAGTATGGAGGTGGCTGATGACGGAGGCAATGGCTCCTAGAGGGCTACCCGCTGAAGTGAGCGCGCGGCGTCGATGGTTGCCTGTCCCAAAACCCGGCTGCCCTGGTAGAGGACGACGGTCTGGCCGGGGGCCACACCGCGCAACGGATCCTTCAAAGTAACCACCAGCTGTGCCCGTTCCACGCCGGACTCGTCCTCGACCGCTTCGACGCGGGCGACTGCCGGCACGGGATCGCCGTGGGCACGGACCTGGGCGTAGCAATCGAATTCTTCACCCGTGGCAACTTCGGAGATGGGCAGGCCGGCCCAGGAAACCTTGATGCCGCGGATCTCATCGATCGCCAGGAGGGCTTCCGGACCCACAACAACCTTGTTTTCCTTGGGACGGATTTCAAGGACGAACCGGGGCTTGCCATCGGCGGCAGGGGTTCCCAACTTCAAGCCACGCCGCTGCCCCACAGTGAACGCGTTGGCACCCGGGTGCTCGCCGACCTTGGCTCCGGTCTCGTCGACGATGTCGCCGGTGGTCATCTCGATCTTTTCGGCCAGCCAGCCGCGGGTGTCGCCGTCGGAAATGAAGCAGATGTCGTGGCTGTCGGGCTTGTTCGCCACTGACAGGCCACGCCGCTCGGCCTCTGCGCGGACCTCGGCCTTGGAAGGGGTGTCCGCCAGCGGGAACATGGAGTG
Organism: Paenarthrobacter sp. JL.01a; assembly: GCF_025452095.1. Taxonomy (NCBI): domain Bacteria; kingdom Bacillati; phylum Actinomycetota; class Actinomycetes; order Micrococcales; family Micrococcaceae; genus Paenarthrobacter; species Paenarthrobacter sp. JL.01a. Next base: position 2,931,737 of record NZ_CP104877.1, read on the forward strand.
CTTGAGCTGCTCGTGGGTCAGCACGCCCAGGACGTAGCTCTGGTCCTTCGCCCAGTCGGCAGCGCGGTGGAGTTCACGGTTGCCGTCGGCGTCTTCGATTACCTTGGCGTAGTGGCCCGTGCAGACGGCGTCGAAGCCAAGCGCGATCGCCTTTTCAAGCAAGGCGGCGAACTTGATGCGCTCGTTGCATCGCATGCAGGGGTTGGGTGTGCGTCCGGCGGCGTATTCGTCGATGAAGTCCTGGACGACGTCTTCCTTGAAGCGCTCGGAAAAGTCCCAGACGTAGTAGGGAATTCCGAGAACATCGCAGGCACGCCATGCATCACGGGAGTCCTCGATGGTGCAGCAACCGCGGCTTCCGGTGCGCAGGGTGCCCGGCATGCGGGACAACGCGAGGTGGACCCCCACGACGTCGTGCCCGGCCTCGAGGGCCCGGGCGGCGGCAACGGCGGAGTCCACTCCGCCGCTCATTGCTGCAAGTACTCGCATGCTGGCTTTCTGTAGGAAGGGATTGGGCGTTCAACGGCTTCTGACGGCCGCGGTCGCCCATTCATTCTAGCGTGCGATACCACGTCCACCGGAAATCCCCTTGACGGACCCACCGGAGAATTCTAAAGTCAAGATTATTGGTTTTAGAATCGAGCAGACATGGCACACGAAGCAATCGTCATCGTCGGCGGTGGACTGGCAGGCGCCACCGCCGCCAAGACCCTGAGGGCCGAAGGCTACGATGGGGCGCTTACCCTCCTCGCCGCTGAAGCGCGGCCCCCCTACATCCGCCCTCCTCTCTCCAAGGAATTCCTCCTCGGAAAAGCGGACGAAGAATCCGTGGAGGTGGTCCCTGGGGACTGGTACAGGGAGAACGACGTCGAACTCCTCCTTGACGTCAGGGCCACCGGACTTGATCCGGGCAGCCACAGCGTCAGGCTGGCCGATGACCGGGCGCTTCCGTACAGCAAACTGCTGCTCGCCCCAGGAGCCCAGCCCCGCAGGATCCCCCTGCCCGGGGCGGAGCTGGAGGGCGTCATGACCTTCCGGACCTTCCAGGACAGCCTGAAACTCAGGTCACTACTGGCCGACGGGGGCCGCAAGGTGGTCATGGTCGGATCCGGTTGGATCGGCATGGAACTCGCTGCCGCTGCGCGCACCTATGGAAACGACGTGACCCTGCTCGGCCTCGAAGACATCCCGCTGAGTGCGGCCATAGGACCCGAGCTTGGCGGTTACTTCCGGCGGGTGCATGAAGAACAGGGCGTCAGCTTCCGCCTGCCTGCGAGCGCGGCCGCCATTGAAGGCCGGCAGGGGCGGGCCACAGCGGTCCGTACCGATTCCGGCGAAACCCTGCCCGCCGACGTCGTGATCATCGCCGTGGGCGTCGTCCCGGATACGGCGCTCGCAGAGGATGCCGGGCTGGAACTGAGCAACGGGATCCTGGTGGACGCCGGCCTGCACACCAGTGCCCCGGACGTATTGGCGGCAGGGGATGCAGCCAACGCCTTGCACCCCTATACCGGCGAGCACCATCGCAGCGAACATTGGGCCAACGCGCTCAATGGCGGGAAAGTGGCTGCCAAATCCATGCTGGGGAAGGATGCCGTGCTGGATGTAGTTCCGTACTTCTACACGGACCAGTTCACCGTAAGCATGGAGTATTCCGGCTACCCGTCGCTGGCTTCGGGTGCATCACCGGTGGTCCGTGGCTCCATGGAGGAGGGCAGCTTTATTGCCTTTTGGCTTCAGCAAGACAGGGTTGTTGCTGGAATGAGCATCAACCAGCGGCGTGTCCAGAAACCCATCAAGGCGCTCATTTCCGGTCGCGTCGCAGTGGATGTCGGCCGCCTCACTGACCCTGGCGTACCCCTGGAAGAACTGCTGCCAGACGACAACCAGCCATAGAGGCAGGTTACGCGACACCCCGCCGGGCAACAGTTGCCGCTGTCTGGATGGAGGATTCATGCCCTGCCATACCGGCCTGCCGCGCTCTGGCACAGGCCTCGGGAAGTGCTTTCAGCAGCGCATCGACATCAGCTTGGGTGGACGTATGCCCCAGAGTAAAGCGCTGCGCACCACGGGCAGTGTCCTCATCCATACCCATGGCCAGCAGGACGTGCGATGGCCGCGGCACACCAGCGGTGCATGCCGAGCCCGTCGAGGATTCGACGCCGGCCAGGTCCAGCAGGAACAGCAGGGAGTCCCCTTCACAGCCGCCGAAGGTGAAGTGTGCGTTGCCGGGAAGCCGCCGCTCCCCGCGGGCGCCGCGCAGCACTGCATCGGGAACCGTTTCAAGGACTCCACTGATGAGTTGTTCACGCAGGGCGGTCAGTCGTTCCCGTTCCTCGGGCAGCTTCGCAGTGACTGCTTCCGCGGCTGCAGCGAACGCGGCAACCGCGGGCGTATCCAACGTTCCGGAGCGGACATCGCGTTCCTGTCCGCCGCCGTGCTGGACAGGGGTCAGCTTGACCGCCCGGCCGAGGAAGAGCGCGCCCACGCCCACGGGTCCGCCCAGCTTGTGCCCGGATACGGACATGGCAGCAAGGCCGGAGGCACGGAAATCGACGGGTATGGAGCCGAAAGCCTGCACGGCGTCGGAGTGGACCGGGATGCCGTGTGGCTTGGCCAGTTCCACGATCTCCGCCACGGGCTGGATGGTGCCGACCTCGTTGTTGGCCCACATCACCGTTATCAGTGCGATCGATTCGGGATCGCGCGAAATCTCGGCTTCAACGACGTCAAGCCGGACCGCACCTTCACTGTCGACCGGAAGCCAGGTGACGTCCGCGCCTTCATGGCGCTCAAGCCATTCGACGGTGTCCATGACCGCGTGATGTTCGACGGCGGAGCAGAGTATGCGGGTCCGGCGCGGGTTTTCGTCGCGGCGGGCCCAGTAGAGTCCCTTGACGGCGAGGTTGTCAGCTTCCGTTCCACCCGAAGTGAAGATGACCTCTGAGGGGTGGGCGCCTGCGGCGGCGGCCAGGGTTTCCCGAGCGTCCTCGACGGCCCGCCTGGCTCGCCGGCCGGCACCGTGCAGGGATGACGGGTTTCCCGTCTTCGCCAACTCGCGCGTCATGACGGCAAGCGCTGCGGCCGAGAGGGGCGTCGTAGCGGCGTGGTCAAGGTATACAGGCACCTTGCCATTCTACCGACGCCTGGGGCTCAGGACTCCGTGATCTCCTGCACAGTGCCGATGCGCGCACAGCAATGTCCCGCACCCGGGTCAAGTATCACGCAATCCTCCGACAGCCCGGACGCCGAAGCCACGCCCGAGAGGAAGGCTCCATTCATGGTGCAGACGACGTCCTCATGGTCTTGCGACAAACGGTGGAATGGACAGTTGCGCAGACGGTACCCTCCCAAGCCATCAGCCGACGGCTCGTATCCAAGGTCGCGCAACGCACCGGGCAAGTCTCCGGGCTTGCCTGACTCACGGCCCTTGCCGCGGGCAACATCAATGAGAGCTGCGCCTACGGGAATGCCCTCCGCAGTGGAGCGTGAGATCGCCCCGGCCATGAGATGGCCGGCGAGGTCATAGTTCCGTTCGGGGATGGAGGCGGACACTTCCTGGACTTCGGGGCTGTAGAGCTTCGCCGGCCGGCCTGAGCCAGGCCCCGCCTTGTGCGCGGCCTTCCTGAATTCAACCCTCAGGATGCCCTCCCGGGCCAACCGCTCCAGGTGGAACGATGCAGTGCTGCGTGGAAGATCCATGGCAGCCGCAGCCTCGTCCCGCCCTACCGGTTCCGGAGCCGCAAGGACGTATTCAAAAAGACGGCGACGGTGGTCGTCGCCCAAGGAGGCTACTGCCGCGATTCTTCTGGTCCACGGAAGACCGGATGCGCTCATGCCCACAGGATAACTCTAAAAACAAGATCCATTGCTTTAGTGATACGCCGAATCCCCGGCAAGGGGTTCAGGACGGCGGAATCACCGCGAGCTTGGCTTGGACATCGGCCCGGGCCGTTGCCAGGACAGCGTCACTTGGGCACGCCAGGGAGATATAGACCGAGGACGCAGGGGCACTGAACAGCCTGGCAAACACCACCACCGGCTTGCTGCCCGAAGCCCCGGATGACTCCAAGGACAGGAACTCCACGCTGTGCTTGGGCTTGTCCGAATCCTGGCCCCACGGCAACGACGCCGGCTTCAGCGTCTCCACGTCGATTGCCGAATTCAGGTAGTGAAACAGGGCCTTGGTGGAAGCAGTATCGTCACCGGCCACAACCAGTGGACTTTGGTTCACGCTAACGCGGGCGGCGAGCGTGCATCCGTCGGTTTTCCTGTACAGGACCTCGCCCTGCAAGCCGGAGTGCACCAAGGACCAGCCCGGCACTTCTTCCAGCTTGCCGGCCACAGTCACGGGATCACCGGGAGCCAGGGTGCCACCGGCCGCCAACGGCAGGTCCTTCGCAGCCACGGCCTCGGCATCATGCCCGGGCGTAATGGTAGGGGTCGCGAGGGTTGATTCCGACGGCGAGGGCTTGGGCGCCGTTGGGTCGGGAACATTCACGCTGCAGGCAGCCAGCACAACACCGACGGTTCCCAAGGCAGCCGCCCCCGCCAGCCGCCGTCGAACACTGAACGCCACCTGTTTCTCCCCCTGT